>NZ_FPBH01000016.1 GCF_900116445.1 Paraburkholderia aspalathi
ACAGCGCGCCGTCCTCGTCACGCAGCCAGTTTGCTGCGGGCGTAGGCATCATCCACCGGTTCTAATTGCCGGGTGGCGTGGCGGCGTCTGTCGACACTGCCACGCCGACGCGTTTCAGATACGCGTCACCCAGAAGTACCTGCTGCGCGCGCAACGCGCGCAGCATTTTCTATGGCGCACGGACTTCGGTTCAGTCGCGAAGCGCCCCGTGTCGCGCTACTGTCCACGGACAGACCCAGTGGCGGCTTTTCAGCTCACAGGCCGCGAATCTGTTGTGACAATCGGACAGGATTAAGACGTTGGATGGTCAATACGGACAATCAAGCGTCCGGTTCGGACCACAAACGCCCACCCGTTGCCCAGTTTTCGCGTCTGACGTCGGTCAGGATAATGTCCACCGAGTTCGGTTCGACGCCGAGCGATTCGCAAGTCGCTTTGGTAATGGCTTCGACGAACTGGCGTTTTTGTTCCAGCGAGCGGCCTTCGAAGAGTTCGATACGAAACGTGGGCATTGCATGACTCCGTGATGAGTGACGTTGAGAAGTGAATTCAATCGCGGTATGTGCGATCGAGCCTATCGAGCTTGCGTAGCAACGCAGGCCATTCCACCGCGCCTTCAATCGCACCGCCGTCGTACAGTTGATCGGCTGTGCGTGCTGCGACGGCATCGCCCGGCACGACAAGTTCGCTGCCGCATGCTTGCGCCTGCAGCTGGATTTCGCAGGCCTTGATCAGCGTCGCCATCAATACATAGGCTTCGGCGACGGTGCGGCCGGCCGTCAGCGTGCCGTGATTGCGCAACAGCATGGCCGGTTTGTTGGCGAGATGCGCGACGAGGCGTTCGCCTTCGGTCGGCGTAAAGGCGAGGCCTTCGTAATCGTGATACGCGAGGTGGCCATAAAAACGCAGCGCATGTTGCGACGCCGGCAGCAAGCCGGCCGGTTGTGCGGAAACCGCCACGCCTGCCGTATTGTGCAAATGCATCACGCAGAAAGCATCGGCACGTGCCGCGTGTACGGCGGCGTGCAGCGCGAAGCCGGTGGCGTTGACCGGATGCTCGCTCGCGCCGACGATGTTGCCTTCGATATCGATCTTCACCAGGTTCGACGCGCACACTTCGTCGAATGCGAGGCCGAACGGGTTGATCAGGAAGTGACCGGGTTCGCCGGGAACGCTGGCCGAGATATGCGTGTAGACCAGATCGTCCCAGCTGTTGAGCGCTGCGAGGCGATAGGCGGCCGCCAGGTCGACGCGGGTCTGCTGTTCCGCTTCGGATCTTGGCTCCGCCTCGGCGACACGGCCAGTGGGCGTGTGGGTGAACGACATGTCTGTCTCCTGAGATTGCTTGATGAGCTGTGGTTGCGACTTGGGTCCGTGGGTTAAACCCGCGGCCAGGATCTGCACTCAAACCTGAGGCTTAAGCCCTTGGCCCAAATCTTCAACCCAAACCCGCAGTGCTAACCCGGGCGCCTGAACGATGCTGACGACGCGACACGCCTTCCGGAGTCGACACGCTTCGCCGCTCCGGCCACTGCCGTACCTTGCGTAAAACGGCCAGTGAGCCACCGCATGCTCCACGTCGAGAGTACGAACGGCGCGGTCATGGCCGGCAACACATAGTAAGCAGCCGCCATCTGCAGCACGACCGAAAGCACAACACCGCCGAGCGCCATCGCGATGCCGCAATCGGTCAGTGCGATCGCGGTCAGCGCGCCGTTGAATCCTAACAGGCCTGCGTCGAACGAGCTTGCACTCGCGCCGAGCAGCAGGTGCATGACGCTCGCGAGGCCCGCGCCGACCAGCGCCCACAACGCGTGCCGTCTTGACGCAGCCGCAATGCCGATCCATATGAGCACGCCTGCCAACGCGCCGGACGCAAAGCCGGTTTGCGCGAATCCAGCGAGTAAGCCGCTGCTCAATTGCACCGCGCTGAGCGTGGGTTCGGTGGCGAGGCTTGCTTGTTGAGCGACACGTGTCACCAGCGGCAGCCAAAGCCACGTGACGATCAAACAGGGGCTCGAGAAATAGCCGAGACCACGCGCGCGCAACCAGCGCGACCACGGTTCCAGCAGCCATGCCGTGCCTGTCGCAGCCAGGATGGCCACGGCGGCGGCCGTCGCGTTGTCGGCGATGAAGCTGAACGCGGCGAGACCGGCCAGCGCGCCATTGAAGCCATGCAGGCCGGCGCGCGTGTCGTCCTCGCGATAGCCGGCTAGCACCGCGCTCACGTTGGCCGCGATCGCGCCGATCAGCGCCGCGCAAGCGAGACGTGGATCGTATAGCAGCCACGCGCCCAGCAGGCACGCGCCGGTGAAGGCGTTCGGTTGCAGCACGATCTGGCCAAAACTGCGCAGCAGGGTGCGCAAGGCGGCGGAGTGTGCTTCGGTTGCGGCGGCGTGCATGGTTTGAGGGCGGCGGATTCGATGCGGCGCGACTTTGCCGCGTGCCGGTGAGGCACGCGCAGCGGGTCAGGTTGAAAATAAACCGCGAGCATAGGCTACTGGCGCCGCGCCGGGCATCGCCGCCGTTGATAGTGGCTATTTGCGACACATGCGCACGATAGAGCCGAAAGCCGGAAAACGATGCGTCGGCGAACCGAAAATTTTCGCGCTACGATAGAAACCCGGCGCGTTTGCCGCGCCGTTCCACAAGGAGACAGGCTGATGCGTGAACTAAGGTGGGCATCGGAAGAAGGCGACGGCTTCGAACATCTGGTGTTCGACGCGCGCGCGGACGGCTTTGCGGTGGAAAGCGTCCTGGTCGGGCAGCGCTACGGCAAGGAATATGGCCTGCACTATAAGGTGCGCTGCGATGCGCAATGGCGCACCACGTATGCGTGGCTGAAGATCGTCGGCGGCGCTGAGCTGGAATTGCACGGCGACGGCGCCGGCCATTGGCACGACGGGCATGGCCTCGTGCTGAGCGCGATTGAAGGCTGCATCGATATCGATATCGCCGCCACGCCCTATACGAACACGTTGCCGATCCGCCGTTTGCAACTGGCCGAAGGCGAACGTCAGCCGATTTCCGTGGCTTATATTTCGACGCCGGATTTAGAGGTCACGCGTGCCGGGCAGGCGTATTCGTGCATCGAATTGAATCGCGTATATCGCTATGAGGGCATCTTCCGCAATTTCACCGCGGACCTGACGGTGGATGAAGACGGCCTCGTGATCGACTATCCGACGCTGTTCACACGCCTGCCGCGCGACCGGTGACCGACGAGGCGCCGGGGCCGCCGTTGTCTGCTTGCAGTGCCCGGTGCTGCTCGACAAAGCGCTCGATGCCTGCCGCGATACGCTCGGGTTCGCGCAATACGACCCAATGCCCGGCATCGATTTCGGTGCGGCTATACGGACCGAGCCAGCCTTCGAGTCCAATGGAGAGCTCGGGCCCGACGTAGCGATCGCGCAGCGGCACGATGAATTGCACTGGCGCATGCGCATGGCGCGCACGCGGGTGCAGCAACTTGTCGATGAAATTGGCGCGATAAAGATTCAGACCGTTGATCGCGTTACGCATCTGCGCAGGATCGCGTTCAGGGCGTACCCGTTCGGTCAGGCGCAGCCATAACGGCCACGTGCGTGCGCCGCCCGCGCGCCATACCAGCTCCGGCAGCAACGGCAGGTGAAAGAAGAAGATGTACCAGGATTTGAGTGTTTGCCGAAGGCCGCTGCCGAACGGGCGCTTGGCTGTCTGATGCGCATTGGACTGTTCCGCACGATCGGCACCAGCACCAGCATCATCACCAGCGCTAACGCCGCGTAAGCCGAAAGACGCATGATCCAGGCACGGCCCTGAGATCGATGTGTACGACGCAATGCGGCCTTTGAAGGCCGGATCAGTGACCGCTTCCCAACTTTGAATGGAACCCCAGTCGTGGCCGACCAGGTGAAACGGTCGCGCGCCGCACGTTGCATCGGCGACGGCCGCGAGATCGGCGGCCAACCGTTCGAGCCGGTAAGCCGCGCGTGACCCGGGTGCGTCAGATGCCCCTGCGCCGCGCACGTCATAGCTGATGACGCGGTAGCGCGCGTCGAGTTGCGCGCGCACTGGCTCCCACACCGCCGCCGAATCCGGATAACCGTGCACCAGCACGATCGGCGGCGCGTCTCGCGGTCCACTCACGTAGACCGCGAGACGCACGTCGCCGGCCTGGACCGACAGCGTGTCGCGTATCACGCGGCCGCCTGCACGCCGCGTCGTGCGGCTTTACGTGCGCTCGGCGTGGCGGCGTTGGTGGCGTCCACCGCGGCGATTAGGCCGTCAATGCGCGACAGTTGCGCGCGATTGTCGTGATCCCACGGATGGAAGCCCGGTCGGAAGAAACTCAGCCATTCGCCGGCAATACGCGGAAACACGCCATGACGCGGGCCGTACAGATACTTCACGACGCGCCACATGCCGCGGATATGGCCGCCGCGTTTGCGATCGGCGATTAGCAGACGCACGTGGAAGTCGAACACGATCAGCCAGAAGGTCAGCGTCGTGGCGAGCATCGTGCCAGTGCGCAGCAGATAGCGTCCGAGGCCGGGCTTCAGCACCGTATTCCACACGTCGTACGAAACCGACTTGTGTTCGGTTTCTTCGAGCGCGTGCCACGTCCACATCTGCGTATAGCCTTCGACCGAACCGCCGATTCGCGATGCGTCCTCCAGCAGCAGGCCCGCCAGCATCGCCGTGTAATGCTCGAGGCAGACCGTGACCGCGAGTTGATACGAATGCGGCAGGATCTTGCGGCCGAAGTTGAGAATCGCCCACAGCCGCTTGTCGAGCTTATGCGCGGGCAAACCCGCTTCTTGCAACAGATCGTTGTATTCGATGTGCTCGCGCGTATGCATCGCTTCCTGGCCGATGAAGCCGAGCACCTGCTTTTTCAGCACCGGGTCGTCGATCTGGTCGCGGTAGTAGCGCACGCTGTCCATGAAGAAACGTTCGCCGGCAGGGAAGAGCAGCGAAAGCGCGTTGAAGAAGTGTGTCACATGCGAGCCCTGCACGTGCCAATCCGAGGCGCGTTCGGGCGGTAAGTTGAAGCGGAGGTCGCGGCGAACCGGCATCATGGCCATTCTCCCTGTTTTCCTTTATGTCCTGTTGATCGTGTGGATTGCATTGCGCGCTGCACGCCGTCAGGCGCTGCATCACGCACGTCGGCCGTCCACTTGCGCGGCGCGGCGTGCGCGCTTTTCCGCAATGCGTTTCATGCGGCGCGTCTGCATCACGACCAGCGCCTGATAAGCGGCCGGCAACGTACGCGCCAGCCAGTCGGCGGCGCGCGCATCGCGGCCGATCAGCACGCGCCGCTTGTTCTTGCGCACGCCGTCGAGAATCACGCGTGCGGCTTCGTCGGCGGTGGTGATGAAAAACTTCTCGAAATCGTCCTTGCCTTGCTGTTCGTTTTCCAGCATGAAGCCGACCATGTTCGACGAGATCCGGCTCGACTGCGCGATGCTCGTGCGAATGCCACCTGGGTGCACGCAGGTGGCCGATACGCCGCACTTCATCAGATCGAGTTCCTGGCGCAATGCTTCGGTAAAACCGCGCACAGCGAACTTGGTTGCGTTGTAGCCGCTCATGCCGGGCTGCGAAAACAGGCCGAACACGCTCGACGTATTGACGATGTGTCCTTCGCCCGACGCCTTGATATAAGGCAGAAACGCCTTCGTGCCGTGCACCACGCCCCAGAAATTGATGTTGACGATCCACTCCAGGTCGGCGTACTCCATGCCTTCGATGGTGCTCGACAATGCCACGCCCGCGTTGTTGAACACGAGGTTCACGCGCTGATGCTGCGCGGCCGTTTCAGCGGCCCATTCGAACATCGCAGCGCGGTCCGACACGTCGAGCACACGCGTAGTGATACGCAGCGGCGAGCCGACGATATGCGGCGCGGCGGCCTGTGCGAGCTGCGCGGTTTCGGCGAGGCTCGCGGCATTGCGATCGGCGAGTGCAAGGTGGCAGCCTTCGCGCGCCAGCCGGATCGCGAGCGAACGGCCCATGCCTGAGCCTGCGCCGGTGATCGCGGCCACTCTGTCGGTGAAGTTCTTCATTGGCTTATCTCCTGTCCTCTCTGAACGGTGCCTTGTCGTTATGTTTTTTCAGGTTGCTTCGGCGGATGTCGCGGCTGCATTGCCATGTGCATGCACGGGTTGCTGCTGTGAGCCCGCGTGGCCGCCCACCGGCTGCACCGCGGGCGAATACGCGAGGTAATCGTCCATGCTGAAGGTGCTGGTGGCCTGGCGGAATTTGTAGGCGAATCCTGGCCACAGCGTGGTGTTCTTGCCGGTCTTCGGATCGAGATACCAGCTCTTGCAGCCGCCCGTCGACCAGATTGCGCGGCCGAGTTTCTGCTGGATCTGTTCGTTGTAGGCGCGCTCGACATGCGGACGCACTTCGATCGCATCGGCGCGTTCCGCGTTCATCGTCTTCAGCGCGCGCAGCACGTATTCGACCTGCGACTCGATCATGAACACCATCGAGTTGTGGCCGAGGCCGGTGTTCGGACCGACGATCATGAAGAAGTTCGGATAACCAGGCAGTGTCGTACCGAGATACGCATGCGCGCCGTCGCGCCATGTATCGACGATATCGACGCCGCCACGGCCGCGCACCACGCCCGCCGGAAATGGGTCGGCCACCTGAAAGCCGGTGCCGAAGATCAGGCAATCGGCCGGATGACGCGCGCCGTCGGTCGTGATCACCGCATCTTCTTCGACGCGAGCGATACCCGTAGTCGTCACCGACACGTTCTGACGCGACAGCGCCGGGAAGTAGTCGTTCGAGATCAGGATGCGCTTGCAGCCCATCGTGTAGTTCGGCGTGAGCGTGGCGCGCAGTTGCGGATCGGGCACCTGGCGGCGCAGATGCCGCTCCGCGACTTTCTGCGCGGTCTTCATCAGCGAAGGATGAATCGCAAAACCGAAAGCGCGCGATTCGAGCATGCAGTACAGCGCCGAACGCATGATCTTCTGCGTGAACGGCAGATGCTTGAACAGCCACTGTTCGAACGGCTTCACCGCGCGGTCGGCCTTGGGCATGATCCACGGCGGCGTGCGCTGGAACAGATTCAGATGCGAGACGCGCGGCGCGATCTGCGGCACGAACTGGATCGCGCTCGCACCGGTGCCGATCACCGCGACGCGTTTGCCTTCGAGCGGATACGTGTGGTCCCAGTGCTGCGAGTGGAACGCCTTACCCTTGAATTTCTCGATGCCGGGAATGGTCGGCAGGGCCGCGCGTGACAGTCCGCCCATCCCCGAAATCAGCACGCGCGCCGACCATTGCTGGCCGTTCGCGAACGTCAGTTGCCAGCGGTGGCGGGTTTCGTCGTAGATCGCGGAGGCCAGTTCATGGCCGAAGCGCAAATGGCGCTGGATGCCGAAGCGTTGCGTGCATTCTTCCAGATAGGCGCGAATTTCCGGCTGGCGCGCGAACATGCGGGTCCAGCGCGGATTCGGGGCGAAGGAGAACGAATAGACGTGGGATTGCACGTCGCAGGCACAACCGGGGTAGTGGTTGTCGCGCCAGGTGCCGCCAACCGACTCGGCCTTTTCGGCGATGATGAAATCGGTCATGCCGGCTTGCCGCAGCCGGATCGCCATGCCGAGGCCGGCAAAGCCGGAACCAATGATGGCGATATCGGTATCGACGGGCGCGGATGCGTTGGGCGCCGCGTCGTCGGGGGGCATCATGCGTGCGTTCATCCGATCCGTCTCCTTGTTGTCGGCTCTTAACTGTTACATTGATTGATGTAACAATAGAGACTGTCAACGGATGACGCAAGCGGGCTGTTAGACCCTTGTCTCTAAGACAGGTCCAAGGATTTTTCGCAATGTGAAATGAAGGCGAAGGCGCCAGGCGTAAAAAAAGCGGACCGGCGGGTCCGCTTTTCCTGACTACGCTGGCTATGCGTAAGGGCGTGCAGCCCGGCAACGCTCCACCCCGCTGCCGCTTCACTTCGCGGCCAGCGCTGCAGTCACGTCGCGGTTCTGCCAGACGTTGTCCTTCACCGTGATTTTTTGCGGAATCAGATGCGCGCCGTAAAACGCATCCGCGACAACCTGCTGTGAGCGCACGATCTCGTCGGTCACGGCGGTGGTGCCGTACGGATAACGGCGCACCCAGGTTTCGACCAGCTTCTGATCGAGGCCGACCTTCGGCGCGATCAGCGCAGCAGTTTCCACCGGATGGTCATTCACCCATAGGCCGGTGGTGCGCAACTGTCCAAGAATCGCACCGATCACATCCGGATGCTGCTGCGCGAAGTCGCGCGTCGCCTCGTAGAAATTATTGGGGCTATTGAGCTCGGCATAATCGACCAGCGTACGAGCCTTCAGCGTCTGTTGTGCGGCCGCGTAGTAAGGGTCCCAGATCGCCCATGCATCGACGGTGCCGCTTTCGAAGGCGGCGCGCGCATCGGCGGGCGCCAGATACACCGGGCGAACGTCTTCGTAACGCAGGCCGGCTTTCTTCAGCGCTTCGAGCAGCAGATAGTTCGCGCTGGAACCCTTCTGCAGCGCGACGCGCTTGCCCTTCAATTCCGCCACGCTATGCAGCGCGGAATCGCTTCTGACCAGAATCGCCTCGGCATGACGCCCTGACGGCTCCGCGCCGACATACACGAAGCGCACGCCACCGGCCTGCGCGAACACGGGCGGCGGCGCGCCGGTATAGCCGAAGTCGACGCTGTTCGCGTTCAGCGCTTCGAGCAGTTGCGGGCCGGCCGGGAATTCGAACCACTTGATGCTATAGCCGAGCGGCTTGAGCTTTTCGTCGAGCGAGCCTTGCGCCTTGAGGATCGCGAGTAAGCCCGACTTTTGATAGCCGATACGCAGCACGTTGGCCGGCTCGCTGCCGTTGCCATTACTGGTGCTCTGCGCGGTCGCGTTGAATGTGGTGAGCGCCGCCAGCAACGCAGCGGCGACGTGTAGCGAAATACGGGTATGACGGGACATGCTGCGAATCTCCATTGCGTTCGATTAGTCGAAGATCGTCGCATGGACGTCCCGCCGATCAAACGAAGCAATGCAGATTTGAATATGACGCGCGCGCGAACAGCCGGGGTATGAAAGCGCCAGCTTGCGCGCGGAAGGGGAAGGCGCTCGTCGCGCACGCGAACAGCACAGCTAGCGCGAGCAAATGGCCGCGTGTAATGCTATTTCCTGGGTTTATCTTTCTTTGCCGCGGCGCGCTCGGCTGCCGTGCTTTCGGGCGCGTGACCCAGCTTCTTTTCCATGATCGCCGCGACACGGTCGCCGAGATAATCGCCGGAGGCTTCTTCCAGCGCGCGGTTCATTTCGCTTTCCACCAGCACCATCGCCAGCGGCCGCACACGCCAGATCGCGTCGACCAGGGCGGGCACATCGGCGGGCGGCGGCAGGGCGTCGGCGTCATAGCGATCCAGTTGACGGACCACCAGATCGACCAGCGCCTTGGCGACCGCATTGAAATGGGGCCTCGCGATACCCACGGCGTCGAGCAGGTCGGCAAGCGGAATGCCTTCCTTGGCCATGGTCGCGCCGGCGGCCAGCGCCGTTGGGCTGCCGGACACGAAGGAGAGGCCGTCGCGCTCCAGCAAACCCAGGTCGACCGCTTTGCCCAAGGCGCTCGGCGAGGCTTTGTCGCCGAACATTTGCAGCAGTTCGAGCAGCGAGTATTTTTTCGGCCGTTCGCGCGACCAGCGGCTGCCGATCGCGGTTTCGAGACCGAGGATCGAGCGCAGATCGTGGCCTTCGTCGACGGCCATGATCAGATCCTGGATGTTCGCGAGCGTGTAGCCGCGCGTGAGCAGATGGTTGATCAGCTTCAGACGCGAGACATGCGTGTCGTCATACACGCCGACGCGGCCGCGCTTTTCCGGCGGCTCGAGCAGGCCGCGATCCTGATAGGCGCGCACGTTGCGCACGGTGGTGTCGCTCACGCGCGCGAGTTCGTCGACCGTGTATTCGTTGCGCGGCGTGGCGCTTGCCGGGACGCTCGGGGCGTCGGACGAGGGCGAAATGGGGGGCGGCGTTTTGGGCATGAGGGGATTTTAACGCGCCACGTCATCCGGCACGGTCGAATCGCCCACGCCCAACGTTCGCTGCATCAGCGTGGTGTCGAGCCACCGGCCGTGTTTGAAGCCGACCGCCTTCAACGTGCCGGTCAATTCGAAGCCTAACTGCGTATGCAAAGACAGCGAACCGCCGCTGCCGCCGTCGGCGATCACGGCAACCATTTGCCGCCACGGTCCGGTTTCACAGCGCTCGATCAGTGCCTGCAAAAGCACGCGCCCCAGGCCGCGTCCGCGATAGGCGTCGCTCACATAGATCGAATCTTCGATCGTGTTGCGATAGGCGGGGCGCGGCCGGTACGGCGTCGCGTAACAGTAGCCGGCGACTTCGCAGTCGATCTCGGCCACCATGTACGGCAGCCCGTGACTGCGTACCGACGCGAGCCGCGTGCGCAGGTCGTCGACGGAAGGCGGAATTTCTTCGAACGAAGCGACGCCGGTCAGTACGTGGTGCGCGTAGATCGCCTGGATTGCGGGCAGATCGGCTTCGGTGGCATCGCGGATCAAGGGCGCGGAGGCAGTGGAGTCGGCTGAGTGGGGCGTGGAGGGGGCGGGGCGGGTGGTGCTCATACGTGGTCCTGTCGGCGGTGAGTCTGAGGATACGTTTCACTATGCCCGCCGCGGGCAAGAATTTGAAGCGAATCAAAAATCGCCGCGACCTATAGGCAGTATCCGCGTATGCATAGGTGAGCGGCGTGATCGAGGGATGGCGCGCAGCGCCCGGCCATGCGGCTGCGCCGGGCGCTACGGATTTTCGTCGTGAAGACGCATGCACGTGGCATGCGTTTCGCCGATCAGTTATGCGAGTAAGTATCCGGCTGCGTCACATGCCCGCGATGATGCCGGTGATGCTTTGCCTTGTGCTTCGGCTTGGCCGGAGCCTGTTCCGCCGGTTGCGGTTGTGGCTGGGCCTGCACCGGTTGCGGCTGTTGGGCCTGGGCGCCGGGCGCGGGTGCCGGATGGGCATTGCCGGACGGCAGCGAGCTCTGGCCTTCGCCGAAGCGAAAGGTTTGCGAGGTTTGCGCGTACGCGGTGGTGGTCAGCGTCAGGGCGGCAACCGCCACGCAAATCGAAAACTTCATGAATGCATACTCCTTCTGAACGAGCCCGTGAGGATACCGCAATGCGACCGGTGACCTATTCGGCTTGCGGAAACACGGGTTCTCCAAGCGTGAGCATCAGCCGGTTGGCCCACGCGAAGATCGCGATAGCGTGAGTCAGGTCGAGAATCTCCGCCTGCGTCAGGCCGTTGGCTTCGAGCCGCTTGATGGCGGCGGCGTCAACGTTTTCAGGGTGGTCGGTCAGTTCGATCGCGTACTGGATGATCGCGCGCTCGCGCTCCGTCGTGCCTGCACTCGACGGATCTTCAAAAACCTGTTCGATCGCGTCGGTCCGCTTCGCGAGCTGACCGAATCGTTGCGCATGCACCGAAGCGCAATACACGCAGCCGTTCACGCGCGACACCACGGTGCTGGCGAGTTCGCGCTCGGCGCGCGGCAGGCCTCCTGGCGCATACATGATCGCGTTGAAGACCCCGGAGCGCTGCCGCAGAATTTCCGCCTGTTGGACCAGCAGCAGATAGTAGTCGGAGGTCTTGGCGTGCGGGTGGCTCTCTTCGAGCACGGCGATCTGCTCCAGTGTGGCGCCGGCGAGGCTGACCGTGTCGAGCCATGCGCGCCAGCCGAGCGTATCGAAGGTGAAGCCGTTGAATGGATCAACCGGCGATGCACTGGTGTTCACCTGACTCATGCTGCCTCCTGTGCGGCGCGCAATGCCTTCAGGCCCGCTACCACGCGTAATTGATAAGTGACGAACGCAATCAATTGCGACAACGCGACGATGCCGCGTGTCGTGATGCCGGCCTGCTGCAGCGTTTGCAGATGCTCGGGGCGTGCTTCGACTGGCTTGATCGTCAGCAGTTTGACGTGCGAGAGGATCGCGATCAGGCGAGCGTCGGTGGCGGCGTCGAGCGTGCCTGCTTCGATTGCGTCGAATGTGGTCGGCTGTGCGCCAAGGGCGATGAGCTTCGCTGCGTAGGCATCGGCGAGGTCGTTGGCGAGCGAAAGGCGCGCGGCATACCACGCGGCAAACAAACGCTCCTGCAGCGATAAGTCGGGCAACGCCGGATCGAACAACGCGTCTTCGCTGCGTTGCGTGTGCAGCGCGACTTTGTCGCGCGCGTGGCGGATCGCGGCGAGCGCGCTGCCGGCTTGCAGACCAGCGAGGGTGTCGATGGTGTCAGCGCCAGAGGGCGTTGCGGCTTGAGTCGGTGAAGCGAGGTCGGTCATGTCTGCTCCGGCGGGTTAATCGGTGTTTTCAGCTGCGTTCTCTGCTTGCAGGCGAGCGCGCGAAGTGTCGGACGATGCATCCGCATCGCTCCATTCGTCCCCGCGCAGCTCAGCCGTATCGAAGGCGAGCAGCGCCTGATAGTGCCGCTCGCGATCCGCGTCGAACAGGCGGCTTGCGATGCCGCGTGCCAGGCGCTGCGCGCCATCGCTGATCGCGGGGATGTCGCCGGAGAGCTTGCCGTGGCTGAGGCTCGCGGCATGATTGAAGCAATGGATCTGCGTCAGCGCGGCACACGTGCCGGGCTCGCGCTCCTGAAACGCGAACGCGGCGCCGAGATCCGGCGACTCGGCCAGTTCGTACGAAGGCAACGCCGGGTCCGCTTGATAGCGGTCTTTCCAGCGCCGCACAAAGCGGGCGAACGGCGCGAATTCGGCGCGCGTGGCGATATCCGAATGAAAGCCGGTCGCGAAGATCAGAAAGTCGACCACGTAGTGGCCTTTCGGCGTCGTTACCGCGAGCGCGCCGTCGCGTTCATCGAGTGCAACAATTGGGCTGCCGACGTGAAAGCGTGCGCCCTCGTGGCGTGAAACCCGCAGCACGCTGTCTCTTGGCGGTGGTGTTTGCTCGGTCTGTGCGTAATGCAGGAAACGCCATTTGGACGCATCGTCGAGATCGGCGAAACCATGCACGAGCCCCGGACTGCCGATGCCCGTCAGCTTGTTCACGCGCGGAATATCGTCACGGCGGATAAACAGATCGACGCTGGCCGTACCCGTTTCGAGCGCGGTCGCGGCATTGTCGAAGGCGGACGCACCCGCGCCGACGACACCGACACGCTTGCCGGTCAATGCGGCGAAATCGATTGCCTCCGCGGAGTGCGCCCAGTAGCGGTGCGCAATCGTATTGGCGATACCAGGTACCGACGGACCGCCCAAACCGTCGCGTCCGGTGGCGAGCACGACATGCCGCGCGAGCACCGTACGCTGCCCGCTCGCATCAGCGAGATCGAGTTCAAGCAGGCCATCGTCGCGAGGACGTAGCGAGGTCAACGTGGTGTCGTTTTGCACCGGAAGATCGAGCACCTCGCGATACCAGCGCAAATAGTCCATCCACTGCGTTCGCGGAATCTTGTAGAGCGCATCCCACGCAGCGCTGTCGAATTGCGCTTCGTACCACGCGCGAAACGTGAGGGCCGGCATGCGCAGGGCGGGCCCCGTGAGTTGCTTGGGCGAGCGCAGCGTTTCCATTCGCGCGAACGATACCCATGGACCTTCGCGTCCTGACGGCGCGCGGTCGATCACCTGCAGATTGTCGATGCCGAGCCAGCGCAGTTCCGCCGCCGCGGCGAGCCCCGCCATGCCGCCGCCGATCACGGCGACATCGAGCACGCGTTCAGCATCGGCGAAACGCGGCGGAACCCACGAGGGTGCGGGTAATTCCAGCCAGCGCAGATCTTCACGCAAGCGGGCTTCGAGTGCGGCAAGGCGATTCATGCTGTGTGTTCCGGGTGTTTGGTGCGCGCACGGGAGACGCGGGTTTCGCGCTGTAGCAGTGCATCGTGTTGCTGGGCGGGATGTAGCACAACGCCTTCCAGCAGCTCACGGGTCGCGTGCTCGATGGATCGCAGCAATGCGTCGACGGCCGCGCGGCATGGTTTGCCTGCGGGCGTCACGACGCCGAAGAAGAACGGAATCGCGCAGTCGAGCGGCCGCGCCGTTACACCTTCGATAGACAGACCGAGTCCGGTGGCCGGATCCACGATCGCGACACCGGCGCCCGCGCGAGCGGCCATCACTGCGTTTAGCGAGGCATTGGTTTCGAGAAACACGTCAGCGGAAATGCGCGCAGCCGCGAACGCTGCGTCGATCCGATGCCGCAACCGAAAGCGGTTCGCCACGGTGACGATGCGCCGGTCCGCCAGATCGCGCAGCGCAATGCTCGGCTGCGTGGCTAGCGGATCGCCGCTCTGCACGAGCGCCACGCAGGGCGCTTCGGCGATCCAGTGGATGTCGAGTCCCGCATGCCCGATCGGCAGCGTCACCAGACCGATATCCGCGGTACGAGTCAGGACTTCATGCACGACGTGTTCCGCCGACAAACTGCGTAACTGGAATTGCGGTGCGTGGCCGAGCGGCGGCAGCGAAGCGATGGCGGGCGGCACGATCGACGCCGCCAGCGCGGGCGTGGCCGCCACGCGCAATGGTTCCGCTTCGTCGAGGCCGATGGCGCGTGCCCGTTGCTCGATGGTCTTCAGCCCGATCAGCGAACGCTCGACTTCTTCGTAAAGCAGAAACGCGCGATGCGTCGGCGTCACACGCGGACCGTTGCGATTGAACAGCGCATAGCCGAGATCCGCCTCGAGCTCCTGAATCTGACGCGTGACGGCCGGCTGCGAGCGTTCGAGCAGACGTCCCGCACCGGTGATGCTGCCGGCGGACATAACCGCCGAAAATGCTTCGAGTTGATGCAGCTCCATGACTCACCCTGGCAATTCGGTCTGCGCATTGTAGGGTCGTCTGAATGCGGGATTTATATAATGAATTCCGATATCGACAGCCGAAAAAATGCGAAGCGGATTCGCCGGCGAGGACGCGGCGGCGCGGATTTTGTTTCATATGGCGCGTGTCGGAAGAGAGAAAAGTCAGTTGCGTCAACGAGATACCACGGTGTGTCAGCGCATGGACGTGAACACGGGCTCGTTGCGTTGCCGCGAGCGAGCGGCGGCATCCTCTCCTGCGTGATAACCATATTCCCAAAACTTCGTTGGTTCGCCGGAATTCACCGTGGTTACATGGCCCCACTTTGAAGCTGACAGGCGGGGCAAACATGAAACACGAATCCAAATCGTCGCGGACCAACTGGTCACGCTGGCTGAAAACGCTGCCGATGCTCGCAGCAGTAGTGGGCATCGCAGCAACCTCGCCGGCCTACGCCGGCGCCGCAACGGGCGAGCCGTATCTCATTGGCGTGAGCGGACCGCTGACCGGACAGGACGCGCAATACGGCACGCAGTGGAAGCGCGGCTTCGATCTCGCGCTGGAGCAGATCAACAGCCAGGGCGGCATCAAGGGTCGCCCGCTTGCCTATGACTTCGAGGACAGCCGTGGCGACCCGCGCCAGGCCGTGTCGATCGCGCAGAAGTTCGTCGGCGATCCGCGCATTCTGCTGGAGCTGGGTGACCTGTCGAGCACGACCTCGATGGCTGCTTCGCCGATTTATCAGCGGGCACAACTCGTGCAATTCGGCTTCACCAATTCGCACCCCGCCTTCACCAAGGGTGGCGACTACATGTGGAGCACGGCGCTGAGTCAAGCCGAAGAGCAGCCGCTGCTCGCGCACTACGCGACGAAAGAACTCGGCTTCAAGCGTATTGCCGTGCTCTATCTGAATACCGATTGGGGCCGCACCAGCAAGGACATTTTTGCGAAAGCGGCCACGCAGGATGGCGCACAGGTTGTCGCGGCGGAAGGCTATCAGCCGACCGAAAAGGATTTCCGCGCGACGCTGGTGCGTGTGAACGAAGCGAAGCCCGATTCGCTCGTGCTGATCTCGTACTACGCGGATGGCGCGCAAATCGTGCGCCAGGCGCGTTCGTCGGGTTTGACGCAACCGATCGCGGCAGTGGGCTCGGTCTATTCGCCGAAATTCCTCGAACTCGCGGGTGAGGCCGCGAATGGCGTATTCACCGAATCAAATTTCTTCCCCGGCGACAAGCGGCCTGAAGTGCAGGACTTCGTGCAGCGTTATCGCACGAAGTACAGCGGCGAGCCCGATACCTTCGCCGCGCGCGCTTACGACGCGATGATCGTTTCGGCGGAAGTCATGCGCCGCTACGGCGTGACCCGTCAGGCAGTGCATGACGGCCTGAAGCAGATCAAGGACGTGCCGAGCCTGATCTTCGGCAAGGTGCAGTTCGATCCGCAGACACGTCGCGTGGCCGGCGCGCGCAGCGTGTACCTGGTCGTCAAGGACAATCAGTTCGCACAATGGGACGGTTCCAAGCCGCTGGTCGCTTCGAAATAACGTCTGGGCAACGCACAAGCAACGCTCACGTGTCTGCTTCTCACCGGATCTGAATGCTATGGCTTCATGGCTCGACTACACGATCAACGGACTGATCGTCGGCAATATCTATGCATTGCTGGCGGTTGGCCTCGCGCTGATTTTCGGCGTGTCGCATCTGATTAACTTTGCGCACGGCTCGGTGTACATGATCGGCAGCTTCATCGGCTGGTTGTGCCTGACGCGGCTCGGTTTGCCGTTGCCGCTGGCCTTGCTGGCGGTGGTGGTCGGCTGCGGGCTGCTGGGCATTGCGATCGAGCGCATTGGCTTGCGGCCGCTGCAGGGCGCGGCACGCATCGCGCCGCTACTCGCGACGATCGGTATCAGCTTCGTGCTCGATCAGTGCGCGCAGTTGCTGTTCGGCGCCGATCCGCGGCCGGTGCCGAGCACGCTGCCTGATTGGCACTTTCGCCTCGGCGGCGCAACGATCGGTTCGCTGGATCTGCTGATCGCCGGTATTGGCGTGACGGCGGCTGCCGTGCTCTATGTGTTCCTGCGTTTCACGCGTCTCGGTTGGGCCGTACGCGCCACTGCGCAGGACCGGGACGCGGCGCAGCAGATGGGCGTCAACGTCAACGGCGTCAATCAGGCGGTGTTTGCAATTGCGTGCGCGCTCGGCGGCGTGAGCGGCTTGCTGGTCGGCATGTACTACAACAGCATCGATCCGGCGATGGGTTTCCAGGCCACGCTCAAAGGCGTGGTGGCGTTGCTGATCGGCGGTCTGGGCAACGTGCCGGGCGCGATTGTCGGCAGTCTGCTGCTGGGTCTGGTCGAGAGTTATGGCGTGGCGATCTTCGGCACCAGTTACCGCGATCTGTTCGCGTTCGTTTTGCTGTTGCTGTTTCTGGTGTGGCGTCCCAATGGACTCTTTAGCGGCAGCCGCCGTTTGCCGCCCGAGCCGATGACGGGCACGTTCCTGTCGGCGGGCAAAGCGGTGAAAGTGCCGCGTGCCGTGGTGATTGCGTTGGCACTGGCTGCGGTTGCGCTGCCGTTCGTCGCCAGTTCGTCCTATCTCCTGCAAACGCTCACCAATGCCTGGCTGTACGGAATGTTGGCGTTGAGCCTGACGTTGGTGGCGGGTACGGTTGGACAGATTTCGCTTGGTCATGCTGCGTTGCTGGTGATCGGCGCATACGCCTCTGCGTTGTTGTCGACGAATCTCGGCTGGTCACCCGTCGTGACGATCTTCTGCGCCGGCCTGATCACCGCCGCGCTGGGCACGCTGCTGGTTTATCCGGCGTTCCGTTTGCGCGGCCACTACGTGTCGATTGCGACGCTCGGCATCGGCGAAGTGGTGAGCCTTGTGATCCTCAACTGGGATAGTTTGACGCGCGGCCCGCTCGGCATCGCGGGCATTGCGCCGTTGTCGGTGTTTGGCTGGACGCCCGACAGCGCTCGCGCGATCTACTGGTTCGCGCTGGGCGTGCTGATCGTGCTGGCGCTCTTGCAAACGCGGCTGTTGGGCTCGCATCTGGGCCGCACGCTGCGGGCGATTCGCGAAGACGAAGTCGCCGCGCGCTCCCACGGGATTCGCCCGAACCGCTACAAGGCGATCGCGTTTGCGTTCGGCGGACTGGCTGCCGGCATCAGCGGCGGGATTGCGGCGCATCTGTATAGCTACATCAACAACCAGACTTTCGACTCGCAAGTGTCCATCCTCGCCTTGACGATGGTGATTCTCGGTGGCCTCGGTAACGTGCTGGGCGGCATTGTCGGCGCGGTCGCGCTGATCGGCCTGCCGGAGATTTTCCGCTGGGCGGCAGACTATCGGATGTTGATCTACGGCCTGGTGTTGCTGCTGCTGGTGCGGTTCAGGCCGCAGGGTTTGCTGGGAACGGTATGACGGAGCGCACATGACACAGACTCTTCTCGACGTGCGCGGCGTGACACGGCGCTTCGGCGGATTGACCGCGGTGAACGGCGTCGATCTTTCGATTGCGGAAGGCGA
This sequence comes from Paraburkholderia aspalathi, assembly GCF_900116445.1. Classification (GTDB taxonomy): domain Bacteria; phylum Pseudomonadota; class Gammaproteobacteria; order Burkholderiales; family Burkholderiaceae; genus Paraburkholderia; species Paraburkholderia aspalathi. The sequence continues at coordinate 18,348 of NZ_FPBH01000016.1, forward strand.
ACTCGTCAGCGTGATCGGGCCGAACGGCGCGGGCAAGTCGACGCTGTTCAATCTGATCACCGGGCTCGATACGCCAGACGCGGGCAGCGTGCAATTCGACGGCCGTGACATCACCGGCGTGCGGCCGGAAAAGCTCGCCGCGCTCGGACTTGCGCGCACGTTTCAACATGGCCGCGTGTTCGGCAATCTGAGCGTGCTCGACAACGTATTGATCGGCGCGCATGCACGTTTGCGCGCTACCCGCACGGGTTGGCCGATTGTCGGCGCCATCGCCGAAGTCGCGCGTGCGCTGATCGGACCCGCTTCGATCCGGCGTGAAGACGCGGCGTTACGCGACGAAGTGCGCGAGATCATCGCAGGGTTTGGCGAGCGCCTCGCGCCGCGTATCGATCATCCGGCGCATAGCCTGTCGTATGCGAACCGCCGACGCGTCGAGATCGCCCGCGCGCTTGCCTTGCATCCGCGCATCCTGCTGCTCGACGAGCCGACGGCTGGCATGAATGAATCCGAAACCGCCGAGATGCTGGTGCTGATCCAGCAGCTGAAAGCGCGCGGGTTGACCATTCTGCTGATCGAACACAAGCTCGACATGGTGATGCGCTTATCGGATCGCGTGATCGTGCTCGACAACGGCGGGAAAATCGCTGAAGGATTGCCGCGCGACGTGCGCAACGATCCGCGTGTGATCGAGGCGTATCTGGGTCATCGCAATGTCGGCGGCGCGGCGGCTGTGCGCGTCGCGGCCTGAACTTCTGGAACATCGACGATGAGCGACGCTCTACTGAAACTCGAACACATCGAGACGTTTTACGGTCCCGTGCAGGTGCATTTCGACGTCAATTTTCAAGTGCGGCGCGGGCAGATCGTGAGTTTGCTCGGCGGCAACGCGAGCGGCAAATCGACCACCATGAAGCTGATTCTCGGTCTGCACAAGCCGCGCTCCGGCAGCATAACGTTCGAAGGTGAGGCGATTACAGGACTCAGTACACCGCAGATCGTACGGCGCGGTGTTGGGTCCGTACCCGAGGCGCGGCGGCTGTTCGGCGACATGACGGTACGTGAGAATCTGCTGATGGGCGCATACACACGGCGCGACCGTGTTGCCATCGACGACGACTATGAGCGCGTGCTGGGCCTGTTCCCGCGCGTGAAAGAACGCCTTGTGCAAAAGGCGGGCACGCTCTCGGGTGGCGAACAGCAGATGCTGGCCATGGCGCGCGCGCTGATGAGCCGGCCGAAACTGATCTGCATGGACGAACCCACGATGGGTTTGTCACCGCTCTACGTCGATAAAGTGCTTGAACTGATCGACACGATCAATAAGCAAGGCGTGACGTTCTTCATGGTCGAGCAGAACGCCAGCCTCGCGCTGGAAATCGCGCACTACGGCTACGTGTTGCAGACCGGCCGCGTCGTGCTCGAAGGCACGGCGGAGTCCCTGCTCGGCGATGAGCGGATCCGTGACGCGTATCTCGGTGGGGAAGCCGCGGCGACGACCGCGTCCTGATCCGATTGCGAAGCGCGGAGGCCGCCGGTAAGCCGATCGTCAATCACGTGGCTTTCCGCAAACGCGGCCTCAAAGGTCGAACTGGTCGAATTCGCTTTGCAGTTCGCGGTTGCGTGCCACGCGCTCGTCGATGCCCGGGCCGAGCCGTTCGACAATCGCCGAAATCAGCAGATTGAACAGGCACGTGAGCGGCGCCAGCGAGTCCCAGAACTGACCGACATCGGTCTTCACCTGCAAAAGATCACCATCGAATTCGCGCGCCCACGGACAGTAAATATCGGTGACGAGCGCAAAGGGTAGCCCACGGCGCGTGGCCGCCTCGCAATAGCGGCGCGCGATCATCGAATAGGCGCGCGTATCGGTGACGATCAGATACGGTGACTTGAACTCGGAGTTCAGCGAATCGACATAGGAGCCCGACATGCCGTCCGAATAGAACACGCGTGGACGGATGTACTCCAGGTAGCTGTAGAACGTTGCTGATGCCGCGCGTGGACTGAATACCGAGGATATACACGGCGTCAGCGTTCGAAATGCGTTCGGCCACGCGGGCAAACACCGGCGATTGCGCAAGCTGGTAGACATGCTGGATCGCGCCGATTTCGAGTTCGAGCGAGTGGGCGAGAGCAGGGTTGGGGGCGGGGTTGGCAATATCAGGCCCGCTTGCGGCCGGTGTGGCTTCGTCATGTTGGCCGGAGGTGCGGCGAAATGCGTCGAGCCGGTCGGTAATTAGCCACGGACGCTCCTGCGCGCCGCGCAGCTCGCGCTTCAGATCATCCAGGTTCTGGTAGCCGATGCTGCGCAAGAACCGGCCCACGGAGATGCCGCTGGTGCCGGCTTGCTGGGCAATCTGGTCGGCGTTTTCGAGGCCGAGCCGGTCGAGATTCGCCAGCATGTAACTGGCGACGCGCTTGGAGGTGGGCGTGAGTTCGGCAAAGCGGGCTTCGACGGTTTGTGCAAATGCGGTCGGCATCGTAGTCGCGGCGCGAGTGGTGGATCGATTATCGAGATGATGACATATTCATCCGACAGTCGACCCCGCGCGGTCCCAAAATCAGGGAACGCACGCACACGCGGGCGAGACGCCGGTCAGACGGCCGGCCGCACGGGCGCGCTCCGCGAGAAGTGCCGCGCGCCTGCCACACACGCGACCACCACGACGGTCACCAGGACCATCGCGAGCGGCACCTGTTCGTGCAGCAGCAAACCGGCGAGCAGCAGGCCGAAGAACGGCTGCAGCAATTGCAGTTGCCCGACCCCCGCGATGCCGCCGAGCGCCAGTCCGCGATACCAGAACACGAAGCCGATCAGCATGCTGAAGAGCGACACGTACGCGAGTCCCCACAGCGCCGCATGGCTCACCCCTTCAAACGATGCAGGCCGCGCCCACCAGGCGAGCGGCAGCATCACCGGCAGTGACAGCACCAGCGCCCACGAAATCACCTGCCAGCCGCCGAGATGGCGCGACAGCCGCGCGCCTTCGGCATAGCCAAGCCCGCAGACGACGATCGCCGCGAGCATCAGCGCATCGCCGAGTGGCGACGCGTTAAGGCCGTGGCGCAAGGCGAACGCGACCACCGCGCCGCTGCCGAGCGCCGAGAACAGCCAGAACGCCGGCTGCGGGCGCTCGCCGCCGCGCAGCACGCCGAAGATCGCGGTGGATAGCGGGAGCAGCCCGACGAACACCACGGCGTGCGCGGCGCTCACGTGGCGCAGCGCGAGGGCGGTCAGGAGCGGAAAGCCCACCACCACGCCGAGCGCGACGATCACCAGCGGGACGAGGTCGCGCTTCGCGGGCCGAGCCTCGCGAAACACGAGCAGAAGCAACAGACCCAACGTGCCCGCGATGGTCGCGCGGGCCATCGTCAGAAACACCGGATCGAAGCCTTGTACGGCGATGCGGGTGGCGGGTAGCGAGCCGCTGAAAATCAACACGCCCACCATGCCGCTCACCCAGCCGTTCGTTGTCTTGTCCATCGAAAGAGTCCATGCGCATTGAAAATGGAACCTACAGCATCCGCTTTCGCGCTGCAAAGGGTAAGCTACGGATCAGTACAATTCGTACAAACTGTACCGAACATGGAGCAGTACAGATGGCGGAAAGCGATACCAACCGGGCGCCCTTGGGCGCGCCAGCCGGCACGCGGGTCGGCACGCGGGTCGGCACGGTGATGGACAGCTTGCGCGAGCGCATCGCCAGCCGTTCGTTGATGCCGGGGGCGCGCGTGCCCTCGATCCGCGTGATGACGGAGACGCTCGGCGTGTCGAAGTCGACCGTGGTAGAAGCGTACGACCGGCTGGTCGCGGAAGGGGTGATCGTGGCGCGGCGCGGTTCCGGCTTTTTCGTGTCCGGCCATGCGCCGCCGCTTGCGCTCGCCGATCTCGGGCCGCGGCTGGATCGCGAGGTCGATCCGCTGTGGCTCACGCGGCAGTCGCTGGAGGCCGGTGCGAAGGTGTTCAAGCCGGGCTGCGGGTGGATGCCGCCTTCATGGCTGCCGGAAGACGGCGTGCGCCGCGCGTTGCGTGCCGTGGCGCGCGATCCGCAGTCGCCGCTCGCCGACTATGCGAGCCCGCTCGGTCTGCCTGCGCTGCGCCAGCAACTCGCCTGGCGGCTTGCACAGCACGGCGTGGACGCGCCGCCCGAGCAGATCGTGCTGACCGACGGCGGCACGCACGCGCTCGATCTCGTCTGCCGCTTTCTGCTCGAACCCGGCGACACGGTCCTGATCGACGATCCCTGCTACTTCAACTTCCAGGCGCTGCTGCGCGCGCATCGCGTCCGCATCGTCGGTGTGCCTTATACGCCGTCCGGTCCGGATCTGGCGGCATTCGAGCGGGCGCTGATCGAGCACCGCCCGCGGCTCTACGTGACCAATTCCGCGATCCACAATCCGACCGGCGCGACGCTTGCGCCGGCCATTGCGCATCGGCTGCTGAAACTGGCGGGTGAGCACAATCTGCTGATTATCGAAGACGATATCTTTGCTGACTTCGAAGACGAACCCGCGCCGCGCCTTGCGGCGTTCGACGGTCTCGCGCGGGTCGTCTCGATCGGCAGCTTTTCGAAGACCTTGTCCGCGGCCGTGCGCTGCGGCTACATCGCGGCGCGCAGCGAGTGGATCGAACCGCTCGTCGACCTGAAGCTGGCCACCACGTTCGGCAACGGTCAGCTTGCGGCGAGCGTCGTGCATCGTTTGCTGGTGGATGGCACCTACCGGCGGCATCTGGAATCGATGCGCGCGAAGCTCGCGGACGCCATGGGGGAGACGATCAGACGGCTGGGCTATGCCGGCCTTGAAGTGTGGACGCGGCCACGCGGTGGGATATTCGTGTGGGCGCGCTTGCCCGATGCGCTCGACGCCGCCGATATCGCGCGTCACGCATTAGCCGAGAGTGTGGTGTTCGCGCCGGGCAATGTGTTCAGCGCGTCGCAATCGGCGGCCGGCTTTTTGCGCTTTAACGTGTCGCAATGCAACCGGCCGAAGGTGTACGAGGCGCTGCAACGGGCGATGGACGTGTCGGCTGCATCGAAGGCGCACGCCTGAACGCGCGCGCCTCGCCACGCAACGTTATTTACACAGCAAGAGCAGACGCTCCTGATCCGTGCAGGAAGAGCGTGGTTTCTGCGCGGCTTGCGCGGCCGCCGCGCTGATCCCCGCGCTCTTGTTCGCGAGACACGCGCGCAGATGTTTTTCCACCGGCCCGTAGTATTTCCATCCGCGCACGAGAGGTGGCAATTCGAGCTTCACCTGCTTCCACTTCGGATGCCCATGCTCCTGCAGATTGTCGAAGTTGGCGCACAGCGAGTCCGCAAAGTGATTCAGATTGCCGACGGTATCGCGCAGACCGTAATCGTAAGTGACGAGGAAGGCCTTGACCGTCAGCGTTGGGACATCTTCCTTCAGCCAGTTCGGATAACTGGTCGCGCGGAGTGTCGTGGGGAAATACGTCTGCTTTGCACGGGTGGTTTCGGGCGCATTGGGATCAACCTTCAGCGGGCGGATCTGTTGCAGCAGCTCGGGATTCATGTCGTTGAACAGTTTCGCCGGCTGCCCGACCACGATGATCGCCACGTCCACCTTCTTGACGATCAATGCGGCCAGCGCATCTTCGTTGCTCAGGTGCTGGACGTTCTGCTCCGGAATCGCCTGTCCGAACATCAGGTGATAGAGCGTCGTGGCCGTTTGAGCAGTGCCGCTGCCGAGCAGGCCCACGCTGATGCTCTTGTCCTTGATGTCGGCGAAGGTTTTCATCGGCGAGTCCGCGCGCACCACGACGTTAATTTCCTCGTCGTAGAGCGGCATGATGAGCCGTAGCGGCCGGATTGCCGTACCCGCGTCGGCATTGCCCGCGTTGGCCATGTCGATATAGGCCTGATACACATCGGACTGCACTAGCGCGAGCTTGACGCCCGGCTCGAAGCGCATGCGCTGCACGTTCTCAGCCGAACCCTTCGACGCCATCACTTCCAGGTCGATGCCGGCCGGCTGCGCCACCCACTTCGACAGATCCTGGCCGATCTGAATATACGTGCCGCGTTCCGGACCGGTGACGATCTTGTAGTGCGCAGCCTCCGCGCTTGCAAACGAAGACACGATCATCAGCGCCAGCCCCAGCCATCCCGTCAGAAGTTTCTTCAGCATGGTCTATCTACCTATCTGTCAGGGTTGAACTGCCTCTCGCGTCGGCGCGCGCGAAGCACCGGTGAGCCGGCTTGCCTTCTCATGTTCAATGCATGGCGCCCGCTATGTCCGTCTGTTGCCGCTCAGAGGGAAAGTGAAACGCCAGTGCAATCGGGCGTGCCACGATTCATGCGCTCAGTCAGACAAATCGAACGTGCGAACGGCCATGAAATTCGGTATCCAAACTTTTTCGCTCGCTGGAATGCCGGTCTACGCATGTGGCTTGAGCGGTGCCCAACCTGTCTCGTGAATCACGCGTGCAAGGATCGTTTTCGCGGTGTCGTTGCCGGTGTCGATCGCGAGCGCCTCATTGGCGTGCTGGCGCGCGCAACTCCACGACTGCTGCGAGGCGCACAGTTGTGCGGCCTGCAACGCGGCGTCGCGGCGCGCGGCGAGTGGCTTCAATTCGGTCAGCAGGCTTTGTGCGTCGGCGTTGCCGGGCTGCAGCGTTTGCGCCGTGCCAAGCGCCGCTTGTGCCGCGGAGAGGTCGTTGGCGCGGAACGCCAGACGCGCTGCCTGCAGCGCTTGTGCGGCATCGCGGAACTGCGGCGCTGCTGGTTTTACAGGCTCTGGGGGCAACGGCGGCGCGACGGGCGTGGTCAGGATTGTCGGTGCTGCCTTGGCGGGATTGGCGGCATTGCTGGGGATAGCGGGCTTAACCGCGGCGGCCTGATTCGTTGGCTGAGCCGGTGCGTACGGCGCGATCGTGCCGGTCGCCGTTCTGGCGTCCTGAGGATTGCCCGCCGCCTGCTCGGTATTGCCGCTCTGCGATTCGTGGTCGTCGCTGAATAGTGTAAAGGCGACATACGCTAGTCCGATTGCGCCAATCGCCACGATCGCGAGCAGCACCCGGCGTATCGGGAACGCGCTGCGGTCCGCAGAATACTTCAGATCGGTGAGCGGCGGAATCGGCTCGTCCTCAGGCACGAGTGCCGGCGCTTCTATCGGGGACTCTATAGGCGCGGCTTCGTCGGTGACCGCAGTCGGCACGGCGAGGTCGATTTCAGCCGGCTGTGTCGGATCGAAGCCGTTTTTCTGCGCTGTCTTGCTGACGGCACTGGCGCGGCTGCCGGGAATCACGACACGCTTGTGCGGCCCGGCGTCAAGCGGATGCACGGCGCCACAATACGGGCAATAGTCTACTTGCCGGTACAGCGCACCACCGCAGCGTTTGCAGGGCGTCGGGAAACTATGGCCGAGTATTGTCTGGGTGGACATACTGTGGACCCACCTGTGGAAAACAGTGCCGTTACGGCATGCTCCAGATCGTGTTGAGGCAGGAGTAATGTCCGCGGAAACCACGATCCACATGCGCTGGAGAACCTTCGGACGCAAGTCCTCGCTTGCGGTGCCACTAAATGCAATATGTGGCGTTTCGATGAGAACGTCAATCGACGTTCTTACCTACTTTATGCACGCCAGAGCGCATTTGTAGGTACGACGAAACAGTGCATATGTCGGCAGAACGAACAGGCTGTCTGTTTTTTTCACACGGTTTGCGAAGTTACTGTGCGCAGGCGTCGACAACGATGGCGCGTTGGCGGAATTGGCAGAACGAAATGGCGGCGATGAAAGCAAAACGAGGTCGAAGCGCGTAGCGTTCGACCTCGTCATCAAGCGCTTGCAGAAAACACCCGCTGGAAACGGGATATGCGAAATCAGTGCTTGCGCAGCGGATGATCCTTCAGAAGCCACGCGAGCGCAAAGGCCAGCACGACAACGCAGGCCGCCGAGAGATACACCGTGTGCAACGCGCCGGCAAACGCTTGCAAATAGTCGCTGCGCAACGCTTCGGGCAACTGGTGGATGGCCGCCGGTCCGAGCGCGTGCGGCAATTCGGTGTCCGCCGGAATCAGTTTTTCCAGTCGCGCGGCAAGGCCGTTCGAAAACACCGCGCCAAAAGCGGCCACGCCGATCGAGCCGCCGATTGAACGGAACAGCGTCGCGCCCGAAGTAGCGACACCCATGTGCTTGAACTCGACCGTATTTTGCACGGCGAGAATCAGCACCTGCATCACCATGCCGAGACCGAAGCCGAGAATGCCCATGTCGATATACATCACACGAATGGGCGTGTCGATCTGCAGGCGCGCGAGCAGCACCATCGCGACGGCCACGAGAAACGTGCCGGCGATCGGAAACATGCGGTACTTGCCGATCTTGCTGATTACGCGTCCGGTCACCATCGACATCACGAACAGGCCGCCCATCATCGGCAGCATTTGAATGCCGGCTTCCGTGGGCGTCGAGCCTTTGACCACTTGCAGATACAGCGGCAGGAACGTGACCGAGCCGAACAGCGACACGCCGATGATGAAGCCGATCAGACTGCTCAGCAAAAACGTGCGCTGTTTGAAGAGTTCGAGCGGCATGATCGGTTCGACGGCAGTGCGCTCCTCATGGATGAAGCCCCAGATCGCCACCAGCCCCATCCCCAGCGTGAACCACAATTGCGGCGACGACCACGGCAGAATCGTGCCGCCCTGGCTCGTGAACAGGATGATGCAGGTCAGCGCGCCGGCGAGAAACGCGGCGCCCATGTAGTCGATGGTGTGCTTCACGTGCTGAACGTGCGGCTTGAAGACCGCACCGATCACAGCCAGCGAGATGAGGCCGAGCGGCAGGTTGATGTAGAAAATCCAGCGCCATGACAGATGCTCGACGAGAAAGCCGCCGAGCAGGGGCCCGACCACCGTCGCGAGACCGAATACGCCGCCGAATACACCCTGGAAGCGGCCGCGCTCAGCCGGCGGAATTACGTCCGCGATGGCGGCCATCGTCACGACTAGCAGACCGCCGCCGCCGAGCCCTTGCAGCGCTCGCAGCACGATCAGCTGGGTCATGTTCTGGGCGACGCCGCACAGCGCGGAGCCGACGAGGAACACGACGATCGCGGTTTGCAGCACGATCTTGCGGCCGAACAGATCGCCGAATTTGCCGTACAGCGGCACGACGATAGTCGAGCTGAGCAGGTAGGCGGTCACCACCCACGAGAGGTTGTTGAGCCCGCCGAGTTCACCGACGATGGTCGGCAGTGCGGTCGAGACGATCGTCTGATCGAGCGCGGCGAGCAGCATGACCAGCAGGAGCGCCGGAAACAGCAGGCGGATCGGCGGGTGGTCATTTGCCTGCTGGCCGGACTGCACATCTGGCTGCGCATCCGCCAGCGTTAGCCCGGCGGGTTGAGTCGTTGTCGTTTGGTCCATGGCGCCAAGGTGTTGAAATTAATTAATTCGGAGATTAATATATGCGACATTGTGTCTCTCGTCAAATTGAATGCAATGGCAAGGATTACGTCAGATGACCGCGAAGTGAAACGCCAACCGCGCACCACGACCGCCGTGAAGGCGCGAAAGCTTTCGAATCCGGCTTCAGCCGCGGCGGGCGATGCTGCGGACGCTTCAAATGCCGCATTGCCGTCCGCACCTACGCGGCGGCCGGGCAGGCCTTCGGGCTCGGCGCGCGGCCCGGAGCAGCGCAGCCGCCTGCTGGACGCCGCGCTCGTCCTGTTCGCGCGGCAGGGTATCGTCGACACCACGCTCGGGGAGATTGCCCGCGAGGCGGGTTTCACGCCGGCGATGATGCACTACTACTTCAAGACGCGCGATCAACTGCTCGACGTGCTGATCGATGAGCGTTTCGCGCCGCTGCGCGCGGGGATCGGAGTGCCGTTTCAGGAAAATCCCGACGATCCGGTGGCGGCCATTACGCAACTCGCGCAGCGTTTGGTGAAGACGGCGAGCGACAATCCGTGGTTTCCGTCGCTGTGGGTGCGCGAAGTGATCAGCGACGGCGGCTTGCTGCGTCAGCGCATGCATGAACGGTTTGGCGACGCGGCTCAGAAGGCGTCGCTGTTAGCCATCGCGCGCTGGCAAAAGGAAGGCCGACTGAATGCCGGACTGGAGCCCTCGCTGGTGTTCGTCACGCTACTGGGCATGACGATTCTGCCGCTGGCCACTTCGAAGCTGTGGCGTAACGATCCCGCGCGGTGCAACATCGGTAGCGAGGAGATCGCCCGGCATGCGGTGGCCTTGCTGGTGCAGGGCGTCGGTCCGGGCAAAGCGGCCTGATACACCACGTGCCTCATTCAGAACTGCGTTTCTGCCGCCACGCCTCATACGCAGCCCTGGTTTTTTCGTTCGGCGGATAAGTGCCGGGCAGGGCTGCGCCCTCACGAATACGCTCGGTGAGAAACACTTCGAGTTGTTCCTGCTCGACGGCGGCTTGCGCAACTTCGGCTGCCATTTTGAACGGGATGACCACCACGCCGTCCGCATCGCCCACGATCACGTCGCCGGGAAACACCGCGACACCGCCGCAGCCGATCGGCACATTGATATCCACCGCGTGATGCCGGATCAGATTCGGCGGCGCGCTTGCGCCCGCACAAAACACCGGCATGCCGAGCGCGGCGATCGTCGTGCTGTCGCGCACAGGACCGTCGGACACCATGCCCGCCACGCCGCGCACCTGCAAGCGCTGTGAGAGGATCGAACCGAACGAGGCGCTGCCGCGTTCACCGCGGCAATCCTGCACGAGCACGTGACCGGCCGGAATGGTCTCGACACATTTGCGCTGTGCGTACTCCGGATCCGCAAACAGTTCGAGTACGTCGATGTCCTCGCGCGAGGGAATATTGCGCAGCGTGAAGGCTGGCCCGACCAGATTTGCGCCAGTGTGCGCGGCGAGCGGGGCGACGCCCTGCATGAACGTATTGCGCAAGCCGCGCTTGAACAACTGGGTGGTCAGCGTGGCAGTGCTGACATGACGGAGTGCTTCGAGCGTGGCGGAGTCGAGATCGGACATGGTGTCGGGCGGCCTCAGGTTTTAGGGGAGGGAAGATGGCGCTCATATGACGTGCTGCGTCGCAGCGACGGAACGTCACGCAGCCGCTGCGATTTCGCGCACACGATCATAGCGCCGCTGTAGATCGCGCGGCAGGCTCGCGCAACCATGCTGCCGTAACGACGAATCTGATGAATCTGGCGAAGCCGGCGAGGCACGCTACGTGCTACCTGAGGAGTGGATCTGAACGCCGTGCGGGAGAGATAACAGCGTCGGCGTCGCAATAGGACAGGAATGTCAGGGCAGATGCTGGGGTGGACAAGGCGATGGACGTGGGTTCGCGCCAGCCGCCACGGCGAATCGGGTGTCGGCATCGGTCAGCCAAGGCAGTGGAGCCGAGGGCCGGTTTTTCATTGGCGTGCAATTTTGGCGCGTTACTGTGCGCACGCGTTGCGCCGAGGCCATGTTTTACAATCGCGGGCCTGCATGCAACTCGACGCATGAAATCGAGTCGGAACCATGGACAGCAATACCGCAGCCGCGCAAATCGGCGGCAAACAGCAGGGCGATACGTTGGCCGAGTCTGATGGCCTAACCGGTTTTTTAGAGCAACAACAGAACATGAACGGAGCATTGAGGCTCGATCAGGCCACGATCGTGCTCGTCGAAGACGACCCGGATAGCCGGGAATCACTGACCTTGTTACTCGAGGCGGAAGGGGCGCATGTCGTCGCTGTGGCGGATGCGGAAGAGGGCGTCGAAGCGGCGCTGCGGCTGTTGCCTGACGCCGTGGTGTGCGACCTCGAATTGCCGGCCATGGATGGCTTTTATCTGATCCAGCGGCTGCGCGATCACGAGATTCGCGGTGACCATGCGCCTTCAGTGGCCGTGGCGCTTACAGGCCATACCGACGACGCTTATCGCTTACGCAGCATCGGCGAAGGCTTCCAGCATTTCATGACCAAGCCGGCATTGCCGGAAGAGCTCGTGACACTGTTGCACGACGCGATCGACGCTCGCGCGGCAGGCTGAGGAGCGGCCTCGCGGCCGGAGGGCGGTTTCTTGCCGCCGGATCTTCGGCCGCAAGCTTTCGTCTGGCGAAACGATCTGCAATCAGATTGCAAACCTGATTGCAGGCGCCGCTGTTATTTGGCGGCGGCGACCGGTGCAGCCGCGCTGGCGCTGGCCGCTTCCGCTGCCTGACAGGCGGAACACAACCCCTTCAATTCGATTTCATCGCTCGCAAGGCGGTAACCCGCGTCTTCGATTTGCGCGACGAGGGCCTGGCGCAGCTTCGGCTGATGCAACTCGGTGACGTTGCCGCATTGCTGGCAAACCACCAGAATGCCGTGCTGGCATTGGGTCAGGTCGTGGCAGACGGTGAACGCATTGATCGATTCGATCCGGTGCACGAGTCCTGCCGAGAGCAGAAAGTCCAGCGCCCGGTAAACCGTAGGCGGCGCCGAGCCCGGATGGATCTGGCGCATGTCGTCGAGCAGCGAATAAGCTTTGGTGGCGCGCCCGGAATTCAACAGCAATTCGAGCACTTTGCGGCGGATCGGCGTGAGTTTTTCGCCGCGTTCGCGACAATATTCTTCCGCGAGAGTCAGTGCGGCTTCCTGCGATTCCCCGTGCCCACTGTGCATGTGCCCCGGCTCATGATGATGAGCGGAGGCAGCAGGCGTGGTTTTGTCGGCGTTCGCGGCGGGCTTGGCGGTCTTCATGCGTGGATTATAAAGGCCATCGCGCCTGGCTGTGCCGGTGTGCGGCGTACCTGCCGATCGCGGCTGGACGCCTCGGTGGGACATGAGGCAGTCCTATAGCGGCCGGATTGTTCAAGTCAGCGGGAAATCGATGTATTTCTTGAATCCCGGGCGAGTCGCAAGCCGCGAATACCACCGCTCCAGATTCGGCAACGGCGGGCGTTCGACGCCGTCCAGTCCGAACCAGCGTTTCGCGTACGCGCCGATCACGATATCCGCAAGCGTGAACTTTTCGCCTTCGAGGAAGAAGCGGCCTTGCAGATGGTTATCCAGCAGGCGCCACAGCAACGTGACCGCGCTGAAGTCGGTAGCGAGCTTGCTGGCGTCGCGCTCGGCGGCGGGTGTGCGCACGAGGGCCCAGAACACCGGCCTTTCCGCGGGTTGCAGCGTGGTGAGCGACCAGTCGAGCCAGCGGTCGATGCTGGAGCGCAGTTTCGGTTCCGACGGATAGAGGAGGCTCGATTCGCCGTATTGCAGCACCAGATAGCGCAGGATCGAGTTCGATTCCCACAGCACGAAGCCGTCGTCGACCAGCGTCGGAATTTTGCCGGTCGGATTCATCGCCAGGTAGTCGGGCTCGTTGTTGCGGCCGAATTGCAGTCCCGCGTCGATGCGTTCGTACGGCAGCACCAGTTCGTCGCAACACCACAAGACTTTCTGTACGTTGACCGAGTTGGCGCGTCCCCAGATCGTGATCATCCGGTAAATCCTTTCTTTATATTGACAGGTGGCAAGCCGCGCGCGGCGCACGGCGTTCAGCCAGTAACGATACACGATGCGCATGGGTTTGCGCGCCGCCAGCCTGCAATCTGCTGCGTGAAATGTTGTCCGGAGCGCGGACAAAGCGCTTTGCGCACAGAGACCCGATTGCCACCCGATGTGCCATGCCGGCAACGCGCGGGCGTTGCGTACAATGAGCGCACCCGAATACGACGAGGCACCGCATGGCCCGCATTGTCCCCGACGACTGGAAGAGCCTCGCCGCCACCGGCGCGGCCGCACGCGAACGCGAAACCCTCGCGTTGCTGGAAGAAGCGCTTCCCGATGGCTACACCGTCTATCACGGCGTGCACTGGACTCGTCTGAATCAGAATTTTTCAGTGTTCGGCGAGGCCGACTTCGTGATCGTCAGCCCGGCCGGGCGCGTGATGATCGTCGAACAGAAAACCGGCTTCCTGCGCGAAACGCCCAAGGGGCTCGTCAAGGTCTACCTTCAGACGGAGCGCAATGTGGCGATCGCGCTCGCACATACCGTCGAAACGCTGCACCGGCGCTTCACCGCGGCGTTCGGCGCGGGTACGTATTTCATCGAAGAACTGCTGTATTGCCCGGACCACATCGTCAAGGACGCGGCGATCGCCGGCGTGAATCCCGCACGGATCGTCGACGCGACGCGCAAGGACCGGCTTGCCGCGATCATTCGCGAAGCGTTGCCGGCGGACGAAGCGCGCCTTGCCTGCGCACCGAAAATCCATCACTTTCTCGCTGACGAACTTTCGCTGACGCCCGACGCCAGCGCGCTGGTCGGCCAGGCCGGCACGCTCGTCACGCGTCTGGCCGGCGGCCTCGCGACCTGGGCGCGGCGACTCGAGTTTTCGCCGTTCCGGCTGCGCGTGATCGGCACGGCCGGCTCCGGCAAGACGCAACTGGCGGTGCAGGTGATGAAGGACGCGGCGGCGCGTGGTCAGCGGCCTTTGTACGTGTGTTTCAACCGGCCGCTCGCGGATCACATTGCGCGGGTCGCGCCGCCTGAGGCGAAGGTGGCGAACTATCACCAGCTATGCGACTGGATCGCGCGCGATGCGGGCCGCGAGCCAGATTTCCAGTCCGGCGACGTCTTCAAACAGCTTGAATCGACTTTCGCCGAAACGCCGATCGACGCGCGCTGGCAATTCGACGTGCTGATCGTCGACGAAGGACAGGATTTCCAGCAGCCGTGGGTGGCCGCACTCGAGCGTCTGTTGCGGCCGGGCGCTGCGTGGTGGTGGCTCGAAGATCCGCTGCAGAATCTGTATATGCGCGAGCCGGTCGAGCTGCACGGCTGGACCACGCTGAAAGAGACCACCAACTACCGCAGTCCGCGCGACATTCTCGATTATGTGCGCGACGTGGTCGGTGCTTCGGTGCAGGTCGCGGCGGACCTGGCCTCGGGCAGTCCGTTCGACGGCTCCGATATTTCGTTCTCCGTCTACGACGAAGCGAATGCCGCCGAAGGCAGCATCGAGGCAACCAAGCGGGCGATCACGCAGGCCTTGTCGCTCGGCTTTCGCAAACAGGATATTGCCGTGCTGTCGTTTCGCGGCCGCGAAGGCTCGGCGATGACCGCGCAGGATCATCTCGGACCGCATCGGTTGCGCAGTTTCACGGGTAAGTACGATCTGTTCGGCAACCCGGAGTATCGCGAAGGGGATGTGTTGTTCGAGTCGATCTACCGCTTCAAGGGGCAGGCGGCGCCGTGCGTGATTCTCACGGAGGTCGACTTCGAACTATTCGACGAGCGGATTGCACGCAAGCTGTTCGTCGGCGCCACGCGTGCGACGATGAAGCTGATCATCGTCGCCTCGCAGCGGGCCGCGCGGCATCTGCATCTGCGTGATGGTAAAGAACTCAAAGAAACCAAAGATCTCAGAGAGACGAAAGAAGCCTAGCCACCGCTCACGTCCACGCGCGCGCACCCACCAGCATCCCCGTTTGCGTAAGCGCGTCCCACCAGATCACGCGCAGTAACGGCGCTTGCTGCGCGATCAGCAGCGCCTGCACCGGATCGCTCTCCACAAAGTGCGTGACACCGCCGCGCAACGCCGCCGCGGCCTTGTGAGCAGCTGCGCCGGCGGCACTTTCGTCGTGCGTGCCGGGCGTGCGCATCACCAGTTGCATATGACCGAAGCCGTGCCGCGTGAGCCATGCTTCGGTGCGCGCGCGATCCAGTTCCGGGCGCCCGGTGATGATCGTGCGCACGCGTTGCAGATCGATGCCCGGCAGCACCTCGAACGGCAGCAGCGCGTCGCGTTCGGCGAGCGCCGCGGCCAGATCCTCGTCGTAGCGGGCGAGCGGCACGTCGGGCAGCAGAATGCCGTCGAGGTCGATCGCGTAGGTGGCGTATTCGTGATCCTCGGCCATGGCGGGCGCGGTGCCCGCTTCGACGCGCTCCCAGTCCTCGCGATAACGCTCGGTGTAGGCCTGGCGCTCCCACGGAAACAGCGCGAAGTAGCCGCGAGCGTCGATTGCGTAGTCGGGTTGTGTGCGGCTCAGGTCGTCGACCGCGGCGGTCAACGTTTTGACGTCGAGACCATGCTGCTGCAGGAATGCGATGCAATCGGTCAGCGTAAAGCCGCGCCCCGCGATGTCTTCGCACAGCAGCACTTTCGAGCCGGCGGGCGGAATCGGCAGCGTCGAATCCCAGGCGACCGTGCGTGACTGCCGGTCGTATCGAAGGAAGGCGACGGGCGTGCCGGCCGCATGCGAAACCATCAGCGCGAGCGGTGCGCCGCCGCGCAGAATGCCGATCGCCATGGTGAAGCGCTCCGCCAGCAACGCGGGTTGCAGCGACTCGATCCAGTGATCGAGTTGTTCGTACGTCAGGGGCAAAACCGGCTTGTTCATGACTCTCAGGGCGTCGCGATGCGCGCGTAGGGCAGGTGTCCTGTAGACGGAGAGCGGCGCGCGGCGCGGTGCTGCGGCAGGTCCCCGTTTTTGAGACGAAGAATTTTGGCGATATTATGCATGCGGTTCAAAGATCGCGCGTCGGGGTGACGCGCGTCCGCCGGACGGGGCGTGTCGCAAAGACGACCGCCGCCGCGGGAAAAGGACAACGGCGGGGTGCTGCAGGTTCGCTGGCCGGTTAAGCCGGCGCAGCGCAGCCGCCCGCAAAATAACAAACGATGGAATGACCAAACAGATGAAGATGACCAAGGCGGGCATAGCGGTGGATGGCAGGAAAGGCGTGGTCAGGGGCGCATGGTGGGGGCTGGGTCTGCTCCTCGCTTTCGCCGCGTGGAGCATGCAGGCACAGGCGCAGGCGCAGGCGCAGGCGGAGTCGTTGCCGTTATCGCTAGACGTGAAGGGCAAGATCAGCAAGACCAACGATGCGGCGCACCAGCTGTATCACTTCACCGAGGCCCAACTGCTCGCGCTGCCGGCTCATTCGATTACGACCGCTACCACCTGGACGCCACGTTCCACCTTCACAGGACCGCTGCTCGCGGATATCCTGAAGACAGTCGGCGCATCCGGCAGCGCAGTCGAGATCCATACGCTCGACGACTATACCTACACCATTCCGGTGTCGGACTGCGATCGCTACGGCGTGGTCGTTGCGTACAGCATGAACGGCCAGCGCCTGAAGATCAGCGACTTCGGGCCGCTGTTTCTTATCTATCCGCGCGACGCGTTTCCCGATGAACTCATGGGCGCGGCGGGCGATTCTAAATTCGTATGGCAGATCAAGGCACTCATCGTCAAATAACACGCCGCCCCTTGCGCCGTGTCCTCTATGTGTTGATCTGGCTGACCGCGCTTGCGGCGCCGGCCGGCGCGATCGGCTATCTGTTGTACGCGAACCTGCTCAATCCGCGCGCCACCGAACAGCTGACCGGTCAGTACGATGGTTTCTATTGGGACGCCGCGCAGCTGCAAATCGCCTACGCGCGATTCGAGAACCAGTTGCTGCTGTATCAATCCGGCGTCGACGACGACTATCAGCGGCTCATGCTGCGCTACCAGTTGCTGCAATCGAAGCTGCACGTGATGGCTGGTTCGACCCGCAGACTGACTACGCAGCTTGCGCTGCTGCAACGGCAACAGGAGGAAATCCAGTCGCTCGATCATTTGCTGGACGGGATTCAGCCTGAGGTGGATGCGTTGCCTAAGGACCGCAGTCGCGCCGATAAGATCGTCGTGGAGTTGCGCCAGCATTGGAACGAGGTCAACGATCTCGCGTTAAGCCGCCGGTTCGCCGACGTGGCCGACCGTGAGGCGATGAACCGCGATTTCATCGACAAGCGCCGCATGCTGTTCGCGGGCGGCCTGTTGCTGCTGCTCTTGTCTGCGGCCGCGACCACGCTGCTGGTGCTCAACGGCCGGCGCCGCACGCGCCTGATGCATCAGCAGCACGCGGCGCTCGACGCAGAGCATCAGGCGAGCCGCGCGGCGCGCGAGGCGAGTCTCGCGAAGGACGCGTTTCTCGGCATGATCAGCCACGAACTGCGCACGCCCTTGCATGCGATCGTGTCGTCGATCGAATTGCTGGGCTTCAACTATCACTCCGAGGCCGACCGCAAGGTCATTCAGCGGCTCGAAACCGCAGGGCGGCATCTGGAAGCGCAGATGAAAGACCTGACCGACTACGCGCGCCTTGGCGCCGGCAAGCTCGAGTTGCGTCACGAGCACTTCGAACCGCGCGAGCTGCTGGCGTCGATCGTCGACGAACACGCGATGTCGGCCGCCGCGCGCGGCCTCAAACTGGAAAGCGAGGCGAGCGGCATGAGCGGCCTCGTCGATTCCGATCCGCACCGCATCCGCCAGATCGTCAACAACCTGGTCACCAACGCGATCCGTTACACCGAAACCGGCACGGTGCGCGTGCAACTGAGGCAGCGGCCGGCGGTGCTGATTTTCGTCGTCAGCGATACGGGGCCGGGCGTGCCGCAAGCGCAGATTCCGCTGATCTTCCAGGAGTTCACGCAACTGGACGCGTCGCGCGCGCGCCGCTTCGAGGGTGCGGGGATGGGACTCGCGATCGTGCAGGGGCTGGTCAGGCTGTTCGGCGGCACCGTCGAGGTGGCGAGCACGGTGGGCGAGGGCACGACCTTTACGGTGACGATTCCGGTCAGACCGGTCGCGGCAACCGCGCCTCCTGGCGTGGCGGCGCAGGCCGAACCAGGCGGCGCGCGCCCCTGCGTGTTGATCGTCGACGACAACCGGCTGATTCGCGAGTCGCTCAGCGAAATGATCGCGCACATGGATTTCGACGCGCACGCCGTCTCCAATGCCGACGATGCACTCGCGTGGCTCGACGCGCGACGCTGTGACGTGGTGTTGCTCGATCTGCATATGCCGGATCGCGACGGGTATACGTTCCTTGCGGACTTCGCGGCACGCAGAGGGCCGTCGTCGGGTGTTCCGGTGATCGTGGTGAGCGCATATGCGCCGGAGGCGGATAGCGTAGGTAGTGCGGGTGGGGCGAGTGGTGCGGCAGGGGAAGCGGGAGAGGCCGGCTTGCAGCCGTTCTTTGAAGCGTTATCAAAGCCAGTACATTACGAGGAACTGCGCAGTGCGTTGCAGCGAGCTTTGGCTTCGCGGCATACGGTGTGACGTGACGCCTTGAGGAAACGCAGTTGGAGGAGGGCTCAACCTGAGCACACACCTTCAGCCGCTTGCCGGCATATGCGTCGTTATGGCCGGTTGAGGCGTTTGGACAGATCGGCGACCAGGATCGCCATACGCGCGGGCTTTTCATAGCACGCGACGTCGTAATTGCGGATGACCTGGCTGATTTCCGATTCGCTGGCCTTGCCGGTCAGCAGTTCGCCGGTCAGCACGAAAATTGGCGCGTCCGGATTCTCCGACGCCCGCACCGCGCGGATCGCCGCCGCGGAGGTCTGCGAGCCGAACAGCCAATCGATCACAACGCCGTCGAAGACCTGCGTTTGCAGCTGTTCGGTGAACGCCGCGAGGCCGTAGATCGCCACCGCCGCGAAACCGCTGCGTTCGAGATAGTCGCGCAGGTTGTCGGCGGAGGCCTGATCGTCGTCCACCACGGCGATGGTCGGCTTGTCGGTTTCGGCGCGGCGCGGATAGATCTCGATCTTGTGGACTTCGTACGCGCTTTGGTAGAGCGTGCCGTCGTGGCGCGCCACGCGCCATTGGCCGAGCTTCGAGTACGCGACGAATTCAGGGCGGCTGCCCGGTTCGAGCGCGGCGCCGACCCATGCGGTGCAGGCCAGCTCGATCGCGCCGACGCAGAACAGCGCCTCCTGGGCGATGGCGCCAACCATGCCCGGATCGAGCGACTGTGCGCCGAATAGCTGGGCGGCAGGTTCGCCGAACACCTCGGCAACCTTCTTGATCTGCGAGAGGGTCCACGGGCTGTTGCCGCGCAGCTTGCGGTGTCCCTGCGAAAAACTCAGATCGAGGATGCGGCATAGCTCAGTGGTCTGCTGGCGTTTGCCGATTCCATGCCGGCTCATCAACTCGCGCACGCGCTCGGCGACGGCAATGGAGTCAGGTGAGTTTGTTTCGTTGGTCATACTGCGTGAGGATCTGCCTTCTTGAAGGGTGGCTGGGGGCATGCGATACGGCACGCGCAGCGCGGCCATGCACATTGGATGCGCATCGACGCGGCAACGCGGGGGACAGCAAATGTACCGTAAAAAGTCTTACGGTCTGTGTTTTGGGATGACTGCCGCCAAACCTGTCGGTACGAGGTGCGAACAGACGAATTCGGCGATCTGTTTATGCCTTTGGCATCAAAAGTATTTTACCGATTAAATTGGTAGGAATCTGTAAGTAATTCCGATTGGATTGTTACTCACCCGCTGTCACGCCGGCGGCATGGTGTCGAGCTTGGCCGCCGAGTTTTTCAGGCCTTTGAAAATCCGCTCGGCGACCTTGCCCGGAAAGCGCTCGGGCAATTCGGCCGAGACCCGCGCGATGACCTGCGGCGTCTGTTCGATCAGCCGCTGGATCAACGGTTCGGCGTTCGCGCCGTATGAGCATCTCAGCGCCATGGTGTTGAAGTGGCGCCGCTGCACGTCGCGGAAGGCGTCGTGTTTGCTGCGCGACCACATCCCCATGGCGAGCCTGGCCTTGAACCATGACCACTGGTTCGGGCCGTTGCCTTCCACCGGCCAGATCGACATCACGTCGTAAAGCGGCGTGAGACGGTACTGGCCGCCCGCCAGCAGGCGAATGCTGAAGTTCTTGGCGTGGCCGTCCGGCGCCGCCAGCATCCAGAACAGGATCTGGCTTGCCAGCAGCGTTTCGATGTCCTGTTGCGCCGACACCGATTGCTGGAGAATCCGCGCGAGGTCCAGCATGCCCGGACCGCCTTCGTTTTCGTACTTGCGATGCGACGGCACGCCGTACACCTGGCAGAAGTCCTCCTGCGGCAGGCGCAGCAGCCATTGCCCGCTGGAATGCAGTTGCCGGTCGAAGCGTTCGACGCTCAGCACCCGCTGCTTGCCGAACGTCATGATCTCGGTGTTGGCCACGGGCAGGCCATAGGCGCGCAGAATCCGCAGACACAGCCATTCGTTTTCGACCGAGGTGCTGAGGTCGGCGA
This sequence comes from Paraburkholderia aspalathi, assembly GCF_900116445.1. Classification (GTDB taxonomy): domain Bacteria; phylum Pseudomonadota; class Gammaproteobacteria; order Burkholderiales; family Burkholderiaceae; genus Paraburkholderia; species Paraburkholderia aspalathi. The sequence continues at coordinate 39,366 of NZ_FPBH01000016.1, forward strand.
GCTTGTTGCCGACCAGCCCGAGCGGCAGCTTGAAAATGTGCGTGGTGGGCGTGGCGCCATGCGGGCGCTGCCACTTGCCGTCGTGCCACAGCAGGGCGGTTTTCTCCTGTGCGCCGGCGAGCGAGATGCGGAAATCGTCCGTTTCGTCGGCCGCGCCGAGGGCGGGGGTGCTGACGGTGCGTGCCAGCATGGTCTCGATCTCGCTGTCGGAGAGCGGCGTGCCGTCGATGCGTTCGACGCCGGCCGGCGCGTCGTCTTCGGCCAGCAACTGGACGGCACCCACGCAATCGCGGCCGATGGCTTGTAGCAGATCGAAGGGATCGAGCGTATCGGTCTGGTAGCGCTGGGCGATGCGTTTTCTGATCGCCTCGCTGTCGGGGAGCAGATTGTCGAAATAGTTGAGCACCCGGTGGCCTTTGTTCGCCACGTTGCTCGGCGCGAACGGCAGCGAGAGCGAAAGCGGCCGGCCAGCGGGTGAGGCGACCCATGCGGGGTCGTAAGCGAACTCCATGGGGCCGCGGGTGGGCAGGCGCCAGACGCCGACGCGCTCACCGTTGGCCCACACCGAAAGCGCCCGCGAATGCGTTTGGCGACCCATGCTTACCACTCGACCAAAGGCGCGGGTTCAGGCACCGGCTGGTTCTTGTCGCGCACCTGTAATTGCAGGCCGTAGGCACCGCATAGCGCCAGCAATTGTGCGAGGGTGAGGGCGGTGGCGTCGGTTTCCAGCGCCGAGATGCGGCTCTGGCTGACGCCGATGCGCGCAGCGGCATCGGCCTGGGTGAGGCCGGCCTGGCGCCGGCCGGCAGCGAGCAGCTGGGCCATCTGGTCCGGCGTGGCGACGAGGTGGATCATGGCAAATTATCCGTGAGACGAATAAATGCACTTTATGCGTCACGCAGATATTTGTCAAATATTCGTGTGGCGCATATTCGACAAATATCTGTCTGGCGAATAAATGGCAAATATCTGCGTGACGCATAAATTCCGTCTGTGTCCGCCCCTGCTGGGCTGGCCGTGTAGCATGCTGTGAAAATATTTTCTGCCGACTCCGCGCGACTCATGAACCAACCGACACTACGCCACACCGACGTGCCGTACCACACGCAATGGGGCAGCCCCGAATGGGTGCGCCACATCGTCGAACAGGAGGGCGACCCATGCGACGATCCACACTGGCAGCGCAGTGGTTTTGCCGACCCGGAGCGTTACCGTTTCTGGGCGAAACGCCTGTGCGGTCTGACCTGCCTCGAATCCGCGCTCGACTACTGGCGCATCGAACACGCGCCGCGCGCCGCCTTGCTGGATGAAGCCTTGCGCCACGGCGTGTACCGGCTGCGCGACGATGGCGGCGTCGACGGTTTGATCTACCGGCCGTTCGCCGACTGGCTGGGCGACGCATTCGGTATTCAGGTCGAGGTGCTGCCGCAGGCGCCGCTCGAAGAGATCGCCGTGCGCATCGACGGCGACACGCTGGCGATCGTTTCCGTGAGCCCCGAGATCCGTTATCCGGAGCGGCCGAATCAGCGTCAGGGCGGGCATCTGATCCTGCTGCACGGGCGCGATCGCGGTGGCGTATGGTTTCATAATCCGTCGGGCATCGCGCCTCATCAGGCGGATGTCTATCTGCCGTTCGCAACGATGGCGCGCTTCTACGCAGGGCGCGGCATGACGCTCACCCGCAGCGCGCGCTAGATACGGCAACAGGCGAGACGCACGGCGAACGCGATGATCGGGCCCGTTTTCTGCTGAAGAGCTTCAACCGACTTTTGCGATACCGGAGCCCGCCATGAAGCGAACCTATGCCGTGCTTGCCGCCAGCCTCGTCGCGCTCGGCGCCGTCACCGCAGTGCATGCAGCTTCCCAGGACGACCAGTCCAAGGCCTGCCGCGGCGACGCGATGCATTTCTGCGCCGCCGACATTCCGAACAAGGAAAAAATCACCGCCTGCATGAAGCAGCACCTCGACGAACTTAGTCCGCCGTGCCGCGCGATGTTCAAGGGCGGCAAGAAAGATGACGCTAAAGCCAACGCTGCTTCGCAGTGACCGTAGCGGCGGCGCGCCGCTGCTTGTCAGCGAATCACGCTAATTCCTGCGCCGCAGTTGCAATTGCAGTTGCGTGCCCGCGATCCCCCGATCCGGCCCCGCGGCGCGCCGGGCGTCGTAGAATCGCTTGTTCCCGATTCCCGGAGTAGCCGCGTGCCTGACCAGCCACACCAGCAGTCACGCCCGCCACGTTTTCGTCTACCGCGCCGTGCCCGCACGCCCTGGCAGGCGCCGCGCGCCCGCACGCTCTTTACACGCCCCGCAGCCTCGCCGCAGCGCGTGCTGCTGCAGCGTATCTATCTCGTGCTCGGCCTGTGCGTGCTCGCTTTCGCCGTGCTCTATCTCGACCGCGACGGTCTGCGTGACGCCAACCGCAAGGTACTCGGCATCGTCGACCTGATGTACTTCACGATGGTCACCGTCGCCACCGTCGGTTATGGCGACATCGTGCCGGTCACCGCCCGCGCGCGGCTCATCGACGCCTTCTTCATCGTGCCGATCCGTATCGTCATCTGGTTCGTGTTTCTGGGCACTGCCTATCAGTTCGTCATTCAACGCGTCATCGAGGAATTCCGCATGAAACGCCTGCAAAAACAACTGCGCGATCACGTCGTGGTGTGCGGCTACGGCTTGAGCGGTTCGGTCGCGGTGCGCGAGCTGCTGGAAAGCGGTTTCGCCGCGGATTCGATCGTCGTCATCGATTCGCAGCAGGACGCGCTCGAAGCGGCCACGGCGCTGGGCGTGGCGGGCCTGCTCGGCGATCCCTCGCGTGAGGATCTGTTGCAGCAGGCGCAGGTGCGCATCGCCAAAGCGGTGATCATTGCCGTCAGCGACGACGCCGTCGCGATCCTGCTCACACTGACCGTGCGCAGCGTCGCGCCGGACACCAAGATCGTCGTGCGGATTCAGGAGCAAACTTACCAGCGTCAGTTGCGCCAGGCCGGCGCGGACGTGATCGTTTCGTCGACCAAGATCGGTGGCCTGTTGCTCGCTGACGCGGTGGACAGCAACTACATCGTGCCGTTCGTCAACGATCTGCTGTCGGCGCGCGGCCGTGCCAATCTGATCGAGCGTCCGGCGACGGCGCAGGAAGTCGGCCGCTGGAGCAATGCATTGCCGGGCGCAGTGGTGGTCGGCCTGGTTCGCGCGGGGCGCATGCTGTCGTTTTACGACGACGAGCCGTGCCCGATCGAAGCAGATGACCTGCTCATGGTGATCCAGTCGTCGCGTCCGCCACGAGCAGACTCGTCGCGCTAGCCCACACAGCAACGCGCACGACCGGGTGCGCTGAATCGAATGCATCAACTCGCCTGAACAGGAAAAGCCCGCTTATGACCCGCCCGACTACGCAGATTTTCGACGCCGCCGCCACCGCGCGGCTGATCCCCTACGCGCCGCTCGTCGACGCATTGAGGCGTGCGAGCATCGACTACGCGCAGCAGCGCATTGCGAGTCCCGAACGGCTCGTCGTGCCGCTCAACGAGGGCGGCATCATGCTATCGATGCCGGCCACCGCGCCCGATCTCGCGATCCACAAGCTGGTCAACGTGTGCGCGAGCAATCGGACGCGCGGCATCCCGACGATCCACGGCCAGGTGATGGCCTTCGACGCCGATACCGGCGAGACGCTCTTCATCCTCGACGGCCCGACGGTGACCGGGCGTCGCACGGCGGCGATGTCGATGCTCGGCGTACACACTTTCGCGTCCGCAACGCCGCGCGAATTCCTGCTGATCGGCACCGGCACGCAGGCGGTGAATCATCTGGAAGCGATCGGCGAACTGTTTCCCGACGCCCGCGTGTGGGTGAAGGGCAGTTCGCCCGCGCGTGCCGAGGCGTTTTGCGCCGCACATGCTGCGCAGGGTGCGCAGGGTGGCAGCGCGCGCGAACTGCAACCGCTAGCCGACCCCAACGCAACCATTCCCGATTCGATCGACGTGGTGATTGCGCTGACCACCAGCAAGCAGGCCGTCTACGACGAAGCCGCGCGCGCGAACCGGCTCGTGATCGGCGTCGGTGCGTTCACGCCGGAGATGGTCGAGATCGGCGCGCGCACGATCGCAGGCAGCGCGCTGTTCGTCGACGACGAAGCCGGTGCGCGGCATGAAGCCGGCGATTTCATCCAGGCCGGTGTCGATTGGGCGCAGGTCGGCGGAATTGCCGCCGTGGTGGACAACACTGCTTTGTTGCCGTCGAAACAACCGATTGTTTTTAAAAGTGTCGGTTGTGCGGCGTGGGATCTGGCGGCCTGCCGCGTGGCGCGCGAAGCCTTGTCAGGCGGCTGATCGCGGACCGTTTGCAGCACCCGGCGCGTTGCGGCTCGGCGCTCCGGGTTGGCATCTTGCGCCAACCTGCGGCACATGTTGCCGTGCAAACAATCTCAAAACGTTGCACCATAGGCGTTTGCCAGAAAGAAGCGCCGGTCCGCCGGCGTTTTTTTGCCCTTTGTCTGTTGACTTGACGCCTACCACGACGCTGCGACCGCGCTATGACGACCCAACACGCTTCTGCCACTCCCAACCTGCCGCTCGACATGATCATCTTCGGCGGCACCGGCGACCTGTCGTTCCGCAAGCTGCTGCCCGCGCTCTACATGGCGCATCTGCACTGCAATCTGCCGCCGGATACCCGCATTCTCACGATCGGCCGCAAGCCGTGGTCGCGTGAGGAGTACATCAGCGAATTCATGGAAACGAAGGCGAAGCCCTTCATCGAAAAGAAGGCGTTCGATGCCGCCGCCTGGGACAAATTCATGGCGCTGTTCGAGTACGTGCGCATGGACGTCGATTCGGTCGAGGACTACCAGCGTCTGAAGGAAGTGTCGCGCGAAGGTGTGCGGCGCGTGTTCTATCTTGCGACCTCGCCGGATCTGTTCACGAATATTTGCGAAAACCTTTCGGCGGCGGGATTGGTCGACGAGAATTCGCGGGTCGTGCTCGAGAAACCGCTGGGCCACGATCTGGCGTCCGCGCAGGAGATCAACACGGCGGTCGGCAAGCATTTCAGCGAAGCGCAGATCTACCGGATCGACCACTACCTCGGCAAGGAAACCGTGCAGAACCTGATGGTGCTGCGCTTCGGCAATCCGATTTTCGGCCCGCTGTGGCAGGCGCCGTATATCAAGAGCGTGCAGATCACGGTGGCGGAAACGGTCGGCGTAGGCAGCCGCGCGGGCTTCTACGACAAAACCGGCGCGCTGCGCGACATGGTGCAGAACCACTTGCTGCAATTGCTGTGCATCGTTGCGATGGAGCCGCCGGTGTCGCTCGATCCGGATGCGGTGCGCGATGAAAAGCTCAAGGTGCTGCGCTCGTTGCGCCCCATGACGCCCGAGGACATCGCGCGCGATACAGTGCGCGGCCAGTACACCGCGGGCGCAGTGGACGGCGAAGCAGTGAAGGGCTATCAGGAAGAAGACAACGTGCCGGCCGGCAGCCGCGCCGAGACTTTCGTCGCGTTGCGCGCGCATATCAACAACTGGCGCTGGGCCCATGTGCCGTTTTTCCTGCGCACCGGCAAGCGGATGCAGAAGAAGGTGTCGGAGATCGTCATCGAGTTCTCCGAGTTGCCTTTCTCGATCATTCCGAACGGCAATAGCGGGCGCAACTATGGCAACCGGCTCGTGATCCAGTTGCAGCCCGAAGAGTCGATCCAGTTGCAGGTGCTTGCGAAAGAACCGGGCAGCGGCATGCATATGCTGCCGGTGAATCTGAACCTGGACTTGCAGCAGGCTTTCACCGAGCGTCGCGCGGAAGCGTACGAGCGTTTGTTGATCGACGTGATTCGCGGACGTCTCACGCACTTCATGCGGCGCGACGAACTCGAAGCTGCATGGGCGTGGGCCGAGCCGATTCTGGAAGGCTGGGCCAAGTCGGGCGACAAGCCGCGAGGTTATACGGCTGGCACGTTTGGACCAGCTGCGTCGACGGCGCTGATGGCGCGTGAAAACGCCGTGTGGGCGGAAGAGTCGCAGTAAGCGGGTTGCGCGGCTTGACGTAGGGCGGCGATCTTCAATACCGCGTGCTCGCCTTGGCGGCGATCGCCGCCGCCGCCGCGCGAGTCTCCACATGCAACTTGCCGAACACATGTTCGAGGTGCTTGTTGACCGTGCGCGGCGCCATGCCGAGGATGTCTCCGATATCGCGATTGGTCTTGCCGCGCGAAACCCATAGCAGGACTTCCGCTTCGCGGGCCGTCAGGTTGAATTGCGCGCCGAGCGCGCTGGTGTGCGCGGCGTCGTTGAATTCTTCGAGCAGGATCACCCAGTCGCCACGCGTCGCGCGGCCAAGTACCCGCGCGACGCGGCGTGCGCCGTCTGCAGCCGTCTCGAAGGCGGCTTGCAGGTCGCAACCCGTTTCGATCCAGCGCGCCAGCCATTGACTCAGCACCGGCGGCAGACGCGGGCCGGCTTCGGCAAGAGGGGCCGGTAGCCGCGCGCCGTCGTCCACCAGATTGTCCTTCACGTTGCTCTCCGCGCTTCCATTCCTCTCCTCAGTTTGCGCGTCGCCCGATCCGTAACGCGCGAGCCGCTGCCGCGCAAGGTCGCTCTGCCATCTGATTTCTCCGCTCGCGGCGGCAATCAGCGCCGCGCGCATGCCGATTTCGAGCACCATGTCCGCCTGACGCTGCTGGCGCGAGCGCTGCACATGCGCGGCAATGCGCGCGCTGACCTCGCTCGGCTTCACAGGTTTGGTCACGTAATCGATTCCTCCGACCCGAAAGCCTTGCACGACATGTTCGCTGTCGGTCAGCGCGGTCATGAAGATCACCGGCAGATGCCGGTTGCGGGGATCGGCCTTGATCTGCCGGCAGGTTTCGAAGCCATCCATGCCGGGCATCAGCGCGTCGAGCAGCACGGCATCCGGCGTGATGCGCGCAAGGCGTTGCAAGGCGGATTGTCCGTCGAGCGCAACCAGCACCGCGTAGCCGGACGCCTGCAGCGTATCGGACAGCAGCGCGAGGTTGTCGGGCGTGTCGTCGACAATCAGCACAACCGGCTTGTCGTCGGGTAGTTCCGGTTGCATATCAGAGGGCAGGAGCAGCGATTCATCATGCATCGGGATTGACCTGCTGGGTAGGCGCGAGCAACTGCGCGAGTTCAGTCAGCCGGAATCGTCGCGCGAGCGTGCGCAACGGTTCAAGCAGGGTAGCCAACTCCGGCGCGCCGCTCTCCGCTGCGTCGAGTTGTTCGATGAAGCCCTGCACGTAGCCCATTTCAAGCTGCGCATGCAGTTTCTCGCGCAGGGTGGCGGGCAAGCTTGCCTGCACTTCGGTCAGCGAAACGGCGGAAGCGGGCAGCGCTGTGTCAGTTGACTCGACGATCCACTGCAGTTGCAGCAATGCAGCCAGTTTGTCGAGCAGGAGCGGAATGTGTAGCGGTTTGGCGAGGTAGTCGTCACAACCGGCCGCGGCCCCTTTGTCGCGATCGTCGGCGAACGCGTTAGCCGACAGGATCAGGATCGGCGCCGCCGACAACTGGTTGTCGCGAATCAGGCGGCTCGCCTCGAAGCCGTCCATGTCCGGCATCGACACATCCATCACGATGAGGTCGGCCGACCCCGTACCGAGCCATTGCAACGCCTCCGGTCCGCTGGCCGCTTCGACTACCAGGAAGCCCAGCGGCGCAAGCGTATGCGTGACGATACGGCGCTGCTCGGTGAGATCGTCGACCACCAGCACCGTGCGGCGCGGTCCGTCGTACCCCTTGACGTTGAGCGGGCCGCTTGCCAGCAATTGCGGCGCGCGCACTTCCGGTGCGAATAGCTTGACAATAAAGCGGGTGCCGTTGCCCACCTCGCTTTGCACCTGCAGGTTGCCGCCCATCAGTTCCGTGAGCAGGCGGCAGATCGTCAGGCCGAGCCCGGCACCGTGGTCGTGTTCGCGTGCCGCCGCGCCGCGCTCGAACGGCAGGAACAGGCGCTCCAGTTCGGCAGCCGGCATGCCGGGGCCCGTGTCGGTGATCTCGAAGGTGAGGGTCTCCCACGCATAGCCGGCGCGTACCTTCACCGAACCGCTCGACGTAAAGCGGATCGCATTGCCGATCAGGTTGATGAGAATCTGCCGTACCCGCTTCTCGTCGACGCGTACGACTTCCGGAATGCGGCCGGTAGTCTGGAAATCGAAGTGCAGTCCTTTGTCGGTGGCCTGCGGTTCGAGCATCGCGGAGAGTTGCGTGACGAAATCCGGCAGCGAAATCTCCGTCACGTTCAGTTGCAGCTTGCCCGCCTCGATGCGGGCGACGTCGAGCAGGCCGTCAACGAGCGCCAAAAGATGCTCGCCGCTGCGATAGATCGTTGCCACTGCGTTGCGGCGGGCGGGGGGCAGTTCATCGGTGCCTTGCAGCAGCAGTTGCGCATAGCCGAGGATGCTGTTGAGCGGTGTGCGCAATTCGTGGCTCAGACCCGTCACATAGCGGCTCTTCGCGCGGTTGGCCGATTCGGCGGCGGCGCTCGCCTGCTGGAGTGCGGCGTCGGTTTTACGGTGTGCCTCGATTTCCTGCATCAGCAGTTCCGCTTGCCGCTGCGATTCCTCCTGCGTGACCTTGCGGTTCTCGTTGGCGAGCACCAGCCACCACGCGGCGATGCAGCCGACCAGCGCGAGTGCGAAAAAGGCCTTCAGATAGCCTTGAAGCAGGACGTCATGGACCGTGGCGTCGAGATCGGGCAGGGTTCGCACGCTCTGATACCACTGCACGGCAAGCACGCCGCCAAGCAGCGTGAGCACGACGATCAACAGACCGGCGTACTGCGCGAGCCGCAGGCCGGCGGCACCGAGCCTGAGCCGCGGGAACAGCGCATGCATCGACTTGCCGAACTGGGCCGGCAGTCGCGCGTGAGGTTTGCAGGAGTCGTTGCAGCGCGAGTCGAGTGAGCAGCAGAGCGAGCAGATCGAACCGGCGTAGGCCGGGCAGTGCGCCATGTCTTCGCGCTCGAAGCTGTTTTCGCAGATCACGCAGCGCAGTACCGCGCCCGCTTCGAGGTCGCGACCGTCGCGCGCCAGATAGAAGCGCCCGCGTGTGGCGATCGCCAGCAACGGCGAGCAGACGAAGGCGACCAGCAGCGCGATGAAGGACGCCAGTGCTTCAGCGATCGCGCCGAAGACGCCCGCATGGGACAGCGCGGCAATCAGCGAGGCGATCACCATGGCACCCACCCCGACGGGATTGATATCGTACAGGTGTGCCCGCTTGAATTCGATGCCGCGGGGGCTATAACCGAGCGGCTTGTTGATCACAAGGTCGCCGACCACCGCGCCAATCCAGGCAATCGCCACGTTCGCATAGAGTGCGAGCACCTTGCTGATGGCCTCGAATACGCCCATCTCGACGAGCAGCAGTGCGATCAGCACATTGAACACAAGCCATACCACGCGCCCCGGGTGGCTATGCGTGAGCCGCGCGAAGAAGTTCGACCACGCGAGCGAACCGGCGTAGGCGTTGGTGACGTTGATTTTCAGTTGCGAGACGATCACCAGCAGCGTCATCGCGGCGAGTGCGCCTTCAGGCGAGTGGAACACGTAGTGATACGCGACCAGATACATCTGGGTCGGCTCAACGGCCTTCACCGGGTCGATTTCGTGCTCGATTGCGAGGAAGGCAAGAAACGCCCCGCCCAGCATTTTCAAAGCGCCAGGCACGATCCAGCCAGGGCCGGCCGAAATCAGCGCGACCCACCAGCGCACGCGATTTGCGCGTGTGCGCGGCGGCAGGAAGCGCAGATAGTCGACCTGTTCGCCGATCTGCACGATCAGAGAAAACACCACCGTGCAGCCGGCACCGAAGGAGACCAGGTTGAACTCGCGGCCGTCCGCCGAAAGACCACCGAAGGTGACCCATTCGGCGAGCAGGTGCGGCTCACGCCACAGCACGACGGCGTAGGGCACGACGAGCAGCACGAGCCATACAGGCTGGGTCCAGCCCTGCAAGCGGTTGATGAAGGTGATGCCGAAGGTCACCACCGGAATGATGACGAGCGCGCTGATCACGTAGGCGACCGATAGCGGGACCTTCAGATACAGCTCGAGCGCGAGCGACATGATGGCCGCTTCGAGCGCGAAGAATACAAAGGTGAAGATCGCGTAGATCAGCGACGTCAGCGTGGAGCCCAGATAGCCGAAGCCGGCGCCGCGCGTAAGCAGGTCCATGTCGACGCCGTTGCGCGCGGCGTAGTAGCTGATCGGTATGCCGGTCAAAAAGATCAGGACCGAGACGGCGAGGATCGCGTAGACCGCGTTCGTAAAGCCGTAGTTCACCACCAGCGCACCGCCGATGGCTTCCAGCACGAGGAACGATACCGCACCGATCGCCGTATTCGCGACCCGGAACTCCGACCAGCGCCGGAATGTACGCGGCGTGAAGCGCAGCGCGTAATCCTCGAGCGTTTCGTCGCCGACCCATGCGTTGTAGTCGCGGCGAATCTTGACGATGCGCTGCGTGCCGCCGGACGGTGGGCGCGATGCCCCAGCTTGGGTGGCCTGGTCGGCGGGGCGCGGGGGCTGTGACTCTGTTTGGTGCATCGAGGTTTGTCGTCGACGGGTTCCGAGGCTAACGGTGCGGCCATGCAAATTGCATTCCATTCGAAGCCGGCGCAACACCGTCATGCCATAGGCGGCGCTGCGTCGGCACCGCTCGCGCGCCATGCCGACGCGATTATAGGGAGCGGATTTTTACCGCGCCCTACGTCAACTGACGTATTGGGCCGCGCAAATTGGCTACCTACCTTTCGTTCCGTCGACACCGCCAGCCGGTTCCCAGCGCGGGTCGCCCGACTACGACCACAAGGAGAATTCGATGTCACACGACGACCAGAACGAGTCTGGCATGCCTTCGGCGCTGCGCCGCAAACTCTTGATGGGCCTCGCCGCCGCGCCCGCGCTCGCCATCTCCGGTATCGCACGGGCCCAGCAGTATCCGACCGCGAAGGTCAACACCACGCACCTCGCGGTGACCGATACGGAAGTGACAGTCGGCCAGTTGCACTCGGCAACCGGCACGATGGCGATCTCCGAAACCGGCTCGATTCAGGCAGAGCGTCTCGCGATCGAGCAGATCAACGCAGCAGGCGGCATTCTCGGCCGTCAGATCAAGATCATTCAGGAAGACGGCGCGTCCGATTGGCCGACCTTCGCGGAGAAGTCGAAGAAGCTGCTCGAAAACGATCACGTGGCGGCCGTATTCGGTTGCTGGACGTCGGCGTCGCGCAAAGCCGTGTTGCCGATCTTCGAACGCGATAACGGCCTCTTGTACTACCCGACTTTCTACGAAGGGCTCGAGCAATCGAAGAACGTGTTCTACACCGGGCAGGAAGCGACCCAGCAGATTCTCTGGGGGCTGAACTGGGCGAACCAGACGAAGAAGGCGAAGAGCTTCTTCCTGATCGGCTCCGACTATATCTGGCCGCGCACGTCGAACAAGATTGCGCGCAAGCATATCGAGCAGCATCTGAGCGGTTGCAAGGTAGTCGGCGAAGAGTATTACCCGCTCGGCACCACTAACTTCAACTCGTTGATCAACAAGATCAAGATCGCCAAGCCCGATTGCATCTACGCGATCATCGTTGGCGGCTCCAACGTGGCGTTCTACAAGCAACTGAAAGCGGCCGGCATCACTGCGGACAAGCAGTTCCTGCTGACCATCTCGGTGACCGAGGACGAAGTGCTCGGGATCGGCGGCGAAAACGTCGCGGGCTTCTATTCGGCGATGAAGTATTTCGAATCGCTCGATAACGACAACAACAAGAAATTCGTCGCGGCGTTCAAGGCCAAGTACGGACCGAAGTCGGTGATCGGCGACGTCACCCAGGCCGCCTATCTCGGTCCATGGCTGTGGAAAGCGGCGGTGGAAAAGGCCGGCAGCTTCGACGTCGACAAGGTCGTCGCCGCATCGCCCGGCATCGAGTTGAAGAGCGCGCCGGAAGGCTACGTGAAGATCCATGCAAACCATCACTTGTGGAGCCGCACACGCATCGGTCAGGCGCAGGCGGACGGCCAGTTCAAGGTGGTGGCCGAGTCGCCCGATCTGATCGAGCCGAACCCGTTCCCCAAGGGTTATCAGTGAAACGCGAATCAGCCGCGCTGCCGCCACGTGAGCGCGCGCGGATTATTTCGAGGAGAGAGTCATGTCGGCTTCAGACATTCTTAACGTCACGCTGATGCAGGGCTTTGCCGGCCTGAGCCTGTTCAGTGTGCTGCTGCTGATGGGGCTGGGGCTGGCGGTGATCTTCGGCCAGATGGGCGTCATCAACATGGCGCATGGCGAGTTCATGACGATTGGCGCGTACACGATCTACATGTTCTCGCAACTGGCCGACAACTACTGGCATGGCTACGCGCCGGTGTACTTTCCGATCGCGATCTGCGCGGCCTTCGTGCTGGCGTTCGCGGCAGGCTGGGTGGCGGAGTGGGCGCTGATCCGCCATCTGTACCGGCGTCCGCTCGACACGCTGTTGGCGACCTGGGGCCTGAGCCTCGGGATGCAGCAGGTGTTTCGCTCGGTGTTCGGCCCGAAGGAGGTGAGCCCCACGCTGCCGGACTGGCTGATGGGTTCATGGTCGCCGAAGCCGGGTCTCGACATCCCGATCAATGGATTGTTCGTGATGAGCCTCGCGGTGCTGATGACCGGCGGCGTACTGCTGGCGCTGTATCGCTCGCGCTGGGGACTACGCGTGCGCGCCACCGTCGCGAACCGGCAGATGGCAAACGCGGCTGGCATCGATACCCGCAAGACCGACCGGTTGACCTTCGCGATCGGCTGCGGGATCGCGGGCGTGGCGGGCGCGGCGTTCACGGCGATCGGCTCGACGGGGCCGACCAGCGGGTCACTCTACATCGTCGATTCGTTTCTGGTGGTGACGTTCGGCGGCGCGGCGAGTTTGCTCGGCACGGTGGCGTCCGCGTTCGGCATCGCGCAGATGCAGTCGATCAGCGAATTCTTCATGACCGGCTCATCCGCTCGTGTGGTGACGCTGCTCACCATCGTCGTTGTGCTGATGTTGCGGCCGCAAGGGCTCTTCGCTTCGAAGGTGCGCCGTGCCTGAGTATTCATCGACTGCGTCACTGAACGGCTCTTTCAATCGCTTCAGCCCGGAGAAACGAATATGGACCAGCTGAACCCTTCCGCCGGCGCGTCCGTCGCGCCGGACCCAGCCGCGGGCCGCGCCGGCTTGCGCCACGCGCTGAAGCGCTGGCTGACGGGCGATGGCTACGGCAGCATCGTCGTGCTGGCACTGCTGATCCTCGTGGTGTTTCCACTCGCGCTCGATGTGTTCCGCCTGAACCTGATGGGCAAGTATCTGACCTACGCGTTCGTCGCCGTTGGGCTCGTCATGGCGTGGGGTTACGGCGGTGTGTTGAGCCTCGGGCAGGGCGTGTTTTTCGGCCTCGGCGGCTACTGCATGGCGATGTTTCTGAAGCTCGAAGCTTCGGACCCGATCAGCACAAAGATCCAGTCGACGCCGGGCATTCCCGACTTCATGGACTGGAATCAGTTGACCGCCTTGCCGTTCTGGTGGAAGCCGTTTCATTCGCTGCCGTTTGCGCTGGCGGCGGTACTGGCCGTGCCGTGCGCGCTCGCGTTCGTGGTCGGCTTCGCGATGTTCAAGCGGCGCGTGGGTGGCGTCTACTTCGCGATCATCACGCAGGCGGTGGCGTTGATCCTGTCGGTGCTGATCATCGGCCAACAGGGCTATACCGGTGGCGTGAACGGCATCACCGATCTGCGCACGCTGCTCGGCTGGGATATTCGCGGCGATGGAGCAAAGCTGATCCTGTACTTCGTCAACGCGGTGCTGCTGCTCGTCGCCATTGTCTGCTGCCGGCAGATCCAGCGCAGCAAGCTCGGCACCTTGCTGCTCGCAATGCGCGACAAGGAGGACCGGGTGCGCTTCTCCGGCTACGACGTCGCCATGTTCAAGGTGTTCGCGTTTTGCATCGCCGCTGTGCTCGCGGCGGTCGGCGGGGCGATGTTCACGCTGCAGGTCGGTTTCATGTCGCCGTCGTTCGTGGGCATCGTGCCGTCCATCGAGATGGTGATCTACGCCGCGGTGGGCGGGCGCATGTCGCTGGTGGGCGCGGTCTACGGCGCGGTGCTCGTCAACCTCGGCAAGACGTGGTTCTCGGAGAGTTTCCCGAACCTGTGGCTGTTCCTGATGGCCGCGCTCTTCATCGGCGTCGTGATGGCGTTTCCGAACGGGCTGGCGGGTCTCTACGACAGCCACGTCAAACCATGGCTCGCGCGCCTCGGCGCAAGGAGCGCTTCATGAGCAATACCGATTTCGTGCTGGCCGTCGAAGGCCTGAGCGTGTCGTTCGATGGTTTCAAGGCCATCGATTCGTTGAACCTGTATGTCGATCGCGGCGAGTTGCGCGTGGTGATCGGGCCGAACGGCGCGGGCAAGACGACGCTGCTCGATCTGATCTGCGGCAAGACGCGAGCGAGCGAAGGCAGCATCAAGTTTCGCAACGAGGAGATGACGCGGCTGCCGGAGTTTCGCCGCGTGCGCAAAGGGATTGGCCGCAAGTTCCAGACGCCGTCGATATACGAAAACCTCTCGGTGTTCCAGAACCTCGAGGTGTCGTTCCCGCGCGGGCGGGGCGTCTTTGGCGCGCTGACGTTCCGGCGCACCAGCGATGTGCTCGATCGCGTGCGCAGCGTGGCCGGTGAAATCGGCCTTGAAAACCAGCTCGATCTCGAGGCCGGGCTGCTGTCGCACGGGCAGAAGCAGTGGCTGGAAATCGGTATGTTGCTGATGCAGGAGCCGGAACTGCTGATGCTCGACGAGCCGATTGCCGGCATGAGCGTGCGCGAGCGCGAGGTTACGGCCGAGCTGCTCAAACGGATCTGCCAGAACCGCTCGATGATCGTGATTGAGCATGATATGGCGTTTGTCGCGCAGATCGCCCACAAGGTCACCGTGATGCACCAGGGAAAGATTCTCGCCGAAGGGGCGATGGAACAGGTGCAGGCGGATCCGCGCGTCATCGACGTTTATCTCGGCCACTGAGCCGGCTATCGAGTCGTTCACGGAGGAGCCCAGCATGTTGAATGTCGACGACGTATTCGTCAGTTACGGCCAGAGTGAAGCGCTGCATGGCATCAGCTTCAACGCCGCCCACAACGAAACCGTGGCGATCATGGGACGCAACGGCATGGGCAAGACCACGCTGTTCAAGTCGCTGATCGGCATTTTGCCGCTTAAGGCAGGTTCGGTGCAGGTAGACGGTGAGGAGGTGTCACGTGACGAGAGTTTCCGACGGGTCGCCAAAGGCATCGCCTATGTGCCGCAAGGCCGGCAGATTTTCGCCACGCTGAGTGTCGAAGAGAATATCCAGACCGGTCTCGAGAATGCCCCCACGAAGACGGTACCCGAGGAGATCTACGCACTGTTCCCGGTGCTTTACGACATGCGCACCCGCAAGGGCGGCAACCTGTCCGGCGGCCAGCAGCAACAACTGGCGATTGCCCGCGCGCTCGTCACCCAACCCAAAGTGTTGTTGCTTGACGAGCCGACCGAGGGCATCCAGCCGTCGATCATCAAGGACATTGCCAAAGCATTGAACGAGATCCGCAAGCTGCGCGATATCACGATCGTCGTATCGGAGCAGGTGCTGAGTTTTGCGCTCGACGTCGCGGACCGGCTGTTCGTCATCGAAGGCGGCCGGCTCGTGCACGAGAGTCCGCGCAGCGCCGTCGACACCGCAAAGATTCGCGAATACCTGTCGGTGTGAGCCGACTGTCTGTCATTTCCTGGAGGAGGGTTTGCAATGGCTGAAACGCTAATCAAGGTCGACCTGAAACAGTCGGCCTACGACAACGAAAACGTCCACAACCGCTGGCACCCGGACATCCCGATGGCCTGCTGGGTCAACCCCGGCGACGATTTCATTCTCGAAACCTACGATTGGACCGGCGGTTTCATCAAGAACAACGATAGCGCTGACGACGTGCGCGATATCGACCTGTCGATCGTGCACTTTCTGTCGGGACCGGTCGGCGTCAAGGGCGCGGAGCCGGGCGATCTGCTGGTGGTCGATCTGCTCGATATCGGCGCCAAGCAGGAAAGCCAGTGGGGTTTCAACGGCTTCTTCTCGAAGAAGAACGGCGGCGGCTTCCTGACCGACCATTTCCCGCAGGCGCAAAAGTCGATCTGGGACTTTCATGGCCTCTACACCAGTTCGCGGCATATTCCCGGCGTGAACTTCGCGGGGCTGATTCACCCGGGGCTGATCGGGTGCCTGCCCGATCCGAAGATGCTGGCGACGTGGAATGAACGCGAGGCGGCGCTGATCGCAACGGACCCGCAACGCGTGCCCGGCCTCGCCAATCCGCCGTTCGCGGCGACGGCGCACATGGGCCGACTCGCCGGCGACGCTCACGCCAAAGCTGCTGCCGAAGGGGCGCGCACCGTGCCGCCGCGTGAGCATGGCGGCAATTGCGACATCAAGGATTTGTCGCGAGGCTCGAAGGTGTATTTCCCTGTGTATGTCGACGGCGCGGGCCTATCGGTCGGCGACCTGCACTTCAGTCAGGGCGACGGTGAAATCACTTTCTGCGGCGCGATCGAAATGGCCGGCTGGGTGCATATGAAGGTCGAGCTGATCAAGGGCGGCATGGCGAAGTACGGCATCAGGAATCCGATCTTCAAACCGAGCCCGATCACGCCGAACTACAACGACTACCTGATTTTTGAAGGTATCTCGGTCGATGAGCAGGGCAAACAGCACTACCTGGACGTGCATATCGCATACCGGCAGGCTTGCCTGAACGCGATTGAATATCTGACGAAGTTCGGCTATTCACGCGCACAGGCCTATTCGATTCTTGGTACTGCGCCTGTACAAGGGCATATCAGCGGCGTGGTCGATGTGCCGAATGCGTGCGCCACGCTGTGGTTGCCTACGCAGATCTTCGACTTCGATATCCGGCCGAGTTCGGCCGGGCCGGTCAGGCACATTGCGGGTGGGGTGGATCTGCCGTTGTCGCCGGATCTGGTCTGACGCGTGTCTTATCGAGCGGGCGCGATAGCGCGTGCCGAGGCCGCCGCGCAACCAGTACGGCGGCCATCCGACATGCGGGCGATGTAAATACCGATCCACCGATCTTTAGAGGGCAGCACGATGCCGACTTACGATTACCGTTGCGATACCTGCGGCCCTTTTGCCGCGATACGCCGCGTCGCCGAACGCGATACGGCTTGCGCGTGTCCTACTTGCACCGCACCGGCGCAGCGCATGCTGAGCCTGCCGGCGTTGTCGCTGATGTCGACGGCCGCGCGTGCCGGTCACCAGACTAACGAACGCTCCGCACATGCGCCCCAGCGTTCGGGCGAATACACGCATCGTCATGGGCCGGGGTGCGGGTGCGGGTCGAAGGCGTCCGCTGGCGCGACAACCCAAGGCGGCCTCAAGACCAATCCTGGCGGCCGGCCGTGGATGATCAGCCACTGACCCGTCATACAGGGCTGTGCGCCGGGCAGCGGTGTAATTAACGACGTCGCGTGCCAACGGGACCGGACACAAGGGGTCCCTTAATGTTCCTTGATGTACCTTAAGGTTCCTTAAGGCAGCGAAATCGTCAACGTGGCCGATTGTGGGCCGAGCTTGACCACCTGCGAGTACGGTGCAAGCGTGCGCAACGTCTGATCTTTCAGGTAGGTGTTCAGCCCGAGATAAGCGAGCAGTCCAACCAGCGCGAACACCGCGCCGATCGACCACAACGGCACCTCGCGCTTGAGCCGGTGCGCGACCTGATCCGGCAGCGGCCAATGCGGCGCGAACGGTGCGCGCTTGCCCTTCATATGCGCGATTTCGTCGCCGATGCGCGCGGTCAGATAGGCGAGCTTCTCCGGTCCCTCGAGCAGATACTTACCCTGAAAGCCGAGCAGCAGGCACATGTGGAACACTTCGAGCGACTGCAAACGCGCGGCGCCTTGCGCACGGCATTCCTCCAGATACTGGAAGAATTTCTCGCCAGCCAGTTGCTCGCCGAACAGCACCAGTTGCAACGGCCGGCGCTCCCATTCCGTGCGGATCTTGAAGGTCGACGACAACACCGATTCGTCGATCGCGGCGCAGAACGCAAACTTGGACGCGTAGACGTCTTCCGCCGACGCATTGAGCTTTTTCGCGCCGCGCTCGAAGTCGCCGAGAAACTGCTGGATACGCTGGCTGAATTCGTGCGCGTCGCCGGGCTCACGGCCGTTCTTCAACAGAAACAGCATGAAGAAGCCGTCGTAGAGCAGATCGAGCAGGGAGCGGACCTGATAGCTCGGCTCGGTCATGGGGGCGGGCGTCGCGGCAGGCGTGCTGCCGCCAAACAGGGAAGGCGCGTAGCTCATGATGTGACGGCGATCAGTTCGAGTTGAAGATCGTTGATGCCCGACGGCGCGTAGATCATTGCCGATTGGGCCTGCAACATGCGGTCATACAATGCGCCGCGCGATTCGCAAGAGAAGTAGCATGCGCCCGGCCGCACCGGAATGGCGGGCGGCACTTGCGGCGTGTAGACGAGGCGCACGCCCGGCATGGCCGAAAGCACCAGCTTGTCGACGTCGTCCGGCGCGCCGACCTTGAAGCGGGCGGGTACGGCTTCGACGAGTTCGGCGGTCGGCATGTCCGCCGACACCGCGATGTAGAACATCGTTTTGTCGTCGATCTTGCCTGAGTCGAGACGGCCCGCATGGAACGACGGGCGCACTTCTTCGAGTGCGATCGCGAAGTAGCGCGTGGAGATCACGGTTTCGAGCAGATCGCGCAGGATCGTGTCGAGGCGCGCAAAGCCGGGGCCCGGATCGTCATGCCGGTAAGCCGGCAGATCGGACAGCGCATAGCCCTTCGAAAACGTCATCAACTGGCCGGCCAGGCGCAGCAATTCCTGGAACAGGCGCTCAGGATGCAGCGCCGAATGCTGATACAGATGCGCGAGCGAGGCAAACGCGGCGCTCGCGGTGTGCAGCAGCCAGAACGACGCGATGTCGCCTGAGCGGAACTCGATGATGTTCTTGGTCGGCTCGCGGTGAAAGCCATACAGCGCATTGACCTTGGCCTGCAGCGCGTCGATCAGTTGACGCAGGCGTTGATGCAGGATCGGTGACGCGTCGATCGCGAGGCAAGGCGGCACGAACGTGTCGTCGATTTCAAAACCCGAGGTGGCGGTGCGGCGCACGCGCACGAGCGGCACCGAGAGCAACTGGTCGCGCGGCTCGCTATGCGCAATGAGTTTGACGCTGGTCTTCAGGAAGGTGATGTCGGCTTCAGCGGCGTCGGTGAAATGATCGGCCACCGGTGTTTGCTCGCTGACGTAACGCGATACGAAACCCGCATTGCTATCTTGTGAATAGTTCGCGCCGGCTTCGCGCAACGGATGCAGCGCGAGATAAAAGGTAAATTCGTTGATGCCGTCTGGCAGCGTGTCGAGCGCGATCGGCGGTGGCAGGCCGTCGGCTTGCGGCGCGGAGTAGAGCGCGCCGTCCGGAAACACCAGTGAGAGTTCGCTCACGCGCAGCACGTTGCTGCCGAGCGCGTCGCGGTCGAAGCGCGCCGAACGCACGCCCCAGTTGTACGGCTGGATTGCCTGGATCGATTCGAACAGGCGCGCCTCGTGATAGGCGTCCTGACGCTGAAAATGCTGCGGCCTCAGAAACAGGCCTTCCCCCCAGAGCACTTTTGCTGAATAACTCATCTCAAACCTGTTATATGCGTTCAGCGTGTGACGCGTCCGGAGATAAACGATTCGAACGCCGCATTGTTAATTCTCTAAAAACTGTTAAATCGTATTTGCACGGCATCTTTAGCCACAGCTTACCGAAGAAAGCATATTCAACGGCTGGGCGGGCAATCCCTGTTCTGGCGGGATCACAGTGCCGTTGGTCACCGTCATTGCACAGTTATGCAGGCCGATCATTATGCCGGATTTCTCCGACTTCGCCGGGTCGAAGGCGAATTTCCAACGCTGCATGGCCGGATCGCGGAATAGAGCGACGATACCGAATGCCTGCGCTTCACGCGAGACTTTTTCGGTGACGACGTAACGTTGACCGGGGATCAGCGTCACTTCGCGCACGCCCAGCAGATCGCCGCCCAGTACGTTCTTTTCCTTGGCGGGATCGGTAAAGGCGTCGAATGGCGCCTGCTGGAATGAAGTGGGGTCTTTCAGTACGTAAAGCCGCACCACCAGCGCCAATGGGCGATTGTCATTGGCGGAATTCAGATTCGGCGCGGCGTATAACGTGAGGCCGACATTACGTGGTGGCTTTTGCGCGTCCGGTACGTCGGGCTTGCCGAGACCGCTCGCCTGCAAAACCGCGTTGGCAGCGGCTCCCAGCGCCGGTACGGCGGCCGCGCAGCCGCCCAGCAATGCGCACACGGCGGCGCTGGCAATCAATAGCGATGCATGGCGAACAAGACGCGAATTCATATACATCGACCGGCTCAGCGCCGTCCCCCGTCAAAACATCAATAACGAATTCAATCCGGCAAATTTGCAGCAACGTTATGCCGCGTAATGCCGCTTTATGCAAAGCGCATTGTTCTATGGCACTCGTGTGTTGGCAGGCCGGTGTGCGGAAATTTTTTCCGCTCCCCGCAATGCCGCTATTGCGACAGGAAACAATTTCTGCATGCTTCCTTTAAATCATCCACATGCTTTTTTTTTGTGCAATGCTTCTTCACACGAAAGTTGAATTATCGAAAATTGGCCTGTACTATACCCGCGCAGTTGAAGCAAAGCAAAACTCCGGTTTCTCCTTGAATTAAAAAAATCGCACGTCGGTGAAAAACGATGAATGAGCGTCTGTTAGTAAAACTATCTGGGGTAGTGTTGGCATGCGGCGTGATTGCCGGTTGCGCGACACAGGGCAACAACACAGCGACCACACCGGAGGCTTTTAATAAGCAACTCGCGGACGCGGATACCGTCGCCAAGGGCGGTGATCAGGATCGCGCCATCTCGCTTTATCAGCAATTGTCAAAATCCGATCCGACCCGTGAAGAACCGTGGTCGCGCATTGCGCAGATCCAGTTCACGCAAGGTCATTACGGTCAGGCCATCGTCGCCGCACAAGAAGCGCTGCAGCGCGACCAGACGGATCGTCAGGCCAAGAGCGTGCTGGCGGTAGCCGGCCTGCGCGTGGCCACGCAATCGCTCGGCGAACTGCGTCAGGATGCGTCGCTCGCGGGTGATGCGAAGTCGGATGCGCAAGCGCTCGCCAAGCAACTGCGCGACACACTGGGCGAAGCCACGTTGTTCCCGCCCGACCCGAACGACAAGCCGGCTGTGAAGAAGAAGCGCATCATTCGCCACGTCGCCAAGGGCAAAGCAGGGGACACGCCGGATGCCACCACCAGCGCAGCGGCTCCGGCCACTACGCCGGCGGCTCCCGCGGCGCCTGCCGCCCCGGCTGCGCCAGCAGCACCCGCCAAAGCCGCACAAAGCGGCGGCGCGTCCGACCCGTTCAGCGCACTGCGCTGAACTACACGCCTGACCTATCTGCATCCGGGAGCCGACGATGGCGAAGAAAGAAAGTATTCAGAAACGTTTGCAAAAAGTGCGGCCTCCGCGCGTTCAACTGACGTACGAAGTTGAGCGCGGCGATGCGATCGAGATCAAGGAGCTGCCGTTCGTCGTCGGTGTGGTTGCCGATCTGGCAGGGCAGTCCGAAGTCGAGCAGCCGAAGCTGCGCGATCGCAAGTTCGTCAATATCGACCGCGACAATTTTGACGACGTGATGAAAGCGATCGAGCCGCGCGCTGCATTTCAGGTGGAAAACCGCCTGAGCGAAGCGGGCGGCAAATTTGCAGTCGACTTGCGTTTCAAGTCGATGGCCGATTTCAATCCGGATGAGGTGGTCGCGCAGATCGAACCGCTGCGCCGTCTGCTCGATGCGCGTTCGAAGCTGGCCGACCTGCGCAACAAGCTGGCCGGCAACGACAAGCTCGAGGACCTGCTGAGCGAAGTGCTCAACAACACGCAGCAGCTGCAGACGCTGGCGAAAGATCAGGGCAACGCAGCAGACCACGCCGGCGCGCCGGATCACGACAAGCAGGGCGAATAAGTACGTACGGGGTGTGAGATGAACCAGCAAACGGCAGCAGCCCAACTCGCCAGCGTGCAGAGCGGCACGGAATCCACGCTGCTCGACGAGATCGTCGAGAAAAGCCGCGTGGCGAAGTCCGATTCCGAGCACGCGCGCGCGAAAGACCTGATCGGCGAGCTTGTCCACCAGGTGCTCGACGGCACGGTGGTCATGTCCGACAACCTGTCAGCCACCATCGACGCACGCGTCGCGGAACTCGACCGCCTGATCTCCGCGCAACTGAGCGCGGTGATGCATGCGCCGCAATTCCAGCGCATGGAAAGCACGTGGCGCGGCCTCGACTACCTGTGCAAGGAAAGCAATACCGGTTCGACGGTCAAAATCAAGGCGCTGCACGCGCCGAAGCGCGACCTCGTGCGCGACTTCAAGAACGCCATCGAATTCGACCAGAGCGCACTCTTCAAGAAGGTATATGAAGAAGAGTTCGGCACGTTCGGTGGCGCGCCGTTCGGCACGATCATCGGCGACTTCGAAGTGACGCGTCAGCCGGAGGACGTGTACTTCATCGAACAGATGGCACATGTCGCGGCCGCGGCGCATGCGCCGTTCATCGCATCGGCGTCGCCTGAACTGATGGGTCTCGAAACGTTTGCCGATCTCGGCAAGCCGCGCGATCTCGGCAAAGTGTTCGATACCGTCGAATACGCGAAGTGGAAGTCGTTCCGCGACTCCGAAGACTCACGCTATGTCGGCCTGACCTTGCCGCGTTTTCTCGGTCGCCTGCCTTTCAATCCGAAAGACGGCGCCACGGCGGAAGGCTTCAACTTCGTCGAAGACGTGGACGGCACCGATCACAGCAAATACCTGTGGTGTAACGCAGCCTGGGCGTTTGCCGCCCGCCTGACGGCCGCATTCGACGACTTCGGCTGGTGCGCGGCGATTCGCGGCGTGGAAGGCGGCGGTCTGGTTGAAGACCTGCCCACCCACACGTTCAAGACCGACGACGGCGAAGTCGCGCTGAAATGCCCGACCGAAATCGCGATTACCGATCGCCGCGAAAAGGAACTGAGCGACCTCGGTTTCATTCCGCTCGTGCACTGCAAGAACTCGGATTACGCCGCGTTCTTCGCCGCGCAATCGGTCCAGAAACCCAAGAAATACAGCACCGATAGCGCGAATGCGAACGCTGTGCTGTCCGCGCAGCTGCAGTACATCTTCTCGGTATCGCGCGTCGCGCACTACCTGAAGGCGATGATGCGCGACAAGATCGGCAGCTTCGCATCGGCGCAGAACGTCGAAGTATTCCTGAACCGTTGGATCTCGCAGTACGTGCTGCTGGACGACAACGCGACTCAGGAGCAGAAAGCGCAGTTCCCGCTGCGCGAGGCATCGATACAGGTCTCGGAGATTCCGGGCAAGCCTGGTGCGTATCGTTCGGTCGCGTTCCTGCGTCCGCACTTTCAACTGGACGAGCTGTCGATCTCTTTGCGGCTTGTCGCTGACCTGCCGAAACCGGCAAATTCATAAACGAAGTCAGAAAGCCCGTGCCGGCCGCACGGGTTAGCTGTTAAAACCACCTCTTTGGGGAGTCGATGAGTTATGAAGGACATCTATTTAAAATTCGGCAATCCGGCGATCAAAGGCGAGTCTGCCGATAAAGATCATGCTGGCTGGATCGAAATCGATTCGTGGAGCCACTCGATTACGCAACCGCGTTCGGCAACCGCTTCGACGGCGGGCGGTCACACGTCCGAGCGTTGCGAGCACGCTGACATGCAGTTCACGAAAGACATCGACGTGGTCAGCCCGCTGATCTATCAACACGCATCGGGCGGCACGACGTTCGACGAAGTGACGATCGACTTCATGCGTTCGGACGGCGAAGGCAACCGCATCAAGTACCTGGAAGTGAAGCTCAAGTACGTGATCATCTCGAGCGCCACGCCGAGCGTGGTGGGCGAAGGCCTGCCGACCGAACAGTTCTCGCTGAAGTACGCTGCCGTGCAGTGGAAGTACACGCAGCAGAAGATCGGCGGCAACCAGGGCGGCAACGCGCAAGGCGCGTGGAGCTTGACGAAGAACGACAAGACGTACGCGGTCTGATGCTGGGGCGCACGCGGGGTGCGGCCTGAAAAGGCTGACACCCGCCGCGCGCGCCTCGCATCGAACCGGTTTTTCGGACGCTGATGAAACGCTTCGAACCCAGCTTTCTCGACAAGCTGTTCGACGACGAACCGCATCTGCCGGCTTCCCCGGCGATGCGGCAATTGTCGTTGGACGAGTTGAAGGCCACTGTTGCACGCGACGTCGAGGCAATCCTGAACACCCGGATTGCCCTGACCGAGCACGAGCTGGCGGCGCTGCCGGAATGTCAGCGCTCGGTGCTCACGTACGGGCTGAACGATTTCGCGGGCTTGAGCCTGGCGAGTCACTACGACCGCACGTTTATCTGCAAATCGATTCAACAGGCCATCGCACGGCATGAGCCGCGCTTGCAGCAGGTGGCGGTCACGCTCGAATTGAACGAACAATCCACCAACGCGCTGAACTTTGCGATTCAGGCGTTGCTGGTGGTGCACCCGGCGGAAGAACCGGTGAGTTTCGATGCGATGCTGCAGCCTTCTACGCTGCAATATTCGGTGACGCGCGCACGCGCGAAGCTTTAGTACCTGCGTTTTAGTGTTTTGAGTACCGCTTTGTCGTTACCGTTAACGCGCAACGGTGGTGACTGATCAGGCGGCGATGGTTCAGGTTCGGGGATAGATCGATGGAAGAATTGCTGCCGTATTACGAGCGCGAATTATCATTTCTGCGGCGCTACTCGCGCGATTTCGCCGAGCGCTATCCGAAGATCGCAGCGCGCCTCGCGATGTCGGGCGAGCACTGCGAAGATCCGCACGTCGAGCGGATGATCGAATCGTTCGCGCTGCTGGGCGCGCGTATCAACAAGAAGCTCGACGACGATTACCCCGAATTCACCGAAGCGCTGCTGGAAGTGCTGTATCCGCACTACCTGCGGCCGTTTCCGTCGTGCTCGATCGCGCAGTTGGGTACCTCGGCCGCGCTCAGTCATCTGACCGAACCGGTGCTGGTCGAGCGTGGCACCGAACTCAAATCGCGCCCGATTCGCGGCGTGCAATGCCGCTTCCGGACCGCCTACGATGTGACGCTGGCGCCAATCCGGATCTCGGAGGCCAAGTACACATCGGTGGCCATGGCGCCAAGCGCGACCGTTCTGCCGGGCAACGCTACGGCGATTGTGTCGATCACGTTCGAATCCACAGCTGCGCAGCTCGATCTCTCCGCATTGAAAGTCGGCACGTTGCGCACGCACCTGCACGGCGAACAGTCGTTTATCGCGGCGCTGGCGGACTGCCTGTTCGTCAACGCGATGGCCACTTATGTGGAAGCCGACCGCCGCGGCGTGTGGACGCAACTGCGTCAATCGCCGGTCGTACAAGCCGGTTTCGATGAAGACGATGCGCTGATCGACTATCCGGCCAAATCGCATCCGGCGTACCGGTTGCTGACTGAATACTTTGCTTTCCCCGAAAAATTTAACTTCACCGATTTCGATCTGGCGGCGATGACCCGCGCGAGCGGCCGCTGCCAGCGTCTGACGCTGCACATCGTACTCAAGGAAGTGCGCAGCGATTCTCATGTTGCGCGCTTGCTGGATTCGTTGTCCGCGCATCATTTCCGCTTGTTCTGCACGCCGGTCGTGAATCTGTTCGAACAGCACGGCGAGCCGATCCGCATCAGTCACCAGGCGATTTCGTACCCGGTGATCGCCGAAGCGCGCCGGGCATTCGCGTACGAAGTTTATTCGATCGACTCGGTGAAGCTCGTCCGGCAGCAGGCGCATGAAGAATCGGTGATCGAATTCCGGCCGTTCTATTCGCTGCATCACGGCGAAGCGGCGCGTGCAGGGCACTACTGGTTCGCGCGACGCAACGATTGGGTCGCGCAGAAAAGCCCCGGCTACGAGACCGAAATCTCGATCGTCGATATCGACTTCGAACCGGCCGCGCCGCAGACCGATACGCTGAGTCTCGATCTGACGTGTACCAATCGCGACTTGCCGGCCGGTCTCGCCGTGGGTCTCGAAGGCGGCGATCTGTTTCTGGAAGGCGGCTCGCTGACCGGCAGCATCACGATGCTGCGCAGGCCGACGCCTAGCGTGCGTTTCGAGCGTGGGCGCGCCTCGCACTGGCGTCTGATTTCGCATCTGGCGCTGAATCATGTGTCGCTCGCCAATAGCGGCCTGTCGGCGCTCAAGGAAATGCTGGTGCTTTACGATTTACGGCGCACGGCGGTGTCGGCGCGGCATATCGATGGGTTGGTCGGCATCGAGCAGCGCGCAGCGGTGCAATGGCTGCCGGGCAAGCCGTTTGCGACCTTCGTGCGCGGCATCGAGATTCGTTTGACGATCGACGAAGAGCATTTCGTCGGCACGAGTCTCGCGTCGTTCGTGCGGGTGATCGACACGTTTTTCGGGCTGTACGTGCATCTGAACAGCTTTGTGCAACTGGTCGTCGTGTCGAAGCGCACCGGCGAGGAGATTCTGCGATGCAAACCGCGCAGCGGCGAATCGATCCTGGCGTAGTCGAACAACTTCTCGACGAACCGCATCGCTTCGAATTTTTTCAGGCGGTGCGGATTCTCGAGAAGTGGTTCGCGCAACAAACGCCGTCGAGTCATGGACGCCCCGGCGAAATCGTCGCGCAGCGGATTGCCTTTCGCAATTCGCTGTCGATGTCGTTTCCGCCTAGCGAGATTCACAGCGCACAGTCTTACGACGATGAAGGCACGGCGCTGAAAGAGAAGCCGCAACGCACCGCCGCGCTCGAAGCAGGCTCGCTCCACAAGGTCGATATCACGCCGGCGTTTTTCGGTTTGCTCGGCGGACAGGGCGCGCTGCCGCTGCATTACACCGAACAGATCATCGCGCGTGAGCAGATCAAGCGCGACCGGGCCGCACGCGAATTCTTCGACGTGTTTTCGAATCGCGCGACTGCGCTTTTCTACGCGGCGTGGAAGAAGTACCGGCTGCCGTTTCATTACGAACTGGATCGCGACGAGCGTTATTTGCCGCTGTTGCTCGCGTTGGCAGGCGTCGCCGACGACGACACGCGCAACAGTCTGCAAAGCGGCGACGGCGCGCTATTCGACGAAGCGATTGCCGGTTATGCATTGGCCGCACGGCACCGGCCGGTTTCAGCAGCCTATCTGCAACGTACGCTGTCCGAGTACTTCAAGGTGCGGGTGCGCGTCGAGCAGTTCGTCGGCAAATGGTACGACGTGCCGCGCGATCAATTGACCGTGCTCGGCGGTGTCAACGCGACGCTCGGCGCCACCGCGCTGGCGGGCGAGCGGGTCTGGCAACGCGACATGCGCGCGCGGCTTGTGATCGGGCCGCTCGACAAGGCCGACTACGAAGCGTTTTTACCTGGCGCCGACCGCGCCGTGGCGCTCGAACGCATGCTGACGCTGCTCGCCGGCGTGACCCTCGAATATGAGGTCTCGCTGGTACTGCGCCGCAAGGAGGTGGGACCCAGCTCGCTGAGCGGCGGCGCGCGCCTCGGCTGGGACGCATTTCTGTGCACGCGAGAAGCCGACCGTGACCGTGCGGATGCCCGCTACGAATTGCACGTGATTCACTGACTACAACGATAGAACCTGGACCCGGATCGCACGACATGAGCACGTCCCTCAATACCCTGATCGCCAAACTGAATCCGACCTGCCGGCAAGCGGCGTTGCTCGCGGCGAACAACTGTCTCGCGCGCGGTCACTATGAGGTCGACCTCGAGCATCTGCTGCTCGCGCTGCTGGATGAACCGGCGAGTGACGTCACGCTGGCGCTGCGTGCGAGCCGGGTCGACGCGCATGCTTTGCGCGCGGACATCGAGCGCGAATTGCAGCGCTTGAAGACCGGCAATACGCGCACGCCGGTCTTCTCGAAGCACCTCATCGATTTGCTTCAACAGGCGTGGTTGATTGCGTCGCTCGATTCGCAGATCGGACGAATTCGCTCGGGGCATTTGCTGCTCGCGTTACTGACGGCGCCGGACCTCGCGCAGTTTGCTGAGCGCATGTCGCCGTTGCTGCGCGACGTGCGGGTGACGGATCTGAAGCACAAGTTCGACGAAATGACCGCGGGGTCGCGTGAAGTCGAACGGAGCAATACCGCAGAGAACGCTGCGGAAGGCGTGAGCGATGTAGCTGCAGCTGATTCTGCACCCGGTGCACCTTCTAAAACCCCTGCGCTCGATACCTACACGAGCAATCTCACGCAGCGTGCGCGCGAAGGCAAGATCGATCCGGTGATCGGCCGTGAGGGCGAGATTCGCCAGACCATCGACATCCTGATGCGTCGCCGGCAGAACAATCCGATCATGACGGGTGAGGCGGGTGTCGGCAAAACAGCGGTCGTCGAAGGCCTCGCTCTGCGCATTGCGGCTGACGACGTACCTGCACCGCTGAAAGGCGTCGCGTTGCACGTGCTCGATATGGGTTTGTTGCAAGCCGGCGCGAGCGTTAAAGGCGAGTTCGAGAACCGCCTGAAGAACGTGATCGACGAGGTGAAGAAGAGCCCGCATCCGATCATTCTGTTTATCGACGAAGCGCATACGATCATCGGCGCCGGTGGCCAGGCCGGGCAGAACGATGCGGCGAATCTGCTGAAGCCGGCTTTGGCGCGAGGCGAATTGCGCACCATCGCGGCGACCACGCGGAGCGAATACAAGAAATACTTCGAGAAAGATGCGGCGCTGGCGCGGCGTTTCCAGGTCGTAAAGATCGAAGAACCGAACGAGACGCTCGCGGCGGCGATGTTGCGTGGCATGGCCGCGTTGATGGAGAAGCACTTCAACGTCCGCGTGCTGGACGATGCGATCACCGAAGCAGTGCGTCTGTCGCATCGCTACATCAGCGGCCGTCAACTGCCGGATAAGGCGATCAGCGTGCTCGACACCGCCTGCGCGAAAGTCGCGCTCGCGCATAGCTCGACACCCGCCGCGATCGACGACACGAAGAAACGCCTCGAACGCGTCGACGCCGAAATCGCGGCGCTGGAACGCGAAGTGGCGAGTGGCGCGTTGCACGACGAGCGGCTCGCGGAACTGCGCAGCCTGCGCGAAGAAGACGTGAAAGACCTGGCCGAAGACGAGGCGCGCTACGGCAAGGAGCGTGCATTGGTGACGGAGATCGTCGGCTTGCGCGCGGAAATCGACGCCGCGCGCGTCAGCAGCGCGGACGCCGCGCAGGCGGACAAGGCGCAGCAGGCGCGCGAAACGCTGGCCACGCGTGTTGCGGAATTGCATGCCTTGCAGGGCGGCCAGCCGATGGTGCCATTGCAGGTCGACGGCCACGTGGTCGCCGAGATCGTCGCTTCATGGACCGGCATTCCGCTCGGTCGCATGATCAAGGACGAAATCCAGACCGTGCTGAATCTGCAGCCGCTGCTGGCCGCACGTGTGATCGGTCAGGACCACGCGCTCGATGCGATTGCACAGCGCGTGCGCACCGCCAGCGCGAGTCTCGAAGATCCGAACAAACCGCGTGGCGTGTTCATGTTCGTCGGACCGTCGGGTGTCGGCAAGACTGAAACCGCGCTGGCGCTCGCCGATGTGCTGTACGGCGGCGAACGCAAGATGGTCACGATCAACATGAGCGAGTATCAGGAGGCGCACAGCGTGTCGGGCCTGAAGGGTTCGCCGCCGGGCTACGTTGGTTACGGCGAGGGCGGTGTGCTGACCGAAGCGGTGCGTCGCAATCCGTATTCGGTCGTGCTGCTCGACGAAGTGGAAAAGGCGCACCCCGACGTGCTGGAAATGTTCTTCCAGGTGTTCGACAAGGGCACGATGGACGACGCCGAAGGGCGCGAGATCGATTTCCGCAACACGCTGATCATTCTGACCTCGAACGTCGGCTCGCAGGCGGTGATGCAGGCATGCCTGAACAAGAGCGCCGAAGAACTGCCCGATCCGGACGAACTCGCGGAGACGTTGCGCCCGCAACTGTACAAGACGTTCAAGCCGGCGTTCCTCGGTCGTATGAAAGTGGTGCCGTACTACCCGATCTCCGACGACGTGCTGGCCGAAATCATCGACTTGAAGCTGGAGCGGATTCGCCGCCGCATCGAATCGAATCACAAGGCGGTGTTCGAGTGGGACGAGTCGCTCGTCGACGCTGTGCTGGCGCGCTGCACCGAAGTGGATTCCGGTGCGCGCAATGTGGACCACATTCTGAACGGCACGCTATTGCCTGAAGTCGCGCAGCAGGTGCTGGAGCGCATTGCCAATGGCACCGCGATCGAACGCATCTCGGTCCGCGCGAGCGAAGCGGGCGAGTTCGAATACACGGTTGCGTGAACAGGCCAGTCCCCGCCTGCTTGCCAATCTGTTTTAATGCCGTACCGGAACCTTATTGCTTTCTGTCATGCCGACTAATCTGAACACGCTGCTGGCGCCGATCAGCGAAGCCTCGCCTTGTGGCGACGACCTGCTGTTTTCGGCGGATTTCGACGCGATTCAGCACGCGCGCCGATTCGAAGACCCGTCGCTCGACCAGGGCGAATGGGTCACGGATATCAAGGAGGCCGACTGGCCATTCGTGGTCGAACGCTCCAGCAATCTGCTGCAGACGCAGACCAAAGACCTGCGCCTCGCTGTCTGGCTCACCGAAGCGTTGGCCATCGAAGAGGGCGTGACCGGTCTCACGCAAGGCTATGCGCTGCTGACGGGGCTGTGCGAAAAGTACTGGGATCACGTGCATCCGTTGCCGGAAGGCGACGACACCGAGTATCGCCTTGGCAACGTCGCGTGGCTGATGGGCCGCACTGGTGATCTCTTGCGGGCGATGCCGCTCACGTCGTCGCAAGGCAGCTCGTACAGCACGATTGATTGGGACGTGGCCACGCATGTCGCGCAAGCGGTCAAGCGCGACCCGGATCACGCCGACGACATCGCGCGCGGCAAGCCCTCCATCGAGCAGATCGAGGCGTCGAAACGCGCCACGCCGCCGGCGTTCTATTCGACCCTGCTGGTCGATCTGAAAGCATTTGAAGCGGCGATGCTCGCACTCGAACAGCAACTGGACCAGCGCGCGGGCGATTCAGCGCCGAGCTTCCGTCAGGCGAAAGATGCGTACGAGAGCGTCTACCGGTTGGCGGAACGCTTCGCACGCGAACTGGGTGTCAGCGCTGAAGCGTCACTGCCGAAGGCGCCGAAGCCAGAAGAACACGAGCGCGCCGAGCCTACCTTCAAGACTTCACCGCAACGCGAGGAACCCGTGTTGACGACCATACCGACCACGATCAGTCCGATTGCAGGAATCCAGAGCCGTGCGCAAGCCGTCGCGCAGTTGCGTGCCGTGGCCAAGTTCTTTCGCAGCACCGAGCCGCATAACCCTGCTGCGTACCTCGCGGACAAGGCGGCGGAATGCGCAGATATGCCTTTGCATCAGTGGTTGTCTTCGGTGGTGAAGGACGACGGCTCGCTCGCGCATATTCGCGAGTTGTTGGGCGTGAAGCCCGAGGAAAATAGCTAGAACTTCCCTGAACGCAAGAAAAAAGCCTGGCATCGAAATCGGTGCCAGGCTTTTTTAATTCATAAGGTCAAGCGAGCAGCAACTCAAGACCCTGCGCGAAACTCAATACGTCGATTACGCGCCCGCCCGTCGGTCGTATCGTTCGATGCGATCGGCTGATCCGGACCAACTCCTGTGGTCGTCATCTGCTCGGGCGGAATGCCCCGCGCGGCCAGATAACCCTTCACCGCATCCGCACGCGCCTGGCTCAGTGCGATATTCGAGGTGCGATTGCCCGAGTTGTCGGTATGGCCGATGATCGCCACCGTCTTCGTCTGCATCTTCGACAACACGGCCGCCATCTGATCGAGAATCGCGCGGCCTTGCGGGGTAAGTGTCGCGCTGCCCGTCTCGAACTCGATCGTGCGATTCGCCAATGTCTGGTCGAGCAGGCCCTGTTCCGATGCGCTCACGCGCAAGCCGTTCTTGATCGTGTAGGTCGGGTTCAGCGCGTTCGCCATATCGCTTGCGAGCTGCTGGCGCTGCGATTCGTTGTGCACCTCGCCCTTCACGTCGATCTGCGTGCCGTCGATTTTCAACTGCCCTTTGCTGATCTGCTTCAACTGCGGGCCGATCAGCTTCTGTACGTTGGCAGACCAGTTCGGTGGCGTCGCGACGTCGGCGACTTCAATCTGATCAACCACGTTGGCCGAGCCGTAGGTGTCGCGCAGACGTGCGAGCACGGCCGCTTTGGTCGCTTCATCCGGCACCTTTCCGCCCACCACCACCTGGCCCGGTGTTGCATTGGCCGGTGGCGGCGCTGCGCTGATCGCGCCCGTGCCGCCGCCCGTGGTGCCGCTGGCGAGGCCGGCCGTGCTGACAGCAGGACCTGCAGTGCCCGACTGTGCCGACGGCAGAGCCGTCGTGCGAATCGCCATGCCGCTGTTGTCGACCGGCGTGACGCGTGCGGGGCCGTCGTTGTCGGCATGGGCGAGTGCGCAGACGAGAAGACCTGCCAGCAGCGAGGCAATGCGCGTGTGTTTGCTCAACATCGTGTCACGCTCCCGTGAATGCTTCGCGGAACGTGTCGATGCTGACACGCAACGACAGTTGCGGTTGGTCGAGGTAGCTGACGAGCTTGCTGATGCCATGGTCGTTTTGTGCGTGTTCGTCGATCCACTCGGGATCGTCGATATCGATGTTGTGTGCCGCGTACGCCTGCGGATCGACCACGCTGTGCAGCGTTTTGGCCGAGGCGCCGTTAAAGCCGATGATGAGCCGTTCGCGCTCGGCAATCGTACCGATAAAAATCGCCAGTTCGAAATCGGCCTGCGAGACGAACGGTGCGATCAGTTCGAGCCAGAAAGCGGCGACGAGCGAGCGATAGAACGGATCGTTCGGCAGTGGCAGTGTGAGCCCGCGTTCGAGATGCGACGAACCGCTTTGCATCACCGGACGCAGCAGCGAACCGAGCGCCAGCATCGCGCCACGCAGGCGCACCGGATGGCCGCTCGCAAGCAGCATTTGTTCGAGGCCGGAGAGCGTTTGATGTTCGACGAAGTCGTTGAAGGTGCCGTCGTGCGGATTGCCCGGACCGCCGCCGATTTCGATCGGCACTTGCGTTTCGCCGAGCGCGTGCAACGCGCCGGCCGGCTCGCTCACGCCGAGCAAGGGCTTCATCTGCGAGGCGATGCGCGACCACAGGCGCGCAAAGGCCAGCGGACTATGCGCGAGGAACGTCAGCGGCTTTTCTACTTCCAGCGCGGTGGCGGCAAGAAACGGAAAGCGGCGCGACGATTGATCCTGGCTCGCCACCATATGCCCGGCAATCGCCAGCTTGCTGCGCGAACCGAGGAACGCGAAGTGCATCGGCTTGGCGTTTTCGTAGACGATCTTCCAGCGCGGATCGTCAGTGAGCAACTCCATGGCCTCGGCGATCCAGCGGTCGAGCGTGGCTAGCAATTGCGGGTTATGCGCGCTTTTGACGAAGTCGCCGCGCGACGGAATCTTGCCGAAGTAGGCGATTTGCGCCTGCACGGTTTGCGTCATTGCGCACCCCCTGTGTTCGAAACCGCGGCGGCGGCCGTGGCCGGCCGTGCCGCTGGTGAGGCCGGTGCGGCAGCGGGCGCGGTGCCCGCTGTTCCTGTTGGTCCTGGCGCACCCGCGGCCGTCGCATTGACTGAATTCGCCGCGGCGCTCACGTCCGCCACCGACGACGGCAGCCGCAAGCCGCGCAGGCTTTGCTGTTGCGGTGCATCGCTGCTGGCGCTGCCCGAGGCCTGCGAGGTGCTGATGATGCGCATGCTGACCGCAACCGTGACATTGCCTTGCGTCCACGACAGATCGAAGGTGCCGTCCGGACGGCGCTTGCGTTGCGCCGAGTTGATCAGCTTCTCCAGACCGTAGCGGCCCGGTTCGTTGACCAGTTGCAGCGTGCGGCCGTCGAAGGTCGTGGCGTTCAGCGTCGCGCCCGGCGAGCCCGACGGATTCGGCCACACGAAGTTGGTCCACTGCGGCGGCGTATTGCGGTAACGCATCTGCTGGCCGTCGATCGCGAGCGTGTATTCCGTGGTGCCGCTGCTCGGCTGCGGCAGGATCTGGAATACGGTCTGCGGTTCGGCCGAGCTTTGACCACCCGAGGTCGCCGCGCCACCGGCAAGCGGCGCCACCCAGCGCGCGAAACCGCTGGTGAAGTCGGGCGTCAGCGCGAGACCCATATCGCCCCATGTGCGTGAGGTCAGCGTGTCGCCGCGGCGCACCGCGAGCGGCCCGAGCGTGGTGCCGACGAACTTGGCGATCGCGCCGTCCGGCCCGAACACCTGAGCGATTTCGCCTGCGCCGGCTTCGACCTTTGCATCGCCTGCAAACGGATACTTGTTCGCGAGCGACCCCTGGAAGGTCTGGTAGACCTGCGCGTTCCACACCTTGTTGACTTCGACGCTGGCCGGCTGGATCACCACCGCATACGCCGCCATCAGCGGACGCACCAGCAGCGGGCGCAGTGCCTTGCGTTGCGAATCGGTGAGGCCCGTCAGCATCTGTTCGTCGACGTACTTCAGCGAATCGGCCAGTTCGGAGCCGCTGCCGTCGAGCGTCTGCTGCATCAGCTGACGTGCGCCCGGTCCCGGATCGCCCTGATTCTTGATCACGTTAAAGCGCGTACGGACCTTCGAGAGCGTGTCCATGTAGCCCTTCAACATCGAGCCGTTGTCGCCGGAGACGACGATGCGGCCCAATGCCGAGAACTCCTGGCCGATCGGTCCCATCGGCACTTCGACCGGATTGCCGTTGATGTCGATGTTGGCGTTCAGCTGGCCGGTCGGCGCACGCGAGAACCAGTTCTTGAACCAGCTGGTCATGCCGGTTTGCGCGCGCTTCAGGTTCGCGTTGAAGAGCGACGGGTTGTCCCACGAAGTCTGGTCATACGCGGTTTCGAGGACCTTGCGGATTGGTGAATCCTGCGGGTCGCCGAGACGGTTCATTGCATCCACCGCCTGACCGAAGCTGCCGAAGCTCTGCACGGCAATGCCCTGCATGAACTTCTGCCAGTGCATTGCGTACTCCGTCTTGTACATCGCCACGAGTGCTTTCTGGATCTGCTCGGGACTGCCTTCGAGCGTCAGGTCGTCGTGCGCGGAGGTATTGAGCACCCAGTCCTTGGCCTGCAATTCCTTGGTGGCGGCATCGCGAATCGCCGGCTGCACGTACTGGAACCACGCTTCACGCGTAAAGGTGCCGGGGATTGCGTAGCTGCCGGCCACCAGCGCCGTATTGTTTTCGCCGACGATGCGCGCGATCGTCATCGGCGCGAAACGGGTCGACGCACGCGCCTTGATTTCTTCATAGACGCGCTGACGAGCCGGCATGCCGCGCACCACGCGGCGCAGGTTTTCACGAGTCTGGTCGACGAGGCCGAGGTTCTGGTCGATCATCGGCCAGTCGTTGTCGGACACGCGCGACAGATAGAAGGTGATCATGCGCTCGGCGCTGCGGATCATCTCGTCGCGGGGCATGTTGCCGCGATTCGTTTCGAGCCAGCCGCGCCAGAAGCGGGCGACCTGATCGGTCAGGTGAGCGGTTTCCACGTGACGCTTGTCGCTCAGCATCAGGTAGGTCTTGAGTGCGTTGTACGCGTCTTCGACGTTGGTCGGCGACGCATCGCTATACAGGCCGCCCTGGCTGTTCGCCGCCATGGCAGTGTGCGCGGACACCGGAATCGCTGCGGCGTCCGGCGTGCGGTTCAACGGCGCGAGCTGATCGGGGTGCGCATTGACGTCCTTCAGGAACGACGCGAGATTCTGCGAGACCGGGTCGAGCAGGATCTGGCGCACGCCGTTGTAATACTCGGTGAGCAAGTGCTGCTCGAGGCGGTCGCCCTGATACAGCCCGAGCGACACGGCCAGCGGCTTGTCGCGGCGGAACTGTTCGAGCTGGTCGATGCGGTCTTCCAGAATGTCCATTGCCTGCAAGCGCGATTGCAGGTCGTTGCGGTTCTGCTGCAGGCGCACCACGTTGTCGAGGTCGGCCTTGACGTTGTCGGCGAGCTGCTCATTGCCGATCGTCGACCACGTCCAGCCGCCGAGCGCCAACGCGAGCACCGCGACGAAGCCGAAGAACGTGGCATAACGCATGCGCGTCTTGGCGGGACTGGCGAACTGCTTGACGGTCTGCCGGTCGGCGAAGATCACCTTGGAGAACAGGTCGCGCAGGAAGAAGCCGTTCTTCGAGAACGCGCTATGCGGCTTGGGCAGACTGTCGGCAGAGAGGCCGAAACGGTTGGCGATGCGCGTGGCGGCGGCGCTGTTGGTCTCGCCTTCCTGCAGGGCGCTGGTAAAGTAAAAACCGCGGAAAATCGGCTTGTGCTGGAACGGGTTGGTTTCGAACAGCGTGGCGAGGAACGCGCGCAATGCGGGCTTGATCGTCGAGAATTCGAGCGGGAAGCTCAACTGGCCCGGCGAGAGCTTGTTGCCGCGGTTGATCGACATCTGCGCAACGCTGATTTCTTTCAGGCCGTCGTAGAGCTCTTCAAAGTGCTCGTCGAAGAGGCCCACCACGTCGCGCTTTTCGTCCGGCTCGTAGGGCAGGGTGGCGCCCCACACGCGGTCGTATTCGTGGCGGTCGCTGCCGCTGAAAAATTCGGTGAAGCCCGTGATCAGGTCGGCCTTGGTGAACATCACATACACCGGCGCAAACACTTCGAGCTTTTCGGTCAACTCCTGCACGCGCTGGCGCAGGTTCTTCGCGAGATTGATCGCGAACTCGGGCTTGCTGCTAGTCAGCTCGGCAATGCTCGCCGTGACGATGATGCCGTTGATCGGCGCTTTTGGCCGGAAGCGCTTGAGCAGGCCGAGGAAGCCGATCCATTCGGTGCGGTCTTCTTCGTGCACGGAATAGCGGCCGGCGGTGTCGAGCAGAATGCCTTCGGTCGTGAAGAACCAGTCGCAGTTACGCGTACCGCCGATGCCGTGAATCACGGCGTTGTTCTTGTCAGCGAAAGGAAACTGCAGACCGGAATTCAGCACGGCGCTGCTCTTGCCTGCGGCCGGGTTGCCGATCACGATGTACCAGGGCAACTCATACAGCGCCGAGCCGCCGGACATCTGACCGATCTTCGAGGTCTTGATCGTTTTCACCGCGTCGACGAGGCGCGTGCGCAGCACGTCGAGTTCGGCCTGGCGCGCGGGCGTTGGGGCGGGGCCGGTTTCGGTCTGTTTTTCGGCTTGCTGCTCGAGCATTTCGCCGAGCTTGTTGTTCGCGCGCCGCGCGCGCAGGCGGCGCACCACCCACACCAGCAGCCATAGCGCGATCACCGCGCCGAGCACGATGGCAGGCCACATCAGGTCGATCTGCAAGGTATCGGCACCGATGAACAAAACAGCAGCGAGCGCGAGCAAGCCGATGATCGAGAGCGTGCGTGTATGGGTCAACACGTTAAGAATGCGTCGCATAGGCCGTTCAGGTCTTGGTGATGTGTGTTGTGGCGCGTGTGTGACAAACAGCATGGTGCGAGCGCGGGCAAAGTCTGCCAGCGCCGCGTTTGAAATAAATCGAAAGCATATTCAGGCGAAGGTGAATGCGGCCGGATTGTTAAATCCGCCGTGGAATGTTTCGCCGATGGCGATGGGACGAATGCCGTTATGCAGGCGGCATTGCCGACTTTTGCCAGAAAATTTGCTTGAACGCCCCATTGCCAACCTCTTTATTGCCCACTTCGCCTTAATGACCACGCCCCAGGACGAAGCCGGGTTTGTGATATTCAACGTGCCCGAGATCCATCAATTTCCAACGGCCACCCCACGTCAGGCCGACCTGTTCGGCCGTCTGTCCGTATAACTGATAGCCTCGCATGGCCCAGGGATCTTTTTCTGAAATGACGAGCTTGCCGTCGCGCAAAAACGCATTGTCCGCGGCAAGACCGTATTGGTGATAGCTTTGAAACGCTGCGGCATTGGTGACGTTGCCCCCCATTTGCGCCAGGCGGTTTTGCCGCTCCGGACTGCGATAACCCTCCAGCAATGCCATTTCATACCCGTACTGCTCGTGCATGATTTTGTAAACGAGCAATAAACGCGTTCTGAAATCGGCGTCGAGCAAATTCCAGTCGCGGCTCGCGTCTTTCAGCGCGGGCCGAATCTGCTCCACTTCCTGCGTTGCAAATACCTCGGGCGGCAGCGGCGGCGGGGGCACGAGCTGTTCGCCATTCAATAACGCGGCAATTTTCTCGTCCGGTACCCGTGCAGTGTCATCGAATTGGAATAATTGCCTGCCGCGTAAAGCCAATGCCACCAATGGCGGCGTCGCAAGAATACCTGTGGTGGTAAAAATCAGCAAGCGCCGCTTTGCCAGTAACTTTTGCATATCGACTGCAGTCGATTGCGAAATTTTTGCCGAACGCACTAATTGACCGCGAGCACGTGAAGCACCTTGAGATGCTCCGCGCATAACGCGGCCATGAATGGCGAGTGCGGCGCCTAATAAAGAGGCGCGTACCGCCGGCAATAGCAGCATTGCGGCGATCACAACGGCGAAGGCGAAATAGGCGAGAAGTACTACGGCAATCAAAGTCGACCCCGGAAATTGGAAACAATTGTATTTTGTAATGCTTGCTCTTAGAATCAGGCCTGCTCGGAGAGGAGCCGGAACGGTATTATCACGGCGAAATAATCCAGGATTCAATGAGACAGTGAATGAGTGCGCCGGAAAGTTCGAATTCCAAAGCCCCACCTAGCCTGTTATCCGATAAGGCTAAGGGCGCCGATGGCAATGGTTCGCGAATTCTCGCGAATCTGGAAGGCCGCGTCGAGCCGCCTACCGATAAACCACGCCGGTCGAAAACGCCGCTGCTGCTGGTCGCCTTGCTGGTGATCGCTGCCGGCGGTTGGGGCGCGTGGCATATGCAGCAGCGTGTGCAGACGGAGTCGTTGGCGTCAGCCACGCCCGCCAACGCCACGAAAGCTGCTGTGCCGGCGTCCGCCGCGAGCGGTGCTGCGCAGGTCACTGCGAAAGCGGAGGCGCCGGCTGCAGCGTCGTCGCAAGCGGCCACGATCGTTGCTGATGACAGCGACAGCAAGGCGCCAGCGGCATCCGCGGGTGAGCCTGCAAGCGGTGATGGAAGCCGCTTATCGCGCGCGCTTGCCGATGGCGCTGAGCCGAGCACCGCGTCTACACCGGTTGCGTCCGCAACGGCTGCGTCGGCGGTCACGGTGCCGGCGGCAAAGCACGGTAAGAGCTCCTCCACGGCTGTCGCCAGCAATGCGAAACACGACACAGCGGCGCACAGCAAGAAGGAAAGCGCGAGCGCAAGCAATCATCACGCGAGCGCGCCGACCGCGGTCGCTCAAACGAAGAAATCGCGCCCTGCCGGTAATGCTTCGAAAGATGATTCGGATGCCGATCTATTGGCTGCACTCGTGGCGCGCACCAAACCGGCTGACGCGAAAGCGGCAGACGGCAGCACGGCCACCAAGGTCAGTGCATCGGCTGCGCCTGGGAACGCCAAGCTGGCCGAACGCGTGAAAGAGTGTGGGCAACGCGGCTTCTTCGAAGACCAGTTGTGCCGCTGGCGCGTGTGCGACGGGCATTGGGGTAAAGACCCCGCTTGTCCGGGGGCTGCGCCGCAGGCACGTCAGCCGTAAGTTCGCGTAATGCGCCGCGCGTCTTCGTGACTCGCGGCACATGCGGTCCACGCAATTCACATTCGCTGTCGCAGCGTTTTGTGAATCTGCGGCTTCACAGCTAGCGATGCGCGTCACTCGACGCGCATTCGTTCCACCACCGCCGACCTGCGCATTACCTTCCACTGGTACTTCGATCCTGCGTTGCTCCGCGTCCCCAGCTTGCGCGCCAACAGTTGTGAATCCTTCGGCGGACCGTTGCGCAGCGAGATATCGGCGCATTGTTCAAGCAGGTCCACCACCTGATCGGCCAGAACGATGTCGAGCGCAATGGCGGGATGATTCGCAAGAAACTCAGGCACGAGCGGCAGCAGATATTACGTCTAAGATGAGCCCGCTTATTGGAGCAGTACGACTGCATTAAAAGGAGGCGTCGGTGAAGGGATTTTTCGTAGCGTTGACCTGCGTGGCAAGCGTGTTGGCCGTCTCGGCGCTCTCGGCGTGTAGCGGGAACGATATCAATGCGCAGACGAATCCGCCCAAAGTGATTATCGACAGCGACTACAACACGTTGAGCGATGACGGCCAGCTCGGCGTAATGGCTGCGCAATTGCAGGCGCAGGGTTCGCTGAAAGTACTGGGTATTACAGTAGTGTCCGGCAATCAATGGTTGAAGCAGGGCGTAGCGGATGCATTGAAATCGGTTGAGCGTCTTGGCGTTGAAAATCAGATCGGCGTCTATGCGGGCGCCAATTATGCGTTATCGCATGATTTCGCCACCATCCAGGCCGAACAGAAGCAATTCCCGGGCGGGGACGGCTATCTCGGCGCGTGGAATACGCCCGAGCCGAAATCGGACAGCGACCTCGTTGCACCGCCTGACGGCTTCGCCACGCACACAAAATTGCAGGGCAAGAGCGCGGTGGATTTCATCGTCGATTCGGTGAAGCAATATCCTGGCGAAGTGACGATTCTGGCGATCGGCCCGCTGACCAACATCGCGCTCGCCACGCGTCAGCACCCTGAGATCGTGCCGCTGATCAAACAGATCATCTACATGGGTGGTGCGATCGACGTGCCTGGCAACACGACACCGACGGCTGAATTCAACTGGTGGTTCGATCCGGAAGCGGCGAAGACCGTGTTGCGCCTGCCGATCAAACAGGTGGTGATTCCGCTCGACGTGACGGACACCGTAAAGATGGACAAAGCGCTGTACGACCGCGTTGCGCACGATCCGAACAAACAGACCATCATCACGCAACTATTCAAGACCTTGAACGGCTATGGGTTCGACGGGAAGAACGGTTTTGAAACGAATCCGAACTACACCACGAATATCTGGGACACGCTGACGCTGGCGTATCTGATGCATCCGTCGTTCGCGACGCAGACAGTGGATGAATGGGTGGATGTGGATATGAGCTTTGGCGCCAATGACGGCAAGTCGACCGGTTACACCAGTTCGCCGCCGGCGGGTTTGCAGAAGATGACAGTGGTGAAACGCTTCGACAATCCGACCTTTTTCAATTTCTACGTTGATCTGCTGACACGTCCGGTACCCGTGACACTACCGAACTAACGCGTCCGTGATGTTGCGGGCCTGCATGAAACCCGCCTCAAGCGGGATGCAGGCCGCGCAATAACTGACGCACTCGCGACAAGTCCTGATCGACATGTTCGGTCTGCTCAAACAACTCCGCAAGCCAGTCGACGAAGGCTCGCACGCGAGGCGACACCCGGCGGTTTTTCACATATGCGACCGAAACCGCCATCGGCACAGGTTTCCACTGCGGCAGTACTTCGCGCAACAGTCCCGAATCGAGGTAGGGCTGTGCGGCGATTCGCGCGGGCTGAATCAACCCTAGGCCTTGCAAACCGCAGGTGAGATAAGCCTGCTCGTCGCTGACTTTAACGAAGCCTCTGACCTTGACGTTTTGCGCTTCGCCGTCCACTTCGAAGTCGAAGTCGACTTCGCGGCCGTTATGCGGCGACATGCAATTGACGGCGACGTGTCCGCGCAGATCGTCGAGGTCGGCGGGTGTGCCATGTCGGGCCAGATAAGCCGGGCTTGCGCATGTCACGTGCTCGAGGGTGCCCAATTGCCGCGCGATCAGATTCGAGTCGGGCAATTCGCCTAGCTGGATGCTGCAGTCGATAGCTTCCGAGATCAGGTCAACCGTGCGGTTGCTGATGCCGATGGCGAGATCGAGATTCGGATAACGGGCATGGAAGTCCTCCAGTGCTGGGAGGACGATGGTGCTCGCTACCGCGCCGGGCATTTCTATGCGCAGGCGGCCGGTCAGGTTATCCGTTGCGTGACGGAGGCTCGCTTCCATTTCGTCGATGTCGGCGAGGATTTGGGCGCAGCGTTCGTAGTAGGCTGCGCCTTCTGGCGTGATGCTCAGGCGCCGCGTTGTGCGGGTTAGGAGGGCTGTGCCTAGCAGCGCTTCCAGATTCTGGACGATGGTTGTCGCTGTCGCGCGGGGGATGTTGAGGGATTCCGCTGCGCGGGTGAAGCTGTTGGTGTCCACGATTCGGATGAATGTCCGCATTGCAGTTATTCTGTCAATCACGATGCAAACTCCTGTTAGTGAGAGGGGGTGTTTTTTTGCCTTTGGCGGCGGCATTGGTCGGGTTCTTAGGGTTTTGGCCTTTCCTTGTTCTGGCTTTGGTGCCTTTCCTTGAATTGTTAGTGGTCTATTAGTGTTGCCCCTGTGCGGGGCAGCACTTACTTTCTTTGCCGCCGCAAAGAAAGTAAGCAAAGAAAGCGGCTAGAAGCCCCTGCTAAGCGGGTCCCGTGGTCCGCTGCGGGTAGTGGTGCGACTGGAATCTGTGTTCGTGCCCGTGCATAAGCTTGTGACAAGGGCGTCATACTTCCGGCGGCGCTGCGCGCGCCGAAGAGTAATTCTTAAAACCGCTCTCTACGTTTAGTCCTTGCGTTGGCGCTCACGCGTTCAAGCCTTTGGGTTCGGGCTCTCGTGTTTTTTTCGGCGCCATGATTCGTTATTGCATCGCTGCTGCGAGTGCTCGATATTTATTTGAAGCGGGGTTCACCCATGAGTGCAACGGCGCATCGCCGAGGCGAAGCCGACGGCCCCGCTGCGCAAAAGCGAAGCCCGTGGTTTCCCCTGCAGACCCGTCCGCGACGCACGCAGTGCGGAGTGGGAGCTGATGAGTCCTTTGTCACTAACGCGGAGTGTGCGAGAGCACGGATTCCAGTCGCACCACTACCCTGCGCAGACCATGGTGCCCACTTAGCAGGGGCTTCTA
Organism: Paraburkholderia aspalathi; assembly: GCF_900116445.1. Lineage (GTDB taxonomy): Bacteria > Pseudomonadota > Gammaproteobacteria > Burkholderiales > Burkholderiaceae > Paraburkholderia > Paraburkholderia aspalathi. The sequence continues at coordinate 82,357 of NZ_FPBH01000016.1, forward strand.
GCCGCTTTCTTTTGCCTACTTTTCTTTGCGGCGGCAAAGAAAAGTAGGTGCCGCCCCGCACAGGGGCAACGCTAATAGACCACTAACAAATCAAGGAAAGGCCAAAGCCCCAGGAACATGGCCAAAAAAGCGCCGCAAAGGTAAAAACAAAAATCACTTCCTTAAGGAATCCAGATCAACAACAAACCGATACTTAACATCACTCTTAAGCATCCGTTCAAAAGCGTCATTAATCCCCTGCATAGGAATCACCTCAATATCCGAAGTAATCCCATGCTCGCCGCAAAAATCCAGCATTTCCTGCGTCTCAGCAATCCCGCCAATCAACGACCCAGCCAGCCGGCGGCGCTTAAAGATCAGATTGAATACCTGCGGCGACGGATGGTCATGCTCCGGCGCTCCAACCAGCGTCATCGTCCCATCGCGCTTGAGCAGATTCAAAAAGGGATTCAAATCATGCTGCGCAGCCACCGTATTCAGAATGAAATCGAAGCTATTGGCATGTGCGCCCATCTCCTCAGCATTCTTTGAAATGACAACCTCATGCGCACCAAGCCGCTTGGCATCTTCAATCTTCGACGGCGACGTCGTGAACAACACGACATGCGCACCCATCGCACGGGCCAACTTCACGCCCATGTGACCCAGGCCGCCAAGGCCGACAATCCCGACCTTCTTGCCAGGGCCGGCGCCCCACGTGCGCAGCGGCGAATACGTCGTGATACCCGCGCACAGCAACGGCGCCACACCCGCCGGGTCGAGGTTCTCCGGCACGCGCAGCGTAAATGCCTCATCCACCACCAGCTGCGTCGAATAACCGCCGTAAGTGATTTGACCGTCAACCCGGTCCACGCCGTTGTACGTGCCGACAAAACCGTTTTCGCAATACTGCTCGAGACCTTCCTCGCAACTCGCACACGTGCGGCACGAATCGACCAGGCATCCCACGCCCACCAGATCGCCTGCCTTGTACTTCGTCACGTCCGGACCAACTGCCGTTACACGGCCGACAATTTCGTGGCCCGGCACCACCGGGAAAACCGTGTTCTTCCATTCGTTGCGCGCCTGATGCAAGTCGGAATGGCACACACCGCAAAACAGGACTTCCATCTGCACGTCATGGGCGCGCAGTTCGCGGCGCTGGATTTCGAACGGAGCGAGCGGCGCGGTCGCGTCGGTCGCTGCATAGGCGTAAGTCGTGCTCATGGGTAACTCCAGCAAAGAGGATGACGTCGCAAGGCGCCGGCGATGGGCGACGCGCGTCGCCGATGCGGCCAAACCTTGTCATGGACCGGGATCAGGGCGCAGGCGGTGGTCGACGCTTTCACCGAAACGGTGAATGGATAACCGAGCCCGGCGCAGCGTGGAAATAGATGATCCGGTAGGGTTCCCATAGTAGGGGCCGGGAGCAAACCGGGGAATACCTGAATATCTTGAAGATTTGCCTAAAACTCCTGGCGATGAGCGCAGTAGGTCGTTTGGTGCTAAATTTCAAGCATTATTCTCTTGCGCGTCACTATACCGTCATGTCAACCCGTTCGGCTGAACCCGCCTCGGTCACTCATGATCCGGCCGAGCGCGGCCAGTCCGCTGGCGGCCCGGCCGATTCCGCCCAGCAGCGTCTGGTCGACCTGTTCGATTTGCTCGCGCCCAAACCGGGCGTGACGCGTTCGAGCTTCGAAGGCGTCAACCTGTTGCGCGCCAATAGTCCGATGCCGCGTATGCCCGTGATGTACGAGCCGAGCATCGTGATCGTCTGTCAGGGCCGCAAGCGCGGTTTTCTCGGCGATCAGGTGTTCCAGTACGACGCACAGCAATACCTGGTGCTGTCGGTGCCGCTGCCGTTCGAATGCGAAACCGAGGCGAGTCCGGAAGAGCCGTTCCTCGCGATCTCGGTGCGCGTCGATCTGACCATGGTGGCTGAGTTGCTGATGGCGCTGAACGAAACGCAAGGCGCGACGCAGAACGAGCCCCTCGGCATTTATTCGACGCCGCTCGACCCGGCTCTCTCCAATGCCGTGCAGCGTCTGATGGACGCGTTGGCCTCACCGCTCGATGCGCGGATTCTGGCGCCAGGCGTGGTCCGCGAAATCTGTTATCGCGTGTTGACGGGCGAGCAGGGCGATGCGATTCGCGCGGCACTCACGCATCAGAATCATTTCGGTCGCATCGCCAAGGCGTTAAGGCGCATCCACGCCGACTATCAGGGGCAACTCGACGTCGATACGCTCGCCTCTGAAGCGGGCATGAGCCTCGCCGTCTTTCATGCGCAATTCAAGGCCGTGACGGCGACCTCGCCGATGCAATACGTGAAGACCACGCGTTTGCATCACGCGCGTTTGCTGATGGCGCACGATGGTCTGAATGCAGGTGCGGCCGCGGCACGCGTCGGTTACGAAAGTGCGTCGCAATTCAGCCGCGAGTTCAAGCGTCTGTTCGGCCTGAGCCCGGTTGATGAAGTCAAGCGTATGCGCACCGTGTACGACGCACCGCCGCCGCCGCGCGTAGTCAAGCCGGTCCCGCGTTATGTGACCGCCGTATAAGCGCGCGTCCTCACGAAGCGTTATAGCCCGCTGAACCAGTTGTACCCCTGGTCTTCCCAATAGCCGCCAGGGTTCGTGTTGGTCACGAAAATCGCCGCGATGTGCTTCGGATTCTTGAAGCCCAGTTTGGTCGGTACGCGCAGCTTCAGCGGGTAGCCGTATTTGGCCGGCAGCGGCGCGTCGCGGAAATCGAGCGTGAGTTGGGTTTGCGGATGCAAGGCGGTCGCCATGTCGAGGCTCGAGTAATAACGGTCTGCACATTTGAAGCCGACATAGCGTGCGCTCAGATCGGCGCCGATGCGTTCGAGGAACGTGCGAAACGGCACGCCGCGCCATTGTCCGATCGCGCTCCATCCTTCGATGCAGATGTGCCGCGTAATCTGTGACGCCTGGGGCAAAGCGCGTAGTTGATCCAGATTCCACGTGCGCTTGTCCGACACCAGACCCGACACTTCCAGTTGATACGTCGAACCGTCGATATCCGGCGCGTCGAACTCCGGATAGAACGCGTTGAACGGGAACGGGTCGGTGATCTCTTTCGCCGAGTAGGTCGGCGCGAGCTTGTTGCGATCGAACAGCCACCCCTGCACCCGATCGTTCCAGCGCGACATGGCCCACAGCACCTTGTCGACCGAATCGCCGTCCTGCATGTTGCAACCCGAGAGCATCGCCAGCGCGCCGATCGAAAGCGACGAGCGCAGGAACAGGCGCCGTTGCAATCGTTCGATTTGCGGTTTGTGGTCGGCGAGGACAATGCGCGTGCCGCGCGAGTCTTTGCGTTCTGTGTCGCTCATGCCTCGCTCCTTTCGTGCGTGGACAGTGGGGCGCGGCCGGTCAACATCGGCAGCAACGTGCGCGGCACCAATAGCACCAGCGCCAGATGCACGACGACGAAACCCACCACGCCCGCCATCGCGACAAAATGCACGCGACGCGCGAAATCGAAACCACCGAATAGTGCGGTAAGCCACGAGAATTGCACCGGCTTCCAGATCGAAAGCCCCGACGCCACCAGCAGCACGCCAAGGAACAATACGAAGAGATAGAGCGCACGCTGCACCGCGTTATATTTGCCGGTATCGTGCGGCAGCTTGAACTGCATCGCCAATGCGGCATCGTGTACGACGTCGCGCGGATAAACAGGCAATAGCTTGCGACGAAAATGCCCGCGCCCGATGCCATACGCCAGATACAGCAGGCCGTTCGCGCACAGCAGCCACATGGCCGCGAAGTGCCATGCAATCGAGCCGCCCAGCCAGCCGCCTACGGTCGCCCACACCGGAAACTTGAACGGAAAGAAGGGCGACGCGTTATAGATCGCCCAGCCGCTCATCACCATGCAGACCATGGCAAACGCGTTGATCCAGTGCGTAATTCGTACGACGAGTGGGTGAACGATGAAGCGCGCTTGCGGTTCGGGCATGGTCAGAGATGATGAAACAGGGAAAAATATGAAAGCCGCGTCATTGAGGCACGCGGCTGTTCGAATGGCTAAAAAGCGAACGGTCGAAGAAACGCCGTATCACATCGGCGGCGTTACACCGTGCTCGCCCGCGGAGATGAAATTAGCCGCCATCGAGCCATCAGCTTCCTTGTGGGCGAACAGCACGACCTTCGCTCCCGGCACCAGCAGCGCGCGATCACCCGGTTCGAGCGCGACGATAGGCACGTCTTGCGGAATCACGATTTTCTTTTCACCGTCCTTGTACTTGACCGTGATCGTTCGGCCGTTGCTAACCACGAGCGAGCCCACCGTGCCATTGGTCATCGTGCTGTTCGTGCCGAGGTCCCACGGGCGATGACCTTCGCCGGAGCCACGCATGCTGGCGGGGAATACGTGCACTTCGAGCGCCTTCAACGAGCCGTCGGGCTGCGGGATCGCGGCGGTGCCGACATAGCTGTCCGGCTTGATGTCATTCACGTCGGCAATCGTCACGCCGCGAATCGGCGTGTCTTTGGTGAGCTTCACGTCGACGTCTTTGCCGTCGCGGGTGTGGACCTTGAGCACGTCGCCCGAGAGCGATGTCACGGTGCCACGTACGCCGGTGGGCGCCGCGGTCTGAGCTTGTGCGGCGGATCCTGCTGCGAACAATGAGGCGGCGACGAGCGCGGGGGCAACGAAGGCGCGCATCGCATTAGCGGAGACAATCTTCATGAGTCTGCTCTGGGTGGGTGAAAGATAGCGTCAGGTTAGGCGCGCGATTGGCTCCGCCAAGTGACAGACGGATGACAAAAACGTCATGAACGGCGCGCCGCAGCCACGTAGAATGGCCGCCATATCCACGTCCACATTCATGACCCACGCCCACGGCGGCGCTCGGGGTCGGAAACCAGGCAATGAGCATCCTCGTCATCGAAGACGACCCGAAAACCGGCGACTACCTGAAGAAAGGCCTGCGCGAAAGTGGCTACGCGGTCGACCTTGCGCGCACCGGCACCGATGGGCTGCACATGGCGCTCGAGCACGCGTACGACCTCGTGGTGCTGGACGTGATGCTGCCCGGCATCGACGGTTGGGAAATCATGCGTGCGTTACGGGCGCGGCGCGATCTGCCGGTCATTTTTCTGACCGCGCGCGATCACGTCAGCGACCGCATTCGCGGTCTCGAACTCGGCGCCGACGATTACCTCGTCAAGCCGTTCTCGTTCACCGAACTGGTGTTGCGCATCCGCACGCTGTTGCGCCGCGGCGTGATCCGCGAGAGCGATGTGTTCGAGATTGCCGACCTCAAGCTCGACGTGCTGCGCCGCAAGGTGACGCGTGAAGGCGTCGAGATTCCGCTGACCAATAAGGAATTCATGCTGTTGCATCTGCTGGTGCGCCGGCAGGGCGAGGCGTTGTCGCGTACGCAGATCGCCTCGGAGGTGTGGGATATGAACTTCGATAGCGACACCAATGTGGTCGACGTGGCGATCAAACGGTTGCGCGCGAAGATCGATCATCCGTTTGAAAAGAAGCTGATTCATACGGTGCGCAGCATCGGCTACACCTTCGGCGACGGCGCATGAAACTGTGGACCGAACGTTCGTTGACGGCTCGCACCACGGTGCTGTTCGCCTCGATCGCGTGCGTGGTGATCGGCACGTTGGGCATGTATTTCTACCACTCCGCCGAGTTGTCGTTGCAGCGCCGCGCGGACGTGGTGCTCACCGGCCGTGTCGAGCATTTCAGCCGCATCGTGCACGACCTCTATTCGGTCAGCGACTTGAAGAGCCGGCCGTTGCTGTTCGAGAGCATGCTTGGCGCGGAGCAGGACGTGCTGCTGTTTCGCCGTCCGGGCGAAGCGCCGTTTATCGACGTGAACCCCGGCAATGTCGCGGTGCCTGCGCTGCAGGCCGGCACCGCGGAGCACTTGCCGACGCTCTCGGACATTCGCCAGACCACGCTGCCGGACGGCGTGCCGGTTCATTGGGCAATCGCTACCGTCAAAGCGCGTGAGGATGGCAGCGAAGTCGAAGTGATCGCCGCGCATCCGATGACCCAGGAAATGCGGATGCTGGCCGCCTACCGCAACCGGATTGTGCTGGCCACGCTGACCGGCATGCTGGCTGCCACGCTGCTTGCCTATTACGTGCTGCGCCGCGCGTTGCGGCCGGTGCGCGAGATCGCCACGCGGGCGGCGCAGATCAGTCCGGCGAGTTTGTCGGTGCGGCTCGACAGCGAGGCCGCGCCAGTCGAATTACGCCAGCTCACGCATGCCTTCAACGCCATGCTCGACCGTCTTGCCGATGGCTACCAGCGCCTCTCGCAGTTCTCCGCCGATCTGGCGCATGAAATTCGTACACCAGTGGGCGCCTTGATCGGCCAGACTCAGGTCACGCTCGCCAAACCGCGCGACGTCGATGAATATCAGCAACTGCTCGAATCGAATCTCGAGGAGCTGAGCCGCTTGAGCCACATCGCGGAGAACATTCTGTTTCTCGCGCACGCGGACCATGCGGCGCTTTCCATCGACCGTGAGCCGGTCGATCTGCGCGATGAACTCGTCAGGATCGCAGACTATTTCGAAGGTCCCGCCGATGAACGCGGCATGCGCTTTACCGTCGAGGCCCAGGGCGTGGTGTCGGCCAATCCGATGCTATGCCGGCGGGCGATCAACAATCTTGTCGTGAATGCGGTGCGATACGGCGCGGACGATACGGTAGTGCGGTTGAGGGGCACACAGGACGAGCAGGGCGCGACCGTGGTGGTGGAAAACGACGGTGCGCCAATTCCCGGTGAGCAACTGGACCGCCTGTTTGACCGTTTCTACCGCGGAGATGCAGCACGCAGCGAGTTCACCGAATCGAGCGGGCTGGGGCTCGCGATCGTCAAGGCAATCATGCATCTGCACGGCGGCACGGCGCGCGTGGTGTGTCCGGTGCCGGGCGTGGTGCGCTTCGAATTGCGCTTTCCGGGCGCTTAGCTTAGCGGGTTGTTTGCGTGGCTGACGTTGGGTCCGGCGCATGGCAGCACACGCAGAGCTTGTTGCCATCGGGATCGCGAAAGTAGGCGCCGTAATAGTCCGCGTGATACCGCGGTCGCAAACCCGGCGGACCTTCGCAGGCGCCGCCGTGAGCAAGCGCCGCAGCATGCGCGCGATCGACCGTGGCGCGGTCCGTGGCCAGCAGGGCCAACATCTGGCCGTTGCCGACGGTGGCAGGACGACCGTCATGGGGCCTGCTGATCACGAACAGCGGCCGCGGCGCGTCTGCTGGCATCCAGCCGGCCCAGCACGCATCCTCATCACGGAACTTGAGCCGCAGTCCTAGTGTTTCCATCAGCACGCCATAGAAGCCGAACGCGTGCTCGAAATCCGTTATGCCGACGAATACGTGGGAAAGCATCAGTGTCGCTCCTCGTTTGTTTTGCAGGCCGACCCAGGCCGGGCCGGATACCGTTACAGCGCAAACCGGTAATGCCGATACCGGGATGATCGCGCAACTGGTTGCGGCAGCGCGCGGCGGATACGATGAAACATCTCATCCTAATCGTCGGGAAAACCGCTATGAAACGCTTCCACATTGCTTTGGCCGTTACCAGCCTCGAGGCTTCCATCGACGATTACAGCGCCCGTCTTGGCCAGCCGCCCACGGCCGTGGTGCCGGGCCGTTACGCGATGTGGCGGACCGAACTGCTCAATTTTTCGATCAACGAGATGCCGGACAAAGGTGGGCAGCTCCGGCACGTCGGCTTCGAAGACGACTCTGTAGACGGTTACTCGAGCAGCAAGGACGTAAACGGCCTCGAATGGGAGCTGTTTTCGGCGGAAGAGCAGGATCGGCGAATCGTCAGCACTTACGGCGAGGCCGTGCGAACCGACAAAGGCTGACATGCTTTTCTGCGTGGATGCAACCTGAATGCCTGTGCCTGATGGTGCCTCGCGCGACCCGATGTGCCCCCATGCTCTTCGGCACAGCTTCACGACCGCCGCCCTATACTTGCTGAGGGGCTTGACGAGCCGATGCCTTTCACAGCGCTTTGCCGGCCCGGCAAAGCGGATCCATTGTCCTCACTTCACCCAGGGAGTCGCGCCATGGTCAAACTCGCTCTGTACGTTCGTCTTGAAGCCAAACCCGGCAAGGAACAGGATGTCGAGGCCTTTCTGCTGAGCGGCTTGCCGCTCGTCGAGGAGGAGCCTGCTACCAGCGCCTGGTTCGGTCTCAAGCTTGGACCGACCACCTATGCCATTTTCGACGCTTTCCCCGACGAAGCTGGCCGCGAGGCGCATCTGAACGGCAAGGTGGCCGCTGCGCTAATGGCGAAGGCCGGCGAGCTATTCGCCACGCCGCCCAGCATCCACAAACTCGATGTGCTGGCATCCAAATTGCCAGGCTGATTGAGCTGCCAATCCGCTGACACGGCGCGGCCTTTTCAACAATCGAATTACACCGTACCAACGTGCGAGGCCGTCGGGCGTTAGTCGCTCGACGCGTCCGCAGACGGACGGTTCGCATAGTGCGCGTGCTTTTCCTCATACATCAGCAGATCGGCGCGTTGCACACCGGCTTCGAGACGGTCGCCGCGCTGACATGTCGCCGCACCCATCGAAAGACTCAGCAGCGAGCCCGGATAAAACTGGTTGTTCAGATCGACCAACTGGCGGATTGCATCGACCATCGCGGCGCCGCCACGCTCGTCGGTGTCCGGCATCAGGATCGCAAACTCGTCGCCGCCGATGCGCGCGGCGTGAAACGGCGCGTCCGTCGCTTTGGCGAGGACTTCGCCGGCTCGCCGTAACAGCGCGTCACCGGCCGCGTGGCCGAGCTGGTCGTTCACGCGTTTGAGGCCATTCAGATCGGCCATGATGATCGTCACCGGCCACGGACCCTTGCGCTCCAGCCGGTTCAGTTCATCCACGTAAAAGGAACGGTTGCGCAGCTTGGTCAGCACGTCATGCTTGCCAAGGAACTCCAGATAAGCTTCGGCCTTCTTGCGCGCCGTGATGTCGGTGAGGGCCACCAGCACCAGGTCCCAATTCTTTTCATGACCCGGTAGTACGGAGAACTGCAGGTGCACATGCACCTCGTTGCCGTCGAGCGAATAGTTGAGCACTTCGCGCTGCTGGAACAGCTTGCCGTCCCATAGATCGATCAACTGCTCGCGGAAATGCGGCCGCATATCGTCGCGGAAAACGTCCGGCAGGCGCGCCAGCAGCGTTTTCTTGTCTTTTGCCACGAACATGTCGAGCGTGTGCTGGTTCACGTCGAGTACGTGGATTTCCTGCATGCAGCGCTCGACAAACTCGGGATGCACGTCGGTAAACACGCGGAAATCGCTGATGCCGGCGGAGCGCGCGTCGTCGAGCAGACGCTTGACCGCGCTGAAATCTTCCACCCACAACGAGACCGGCGAATATTCGAACAGACCGCGCACATACTGTTCGGCGAGCGTCACGCGATGCCGCGCGCCTTCGAGTTCGGTAATGTCTTCGACCGATACGAGCACGCGGTCCCAGCGGTCTTCATGGCCGGGCAGCACGGCGCCCTTGAGCAGCACGTCGAGGCGGCGTCCGCCGAGCGTGTAGTTGACCGTCTGGCTCGTGAAATGCGCCTGGCCAGCCCACAGTTGACATAGCTCCTCGAGGTGAGTCTTGAGCATGTCGTCGCGGAACACGGAGGCGAGATTGCTGGTGAGCGCGTCGAAATCGGCGGCCTCGAATTGCGTCAGCGTTTTCTGGTTGACCTTGATGACGCCGATGCTATGCGCGCATTCGGCGACAAGAGCCGGATATTGGGCGAAATGGGCACGCAGATCGGTCACGCCTTCTGCCCGCCATTTGTCGAATAGCGCACGCACGCCGCTGAAGTCTTCGAGCCAGAGCGAGACAGGCGCGAGTTCGAACATTTCGGAATCGTCGTTGGCGGGCGCTGAGCCGCTTCGGAGGGTGTCCTGCATGAGATTCCCGTGGTCGGAGTTCCGGCTATTCTAAAGCGGCTTGGATTCGGCTCAAAAGAAAGACGCATGGCGCATATTTTTCGCGCCGATCCATTCACGAAGATAACGGCGTGGTTCGCAGGGACTTTAAGCTGCGCGGCGGCAAGTTCGCAACCGGGTTTTTTACTTGCGATCTCAACTGATCGCCCGCCAGCAGGGCCGCGGGAGGCTTGTTACACTCACTCGTCGCATCCCCCGTCTCTCGTCGCCTTAAGAAAAAACACCCGTCATGAAGCCATCCCTGCTGGTTCTGATCCCCTTGAAAGACGCAAGCCGCGCCAGTGTCGAGACTGCTTTCGAGGTCGTCTATGCCCCCGATGCCGGCCAACGAACCGCCGCGATCGCCGCGCACGGCGAGACGATCCGCGCCGTGCTGACTAGCGGCACAGCGGGGCTGACGACTGCGGAAATCGACCGGATGCCGCAACTCGAGTTTGTCAGCGCGCTCGGCGCCGGCTACGAAAACCTCGCCGTCGATCACGCTCGCTCGCGCGGCATCGTACTCGTCAACGGCGCGGGCACCAACGATCACTGCGTGGCCGATCACGCGTTCGCCTTGCTGCTTGCGGTGGTGCGCGACGTGCCGCAACTCGATCAGGCCACCCGCAAGGGCGCCTGGCGCGACACGTTGCCGATGCACCCCAACGTGTCCGGCAAGCGGCTCGGCATAGTCGGGCTCGGCAATATCGGCGAGAAGATCGCGCGGCGTGGCGCCGGGTTCGATATGGAAATCGGTTATCACAACCGCAAACCCCGCGAAGGCTCGCCGCTGCGCTATTTCGACAGCGTGCAGGGTTTGGCGCAATGGTGTGACTTTCTGGTGGTCGCGACACCCGGTGGCGCCGGTACGCGTCATCTGATTGACAAGGCGGTGCTGGACGCACTCGGGCCGGACGGTTTCGTGGTCAACGTCTCGCGCGGCAGCGTGGTGGATACCGCTGCTTTAGCGGATGCGCTTGCCACCAGCGCGATCGCCGGCGCGGGTCTCGACGTCTATGAGAGCGAGCCGCATCCGCCTGAGGCCTTGCTGACGCTGCGCAACGTAGTTCTGACGCCGCATGTGGGCGGCCGCTCGCCGGAGGCGATCACGGCTTCGGTCGACAATTTCCTCGCCAACGCCAGACGGCACTTTGCCGGCGAGGCGGTATTGACGCCGATCTGACATTTGAAGGCAAACTGAAACCATCAGCCCAGCGGATAGTTTCTCTCACAAATCGCGATTTCCCTTGTAGGCTCGTGGCGAATAGGATGGTCGGTATCAAACCCACCTCGCTTCGACACAGCCGGAGCCGCGACGGAGATCCCGCATGGAACACCACGCCCGCACGCAGGACGAACGGCTCGAGATCAAGACGACTACCTGCTACATGTGCGCCTGCCGCTGCGGCATCCGCGTGCATCTGCGTGAAGGGGAAGTTCGCTATATCGACGGCAACCCCGAGCATCCGCTGAATCAGGGTGTGATCTGTGCGAAGGGCGCCTCGGGCATCATGAAGCAGTACTCGCCCGCGCGCCTGACCCAGCCGTTGATGCGCAAGGCCGGCGCGGAGCGGGGCAGTGCGCAGTTCGAGCCGGTGTCGTGGGAGGTCGCGTTCGACGTGCTCGAAAAGCGCCTCTCCGTGATTCGCGCCACCGATCCGAAGAAATTCGCGCTGTTCACCGGCCGCGACCAGATGCAGGCGCTGACCGGCCTCTTCGCCAAACAGTTCGGCACGCCTAATTACGCGGCGCATGGCGGCTTCTGCTCGGCCAATATGGCGGCCGGGATGATCTATACGATCGGCGGCTCGTTCTGGGAGTTCGGCGGCCCCGATCTCGACAGCGCCAAACTCTTCTTCATGATCGGCACGGCGGAAGATCATCATTCGAATCCGCTCAAGATCGCTATTTCGAAGTTCAAGCGCGCGGGTGGGCGCTTTATCGCAATCAATCCGATCCGTACCGGCTATGCGGCGATTGCCGACGAATGGGTGCCGATCAAACCCGGCACCGACGGCGCGCTGTTTATGGCGTTTCTGCACGAACTGATCGCGGCCGACGCCTGGGATCACGAGTTCGTGCAGCGTTATACGAACGCGGCGGAACTCGTGGATCTCGATGAGGCCAGCGAAAACTTCGGCCTGTTCGTGCGCGATCCGGATAGGCCGGTTGGCAATCCGCTGTTTCCGCAGAACCATCTCTGGTGGGATGCCGCAGCCGCGCGCACCGTGCCGCACCATGCACCCGGTGTGACGCCCGCGCTCGACGGCCGCTATACGCTCGCGGACGGCACGCCGGTCACGCCGTCGTTCGCCTTGCTGCGCGAACGCGTGGCCGATTGCACGCCCGAGTGGGCCGCGGAGATTACGGGCATTGCCGCGGACACGATCCGGCGCCTCGCTGGCGAAATGATTCAGACGAGCCGCGATCACCGGATCACGCTGCCGATCCAATGGACCGACGCGTGGGGCAAGTCGCACGAGACCGTCACCGGCAATCCGGTCGCTTTTCACGCGATGCGCGGGCTAGCCGCGCATTCCAACGGCTTCCAGTCGATCCGCGCGCTGGCGGTGCTGATGTCACTGCTGGGCACGATCGACCGCCCTGGCGGCTTTCGTCACAAATCGCCGTTTCCTCGTGCGGTGCCGCCATCGGCGAAACCACCGAACAGCCCGGATGCCGTCAAGCCGAACACGCCGCTTGCCACCGGTCCGCTTGGCTGGCCCGCCGCGCCCGAAGACCTGTTCATCGACGAACACGGCGGTCCGGTTCGCATCGACAAGGCCTTCTCCTGGGAATATCCGCTTGCCGTGCACGGCGTGATGCATAGCGTGATCACCAATGCCTGGCGTGGTGACCCCTATCCCATCGACACGCTGCTGATTTTCATGGCCAACATGGCCTGGAATTCGTCGATGAACACGATGAAGGTGCGCGAGATGCTCGCGGACAAGCACGCGAACGGCGAGTACAAGATTCCGTTTCTCGTGGTGTGCGACGCATTCCAGTCAGAGATGACGGCTTTTGCCGATCTGATCCTCCCGGACACGACCTATCTTGAACGGCACGACGCGATGTCGATGCTCGACCGGCCGATCTCCGAATTTGACGGTCCGGTGGATTCCGTGCGCGTGCCGGTCGTGCCGCCGACGGGTCAATGCAAGCCGTTTCAGGAAGTGCTGATCGAACTCGCTTCGCGCCTCAAGTTTCCGGCCTTCACGACGGCCGAGGGCACGCGCCGCTTCCGGGACTATCCCGACTTCATCATCAATCACACGACGACGCCTGATTCCGGCGTGGGCTTTCTGATCGGCTGGCGCGGCAAAGACGGCGACAAGGCGCTGGTCGGCGAGCCGAATCCGCAGCAGTGGGAACAATATGCAAAGAACAACTGCGTGTTCCATTACCGCTTGCCAGAGACGCTCCAATACATGCGCAACTGCAACGGGCCGTATCTCGACTGGGCAGTGAAAAACGGCTTCCGTAAATTCAACGAGCCGATCCTGATCCAGTTGTACTCCGACGTCATGCAGAAGTTCAGGCTCGCCGCGCAAGGCCGGAGGAGCGGCAGGCAACCGCCGGAGCACCTGCGGGCGCGGGTCGAAAAGTATTTCGATCCGCTGCCGTTCTGGTATGCGCCGCTCGAAAGCGATTCGACCGATCTCACGCGTTTTCCGCTGGCCGCGGTGACGCAACGGCCTATGGCGATGTATCACTCGTGGGATTCGCAGAACGCGTGGCTGCGGCAGATTCATGGCGAGAACTATCTCTACATGAATCCGTTGATGGCAGCCGAAAACGGCATTGCCGACGGCAGCTGGATCTATGCCGAATCGCAATGGGGCCGCGTGCGCTGCATGGCGCGCTTTAGCGAGACCGTCGAGCCGGGGACGGTGTGGACCTGGAATGCGATCGGCAAGGCGTCGGGCGCATGGAACCTCGGCGCGGGGGCGAACGAATCGCAGCGCGGCTTCCTGCTTAATCACCTCATCACCGACGAGTTGCCCGGTCGCAACGAAGCCGCCGCGCGTCTCTCGAATTCGGACCCGGTGACAGGCCAGGCCGCGTGGTACGACGTGCGCGTGCGCATCTATCCGGCGGAAGCGGATGCGCGCCATACGCTGCCGCAGTTCGGTGCGATGCCCGCGTTGCCGGGATCGAACGGAGTGATATCGCGGCTCGTGCAGACCTATTTCGCGGGGCGCGGCGAATTTGCGGCACGGCTGCGCGGTGCGGTGGGTCGCAAGTGATGCGGGATTCGCAGGAAACGCAGGATTCGCACGCGAGCAATGCGAAACCCGGGCGCCGCAGAACCGCGGGCAGCGCGCGAATAACGCAGTAAAGCAGCAAGGAGCCTTTGATGACTCAGATGGCGTTAGTGATCGACCTGAACGTGTGCGTGGGATGCCAGGCTTGCGTGACGAGTTGCAAGGAGTGGAATACGTCGGGTGAGTCGGGCAGTCTCGCCGATCTCAATCCGTACGACGCCGATCCCTCCGGCACCTTCTTCAATCGCGTGCAGAGCTTCGAGGCCGGCAGCTACCCGAACGCCGACACGATCCACTTCCCGAAGTCGTGCCTGCACTGCGAGGACCCGCCGTGCGTGCCGGTGTGTCCGACCGGCGCCAGCTACAAGCGCAAGGAAGACGGTCTCGTGCTGGTCGATTTCGACAAGTGCATCGGCTGTAAATACTGCGCGTGGGCCTGTCCATACGGTGCGCGCGAACTCGACGAAGCGCGCAAGGAGATGACCAAGTGCACGCTATGCGTCGATCGCATTCACGATGAAAACCTCTCCGAGCGCGACCGGCAACCCGCGTGCGTGCTCGCGTGCCCGACTTCAGCGCGACTGTTCGGCGATATTCACGATCCGGAGTCGGTGGTGTCGAAGGCAATTGAGGAACGGGGTGGGTATCAGTTGATGCCTGAGTGGAACACCAAGCCGGCGAATCACTATTTGCCGCGCATTACGACGTCGGCATCGGGTTGCGGCAGCGATGCATGCTCGTGCAAGGGCGCGGGCACGGCGCTTGAGACGCCCGAATCGCTCGACTCACTTGATGCACAACTCGAACACGGTCAACTGCATCTTGCGTCAATGGCGACGCGTATCTAAAGGACCTCGCGATGAATCCGGCTTTTTCAGTGGTTTTTCTCACTACATTGAGCGGCGCGGCGCAGGGCCTGCTGATCGCGCTCGTCGGCGTGGAGACGGCCGCGCATCTGGGACTCGTCACGGCGCCCGCGGATGCGTTCTATGTCACTGGCGCGGGCGTGTCTGTCGTGTTGGGTGGCCTTGGGCTGATCGCCTCGTTCTTCCATCTCGGGCATCCGGAGCGCGCATGGCGCGCGGTCGCAATGTGGCGGACGTCGTGGTTGTCGCGTGAATGTCTGTGCCTGCCGGCGTTTCTCGCCTGCGCGTTTTTCTACGGCGTTGCGCACGGGTTCGGCTCGCCGTGGTCGCTGGCGATAGGCTGGCTCGGCGTGCTGGCGAGCGCGGCGCTGTTCGTCTGCTCGGCGATGATCTACGCATGCCTGCGCTTCCTGCAGGAATGGGCCACGCCGCTTACGCTGGTCAACTTCGTGCTGCTCGGCTGCGCGTCCGGCTTCACACTGGCGACGGCGCTGACCGCGTGGTTCGCGCCCGCGCTGACAGTGGGGCTCGCGGTCTGTGCCTGCGTGTTGACGCTCGCGGGCTGCGCGAGCCGCTCGGCATCGCTCGTGCGCAACGCACGCTTACGGCCGAAGTCCACCGTGCAAAGCGCGACGGGCATCCAGAATCCGAAGCTCGTGCAGATCTCGCGCGGCTTCACCGCCGGCGCGTTCAATCTGCGTGAGTTCTTTCACGGCAAATCGGCGGGGACGCTGCGCGGCGTCAAGTGGGGGTTCCTCGCGGCCGCGTTTGCCGTGCCAGTTGTGCTGATGGCGCTGGGCGCGGGCCTGCATTCGATCGGTGTCTCACTCGGCTTGCTGGCCGCCGCATGCCTGGTGCAATACGCCGGCCTCGTGGCGGAACGCTGGTTCTTCTTCGCCGAAGCGAAGCATCCGCAGAATCTGTATTACGCGCGAGTCGGTTGACGCGTGGGTTGCCGCGGCCGTCCGATATCGGCGGCCGCGTCTGCGTTGCGGCTAGCTGTCACTTACCCGCACGCGCCGACTTCACCACACGCGGTACAGAAGTCGCAGCCATCCTTGCGAATCACCGCATTCGCTCCACACGAGCCGCATTTGCGGCCGAGCATGGTATGCAAGCCTTGCATACCGCCGGGTTGCAGCAAGGCGGCTTCGTTAGCCTCGCCAGGCGGCGGACGGATGCCGAAATCCGCCGGTAACGCAGTCTCGGCCTTCATCTGCCCGCGCGGCAAACGCGCCAGCATCCGCGACGGCACCTGATTGCCTTCGGCATCGAGAAAGCCGCGACGATGCAGAATCTGCTGGATCGCAAAGGCGAGCGCCGCCACTTCGGAGTCATGCCAGCGCGGCGTGCGGTGACCGTCGAGACGTTGCACCTCGCCGAGCCGCACCTGCCCACGATCCCATGACACCTTGCGCATATCCTGCAGGTTGCGCGCGACAAAACCGCCGCGTGCCGCGAGCGACAGCGAACGCATCGTCGCCGTGATCCATTGCTGCGATTCGTCGCGCTGCCCGGTCGGAATGAAGAACTCGATGGGGCGTTCGATCGTGACTTCTTCACCGCCCAGCCGTCCTGTCACTTCGATGAACGACACCGCGACGTAAAGCGACTTCTTGCCGGCTTGCGTGAGGTACTCGACCTTTTCGATGATCGCCGGCAATTCACCCTTGGGCCGGTGATCGATCGCGATCCGCAGCGGATCCTGATCGGTTTCGGTCAGCGTATCGTCTGCTTGCGGCGGGGGGCTGACGCTCAGCACCGCGCCGAGCGTTTCATTCGGGCGGTAGGTGGCGAGGCCTTTGAGGCCGTTTTTCCACGCGTCGAAGTAGAGGCTTTCGAACGCTTCGAACGGATAATCCGCCGGCACGTTCACCGTCTTTGAGATTGACGTGTCCACGTACGGCTGCACCGCGGCCATCATGTCGAGGTGGTCGCGCGCCGACATTTCGAGTGCGCTGACGAAGTAGTCCGGCAGGCTTTTCACGTCGCCGCCGAGCTCGCGATAAAGGCGATATGCGTAGTCTTCGACATCGAACGACTCGCGGCCCCCGTCGGCCATCACCTTCATGCGCGTGTAGGTCCACGAGAAGGCCGGCTCGATGCCGTTCGAGGCGTTGTCCGCGAATGCGAGACTGACGGTGCCCGTCGGCGCGATCGATAGCAAATGGCTGTTACGGATGCCGTCCTGGCGTATCGCGTCCTTGATGTCATCGGGTAGGCGCGAGGCGAAGGTGCCTGCTTCCAGATAGCGTGCGGCGTCGAACAACTCGAACGCGCCACGTTCGCGCGCCAGTTCCACCGACGCCCGATAGGCCTCGTCGCGCATCAACTGGGCGATGCGCACCGCGAAGTCGCGGCCTTCCTGCGAGTTGTAGCGCAGGCCGAGCATCACCAGCGTATCGCCCAAGCCGGTGAAGCCCACGCCGATGCGCCGTTTGGCACGCGACTCGTCATATTGCTGTTGCAGCGGCCATAGCGTGACGTCGAGCACGTCGTCGAGAAAGCGCACCTGGATGCGGGTGCGCTTGGCGAGCCCGTCCCAGTCGAACGAAGGCTTGCGGCCTTTCATTTGCGCGAACGGATCGACCACGAAACGCGTGAGGTTCAACGGTCCGAGGTTGCAGCAACCGTAGGCCGGCAGCGGTTGTTCACCGCACGGATTGGTGGCGCGGATGGTTTCGACGGCCCGTAGATTGTTGTCCTCGTTCATGCGCGAGATGAACACGATGCCGGGCTCGGCGACATCGTACGTGGAGCGCATGACGCGGTCCCAGATCTCGCGTGCCGGCTTTTCGCTATAGACCCACAGGCCGTCCTCGCGTTGCCGTACATCGCCGGCCGCGCGCAGCGCAGGCGAAGGCTCGGCACGGTGCACGAGGGGCCAGGGCTGATCTTCTTCGACAGCGCGCATGAATTCGTCGGTGACGCCCACCGACACGTTGAAGTTGTTCCAGCGGCCTTTCGAATGCTTCGCCTCGATGAACTCGATCAGATCGGGGTGATTGCAGTCGAGCACGGCCATTTGCGCACCGCGCCGCGAGCCGGCGCTTTCCACGGTCCGGCACGAGGCGTCGAACACGTCCATATAACTGCACGGTCCGGACGCCGACGAACTGGTGGTATGAACGCGGGCGCCCTTGGGCCGGATCGCGGAGAAGTTGTAGCCAACCCCGCCGCCGCGGCGCATCGTCTCGGCGGCTTGCAGCAGCGCCACGTAGATGCCGGGCAGGCCCTGTTCGTCGACCCCCTGAATCGCGTCGCCGACCGGTTGCACGAAGCAGTTGATGAGCGTGGCGGCGATGCCCGTGCCCGCCGCGCTCATGATGCGCCCGGCGCCGAGCGCGCCGTGCCGCAGATTGTCGGCAAAGAGCGCTTCCACCGACTCGCGCAGGGCTTCCGGTTCCGCCTGAGCGACGCCGCGGGCGACGCGTTTGAATACGTCGTCGGCCGACTGCTCGTCGCCTTTGGCGTATTTCTCGAGCAGGACGTCCAGAGAGAATTGTTGCGGTGCAACTAGCGGGGCGGGAGAAACCGCTGCGGCGCGGGGTTCGTGCGTGTCTTCTGCCATGGTGTCGCCTCTCGTTTGCCGCGAGACGGCTGCGGCGCGTTCGAATGGGATGCGGGGCATTCATTTAACGCTGCGCGTCTGACAGGCGTGGTGGCCTGGCGCATCGAGGGTCACCTTAACGCACGTGGCCCGGGGCCGCAATCGGGCTTTTGGGGGCGGGACTGCAGAGTGGCTGCCGGCCAATGCCAGCGGCCTTTCGCAGCAGCGTTATGACATACAGGCAGTGAGTTGACGAGCGGCGCCGGGCGTGTTGGAGAGCGGCTGAAAAAGCAGATAGCGCGACGGTGAGCCTGCGCCAGTAAATTTCGAAGGGGGCCTACGACGGCAGCGGCCGTAAGCTCACGGCAGCCACATGTCGTCGAGGCAAAGGCAGAAAAACGTCAGGCTTCAACCAGTTCGCCCAACACTTCAGCACAAATCATTGCAGAAGCATTCGAAGGCGCCGGCCGTTCAGCCGGTTTGAACACCGCGTCGCCGCGGCGAATCTTGCGGCGTGTCACCGCGCACGTTCCCGACGTATGCGCCGAGCGCCGCCGCCAACGCTGCTCGCCGTAATGACAGCGCCCCGGTTCGACCCAGCGGATCACCAGCGTGGTGTCGGAGCGCTCGAGAATTTCGATGCGTACGCCATTGGTTCCGTCAAGGGGGATGGACTCTAAGGTCATCATCGTCGGCTCCGTATTGTGGTGTGCCGAATGTAGTCCCGCGCGCGGCGGATAGCCATTGTGCCGCGGTTGAAACACTGTTCCCCAAATAGCAACAATGAAACTTGACATTCGCGCTTACCCAAAACGGCGGGGCTTTGCGGGCGATATGCGCGGTGAATTTGCGATAGCGTGGATTTTTGCAACGCAGTGTTGTACGCAGTGCGACGAGCATGCGGCCTGCGAAGGGCGCCGGTGCTTCCTTTAAGATGTGGTTATTGATGAGCAACCGTGCGACGCAAGTGTAGCGGGTTTGGATTTTTCTGGTCGGCACGCGCGCATATCCACAAGAACTCAAGAGCCCACATGATTTCACGCCCCCCCGTAGCGCCACCCGAATCGCCGACACCGCCTGATTGCCTGAAAAAGCAGAAAGCGGCTTCACTCGTCCTGTATATCGCACTCGTGTTGCTGGCGCTGTGGGTCGTGCGCGATTTCATCGCGGTGGCGGCCTGGGCGGGCGTCATTGCGATCGCGCTATGGCCGCTTTTGCAAAAGGCGGAAGGCTGCCGCTGGCTTGCCGGCCGCACGACGCTGATCGCCGCGGCGCTAACCCTTGCGATCGCATTGCTAGTGGTCCTGCCGGTGGGTATCGGCATTGCCCAGGCGCTGCGCGAAGCCCATGACATGAATGAGTGGTTCAAGGCCGCGCAGGAAAACGGTATTCCGATGCCGGACGTCATCCAACGCTTGCCGTACGGCGTGCAACAGATCTCAGCCTGGTGGCAGGCCAATCTCGCCCAGCCGCTGCGCGATTCGGCGGCAATGAAGGGGCTGCACAGCACCACGGTGATGACGCTAGGCCGCCACTTCGGTGCGCGCGCGGCGCACGGCGTGATGGTGTTCGCGTTCATGCTGGTCACGCTGTTCGTGATCTTTCAGGCGGGGCCGCGTCTGTCCGGCTCGCTGATGAAGGGCGTGCGGCGCGGCTTCGGCGAGGACGGCGCGCAGTTGCTCGCGCGCATGGCCGCGGCAGTACGCGGCACGGTGTCGGGGCTGGTGGTGGTCGGGCTCGGCGAGGGCGTGCTGATGGGCGTCGCCTATTTCGTGACCGGCTTACCGCACGTCGCGCTGCTCGCGCTCGTCACGGCGATTGCCGCGATGCTGCCGTTTTGCGCGCCGCTCACGTTCGGCCTCGCGGCCCTGTGGCTGTTCTCGCAAGGCTCGGTGGCCGGGGCCATCGGGCTTGCGGTGTTCGGCTCGGTTGTGGTGTTCGTCGCCGAACACTTCGTGCGGCCGGTGCTGATCGGCAACTCGACGCGATTGCCGTTCCTGCTCGTGCTATTCGGCATTCTCGGCGGGGCGGAGACGTTCGGTTTGCTGGGTCTTTTCATCGGGCCCGCGCTTATGACCGTTCTGGTGGTGCTGTGGACCGACCTCGTGCAATAGTTGCACGCACTTGTTGCACGCACATTGCCGGCGCAATCAGGATTGCTGATTTGCCGGCTTATTTTTCCTGATTACTTGTCCTGATCGCGCGCCGACTGTTTGACGCAGCCCAGCGTGTATTTCAGCGCGGCAGGCAGTAGTGCGCTCCAGACATCCCAGGTGTGGCCGCCGTCGATGATGCGCAGCGCCGCCGGATTCCCCGCCAGCCGAAGATGCGTGTAAAGCGATGACGCATCGGCCTGGATCGCCAGGTCGTCGTCGCCGGCGGCGATGAACATCGGCAGGCGATACGGTTGGCTCATGTAGCGTTCCCATTGCGCCGGATAGTTGAGCGCATGCCAGACGTGCGGATCGAACTGCCGGTCGCCGAACACGCCAACGCGGCGCGCCGCCGAAGCAAGCGGCGGCTCGTTTGCGTAGATCGCGGGGCTTAGCAGGAGCGCACCGCAAAAGTGCTCGGGTTGGGTCATGGCGTAGCGCAACGCGCCGAAACCGCCCATTGAAACGCCGCCGATCATCCGCCCGCTACGCTGCGTCGCGACCGCGTAGCGCGTTTCGATCTCAGGCAGCAGATCGCCGAAGAACGCCGTCTCCATCTTCTCCTTGCGATCAACGTACCAGTCCGTGCCGCCCTGCGGCATCACGATTGCGACCGGCGGCATCTCCTTGTGCTCGATTAGTGCGTCGGCGGTGGTTTGCAGGTGGCCTTGCGTGAGCCAGTCGTTGGCGTCGCCATTGTTGCCGTGCAGGAGGTAGAGCACGGGAATGCGTGCGGCGTCGTGACGATAGCCGGTGGGCAGATAGATCGTGTACGCCCAGTCGCGGCCGAGCGCTTCGGAATGGAAGCTTCGGCTGATGACGGTGCTGGCGCTCGCCGACGCGCCGACAGTGGTGCATAGCGCCAGGAGCGCGGAATGTAGGAATAGACGCATGTCAGAGTAAGAGGCCGCCGCGCAGGTCGCGCGCGGCCGTCATGCTATCAGGATCGGCAGTGAAAAATTGGCAGGCGGCAACACAGCAAAAGCTCGCGCGCGCATGCGCACGCCGCTTACTCAGGGCGACGTTCTGAGACGCAAGCTCCAGAGGTGCGTCGCGAAGCGCTTGAGCGGCTCAGATGCTCTCGCAACGGCGAACAGCGCACCGACTGCACATGCATCCGCTATCAGCCCGAGGGGATAGTTCAGATAGCCGTCAGTCGCCGCATACAGCACCGAATCGACGACCAGCGAAATCACGGCGCCCGCGATAAAGCACAGCAACCCTTTACGCCCGATCATGCCGACCCACGGCATCCATTGAGCGAGCTTCCTTGCCCAGCCGAGCTGGATCAGGTTGGCGACGAGCCAGGCAATCGCCAGAAAATTGATCGCGCGCAGATAGGAGAGATTTTGCTTGAAGCTGGCGTCAAGCGGCTCGCGTTCGATAAAGAGTTTGTAGTAGGCCGCGGCGGCGACCACGGCGAACGCGAGCACGCTCACCAGCCAGCCGAGCCGGTGCGCGCTGATCCGGTGATAAACCGGCTGGCAACGTGCCAGCACGCCGAGCACGAACAGCAACTGCCAGGCAAACGGGTTGAAGTCCCAGTGCATGTCCGGCGCGGCGGGCAGGTAGGCGTCGATCGCCGGTGCGCCTGCCCACAGCGCAACGCTGCCGGCCAGCAGCAGCCATGACTTGCTGCGCGCGAGCGGCAGGATCATCGGCACCAGCAGCGCGAAGAACGCGTACATCGGCAGCACGGAAGCGAGATAGGGCTGACGGCGGAACAGCAAGATGTCGCGCAGGGCGGCCACGGGGGTATCCATCAGATCGTCGAGATCCGTGGTGGCGAGATTCGGGCCGTCGATACTGAACGCGGTCAGCACCGCGCTGACCAGCAGCATCAAGCCGGCCGTGATGAGGAAGGCGCGATAGATTTCGAGCGAGCGCCGCAGGAAGCGGCTGCGCGCCGTCGCCTCGTTACGCCGTTCGGCGAGTGCCGCGTAGGCCGTCGCCGTGGCGAAGCCTCCGAGGAACACGAAGACTTCGGCCGCATCGCACAGCGCATAGGCGTGCAGCGTAACGCGCGACAGAATGCTGCCGCCGATGTGATCGACGACGATGATCAGGAGGACCAGCCCGCGGAAAAAATCGAGCTCGATCAAGCGGGATTGCGACTTTTGCATTGTGTAGTGCCAAAAGCAGCCCCGTGCGACGGCGCGCTAGTTCAGCGCAGCAGGCGTCTCACAAAGCTTTTGAAATTGGATTAGGTGTTGCGGCGGGCGGCGGACTGATGGATGCGCGACCCGCGGGGCGGTCATCCGTGTCGCCGCTTGAACCGGCCATGCCAGGCGCGGCTGCAGAGGCCAGTAAAAATGACCCATTTGAGGGCGCAGAGTTCCGCTGCAGCGCCGCAAAAGCTTTCGATTATATTTCCTTCCATGACAAAACTGCTGCGAAACCCGCAAGGCCGACGCGCCTAATGCGACACCCAGCTTAAGTCCCGACGGCGCGGCGCCGTTTACCTGAATAAGCGTTGCGAAAAAAGGGGCTGCCCCACGCAGTGGAGATTTCGCAACGTTTTGAGATATGCGCGCGACACCTGATGGACGGCGACGTAACGGCGTGTGAGGATTTCTTCAAAGCGCGTCGGGGTCGCTAAACGCCTCGAGAAGCGTCAATAAGAAAGCGGTCGGATCGAGTTGTCCCATTACTCGAGCTCAGGGAGATCTTCATGAACAAGCAAGTGTTCGCGCTGGCTGTCTCCACTGCTTTGTCCGCCACTTCGTTAGCGATTTTCTCCCTGCCTGCTTTTGCCCAGACGAGCGTGACGCTGTACGGCGTGCTCGATGAAGGCATCAACTACACCAACAATGTCGGCCGCGGCCATGTCTATGAACTCGCGAGCGGCTATGCGCAAGGCAGCCGCTGGGGTTTGAAGGGCGCCGAGGAACTGGGCGGCGGCCTGAAGGCGATCTTCCAGCTTGAAAACGGCTTCGACGTCAGCTCCGGCCGGCTCAACCAGGGCGGCCGGATGTTCGGCCGCCAGGCGTTCGTCGGCCTGAGCTCGGAGCCATACGGCACCTTGACGTTCGGCCGCCAGTACGACTCGGTGGTGGACTATCTGGCACAGACCACGGCCAACGGCAACTGGGCCGGTTCCCTGTTCTCGCACCCGTACGATAACGACAACACCGATAACTCGTTCCGTCTCGACAACAGCGTCAAGTACACCAGCCCGTCGATCTCGGGCTTCCAGTTCGGCGGCGTCTACAGCTTCAGCAACGACACCGGCTTCGCCAACAATCGCGCCTACAGTTTCGGCGGCCAGTACACCTATGGCGGACTGCTGGTTGCCGCGGCCTATCTGCAGGCCGACAATCCCGGCAACGGCTCAAACGGCGCGATCACCGCGAACGACGCCAGTTTCATCGCCGCCCGCATGCGCGTGTTCGGCGGCGGGATCACTTATACCTTCGGCCCGGCCACGGCGGGCTTCGTGTACACCAACTCGAACTATCTGGATCCGACCGGCAACGGCTATCTCGGCGTGACGCCGCTCGTGCCGCCGGGTGTGCTGTTGAACTCGCTGAAGTATCAGAACTTCGAGGTGAACGGCAAGTATCAGATTTCGCCAGTGCTGTTCGTCGGCGCGCAGTACGTCTACACGATGGAAACCTACGACGCCACGAGCGGCGGCGTGAAGCCGAAGATTCATTCGTTCGGCCTGATGGCGGACTACAACCTGTCTAAACGCACCGATGTGTACATTCAGGGCGAATACCAGCAGGTGGCCGGCGACCCCACCTATTCGATTCTGGACGACGCCTTCACGCCCGGCACGCAGTCGCCGTCATCGACGTCGAAGCAGGTCGTGGTGCGCGCGGCGATACGGCATAAGTTCTAGGAGATGGCAGGGCTCGCCGGTGGTGGGCTGAATGATGACTGCTGAGCCCTGGCGCGATGGATATCGCTTCCCGTACGACGGGAGATCAATTCATCACGTAGTTCTGAATCAGAATCCCGACTGCCACGCCGGCGGGAATGCCGAACGTTCTACCGCGAATAGTCGCGGTTAGATCTTCATCGAGTACGAAACTGCAGCGGCGTTCACGCCAGACGGTCTTATAAGCCAATGGTTTTGCATCGACGATAACGAGCGAAATGAGCACGGTGAGGATGACCTGTTCCAAAGCATGCAGTTTCGCGATAAACGGCGAAAAATCACCAGCATTGCACAGCAATACCATTACGACTGCAGCGATCAGGGCGCCGAAAAAGAAGCCACCCATGAATCTGTTCGCTGAATTAAGAGAATCCACTTAAACCTCAAATCATTCGCCGGCTTTATGAAGCTGACGAAGTAAAAAATATACTGACGGAAATGGTTTGCCCGTTCAAAGACCTGCCTCGCAATGACCGGGAGGCAGGTAGGCTTTAAAAGGACCCATAAGGATATTTTTTTGACGTTCGCCGACATATCGTCCTTTTCCCAAAGTCGCGTGGGATTAGTCTGAAATGCCGCGGCTTGTGGCGAGGCAACGCTTACGCGCAGAACAGATTCAACTTTGCGTACTGCAACAACATGATTGTCTTCCCGTCGACGATCTCGCCGCGCTCGACCATCGCCAGCGCTTCGTTCACCGGTAGCTCCAGCACCTCGATATCTTCGCCCTCGTCGGCAATGCCGCCGCCCGCGCTGACTTTCGCCACCGCATCATATTCAGCGACGAAAAAGTGCAGCTTTTCTGTCACCGAACCCGGGCTCATGAAGGCTTCGAACACCTTGCGCACTTCATGCACGCGGTAGCCGGTTTCCTCTTCGACTTCGGCGCGAATCCGTTCTTCGGGCGAGGCTGCTTCCAGCAGACCCGCCGGCGCCTCGATCAGCATGCCGTGATGACCGTTGACGAACGCCGGTAGTCGGAATTGCCGCGTCAGCACCACCGTGCGGCGGCGCGGGTCGTATAGCAACAGCGTCGCGCCGTTGCCGCGATCGTAGGTTTCGCGGCTCTGGCGCTGCCAACGGCCGTCCGCGCGTTGGTAGTCGAAGGTGGTTTTCTTCAGCACGTACCAGTCGTCCGATAGCACTTTCACGTCGACGATCCGCACCCGCCCGGCGACTTCGTTCATGGCTCGCATCCTGTTCCATTGGGAAACGCGGTCTGCACCGCATGCAATTTATGGTATCGTGCAATATCGTGCAAAAACAAGAAATTTCGTGCAGTTAGTCAAAATGCTTCCGGGATGACCACCGTGCTCACATCGCAAAGAAAACAGTTGATCCTTGACGCGCTCAAGCGTGACGGGCAGGTGATCGCCAGGACCTTGAGCGTCGAGTTCGACGTCTCGGAGGACACCATCCGCCGCGATCTGCGCGAGCTCGCCGCCGAGGGGCAGCTTCAGCGCGTGCATGGCGGTGCCTTGCCGGCGTCGCCGGCAGCGGTGGATTTTGCCGGGCGCGAGCGCATTGAATCGGCGTCGAAAGCGGCGATCGGCCGGGCGGCGGCGGGCATGATCGCGCGTGGGCAGATTGCGTTCATCGACGGCGGCACGACGGCCGTGCAACTGGCGCGTCACTTGCCGCGCGACTTGCGGGCGACGATCGTCACGCACAGCCCGAGCATCGCCGTCGAACTGGCTGAGCACGCCGAGCTTGAGGTGATCATGATCGGCGGGCGTCTGTTCCGGCATTCAATGGTCAACGTGGGCGCGGCAGCTATCGAATCGCTCAGCCACATTCGCGCTGACTTCTACTTCATGGGCGTCACGGGCGTGCATCCGCAAGCGGGCCTGAGCACCGGCGATATGGAGGAGGCCTACGTGAAGCGCGCGCTCGCGGAACATGCGGCGGAAACCGTGGTGCTGGCGTCGGCGGAAAAACTCAATGCGGCGTCGGCGTACAAGATCGCGGACGTGTCGGCGGCCAGCACGATCGTCGTCGAGCGGAACACACCGGAGGTGCTGACCACGCCGTTCGAAGCATTGGGGATCACGATTCTGCGTGCTTAGTTAAGTACGCTTTAGTAAGTACGCTCGCGACAAAATAGCGGCCATCGTTGATCAGCGACAGATAACAGAAAGTGCAATAAACCCACTGTTATAACGATTCATACCCAATCCGTTATTTGCGAGATAGCTGACAAAAAATGACGCACCGTGCGTCTAAACAGCGAGATAATCCCGGCCCTTGGCCCTCTGTAGGGCAGGGAAAAGGCAACTCACGGTAGTTCAAGGTCAATCAGATCGACTGCGGCAGCCGAAGTGATGGCTACTGCACGTCGCCGGTACGCCCGGGCTCAAGCAAGCGCCCGCGGTTCGAACACCTCCCTCGTGGTTATCGCCGTCCAGCGCAGGTTCGCCACGCGCGAGCAAGCGTGTGGTCTCGCGCGAGACCTGACGTTTTCCACGATCGTCCTGCTCACGAGTTGCCGCTGTGTTCACTAAAGGAGAAGTCCATGGGGAAACTCGACCTTTCGCGTCGTAGTTTTCTGAAGGCCAGCGTGTTGGCGGGTGTGTCGGTGTATATCGCGCCGATGGGCAGCCGCGCATTTGCTGCGTTGTTCGAAGACAAAATTCTGACGCCGGTTCAGTGGGACGCCGCCAATGGGCAGGCGAAATTCCGCATCGACGGTATCGCCAAAGTGACGGGCTCGAAAGTGTTCGCGCGCGACATCCGCGCCGCCGACATGCCGCACTGGCCGCAGCAGCAATCGCACGCCTTCATCCTGCGCACCACGCAAGCCGACCGCAGCTATGAAGGCTTTGACCTGTCGCTGCTCGGCGACGATCTGAAACCCGACCGCGTGGTGACGGCGGCCGATCTGGTGCGCGACGGCCTGATCTTCCCGGCCTTCTACGGCGACGACATGTTGCTGCCGCCGGGCAAGACGCCCGCGTATCTCGGCCAGGCGGTCGCGATCCTGATCTATCACGACTTCGCGCGCTTCCGCTTCGCAAAAGACAAGCTCAAGTTCCAGGATCAGATCATCCGTTACGGTGCGCAAACCGGGCCGCTCGAGCGCGATCCGTGGGGCACGTTCCGCTTCGTGCGCGTCGGCGGCAAGACGCCGTATGACGACGATATCTTCTCCAGTCTGAAAGACGCGCCGGTGTTCCCGAGCATGATGCGCAAGCACCAGCCGGTGTGGCCGGACGGCGTCGAACACGGCAAGCTCGACGAGCAGGGCATGTTCCACGCCGGTCAAATCCAGCAGGAACTGGATCATCCGTCGGCGGACTGGCTCGTCATGGAGCGCGAGTACAACACGCAGTCGATCGACACGGCCGCGCTCGAACCCGACAACGCGAACTGCTGGTACGACGCGGCGACGCAATCGCTGCACATGGTCGTGCCGACCCAGGCGCCGTCCGAAGTTGCCGACAGCGCGGCCGGCATGGTCGCGAAGTGCGCGTTTCCGGTGAAGAACCTGTTCATTCACCCGTGCTACACGGTGGGCTACGGTTCGAAGGATCACTTCAACGTGCCGTTTTACGGCCTCGTCTGCGCGATGTATGCGGACGGCCGCCCGGTGCGTCTTGCGAACGATCGCTACGAGCAGTTCCAGACGTCGTTGAAACGCCATGCGTTCAAGATGAACTACCGGATCGCCGTCGATAAGAACACAGGTCTGATGCAGTCGTTCAAGGCCGCGATGGAAGCGGACGGCGGCGGGCGGTGCAACTTCTCGCCGTCGGTGGCGATGGTCGGCGCGACGGCTGCGCAATCGATCTATTACTTCCCGAAGAACGATCTCTCGGCGGTGGCGATTGCTTCGCGCGCGATCGACGCTGGTTCGGCGCGCGGTTACGGCACGCTGCAAAGCATGGCTGCGACCGAAATGATGGTCGACGAAATCGCCGCGCAACTGAAACTCGATCCGATCGACTTTCGCCTGAAAAACGCACTGCGTTCGGGCATGAAGAACACCCAGGGCGCGGTGCCCGCGGGCGCGATTCGCGTCGACGACGTGTTGCAGAAGGCGAAGGTTCATCCGCTGTGGGTGAATCGCGCAAAGCGTAAGGCCGAGTTCGAAGCCGCGCATCCGGGCAAGCGGTATGGCGTCGGTTTTGCGTGTGTGCAAAAGGACTTCGGCACGGGCGCGGAAACCTCGTTCGCCAAGGTCGAGTTCAGCGCCGACGGCAAGATCGGTTTGCAACACACGGCAGCCGAAATCGGTACCGGCATGTCGACCTCGCAGGCGATCGCGGTCGCGAAGTGGCTCGGCAAGCCGGCCACCGACGTGCATGTCGCGATCACCGATTGGCCCGATCTGCCGGTCGTCACGAGCGGCGATCCGTACATGATGTCGCAAGCTGACCAGGACAAGCTGGCCGCGAATCCGCGCTGGTCGCCCGGTTATGCGTCGCCGTCGAGTGCGACGAATTCGGCGTTTTATTTCACGCACAGCACGCGCGAAGCGGCACGCGTCGTTTTCGCGCACGGTTTGTGGCCGGCGGCGATGGCGATCTGGAGCCAGGGTGGCGGCGGTGGTCAAGCCGCGCCGCTGGTGGTACGCATGGAGGACGCGCGTTGGGTCGACGGCAAGCTGTCCGCGGCGGGGCTCGAAGCGTTGCCGTTCGAACAGCTCGCGAAGAAGGCGCACGAGTTGGGTCTGGTCACCGGCGCGACGGTGCACGTATTCAATCGCTGGCAATGGACCGAGTCGGACTTCGAGATCGACGGCAATGTCGAGCGCCTGCCGCTCGATGGGCTTGCGCTGAGATATGGCGACAACGCTTCGGCCGATAAAAGGAAACTGCAAACCACGCCGAACCATTACCGCGTGCTCGATCGTCAGCGCGTATTCATTCCGCCGGTTCAGCGCAACAACGCGGCCGTGACGTATTACAGCGCGGTCGGCACGCTGGTCGAGTTGTCGGTGCATGAAGCGAGCGGCAAGGTGGACCTGCTCGCCCATCACTCGATCATGGAGTGCGGCAATCAACTCTCGCCGCAACTTGTGTCGGGCCAGCTGCAAGGCGGCCTTGCGATGGGCATCGGCCACGCATTGCACGAATATCTGCCGCTCTATGAAGACGGTCCTGGCAACGGCACGTGGAACTTCAATCGCTATCACTTGCCGCGCGCGACTGATGTCGCCGTCTGGACCCAGACCGGCGAAGTGCTGCCTCCGCTCACCGAGACCGATCCGCCGAAGGGCATCGCCGAAGTGGTGATGATTCCGGTGGTCGGCGCCATCGTGAACGGTATCGCGCACGCGATCGGACATCGCTTTACCGACCTGCCGGTCACCCCGCAACGTATTCAGGAGGTGCTCGCATGACGGCCCCCACTCAAACTTCCCCTAGTGCTGCGAGCGCCGTTGTTGCCTCGAGCACCGTTTCTGACGCTTCTGCTTCCATCGCAGCTACTTCGGCCTCCGGTCCCGCGAGCGCTGCTTCTGGTGCCACGGGCGTTGCCGCCAGCGCGCCAGCCGCAACCGTAGTCGAGCGTCCGTTGACGCACTTCCGCACGCTGCCGGTATCGGTCAAGGTGAACGGCGAAATCGTCGGCCCGACCGACGTGCCGGCCGGTCTGATGATGATCGACTTCCTGCACGAGTATCTGCACCTGACCGGCTCGCGACTCGGCTGCGGCCAGGGCATCTGCCACGCGTGCGTCGTGATCGTCGACAAGCCGGACGGCACCAGCGAAGAAGTGCGTACCTGCATCACGGGCGCGAATTTTTTCCACGGCAAAACCATTCGCACGATCGAAGGCCACGCGAAGCGCAACGAAGCAGGCGAGGTCGTCGAACTGTCGCCGATCCAGCAGAAGTTTCTCGAACACTTCAGTTTTCAGTGCGGTTACTGTACGCCCGGTTTCGTCAATGCGGCGACCGTGCTGATCGAACGTCTGAAGCGTCAGCCAATTGCCAAGGACAAGGTCGAGCAAACCATCACCGAGGCGCTGAACGACCATATCTGCCGCTGCACGGGCTACGTGCGCTACTACGAAGCCGTGAAGGAGGTTGTGATGACCACGCCTGGCCTCGTAAAGGACGCGGCATGATGACTCCCTCGATGAATGTGCGTCGCGCGTTGCTGCTGCTCGGCACGGCCGCTTTGCTAAGCGCTTGCGGCAAACAGGACGACTCCGCCGCAGCGATGCGGGCCGCTGCCGCAATGGGTCCGCAATCCACCGCCGCCGATCCGCTCGCACGCGGCCGTTACCTCGTGAAAGCCGCCGATTGCGCGGCCTGCCACACCACGTCGGATGGCGCGCCGTTCGCCGGCGGCGTGAAGCTGGCCTCGCCGTTCGGCACCTTCTATGGCACCAACATCACGCCGGACAAGGACCACGGCATCGGCAACTGGAGTGCGGACGATCTCTACAAGGCGCTGCACGACGGCGTCACACCGACGAAGCAGTTGTATCCGGCCATGCCGTACACGTCCTACCGCCAGTTGTCGCGCGCGGATAGCGATGCGATCTACGCATACCTGATGGCGCAGAAGCCGGCGGCCGTGGCGAACCACGAGCCTGAGTTATCGTTCCCGTTCAACATGCGCTTTGGCGTGCGCTTCTGGAACTGGGTGTTCCTGAAGGACACGTTGCCGGATGCGTCGAAAGGGCAGTCCGCAGATTGGAATCGCGGACGCTATCTGGCGAGCGCACTCGGCCATTGCGCCGAATGTCATACGCCGCGCGGCAAGTTCGGCCAACTCGACGGCGCCAAATCGCTGACGGGCGCGGCGCTCGGCAGGATCGCCGCACCGGACATCACGCCGCATGGTTTGGCAGCACGCGGCTGGACCGCCGCGGACCTGCAGACATTCTTCGCCACAGGCATTGCGCCGCAAGGCTCGGCTTTCGGCGAGATGTATCCGGTCGTGCATCTGAGCAGTCAGTACATGACGCATGACGATCTGCGCGCGATGTCGACCTATCTGCTCGGCGATCAGGCGCCGGCGCCGCAACCATTGCAATCGGTCTCCGCCGATGCCGCGCAACTCGAGGCGGGGCGCAATGTGTATCTCGCGGTGTGTGCGGGCTGTCACGGGCTGAGCGGCGAGGGCAAGCCTCACGTTGCGGTGCCGATGCACGGCAACTCGACAGTGCGTCAAAGCGATGCGCACAACCTGATCGTGGCGATGCTCGACGGCATCGGTGCGCAGGATTTTCCGGGCCTCGAGCGGATGCAGGAGATGCCGGGCTTCGCCACGCAACTCAGCGACACGGAACTCGCGCAGCTTGCTAACTATCTGCGCGCGACGTACGGCGGCCAACCCGCCGATGTGACAGCCGATGCGGTGAAGGCGTTGCGTTGAAGCATGCCATGCGTTGGGCGTTGGAAATGAAGCGCTAATCGTTGTGTAAGAAAGAGCCGGTGCCGATATGGGCACCGGCTTTTTTTATGTGCTCGCCACGGGGCAACCAAACCGCCAGGCCAACGATTGACGTCTTTTCACGCCGATCCTCGTGTCTCCCGCGAATGGCGCGCAATGAACTCGCGCCTAATGGTCTGCTCAAACGGTATCGCGTCGTTGCTGTCCGGCGGCGCGCCGTACGTTTCGCCGTAGACCGATCCGATGTCCTTCACGGAGACTTCATGAGCAATCTCGCAACGCAGGTTCTTCCTCATCATAGTGACCCTCATTCGGTGGGCGCGCCGCTGGCTTGCGTACAGGGTACGATCAGCAAGGTTTTCCTCAGCCCGGAATTTCACCACGCCGCCGAACATCAGCAATTCGTCATCAAGATCGACAGTGTCGTGAAGTTCGACGGCGGCACGCAGAACCTCGTCGGTACCGAAGTATTCGTTGCCGTGCGGTACGGCGACAGCGAAGGGCTCGCGCAGGAAATTCCCGGTCTGCAGGTCGGCCAGCCAATCGAGGCGCAAGGCGAATACATCGCCCAAGCCAGCGCCTATCCCACCGCCGATAACAACAACCCCGTTCTGCCGGTGCTGCATTTCACGCATCATCCGGTCGGTTTCGTGTTGTACCAAGGTCATACCTACAGCTAGGTCAGGCCAGTCGCTGCGGCCGGGCGGACGCACGTCTGTCCGGCCGCTCGCCTGCGCATTTCCCCATCTTCGCTTCCCGTCTCGCGTACCGGCAATTCAAGTTTTTGCAGCGTTCTGCCGATAAGCAAACGTAATCGTCCGGTCGTCGGGCGGCGCGGCCGTCTGCGGTCTTCGCGGTCATGCGCGTTGAGACGCGAGGCCGACACCGCGGGTGAGGACTGGTTGCGGATGCAACCGTCTCTGCATCACCGTAAGTAAGGTTTGTATCTGTTTGTGTGGACCGGGACGTTTTTTGCAAAACGCACTTTACAATTCCGCGTGAATTTTAATCGGCAATCTGGCCCTTTTCGCGGAAGATCGGCTGTTTTCGAGCATTCAGCATCTGGGCATCCAGTAAGGCGAAAGGGATTGGGTTGGACGGCAGGGCACGGGTGGGCGCCGCACGAGGCGGCCTCGCTGTGTCGCGGCAGAAAGCAGCGCTTCGTCAGAATGCGCGCATCGCACGCGACAGGGCAGCATCCGGCTCGCCAATAAAAAGCAGGAGTCGAACATGTTGGGAAAGCGTTTCGACAGAACAATGATGGCCAGTCTGGCTGGCGTGTGGGTCGCGCTGGCCGTCAGCGGTTGTGCGAATGTGGGACAGCAGGACGCGCAAACTGGCGCGGCATCGGGCGCATCGGCTGCGTCCGGTGTGCCGGCAGCGGCTGCCGCGCCGGCTTCCGGTGCGCTTGCAGGTTCGTCGGTCCAGTCGGCCGCCGACGACGGCACGCCGCTTAAGAAGTCGCCGCCGTTGGTGTATCGCGTCAAGCGTGGCGACACGTTGGCGCGCATCGCGCAGCATCATCATTGCAGTGTCAGGCAGTTACAGGCGTGGAACGGGCTCAAGCCGTCCTCGCGATTGAAGCTTGGGCAGGTGTTGCACGTCGCTTCGCCGGAAACGGTGCGGGCAGCCAATGCGGCAGCCGCCGCTGCGAAGGCTGCGGCGGCGTCCGCGCCCGCTGCTCCGCTTGCCGCGCAACAGGCGCCGGCGACAACTACGTCGCAGACAACGGCGCAGTCCGCTACGCCATCAGCCGCTCCATCAGCCGCGCCTAGCGCCGCCGAGGCACGCGAAGTCGCGCAGCAAACTTCGCGGCACGCGAACGGCGTGTCGCTGGCATGGCCTGCAGGTGGCCGTGTAGTCGAAGCATTCCAGCCGGGCGAAACACGCGGCATCGAAATCGGCGGCAAGCCCGGCGATCCGGTGCGGGCCGCGGCCGACGGCAAGGTGATGTACGCCGGCACCGGTTTGAACAGTTACGGCAGTCTGATCATCGTTCAGCACAACAAGGACTTTTTGACCGCGTACTCGCATAACCGCAAGCTACTGGTCAAAATCGGCGACATCGTGCGGCAAGGCCAGCAGATTGCCGAGATGGGCGATGAGAACAACTCGCGCGTCTCGGTCGGCTTCGAGTTGCGCCGCGACGGTAAGCCGGTTGATCCGATGCCGTATTTGCCGCAAGGGCGCGGTTAGGCGCGCCTAAGAATCAGCCGGCGATTTTTCGCCAACACCAAACAAGCAGCGATCCCGGCCAGTCATTTGCCGGGATCGCTGCTTCGTCACATCCTCGCATTCGGGTCCTCCGGGTCCTCCGGGTCCACTACCGGGCAGATCAGACCGGCTACCCATAACGCGCCTTCCTTCAATCGAACCAGCGCAGCGCCGCTGCAACGATCGCTTCGGGCGCATCTTCCTGCACCAGATGACCGGCCTTGGGCACCGCCTGAAAGCGTGCCTCGGGTATGACTGCCGCCAGTTGCCGGCCGCGTTCGAGCGGAATCCATTGGTCGTCTTCGCCCCACAGGATTTGCGTCGGGCAACGCATCTGCGAATAACGTGTTTCGACCGCATCGGTATAGCGCTGATCCATCTGGGCGATCTGGCGGTAGAACGCGGCTTGTCCCGTTGCGCCGAGCCACGGCGTCACATAAGGCGCGAGTTCTTCGTCCGGAATATCGCGAGCAATCGCGCCGCGCACGTACGCTTTCACGACCGCTTCGTGGATATACGGCGGTAGCCCGGCGAACGCCGCGCCGTGTTCGCGCACGTGCTGCACGAACGGCGAACCCCATGGCGCGACTGCCACCGGATCGATCAGCGTGAGGCTGCGATAGTCGCACCCATCAATGAGATGCGCGCGCAAGGAAGTCGCGCCGCCGAAATCGTGCGCGATGATGTCCGGATTCGTCAGGTCCCAATGCGCGAGCAATTCCGCCAGCAGCACGTTCTGCACGCCGAGCGAGACGTCCTGAGCGTCGCGTTGCTCGGATTGGCCGTAGCCAAGCAGATCGTAGTAATACACCGTGCGCACTTGCGCGAGATGCGGGGCGATGCGATGCCACACATACGAAGAAAACGGTGTGCCATGAACCAGCACCAGCGGCGGGCCGTTGCCGGTCACGCGAAAACGCACGGTTTGATCACGGAACGTATAGCTTTCAGGAAGCGGCCAGTTTTGCATGATGATGAGCGTCGCGAGAAAGTCTGCTTACCTTAGCAGGGTGCTCCGAAGCGCGCTGACCGGCTTTTCGTAGCATGCTCCGAGTGCCTCCCGCAAAAGCTCACCTTTGTTTTATTCAGCAAAGCCAGGCAAATTGAAAAGATTGTGAAGCACGGCGTCGCTGCATTGAATGGTGGGTGGCGCGGATATAACGCACTGTTACGAAACGCGCATAAATCACCTTGAAACAAGGTATTTTTGTGCTGGCAGGATTCGGGAAGCCTGGTAATCGTCGAGGACGCGGCGATTCGGTATTCAACGAAGCGATGCGCCCAAGGCCAGAATGTGCGCGCGGCAATGGTGAGCGAATTCGGGAGCCGAAGGTTCAATCAATGCGGAATGCCACGCCCCCGCGTTCCACCAAAGCGACGACCTCCGGCCAACGCCAACGAAGCCCAACGAGCCCCAGGCGAAGGAACACGCCGCCGGCTACTTCGCTTCAACGCCGCGCAGCAATTGCGAAACCTGGCCGTGGTGATGCAGGATCGCCGGGTCGACTTGCAGGAGCGGCAAGTAGCGCGGCAGGAATGCGTTGTTGGGCTGGTCGGGAGAAAAGAGGCCGGAGACGGCTTCGGCTGCGGCGAGCCGATCGGCGGCGTCCGCTTCTTTGTCGTCGAGAATCTCGTCGACGTTGGCAATGACCGTGGAGAGCGGCGTAAGCCAGCGGAACGCCGAGCCGTTAATGAGCACCTGCAGGAAGGCCGCCGGGGTCACAGGGCCGAATTCCTTTTCGTACGCCGCGCGCTCGTGATCGAGAATCGATTTATGCAACGCCAGTAGCGGTTTGCGAATTTCCGAGAGGAATTGAATGCATTGCTGGTCGTTCATCTTGCCGCTCCTTCGGATAGTCAAACCAATGCCGCAATGGTAACGCATTGATTTGAATCTCGTTTCACTTCCGGCAAGCGCCGCCGCGAAGTCCTTTTCGCCGTGTGAATGCGCACGCGGACATGTCACGTTGTCGGCGAACTTCTTTATCCACGGCTACAATTTCCGGGTCCCTTCCAGCGCACGCGCGCTGCACATCATTTACTGTACTCGTTGACCTGCAATTGAACAGTAGCCGCATGACGTATTAGCACGGCGTGTCGAATAAACACGGCAAGTCTTTGCGTTTTGGTTCGACGTCTCTGTCTAAACAGCCTGACAAACAATAAACCCCACCCGGAGCCGCCCATGACAACGTTCAACATTAACGGCCAGACTCATACCGTCGACGCACCCCCCGACATGCCCCTCCTGTGGGTCTTGCGCGACCTCGTCGGCTTGACCGGCACCAAGTTCGGATGTGGTATCGCTCAATGCGGCGCGTGCACCGTGCATCTCGATGGCGTCGCGGTGCGCTCGTGCGTGCTGCCGGCAGCGGCCGTCGGCGACAAGAAAATCACCACCATCGAAGCGGTCGGCAGCACGCCGGCTGGGCAGAAGGTGCAGCAGGCGTGGCGTCAGCTGGACGTCGTGCAATGCGGCTACTGTCAGTCCGGGCAGGTGATGTCGGCGGCTTCGCTAATCGCGAGCAACCCCAATCCAAGCGATGCGGATATCGACGCTGCCATGGCCGGCAACATCTGCCGCTGTGGGACGTACAACCGCATCCGCGCGGCGATCAAGCAAGCCGCGAAGGGAGCCTGACATGTCCCAGGGATTGCTCGATTCACAAAACGACGCGCAACCGCCGAAGGGCGGCATCTCGCGCCGCACCTTCCTCAAATTCGGCGTCACGGTGGGAGCTGCAACTGGCGGCGGCTTGCTGCTCGGCTTCAGCATGCCGGCCGCCAGTCAAGACCAGAAGGCCGGCAAATCCGTGATCGGCGGCGATGGGGATGAAGCGCCACAAAGCGGCGTGTTCGCGCCGAACGCTTTCATCCAGATCGACACCGCGGGCAAGGTCACGCTGGTGATCCCGAAGGTCGAAATGGGGCAAGGCGTCTACACATCGATCCCGATGCTGATCGCCGAAGAGCTCGAAGTGCCGCTCGATTCGGTCACGCTCGACCACGCGCCGCCGAACGAAAAGCTCTTCATGGATCCGCTTCTCGGCGGCCAGCTCACCGGCGGCTCGACGTCGATCCGCTATGCATGGGAGCCGATGCGCCGGGCTGGCGCGACTGCACGCACCGTCTTGATCAGCGCTGCCGCGCAGCAATGGCAAGTCGATTCGGCGAGCTGTCACGCGCAAGCCGGGCAGGTGATTCATGCGGCGAGCAATCGCAGCATCGGCTACGGCCAGCTGGTGACGGCCGCAGCCAAACTGCCCGTGCCGCAGAACGTCAAGTTGAAAGATCCGAAAGACTTCAAGGTGATCGGCACCGCGGTGAAGCGCCTCGATTCACCCGGGAAGGTCGACGGCACGGCGATGTTCGGACTGGACGTGCGCGTGCCGGACATGGTCTACGCGGCCATCGCGAACTGCCCGGTGTTCGGCGGCACGCTCGCGAGCGTCGACGATACCAACGCGAAGAAGATTCCGGGCGTGCGCCAGGTCGTCAAAGTGGATAACGCGGTCGCCGTGATCGGCGATCACACGTGGGCCGCCAAACGCGGTTTGCAGGCGCTGGATATTAAATGGAACGAAGGCGCGGGCGCGCAGATCGGGATGAAGCAGATCGTCGACGATCTCGCCAAGGCCGCGCAGCAAAACGGTGCGGTGGCGCGTAAAGACGGCGACGTAAACAACGCGTTTTCAAACGCGAAGACGCGCGTCGACGCCGTGTATCAGCAGCCGTTCCTCGCGCACGCCACGATGGAGCCGATCAACTGCACGGTGCACGTGCGGCCCGACGGCTGCGATGTCTGGCTCGGCTCGCAGGTGCCGACGCGGGTGGTGGACGCCGCGGTTGCCGTCACCGGTTTGCCGGCTGACAAGATCGTCGTGCACAACCATCTGATTGGCGGCGGCTTCGGCCGGCGGCTCGAGTTCGACATGGTCACGCAGGCGGTCAAGATCGGCAAGCAGGTGTCGACGCCGGTGAAGGTTGTCTGGACGCGCGAAGAAGACATCCAGCACGACATGTACCGGCCGTATTACTACGACAAGATCTCCGCCGGCCTCGACGCGAACGGCAAGCCGATCGCGTGGCAGCACCGGATTGTCGGCTCGTCGATCCTGGCGCGTTTCGCGCCGCCCGCGTTCAAGAATGGTATCGACCCGGATGCGGTGGAAGTCGCCTCGGATCTGCCGTACGACTTGCCGAATCAGCTGATCGACTATGTGCGCCAGGAACCGCATGCAGTACCGACGGCGTTCTGGCGCGGCGTGGGGCCGACGCGCGGCACCTTCGTGGTCGAGAGTTTCATCGACGAGCTCGCCACTCAGGCGAAAATCGATCCGGTGAAATATCGCCAGGATCTGCTGGGCAAAACGCCACGCGCGCTGAACGTGCTCAATACGGCCACGCAGGCGGCGAACTGGGGCAGCGCGGTGCCGAAGGGGCAGGGGCGCGGCGTGTCGGTGATGCATGCGTTCGGCAGCTTCTTTTCGATGGTGGTCGACGTTGCGGTCGATCAGGGCGAGGTGGCCGTCAAGCGGGTCGTGTGCGCGGTCGATTGCGGGATGGTGGTGAATCCGAACACGATCGAAGCGCAGGTACAGGGCGGCATCATCTTCGGCATCACGGCGGCGCTCTACAGCGAGATCACGATCAAGGACGGTCGCGTGGAGCAGAACAATTTCACCGACTACCGGATGCTGCGCATCGATCAGGCACCGCCGATCGAGGTGCATATCGTGAAGAGCAGCGAGGCGCCTGGCGGCATCGGCGAACCGGGTACGGCGGCGCTCGCGCCGGCTTTGACGAACGCGATTTTTGCGGCGACCGGCAAGCGGCTGCGGCAATTGCCGGTCGGCAGTCAACTACAAACCGCCTGAGAGCCCAACATGAAAAACACACTCAAGGGTTTCGGTGCAGCGCTGTGTGTGGCGTTGCCGTTCCTCACCCAAGCTCCGGTACAAGCGGCGGATCAGGCACTGGTGCAACGCGGCGCCTATCTTGCGAAGGTTGGCGATTGTGTCGCTTGCCATACGGCGCCGAAGGGCAAGCCGTTCGCGGGCGGCCTGCCGATGACCACGCCGATGGGCCAGATCTACACCACAAACATCACGCCGGATCAGCAAACTGGCATCGGCAGTTACACGGAAGAGGACTTTGCGAAAGCGATGCGCGAAGGCGTCGCGAAAGACGGGCACAACCTGTATCCGGCGATGCCGTATCCGTCGTATGCGAAGGTCAACGACGACGACATGAAAGCGCTGTATGCGTACTTCATGAGCGGCGTCGCGCCGGTGTTGCAGGCGAATCGCGAGCCGGACATCAAATGGCCCTTGAACATGCGTTGGCCGTTGAAGTTCTGGAACATGGTGTTCCTGGAGAAGGGTGCCTATCAGGACAAGCCGGGCAAGGATGTCGCGTGGAATCGTGGCGCGTATCTGATTCAGGGCCTGGGGCATTGCGGCTCGTGTCATACGCCGCGCGGCATCGCATTCCAGGAGAAGGCGCTGGACGAAAGCGGCAGCGCGTTCCTGACGGGCGGCGTGCTCGACGGTTGGTTCGCCGCGAACCTGACGGGCGAGCACAACGTCGGCCTCGGTCGCTGGAACGATCAGGATCTGCAGGCGTTCCTGAAGACCGGCGCCAATCGCCATGCGTCGGCATTCGGTTCGATGACCAGTGTGATCAACAACAGCACGCAGGGCATGAACGACACCGACATCGCCGCGATGTCCACCTACCTGAAATCGCTACCGCCGGCGGGCGGCAGTGGCTCGCCGCCTTATACGTACGATCCACAAGCGACGAAGGTATCGCTGAACCGTCCCGCGAACGATGCCGGTGCGCGTGTTTATACGGCGTATTGCATGCACTGCCATGGTGTCGACGGACGCGGCTTTGCGCCAATGCTCGCGCCGTTGGCTGGGAATCCGAACGTGCTGGAGAAGGATTCGTCCTCGCTGATCAATGTGACGCTGAACGGTACGGAGGATCTGGTGATCGGCGGCATTCCCGCGCCGTATCCGATGCCGAAGTACGCACCGGTGCTCAACGACCAGCAGATCGCCGATGTACTGACCTTCGTGCGGGCCGGGTGGAATAACGGTGGGTCGCCTGTCACGGCGGGCGACGTAGCGAAGTTACGGAAGTCGACTCAAGCGGCTCGATAGAAGCAACGGGCTGACAATGAAAAAAACGGCAACCGTGTAAAACGGTTGCCGTTTTTTATAAACCCGCAGAAAAGATAGCGTTAGCGGTGCTGCCCCACCTTCTGCCGCTTCTCCAGCACCCGCGCGTACCAGGTCAACGGGAAACACATTGCGAAGTAAATCATCGCGACCATGCCGTAGATCGGGAATGGGCGGAATGCTGCGTTGGTGATCATCGTGCCGGTCTTGGTCAATTCCGTGAAGCCGATGATCGACGCGAGCGCCGTGCTCTTCACCACTTGCACGAGGAAGCCGACCGTCGGCGCCACGGCGATCTTCAGCGCCTGCGGCCAGATGATGTAGCGCAGTTGCTGGCTGAACGTCATGCCCAGACTCGCGCCCGCGGCCCATTGACCACGCGGCACGGCTTCCACGCAGCCGCGCCAGATATCGACCAGATACGCGCTGGTATAAAGCGTCAACGTGACGGTTGCCGCGACCCAGGGCGAGACATCGACACCCAACAGAGGCAGGCCGAAGAACGCCAGAAACAGCTGCATCAACAACGGCGTGCCTTGGAACACTTCCACATACACCACGACGATTCGCCGCAGCCACGGCAACGGCGACACGCGCATCGCGAGCAGGATCAGCCCGACAATGCCACCACCGACAAACGCGATCAGCGACAACAACACCGTCCAGCGGGCGGCGAGCAACAGATTGCGGGCGATGTCCCACAGCGTGAATTCGACCATGATCAGCGCTCCGTCGGCAAAGTGCGGGCGGCGGTGCGCCACATCAGGCGGGTGCGCCAGTTACGCGGCGCGCTGTCGCTGCTGCCGCCGCGAGCGACGCGGCCCGCGAAGAGGCCACGGCCGAGCCGGTTCATGAGTTGCCGCAATACGATCGACAACACCAGATACGTCGCGGTGATGATCACGTAGCTCTCGAACGAGCGGAAATTGCGCGACTGGATGAAGTTGGCCGCATAGGTCAGATCGGGCACCGAAATCTGCGAGACCACCGCCGAACCGAGCATCACGATCAACACCTGGCTCAGCAGCGCGGGAAACACGTTGGCGACCGCCTGCGGCAGCACGACGTAGCGAAATACTTGCCGTCCATGCAGGCCGAGCGCTTGCGCCGCCTGCACCTGACCGCGCGGAATCGAGTCAATACCGGCGCGCACGATTTCGATTGCGTAGGCGCCGAGATTGACGGTCATCGCCAGAATCGCGGCCTGCACCTCGTCGATATGAATGCCGAGGCTCGGCAGGCCAAAAAAGATGAAGAACAACTGCACGATGAAGGGCGTATTGCGGATCAACTCGACGTAAGTCGCGACGACCCAGCGCGCCCACTTCGGCCCGGCCACGGCGATGCTCGCGCCGCCAATACCGACGAGACCGCCGAGGACGGTGGACACGGCGGTCAGCCCCAGCGTGACGGCGACGCCGCGCGCGAGCAGCCCCGCATAGAGGCCGAAGCCGCTGAAATCGAACGCATAAGTCATAGCGTGGCGCTCATCGTGTGGTCAAACTCCGGCGCGGGCCGGCCTTGCCGGTCCGCGCAATAAAGGTTCAGAGGTCGGCCGGCAGCGGCGCACGCAGCCATTTCTGCGAAATCGCGTTCATGGTGCCGTCCTTGCGGGCCTTGGCAATCGTTTCGTCGACTTTTTGCTTCAGACGCGGCTCATTCTTGTTCAAACCGACGTGATCCGGCGAGCTGAATAGCGAGAACTTCTGCTCGGGATCGTTCGCCGGATGACGCGCGAGAATGGTTGCGCCGACGTCGTTGCCGACTACCATCAACTGTACCTGACCAGAAAGAAACGCCGAAATTGCGCCGTTAGGATCGTCGAATCTTTTGATGTTCGCGCTGGGGGGCGCGATTTTGGTCACGCTCAGGTCTTCCAGCGTGCCGCGCGCAACCGAAATCGACTTGCCGGCGAGGTCGGCGGCGTTCTTCACGGGCAGCGTTTTCGGGCCGAAGACGGCGAGGTAGTAGGGCGCGTAAGGCTGCGAGAAGTCGATCACCTTTTCGCGCTCCGGCGTCTGGCCGACTGAAAGCAGCATGTCAGCCTTGTGGTCGGCGAGGTAGGCCATGCGGTTGTCGCCCGTCACCTGCACGAGTTCGACCTTTGCGTTGAGCGACTTGCCGATCAGGTTGGCGACGTCGATGTCGTAGCCCATCGGCTTCATGTCCGGGCCGATCGAACCGAACGGCGGGTAGTCTTCGAACACGCCGATGCGAACCGTGCCGGACTTGGCGATGTTGTCGAGCGCGTCCGCATGCGCGGCCGACGAAAAGGCGCACAGCGCGCCGAGGCCGGTGAAAGCGAGCGTCGCGGCGAGGGTGGCGAAGACACGGCGCGTGTTCGATTGAGCAACTTGGGGCTGATTCATGGTCTTTCCTCTGTCGAAAACTCGGTATTGGAATGGGTTTCTGTGAACGCTTCAGCGACGCGCCTCGGTGCCATGCCTCAGCGGCACGTTTCAGTGCGCCGCACGGGCGGCGATCAGTTTGCACGCGTGCGGTGGCAACTCCGCGAACACCGGCATGCCGAGCGTGAGGCCCGGCGTTTCGCGCGGCGTGGTCGCGGCAGTTAGCGTGAATCCTGCGCAATCGATCGT
The DNA here is from genome assembly GCF_900116445.1 of Paraburkholderia aspalathi. Classification (GTDB taxonomy): domain Bacteria; phylum Pseudomonadota; class Gammaproteobacteria; order Burkholderiales; family Burkholderiaceae; genus Paraburkholderia; species Paraburkholderia aspalathi. Next base: position 125,358 of record NZ_FPBH01000016.1, read on the forward strand.
GGCTTCCAGCGACGCCCCCACGTCACGGATAAAAGTCACCGTGCCAGCGAGCCGGTTCTGCCCAGCAGCGCCGGACGCCGTTTTAACGCAGACGTCTTCCGGCCGGATCAGCAGACGGATATCGCTGCTGGACTCCGGCATCCGCGCCGGTTGCGCAACCGCAATGCGCGTTCCGCCCGGCAGACTGACGCTGCCTGCGCCGTCGTAGCTGACCGGCAGGATGTTGCCGAGGCCGATGAAGTCAGCGACGAATTCGCTGACCGGATCGCGATAAATATCGAGTGGTTTGCCGACCTGGGCAATCCGGCCTTTCTCCATCACCACGATTTCGTCGGCCATCGTCATCGCTTCGCGCTGGTCGTGCGTCACCATGATCGTCGTGATGCCGAGGCGCTGTTGCAGCAGGCGGATCTCGACCTGCATCGCTTCGCGCAGTTTGGCGTCGAGTGCGGAGAGCGGTTCGTCGAGCAGCAGCAGTTTCGGTTGCGAGGCGATCGCACGGGCAATCGCCACGCGTTGCCGCTGGCCGCCGGAGAGTTGCGTGACCGGCCGGTTCGCCATATGCGGCAACTGGATCAGCTCCAGCAATTCTGTAACACGGCGCGCTTGCGCGTCTTTCGCCGTCTTGCGCAACTTGAGCGGATACGCGACGTTCTGCGCCACGGTCATATGCGGGAACAGTGCGAGCGACTGGAACACCATGCCGAAGTCGCGCTGGTTCGCAGGCAGATGCGTGATGTCGCGGCCTGCAAAATTGATGCTGCCCGAGCTCGGCGTTTCCAGCCCCGCGATCATCCGCAGGAGCGTGGTCTTGCCGCAGCCGGACGGCCCGAGAAAGCACACCAGCTTGCCGTCGGGCACGCTCAGATCGACGCTGTCGACGGCATAGGCCGCGTTGAAGCGCTTGGTCACGGCCTGCAAGGTCAGATGGGTCATCGAATGCTCCAGCAAAAAGGCGTCAGCGCAGCGTGAATCGAAAGGGCGGTCAAAGCGCCACCCCTTCGTCGCCGATCAGCTTTTCGAGCAGCCAGATCAGCGCGAAGTCGATCGCGACGATGAATACGGCGAAACAGAATACGGTCGGATCGAGCGACGACACCGTGCGGCTGTAGAGCCACACAGGCAGCGTCATCGTGTCGATGCCGTACAGGAAGAAGGTCACCGTGAATTCGTTGAACGAGACGATGAACGCGAACAGCATGCCGGCGAGAATGCCGGGGCGCATCAGCGGCAGGATCACGTCGATCAGCGCGCGGCTCGGGCTCGCACCCATCACGCAGGCCGCTTCCTCGAACTCCGGGCCAATCGAGGCCACCGATGCCGCGCAATTTTTCACGGTGAACGGCAGCGCCAGAATCACGTGCGCGATGATCAGGCGGAACACGCCGAGTTCGATCGGCAGCACGTTGAACACCAGCAACAGCGACAAACCGAGCATCACTAGCGGATAGACGAGCGGCAAGGCCACCAGTTGTTCGACCGCGGGTTTGCCGCGAAAACGGTAGCGGCTCAGTGCGTAGGCGGCGGGCACGGAGACGAGCGTGGCGATGACCATCGTCGAGAGCGCGACGATCAGGCTCGTGCTGAGCGCGGCGCCCATCGAGAGGGAGTCGCTTGCATCCGGCGAGACGAAGCTGTGCCACGCCGCGCGGTACCAGTGCAGGCCGTAGGCGTGCGGCGGGAATTCGAGCGTGTCGGCCGCGCTGAACGACATCGTGATCATCGTCAGGATCGGCAGTGCGGCGAGGAACAGCACGATGGCGGCGAGCAGCGCGGTGGCTTTGCCGAGCTGGCCGGGCATGGTCATCGGCAAACGCGGCAGGCGCAGGGATTGAAGTGGCGTGCTCATGCGTGAGGCTCCTCGGCGAGACGTTGTGTGCGGCGCACGAGGCGCTGCGACAGTGCCATCACGGTGAGCGTCGCGACCATCAATACGACGCCCGATGCCGAAGCGGCGGGCCAGTTCAGCAAGGGCGCGACCTGGTCGTGGACCAGCACGGCGAGCATCGGCACGCGGCGTCCGCCGAGCAGCAGGGGCACGGCGAAGGCGCTGGCGTTGTACGCGAACACGAGCAGGGCACCGGACACGAGCCCCGGCATGGCAAGCGGCAGCAACACATGACGCAGCGTCTGCCAGCGCGTCGCGCCGAGCGTGGCCGCGGCTTCTTCATACGAGCTGGAAACTGCGCGCATCGCGCTCGACAACGGCAGCACGGCCAGAGGAAACGCCGTCTGAATCAGGCCCAGCAACACGCCGTGTTCGCGATACAGCCACATCACCGGGCGGTCGACGAGGCCGCTGCCGAGCAGCGCGTGATTGAGCAGGCCGGCCGGGCCGAGAATGATCAGCCAGCCATAACCTTGCAGCAGCAGATTGACGAGCAAGGGCAGCAGCACGCCTGCGAGCAACAGCCGCCGCGCGAGCCGCGACTTGGTGCGCGCCATTGCCAGGGCGACGGGAATCGCCAGCAGCACGGCGCAGACCATGCTTTGAAAGGCGAGCCGCAACGTGAGCCACAGCGACTTCAGGAAATAACCGTCGATGAGATCGGCATAGTTCTGCAGCGTGAAGCCGCGCCATTCGTTGCCTTGCGTACCAAAGCTCATGCGCAGCACGACGAGCGCTGCCGCGCCGAGAATGGCGAGAAACAGCAGGATCGGCGCGAGCAGAATCCAGGGGCGCGCTTTCGCGAGCGCCGAGGATGCCTGCTCGTCCGGTGCGCGGGAAGCGGCGCCGGGCGAGCCGGAGGCCGCGCCCGACGCATCACCCGACGCAGCGTCCGACGCCGATGAGGCACGCCGCGAAAAACGCGCGAGCATCGCGGTCATGCCGAGAAAATTTCGGTGTAGCGTTTGATCCACGCAGGCTGCACGACAGCGAGCGCCTTGTCGTCATGCAGGATTGCTTTCTCGGCGATCTGCTTCGGGCTCGGCACGAATGCGCGGCTCTCGGCAGGAATCACCGCCTTCGAGTTGACCGGTCCGTTCAGCACGTCGGCAGCCATGCGGCCTTGCACGCCGGCATCAAGCGAATGGTTGATGAAGGCGTGGATCAGATCGCTGTCGGCGGGGTGCGACTTCGGGATCACCGTGAACATCAGTTGCGTGGCGAAGCCTTCCTTCATGCCGTAGGTCACGCCCATCTTGTACTCGGGCTTGCGGATCTGGTCAGGGAAGAAGGCCGGCGAATAGATGCCGCCGATATCGAGCGAGCCGGTGCGGAACAGATCGGCTACCTGATTCGGGTTCTCGCCGAGCGTCATCACGTGATCTTTCAGTTCCATCAGCTTCTTGAAGCCCGGCTCGATGTTCTGTTGCGAGCCGCCGTTCATTTTCGCGGCGATGATCGCGAGGTCCACCGCTTCGGCCCATTCGGGCGGCGGCAGGAACAGGCGTCCGGCGTACTTCGGGTCCCACAGTGCTTCGTACGAAGACGGCGCCGTCTTGACCGTCGACGTGTTGTAGATCAAGCCATCCGACCACAGCAGATAACCCACGCCGAAGCCATTCGCGCCCGTGCGGTATTGCGGCGCGACCTCCTTCAGGTTCGGCAGCTTGTCGAGATCGGGCTTCATCAGCAGACCCGCGTCGCCGAGACCCGCCGCGCCGACGCCGGCCAGCGTGATGACGTCGTAAGTGGGACGATCGCCCGCGGCCTTGACCTTGGCGACCATGCCGGAGGTGCCGTCGGCGCGGTCAGCGATGACCTTGGCGCCGGTCTTCGCCGTGAACGTGGCGGCGATATTGCGCAAAGCGGCGGCGCCCGTGTCGTCCGACCAGGTCAGCAAGCGCAGTGTCTTGCCTGCGAAGTTGTGCTCCTGTGCCCGCAGATTGACGAACGGCATCGGCAAACTGGACGCCGCGAGTGCTGCGCCGATTGCCTTGATGGCCTGCCTTCTACCCCGTTTGATCTCTTGCATGGCGGTCTCCTGTGTTGAACGCCTGTTGCCTGGTGATATTCGCTTTGACCGCTGCCGCTGCATCGCCCATTTGCGCTGCCTGCCTTACTCAATCCCACGTACCCAACCTCACTCGCTACCGGCTGCGTTGCGTGTTGATGCACTCTAGGTTTGTCAAAATCCCTCAACAAACGAAATATGCGCATGGAGCGCATGACGGAATCTCATGGGCTGGCGCTTGTGCGACGCTAGCGGCGGCTTGGCTGCGATCCGTGGGAACGCCAATCCAGTGGCGTATCGGGGTTAACGTCCATGATTTTTTCGCGCGGGCGGCCCGCTGGGAGGTATGAGGAAAGCTCGGTTCTGGTGCGGTGTCTGGCGGCATCTGCCCTGAGTCGGTGCAAGCGGGCGCGCTCAGGCCGGAATTGACAGCCCTGTCATGAGCGAAATGCATGCATATTTGCTCGCGCGCAACGCGTGAAAAATATTCTTATCGCGTATTCTGTTGGTTCAAGGGGCGTGACGGCAGCCAACACCGCCCGCCCACGCAATGACTTTTCCTGATCCCTGACCGGACTCATCCAGATGCGACGTCTCCCGCCGCTCAATGCGCTGCAGATTTTCGAAACCGTGGCGCGGCATCGCAGCTTCACACGCGCCGCTGACCACCTATGCCTGACACAGGGCGCGGTAAGCCGGCAGATCATCGCGCTCGAGGACTACTACAAGTTTCCGCTCTTCAAGCGCCATGCGAAAGGCCTGACGCTGACCGCCGAAGGCGAATTGTTGCTGCCCGCGGTCAAGGAGAGCTTCGCGCGTATCGAAGAGATATCGCTGCGGCTCACGCGTCAGCGTACCGATCTCGCGCTGAAGGTGCCGACCTGCGTGATGCGCTGGATGTTGCCGAAGATCATGCGCTTCCAGGCCGAGTATCCCGAGCTGCATGTTCAGATCACCACCACCTGGCAGCACGACGTCGACTTCCAGCTCGAGCCGTTCGACGCGGCGATCATCTATGGCTCGTCACCGGGCGCGGACGTGCAGGCGGTGCCCTTATTCGAGGAGCGTCTGACGCCGGTGTGCGCGCCGGATCTGTTGAAAGACAAACCGTTGAACGAGGTGGCGGATCTGGCGCGCCACACGCTGCTGCATCCAACGCGCGACCATCGCGACTGGAAGATGTGGCTTGCCAGGGTGATCGAGGTGGATGCTGCGAATGCGCCGGCGATCGACGCTGAACACGGCCCGAGCTTCGACACGCTCGACATGGCGACCAACGCCGCCTTGCAAGGCTTCGGTGTCGCCATCAGCGATCTTGCCCTGATCGACGAAGACGTCGCGGCCAAGCGTCTCGTGCGGCCATTCGATACGGTGCTCAAGACCGGCTGGCGGTACTACTTCGTGTATCCGGATTCAGTCGCGCATCAGCAGAAGCTGAATCTGTTCCGCGACTGGATTGCGGAGCATTGGGAAGAGTAAGGAGAGGGCCGCTTGTTTGCGTAGAGCGTGGCCCCGAGCCTTATCGTCAGGGCGCGAAAGACAGAAACAGATACGCCGCGAACAGCGACAGATGCACGGCGCCTTGCAGGATCGTCGTGCGTCCGGAACTGAGCGTCAGGGTGCCGACGATCAACGTGAGCATCAGCAGCACGGTTTCCTTGCCGTCGATGCCGAGAATGAGCGGCTGAGCAGTCCACAAGAACACGGCAGCGACCGTCGGAATAGTCAGCCCGATACTGGCCAGCGCCGAGCCGAGCGCGAGATTCAGGCTGTTCTGCAAGCGATCGGCGCGCGCCGCGCGCACGGCGGCGAGCCCTTCCGGCAGCAGCACCAGCGCCGCGATGATAATGCCGACCACCGCCGGCGGCGCACCCGCGTTCTTGACCGCGGTTTCAACCACCGGCGAGAGCACTTTCGCGAGCAATACGACGGCGACGAGGCACACCACCAGCAAGCCGCCCGCTGCCAGCGCGACACCGATGCTCGGCGGGGCGGCGTGGACGTCCTCGTCGGGAACGTCGGCAAGAAAGTAGTCGCGATGCCGCACGGTCTGAACGAACACGAACACCCCATACAGCACCAGCGACGACACCCCCGCGAACGCCAGTTGCGACGATGACAGAACCGGGCCGGCGCTAGTCGTCGTGTAGTTCGGCATCACCAGAGTCAATACGGACAAGGACGCGAGTACCGCCAGCGCGGCCGCCGCGCCACGACTTTGAAAATCCTGCTCGCGATGCCGGATGCCGCCCACCAGCAGGCAGATGCCCACGATCCCATTACAGACGATCATCACCGCGGCGAACACCGTGTCGCGCGCAAGCCCGGCCTTTTCCGGGCCGGAGGTCAGCATCACCGAAACGATCAGCGCGACCTCGATCACCGTGACGGCCACCGCCAGCACCAGGGTACCGAACGGCTCGCCGACGCGATGCGCGACCACTTCCGCGTGGTGCACCGCTGTGAACACGGCGGCGCACAGCGCGACGCCGATCAGCGCGAGCAGCAGCCCGTTGCCCGGCACGGCATACGCGATGCCCAGCACGATCCAGGCAACGAAGGGCGCGGCGATGGTCCAGCGGGGCAAAACGGTCGCGGGTGTGGTCATTCAGGACTTCCTTTAGATGCGTGTTCTTGTTGCTTGTACGGGACTGATGCGGCGTGCACGCACGGTGTTGACGAGACCTGGGAGCGAGCGAAGATGCTAAACCAACTTGTCAACAACGTGCTCTAACGCATTAAATTATAAAGGATAATTCTAGGCGGTCCGGATTTTGTCATCCGGCACTACAGACGATTGTGCCGACGCACTGGCGAAGGTGACAAGGCAATCGGCGGCTGTTCCGCATCTGAAGGATTGAGTGACGCAGGATTGCGCGGACAATGCGGCGCGGTTTTGATGAGTGAAACACCATCGGCAGACTAAAACTGCCGGGTTGGCAGCGTCAGGCGTCAGGGAAAGAAACAGGCTGCTTCGGTTCGGACGCACCGCCTCGTGATGAAGCGATGCGTCCGGATAAAGCGTTACAGCTGACCGACGCGGTTTACTGGCCGACCGGACGGATCGAGAGGGCGTTCTTGACCGACGTCACGCCCGGCACGGCTTGCGCGGCCTGGGTTGCCAGGTCGACTTGCGGCTGCTCAGGCACTGTGCCGGCCAGCGTCACTGCGCCGCCACGTGCGCGCACGGTGATGTTGGTCACGCTCAGGCCCTTGGTCTTCGACAGCGCGCTGCGCACTTTACGACCCAGTGCGCGGTTGGCCGCCTTGTCCGCCTTGGCGCTAGGGGCGGACGAAGCCGCGGGAGCCGCCGGAGCTGCAGCGTCGCTGCTTTGCGCGTACGCATTGATGGACGCCAGAACGATCAGCGCACCGCCGACCATCTTGATTGCCTGGAATGCTTTCATTCAACTCTCTCCTATTGTCATGAATACGACGGCCCCGGGATGGGCCGGTGTACTGCACCAGCGGGTACTTCGGGATCAAATCTGAATGGAACGTTGCTGCGGTCGTGCGACTTCTTGCAATCTGTAAGCGGATCAGGCGCGCCTAAGCACACGCATGCCGGCAAAGGCTGTCCTGCAAGCCGGAAACACACGATACTCCAATTAGTGCCATGGTGAATGCGTCGGTGCCTGGAAATGAGGTTTTGGTACAACGAATGGTCCGATGAAGGCAGGCCGATGGCGCTTCGCCGCTTGATGCGGCGCGGGTTGCACGCCCGTTGGCGTGTCCGCTGCACGGGTAGGCCGCGCATCTATCGAACCCAGCGCTTTGCGCTTAACGACTCGTCCGCATTGCATGCCGAATCAGCCTCTACCCATCCTCCCATTGCTTCGTGACGATTTACCGCTCGATACCGTCGCGCTGGCGCGTTTCATGATTGGCAAATATCTCGTGCACGACCTTCCCGAAGGCCGTATCAGCGGCCGCATTGTCGAAACCGAGGCGTACCCGCTCGGCGATTCGACCAGCCACGCATTTGCAGGCCGGCGCCCGTATAACGGTTCGATGTTTCTCGCTCCCGGCCACGCTTATATCCGGCTCACGTATGGGCTTTCGTACATGCTGAACATGTCTGCGGAAGCGGAAGAGGTTGGCGCGGGTATTCTGATTCGCGCGATCGAGCCGCTGGAAGGTTTGCCGCTGATGGAGGCGCGGCGGCCTGGCGTGCCGCTGCGCGATCTCGCGCGCGGACCCGGCCGGCTCACCATGGCCTTGGGAATCGATCAGTCGTTTGACGGCCGCGATCTTTGCAGCGGACATGGCCTGTGGATCGGTGTGATCGAGACGGGCGATGTGCCGATCGGCGTGACGACCCGCATCGGCTTGTCGCGCGAGATGCATCGGCCGTTGCGGTTTTTCGAACCCGGCAGCGCGTTCGTCAGCGGAGCGCGAAAATTGCTGCTGCCACCGCATGCTGAGGCGTTGACGAGTCCGTCAATCTGACCATTAGCGTCAGGCAATGCGGCGAAACACGTTCTGTGGAGACGCATTTTCCAACCATCAGACAGAAAGGTTACGATCCCGACAATTATTACGGTAAAACGAAGCCTTCAATCGTCTTTGGCGGTAAGTTTCGCCACACTCTTGCGTTTTGAACAATTATCTATCTCACAATTAAGGGTTTTCCCGCGATGATTGGGTGACTAGACTGAAATCACTCGCTTCTCACATGGTGTGGCAAGCGAAGCTAAAAAACAGATCTGGAGGTAAGTCATGAAATCGCTCATCAAGGCAATCGCCGTTGCAGCCGTTCTCGCCGTCCCAGTAGCTTCGTTCGCTCAATCGGGCGACCAGCCCGCGACCCGCGCAGAAGTCCGCAGTCAGTTGATTCAGCTTGAACAAGCGGGCTATAACCCGGCCGCCAGCAACGACACGAACTATCCGAGCGACGCTCAAGCCGCCGAAAGCCGTGTGCAGGCGCAAAATCCGGCAGTCGCGCAAACGCAGGAACCCGTCGCGGATACCAGCGGTTACGGTGGCGCAGTGAGCGGTTCGTCACAAGCCGGTGGCGTCTTGCAACCGACGTCTGGCCCGAAGTCGGTTTATTTTGGTAACTAAGTTTGGTAACTAAGTTTGGTAACTAAGTTTGGTAACTGAGTTTGGCAACCAAGTTTGGAGGCCGGCTGGTCCGGCCGGCAGTTGATGTGACCGAAGCGGGGCGTGCGTAAATTAGCTGAGCGCACGTTCCGCCGTTCCGCAAGCAGTCAGCAATGTGATGCGGCGACCCACGTGCGCGCTTTATGCGGCGCGCATTCTCACGGTCCACAATTCAGGAACCTCCGCTGCCGAAAGGTAGCTTCGCCCAACCTTTTTCAAGGATTGGGCTTTTTTTGCGCCCCGTTCAGCAGTGCGCGAAGCCCGCCGTGTGGCGCGACCTGCGATATGCCGCGAACCTCAGGGGCGTTCGCCGTGGATATAGAACTCGAGTTGCTGAATGGTGAATTGCTGTTCGGCGATGATGTTCTTCACCAGATCGCCGATCGACACCATGCCGACCAGGCGGTCGTTTTCGATGACCGGCAAGTGGCGCATGCGCCGTTCGGTCATCAGAGCCATGCAATCATCGGTGGTCTGGTCAGGGCGGACAAAGCGCACGGCTTTGCTCATGATGTCGCGCACCGGCGTAGCCTTCGACGAACGATCCATCAGGACGACCTTCCGCGCATAGTCCCGCTCCGTAACGATCCCGGCGATGCTGTCGCCGTCCGTCACGACCAGTGCGCCGATGCCTTTTTCAGCCATCAGCTTGATCGCGTCGTAGACGGAATCGTCGGCCCCGACGGTGAAGACGGTGGTGTTGTTCGGTTTAGTTTTAAGAAGCTGTGCAACGCTTGTCATGGAGCAACTCCGTTTCGCAGTGCAGCACGCCGATGCGGCGCGCTGTCGTGAGGGACAGGCTATTCCAGTATAGGCGCGGCGCGCGGCGGAAGGACCTCGGGAATACCTGTGGCGCGCAATGCGTTTAACTCAGATAGCCATGTGATGCGCGTTGGTTTGGCGCGCGGCACGCGGGCATCCGGGCGCGGTGTGCCGATTAGCGGTAAACTGCCGGTCCATACCGCATCCCAATTTTGCGGGTTCATGTCAGCACCATTGTCCAACGCCATGCTCACGTCTCACGATCCGTCGCAAGCAACAGACGGCGCACCCAGCGGCGAGTGCGTCGTCCTCGACGCTACCGCCACGCTCCCCACGCGCTACGGCACGTTTACCTCTTACGTGTTTCGCGTGGCCGATAGCGGCGCCGAACATCTCGCGCTCGTGATGGGCGACGTCGCAAACCAGTCGTCCGTGTTGACGCGCCTGCACTCCGAGTGCCTGACGGGCGACGTGCTCGGCTCGTACCGCTGCGATTGCGGCGAACAACTCGATCTGGCGCTGCGTTATATCGCGGCTGAAGGCTGTGGGGTGCTGCTGTATCTACGCGGCCACGAAGGGCGCGGCATTGGCCTGTCGAACAAGATCCGCGCGTATGCGTTGCAAGAGCAGGGCCGTGACACCGTCGAGGCCAATCTCGATCTCGGCTTGCCCGACGACTCGCGTGAATACGATTCCGCGGCAGGCATTCTGCGCACGCTCAAGGTCACTTCGGTGCGCCTGATGAGCAACAATCCGGAGAAATTCGACACGCTGTCGAAGCATGGCATTCCGGTATGCGAGCGGGTGGCGCTGGCGATTCCGATGCGCGAGGAAAACGAGCGCTATATCCGCACCAAACAATTGAAGTTTGGGCACTACTTCGACGAAAACGAATAATCGACACATGCACGCCGGCCACCGTTTGTTTGCAAACGGTGGCCGGCGTTGTGGCGTCGGTTTCGTCAATGTAGTGCGGCCTTGACGCGGTGATGACATCTCTGCGGCGTGTCTACGGCGTATCGAGCCGCGAGCCGCCGCGAATCAGAACAAGCCAAAGTCGTCGTTGCTATCCGGGATTGCGTTCAGCACGTCCCGAAGCGCTCGCCAGCCTGTCAGTCCCGCAAGACTTGCCCGGATCGCCATCCAGTGGCGGACGCTCGTGGTCGCGCGCGTTCGCGAGATTCGACGCTCCACGATCTTCCGCGATTCCATCGATGCGCGCAGCAAAGGGCAGGTATGCATGTCATTCCTCCTGATACGAGTGCCGTTTAGCGCGCAGTGGCGTTTGCATTTGCAGCTGAAGTTTCAGCGACACGCGCCAGGATCGACGCAAACACGCCCTCTAGCGCAGTCGCGCCGAAGCGCCGCTCGCTGATCTCCGTTTCGACGTCGATGCGGCCCGCGTTATGTGCGTCGTACAGATCCGTGATGAGGCGCGCGTGGTTCTCGCCGAGTCCCGCGCCATGAAGCATGGCGGCCCATTCGCTGCGTGGCACTTCGTAGGCCGTGATCTGACGGTGCGCCAATGCACCGAGTGTGCGTGCGACATCTAACGCGCTGATGCGCGTTTCACCTTCGATACTCACCACTCGTGGTGACACCTTCGCCGGCCTGTCGTCGAGCAATAGCTCAGCGGCCAGCAGTCCGACATCCTCTGCAGCAACCGTCGGAAACATCTTGCTCAACGGATGATGCAGACTCGGCAGCACGCCTCTGGCGAGTGCGACCGGCAGCACGCGCGCCCAGTTGTGCATGTGTTCGGCTGCGCGCAGAAACGTCAACTGCGAATCAATAGGTGCGAGTTGCGTCTCGAGGGCGTGGAAGAGCGTCGTGATGCCGGTGCCGCTCGCGTGTTCCGCGCCGTAGTCGGACAGCGCGAGCACCCGTTGCGGCGGGTCGGCGCGCAAAGTGTCAGCGCTCACGTCGATCATGCGCCGCATCGTGGTTGCGGGATCGGCGTCCGCGTGCGGCACTGGACAGAGTATCTGTACCGCTTCCGCGCCTTCGATGGCGCGCGCGACCGAAGCCGGATCGAGCAGATCGGCGATGGCGATTTCACAGCCGATTTCCGCTAACGCCTTGCCTTGCCTCGCGTGGCGCACGACCGCGCGCACTTCGCGGCCCGCCCGGCGCAACGCCGCCGCACTCACTCTGCCTACATTGCCTGCTGCTCCAAAGATCACGTACACGTTGAGCTCCTTCCTGGGTCGGTATGCGGCCATCTTAGGGAGACGGCGACGGAGAAACGCGCGGGCACGGATCGTCGTGCGCAGATTCGGATGATTGTTTTTCTTTGTGGCGGCGCAGCACGTGCGTTGAAGCGGTGCGCGCCAAGCGAAAGAGCAAAAAACGCAGCACAATGCACACACATTGGCCGCCATCCACGAGGGAAAGCAATGAACGCCGTGACACCGATACCGCAGCCGCATAGTGGCTCTCGCATCGCGCTTCTCTCGAGCAAGACGCTCGGCTGGCAGGGCTTCGGCGCGGAACTGGTCAACGTGTCGGCCGGGCTGCACCGGATTCCAGCGCTCAAGCATCATCGCGTGGGTGTGCATGTCGGTGCGCCGGTCAAGGCGCGTTGCGTGTGCAATGAGCGCCGCTATTCGCGGATTCAGGCGCACGGCGATGCGGATGTTATTCCCGCGGGCGTCGACGGGCAGTGGACCGATGAGGCCGCCTGCACGATTTTCAGTGTGTGGATAGGCGAAGACTTCGCGCAGAGGACCGTCGAACAACTCGAATTGAAGACGAGCGAAGCGCGGCTTCGTCCGCAGTTCCAGATGCGCGACCCGCGTTTTCAGCATCTGGCTTGGGCGCTACGCGCGGAACTTGAAGCGGACGATACGTCCGATCCGCTCTACGCCGAAAGCCTGTGTACGGCGATGGTGGTGCGGCTGATCGGCAGCGCGCCGGCACTCGACAAACTCGAAAACAAACGTCGCACGCTGGTGCCGAAGACCGCCGCTCGTGTGATCGAGTTTATCGAAGCGAACCTCGATCAACGCCTCACTCTTGGCGAACTGGCAGTGCATGCTGAGTTGAGTGTCCCGCATTTCAAGGTGCTGTTTCGCGAAACGCTCGGTATGCCGGTGCATCAGTATGTCGTCCAGCGGCGCGTGGAGCGGGCGAGAGCGCTATTGCTTCAAGGCAGGTTGAGCGCGAGTCAGATCGCGCTGGAAACGGGCTTTGCGCATCAGAGTCATATGGCGCATTGGATGGGGCGGTTGTTGGGCGTTACGCCGCGCGAGTTGGTCAAGTCAAGCGCGAATCCAGGCAGCATTGTGGAGCTCGACGCCTTCAATGCCCGTCGCATTGCAACACCGCGATAGACCTTAAAAACGCACTGCAGCATAAGCAGTTTGGAGGATCGGCTCTATTGCCCTCGATCGATTTGTATAGCTAAATACGCGGACTTCGCAACCGGAGGCCGTCACATGTCGAAATCGAAGGGTTCTCGCATCGTCGCCTGGGCGATCGCGGCCGCAGTCGCCAATGCGCCGCTCGCTGTGCTTCTCACCATCGCCACTCCGGTTGCCATCGAGCGCGCAGTCGCCGCGACGTCGACCACCAGCGCCGATGATTATGCGGCAACCCGCTATCCCATCGTCCTCGTCCACGGCCTCACTGGGACCGACAAATATCTCGGCGTGCTCGACTACTGGTACGGCATTCAGTCCGACCTCCAGCAGCACGGCGCAAGCGTGTATGTGGCGAACCTGTCGGGCTTTCAGAGCGATGACGGTCCGAACGGCCGCGGCGAACAGTTACTCGCTTACGTGAAGCAGGTGCTGGCCGCGACCGGCGCGCAGAAGGTGAATCTGATCGGCCACAGCCAGGGCGGATTGACCTCGCGCTATGTTGCGGCAGTAGCGCCGGAACTCGTCGCTTCGGTCACCACGATCGGTACACCGCATCGCGGTTCGGAGTTCGCCGACTTCGTGCAGGACGCGTTGCAAAAAGATCCGACCGGTCTTTCGACACCGATCATCGGCGCGTTTGCGAATATATTCGGTATCCTGACGAGTAGTAATCACAACACGAATCAGAATGCGGTAGCCGCGCTGCAGACGCTGACCACGGCTAACGCCGCGGCCTACAACTTGCGCTATCCGAGTGCCGGCCTCGGTGCGCCCGGTTCATGCCAAACGGGCGCCGCGACTGAAACCGTCAACGGCAACACGCATCTGCTGTACTCGTGGGCGGGCAGTGCGATTCAGCCGACCTCCGTGCTTGGCATCCCCGGCGCCACTGACACCAGCGTCGCGCCAATCGATTCCGCCAACCTCCTTGATGCTTCGACACTCGTCCTGTACGGCACCGGCACGATCATGCTGAGCCGCCGGTCGGGGCAGAACGACGGACTCGTCTCGGTGTGCAGCGCACTCTACGGCAAGGTGCTCGGCACCAGCTATAAGTGGAACCATCTTGACGAGATCAACCAGTTGCTCGGCGTGCGCGGCGCGAACGCGGCCGACCCGGTGGCAGTGATTCGCACGCAGGCGAATCGCCTGAAGACGCAAGGCGTGTGAACGGATGCGGCGATTGGATCGGCAGCAGGGCAGCGCGCGCAGTCAGTGGCTGGTTTTCGTGGCGGTGGGTGTGGTGTCGGCCGGCGCGGCGTTGTGGGTGAACCGCCCGCCGTCCGCGCATGATGCGTCAGCGTTGCACGCGGTGAATGCAGCGAGCTCTGCGCAACCCGCGGTTGCTTCGGGCAAGGACATGGTGGCCGGCAGGTCGGCGGCCGGCGCATTGCCCGCTTCGCTCGACGGTTCGTCGCCACCGCATTTGCCAACCGATGGCCGCGGCCACCTCGCGCACACGCGTGCGGTCCGCGATTTCTTCGATTATTTCCTGACGACGCAGAACGAAATCTCTCCCGCGACGCTCGATGCTTTGGTGCGTCGCCAGATCGCCGCGCAACTCGACGGCACGCCGGCCGCCGACGAAGCGGTGACCGTCTGGCAGCGCTACAACGCGTATCGAACGGCGCTCGACCAACTGCCACAAACCTCGCCAATCCAAAGCCAGAACGGCGCAAAGCTGGACCTCGACGCGCTGCAGCTCTCGCTCGATCAGCGCGACGCCTTAGGCGCCCGCTTGATGGGCGAATGGAACGAGCCGTTCTTCGGAGCCGAATCGCAGCAGCAACATACGGATCTGGCGCGCCTGCGCATCGCGTCAGATGATTCGTTGAGCGCAGCGCAAAAAGCGGCGCGTCTCACCGCACTAGACGCGACACTGCCGCCGGAAACGCGCGCAGCCCACGAACGAGCGCGCCAGCAACAGGCCGCACTCGACGCGATCAGTCAAGCGCAGAAGCAGGGCGGTTCGCTCGATACGATGCGTGCGCAGATCACGCAGACACTTGGGCCTGAAGCGGCGCAGCGCGTCGTGCAGATGCAGCAGGCTGACGACGCCTGGCAAGCCCGCTACGCGGACTATGCGAGCCAGCGCGCGCAGATCGACAAACAGGGTTTGTCGCGTCAGCAACGCGACGCGCAGATTGCGCAGTTGCGCCAGCAGTTCTTCACCAATCCGAGCGACGTGATGCGCGCGGCGTCGCTCGATCGCGGCAGCGGTTCGGCAAACTGAACCCGCTATCGCGACCTGACAAGGCATCTCAACCCGGCGCGGCGCCCGTCAATTGCGAGTACACGTCATGCGACAGTTGCAACAGCACCTTGCGATCGATCCCGCCTGACACCGCATAGCCGAAGTCGCCGTCGACCCAGTAGAACACGTTCACTGGCCCGTCCTGATACAGCTTGAACGCAGTGGTATTCGAATTCACCTGACGGTGCGAAATGCACAGCGTCACGCGCTCGCCATTCGGCCCGCGATACATGAACTGCGCGGTCGGTCCATCGGCGCCCGGCAACAGGCGGCCACCCGAAAGATTGAAACCGCTCTTCGAGAGCATCGGCGGATGCACGTTGGTGCCGAGCCGGTTTGACAGCCATTGCACGAAATCCTGCTCATGATCCGCAGTCATTTCGGCTGGACGGTCGACGGCGGGCATATAGACCACATGCGCCACCGCGGCCTGCCGCGCAAACATTTCCGAACTGTCCGCACTGACCGGGCGCGTGTTCGACTGACCGGCGACCGGCGCCACGACGTCCTGCCCCATATGCGTGCCGACGCCGATGCCCACGCCCAACACCAGCGCTGCCGCCATCCCCGCAAACTGCGGCCAGTTGGCGGCTATGCGCCAGCGGCGCCCACTGGCCAGAGGCGTTTGCAGACGTTTGGGCACGGGCTCGCTCAGCACGCGGTCATAGCGGTCATGAAACATGTTGTTCAGCGAGAAATAATCGCTGACGCGTGCGGCCAACTCGGGGTTCTGTTCGAGCGCGCGCTCCACCTCGACGCGTCGTTCGTCGGACAGCGTGCCGTCCACGTACGCGTGCAGTTCTTGTTCGCCGATCGGCGTGTGTTGGTCGCTCATCGCACCACCTGTAGTTTTGCACCGGGCTGCGTGCCCGCCATCAATGCCCGAAGCCGCTCGCGCCCACGCGACAGGCGCGACATCACCGTGCCGATCGGAATGTTCAGCGCCAGCGCCACGTCGGCGTAGCTCATTTCCTCGAGACCGACCAGCAGCACGACTTCGCGCTGCTCCATCGGCAGACGCTGCAGCGCGTAGTCGAGGTCGCGCATTTCCAGTGAACGGGTCTGGTCGGACTGCACGGCAAATTCGCTTTCGTGGACGCTGTCGTCGTCGACCGCTACGTGAACCGCGCGTGCGGAAGCCTTGCGCGCCTGATTGGCGAACACGTTGTGCATGATCGTGAACAGCCATGCACGCAGGTCGGTGCCCGGCTGGAACATGCCGGTACGGCCGAGCGCGCGTTCGAGCGTGTCCTGCACCAGATCGTCGGCGAGATCGCGATTGTTGATCAGCGCTCGCGCATAGCGCCGCAAGCGCGGCACATGCTCCATCAACTCGTCACGGACATCCATTTTCTATCCCAATCGTGGGGCTTCTCGTAGGCGCCGGGTGGGCAGCCGTCGATTGAACCACCACGCGTATTCGAGGTGCAAACACACGTGGGCACATTTTATTCCGTTGTTTTTGTCGCGTTGCGCAAAAACCTGGAAAGGGCTTAGCGCATCGTCATCACGTCGGCGGCGCGCATCAGGCCGTGGGTGCGGGCGTCGCCGGCGACCACGAAGCGCTGCCATTGCACCGTCCAGGTCAGCAACCTGATCTCGCCGATGCGCAGGGCGGCCCACTGCGGCTGCGCCGGCGCCAGCGGTGCCAGCGAGGAAATCAGCACGACGGGGCGGTTGTCGCCGTTCAGATAAATGAATTCGGTGGCGCGTTGGAGTGGACTGAGCGATAGGACCCTTTGATCCACCAGTCTCAACCCGATCGCCGCGAGGTTGGGCGCGGACACGTCGGTCCGCGTCGGCGAGGCGGCAGAATACTGTGCGGTGGCGGTTTCCGCCAACGCCATCACGGCCGCATTGTTGAGTGCCTGCCGGGATACCTGGGTGGCGGCCAGCCAGCCGCTCGCGGCGATCAGCGTTAGAACGAGCGCCACGACAGCGTTCACCACTTTGCCCCGGCGTTCCCCGGCCTTTAGCCGCCCGAGTACGCCGCGCCGTCCTTCGGCGCGGGTCGAAACGGGTTCGTCAGTTGTTTGGAAGGCCTGCTGCATTTGCGCGTTGAGCCTGTCGTAGAACGCTACGCGGCGTGCTTCCGCCGGATCCTTGCCCAGATAGTCCTCCAGAAACGCAGCGCGTTCCGGCGTCAGCGTGCCATCGGCGTAGGCCTGAATGTCGGCTTCGGAAGGCGGTGAATCGGAGGGAGGAGCGGTTGAGGTCATGGTTTCGGCATTCGTCGGATTTCAGCTATCGAGTGGCGAACACACGCAGGTGTGAGTTTATTCCACGTTCGAAGTTTGTTTCTTACGAAGCGCCAAGGCAGGAATAAAAGCCGGAAACCCGTGGTTATCCCTCATGCAAACCCGCACAAAACTCTCTGGAGTTCATCATGAAGAAGATCGCTTTTGCCGCATTGTCCCTCGTCGTTTTCGCTGCTTCGTCGAGCGTTTTTGCAGAAGGCAAGACACGTGCTCAGGTGTACCAGGAATTGATCGAAGCCCAGCAGAACGGCCTTGACTATGTCACTGATACATCGTATCCGGAAGTCAACCCCATCTTCGCCCAGCAGGTCGCGCACAACAAGGAAGCACTCGCCGCCAAGGCGGCCGCCGCGAACCATGTCGCGAGCGGCGCCGCGACCGCAGGCAGCGTCAATTGACCGTATCGATAGCCGGCGCGCACACGGAACGGACGCGCCGGACGTCGAATGGAATAGATCGCCGAATTCGGTGTTTGCCGATGAGTGCATCTTTCCGAGAGTCAAGGAGTCGTCGTGACAAAACCATCCGTTCCCAACGCTGCGCCTCCATGCATGCCATGCCGGCTCGCGGCAATTGGCGCGGTCGTCGCGGCTCTTGCCGGCGGCTTCGCTTACACGGCGGGCTGGCTGACACCTGCGCGGCTCACCGCGCCCCGTATCATCAACACTTTCGAAGCGGTGGCCGGCCAGGCTCATCCCGGCTATCGCCGCAACCATGCAAAGGGCCTGTGTGTGGCGGGGTATTTCGACAGTAGCGGCGACGGTTCGGTACTTTCACGTGCTGCCGTGTTCGCGCCGGGCCGCACGCCGGTCATCGGCCGCTTCGCGGTTCCAGGCGGCAACCCGTCCGCGCCCGACACGAGTTCGCCGGTACGCAGCATGGCGTTGCTGTTCCAACTGCAGAATGGCGAGCAGTGGCGCACTGGGATGAATTCGACACCTGTGTTCGCGGTTCATACGCCCGAGCAGTTCTATCAGCAACTGGTCGCGGCGAAACCTGATGCCGCGACCGGCAAACCCGACCCCGCAAAGCTGAAAGCGTTTTATGCGGCGAATCCGGAGACCAAGCCGTTTCAGGCATGGGTGAAGGCGCATCCGCCATCGTCGAGTCTGGCGAACGCCGCGTACTACAGCATCAACGCATTCCAGTTCACCGACAGCGCGGGCAATACTCGCGCCGTGCGTTGGGCGATGGTGCCTGAAACGCCGTATGCATCGATCACCGATGCGCAAAAGGAAGAGAAGAATTTCCTCGAAGCCGATCTCGATCAGCGTCTGCAAAATGGACCGTTGCGCTGGCATCTGATCCTGACGGTCGCGCAACCCGGCGATCCCATCGACGACGCGACGATGCAATGGCCCGACGATCGTCAGCATATCGATGCCGGCACGCTGGTGATCGATCACACGACGTCGCAGGAAAACGGTGCCTGTCGCGATGTTAATTTTGATCCGACCATCTTGCCGGCCGGTATCCGGCCTTCCAACGATCCGTTGCTCGCCGCGCGCTCGGCAGCGTACGCGCTGTCGTATAAGCGCCGCACGCGCGAAGAATCGTTGCATCCCGAGGTCCATCAAACGAAGTCGAACGGAGAGCGTTCATGACACAGACGCGTACCCATTTCAGTCCGCTCGCGCGACTCCTGCATTGGACGATGGCGCCGTTGATCATCGCCATGCTGTTTATCGGCGTGGGAATGGTCGCGACGGTGTCGCGGGCGCATACCACGCTGATCGCGATTCACAAGCCGCTTGGGATAGCGCTGCTGCTGTTGGTGATACTGCGCGTAGGCGTGCGTATCCGGCGCGGCAGTCCGCCATTGCCGGCCTACATGCCGGCGCCGCAGCGTTTTGTCGCCAGGCTGTCGCATCTCATCCTCTATGCGCTGATGATCGCGATGCCGTTGATCGGTTGGGGGATGCTATCCGCCGGGGGATATCCGATTACGCTATACGGTCCCCTGCATTTGCCCCCGATCGCGCCGCATAACACGGAGCTGTTCGCGCTACTCCGTGCCTTGCATACATGGCTAGCATTCGCACTGTTCGCTACGGTGCTGTTGCATCTCGCGGCGGCGCTGTTTCATGGTCTGATCCGCCGCGATGGGGTGTTTTCGAGTATGGCGCGCGGCGGACGTTAGCCCTTCACCCGTTCCGAGCGTGGATCATAGGGCGCCTTCAGATGCACGGTCGCCGGCAGCAGATCGCCGGCGACGTCGATCATGTATTGAGCGCCGTTCAGATACGCGGCATCGGCGACGCCGTCTGGATTGTTGATATAACCCATCGCCACCGGACAGCCGAGCGTGTGCCCGAACGCTGCCGAACTGACGAAGCCGACCGGCTTGCCGTCACGCAGAATGGCTTCGCCACCCCACAGCATGCGATCGGCGGCGCCGTCGGCGGTAAACACCACCATGCGGCGGCGCAGCGGTTCGGCGCGCAATTTCAGCAACGCGTCGCGGCCGCGGAACGGGATGTCTTTGTCGAGCTTGCAGGCGAATGACAGACCCGCTTCGAACGGATTCGTATCCGGCGTCAGTTCGCGGCCCCACGCACGATAGCCTTTCTCAATGCGCAAAGAGTCGATCGCGTAGTAGCCCGCGTTGACGAGACCGAACGCCTTGCCTGCCTGTTGCAAGGTTTCGTACACGCTGACTGCGAACTCGACCGGCACGTACAGTTCCCAACCGAGTTCGCCGACGTAGGTGAGGCGGGTGGCGCGCAGCGTCGCATAACCGAGATCGACCTCGCGGCTTTGGCCGAACGCGAACGCCTCATTGCTCCAGTCCGCCTTCGACACGCTTTGCAGCAACTCGCGTGAACGCGGGCCCATTACAGCGAGCACGGCGTACTGGCCTGTGACGTCGACCAGCGTGCAGTGTTTGTCGCGCGGAATCGCTTTTTCGATGGTGTCGAAATCGCGCGTGGTTTGCGCGGTGCCGGTGACCAGCAGGTATTGATCGTCGGCGAGGCGCGTGAGCGTGAAATCCGATTCGTAGGTGCCGCGCTCGTTGAGCATGCCGGTGTAGACCGTCGTACCTGGCGGTACGGCTAGGTCATTGGCGACGATGCCTTGCAGCACGCTTTCCGCATCGCGTCCTTTGACGAGAAATTTGGAGAACGACGTCATGTCGAATAGCGCGACGCCCTCGCGACATGCGCGATGTTCGGCGCCGCTCCACGGTAACCAGTTCTGCTGGCCGAACGCGTAATCGATCTGTGCTTCAGCGGGTGTCGGCGCGAAAAAGTTGGCGCGCTCCCAGCCCATTTTGCTGCCGAAGCAGGCGCCGTCATCGCGCAGCAGCGAATACAGCGGCGAGCGGCGGAACGGCCGCGCGCTGTCGAGTTCGCGATTCGGCCACGGCATCGCATAGTGCAGGCCGAGCGTTTCCTTCACGCGATCATGCAGCCAGGTGTCGTTGCCGTTAAATCGCGCAAAGCGGCGGATGTCGACCGGCCACAGGTCCATCGTCGGTTCGCCCGCGACGATCCATTCGGCGAGCGCCATCCCCGCGCCGCCCGCCGATGCGATCCCCATCGAATTGAAACCCGCGCCGATGAAAAAACGCCGCAATTCCGGCGCTTCGCCGAGCATGAAGTTGTTGTCCGGCGTGAACGATTCCGGGCCGTTGTAGAACTGCTTTACTTGCGCCGTTTCGAGCGCGGGCACGCGCTGCAACGCGTTTTCCATCAGGATTTCGAACTGATCCCAGTCGTCGGGCAGCAACTGGAATTCGAAGTTGTCCGGGATGCCGTTCATGCCCCACGGTTTCGCGTTCGGTTCGAAGCCGCCCATCACGAGACCGCCCACTTCTTCCTTGAAGTAGATGAAGCCGTCCGGATCGCGCATCACCGGCAGGTCAGGATGCACGCCGGCAATGCGTTCGGTGACGATGTAGTAGTGCTCGGCCGAGTGCAAGGGCACGGTCACGCCGCACAGGCGGCCCACCGCCTTGGCCCATTGGCCCGCGCAATTCACGACGATGTCCGCGCCGATCGTGCCTTCTTCGCCTTCCTTGTTGCGCCACGCGAGGCCGCTGACTTCGCGTGCGCCTGTCGTGCCGTTTGCCTTGTCTTCGAGCGCGGTGCGCGTGTGAATCGCCGTGACCCGGGTGTTCTCGACGATGCGTGCGCCGCGCGTGCGAGCGCCGCGGGCGAGGGCCTGGGTCAGATCAGTGGGATTCGCTTTGCCGTCGCCGGGCAGCCAGACGGCGCCGAGCAGGTCGTCGGTGCGCATCACCGGCCATAGATCGCCGGCTTCCTGCGGGCTGATTACGTCGCACGCCACACCGTAGGCGCGCGCGACGGCGGCGGTGCGCTTGAGTTGCGTCATCCGCTCGGCCGTGCGGGCCACCGAGAGCGAGCCGCATTGCTTCCAGCCAGTCGCGAGGCCGGTGTCGGCTTCGAGTTCGGCGTAGAGGGCGGTCGAGTAACGGATCAGTTTGGTCATGCTTTCCTGCGCGCGCAGTTGGCCGACGAGGCCGGCCGCGTGCCAGGTCGTGCCACACGACAACTGACCCTGTTCGAGCAGAACCACATCGGTCCAACCCAGTTTGGTCAGGTGGTAGGCGACCGAGCAGCCAATGATGCCGCCTCCAATGATGACGACACGGGCGTGGGTGGGGATGGATGTGGACATGTGTGGAAATAGGTTGAATTAACGTGCGTAGATTGCAACAAAATTTGGCAAAAAGCAACGATCGATTTGGCTGATGTGGGATCAAAGGATGTCGCGGATACGTCAGTAACAGACGGCCGCCCTACCTTTTTATAACCAAGTAGGTTAATATCAATCGGAGGCAAGAGTGGAAAAAAACACGCCTCACTGCAAGTTGGCCGATGTCCAGGGCTTGGCGAGTGCAGGGAAGATCAGAATCACGAAATCGGCCGTGATCGGGGCTGCGGCACTCGGCTTCGGGCCTGCGGCGATTGTCGAAACGGTGATGTCCCTCGATCGGCGTGCTTTCAGAAAAAGCATGACTAGTACGCGGACCACCGGGTCTGGCAGGACGTCTACTGCGCCATGACTGAAGCAGGCATGGTCTATTTGAAACTGACGGTGGTCGATGACGTCCTCGTCGTGTCATTCAAGGAGTGGTGAGCATGAAGTGCCCGAATTGCGGAGCGGCCGAACTGGTGCGGGATACGCGCAATATGCGCTATGTCTACAAAGGGGAAACAGCCGTCTTCGAGGCCGTCACCGGCGACTATTGCCCGGCATGTGAAGAGGCTGTGCTCGACATGGACGAGGCGACCCGCACGGGTCAAATGATGCTTGCCTTCAACAAGGAGGTGAATGCATCGCAAGTAGATCCCGCATTCATTGCCGCCGTCCGCAAGAAGCTTGAGCTGGATCAGCGCGAGGCAGCGGAAATTTTCGGTGGCGGCGTGAACGCTTTTTCGCGGTACGAGAATGGCAAAACCAAGCCGCCGCTCGCGCTAATCAAGCTGTTGAAGGTGCTGGATCGCCATCCCGAGTTGCTGGCGGAAGTAAGGGCAGGTTGAGTTTTAATGCTGTTTTAGCATGCCGATTGTGGATTTATATGGGAATGCGTTGAGATTTCTTGGCGAACCATGAGGTGTTTGCTAGACTGGGCACCGTCTCCCGGTCTCGATCCTATGTTCTCCACCCAACGCCAAGCTGAAATCCTGCGACTCGTCCGCGACGAGCGTACCTGCACGATCACCGATCTTGCCGGCCGCTTCGAGGTGTCTGACGAGACCATCCGCCGCAATATCAAGCCGTTGATCGCGGACGGCCTGCTCATCAAGGTCCACGGCGGCATCATGCTGCCCGAACGGCTCGACGAGCCGCCGTTCCAGCGGCGCATGGTGGCAAGCCGCGAGGGCAAGCAGGCGATCGGCGCGCGCATCAGCGAACTCGTGCGAGACGGCGACTCGCTGATCCTCGAGGGCGGTACGACCTGCTTGCACATCGCCCAGGCTCTTACCGCGCGCTCGCGGCTCACGGTAGTGACCAATTCCATCGAAGTCGCTCGCGTGCTGGCGCCGCGCAACGGCAACCGGGTGTTCATTGCGGGTGGCGAACTGCGTGCTGACGACTCCGCTGCAGTCGGCGACAGCGTGCTTGCCTTCCTGCGCCAGTTCCATGTGCGCTACGCAATCGTCTCGGTCACCGCGATCGACCTGCAGGGCCGGTTCATGGACGCACTGCCCGCCGACGTGGCGTTTTCGCTCGCCGCCTTTGCGCAGGCCGAGCGGCTCGTGGTCGCCGCGGATCACGCGAAATTCGGCCACAGCGCGCTGGTACATGCTTTCGGCCCGGATGCGGTCGATCTGCTGGTCACCGATGAGGCGCCAACGCCGGCGCTCGCTCAGGTGTTCGCGGCAGCGGGGCTGGAAGTGAGCGTCGGGGCATCCAGCGACCCCGCACTCTGAGCGAAGCCAGGCCATCCGTCCCTTGCACTGCCTTGGAAGCCGTCTCCACAGCTAATTTCGTCCGACGCGTAAAATGGCCGGTTACCACGGGCAATCTATGCCGGGCTGAAACTGCGCGGGCAGTCGCCGTTCGTCGCCTGCCGCGCCGATTCCGCGTCCGCGCACGGTTGCCCCCGCCGGCTTGAAAAGGAATGGACCCTGATGTCGTCAGTTTTCTTCGATCGGGAACGGATTACGGAATGGCTGGGCGACCACACCGTCGCCAAGGCACGCTCGGTCGGCGCCGTCACGAACGTGAAATGGGACGGCGCCAAGCTCAGCGGCTATGTGCAGGGCTCACGGGTGCTGCCCTACCACACGCAGGTGCGGTTCCGGACCGATGGCGGCAGACCGTGGGCGCAGAGCGAATGCAGTTGCCCGGTCAGCCGCAATTGCAAGCATGTCGCCGCGCTGCTGCTCGCCGAGCTTGAGTATCACGACGAGATGGAGCACATCACCAACGTCGACACTGGCATCGACTCCGATGAGCGCCCGTCCGCCGACTACCCTCAGGCGCCGTCCGGATCAGCGATGCAACCGCCATCCGGCGTACGTCCCGAACTGGTCAGCTGGCTCGAGCGTTTTCGCGCACGCGCCGAGGCCGCCGATGCAGTCGCCCAGAAGGCGGGCGCCGCACGCACTCAAACGCTCGCCTACCTGCTGAACTGGTCCAAGTTCCACATGCGCCACGAAGTCGTGCTGTACCGGGCGCACTGCAATCCGGACGGCACGATTGTCGAAGTCGACGAGCCCTGGGGCAATGTGGAAGCCGCCTTGCTCAAGCAACCCAAGTTTGTCTCCGACGAAGACCTGTCGATCCTGCGCGGTTTGTGGCTGGGCCGCTCGCGCGAGGATTTCGGCCAGTTTGTTCTGCGCGGCACGAGCGGCGCGGAGATGTTGCAAAAGCTGATGGCCACGGGGCGCCTGTTCTTCGAGTTCAAGCCGGCGCCGGGTCACGATGGACCGACGCCTTTGTCGCGCGGCGCCACCCGGCCTGGGCGGATCGAATGGGAACCGCTGGCGGACGAACGCCTGCGGCCCGTGCTGTGCACTGAGCCGCGCGCCACCATGGTGCTGCCCACCGAGCCGATCTGGTACGTGGACGGCGTCGCGAATGAAGCGGGTTTCGTCGAATCGTCGTTGCCGTTCCAGCAGTTGCCCGACTACCTCGCCATGCCGCCGATCTCGCTCGCCGAAGCGCCGCTTGTCGCCTCGGTGTTGCGTGAGATCGCGCCCGATTTGCCGCTGCCGCCCACGCACGACGCCTCCGCGATTCGCGTGATCGACGTCGATCCCGTGCCGGTGCTCACGCTCAATAGCCACGCGCTGCCGTCCACAGCCAAGGCGGGGCAACGAAAATCAGAGGCAGTCGAACTGGCCGGCGTCAGCTTCGATTACGACGGCGTCAGCATCAATGTCGACAGCAGCGTCACCCTCGTACCCATGCCGGGCGGCGACGTCATCCATATCCGCCGACGCTACGAAGCCGAAAAGAAGCGCTTACTCGAACTGCGCAAGACCGGCCTGCAGAAAGTCCCGACCAGCCGCGTGTACGCGTCGCGGCTTTTGCCTGACACGATGCTCGGCCTGCCCGATGCCGAATCCTGGTCCGCCTTTGTCAACGACGCTGTACCTGAGCTCGTGAGCAAAGGCTGGCGCGTGACGATGGCGCCCGAGTTCCGCTACAACATCATCGAGATCGACGCGATCGACGGCACCGCGCAGCAGGCGGGCGACGGCTGGTTCGATCTGGAGATGGGCATCCGCATCGGCGAGCGCAATGTGCGGCTCGAGCCGCTGCTCGCCGATCTGTTCCGGCGCGACCGTCGCTGGCTCGGCGGCGCGCTTGAAGCGATCGCCGACGACGAACCGATCGAGCTGAAGACCGAAGAAAACAAGCGCCTGCGTTTGCGCGCCGACCGGCTGAAGCCGGTGGTGCGCGTGCTGGTCGATCTGTTCGACGCACTGGGCGGCACGTTGGCCGAAGGCGCGCCGCTGCGGGTGCCCTCCGTCGATGCGGGCCGCCTCGAAGCCTTGAACAGCACGGGCCGCTGGCAATTCCAGGGCGACGATTCGATTCGCCAGCTGGCGCAGCGTCTGCAGGCCGGCCCAGGCTTGCACGAGGTGCCGGTACCGCGTGGTCTGAAGGCGGAACTGCGTGCGTATCAGCAGCAGGGCCTGAACTGGATGCAGTTTTTGCGCGAACACGATCTGGCCGGCGTGCTCGCCGACGACATGGGTCTCGGCAAGACCGTGCAGACGCTCGCGCACATCCTCGCGGAGAAGGAAGCAGGGCGGCTCAACCGTCCCGCGTTGATCGTCGTGCCGACCACGCTCGTGCACAACTGGCGCGAGGAAGCGCGGCGCTTCGCACCCGATCTGAAAGTGCTGGTCCTGAACGGCCCGCAGCGCAAGGAGCGTTTTGAGCAGATCGGCGAACACGACCTGATTCTGACGACTTACGCGTTGCTGTGGCGCGATCAGAAGGTGCTCGCCGAGCATGACTATCACCTGCTGATCCTCGACGAGGCGCAGTACGTGAAGAATGCCAGCACCAAAGCCGCGCAGGCGATCCGCGGATTGCGCGCGCGGCATCGGCTGTGTTTGACGGGGACGCCGCTGGAGAATCACCTCGGCGAACTGTGGTCGCAGTTCGACTTTCTGTTGCCGGGCTTTCTCGGCAGCCAGAAAGACTTCACCAAGCGTTGGCGCAATCCGATCGAGAAGAACGGTGACGGCGTGCGCCGCGCGCTGCTGGCGCGCCGCATCCGGCCGTTTATGCTGCGCCGTCGTAAGGACGAGGTCGCGAAGGAGTTGCCGGCCAAGACCACCATCGTCTGTTCGGTCGATCTGGAGGGCGCGCAGCGCGATCTATACGAAACAGTGCGGACGGCCATGCAGGAGCGGGTGCGTGCGGCGGTCAGCGCGCAGGGTCTCGCGCGCAGCCACATCATCGTGCTCGATGCCTTGCTGAAGCTGCGCCAGGTGTGCTGTGATCCGCGTCTCGTGCGGAAAATCAGGGTTGATGAGGCGCCGGGGGAATCAGGCGAACCGGGCGGGAAGCGCGGCAAAGTGGAAAAAGCGGAAAGGGTCGAAAAGGGCGCACGTGTCACGCGTTCGGCCAAGCTCGATTTGCTCCTGTCGATGCTGCCTGAATTGATCGAGGAAGGACGCCGCGTGCTGCTGTTCTCGCAGTTCACCGGCATGCTGGCGCTGATTGCCGACGCGCTCGAGGAAGCCGCGATTCCCTACGTCATTCTGACTGGCGACACGACGGACCGCATCACGCCGGTCGAGCGCTTCCAGCAAGGCGAGGTGCCCTTGTTCCTGATCAGCCTGAAGGCAGGTGGAGTAGGTCTGAACCTGACCGCTGCGGATACCGTGATTCATTACGACCCGTGGTGGAATCCTGCTGCCGAGAATCAGGCGACCGACCGCGCCCATCGGCTGGGGCAGGATAAGCCCGTATTTGTCTACAAGCTGATTGCCGCGGGCAGTATCGAAGAAAAGATCGTGGAGTTGCAGGAGCAGAAGGCGGGACTTGCCGACAGCATTCTCTCCGAAGACGCCGCCGGCGCCGCCAAGTTCTCGGACGACGACCTTGACGCGCTATTCGCGCCGATGCCGGAGATTGAAAGCAGTAGGTGAGAAGTGCAGGCTGCGCGCGCCGCGGAGATTCCGACTGCGGCGTGACGCGCCTCCAAAAGTGCAAGGTTCCCCGCCAACCCGTCAATCCCCGTTTGCTCGCTTGATGAAGCATGTTGAACTCCATGTGCACTGAGGGGAATTCGAGCGACCGTATAAAAAATATTTTTCTGTTCCCCTACGTTCTTCAGCATTCCGGTGTATTCCACCAGTCTTGATGACCGGCAGGAACTGGTATTGACGATGAGTAAACGCCTACGCAAGACGCGTGTGACGGTGTTACATCGGAGCGAATCATGCCGGTTGTTCGGAGTTTCACGCGAGGGCAATGGGAGGCACTTGGACGCAGACTGGGTGCGCTCCCTGAAAAGAGCAAAGATGAACAGCACCTCAAGGTGGGAGACGGCGTTAAATCCATTCGGACGCAAATTGGAGCGGCGAGGGAGAAGGGCTACACGCTGAATGAATTGATAGAGCAGGCAGCGCAGGAAGGCATCGACGTGAATCTCAATTCCCTGAGATATGCGATGCGCCGCGCCGAGGGAAAGGGGCGAATTCGCAGGGAAAGCAAGGACGCAGTACGCGATCACCCCGCAGGGCCGGCACGGCGCAGGAAACCGGCTCAGAAAAATGCGGTACGCGATAAGCCGCTACGTGCCGGAACACAACAGAAAGGGGATGGAGGAGTGACCAGGTCGGGGCCCTGCTCCTCAGGTTTGGTGCGACGTTCCCGAACGCGGTCACACGCGTTGTGCGCAACGGCTATTTCGGCGCGCCGGAAAAGTTCGCCCTGTACCGGGAATCAAATCTGCGCAAGGCCATTGAGGCGCAGGGTCAGTCGCTGGATTTCCCTGATCTTGCGGATCGCGTTGCCGACGAACTTCGTAGCCAGCGCCTGTCGATACGCAAGGCAGCAGAAATGATGCATATCGGGGAGCGTGCTGAATTGCTGCGCTGGCGCGCATTGTTTAGCACGATGTTTGCCAGGATGGCGGCCGATGCGTGACCGGCAGACGAGACTACCGGATGCAATCGGCCGTCTGTTTCTCGACGTCACGGGGTGCCGGCATGCCGTTTCGCAAAGCTATGGAACGCTACCTGCCGGAGCGCCTAGGGGCAGGGCAGTCGGCGCGCGGAGTGCTCGGCAGCGTTCGCCGACGGCTGGCGAAGGTCGCGCGGCAGGTCGGCCGGCCGGAACTCGTCATGGTTTTTGCGCACCACTGACGGTGGGCGTTTACGGGACACGAAGGCGGTCGCGGACGCGATCGAGGTCCTGCGGCACGCGCGCATGCCGACTCCGAAGATCAGTGACGACATCGGCATCTGGCTGCCCGCGCGAGCGGTCGCTACCCTGCACGCGCACGGTATCTCGACGCTGTCGGACCTCACCGTATATTAGACGTCCCGATGGAACCGTTTTTCATGTCGCGAGATATGAATACTCCGTCAATTGTCCGTCGCCCGCGTGCATGGTTTCAGGCACGGCGCTAACCAGAATCATCTCATCGGCGTTAAGCGTTGCCTGACTTCGTTTGGGTTTGAACACCGCGTCGCCCTTATGGATCTCCGTCCCGCTGAATGCACATCGCCCCGCTGTACGAGCCGTGACAATGCGCCATTCTTGCCCGCCACAGTGGCCGCGACGCGCGTCGCTCCAGTCGACCACCAGGAGGTCGGCCTTGGGCCGTTCGAGCAGCAAGATGCGACATCCCGTCGCAAAACACCGCGTGTTCTCTGTGTCCGCTTTACGCATCATCGATCGCCTCCGAGTGGTACCCTCTCGCACCGAAAACACGTGCCGTTAATCCATCACCGCATGCGTCGCGTCTTCACTGTTGACTCGCTTGGCGGGTCGAATAATCAACAGCAGCGGGATGACCACGATGCTCATCCACATCATGAATTTGAAATCGTCGATGTAGCCGATCATGCTGGCCTGCGCGGTGATTTGCTGGTCAAGCGTAGCAAGCGCGAAGGCAGAAGGCCCCTGACCCGAGGGGTGCAGGAGCGGGTTGAAGCGGGTGATGTGCTCAACCAGCGTCGAGTGAACGATCTGCGTGTGCTGCGTGAGCATCGTTTGCACGACTGAGATACCGATGCTGCTGCCAATATTGCGAACCAGGCTGAAAATAGCCGTGCCGTCAGCACGCATCTCCGGACTTAGCGTGGCGAATGTCAAGGTGCTCAACGGGACGAACACGAAGCCGAGTCCAAGCCCTTGAATCACGCCGGGCCAAACGACGTTGCGCTCGGACAGAACAATCGTATAGCCCGCCATCTGCCAGAGCGAGAACGCTGTTAGCGCAAGGCCGATAAATATGAGAATGCGCAGATCAACGCGTCCGATTGATCTGCCGGCGATCATCATTGCGAACATCGTGCCTATACCGCTGGGTGCGACGACGAGGCCTGCTGTCGCGACCGGGTAGTTCATGAGGGTTTGCAGCATGGGCGGCAGCAGGGCGCGAGTCGCGAAGAGAATCACGCCCACCACAAAGATAAACACAAGGCCTGTGACGAAATTTCGATCGACGAGCAGGCGCCGGTTGAAAAAAGATGGTCCTCGCACGGTCGCCGTGTGGATGATGAAGAAGATAAAGCTGATCGCGCATGCGAGCGTCTCGCACCAGATTTCGATCGAGCCGAACCAATCCTGTTGCTCACCGCGATCGAGCATCGCCTGCAACGCGCCGATGGCGATGCTAAGTGTTGCAAAGCCGAAGAAGTCGAATCGGGTGTCCCGCCGCAGGAATTCGCCCTTGATATATGTGAACACGCCAAACACCGCGAAGGCGCCAATCGGCACGTTGATGAAAAATACCCAGCGCCAGTTGTAACTGTCGGTGAGCCATCCACCAAGGGTTGGGCCCAGGATCGGGCCGACCATCACACCCATGCCCCAGATCGCCATGGCCTGCCCCTGCTTTTCACGCGGGTTGATGTCGAGCAGAATGGCCTGCGACAACGGCACGAGCGACGCGCCAAATACCCCCTGGAGCAGACGCGCGGCAATGATCATCGGTAACGAAATCGAAACGCCGCACAAGGCCGACGCGACCGTGAAGCCCACAATGGAGGTGAGCAATACATTCTTTTTCCCGAAGTGGTCGCAGAGCCAGCCGGTGACAGGCGTCGCGATAGCCGCGGCGACGATGTAGGACGTCAGCACCCAGGTGATCTGATCCTGTGACGCTGACAAGCTGCCTTGCATGTGCGGCAACGCCACGTTTGCGATCGTGCTGTCGAGCGACTGGATCAGCGTCGCCAGCATGATGCAAATCGTGATGATGCCGCGGTGCGGCACCAAAGGTGCCGACGCCTGGTTCGTGGCCGTACCCGTCGGCGTGCTCATTGCCTCGTTCCTTTCTCTTCGCTGCCTGATGCTGCGAATTGTTCAAGGCCGTGCTGAGGCAAAAAAACGAAAGACTTGTTCTGGTATTTCCTTCCGATCCCGGTCGGTTGCTGCATCGCGTGGCCGACGGTCGGCTTCTTGCGGTGCGAGGACGTGTCTTGCGCTTCATTGCCCGGGCCTGCGCTGCCCTCGTTTTCTTGAATGATCCGGGCGATTTCGGCGTCGGCCTGATCGCCATACCTCGCAAAAACGTCGGTCTGGTAAATGGTGTTGGGCGCGGCGCCCAACTGGCCGCCTTGGTCGTTCTTGATCGTCACGTCGACGTTCATCGACAGGCCGATGCGCAGCGGATGCTTTTCCAGTTCCTTCGGATCGAGCCCAATGCGCACCGGCAGTCGTTGCACGACCTTGATCCAGTTGCCGGTGGCGTTTTGAGCCGGCAGCAGTGAGAACGCGGAGCCAGTGCCGGCTGAGAAGCCGATCACCTTGCCGTGGAACACCACCGATGAACCGTACACGTCTGCGGTCAATTCGACCGGTTGGCCAATGCGCATGTGTTGCAACTGAACTTCCTTGAAGTTCGCGTCGACCCATACGGCGTTTAGCGGGACAATCCCCATTAACGGAGTGCCCGGCAATACGCGTTGGCCGACTTGTACCGAGCGTTGCGCGACATAGCCTGTGACCGGTGCAGGCATGGTGTTGCGGGCAAAGTTTATGTAGGAGTCGCGTACTTTCGCCGCGGCAGCGCGCACGTTCGGATGGTCGGTGATGTCCGTGTTGGCGGTCAGTGCGCGATTGGATTGAAGCTCCTGCTCTGCGGCGTTGAGCGATGCTTGCGCGCCGCGCACCGTGTCCCGCGCATGCGAGATTTCTTCCAGCGAAATCGCACCGGTTTGCGCGATGGTCATGCGGCGCCGCAGATCGTCCTCGGCGCGCGACAGGTCCGACTGGCGCAACGCTACTTGCGCCGCGTACTGGTTGTCGTTCACAAAAAGCGTGCGCACCTGACGTACCGTTTGCGCCAGATTCGCTTCGGCCTGATCGAGTGTGACCTTCGAATCCGCCGGGTCAAGCACCACTATCGCATCGCCGACGTGAACCGTCTGCGTGTCGTCGGCGTTCACGGAGATGACAGTGCCCATTACTTGTGGAGTGATCTGTACGACGTTGCCGTTCACGTAGGCGTCGTCGGTCGTTTCGTGAAAGCGCGCGATGAGGAAGTAATACAGGCCATAAGCAATCGCCGCGATAAGAAGCACAATGATGAACAGCGTCATCAGCAGCCGGCGTTTGCCGTTGGTCGTCGCCTCCGGATCCGCGGCAACCTGAGTCGCTTGGGCCTGGGTGGGTGGATACGGCGGACTGGTTGGTTTTGCGGAAGTGACGGGATCTTCGGTGGTGCTCATGGCGATGCTCCGGGTTTCTCAATGTTCGTCGCTTGTTCGGGTAGCTTTCGGGCTCAGTCCGCGGCAGTCGGCGTCGCTCGGCTTGCCGGCAGGGGTTGAACGGACTGCGGAGCTTGCGCCACGCGAGCGTCGGTCGGCACGACAAGATCGACCTTCGTGGCGTCGAATCCACCGCCGAGCGCCTTGATCAGTGCGATCTGCATATTGCGGCGACTCATCCTCATATCCGTCACGGTCTGTTCCGCCGCGAGCCGGCTCTGGTCCGCCGACAACACTTGCAATTGGGGAGAGAGGCCCGCCTTGTAGCGCACCACTGAGAGCTGGTAAGCGCTGGTCGAGGCCTCCAGCGCCCGCTGCGCGTCGGCTTGCTGCCGGTCGATCGAATGGATGGAGGCAACCTGGGTGGAGACATCGTTCAGCGCATTGACGAGCGTCTGGTTGTAGCCGGCAACGTCGTAGTCGAAGTCCGCATAGCGGCCTTTCAACTGTGAGCGCAAAGCGCCGCCATCGAAGATCGGCAGGTGAATGGCGGGGCCAAACTGTATCTGGCGGCTCCCCGCAGTGAAGAACTTGCCCCAGCCAAACGCGTCGAAGCCGGCGGTCGCAGCGAGGTTTACATCCGGGAAGAATTCGGCCTTGGCCTCTTTGACATCGTGGAGTGCCGCCTCCACCTGCCAGCGTGCGACGACGATGTCCGGACGACGCGCCAGCAGGTCGGCGGGAAGGTTGTCCGGCAGAGCGATGGCGCCGCCTGACGCCAGGACCGGCTGAACGATTTGCAGGCCGCGGTCCGGACCCTTGCCGAGCAACGCTCCCAATTGATAGCGCACGACGGTGATCTGGCCATCCAGATCGCTAAGATTCGCGCGGGTCGTTGCGATGTTGCCGATCGCCGTTTGTCGCTCAACGTTGGTGTCGAGGCCCGCGGTGACGCGGCCGTCGGTGATGCGGCCAATCTCTTCACGATTCTGGACTTCACGTTGAGCGATGTCGCGCTGGGCATAGAGGCGCGCGAGCTGGTTGTAGGCACTTGCGACCGACGCGGCGAGTGTCACGCGGGCCTGCTGCATATCAGCTTCGGTCGCTCTCTCCTGCGACACAGCCTGGCCCAGGCGCTGGCGATTCTTGCCCCACAGATCCAGATCCCACGACGCGCTCGCGAGTGCGTTGTTCTCGCTATACCAGGTGCCGCCGAAGGGCGGCGGGTAGATCGAGTTGGCCGAGTAGATCTCGCGGTTCCACGAATAGCTGGCATTGACCTTCGGGTAGAGCGCCGAACGCGAACTTTCGATATACGAGGAGGCTTTTGCGATGCGCGCCTGCGCCTGGGCGATCGACGGGCTGCCTTCCAGCGCCTCCGCGATCAGTTGGGGCAGTTGCGGGTCGCCGAACTGGTTGGCCCAATCGAGCGATGGCCACTGCCCACCCTGTGACGGTAAGCTCTGGTTGGACTCGTACTGACCCGGCGACGACATCTGCTTGTCGCTTCCTATACCGAAGTAATTCGCGCACCCCGTAAGGGCGAGCGCTGCCACCGCTGTGGTGACAGCGGCCCGGCACGACAGTGCAGGCGCGGACAGGGAAAGGGATTTCATCGCTCGACTTTTTTGAGTGTCAGTGGAATGTGATGGCGGGGTCTGCAACGGACTCATTACTCCCCGTTGCAAAAGCTGGTTGATGCATTGCCGGTTGGTCCCGATAGCTGGCTGTCGGCGTTGGCGAGCACGCGCTTCAACATGCTCTTAAGTAGTCCGACCTCTTCCGGTGTGAAACCGGACAACAGGTCGTCCAGCACGCCGCTGAAGATGGCCGGTATGCGTCGCTGGCCTTCCGGCGTCAGCGCAAGGCCCCTGGACGACTGGTCGGAACCCAAAGTGTTCATCTGCTTTTTGCTGCCTGAGCACGGGTTGGCACAAAAATGTCCCCGTGCAACGCCTATTCCTGGATCAGGTTGCGGAAAATGCGAGTAGAACTCATATTTAGTGATGTCATAATATGACTGTCACTCGTATTTTGTCAAGCCGCCCGAAACCGCTAGTTCGGCTGGATTCATATGGCATTGAAAAACGTTCGGCGACTGTGCAGATTCTGCTTTCGTCGTTTGCGCCGTCTGTGAATCTAGAAACATTGCGAAGGCGATGTTCTCGCGCGACCAGTACAGATTTCACTGCGAGCCTAGATGCATGCTCGACAGCTGGTTCTGTGCGATGGTCATTGCTACGAGGGCCATAAACCGTGCGGTCGTGGCCAGTCGGAGTTTCCCAGCAGAGGGCGTTTTGACCGGCTGGAAGAGGCGATCAGACGTGCGATGCAGTGGGTCAACGGGCATCGCGCGGACAACCGAAACTGAGAGTCCGTGCGGACGGTCCTAGCCGCGAGCCGATGGGGTAGATCGTCAAATGGCGATGGCGGGATGCCACCTCGCCGACACTGCCCGCCGCATTCAGGCGAGCATTGAGATGATCGCGCTGGCTTCGGTCACAAAGGCCTGTCGTGGAAAGACCTTGTCGAGCAGGACGCGGTGGACCTCCGCATCGTTATCCGAGCAGCAGTCCCTGACTACGAAAAGGCGGTAATCCGCATCCGCTGCGTCGCAAAGCGTCGAGAGCACCACACCACTTGTGAGGATGCCGGTGAGCAATAGCGTGTCGATGCCGTTTGCTCGCAGGATCATGTCAAGGTCGGTTCCGGCGAAGGCGCTTACCCGATGTTTGGTCACGACTGTGTCAGCCGGTCCTGGTGCCACAGCGGGGTGAATCTCAATGGTTGAATCGTCTCCAGCTAACCGGCCTGAACTCCTGATTGCACTGAACGTCATGTTCCGCTCGCTCACCTCTGGATAGCCTGGCCGGAAGGCGACCACGACATAGATCACCATGATGCTGGCGTCGCGTGCGGCCTCCAGCAGTTTGGCGGTCCGGCTGAGAAGCTGCTTACTGTCTGTGGCGTAGCCGTCGACGACGAGTCTCTGGAAATCCATGACAAGCAGGGCGGCGCGTGTGCGATCGATGGGAAGCGGTTGGATCATGATGTCATTCTCCGTTGGGATTTGGATTGGATGCGTGTTCAAGGCTAAACATGAACAAAAGCATTCTCCACTAGGCGCTGCTCGCACATGGTGGGTTGCGGTTACCGTTGCCGGAGACCACAAATCCGGCTGTGCGCGCTCTGCTGCAGGCCGACACCGACACACCCT
This sequence comes from Paraburkholderia aspalathi, assembly GCF_900116445.1. Lineage (GTDB taxonomy): Bacteria > Pseudomonadota > Gammaproteobacteria > Burkholderiales > Burkholderiaceae > Paraburkholderia > Paraburkholderia aspalathi. The sequence continues at coordinate 161,038 of NZ_FPBH01000016.1, forward strand.
TTGGCCTTGAGCTATTGACCGGTCGAAAAAAAGCCGACCTGATCAGGGTCGGCCAAAGATTCTGGCGAATTATGGGGGAGGGGGTGCCAGAACCTTCCGGGGCTGAAAGATGCATCGGGATCATGCCCCGTGTAATGCGAGGAATACTCATATTGTTGGGCGATAATATGAGCATTCCTCCAGTATTGTCAAGCCTTGGGAAAGCATCTGAGCAGGGGAGCGGGGAGGTCTGCATTGCGGGCTTGAATATCGCTGTGAACCCTATGGCCACCAGGATCATGACCAGAATCACGCAGCCGCTTCAAACCTTTTGGCATAATCGAGGAACTTCATCAGTTTGTTATGCCCGGAACTTCGTGCGTGCGAAGACGCGAATGGGTAGCACCCGGGTGCTGAAGCGGCTGATGCCTCTCACCCAGCAAAATGAGAGCCAATCTCACATTATGGAACGACAATATGAATGAGACTCTGGTTTCGTCAAGGCGACCGAAGCCGCCTACCCAGGAGCGCGGAGAGAAGCGTGTGGCCGATCTACTCGCCGCAGCCGAGCAACTCTTCGCGTCGTCGGGCTATGAGGCTACAAGCATGAATGCAATTGCGAGCCTCGCAGGTTCTTCAATCGGCTCGCTGTACCAGTTCTTCCCCAATAAGGAAAGCGTCGGGGCCGCGCTGTTGAACCGCTACACGGACGAGATCGTCCTGTTATTGGATCAGTGGCAATTGTCTTTGCCCGAGACACCTATGGAGTTCGCAGGGGGATTGATTTCTATCGTGCATGGCTACGTCTCGAAACGCCCCGCGTGCAGGGTGCTGTCGGAAACTCCATCGGTGGTGGTAGCAGGATCATACGGGATGGTTCGGCTTTCCGCAGCGATTCAGGATCTGTTGACGACGTTCGATTCCTCGATCAGGCGCTCGGAGCTATCCGGAATTGCCTTGGCGACATACCTGATCCTAAAGGCGGCCCTGCAAGGGGCCCGGATGGTGGACAAGAGCAAGAGTGCGGCGGTCCGCAAAGAGATGCAGCAGGCTTTGGGTAGCTACCTGAAGGAACGTATAGGCAACGGTTCCAGAACGAACGCAGGCAGCAGCAAGGAGCCGCGATAGCCTGGCCAGACCGTTATTCTGCGTTGGTCAAATAGTGACTTATTGCAATCAAGCCGACGCGACAAAGGTGTTGTTGATCTGACGCACGACGCTGGGTCACCGAGGCCGCTTGCTATAGGACACATCCACATCATCCTTACGTATCGCTTTGGGACCGTTGCGAACTCATCAGTTGGTCGAAGCTTGACTCAACCCAGTTGACTTTGGCGCCCATCTTCGCGGCGAGAGTGCGGGTCTGCGTGGGCGCGCCTAGCACCTGCTCAGGCAAGCCGCTCTCGATGACTTGTCCCTGATCCATGAACAGCACACGGCTCGCGACTTCCCGCGCAAAACCGAGTTCGTGCGTAACGACGACCATGGTCATGCCGGTGCGGGCAAGATCGCGCATCACGGCGAGCACTTCGCCGACCAGTTCCGGATCGAGCGCGGACGTGGGCTCGTCGAACAGCATCAGCGCCGGCTTCATTGCGAGTGCGCGGGCAATCGCCACACGCTGCTGCTGGCCGCCAGACAGTTCCACCGGATATGCATCGCAGTTCCAACGTGTTCATTCGCGAAGGCAATCCGTTGCGCGGAATACTGGCGAAAGCGGGTCGCTATCTTGCAGACGGAAGTTGCCCTGTCGGCCCGCACATATATGAGTCTGCCTACTGGTCTGCGCAATGTGCCGCAGCCGCGGCGCAGGCCGTTCTCGAAGGTGCGCGCGAAACGTATGCACTCTCACGTTCTCCTGGTCACCACGCGCGCGTCGAAGCGGCAGACGGATTTTTCTACATCAATAGTGCGGCGGTCGCAGCGGAATCCAGTCGTGGCGGGATTCGACGATGAACGCGGAGTAAATGAGGGGCACGGCTACAACGCGAACTTTCCGATGCCTCATCACTCGCCCGAATCGGTTTTCTTCGATCAGTTGGACAAAGCGCTGAACGTCGTGAGCCAGTTTCAGGCGGACGCGCTAGTCATCGCTTCAAGTGGATAGCGCAGTCGCTTCAGAACCTTGGCAATTATCGGAGCAAGCGTTTTTCGTGGCGTGAGAGTCTGCTTCATCGAAGGGCCAAACGGTTTTCGTCAGCTTCTAACTTTACTTTCTCCGCATTAATGCGACAGAACTCCCGACATTCACCCGTGCACGATACTGTCGTACTTCAAGCGAAAAGGTCATCCAGTCTGCGTCCGCGGAGTGTCAGTGTCCGACTCGCGGTGAGCCAGTCAAGGGGATCTGTAGCTGCCGTTGAAAGTCAATTGTCATCCGGGCGCCGCAAGTGAATATCAACGTCCGTGCGCACCAATGCCCCGCAATGTGAACCTCAGGTGGCTCGAATACGGATCGCACGGAATAAACACGCGTGCTTGATCGTTCAATGCGCAATGACGATGAACCGCCGGCGCGAAGGTCGAGGGCAAGGATGCCATCGACGCCGCTTGCGGGTTGGTGCGCTCGTTCAGAACACAAAGGGGTCGACGCGCGTTGCCAGTGGTTGTGCCGCGCGGGGACTACAGGCAAATCGTCCAAAGATCAGGAGGTGACATGCATAAGCTTGCAACTGTTTTCTCGCTTGCAGGAGCGGCCACGCTCGCACTTGCCGCGTGCGGCGGCAATTCGGGTAACAATATGCCCACACCGACCGCCGGTACATTCAAGTCGACCATTCTCGTGTCCAACGGCAGCGTCGCCGCGCCGCACGTCGACCCCAATCTGCAAAACGGCTGGGGCATCGCGTTCGGTCCGACCACCCCCGTCTGGGTATCAGACAACAATACGCAGAAGTCGTCGCTGTATGACGGCAATGGCGTGGTGCAGTCGCTCGTGGTCACACTACCGCCGGCCGCAAGCGGTCAACCCGCGAGTCCGACCGGTATCGTTTTCAACGGTACTACGGACTTCGCCGTCACGGCGAATGGCGCAACGGGTAACGCGGCATTCATTTTTGCCACGCTGGCCGGCACGATCGCGGCCTGGTCGCCTAAGGTGCTGCCGACGCAGGCTGTCACCGTTCACGATGACGGCGCGGGCGGAGCCGAATACACAGGCCTTGCGATTGCCAGCAACGCCGGCGCAAGCATGCTGTACGCCGCCGATTTCCATAACGGCAAAGTTGATATGTTCGACAAGACTTTCACGAAAGTCACGGTTGCCGGCGCCTTTAGCGACCCGAACGTACCTGCGGGTTTTAATCCGTTCGGTATCCAGGCCGTCGGCACTACGATTTATGTGGCGTATGCGAAGCTCGGGCCCGATGGTCACAGAGATCAAAGCGGTGCGGGCAACGGCGTGGTGGATGCGTTCGATACCGCTGGCCACCTGCTCAAGCGCATCGCATCAAACGGGCCGCTCAATTCGCCGTGGGGGATCGCCATGGCGCCGGCCAATTTCGGCGTGTTCAGCAACGACCTGCTGATCGGCAACTTCGGCGACGGCACCATCAACGCGTTCGATCCTGCGACTGGCGACTCGAAAGGGCCGCTCACACAGGCCGATGGTTCAAAGGTGACGCAGCAAGGACTCTGGGGCCTGGCGTTCGGCAACAACGCCGACAACCAGCCTTCCAACACGCTGTTTTTCGCGGCAGGTCCGACGGCGACGACGGGTGTCTATGGACGCATCGATTCATCGATGTAGCCGGCCAAAGGTCCACAGGCTCGATGCAGTATCGTCAAGCGTGGCGCCAGAGACCGCGAGCGGTCCCATTCAGACGCCTGTGGTGGAGCGCAAAGGCGGTGCGAACCGACTTTGTCAACATGTCAGGATTGAAACGGAGCGATCGCCAGTGGGATTGTCATCTCCATCGAAGGAGCTCAAACTGGCAGGGCGCCATTCGTCGAGGGCGCCTGAAAAGATAATGAGCGCGTACGTCGCATGGCGACTATCGATGCAGGCAACATGCATGCGAAGCGTGGTTCTGCGAATACACTCAGCTCCGAGCCCGCAACCTCACCCGCGGTCAAAACCAGTAATCGGCCCTCAGCGTACCCGACTTTGCCGACGCACCTACAGATTTGGAGTCGCTCGTAGCGATAGAAACGAATTTCTGGATTTTCTTTCCTGCGGGAGCCGCTTTCTCTCGCAGCATCGTTCGAAAGATTGACAGATATGCGATTCCAGATCATTCGAAGAACGTCCCGGTGTTCCGAGTTGGCGTCGTAGATCCGGCCGTCGGGAAAGTAGTTGACTGGTGGTTGTGGGATGCCCTATAACGAATGGCCGCTATCGACATACTTGAGCGACCGCTTCGGGTCCAGAGTGTGTGAAAACACGTCGATCACGTTGCCCGCTCTTTGCAAGGATCTCGCGAAGGCGGGCGATATTGATATAGCCACTTGCCAAGTCGATGATGACATTGTGGTCGAGCGTGAGCTTCATAACTCGGACCTACTTCCGACTGCATTCTGAGCACCGAAGGATACGCACTCACCCACGGTGTGCCGATGCTGCGTCAGTCCACGAAAGGAAGCAGAGCATGACGCTCCAAATCGCGGCCCTGCGAGCGCCGGCGCTGGACCACTCTGTGCGGCACTGTCGGTCAGACAGCGCGAGTCCCCCGGGGCTTTGCAGATATCACCCGACCGCTTTGAGCTGGCCATGCTTGCATGGCGACATCTGCGATCGCCTTCAGCTTTTGCGGGCCGCCTCCGTCTCGTGCCTGGACGGCCATTCCGCGGGTCACGGCGCTGTAGAAGGCAGCAAGTGCAGGCACGTCGGTGTCAGGCGGTAAGTCGCCGTCTTCGACCCCCTTGCGCAACCGCTGCGCCATCATCTCTTCAGCGTTTGCACGGTGCTCGGCCATCGTCTCACGAATAGAAGCGAGTTCGGGGGGCAGGTGAGTGCCGGCCAGAGAGATCATGCAGCCCGATGGGTGGCTGTCTCGAGTGAACTCCACGACGGTAGCATCGAGAAGCTTCTTGAATGCTTCTCGCGTGTCGGCCGTGCCGAACAGTCTGCCAGCGAACCAGACTTCGGACATGCTCAGGTATGCGTCAGTCGTTTCCTTATAAAGCTGCTCCTTGCTGCCAAACGAGTTATAGAAGCTCGAGGGGCTGATCCCCATGGCATGGATCAACTGGTCAAAGGATGCGCCTTCGTATCCCTGCTCCCAGAAGAGCTTCATGGCTCGGTTCAGGGCTTCCGTACGATCAAAGGTTGAGGGTCTGCCGCGGCTGCGCCGGGGTTGGGTATCGTTTTTTGTAGTCATGGCTCCAAAATTAATTGACATGCTGTAGAGATGAACCTATTCTGCCATAACGGAGCGATCGCTCCAATAATCATATGCTTGCGAAAGGAGTCTCTGATGCAGCGAATTGTTCACACCAACCATGGCGAGCCCGCCGAGGTGCTCACGCTGGAAGCATTTTCCGATGCCCCTTCTCTTGTGGGCGGAGCGGCGCTTGTGCGTGTGTCCGCCGCACCGGTTCATCCGGGCGACTTGCTGGGCGTCTCAGCTTCCCCCGCCTTCGGGGCGGCTCCCTTCATTCCGAGGGGAGGTCGAGTGCCCGGCGTCGAAGGTGTAGGGGTGGTGGAAGCGCTGGCCGCTGACATTGCCCCTTCACACCGGATTCAGGTCGGCACACGTGTGGCCTTCTTTCCCGTCAACGGTGCCTGGAGTTCCAGGATCGCCGCGCCTGTCCAGTCGCTGATACCCGTGCCCGATGAAGTGAGCGATGAGGTCGCAGCGCAGATGTTGGTCAACACGTTGACGGCACGCCTTGCGATGAGGGCTGGTCACAACGCGTTGCCTGAAGACAAGCGCGAAGATGTCACCGTTATTCAGACGGCTGCCAATTCCGCCGTCGGAAGGCTGCTCACTCATCTGCTCGTCGAAGCGGGCGTCAATCCGATCCTGCTCGCCGGCTCCGCGGCGAGCGCGCAAGCGCTTAAAGCTGCTCGCCCCAGCCTTTCTGTCATCGCCACGGAGAACCAGGGCTGGAAGGACGAACTTCGCGCTGCGCTTGCGAACAAGCCCGTCTACGTGGCGTTCGATGGCGTCGGCGGCGTGCTCTTGCCCGACGTAGCGGGCTTCCTGGCCCGGGGCGGAGCGATCATTAGCTACGGCTCCCTGGGAGGAGCGGCGACGGACATTCGTTCCATCGCCCCTCAAGCGCTGACCATCAAGGGGGTGTCGTTGTTCAGTTGGCAATTCGAAGCTGCGACGGTACGCGAAGCAGACCTGGCCAAGGCGCTCGAGTTGGCACGCAACTTCCCGAGCCTTTTCCCAGTGGCGGAACGATATCAGGCGAGCGACTACCTGCGAGCGCTCGAACATACGTACCGCAGGGGAAGGGCCGGCATGGTGCTGTTCGCGTTCTAGCGCTACGCGTCCTGCGCAATGTGAGGCGCTCCTCGTCATGAGGGGCGGCCTCGTAGCGTTCACCCCGGTCTTTGCACGATTTCGAAATGAGCGCCGAGCGCCGAAGTATTGCCTCTCGGCTTTCCAGCCAAGCATCTTATGAAAGGACGCAAGCCATGCGTGCTATCCAGAACACCGCTTTCGGCGACCCCGTCGAGACTCTGAAACTCGTTGATCTTCCGGAGCCGGCCAGCACCGGCCCGGATGAAGTCCTGATCGCGATGGAGTATGCCCCCATCAACGGCAATGACCTGGCCGTCATCACGAATCGCTTCGCCTACTCGACTCCGCTGCCCTCGATCGTGGGCAACGAAGGCGTCGGGCGAGTTCTGCAGGCAGGCTCGAATGTCTCCAACGTGAAAGTCGGCGACCGCGTATTGCCCCCGCTTTATGCGTTGACCTGGCGCGAGCGCCTGGTGATCCCGGCCAAGGGGCTGATTGCGCTGCCTGCCAGCGTCGATCCACGTCAACTGGCCATGCTGCGCATCAATCCTCCTACGGCCGTACTTCTGCTCGGGCGCTTTGTTGACCTCAAAGAAGGCGACTGGATCGTGCAAAATGCGGCCAACTCCGGCATCGGCCGCACGGTGATCGCGTTGGCGAAGAAGCGCGGCCTGCGGACCATCAATTTCGTACGTCGTCCTGAACTGGTCAAGGAACTGGAGGAAGCTGGTGGGGACGTCGTTCTCGTCGATGAGCCGGGCGCCACTGACAAAGCCAAGGCCGCGGTCGGTCCGGGCAACGTCCGTCTGGCCATCGATGGCCTGAGCGGTTCGGCTGCGGTGCGCCTGATCGACGTGCTGTCGCAAAACGGTACGCTGGTGAGCTATGCGTTCACAAGCGGCGAGCTGGTCACTCCGCTCAAGGCCGTGGACCTGCATCTTCGCGGCATCGTCGTGCGCGGCATATACATCGACCTTCCCGAATATCTGCCGTACATCATGGACGCAATCAAGGAGTCTGCCGAGCTGATGGCTCGCGGCGAGCTTGAGCTGCCTGTGGCTGCCGTCTATCCGCTTGCGGACTTCGAAAAGGCCGTCGCGCACGCAATCAAGGGTGGCAAGGTGCTGCTCGACTTGCGCTCATCGAACTGACCTGGCTGTTCTACCACGTGCCGTGCTCCTGGACGAGCATGGCTTCGTTGACTTACGTTGCCGCTGAGGTGTCGAAATGAAGATTGGTTTTATTGGAGCCGGTGCTGTAGCGCAGTCCATCGCCAGGAGTGCCATTCAAGCAGGACATGAGGTTCTCCTGAGTGCTCGTCGTGGGCCGCAGGCTTTGGGCAATGTCGTGGCCGGACTCGGTCCGAACGCGTCGGCAGATACGGTCCAGGAGGTGGCTCGGCTCGAGCTGGTCGTGCTCGCCGTTCCGTGGCTTCAAGTCCCGTCGGCCTTGGATGGGCTGCCCAATTGGGCGGGCCGCATTTTGGTGGATACCACTAACCCTTTTACACAACTGGAGCCGGAGCTCGTTCTGGCAGACTTGGGGGGCACGGGCGCCAGCGAGATCGTCGCGGCACACGCGCCAGAGGCTCGCGTCGTCAAGGCGTTCAATGCTATCCGCATGGAGCACTACGACAAGGGCCCGAAGTTTCATGACGGAAAACGCGTCATCTTCGTCTCCGGTGACGAAGATGACGCAAAGGCGGTGGTGATCGGACTCGTCAACGATTTTGGCTACGCATCAGTGGATCTTGGCGGTCTGGTTTCGGGCGGTCGCATGCAGCAAGCGGGTGGTCCGATTGCTGGCCGCGACTGGGTCGTCGCATAGGACTGCAAGGTATGCAAACCAATGTCGCGTTATGTCGGGAAGCAGAGCGGCTGGATGTCCGGTTGTCTTTGTGATCTGCCGTTGGCGGGACGCCACTTCGACTGTCGAGGCCAGAGGGGCCAGCCGCGAGCCACCTGGTCCTCGCGCGGCAGATGTGTATAGATGGATTGCGGTGATAACGCGGGTTATCGCCGCAAAACTCGCCAAGGCATTGTGGAGCAGAGCGGTGGCGATAACACCCGTTATCGTGGCAAACCTCGGCGAGGCGTTGTAGAGCAGGGCGCTCTAAGCGGTGTTGGCGCGATTTTGCAACGCGCAGGGCACGGAAAGTCTGCTGGTCGGCCATTGCCGCCGTTCGAACATCTTGGCTTGCACGTCTGCTATGCGCTACTGACCGGACGCTTACAACCTAACGCCTGCCAAAGTCCTGCCGAAATTCAGCGGATGCGTGCTCTCGACCCAAACGAGATACCCCGCGAAAATCCATGAACGACCGCTTTGGGCGAGCGGGCCGTCGCTTGAATTGACTGGATCAAACGAAGCACCGTAGCTATCTTGCTCAAAGGTCATGCCCCATTCCCGCTCGGACAGGCCTAACAACGAGCGAAGCGAGTGTCTCGGTGGCCTATCCTCCGGGGGCACCACGACGGGAGGACCAATGCGATCTATTTCCCGGGCTTGATTGGATCAAGCCCCGTCTTTTCGAATACTGCCGATGCTGTCGGCGTTCTCAGGTAAGAAATGAGGGCTGCGGCGCCTTCCTGCTCCTGCGCGTTTGTTGATAAGGCGGCGGAAATGACGCTTGCCTTCTGGACTTCTTGCGGGAGCGCCCCGACGTACTGGATCCCCTGAATGGCGCGAAGTTCACTGATCTGTTGCAATCCAAGTTCAGCGTCGCCGCGCTCAATGGCCGTTCCGACCAGTTCCTTCCCTTTGATTTGAATACTCCTGGCTTTCATTTGATGCGCGATGCCAAGCTTGGGGAACAACGTCTCAGTAATATAGGTGCCGCTAGCTCCTTCAGAGAATGCTACAGATTTTGCTGCGAGCAGTGCACTACGTAGTGCTTCCACAGTACTGACATCCGGCTTCGGCATGCCGACCTGGACCGCGACGCCAATTCGGGACGCAACGAGATCTGTGCGAGTGTCCGGGAGAAACTTGCCCTGTCTGATCTGTTCGTCCAGCGCAGGGCGGATCATGAAGCAGACGTCCATTGCTTCGCCATTCTTAATGCGCATGGGTAACGCGTCAGCGGACGTACCGTATGACGGCCCCCACGATATGACGAGGTGATTCCCGGTCTGCCGTTCATACCCTGGTCCGAGCTCCCTAAACGCTGCTGAGAGCGCTCCAGTTGCCAGAACATGAACGTCAGCGGCATGAACCGCATTTGACAATAGTGACGCGGTGCAGAGTGCGGCAGACACGGTCGCGCGTCGGAGCTTTGCAATGTTGATGACCATCGGATTATCCTTTTCTAGTAAAGCTACGGTTTTTTCAGGTGTCGAATCTCACTGCATGTACTGACATGCAGTGGCTTCAGGGAAGATGTCGCCGGCAGGAAGCACAAATTTGCGCATGCTCCAGCAATTGGTGCGGTCGGTTGGGAACCCGGCCGGACTGAAGATCCGCAAAACCATCCGGCTCTCAGAAGAAAAGCCCGCAACTGCACAGCGATTCTGCAAATATCCACACGAAATCCAGGAGGGGTACCATCTGCTGCGCCGACAAAACGTCGCCTCCTACAGGTTGCCGCTCCGGACGCCAATCGCGAGATGATCCGCAGACTTGGCCGCGGCGCTACGATGCGGTCTGATTCGGCATCGACAATCGACCTTTTCACGTTAAGCACGGCAATCCCACTGCCTATGGCGAACCACACGAATCAACAACCGCAATCGAACGCTACCCCATCGAATCGATCGCTCGAACGCGGGCTCGAACTGCTGCGCGCGTTCGGTCCCGGTGCAACGCTTCTCGGCAATGGAGAACTCGCGGAACGCACCGGCCTGCCGAAGGCAACGGTGAGCCGCCTTACGCGAACGCTCGTCGAGGCGGGTTATCTCGAGCACGATGCGGCACGCAGGGCGTACAGACTAGGCCTGCCCGTGCTCAGTCTGGCGCAGGCGTTGCGCAGCGGATCCACGGTACTGAATGCTGCAGGACCGCTAATCCGCGACACTGCCCAGGCAAAGCGCATCAATGTCGGAATCGCGGGCGCCGACCGGGAAGAGATGGTCTACCTTGAGTCCATTCGCTATAACCAGCGAGCCTCACTACGTACGATCGTCTCGGGACAACGCGTGCCGATGGAACTGACTTCGCTCGGGCGCGCGTACCTCGCAGCGCTGCCGCAGACGGAATTCACCGCCCTGATGGACGCGTTCAAGCGGCGCAAACGGAGCGGCTGGGAGCGTCTCGCGCGGGAGATCACCGAAGCTGTAGACGATGTGCGCCGAAGAGGCTTCTGCGTTGCAAGCTGGCAACCGGAAGTGATCGCACTCGCGACCCCCCTCGCCATTCCCGGACATCGTTTGCTGGTCCTGAACTTTAGCGTCCGCACGGCGGCGTCAAACGACAGCGTTGTAAGCGAACTGGCAGCGCCCCTGCTGGGTCTGCGCGACGAGATTACGGCCGCATGTGCGCGCCTCGAAGGCTGAAGACGGCAAGCTTCTCTTTCATTCCCGGCGTTCACTGATCGCGCGCGCTGGAATACCCAGCACCACCGCAAGACCGCCGAGTATGGAGACGAACGCAACCGCATAGAGGCCCACGGCGCTGCTACCGAAGTGCGTCGATGCGTAGCCGATCACCGAAGGAGCCGAAATCCCGCCAAACTGACCGAGGCTGCTAATGAGGCCGATGCCGCTTGCTGCGGCGGTGCTCGACAGGTACGCGGGTGGGATCGTCCAGAAAAGCGACAGCATGCCCAGATAGCCAGCCGTCGCGACGCAAAGCAGTGCTACCAGAATGCCTGCGTGATTGGCCGCCGCCGGCAAAAGCGCGACGCCCAGCGCGGCCATCAATGCGCTTGCCATGAAATGCCACCGCCTCTCCAACATACGATCCGAGTTTCGGCCGAGCAGATACATCGCGACTGCGCCGACCACATACGGAATCGCGGAAAGAAGCCCAATGTGCCAGTAGTTCGATACCCCGCTTTTCTGGATCACGCTCGGAGCCCAGATATGCACGACGATGCTCGCCCACGGTACGCTGAAGTATGCGAAGGTGAGGAAATAAAACTTCGGTTCCTTCAATGCGACCCAGATCGAACCATGAGCGCGTGCAGCCTTCGTTTGCGCGTCGCGGTTAAGCTCCGCGAGCAGGAGGGCTTTCTCGTCGTCCGTGAGCCAGGTCGCCTGCTCGGGGCGGTCCGTCAGATAGACATAGGCAAAGACACCGGCGATGACTGACGGGAATCCTTCGAGAAGGAACAGCCATTGCCAGCCGTTATAGCCGAGTAAGCCGGACATGCTATTGAGTATCCATCCCGACACAGGCCCGCTGATGATGCCGGATACGCAGATCGCCGTCATGAAGATTGACGTGACTCGTGCGCGGCGCGCGGCCGGAAACCAGTAGGTGAAGTAGAGAATCACGCCCGGGAAGAATCCTGCTTCCGCTGCGCCCAGCAGCACGCGCGCGATGTAGAACTGGGTCGGCGTCTGCACGAACGCGGTGCCCGCCGAAACAATGCCCCATAGCGCCATGATCCGCATGAGCGTTTTTCTCACGCCGACTCGCGCGAGCCACAGGTTGCTCGGCACCTCAAAGAGCATGTACCCCACGTAGAAGAGCCCTACACCCAGACCGAATGCGGCGTCGGAAAGACCGATATCGCGCGAGAACTGCAGGTGGGCGAAGCCGATATTGGCGCGATCCAGATAAGCGAAGACGTAACAAACGAAGAGGAACGGCAGCAGCCGCCAGGTGACTTTCCTGTAGACGGCCTCTGTCTGCGGTTGCGCGACGGCGCTGACGTCGATTGGATTGGAACGGGCTGCGTGCATCATGTCTCCGGCTTGTATGGGCCGCAGGATCGTCGTGGCAAGTGTCCTGCGTTGGAATCCATTATCGGCGCCGAACGCTCGATGACAATCCGCCAATTCCATCCAGTGGAATTTATCGGGCCTTGGGATGAAATACGCTCCGTTCCACAGAGTGGAATTAACGGGGTGTCTTGGGCGGCAGGTGGGGCTAAGCTGCATTGGCAGATTGACCTTGTCAGTCGACTCCAATTCAACCATCGAGACACGCATGAGCACATCCACCATTCAAGTCACTATCGACTCGCAAGTCGCCATGATCGCGCTGAATCGTCCTGAAAAACGTAACGCCATCACCAACGAAATGCGTGCCGAACTGATCGAGGCGCTGGACACCGTTTCGCGCGACCGGGGGGTGCGCGCCGTAGTGTTGACCGGCAACGGCAAGGGGTTCTGCGCTGGCGGAGACGTCAGCGGTATGGCGCAGCGCATGGAAGCGCCCGCCGGCGAGATTGCGTTCAATGGCTGGTCCCGCCAGCAACTCGTGCATCACACGGTCAATCTGCTCTACTCGATGCCCAAACCGACCATCGCTGCCGTCAACGGGGCGGCCGCGGGTCTCGGTGCCGATATGGCGCTCTCCTGCGACTTTATCCTCGCGTCCCAGGAAGCGAGCTTCACGTGGAGCTACATCAAACGCGGGCTGATTCCCGACGGTGGCGGCATGTACTTATTGCCGCGTCGAGTCGGCCTCGCGCGGGCGAAGGAACTGATCTTCAGCGGGCGCAAGGTAGATGCAAAGGAAGCGCTGGAAATTGGCATCGCGGATCGCCTGAGCGACCCGGAATCGCTCATCGCCGACGCCCATGCCTGGGCCGCCGAATTGAGCCAGGGTTCGGCCACCGCGCTCGCGCTTGGCAAGAGCATCCTCAACCAGAGCTACGAACTGTCCGCGCATCAGGTGTTTTCACAAGGTAGCCAGGCACAGGCCGTCTGCTACACAAGCAGTGAACATCGCGACTCGGTGCTCGCATTCCTGAACAAAACCAAGTGAGCACGAAGGAGATCGACGTGAATGCAATTTCAAAATTGATGCGCCCGGCGAGCGTAGCCGTAATCGGCGCATCGGCGGACGCAGCCAAGACTTCAGGGCGCCCGGTGGCTTACCTCCGGAAGCACAGCTTCGACGGCGACATCTACCCTGTCAATCCGCGTTACGACTCGATCGATGGCCTGCCCTGCTATCCCGATGTAGCGTCGTTGCCGCACGCACCGGATGTCGGCATCGTGCTGCTCGGCGCCGAGCGCGCCCACGTTGCGGTGCGGGATCTGGCAAACCGCGGGACAAGCGCTGCAATCGTGCTGGCGAGCGGCTATGCAGAAATTGGCGAGGAAGGCGCGAAGCGGCAGGCGCAATTGATCGAGGCAGCAGGGTCCATGCGCCTGCTTGGCCCGAATACGATCGGGCTCGTCAACCTCACCGATAGCATCACGCTGTCGGCAAGCGGGGCGCTGGAGACCGACACTTTTACAGTCGGCGGGATCGGCGTGGTGTCACAAAGCGGGGGGATCCTTGGCTCGCTGTTGTCGCGGGCGGCAGCAAGCGGTATTGGCCTGTCAAAGCTGGTGTCGACGAGCAACGAAGCAGATCTCGACATGGCAGACTTCGTCGACTATCTGGTTGACGATGATTCGACTTCCGTTGTCGCGCTCTACATGGAAGGGCTGCGTCATCCGGAACGATTCCGGCGTGCGGCGTTACGGGCGGCCGCCGCGGGCAAGCCGGTCGTCGTGTTCAAGATCGGACGCTCGGAATCAGGCGCACGATCGGCGGTCTCGCATACGGGCGCGCTGGCCGGTTCGGACCGCATGTATGACGCGCTTTTCAGCCAGGTCGGCGTCATTCGTGCTCAGAGGTTTTCCGATTTGCTCGACATCCCTCATGCGCTCGCTACGCGTCGCAAGCTCTCCGGGCGGCGGGTGGCGATTCTGACCTCGACCGGCGGTGCCGGCACGCTCGTCACCGACAGCCTCGGCATGGTGAACTTTGAGACCCCGCCTCCCGATGAAGCGACTGCTGCAAAGCTGCGCGCGCTCCAGACCGGCGATCATGCAGTGCTCGACCGCAATCCGATCGACGTGACGCTCGCGGGTCTGCAGCCGGCTCTGCTGCGCGGTGCGATCGGCACGCTACTCGACAGTCCGACTTACGACGCAGTCGTGGTTATCGTTGGATCGTCAGGCCTCGCGATGCCTGACCTGATGGCTAACGCGATCCGCGATTCGCTGCCCGGGAGTGACAAACCCGTGATGGCATTTGTGAGCCCTCACGCGCCGGAGATCACACGGTTGCTTAACGAGCAGGCAGTGCCGGCGTTCCCATCGCCCGAAAGCGTGACTAGCGCACTTGCGGCGATGTGGCAGCACGGCGAGTACATGCAACGCGCCGTGAATTTGGACAAACAACACTCCGAAGCAGACGTCAACGTGAGCGATCTACCCGCCGGATCACTAAACGAAGCGCAGGCGAAAGAGCTTTTTGCCCGCTTCGGTGTGACGGCGGTACGCGAGCGTGTCGTCACGAACGCGAATGAGGCCACGAGCGCCGCTCGCGAGCTGGGCGACAAAGTCGTGCTCAAACTGCTGTCGAACACGATCACCCACAAGAGCGATGTGGGTGGCGTCGCGGTTGGGGTCACAGCTGACAGCATCGGGGCGCGCCTGAACCGTATGCGGGACGACGTTGAAACCGCGACTGGCGTATCCGCGAATGCGTTTCTCGTTCAGGAAATGGTGGCCGGTGGAACGGAACTGATTCTCGGCCTTCATCGAGACCCGTTAGGCATAGCATTGCTGCTCGGCATGGGCGGCGTCACAGCGGAACTGTTCAAGGACACGACAATGCGCCTGCTCTCCACCGAAGTGCCGCTGTCGCGCGCAGACGCGCTCGCGATGATCCACGAACTGAAAACGTGGCCCCTGCTAGACGGGTATCGTGGACGGCCGCGCGCTGATATTGATGCCCTCGTAAGCGCAATCGTCGCCTTTGCGCGAATGGCGGTGCAGCTTGGCGGGCGTATTGTCGAAGCAGAAATCAATCCGATCTTCGTGCTGCCTGCGGGCCAAGGCGTACGGGCGGCTGACGGCGTTGCTGTACTCGCATCGGAGCCTCACGACGAATGACGAGGCTCTGGTCGCACTCGACGAAACATCCCCGTTCGCCGATCTTGCGCGTGCCGAGAGCGAGGTGGCAAATCCCACCCACATCGACCTCCCGATTGCCGATCGAAGGGCTCGGCGAGCGAACCATTTGCTACGTTCATTTCGACGAAGTGTGGTTCGCTCGCGTTTGAAAAGTAGGTGTGCGCGCCTACCGGTAACCAGGAAGCAAGAGCGTGAGAATGTGGCGTAGCAGAAACCTGATCTCGGCAACAGTCTGCAAGATAGCAATTCAAGAATTGCCTCAGCGCCTGGTGGATCATCGTTGTATCCCTTTCGGATACAACAGGATCGTCCTATCAGCGAAGCGGTGGAACATACCAAAATCGTAGCCAGTATCTGCGGATGATGAAATCGCGCTTCAGGTGCGCATTTCAGACGGTCTTGACTGCAGTAACGTACTAAGAAGCGGCAACCAACGGCTATGAAATGCTAAGGATCGACGAAGTCACGGATAGCGAAGGTTTCCCCGATCGATGCGATGTCGCGGTAATTGGCGGCGGCATTATTGGCGTCAGCACCGCGTATGAACTGGCGCGACGCGGCGTCCAGGTGGCTCTGCTGGAAAAGGGCGTCATCGGCTGCGAGCAGTCGGGGCGCAATTGGGGCTGGGTGCGTCAGCAGAACCGCGACCTCCATGAGTTGCCGCTCGCGATGCAGAGCCTCAAACGCTGGAGCGAACTAAGCGAAGAACTGGGCGAGGACATTGGGTTTCGTAAGGCAGGCATCCTGTACGGCACGGAGTATCAATCGGACATCGCGCAGTGGGAATCGTGGCTTGCACGCGCCCGGGAAGTCGGCTTTAACAGCGAGATCCTCAGTGCGCGCGAACTGGCAGCGCGCATTCCGTCCGGACGTGCGAAGTGGGCTGGAGGGCTGTGGTCTGGCACGGACGGCCGCGCCGAGCCGTCGAAAGCCGCGCCTGCGATTGCTCGCGGCGCGCAAGGTCTCGGCGCGATGGTGTATCAGAACTGCGCGGTACGAAGTCTCGACACGAGCGCTGGGCGTGTCTCTGGCATCTGGACGGAGCGCGGCCGGCTGGCAGCCGACACCGTCGTTCTCGCGGGAGGCGCCTGGAGCGCGTTGTTCTGCCAGCATCACGGCATCGATCTGCCCGCCATCAACGTGATGGGAACGGCGTTGCGAACCGCTGAGGCGCCGGGGGTCATTGAAGGCTGTTTCTCCGGGCCTAACTTCGCGCTGAGGAGGCGCTTGGACGGGGGCTACACCATCGCTGTTCCCGGCTACGGACGCGTGGAACTCGCGCCGCAAAACCTGCGGCATTCGGTGAAGTTCCGCACCATGTTCCGCAGCAAGCTGAAGAAAAAACTGAAGATTCGCGTCGGCGCCAGCTTCTTCCACGGACCGGAGGCAAGCGCAACCTGGCGCGACGATGAAGTCTCGCCGTTCGAAGAAACGCGGGTGCTGGATCCCCGGCCTGATACCGAATGGCTCGAACGTGCCCTGCAAAATGTGTCCAGCGTGTTTCCCGAGCTGGCGGGCTTGCGGATCGCTCATGCATGGGCGGGCGCGATCGACACGACGCCGGACCTCGTTCCCGTCATCTCGAAGGTTAATGCGAAACCCGGTCTTGTGATCGCATCCGGCTTCAGCGGACATGGCTTTGGACTAGGGCCAGGTGCAGGCATGCTCGCGAGCCGGCTGGTAATGGACGAGGCGCCGCAGTTCGACATTGAACCCTACAGACTGGCCCGCTTTTCCGACGGAACGAAACTGGGCAGCCCCGAAATGATGTGAGTCGACGCCGCGGGCGAGCCTATCGCGGCAGTCTGCCCCGGGAGATTGAACCTCCAGCACGATTCAACTGTATTGATTAGCGGCCGTTGCAGTTCGAAAAGCGGCCGGGTATCTAGATTGACCTCGTATGACGGAGAAGGGTCGCAGTACGCATTCGCTAGCGGTGGAGCCGATCATTCGCGAATGCCAACCTTCGAATGTCAGGAAAAGGATCCGTAGCGGCCAGACCGACGTCGATCCTCGAATGACGGCCAAGGCCGAACTTCAGCCGTCTGGACTACCAGTCAATGCGGTGCTTTTCATCTGTTTCGCGATGACGACGATCGTCGTCCACGTGAAGATACTGACTGGTGGTCGTGAGCGACGCATGCCCGAGGAGAACTGGTCGCGACGCTGTGGGGGAAGTCCACCACATCGGCGCAGGCGGCGCTCGAGGCTCTGCGGATTGACGCCGAGGCAGAGAAGGCCAGCGCGTGCAACGAGGCAGCATCACTGCAGGCTGAGCTTGTGCGGACCGAAACGGCGCTCGAGCAGCGCACCGGCGCGTTGCTGGCGGCACAGGTGCGCATTCAGGAGCTTGAACAGGCGCAGGCCGCCGGGGAGGCGATGCGTCAGGCGCTTGAGGCTGAAGTCGCGCGACAGCAGGACGAGATCGGTGCGCGTGACCGGGCACTGGTGCAGGCGAGGGCCGATTTTTCGGGTGAACTCGACAAACTGCGGAGCAGCGCCGAGCTCGCGGAAGGGCGTTTACGGGCAGCCGAGAAGCGGGCGCTCCTTGAGATCGAGCGTGAGCGGGGCGTGAGCGCGCGGTTCCAGAAGGAGCTTGAAGCGGCCGCGCGCAGGGCGGAGCAGGGCGAGGCCCGGCACCGGGAGGAAATCCGGGCGCTGCAGGTTCAGCTTGGCGACGCGCGTCATCGCGCAGGCGTCGTGGAGGGAAATCCGGAAGCGCTTCGCAGCTCGAATGTGGCATACGTCAGGGAACTCGACGCGCTGAGATCGCAACTCGCGACCACCGTCGCAAACCAGGCGGCGACGCGGAAGCGCCCGCTATCCTCTCTCGAGACCACCAAGCCTCGCCGCGCTGCACCTAAGGTCGCGACGAGGAAGCGATCGCCATCCTGATTTTTTGCAGTTTTCTTCGGCAACTTGATGAATAACAAGAGTGAGACCGCTAGTACATGGCGCTTACGACGGCCGAACTGTCGCCAGGCGCGTGCCAGCGAACGGATCCCGACTCCAGTCAATCGCCGGACGTCCGCGGCTAGTCGATGTAGACGACTTCTCGACAGCAAAGTGGGCCAGTGACTGCCCGGCGCTTGTGGCTTGCCTAAGCCACTGAGGCATATCCCCCTTGCCATCCCAAGTGTCGCCGAAAGCATTGCGGTAACGTGCCGACTTTCGGTGCGCTCTTTCTTCGGCGATGGCCAACGCGACGTCGCCGACCTTGATGCCAACCTTAGCCATCTTGCGACGAAGGTATGCAATCATACTTTGGCGTTTTTGCTCATCCATGTCTGTTTCCCCTTCGAAATTCCAGCCTCGTAGCGGCCTCGTGTCGTCTCGCCGACGCGCGCTGCTACCAGATGATTTGAACATGCGAAGTATCCTGTTGAGAAAAGCTGCCGTCGATGTGCGATTCCTGAAAACACTGTTGCAGGCAGAGTGGCAAAACCGGCTGGCTCGTTCGTCTCAACTAGTTTGATGATGAAGCGTACCGAGACCGCGGCATCTGTGCCGGTGGATGTAACTCGTTGCTGCTGGTGCTACTGATGGGCCTTTCGACTGCGTTGTTACGCGGTGTCTACTCTCGATGTCTCGTCCACAATGAGAAGCAGTCGTCACCCTTCTAGGGGCGCAGGCTTTGTCGCGACAGTCGCGCGGCGATGATGCCGCCAATCGCGCCACCAAGATGGCTTGGCCACGATACGCCCGGGTAGAGGGGCAGCGCGCCGAGCAGCATACTCAGTCCGTAGCTACTGGCCACGAATAGGGCGACGAGAATCGAGATGATGCTGCGCGTGTAAACACCGCGTGCGACGAGATACCCTGCGTATCCGAACACCACGCCGCTCGCGCCGATGTGCACAGAATAGGGCGCGCCCAGCAGCCACGCACACAGTCCCGCGCCGAGGATGGCGCCGGCGGTCGCCTGCCAGAAATTAGCAATGCGCGGCCACATCGTGAGCCAGCCGAGCACTAGCAGCCCGCCTGTGTTGGCGGTGATGTGCCACAGCCCGGCGTGCAGCCACGGCGCAAACAGGATGCCCTGCAGGCCGCTTAGCGTGCGCGGGACAACGCCATGCCGATTCAGATGCAGGAAAGGCATCGAAACCGACAGGAAGAACGTCGCCCAAATGGAGCCAACAAAGACGGCGAGCAGCACGACCCGGGCCTTGAGCTGGTCGACGAATGAACCAGCGGCTCGCGATGGGGCGAATGAAACACCGGGTTGCGACATGTCCGATTCTCCAAAGATTTCGGCTCAGCCTCATTTGGTAAAGGACTACCGCGGAACTCGGAGGAAAGCCTACGGCTGATCGATACACTGTTAAAAGGCCAGTTCCTCAAGGCGGGCGCCACTCTCGCTTTTCGGCATCGTAGGTATAAAGGTTGTAGACCCCCACGATACCCGGCTTGATGTGTCCAATTATCTCTTCAGTTACCGCGTTTGCGCATCCCATCGCGCCGAGCATCGTGCGCGCGGTACGACGAAGATCGTGTGGCGTCCGTCCCGTCACAGGGATTGGACGATCAGTCACCAGCTTGTTGTTTCCCTTCCAGTAGGGTTGGCAGCGGGCAATGATCTGCCGGACACTCGCCTGAGTAATGCATTTGCGTGACTTGGCTGGGCGGCGTCCCGGTTTCGGCGCAGTGTAAGGAAATAAATAGCTGGCGCCGTAAATCGCTCATCGCCTCCGGACGATCAGCTCAGCCCGACCGACGAGCGGTACGCGATGCGCAGTCGCACGTTCTATGCGCTTGTTTTTCGTAGCAGTGATCTCGGGGCCAGTCAGTCACCGAACGGTATATGCACCGAGACCATGTTTGGCGTCCAGTACGGCGACGTGCCCCCTGGCCCGGCGTCGCGCGAGGGCGGGATCTTCGCCAGTATCACGGATGCCCCGTTTTGTCTCCCACTGAACGACTGCGGCGGCGAGAGGCATTGCTGGTCAATCCCCGAGCTTGATTTGTCGCATGTTACCGTCGAGAGGCGATCGGTATCGGTACGTCCAAGTGCGTCGCGTCGCCGTAGCTTCGAGTCGTAAGCCGGGGAAGTCGTCGAACGCTATGTGTTGTTGCGGCTGGAGGAGCTTGGCCCGTCTGGCGTCGAACTTCATCTTCGGTCTGATGTCGGTTTTCGGACTACTTTCAGTTGCAAAAAAACCTACGCTAAACGTTACGCTGGCCGCGAAGTTTTGCAACGCGATAGCGCACGTCGCCACTACGTTGATTGATCCGATTTTTGTCATAAGCAATTGTTTTTAAAGTTGTTTTTGTGGTGTCTGTGTGTTTCGATGTATATCTGCAATCGCACCCTCAAACCGATCTAACAATTCTTAAACGATTTATTTTGAGACTGTTCCTATACTGACTCGCAAATTGTCAAATCGCTGTTTCCTGAACGCCGGGGGGCACAGCCCGATAGGACAAAAGGCAGACGGGGCCAATCACCGTGCGAGCGAGACCAACTGACTCGTATAACGACCCATTGAGGTCGATTTCAATAACAGGCAGAACCTGAGAGACGTCGGGGAAAATCCCATAGAGCGGCCCGCAGTGGCCGAGCCGGGCCGGATAGCTGCATAAGCGCATAAGTGCATCCGGGAAAAAGAACGGCCGTTTTCGATTATGATGATCTGCCCCTTCGGTAATCAGCGCGTTAAAGCCAAAAAATGCGCGCTAATTTCGAGACAGTGGGGCGGCAGAGCTGAACAGGGCGCGAGGCAAAGGACCGTTAATCGAAAAAGAGTGCAGCCGAAGATGAAAACAGGAAGCTGGATCGTCGGTGTTCGCACCGCCATCCCGGCCATCTGCCGGCTCACCGGCCAACAGTTACGAAGGACGATGTCGCGTTGCGGGGTTTTATGAGAATTGCAGTCCTGGATGACGATTCGGCTCAAGCCGATCTAGTTTGCCAAACGCTGTCTGCGGCCGGCCACGTCTGTCATGCTTTCGGCGCGGGCCGTGAACTGGTGCGGCAACTGCGGCGCCAGACCTTCGACCTGCTCGTGCTCGACTGGAACGTGCCCGATATGTCGGGCGAAGAGGTGCTGCGCTGGGTGCGCGAAAGCCTCTCCGAGCGCTTGCCGGTCCTGTTCATGACAAGCCGCGGCCGCGAAACCGATATCACCTCGATCCTCAACACCGGCGCGGACGATTACGTCGTCAAGCCGGTCTCTGCGGCGGTTCTGCTGGCGCGTGTCGGCTCCTTGCTGCGCCGGGCGTATCACCTGAAGCCGGCTGCGGCGAAAGAAGTTTTCGGCGAATTCGAATTCGATCTGGGCGCGAAGCACGTAGTGGTGCGCGGCGCGACCGTCGCCGTGACGCAGAAGGAGTTTGAGCTCGCGCTGCTGTTGTTCCAGCATCTGAGCCGGCCGCTCTCGCGCGCGCACATTCTCGATGTGATCTGGAAGCAGGCGACGGACATTCCGTCGCGCACGATGGACACGCACGTGTCGATGCTGCGCAGCAAGCTCGGCTTGCGCCCGGAGCATGGCTATCGTCTGACGCCGATCTACGGCTATGGGTACCGGCTCGAACGGATCGAATCCGGCTCGCCGCCCGCGGCGACCGAAGAACGCCCCGAAGCGGGGGATGCGTGACGGTTGCTTTCGATGGGGTAGTGTCCGGCCGTGCAGGTTCAGCGGGCTGGCGCGCCGGCGCGATGCTGGCCGCCGGTCTGATTGCAATGACGTGCTTCGCGCCGGTGTCGGCGGATGCGCAACCGTCGCGCGCGCCGAAGCCCCGAAGCAAAACGACTGTGCCCGTCTATGTGTCCTACGTGACCCACGACGGCGACACGTTGTACGAAATCGCCGGCCGCTATCTGCGCGACTCCGGCGATTGGGCCATGTTGAGCCGTCTGAATCATGTGCCCGCGCCACGCCGCATGCCGGCCGGGATCACGCTGCGTCTGCCGGCCGACAGGCTCAAACAGGACCCCGAGTCGGCGCGCGTGATCGCGACGAGCGGTCCGGTGGAGCACGCTTTCGGCAAGAATCCTTTTACGCCGCTCACCGCGGGCACGACGCTCGGCGAGGGCGACCGCATTCGCACCGGCCATAACGGCTTTGTCACGCTTGAGTTGCCTGATGGCTCGCACATCACGGTGTCGCAGGACGGTGTGCTCGATATCGGCACGCTGCGGCGCACCGTGCTGACCGGCTCGGGCGATCGCGTACTCGATCTGCAGCATGGCGAAGTCGAAAGCCAGGTCACGCATGCCACCAAAAAGGACGACCGCTTCCAGATCCGCTCGCCATCGGTTGTAGCGGGCGTACGCGGCACGCGCTTCAAGGTCGCCTACGACGGCGACGCCCAAACGACGGCGGTGGAGGTGCTGGACGGAGCGGTCGGCGTCGACCCGGCGGCCGTCAATGGCCGGATCGCCGCGCCTCCACCCGGCGTACCGCTGCAGGCGTCGGCGCAACTCGTCAAGGCGCGCTTTGGCAGTGTCACGCGGGCCGGCGGCGCGATCGGCGGTCCGGTGGAATTGCTGGCCGCGCCGTCGCTTACCGACCCGGCCAAAGTGCAGGACAGCAAAACCGTCGCGTTCGACCTCGTCCCCGCTGAGCGCGCCGTGGCCTATCGCGTCCAGATTGCGCGCGATGCCGATCAGCTCGACCTGATCCGCGATCTGCGCGTGAACGCGCCGCATGCCGACTTCGGCGATCTGGCCGACGGTACATATTTCGTGCGCATTGCCGCGGTCGACTCGAACGGCCTCGAAGGCCTGCCGCAGGTTTACGGTTTCGAGCGGCGCCAACTGGGTCTGAATGCGTCGGCAGGCCCACGCGCCGGCAGTCGCGATTACGAGTTCCGCTGGTTCGTCAGCCGCTCCACGGTCGAGACGCGTTTTCGCTTTGTGCTGGCCACGACTGCCGACCTGCGTCACCCGCTCGTCGACAAGACCGATCTGACGGGCGGCCAGATCGTGGTGAGCGATCTGCCGGGCGGCGTCTACTACTGGACGATCGTCGCCGAGCAGTTCGAAAACGGCCGCTTCTACGAGAAGAGCAGCGCGGTCCGCTCGTTTACGCTTGCACGCTGACGCTGGTAGATTCACGGGGCCGGGTCGACAACCGACCCGTTCCTTAGCTCTCAACCACGCCACGCCTTGCCGACCACACACACGCGCCTGAGCCTCGACCCGCGCGCCCGTCTCGGACGGCGCGCCGGCCGCCGCTTCCTGCTCGAGTGGGTGGCGATCGGCTGCCTGGGCATTGTGGTGATTCTGCTCAGTTCGCTCGGCCGGCTGACCGCCGGCGTCGATCATCTGGTCTACGACCGCTTTCTGAGTCTGCGCGCGCAACCGTTGCTGCGCGATATCGTAGTGCTCGAAATCGACAACGCCAGCATTGCGCAGCTTGGCCGCTGGCCATGGCCGCGCAGCGTCCACGCGAGGCTGCTCGAACAGATTGCGAAGGCGAAGCCCGCCGCGGTGATCTACGACGTGCTGTTTACAGAAGCCAATGCTGAAGACGCCGAGCTCGCGCGCGCGGTCGCCCTGAGTCCCACCTATCTGCCGATGCTGTTGACGCCGCCGGACAGCGCCGGTCGGCGCGTCGCGGTCGAGCCGGTGGCGCCGCTCGCGCATGCGGCAGCGGGGCTTGGGCATATTAACCTTGAAGTCGATAGCGACGGCATTGTGCGCAGCGTCGCGCGGTTCGAGGGCGACGCAAATTCGCGCTGGCCGCAATTGATGGTGCCGGTCGCACAGGATGTCGAGCGTGGCGCTCTGCAATTGAACGAGCGGCCGCCCCGGCCGTCTTCCGGCGAGGCGGCGGCCCAATCAGATGACCATGACGCAGGCGAGGACCGCTTCCTGATTCCTTTCGGTCCGAACGCGCAGAACTATGCGAAGCTGAGTTTCGCCGATGTGCTCGCCGGCAACGTCCCCGCGGACAAGCTGTGCGGACGCATCGTGCTGATCGGCGTGACCGCGTCCGGCTTGTACGACCGTTTTGCCACACCGGTGTCGGGTGAGCTGGGGCCGCTGCCCGGTGTCTATATCCACGCGAACGTGCTCGATACGCTGCTGACCGGTCGCGAGCTCGAACCCGCCAGGCCGTGGGTGCTGTTCGTGGTGTCGCTGGTGCCGCTCGCCGCGCTGCTCGCAGGCTTTCTGGTGCTTTCGCCGCGACGGTCGTTGCTGCTGACCGTCGCGTTGGGCGCGCTTGCCACCGTCGGCAGCGCGGCGCTGCTGTACGGCGCGCGGCTGTGGATGTCGCCGGTGCCGGCGATCGCCGGATTGATCGTGGTGTATCCGATCTGGAACTGGCGGCGCCTCGAAATGACGATGGCTTATCTGCGCGAAGAGCTGCAGCGCCTCGCCGACGAACCGCACCTCCTGCCGGAAACGCCACAGCGCCGCCGCGAGTTCGGCGGCGACGTGCTGGAGCAGCATATGGCGCTGATGGCGCAGGCTGCGCAGCGCGTGCAGGACATGAAGCGTTTCGTATGGGACAGCCTCGACAGCATGCCCGAGCCGATCCTGGTGAGCGACGTGGAAGGCATCGTGCTGATTGCGAACCATGCCGCCAAGGCGCATTTCGCGCGGCTTGGCGCGCCGCTGCCGGAAGGCCGGCCGATGCGGGCGGTGTTGGGCGGACTGACGCTGGTCAAGACCATCGACAGTGGCGCAGCGTCGGACGCCGAAAACAATCTTCTCGCGCATGCCCAGTGGCCGGCGCTGCTCGATCCCGCACGCAGCGAGTTCGCCGAGCTGATGGCGCAAGGCGTCGAGGTGCGCGACGCCGACGAGCGCGACCATCTGCTGCGCTATGCGAATTGCACGAACGAACAAGGTGAGACGACGGGCTGGATCGCGGGCCTCGTCGACGTATCGGCCTTGCACGCCGCCGAGCGTCAACGCGAAGACGCGTTGCGGCTGCTGTCGCACGATATGCGTTCGCCACAGGCTTCGATTCTTGCGCTGGTGGAGATCGAGCGGGCGCGCAGCGAGCCGGTGCTCGCGCGTGGCCTGCTGGAACGCATCGAGCGTTATGCGCAACGCGCGCTGACGCTCGCCGACGATTTCGTGCAACTCGCGCGCGCCGAATCGCAAACCTATGTGCTCGAACCGGTGAGCATGACCGAGCTATTGATCGACGCCAGCGACGAAGTCTGGCCGCAGGCCCACGCCAAGCGCATCACGCTGCAAACCGATACGGCCGACGGAACCGATGCCGACGACGGCCACTGGATCTGCGCCGACCGGTCGCTGATGACGCGCGCGCTCGTCAACATTCTGAACAATGCGGTCAAGTACAGTCCGCCGGATACGCAGATCACGTGCAGCCTGACGAGCCTCGGCGGTCCCAGCGCTCCAGGCGGCCTTGCGCAAATGGCCGCGCCCGCTGCGGCAAAACGTGTATCGTGCACGATTCGCGACGAAGGCTATGGGATTCCCGAGGAGCAGCAGGCGGGCCTGTTCGAGCGCTTCCGGCGCTTTCACGAGACGGAGCGGCCGGAAGTGGGCGGCGCCGGATTGGGTATGGCATTCGTCAAGACCGTCGTGACGCGCCATGGCGGCGACGTCGAGGTGGTCAGCGCGCCAGGCAAGGGGACTGCATTTACGATTTCCCTGCCGGCACTCGACGAAGCGCAAGCCGACGTGTCCACAACGCCACGCTTATGACTATGAACACTCATCTTATCGAAGCGAGAAGCCGGTGAAAGCGATATTGATCTGTGCCGCGCTCGCCGCGGCGAGTCTGACCGGATGCGCGGGTTTGAACGCCGACGTGCACACGGCGAATCCTTCAGCCGTGCTGCAGGGCGAGCGCACCTATACGATTGCGCGCATACCGTCGCAGGATTCCAGCGCGGATCATCCGCAATTTGAAACCATGCTGCGCGATGAGCTGGCGAAGAACGGCTTCACCGATTCGGCGGCCAAGTCTGCGCACTATTTACTGTCGATTGCGTATGACACGCGGCCGGCCGCGATCGGCGTGGGCGCGACTGACTGCGCGCCCGGTGCGTGCAATCGCTCGCCCGAACCGCCGTTTTCGCTATTCGGCGGACGCGCTTATCAGCACGGGCTGACGCTGCGGTTCTTCGAGCAGTCGAGCGGACAGGAAGTCTACAAGGTGAGTGCGGCCAGCAGCGATCGAGATCCCGACCCATTGCATGCGATGCCGGTGCTCGTGAAAAGCGCGCTGGCAAAATTTCCGTTCGATGCGCCGCCGGACTGGCGCGTGAAACTGCGGGCCGATCAGGCGGGCGGCGTGCCGGCTGTGGTTTCGCTCAAGCCTCTCCAGCCATAGCAGTCAGACTTCTGCGCCCGCATTTACTCCGGCGCTTTGTCGTCTTCCGGCCAGCGATTTTCGAAAACGCACTCGGCAAGCGGCATGCGGCTCGCCCAACGCTCGGTTTCCAGCATCGGCTCGCTGTAGAACTGATCGACGTGGCCGAGACACAGAATCGCCACCGGCCGTGCGCCCTCGGGCATATGTAGCAGCGTGCGCACCGTGTCGACGTCGAATAGCGACACCCAGCCCATTCCCAGACCTTCCGCGCGCGCGGCCAGCCACATGTTCTGGATCGCGCACGCTACGGAAGCCAGATCCATTTCCGGCAAGGTGCGGCGTCCGAAGATGTGACGCTCGCGGCCGTCCATCAGCGCCATCACCAGCAGTTCGCCGCATTCCAGCATGCCTTCCACTTTCAGCTTCATGAACTCTTCGCGACGCTTGCCGAGTGCATCGGCAGTGGCGAGGCGTTCGCTTTCGACGGTTGCGTGCAGCGCGCTGCGCAAGGCCGCGTCGGTAATGCGCGCGATGCGCCACGGCTGCATGAAGCCGACGCTCGGTGCGTGATGCGCTGCATCGAGCAGACGTTGCAATACGGCAGGCTCAACCGGGTCGCGCACGAAATGGCGCATGTCGCGCCGCTCGTAAATCGCGCGGTAGACGGCTTCGCGCTCGGAATCGTTAAAAGGCTTCGCCATGGAACAGGGCGGCCGTGAAGGCCGGGTTGGAGGGCCAATAAGCATGCATATAGGTTGCCACGATCGAGCCTGCGCGGAACACGGCCTCGCCGGGGGCATCGAGATTTGGCCGGGTGGCTGTACGCAGCGGCGTGAGCGGCGTCGTCAGCTTCGAGTAGTGAAACGTGTGGCCGGTCATTGAACCGTGCAGACTGTCGATCTGTTGCATGCCGAGCGCGGTGAAGCGCTTTTGCATTGTTGCATGGCCGGGCAGGAGGCCTAGCATCGGCGTTGTGGTGCCGCCCGTGTCGGTCAGCTCATCGAGCAGGTAGAGCATACCGCCGCATTCGGCAACGACCGGTTTGCCTGCTGCAGCGTGTGCGCGGATCGTTGCGGCACTGCGTGTGTTGCCAGCGAGCAATTCAGCATGCAGTTCGGGATAGCCGCCTGGCAGGTACAGGGCGTCGGCGTGCTCCGGCAACGCTTCGTCGGCGAGTGGTGAGAAGTAGTCGATGCGCGCGCCGAGTGTCTCCAGCAGCGTGACGTTGGCCGGATAGATGAACGAGAACGCGGCATCGCGCGCAATGGCGATGCGCTTGCCTTCCAGAAGACGCGGCGGCGCTTCTTCTATAGGCGTGCCGAATTCGACCGGCGGCGGCAATTCGGCCAGCGCGGTTTGCGCGAGCGCATCGGCGGCATGATCCAGACGTGCGTCCAGATCGTCGATTTCCGCCGCCTGATGCAGGCCGAGATGGCGATCGGGCAGTTCGATTTCGTCGTTGCCGCTGATGTGTCCGCACCAGCGCAGGTCTGGCGGCAAAGCCTCTTCGAGCATTTGCGCGTGCCTTGGTGAGCCGACGCGATTGGCGAGCACGCCGTAAAACGGTACCTCCGGCCTGAATTGCGCAAGGCCGAAAGCGACCGCGCCGAAGGTCTGCGCCATCGCTTTCGCTGAAATCACCGCGAGCACCGGCACGCCGAACGTAGTTGCCAGATCCGCGCTGCTCGGTGTGCCGTCGAACAGGCCCATCACGCCTTCGATCAGGATCAGATCCGCTTCGGCCGCCGCCTGCGCGAGCACGTTCCGGCAGGCGGTTTCGCCCACCATCCACAGATCGAGCGACAGCACCGGCGTGCCGCTGGCACGCGCGAGGATCATCGGGTCGAGAAAGTCGGGGCCGGTTTTGAATACGCGCACGCGTCGCCCCAGCCGCCGATGGTAGCGCGCGAGACCCGCGGTAATCGTGGTCTTGCCTTGGCCCGACGCGGGAGCGCTAATGAACAGGGCGGGGCAAGCGGACATCGCTCAGAACTCCACGCCGCGCTGCGCTTTCACGCCTTGCTCGCGATACGGGTGCTTGACGATGCGCATTTCGGTGACGAGGTCGGCGGCTTCGATCAGCGCGTCCGGCGCGTGACGGCCGGTCACCACCACGTGCAGCATCTCCGCGCGCCCGGTCAGTACCGACAGCACTTCGTCGAGCGGCAGGTATTCGTACTTCAGCACGGTGTTCAGTTCGTCGAGGATCACCATCTGATAGTCGCCGCTTTCGATCATGCGGCGTGCTTCGTTCCACCCTTTGCGCGCGGTGGCGATGTCGGCGTCGCGATTCTGCGTGTTCCAGGTATAGCCGTCGCCCATCGTGACGAAGTCGCAATTGGCGATTGCGCCGAGAAAGTCGCGCTCCGAGGTATGCAGCGCGCCCTTGATGAATTGCACGACGCCGAGGCGCATGCCGTGTCCAAGCACGCGCACGGCCATGCCGAACGCGGCGGTGGTTTTGCCTTTGCCGGTGCCGGTATTGACGATCAGCAGACCTTTTTCGACGGTGGCGCTGGCCTGCTTCTTCTCGTGACCCTCGCGCCGGCGCTCGGTCATGCGTTGATGCGATTCGGGATCGGTCTTCATGGAAGGTCCTGTTCTTGAGTGTCGTTGTTTGCGTGTTCGCAGGCGAGGCGGGCGGTGGTCGATGCTATCGCGACGGTGATGCCGGCATGTACGGTTTTGCGCACGAGTAGCCGTGCGTTGGCGGTATCGGCTGCAAACGAGGCAACTGGGGTCATTGAGCTAATTGAGGCATGGGCCGCATCAGATTCGGTCGCCGCAGCGAGCAAGGCGCACGGCTCGCAGACGCCGTCTATGCCGAGGTGCTCGCGTGTGGCCGCCGACGGATCCTCCACGGAGATCGCCGCAATCTGCTCGCGGCTGAACAGCTTCAGCGGCAACGCATGACGTGCGCAAAATTCGAGCAAGCCGGTTTCGTGGGCTTTGAGGTCAACCGAGGCGATCGTACTGATTTCGTCGAATGAATGCGAGCCGAGCGTGGCGCGCACAGCCGTTTCGATTTCCTCGGCGGAGCTGTGCAAACGACAACCGATGCCGACGGTTAGCGTTTTCCTTGCGTGGCGCTGGGATTCGCTGCCGACTTTCACCGCATCCCGTGCCAAAGCCAACGACGCCACACCGCCGATCACCACGATCGCCGGCGACCCGAGCCCGGCGCGGGAGACCGTATCGGCGAACTCGCCGAGCCGCGCGAGCGCATGCCGTTGCTCGGGGCGCGTCGCCGATTCGATCGCGGCGCACGGCGTATCGGCGCTCATCCCGGCTGCGAGCAATGCGTCGACGATTTCGTTCAGTCGCCGCATGCCCATGTAAATCACCAGCGTCATTCGCGTAGCGACGAGCGC
Organism: Paraburkholderia aspalathi; assembly: GCF_900116445.1. Taxonomy (GTDB): domain Bacteria; phylum Pseudomonadota; class Gammaproteobacteria; order Burkholderiales; family Burkholderiaceae; genus Paraburkholderia; species Paraburkholderia aspalathi. The sequence continues at coordinate 191,070 of NZ_FPBH01000016.1, forward strand.
GGCCCAGTCCGGCTCGCCGCTGCCGGCGCCGTGTCCGGTGACGAACACCACGCCTTGCGCGTGATCGCGATGCGTCACAGGAATGCCGATTGCCGCGGGCGCCGCAATCCCGGCGGTGATGCCGTTGATCACGTCGACGCTAATGCCTGCGGCATGGAGCGCTTCTTGTTCTTCGCCGCCACGGCCGAATACGAACGGATCGCCGCCTTTCAAACGGGCGACGCTGCGTCCCGCCCGCAAATGCTCGAGCATTTGCGCGACGATGCCGGCCTGCGGCGTCGACGGATGGCCGCCGCGTTTGCCGACATACACGACCAGTGCGTCGGCGCGCGCAAACTGCAGTACCTCAGGATTCACCAGATCGTCGACCAGCACCACATCGGCTTGCGCCAACGCGCGCGTCGCTTTGAGCGTCATCAGTTCGACGTCGCCGGGGCCGGCGCCGATCAGCCAGGCGCGGCTCATCGCGGCGTGCATGGCGCACGCCATGTCGTGACAAGCGGGAGCGGGCGAGGCGCGAAGATGCCGGAGGCGGCAGAAATTGAGGTCATGCGGTGCAACAGATTACGCGCAACGAAAAACGCCGCTCGCCGCGTTTCCCACAGGAAAACGCCAACGGCCGCGCCACGTCGTGCTTCAGCGCCTTCACATCCGTCCCTCGCGGATTCCGGCGGCCGGCAGCGTGACGTTCGCTGCCTCCGCGTCTGGCCGGTATCCGGGCTGGCGGCCTCATGCGTTTTGCCTTCCCGTCCGGATTCGTCGGACAGTGGCATCAAAAACGCATGCGCGATGCGAAAGCACCGCAGGTCGCTTACCGTTGCGGGGACAGCACAGGTTGAGCGCAGCGAGCGCGGCCTGTTTCCCGTTTAACTGCACATGCGATCGCATATGCGGGCACCAAACGCGCGCATACGATAGCACACGGCAGGCCGCGCCGGCACTGTGGAAAGGCCTTGCCGAAGCCCGCGTTTCCTTGACGGCAGGGGGCGCTCGGCCTAAACTCGCACGCACTTTGGTGCTCGTGTGCGCGCTCGTGCGCATGCAGTTAAACGGGAAACAGGGTGCCTACCTGCAATGGACCGGGTCAACCTGTGCTGCCCCCGCAACGGTAAGCGAAAAGCGGTGCGTTCTTGAGCGCCGCGGAGCCGGCTTCGATGTCCACGCGCAAGGCCGCGTCGGCATATAACCACTGGGCGAGAAACCACTCGTCCGGGAAGGGGAAGCGGCGCTTTCGCCAGCCCGGATACCGGCCAGACTACGAAGAACGACCATCGCGGGGATGCGGTGGCGCGTTCATGACCTCATTCTCGTTTCCAGTTTTTTGTTGCCTCGGCAACGCCGTTGTTCGTCCCCGTGTTTTGTTAATGTCGTGGTTTGGGGTATGTGCCCCGTTTGCCCGGCCTATACACGATGCACCGGCGTGCACGAGCAACTCCTACGGATGGACCTCACGATGCAAACTCAAATGCGCAAGATCCCCGTCACCATCGTCACGGGCTTTCTCGGCAGCGGCAAGACCACGCTGCTGCGGCACATTCTTCAGCATGCGGGCGGCAAGCGCATCGCGGTGATCGTCAACGAGTTCGGCGAGCTCGGCATCGACGGGGAAATCCTCAAGGGTTGCGGTATCGGCTGCGATGAGAACGGCGTCGAGACCGAAGGGCAACTGTATGAACTCGCGAACGGCTGCCTGTGCTGCACCGTGCAAGAGGAGTTTTTCCCGGTGATGGAAAAGCTGGTGGAGCGCCGCGAGCAGATCGATCACGTGCTGATCGAAACGTCAGGTCTCGCGTTGCCGAAGCCGCTGGTGCAGGCGTTCAACTGGCCGCAGATCAAGAATAGCTTTACCGTCGACGCTGTCGTCACCGTGGTAGACGGCCCGGCCGCGGCGAGCGGCCAGTTCGCCGACAACCCGGTCGCCGTGGATGCGCAACGCAAGGCCGATCCGAATCTCGATCACGAATCGCCGCTGCACGAATTGTTCGAAGATCAATTGTCGGCGGCCGATCTGGTGATTCTGAACAAAACCGATCTGCTCGACGAAGCGCGTCAAGCTGCTGTCGAAGCCGTTATCCGCGAAGAAATTCCGCCGCAAGTGAAGATCGTGCGCGCGCAGATGGGTCAACTTGATCTGCATACGCTGCTGGGCCTCGAAGCGGCGTCGGAAGAAACGATTCATCTGCGTCACGATCACCATGGTTCGGCAGAAGACGCCGATCATCATCACGACGAGTTCGATTCGGTGGTGGTGCACGCGAATGTTTCGTCGCGCGAAGCTGTGATCGCCGCGTTGCAAGGGCTCGTCGAAACCAACACGATTTACCGCGTCAAAGGTTTCGCGGCGCTGCCGGGTGCCGCGATGCGTCTGGTGATACAGGGCGTGGGCCGCCGATTCGATAGTTACTTCGACCGGCGCTGGCAAGCGGGTGAAACGGGCGCCGAGCAACAAAGCCGCTTTGTGCTGATCGGCGAAGACCTCGACCAGGCCGCGTTGCAACAGGCATTCGACGCCGCCTTGGGCGCCGTGGCGAACGCTCAGCCGCAACAGGCGTAACCGGTCATGCATCTGCTGCGCACCACGCCGGGCGGTTTTGTCGACGATACCCAGGGCGTGATCCGGATCGATCAGCAGCCCGCCGATATCGTGGTGCTCAGTTCTGCGGATACCACGCTGTCATTGCTCGCGAGCGTGTTTCCGCGTCTGGGCGAGGGTTTTCCGAGCGTGCGGCTTGCGAACGTCACGTATTTGCGGCAACCGGCTTCGATCGATTTCTATGTCGAAGACGTGTTGCAGCATGCGCGTGTCGTGGTGGTCGATCATCTCGGCGGCGAGGCGTACTGGCCGTACGGCATCGAACAGGTGGTCGCCCTTGCCGAACGCAAGCAGCAGACGCTCGCGATGTTCTCCGGCGATCTGCAGGAAGACCCGAATCTGCTCGCGCGCAGCACCGCTGACGCCGATCTGTGCCATCAGCTATGGCGCTATCTGCGTGAAGGCGGACCGCAGAATGCCGAGGCGTTCCTGCGTTTTATCGCGTACCGCTCGCTTGGCTGGGGGCGCGAGCCTGCGCTGCCGCGCGCCTTGCCTGCCGCGACGCTCTACCATCCCGAACGCGACACACCGACCATTGCCGACTGGCAGGCGCGCTGGCGTGATGACGCGCCGGTCGCTGCGATTCTGTTCTACAAGGCGCATTTGCAGGCGGCCAACACAGCGGTGTTCGACGCCCTGATCGATGCACTCGAAGCACAAGGTCTGAATCCGTTGCCGATCGCAATTACTTCGCTTAAAGATGCGATGAGCCGCGACGTCGTACAGCAGTTGTGCGCGCAACATGATGTTGCGCTGGTGCTGAATACAACCGCATTCGCCGCGTCTGCTATCGACGACCCCGAGCCGCTTGCGCTCGCCGGCGACGCGCCGGTGCTGCAGGTGATCCTGAGCGGCGGTAATCGTGAAGATTGGGTTAAGGACAATCAGGGTCTCAATTCGCGCGATATCGCCATGCATATCGCGCTGCCGGAAGTGGACGGCCGCATCATCACGCGGGCGATCAGTTTCAAGGGGCTCGCCTATCGTTGTCCGCATACCGAAGTCGATGTGGTCCGCTACCAACCGGACCTCGAACGCGTCGGCTTTCTGGCCGAACTGAGCCGCCGCTGGTGCCGCCTGCGCACGCTCGATAACGCGGACAAGAAACTCGCGCTGATCCTTGCCAACTATCCGATGAGCGAAGGGCGCATCGGCAATGGCGTGGGGCTCGATACGCCGGCCTCGGTGGTCGGACTTCTGTCAATGTTGCGTGATGAGGGATATCGCGTGGCTGAGCTGCCCACCGACGGCGACGCACTGTTGAAGAAGCTGACCGAAGGCGTGACCAACGATCCGGTCGTGCGTGATTTGCGGCCTGCGTTGCAAAGCCTCGCGCTCGACGACTATCTTGTGTACTTCAACGCGTTGCCGGCGGAAGCTCGCAATGCGCTGAACGCGCGTTGGGGCTCGCCCGAGCAGGATCCAACGTTGCGGCGCGGCCGTTTCATGATCGCGGGCTGGCGTTGTGGGCAAGTGTTCGTTGGCATTCAACCTTCGCGTTCGCGCGAGCAGGGCGACTACGCGAGCTATCACGACGCTGAACTCGTGCCGCCGCACGCCTATCTGGCGTTCTATTTCTGGCTGCGTCATCAGTTCGGCATCGACGCGGTCGTGCATGTTGGCAAGCACGGCAATCTCGAATGGCTGCCGGGCAAGAGCGTCGCGTTGAGCGATGCGTGCTGGCCCGATCTGATTCTCGGTCCGATGCCGCATCTGTATCCGTTCATCGTCAACGATCCGGGCGAGGGTAGTCAGGCGAAGCGTCGCGCGCAGGCCGTCATCATCGATCACCTGATGCCGCCACTCACGCGCGCCGAAAGTTACGGGCCGTTGCAGGACCTCGAGCGCCAGGTCGACGAATACTATGAAGCACTGATGGTCGACCCGCGCCGCTCGAAGCTGTTGAGGCGCACCATTCTCGCGACCATCGTCGAGCACAAGCTGCATGACGAGTTGAGTCTTGCGGAGCCGAACGGTCAGGACGATGAAGATGCGCTGCTGACGCGCGTCGATGCGTGGCTGTGCGAGTTGAAGGAGGCGCAGATTCGCGACGGCTTGCATACGTTCGGACAGTCGCCTGAAGGTGTGCAGCGGCGCGATACGTTGCTGGCGCTGGGGCGTTTCCCGGTCGGCGATGGCCAGGGCGGCAAGGCTGGTTTGATCGACGCGTTGGCGCGTGATCTGCTGATGGACCATCTATTCGATCCGTTGTCGGTGGATTGGGCTGCGGCGTGGGACGGTCCACGTCCCGAGGTATTGCAGCGGGTGAGCGATGCGCCCTGGCGGCATTGTGGCGATACACGCGAGCGTCTGGAACTGCTGGCGGCTGAGATGTTGCGTGAAGTGTGCGGCCATGAAACGTCCGGTACGGCGCCCGCAAGCGGGACTTTGCCGCAAGCTGAACGTGTGATCGAACGCCTGCGCAACGACGTATTGCCGCGGCTAGACGCCTGCGGTTCGCAGGAAATGCTGAACCTGAAGCGCGGTCTTGAAGGGCGTTTCGTGCCGCCGGGGCCGAGCGGTTCGCCGTCGCGCGGACGGCCCGACGTGCTGCCTACCGGCCGCAACTTCTATTCGGTCGATACGCGCGCCGTTCCGACGCAAGCGGCATGGTCGCTCGGTTTGAAATCCGCGCAGCAGTTGATTGAACGGCACTTGCAGGAGAACGGCGATTATCCGCGCGCGATCGGCCTCTCGGTATGGGGCACCGCAACCATGCGCACCGGTGGCGACGATATCGCTCAGGCACTTGCTTTACTCGGCGTGCGGCCGAAATGGGCGCCAGGCAGTCATCGCGTGACTGACTTCGAAATCATGCCGATCGAAGCCTTCGATCGGCCACGTATCGATGTCACGTTGCGCGTATCCGGATTTTTCCGCGATGCCTTCGCGAACGTGATGCATCTGTTCGACGCCGCCGTGCAGGCCGTGGCCGAACTCGACGAGCCCGAGGACCTGAACCCGATCCGCGCGCGCGTGCTGCGCGAACGTGATGCGCTGATGGCGCGCGGTATGGACGCCGCCGAGGCGCGCAAGCGCGCCGGCTGGCGCGTGTTCAGCGCGCGGCCCGGCGCGTATGGCGCGGGTCTGCAGGACATGATCGACTCGCAGCAATGGCAAACCGACGCCGATCTCGCGAATGCCTATCAGGCGTGGGGCGGTTACGCCTACACGCAGAAAAGCGCCGGCGAAGAAGCGCGCCAGGCGTTCGGCACACGCCTCGCCGCGATGGACGTCGTGCTGCAGAACCAGGACAACCGCGAACACGACCTGCTCGATTCGAACGATTACTACCAGTTCCAGGGTGGCATGGTCGCGGCGGTACGGCACCTGGCTGGCACTCAACCGCAGATCTATCACGCGGATCACAGCAATCCGGCCGCGCCGCGTGTGCGTACGCTGCACGAAGAGATCGCGCGGGTGGTCCGCTCGCGCGTGGTCAATCCGAAATGGCTCGATGGCGTGAAACGCCATGGCTATAAGGGCGCCGCTGAAATTGCGGCGACGGTCGATTATCTCTACGGCTACGATGCAACCGCGCGGGTGATCGCCGATCATCAATATGCGCTTGTCACCGATGCTTATCTGAACGACCCCGACACACGCGAGTTCTTGCAGCGACACAATCCGCACGCCATGCATTCGATCTGCGAGCGTCTGCTCGAAGCGATGCAGCGCGGTTTGTGGCAGGCGCCCGGCGACTATCGCGCGCAAGTCGAACAGCATCTGCTCGCGAGCGAGCAGCAGATTGAAGGAATGCAAACATGAACGCTGCGACCCAACGGCCCGCCTTTCCCTTTGCCGCGCTGATCGGCCAGACGCCATTGCAGCAGGCGCTCCTGCTCGCTGCGATCGATCCGGGTCTGGGCGGCGTGCTGGTGAGCGGGCCTCGTGGCACGGCGAAATCGACCGCGGCGCGCGCGCTTGCTGAATTGTTGCCCGAAGGGCAATTGGTGAATTTGCCGCTCGGTGCAAGTGAAGACCGCTTGATCGGCACGCTCGATATCGAAACCGTGCTGCGCGACGGCTCAGTGCGTTTTTCGCCTGGGTTACTCGCGAAAGCGCATCGCGGCGTGCTGTATGTCGATGAAGTGAACCTGCTGCCCGATGCGCTCGTCGATGCGTTACTCGATGCGGCGGCCAGTGGTGTGAATACGATCGAACGCGATGGCGTTTCGCATAGCCACGATGCGAGCTTCGTGCTGATCGGCACGATGAATCCGGAAGAAGGCGAGTTGCGGCCGCAACTGATCGATCGTTTTGGTTTGATGGTCGGGCTGCAGAACTGTTTTGAGCCGCAGGTGCGTCAGCAGATCGTCAAGGCGCGCCTGGCGTTCGATCTCGATCCGCAAGGCTTTCGCGCGGGATATACGCAGCAACAGGAAACGTATGTTCAGCGGATTCGCGCGGCGCGTGAAGCGCTGCCGCAACTCGATTTCGACGACGCCGTGCATGCGCATGTCAGTGCACTGTGCATCGACGCGGCGGTCGATGGGTTGCGTGCCGATCTCGTGATGTTGCGCGCGGCGCGGGCATTGGCGGCGCTGGAGCAGGCGGATGCGGTGACGACGGAGCATGTCGAGCGTGTCGCTGAGTCGGTGCTGATGCATCGGCGCCACGATCGCGAGGCGCGTGCAGGTGGCGACGCACGTGAGAGCGAAGCGCCGCGGCAGGCTGCCGACGCGGATGCAGCGTCCTCGTCATCTTCGCTTGATGCAACGCCAGGCGCTGCCGCCGGCGATAGCGATTGGGGTTACTTGCCGCCGCAGCCTGCGGGCGTCGCGCAGGTGAAAGGCGTCATTCCGCTCAACGCAAAAAAACGCTGAGCCATCGGAAGGGCGCCGCCGCTGACTCGCGCAGCGGTTTTCGATGGCGGCAAGGTGCCGGTGCAGGTCCGCGCAGCCGCTTGCAAGGTGCGCCGGGCAAGCGCATTGCATGGCTGCCGACGCTCATCGCAAAGCGTCGGGACACGTTGCGCGCCGAGCATCTGCGTTTCGCGCGAGAAGCACCACGGAGCGGTGTGCTGCATTGCTTCGTGCTCGATTGCTCCGGTTCCATGCTCGGCGGGCAACGCCTCGCGCTCGCCAAGGGTCTGTTGATCGCGCTGTTCGATCGCGCAAGCGCTGCTCGCGCCGAGGCGGCGCTGGTGTGTTTTGGCGGGGCTGGCGCTGATCTGCGTTTCGGTCCGGCTGTGCCGCGCTGGTGGAATGAACGGTGGCTAAGGCCGGTGGGCGGTGGCGGTGGGACGCCGCTGGCGTCCGGTGTGCGTCAGGCTGCGCAGGTGCTCGAGCGCAGCGCCCGACGCAAGCCCGCGCAGCAGCGCTGGCTGTGGATCCTGACCGACGGCCGCAGTGGCGATCAGCCGGCGCGGCCGCGTCATGCGGACGAGGTGGTATTCGTCGACTTCGAGCGAGCGGCAATACGGCTGGGCCGTTGCCGGACGCTTGCCGATGCATGGGGCGCGGCGCTGTTTACGCCGGACGAACTGATCGCCTGAGTCTGAGCGTCACGGGCGACGTGCTGCTGCACGTCTTTTTCGTGCGCTTATTTCAAACCGTTGGACCAGTACTGCACATCGTCCTGGCGGTCGAATACGAAGACTTTCATCGCCATCTGCTGAGCGGCGTCGAGTTGATCGAGCTCGAGCCCGTGGGTTGAAGGCTCGCCCGGCGCACTGCCTTTCTGCACGTTGCGGATGACTGCTGTGGTTTCGATCTCCGTTTGCATCTCCGCCGATTTGAGGCTGAAGGCGATGCGTAGTCGTTCGCCGACTGCACCCAGCGTCCATGAAGCGGCCAGCGACATACCGAGTGCGCTGATGCTTTTGGCGAGGCCCAGGCCGTCATATGAATCCCCGGTTTCGCCGATGCCGAAGCGCACCGGGAGGTGCGCGTGGACGCGGATCGACTTGCGTTCGCGCAGGCGGCGGATCACGCCAGGCTTCGATAGCACCACGTAGTCGAATGGGGCGCGGCACACGGACTCGACCGTGCAGACGAAGCGAAACACGGCATGGCTCGCTATGGCGACGATCTCGATGTTTTCACCGAGGCGTAGCGGGAGGATGCGGCCGTCTTGCAGCGGCGGCGTGACGAAGAGCGCATGGTTGGGCGCGAAGCCGATGATGCGGCATGGATGCATCGGGGCGCCGCTGCCGAGTTGGGAGCGCACGCCGACTAATGCACCTATTGTCAGGTGCATGTCTTTTAGTGTGAGGCTGGCGGTGGTGGGTTGATCGGCCTGGGGCTCTGGTTGTGGGGCCTTTTCCAACAGGTCGCCGCGGTGCGGGTGGAAGTTGGCGAAGAGGAATTGGCGCTCGTCCGTGGTCGCCAGGATGGTGCCGGCGGCGAAGAGGAGTGTGCCGTTGGAGTCTGCGATCGGCCAGTTTAGCGGGGTGCCTACCGGCACGGCTTCCAGAGTCAGTGACGGTGTTGGGGCCGTCGCTTGGGCTTCTGTCTGGTTTTCCATGGTCGGTGGGTAAATATGTGGCGGGATTACTTGTTTACGGCTGTGCTGGCTGGGAGCTTTAGGGGTTGTTTGCTTAGGGCTTGTGGTTTTCCTTGAATTGTTAGTGGTCTATTAGCGTTGCCCCTGTGCGGGGCGGCACTTACTTTCTTTGCCGCCGCAAAGAAAGATAAGCAAAGAAAGCGGCTCAAACCGCTAATGCTAAGTGGGCACCGTGGTCTGCCACGGGTAGTGGTGCATCTGGAATCTGTGTTCGTGCCCATGCATGCGCTAGTGACAAGGGAGTCATACTTCCGGCGGCGCTGCGCGCGCCGAAGAGTTCTTCATAACGCCACTCCCTTCGGTTGCGCTTCTGTGGCGTGAGTTCGCTCGTTAGTTATTGGCGCCTCTCGCTTGCAAAAAATTGCGATCACTGCTATCGCTTGAAATTAACTTGGATACCTAAGCATTTTTCTGTCGCCGTGGACAGGGGCTGTTCGAGTGTCTCTCAACTTTTTGAAAATAATTGCGCAAAGGGGATTGACGACGTGCCGACCGATCTCCATAATCTCGTTTCTCTGCTGCTGATGCAGCGACGCAGAACGAAGCGGTGCCGGGTGGTTGAAGTGGGCGGCGCTTCGGTAGTGAATGCGGACTC
>NZ_FPBH01000031.1 GCF_900116445.1 Paraburkholderia aspalathi
CCTTGAATTCTTCGGGTATGTTCCGTCTGCTCATTTCTCACCTCGTTTGGAGAATTATCCCCTTTAGAGGTGTCCATAGTCATTGGACCACTACAGTGCCGCCCCGCACAGGGGCAACGCTAATAGACCACTAACAATGCAAGGAAAGGCACCAAAGCCAGAACAAGGAAAGGCCAAAGCCCCAGGAACACTGACAACAAGCGCCCCGCAGGCACAAAAACCATTTCACTCCCCGTTCTAAGAATCAGCCAAATACTTGGTTGCCCGCCCCCTTCCCGTCCCGTACCGTTCTCAGATTGCGCTCGGCGCCCGGCCCGCTCTGGAGAACTCATGCCAACTTCTGAATTGCACGCATTTCCGAACCTCACAACCGCAGACGCAGCAGACCCGTTCGGCGAAAACGAACTAACCCAACGCTTCGCGCCCGTATTCGCCCGCATCGCCGAAGGCGCAGTAGAACGCGAACAGAATCGGGAACTGGCCTACGCGCCGGTGGAATGGCTGCGCGAAGCCGGCTACACCAAACTGCGCGTACCCAAGCGCTTCGGCGGCGAAGGCATCTCCCTGAAAGCGTTCTTTGCGCTGATCACGCGTCTCGGCGAAGCAGACTCGAACCTTCCGCAAATCCTGCGCGTGCACGGTGGATTTATCGAATCGCTGCTGGAAAACGGCGATGAATCGTTGCGTGACCGATGGTTCACGCGTATCGCACAAGGTGAAATTATCGGCGGCGCCGTTTCCGAACGCACCGGCGTGACCAACAACAGCGTGCGTCTTACCCAAACCAACGGGGCGTGGCATCTCGACGGCGAGAAGTACTACACCACGGGCACGCTCTACGCTGACTGGGTCGACGTTACCGCGCACGACGGCGAAAGCGACGTCCGCGTACTCGTCAAAACCGATACGCCGGGCCTCGCCCGTATCGACGATTGGGATGGGTTCGGGCAGCGTCTGACCGGTAGCGGTACGGCACGTTTCGATCACGTGCCGGTCTCGCTCGACAATCTGTACCGGCGGTATAACGCCTCCGAACCACGCCGTAACAGTCTGCTTACTGCCTACTATCAGGCACTGCATGTCGCGAACCTTGCCGGCATCAGTCGTGCGGCGTTGCGCGATGCGGTGGCGTTCACGCAGGGTAAAACGCGGACCTTCGGTATTCCGGGTGAATCGAGCCCGCGTGACAATCCCTTGGTGCATCGTGTTGTCGGCCGGCTCGCGAGCCTTGCTTACTCGACGCAGAGCATCAGCGCTTCGCTAGCCAACGCGATCGATGAAGTGTCAGTTGCGCGGCAGGAAGGTCGCACTGGTGAACAGACCTATGTGCGTCTCGACATCCAGACTTTCCAGGCGCAGCAGATCGTTATCGAACAAACCCTGCAGGCGGCGACGTTGTTGTTTGAAGTGGGCGGTGCTTCGGCGACCAGTGAAAAGCGTCGCTTCGATCGCTACTGGCGCAATGCTCGCGTGCTGGCGTCGCACAATCCGGCGATCATCCGTGAAGCTGCTATCGGTGATTTCTATCTGAATGGGAATGCGCACAAGGAGAGGTTTGGTGTGGCGCGGAATCAGGAAGTCCTCACCGCGACTGCTGCTCAACTGTAACGACTAAGGCCGCTCGCGCGGCCGTAGAACTTCTTGCCCGGCCGCTGCTAGATGCAGCGGCTCCCCTGAATCACTTCGCCGAGGGCGTCCAGATACGGATGTCCGTCGCTTTCAAAGTAGCGGGAATCAGCCCCGCCGCGCGATACGTGTCGGCGATACGCTGCTGTTCGGCCAATTGATCGCGTTTCACCGGCACGATGTCGTAGCTGCGGCGGCTATTGGCCAACTCAACAGTCGGCCCAGGAATATTGCCCCACACCGGGCCGAGAATCTGTGCGGCTTCCTGAGGATGCGCCTTGACCCACTTGCCGGTCGTGTTCAATTCGTCGAATACGACGCGCAGCACATCCGGATGCTTGTCGGCGAAGGCCGTTGTCGCTGTATAAAACCGGTTGTATTGAGCGACGCCGCCGCTGCCGTCCGCAATCACGCGAACATGCGCCTCACGCTGCTGAGCCGCGAGAAACGGGTCCCAGATTGCCCATGCATCGATATTGCCGCCACGGAATGCGGCGAGCGCGTCGGGCGCTTCCAGATAGCGCACCTGTATATCGTTGATCGTCAGACCCGCCTTCGCCAAAGCGCTCAACAACAGGAAGTTGCAGCCCGATCCTTTGGACACCGCCACGCGTTTGCCCTTCAAGTCCGCAACGGAATGAATCGGCGAATCCGGCGGCACGATGATCGCCTGGGCGGTCGGCGCCGAAGTCTCTTCGGCGTAGTAGGTCAACGGCGCGTTGGCGGCCTGCGTAAAGAGCGCAAAGGCATCCGCCACATCCGCATGCAGATCGACGCTGCCGGCGTTGAGCGACTGCAGCAGGCCCGTCGAGAACTCGTGCCAGCTCACGTCATAGCCGAGCGCGTTGAGCTTCTTCTCGAGCGCGCCAGTTCGTTTCAACAGAATAAATAGCGTCGATGAACGCTGGTAGCTGATCGACACCGTTTCGTTGGCGTATGCCACGTCAGTCGACAGCACGCCGCCGATCAACGTCAGGCATACGCAGAGGCGTCGCAGGCTTCGGGAGCCGGAGAAAGCGAGGGGCATCGATCGAGATCCATGTGGTGGGAGTATGCGGAATCGCTGAATATATAAAAGAACGACGCATGGCCAAAGACTGATTTCATCGATCGATATGGGTAGAAATTGGAACGCGTGGCGGCGGCATCGCTCATCATTCGAGGTTTGATGCGAGTTGAAGCACACGCTTTTACCGTGGAGATTTCTGCTTTATGTCGACACTCCCTCCCCGCTTCGGTATCTGGGCGCTGGTTCATGGCAGCCGCGCAGCGCTGCAGGACCCCGATGAACCGTACGACGCGTCGTGGGCGCGAAACAAAGCCCTCGTTCTCGAAGCCGAGCGGCTTGGCTACGACTCCGTGCTGGTCGCGCAACATACGATCAATCCGCACAATCCCGACTTCGATCAGCTCGAAGCGTGGACCGCCTCGGCTGCGCTCGCGGCACTGACCGAGCGCATCGAGATCATCGCCGCCATCAAGCCATATCTGTATCACCCGGTGGTGCTGGCGAAGATGGCGCAGCAGATCGAACACATCAGTGGCGGGCGTTTTGCGATCAATCTTGTCAACGCGTGGAATCGCCCGGAGCTGGAGCGCGCCGGTATCGGCTTCGCGGAGCACGACGCGCGTTATGCGTACGGACGTGAATGGATCACGGTGGTGGATTCCTTGCTGCGCGGCGAGCGTACGCGCTTTCGCGGCGAGCATTTTAATGTGGATGACTATCTATTGCGTCCCGCGGATCCGTTTCGCAGCCGTCCGCGCATCTATGTGGGCGGCGAATCGGAACCGGCGCGGGAGCTAGTCGCCGACAAGGGCGACGTGTGGTTCATCAACGGCCAACCATTGGATGCCGTCAAAGCGTTGATCGCGGATGTCTCCGGCCGCAAGCGCCCTGCTCCGCATGAGCCGTTACGTTTTGGTTTGTCGGCCTTCGTCATCGCTCGCGAATCCGGCGAAGCCGCCGATCAGCACCTTGCCCATCTGTTCGCACTGGCCGCAAAAGATGCTCCGCTCCGTGAACAACAGAAATCGAACATCGACCCCAAGGCGGTGATGTTCCAGACCTTCGCGCAAACGCCGCGTGTAGGTTCGAACGGCGGTACGGCGGCTGGACTGGTCGGCAGCTATGACACAGTCGCGCAGCGGATCGCCGATTTTCATCGTGCGGGGATCGAGTTGTTCATGTTGCAATTCCAGCCGTTCGAGACTGACATGCGTATTTTTGCCGAGGAAGTGATTCCACGGGTACGTCGCCTGCTCGGCTGATCCGGGCGAGGTGCGCGGCTTTCAGCGCGTCGCACTCATGTGGCACAGTATCGTCAAACGCATGCGCTACGCTTGCGATACTGGACAGCCCCGATGAGCGAGATGAAGAACCTGACTGCGTACGAGCCCCCGGTCGACGAAGACCAGCTTCTGCTGAAGTGGATCCGGCGCGCGCGTGAATCCCAGATGAGCCATTACGACATGGCCGACCTGCTATCAGCGCGAGACCGCAGCGTCGGCTGGCTGGTCACGGCATTGACCGCGTTCGTGGGGACGGCCGTGTTTGCGTCGCTGAATTCGACCGCTGTCTCGCCGGCGCTCAGGATCTTTGTGGGCTTCGTGAGCGTTGCGGCGGCGGTCTCAGCCGCGCTGCAAACCTTCCTCAGATATGCGGAGCGTGCGGAAAAGCATCGCGCGGCGGGGGCCCGCTATGGCGCTGTACGGCGCAGGCTGGAAGCGATCTTCGCCGGTGACGCCGACGCACGCGATGGCCACTATCTCACCGCGATCCGCGACGAACTCGACCGGCTTGCAGAAGATTCACCCAACGTGCCGCCGCGCATTTTCTATCGCACCCAGCGAACCCTGTCCGCCGAACCGCGACGCAGTCGCGATGCCTGAGCGGCCGCGCCACTCATTTGTAAATGGCATCAACTTCAATTTGCGGTCCTTAAGCGTCACTTAAGGACACTGCCTGCACAATCCACGCTGGTGAGAATACCCCTATTCACAGGTATGTTTTTCCGCCACCTATTCGAAACACGATAGCCCCGCCCGGCCTTCCGGTATTTACGTCTTTCCGGGCCTTTGCGTCCGCCCGATTATGGTATCGTCCGACCTGCGCTTAAAAGCGCAGTGCCACACTCAATCGGGAAGCGCAATCGCTCCCTAAAAAAAGATTATGGAAGTCCAAAACGCCCGTCGTTGGGCACCACGGGGAACCCGCGTCTGGCTCACCGCGGCCGCCGCATTGGCGATCGCGAGCGGAGTACGCCTGGTACTCCATCCGCTGCTGGGACCGATCATGCCGGGCACCGCGTTCTGTATCGCGGCGGCCCTGGTCGAGTATTTTTGCGGGCTGGCCCCGGCGCTCACCGTCATGTTTCTCGGCCTCGGTATCGCCGACTATCTGTTCGTCCCGCCCTACGCCACCATCGCCGTATTCGATCGCGCCGACGTGGTCCTGCTGGTCTCGTATCCGTTGGTGACGCTGATTGTCATCGTGCTGATTGAACGCCTGCGCCGCTCGCAGTTTCGTGCCGAACTGATCGCATCGGTTGCGCAATCGCGCTATGAAATGCTGCTGCGTCACGATAACGAACGCATGCTGGCGCGCCGCGGCGTCGACGAAACGCATCGGCTGCTGCGCCACCTATCCCATCACCACAGAACTTTCATTTTCATTCAGGCGCTCGAGCGCAACGCGCTACAGCCCGGCAACGACATCAAATCGCAAGGCATGCTGCCGCGTCTGCCCAACGAGATTGCGCCAGGCCCGCGCTTTACCGACGTCGATCCCGACGACATCCAGCGGCTCAGCAAAGCGCTGTGGCCTGGCAGCCATCGCGTGCACCTGAAAAGCGGCGACGGTCCGTCGAAGCTGACCGAGTGCATGTGCGAGCGGTTCACCACCCACGCCGGCGAGTTTCTCGTCCTACGGATCGGAGCCTGATCCATGAGTCAACCGACGAGTCTCTTCTTACCCGGCGACGATCATGCCGTGCTGATGTTGCACGGCCTGTCGAGTTCGCCGCTCGAATTGCGTTTTCTCGCCCGCTTTCTGAATGCTGAAGGCTTCACTACGTGCGCGCCGGTCCTGCCGGGCTACAGCGCCGGCTCTGAAGAAGAGGCAATGGAGGCATGGCTCGAAGCCGCCGTGCGCGAGTACGACGCTTTGGCCGGGCGCTTTGCCCGCGTCTCAATCTGCGGACTATCGATCGGCGCAGCCTTGGCGCTGGCTCTCGCGCATCGCCGTCCAGGGGCGCAGTCGCTCGTGTTGTTGTCGCTGACGCTCTCATACGACGGTTGGGCGATCCCCTGGTATCGTTTCCTGCTCAACTGGGCGTACTTCACGCCAATGCGCAAACGCTGGCGCTACCGTGAAGAGGCGCCGTTCGGCCTGCGCAATGAAGCGCTACGAGCAAAGATCGCTCGCGCGATGCAGCGCAGCGATTTCAGCGAAGTCGGTCCGTCGACGATTTCATTGCCGGCCTTGCACCAGGCGAGCCGCCTTGCCGCGAGCGTGCGCACGCAGGTACGCGACATCAAGACCGATTGTCTGATTGTCCACGCGATCGACGACGAGACGTCGAGCCCGCGCAATGCCCGCTTTGTCGCCGCGAATATCGGCGCTGCCTTTTTACGCACAATCTGGCTGGATGATTCGTATCACATGATTACGTCGGACAACGAGCGCGAAATCGTCGCGCGTGAAACCGCCCTATTCCTGCGCGAAAGCGAAGCCGTCCATAGCGGCGACGACGGCAAACAACAGGTCGTCTCGAAGGCTTTGGCGCGACGCCTCAGGCAACTTGCGGCGCTTGGCAAGGAGCGCGCATGACGGCGAATACCACGCTGAGGTTCGGCAAGCCCGCACGTATGTCGCTACTGCTCGCCGCGGCGCTCGGCCTTTGCGCTGCACGCGCGGCCTACGCGGACGATGCAAGTCCGAACGCGACAACTGACGCCAGCACCGGCGCGGCCACCAGCAGCAAATGGAAAATCGGCGTGGGTCCTGGCGTGGTGATTACGCCCAAGTACCCGGGGTCCCGCCAGTTGAGCGTATTCCCGTTCCCGGCGCTGGACATCTCATACGACGACCGGATTTTCTCGCAGGGCCCTGACGTGCTCGGCGTGAACGTGCTGCGCGGCCCTGCCTACCACGTGGGCGCTGCGTTGAGCTTCGATTTCCAGATGCGCAAGGAGTCCGACGATCCACGCCTGCATGGACTTGGCAATGTGAATGGCGGGCCGAAACTGAAGCTCTTCGCTGACTACACGTGGTGGGCGTTTACCGGGTCGGTGGCCTTGTACCAGGATATCGCCGGGCATCACCAGGGGACGACGGTCAGCACGGATTTCGTGGCGTCCGCCCCGGTTGGCGGCTGGTTGTTCTCGGTGGGACCAGGTTTCACCTGGGCGAATGGCACTTATACGCGGACGTTTTTCGGCGTGTCTGAGCAGCAGAGCGCGGCGTCAGGATTGCCCACGTACAGCACCAGTGCGGGCGTGCGGGACGTCCATATGAATGCCCAGGTGACTTACGACTTTTCGAAACATTGGAATGGCTCGGTTTCCGCGACCTTCGGGCGACTGGAGCATGACGCCGCGAATAGCCCGATTACCGAAAAGAGATTCGAGCTCAACACGCTCGCTTCGGTGAACTATAAGTTCTAGTTTCTGGTTTCTCGCACGTCCCCACGCTCGCAGCGTGCGAGAAACCAAATGCCAATCGCGGTTCAATCCTCCGTGCGCAGCTCTTCAACTTCAATCCCCAATTCAGCAGCCATCCGGCGCACCACCACCTGAAGCCGGCTCACCTCGTCGGCAAGCCGCTTCTGTTCAGCTTTGACTGCCTCGAAAGCCGACAGCGGCACGACCTCATCGTCTCCACCCGGCTGGGCAAGATCGCTTGCGCTGACTTCGCCGCATAGCAGATGCATCCAGCGATTTTCGCGCTCGCCCGGCGTGCGGGCCAGCTTCGCCACTCGCCGCGGATCGTTGGCAGCCAGTTCGTCGAGAAACGCCTCGACCGAGGAGATGTCGGCAAATCCATGCAGGCGCGCGCTGTTCAAACGCAATTCGGCTGCGGTCTGCGGACCGCGTAACAGCAACGTGGTCAGTAACGCAGCCGACTGGCTCGGCAAGCCCAACACCCGATTCATGTTGTGCTCGAAGCGCGGCACGCGGCTGCTGCTGCCTTCCATCACGAGGCTCAGCCGCTTCAATCCGTCGACGGCGGTCAGCACCTCGGCTTCGGTCGCATTCATCACGGGCGCGCGGCCGGTTTTCTGATTGCAGCCCAAAGTCAGTGCGTTCAGCGAAAGCGGATAACTATCCGGCACGGTGTGCTGCTTTTCGACGAGCACGCCGAGCACGCGACCTTCAAGCAAGGTCAAAGCGCGGATGGAGGGACGGGAAACAGCGTCGGGAGTCGAGTTCATAGAAGATGTCGCGGCATGCGCCGCCGGGTCTCGTGGATGGTGTCCCTCACCGTTGCACAGCCTGGCGGCAGGTTTTAGTTTGTGGCCACTATGATAAACGGCGCGACCGCTCGCAGTGTACGAATCTCCGCAATGGCGAAGCGTGCCCGGAACGCATCCGCACCCGCGTCGGCGCATTTTTGTTTCGTTGACGAATTCCCATATTCGAGATAATTTCCCGAATATGGAAAACGCACTCACCGACGACAACGCCATCGACCGTCGCATCGCCCAGCGTCTGCGCGGATTACGCGCCGAGCGCAACTGGTCGCTCGACGATCTCGCCAAGCTGAGCAACGTCAGCCGCGCCACCCTCTCGCGCCTCGAGAACGCTGCCGTGAGCCCCACGGCGAGCGTGCTGGGCAAGCTCTGCGTCGCTTACGGTTTGCCGATGTCGCGTCTCATGCACATGGTCGAAGAAGATTTCGCGCCGCTCGTGCCGCGCGACGCGCAGTCGGTCTGGGTCGACCCGAGCGTCGGTTTCCGGCGCCGCTCCGTGTCGCCACCCGCCCAGGCGCTGAGCGGCGAGGCGCTGGAGTGCGAGCTCGATGCAGGTGTGCGCATCACCTACGACGCGTCGCCGAGAGCCGGCCTCGAACATCATCTGATCCTGCTTGAAGGGCAATTGCAGATCACCGTCGACGGCCGAAGTCACGATCTGCAACCCGGCGACTGTCTGCGCTACCAGCTGTTCGGTCCCAGCGCGTTCGTCACGCCCTCGCATAGCGCGGCGCGCTACATCCTCTTCATCGTCTGAGTTCGAGCCACCATGAACGCGACCAGCATCACGACCTTTTCCGCCGACGACCTCGTTCGCCATCTGCCCGAACTCGGCGCGCTGCTGCGTGCCTGCGTCCGTGATGGTGCGAGCGTTGGCTTTGTATTGCCGTATAGCGTCGAGGAAAGTGAGGCGTTCTGGCGCGGCAAGGTGCTGCCGTCGCTGCGTGCGGGTGCGCTGGTGCTTTTTGTTGCTCGCCATGGCGAGGCGATTGCCGGCACCGTGCAACTTGATTACGACACGATGCCGAACCAGCGTCATCGCGCCGAGGTGCGCAAGCTGCTGGTCCATCCGTCGTTCCGCCGTCAGGGCATCGCCAAAGCGCTGATGGCGGAACTGGAACAGCGTGCGCACCAGTTGCAGCGCAGCCTGTTGACGCTCGATACGCGCACCGGCGACAAGGCCGAGCCGCTCTATGCCGCGCTCGGTTATCAGACGGCTGGTGTGATCCCGCAGTTTTGCCGCGACACGCTGGAGGAGCGGCTTGATTCGACCACCATCATGTACAAGATGCTGTGAGCGTGACGCAGGCGTGTCTGCGTCGCGTGACTTAACGGCGCGAATCGAGCGCGATCCGTACAGCCAGACCGGCGAGCACGGTGCCCATCAGCCAACGTTGCACCAGCAGCCATACCGGCCGCCCAGCGAGAAACCCGGCGATTGAACCTGCCATGATCGCAATCAACGCGTTGATCGTGACGGAGACGACAATTTGCACGCAACCCAGCGCGATCGACTGCGTGAGCACGCTGCCGTGCTCCGGTGAAATAAATTGCGGCAACAGCGACAGATACATCACCGCGATCTTCGGATTCGCGAGGTTTGTGACGAGCCCCATGGTGAACAGTTTGCGGCGGCTGTCGTGCGGAAGGTCGCGCACCTGGAACGGCGAGCGGCCGCCCGGCTTGACTGCCTGCCACGCCAGATATAGCAGGTAGAGCGCGCCGCCGAAACGCAGCGCGTCGTACGCGTAGGGCACCGTCAACAGCAGTGCGGTGATACCGAACGCCGCGCAAAACATGTAGAACACAAAGCCGAGCGCGACGCCGCCGAGCGACACGAGCCCTGCGCGCCGCCCCTGACAGAGCGATCTGGAGATCAGATAGATCATGTTCGGGCCGGGCGTGAGCACCATGCCGAGCGAGACCAGGGCAAAGGCGAGCAGCGTTGTGGCAGCGGGCACGGCGTTCTCCTGTGGGATTTGAAGTCGGGCAGTGCCGCTAAATATAGCCGATGCCACTGGTACTGTGCCGATGGCGCATTGCATCGAAAGAAACACTTGCGGCGAAATTTATTGCCCGGTATCGTCTAGCCGTTCTGCAATGCAGCGCGGGAGAGATCGTCAGAGGATTGTGACGACGCCGACGGAGCAACCGCCCCGGAAACTCTCAGGCAAAAGGACCGCGCAGCTGGAACATCTGGAGAGCGGCGCCATGCGCGCCCACCGAAGGGGATTCCCTGCATACCGCATGTATCGCGATGCGTATGCTCACAGGAAGAAACTCTCAGGTACATGGACAGATGGGGCATCGACGCCGGTTTCGACACGAAATCGACACCGGTGATGCTCAACTACTCTGGACCATGTCATGTCACGAATCGCCATTATCGGCGCCGGCATTACCGGCGTTACGACTGCGCACGCCCTGGCGCAACGCGGCCACCACGTCACTGTGTTCGAACGTCATCGCTATGCGGCGATGGAGACCTCGTTCGCCAACGGTGGCCAGTTGTCCGCCAGCAATGCCGAAGTCTGGAACAGCGCGGCCACGGTGCTCAAGGGCTTGCGCTGGATGCTCACGCGCGACGCCCCGCTGCTGCTCAATCCGATGCCCACGTGGCACAAGTATTCGTGGATGGGCGAGTTTCTAAGGCAGATTCCTCATTACCGGACGAACACCGTCGAAACGGTGCGGCTCGCGATTGCGGCGCGCGAGCATCTGTTTTCGATAGCCGAGCGCGAAGGGATCGACTTCGATCTGGAGCGGCGCGGCATCTTGCACATCTACAAGACGCGCAAGGAATTCGATGCGGCCAGCAAGGTGAATGAATTGCTGCGCGAAGGCGGGCTGGAGCGGAATCCGGTGACGTCGAGCGAGTTGCACGCGATCGAGCCCACGCTGCATGGTGATTTTTTTGGTGGATTTTTTACGCCATCCGATTCCACTGGCGATATTCACAAGTTCACGCGCGGGTTGGCTGAAGCTTGCGTGCGGCATGGTGTCGAGTTTCACTACGACGCGGAAATTACGGCGATCGAGCAGCCGGCTGAGGGACGCTTTTCGTTGATGGTCAATCTGGAGGGTGAGTCGCAACGGTTTGCTTTCGAGCGGATCGTGGTGTGCGCCGGTGTGAAGAGCCGCGACTTCGCGGCGATGCTTGGCGATCACGTGAACGTCTATCCGGTTAAGGGTTATTCGATCACCGTATGTCTCGATGATGAAGTGAGTCAGCAGAACGCGCCGTGGGTCAGTTTGCTCGACGACAGCGCGAAGATCGTGACGAGCCGGCTTGGCGTGGACCGGTTTCGGGTTGCGGGGACGGCGGAGATCAACGGGTTCAATCGGGATATCCGGTCGGATCGGATTGCGCCTCTGGTCGACTGGACTCGACGGTATTTTCCTGAGGTGTCGACCTCGAAGGTGATTCCGTGGGCGGGGTTGAGGCCGATGTTGCCGAGCATGTTGCCGAAGGTCGGGCGTGGGAAACGGCGAGGTGTTTTTTATAACACCGGGCACGGGCATTTGGGGTGGACGTTGTCGGCGGCTACGGCGCAGGTTTTGGCGGGGGTGATTTAGTAGGCGTTTTTGCGACAGGCCCGGTGCCCGCAAGGACACCGGCAGCACTCTCCACTGTTTCCAGTGCCTTCAAGGCAGTTTTCGACCTGGGCGCGGGACTGCTTGCGGCTTCCATGAAATCAGGATTCCCGCTTCCCCGCATAGCTGATTGATTGAATCCAGGGCGGCTTCTGGCACCAACCAGAGCCAAAGGTCATTCCCTATGGGCTGCAGGGATCCACGATTGTCTTCCGCGACAATCCATTCTTTAAGCTGAATGCCACCAACCACGATGTTAAGGTGACGATCACTTATAACATTGATCGGATACACCATCCTTAGCATGCTTTCTTGATAGCGAGCCGCTCCATAAGATCCGCCTGGCACTTCCTTGCCGAAGGCCGACGGATTCTCAAATGGCTTCAGTTTCGCGAGATTGCTCCCGGCTGCATAGTAAAACGCGGAGGTCATCTTCGGCGCTTCATATGCTATTCCATAAGAGACATTCAGACTCGTGGCTATTCGCTTGATGTAGTCGATAAACTTGTCGGCACTATCCGCAAGTTGAACATCGAGCTGTGCATCAATACCAAAAAAACCGCCAAAGGAAGGCGTGTTGTAGCCGAACGAAGCGCGCCAAGGTATCTGGCCACCTGCGTTGTTGTATATCCGGAAATCGGTTGCGACTCCAGATTCAATCAGGCTCTTGAGCTCGTCGAAAGGAACCTCAACAAGTTCGACGTCCCTCTCGCCAGCGACTTCAATGTAACGTGTATATCCCGCAGTCGTTATGTCGACCGACATTGCTGAAAAGAACTCATGGCCGGCCTTGTATGCTTCAAGCGGACTTATTCGATCTGTCCCATATAGCGCCATTCCTGTGCACATGATCCGCCCACTAAATTCCGGAAATAAGGTCATCCAAAACGCTCTTGATGTCGGACGCGTTGTACGGATGATCGAGAACGATAATTTCGCCGCGATTTGATGCCGGCAGATTGCCCATGGCGGCCCTATTTCGAGCAGTCAACGTTGGAAGCTTGGCCCCCATATCAGTCCTCGACGCGAGCTCTATTGCATGCGTCTGGCCGTTGACATCGACCGCCATGATATCGGGGCGTCTGAGCGACACATCCCCACTGTTCGCGTAATTGTACGAGCGATTCAAATAGATATCAGTGAATTTTCCGCTCATTGCAAGTTTGTTTGCTATGACCTCGGAAAATTGATCGTGACCTGGCGTTCCGTCTTTCTGTCCGGTGCCGTGTATTTTCGCTCCGTTGACTTCTCGAACCGGACAGCTTGCTAACCCGAACGGATCAATCAACATGTCCGGGACCGTCACATAAGCATGGGTACGCAGGCCACCAGCGAGTCCAAGCGGGTCAACTGTCAGGTACTGCCCTGTTTGAGGATCGTAGAATCGGTGCAGGTTGTAGAACAGATCGCTTTCCTCATCGTCCCATTGTCCGGGAAATCGGAGGTTTACTTCTGACGGCTCGTCGGTCCCAACGTGATTGTTGACTCGATCTAACTTGAGATGCCGCCCCCATATCGTGTAGGAAGCGTCCCAGATTTTCGCGCCACGTTCGTCGAACATGGCCTTGGGTAAGCCGGACTGATCCGACAGAATTGGAAAGACACCACTGTCTGTTTCATGAGCTAGCGGGTTGACGTTCTCAGAAAAGTGCCAGCCCCTAACAAACGCACACGTTCCGTCCTTGTCTTGCCACTGCTCCGCGATCTGTCCACAGTCCCAAAGAAAGCGAATCGCTGTTCGCGCACCAACCAGCCTCTTTTCTACGCGCCTGCCGAACGCATCGTACCGATAGATCCAAACCCCTTTCTCCGGTGTACACACCTTCACCAATCGGTCCAACCCGTCCCACGCGTATTGCCAACTCTTCGGCCTGAACCCCGGTTGCTCCACCGTCTTTTCGATCGTCCGCCCGCGCGCATCGTAACGATAGCGCGCGTAGCCGACGCGTTCCGGAAGCCCTCCTGGAAGGTAACAGTGAGCGTCAGTGGGCCCCTGCTGGCCGTGCGCTGCAATGTTGAGGTTCGCGTCATAGCGGTAGTGCTCCGGTGGCTGACGGAGGCTATGCACGGACGCTATCTGTCCACGTAAGTTGCGTTGATACGTCACGCTGTCGGAATCAGTGTCTACACGCTCCAACTGCCCGGCCGCATCGTACGAATACAGTTGACGCGTGAGGTTTTCCAACGCGTGAACCGGGTTCGACTGTATCTCGTCGAACGCCGATCGCGGCCCCGCGACCTGCCGGCGCACACGGCCCAACGCATCGTATTGCCGCTGCATGACGAACTCGCCAGCCTGCCGGCCTGTTTCCCGCCCCTGACTATCGCGCAGGATCGACATCGGGCCGACCTTGGTCAGTGCGCCGAGCTTGTCGTATTCATACAGCGTTTGCCGATGTGGCGTTATTCGCGCACTGCGTCGACCTTCGGCGTCGTACATGTGTTTCAGGAGATCACCGTGCTGGTCCTCTCCAATCAGACGCCCCTTTTCGTCATAGCTGAAGCGCGTTACGTGGGCGGACCCGCCTCGCACTTCGGCCGTAGCGAGCCGACCCGCATCGTCATAGGTGTAGGCCAACCCTACGTCGCCGGCATCGACCGTGGCCAGGCGGCCAGACGGATCGTACCCATAACGCCATTTACCCCCGTCCGGCAGCGTCTTTACAAGTAGACGGCCAATCGCGTCCCGTTCGTAGTGCGTCGTGCGGCCACCCCAGTCGATCTCAGTGATGAGGCGACCTGCGCCATCGTAACGATATTCCCACGTCTCGCGCAGTGCATTAACGACCTTCGTCAGCCTCGTAGCATGGTCGTACTCAAATCGGGTAATGTGGCCGGCAGGGTCAATCGACGCCGTAACAAGGTCAAACGGCCCGTACTCGTGTCGGGTAACGCGGCCGAGTTGATCGCTCTGCTCTACGAGCAGACCTTCGGTGTTGTACCGCGCACAGACAACGGCGCCGTCCGGCTGGATAAGCTTTGCGACCGCGCCACGGGGATTCTCAGCGCCCGCCGAATGGTCATACCGGGTGACGTTACCGTCAGGATCAACTTCTTCGACGAGACGCCCAAGGACATCAAATACCGTACGGAATTCCGCGCCGGTCGGAAGTCGAGTCGTGATCAGCCGCAGCCGCGCGTCGTAGTCGAGCCGCACTTCGCCAACGCCATCGATGGCACGCAAGAGTTCGCCGCGCTCTCCATATCGGTAACGCTTAATCGTCCCGTCGGGCTCCGTGCGAGCTATCAGGCGCTGCAGATGGTCGTATTCAAACTTGATGCGTACTCCAGCGGGCAGCACGACCGCGGTCATCAGCCGAGTGTCGTCATATTCAAACCGTGTCGTGCGGCCAGTTGGTTCCTCGGCAGACACGAGATTGCCCGTATCGTCGTAGAGAAATTGGGTGCGTCGGCCGAGCGCATCCACCTGAGTCAACAGCCGTCCGAGTCTCCACTCCCGTACGGTGGTGTGGCCGAGCGGATTGCTCTCAACAGTGACCAGGCCGTCGGCGTTGTAGTCGTAGACCCATTCGCCGTCGCCGTCGATGACGCGCGTGCGACCGTCCTCGTAGACGAATTGCCCGGTGTGATACCCCTGCCGCGTACCCGTTTCGACCACACGGCCAACCTCGTCGTACAGGTAGTGGACATCGGTCTGATCGGTGTCTCGCCAGGCCGTCATCCATCCATTTTGATCGTACGTGTAATTGAAATGACCGTGCTGGAAGCTCGCGACGCGCGCCAGCATCGCCCCGTCATATCCGTATTCGACGAGTGTGTGCGGCTTGCCCGATACATCGTAAAGGACAATCTGGTCGACCTCGCGCTTCGTACCACGATACAGAATATCAAGCCTGTAGCCGTCCGTATGCACAAGCCCGTCGAGACGGCCATCCGCATCGTACGTAAATGTGCAAGCATTGCCGCTCAGATCCTCGATCCGCTCGAGCCTCGAAGTATGAGCTTCGGCAAGCGGTGCAAATACCAATACCTGTCGTGTCTCGTGATCGAAAATCCGCGGTTCGTCCCGCGTGCCGATCAGGCGATAACGAGGCTCGCGCAGGTTGATGCCGTCGAGACCGACTTCCGGCGCTATAAAGGTGATCGTCTGTCCGCTCGCACTATGGAATCGCACGAGGTGACCATCATCGAACGACAGACACTGCGACCAGTTGTTCGACCACTTCGGCCCGAGAAGGCCTGTGTCTTCCGAACGCGTGCGGTAACGCCGCGTGAACTGCAAGGGCAACACACCTGGAATTGAAATGTCAGTGCGGACGTCGACCACCTCGCCAGTCGCTACATCGACCGGGTCCTCCTTGCACGTGGAGACTTTGTCCTTCTTTCCCGACACCTCAGCAGATTGGGTCGGCTCCCGTTTCGGAAGCGCATCTCCGAGCATGCCACCTAGTTTCGCGCCAAGCAGGCCGCCAAGCAAACCCGCGAAGAACTCTTCACCGGCGGTAAGCTCGGGATTCTTCGGTCCGTACTGCCCAGTCGTTCGGTCAACCCAAACGCTTTTACGACCCGAATTGACCTTAGCACTGCAATGAGTCGAATGGCCGATGCGCACCAGCGGCAGGCTATTGATCGTGATGGTCTTGCTGCCTTCGACCAGTGGCTCCGGGGAGCTCGAATGTTTGGAGCATGACGCAACATCGGTGACGCGAGCGGCGGCTTTTCCCTCAAATGTGACGTTTCCCGATCCGCTCGAGATCTTCCCGCAATTGCTACCCATACTCTGACTCGCCGAGGCAAGTGCGCTGCCCAGGCTCAGCCCACCGGCCATGCAGACGCCAACGATAAGTGCCCCTGCAAGTCCCCCGGTCACCACCGTCGCGGCGACCATTGCTCCAATGGCGATACCCACCGCAAGTCCAGCCATCATTCCGAGGAAGCCGGACGAGTGTGCAATATCGTCGCCAACGCACGCCGGGTGGGGATCACCCCGGCCGATGGTCAGGCCGAGTGCATCGCCAACTTTCGTCACACCCTCGGCGATCGCTCCAGTGACGCCCAACTTACCGAGCGCCCATGACCCTGCGAGAGCAACGACCGCGGGTACCGCAGCAAGCGCTGCGGCGCCCGCCGCCGCAGCCCCGGTCGCGCCGGCCCCAATGACTGCAGAACCTGCAGCGTATGCGCCGTAACCAACGTCGGCGCCGAGCATCCCATAGTTCGCGCCGTCGACCCATTCCATCTGCCGTTGCTTGACGGCCTCGCCATCTTCCAGTGTCTGCAGATGAGCCAGCCGTTCGCTAGCGGTACCAGTTGGTTCGCCGGTGCTAACGGGAATGTCGTTGTCCTGGTCAGCCATGGTCTTGCGGTGTTCAGTTAGGCTCGTTAAGCGAGAAGCTCTGGATCATCGCGTGTACCTGAGTTTTCTGCGTTTCGCTTATCGTGCCCGGAGCAGTAAACGTCAGCATGAGGACCCGCTTGCCATACTCGACCATCGTAAGCAGCTGTTGGATCGGCTTGCCGTTATTGAGCCATCTGAATTCGTGCGTGTACGCAGCGCGGCCTGACACCTCGGACTCCGCACCGGCAACTAGCTCGTAACCCGCGACCTGTTTCGAGAGTTTCTGAATTTCGTTGGCTGTGTACTCATGAAACTTCATCCCCCATGGCAAGCTCTCCCGGGTCACGACAAAGCTCACACCTTCCGTTCCCGTGGCCGCCGACACAAACACGTTTATCGTCTTGTCATGCCAGTCGGCCGGCAACGACAGTGAGCCTTCCTGTATCTGATACATGTTGTTCTTCCAGTGACACGGAGGTTGATATGAGTCGGGAATCAGCCGTTATCGGGATTGATGTGTGTGTTACCGGCCTGAACCTTGATCTGCCCGTCGTCGATATGGATGACCGACGAACCCTTGTAGATTTCAATCGCATCAGCTGTCATGTGAATCTTCGTCCCCCCCTCCCCACCCACCTTGATCCACAACTCCTTCGCCTCGATCGTGTGCACCCCTGCAGGTGTCTGCTGCGTCGTATTCCCCTTCGTGACAGCGTCCTGCAGATTGCCGACTGACACGGTCGTAAAGTGGTCGCCCTTAGCCACGGCAATCGACCGATCGCCCTTCAGCACCTGGGTACTCTGGGCGTTTTCCACCACGGTATTCATGTCCTTCTGCGCATGCATGAAGAACTCCTGCGCGCCGTTCACGTCCGAGAAGCGCAACTCGTTCGAGCCGTCCCCTTTGTGCGTCTGACTTTTAAGGCCCATCGTCTGCCCGCTGCTGCCGTGGTACGGATTGCCTGACTCGCCATTGAACAGACGCCCAACGATGACGGGGTTATCCGGATCGCCCTCGTTGAATGCCACGATCACTTCCTGCCCGATGCGAGGAATCGCCGAGCCGCCCCAACCTTCACCGGCCCACGGCTGCGACACACGGACCCACATCGAATCGGAACCATCCTGTTTACCGCGCCGGTCCCACATGAAGTGAAGCTTCACGCGGCTGCCGTCCGTGTAGATTTCTTCGCCCTTCGGGCCGACCACAATCGCAGCCTGTGTGCCATGCATGTAGGGCTTGGGCGTGCGTCGCTCGGGACGGAACGGCACATCGAGCGGCAAGCACGTGAAGGTGTTGCGGTAGGGCATCTCGGCGTCATGCCGCGAGTAGTCGTTCACCGCCTGGTGCCGCACGTGCAGGATCACGAAATCCTTGTTGTAGGTGGATACCGGGTGGTTCACCAACGTAAAGCGGCCAACCGTGGTCATGCGAGAGGCGTAGCCACTGCCAGTGAACTGGCGGGCCTGCGCCTCTTCGGCCTCCATCGCGTAGCGGGCGTAGCGCTCGCCGTCGTTGCCATGGTCATAGAGCGAGTGATACTCATACCGCTCCGTGCTGCCGATATTCGGATTCTTCAACGTGGCGGTTGGCACTTCGACGTGCATCAACGGCGACGACGGCGCGTTGTAGTTGAAGTCCCGGAAAGTGACTTTCCCTACGCGGAAACTGAATGCTTCGTCCCAGCGGTCGATACCGTTCAACTCGCTGGCCGAGCTATCCGCGTAATAGGGAATCGTCTTCAGATTTTCGATCGGCGCAAACGTCGAATTCGAGTCGCCGATCACGAGCACGTGCTTGTCTTTTTCATAGCGGAAGGTCCAGAACAAGCCCTCCTGCTCCATCAGACGTGCGCAGAAGTTGTAGTACGACTCCTGGTACATCACCACATACTCGAGTTGCGGGCGCTCGCTCTGGATATGGAATTCGAAATCCGAAAATCCCAGCTCCTTGAAGATCGACGTCAGAATGTCCTGCGCGGTCTCGTTCTGGAAAATCCGGCAGTCCGACGAACGGGTGAGAAACCAGAACCACGGCACTACCGTCATTTCGTAACGGGTGACCGTGCCGGAATTGCCAACACGGCTGAACGATGCCGCATATCCATGAAAATACCGGCGACTGCTGTCGGGAGACGCAACGGTCGTTGTCAGAATATTCGTATTGGCGCTCTGCGGATCCAGCGTAATCTTCACGCGCTGGCCGACGATTTTTTCAACCTCGATATTATTCTGGTGGGATAGCAGATCGAGATGAATTTCCGGAAGCTGGCTGACGAATTCATCGGCAACCAGCGCACTGACCAGCAACACGTTGCCGCCAAGCGGCGACTCGATTTTGATAAAGCGGTTTTCCTGCGTCAGCTGGGGCTTTAAACCGGACGCACCGTTGATCGAATCGGCAATCGAGGCCGGCGTTCGCCCGAGCAATGACATGCCCGTCTGGGCAAGCTGCACAGCGCGCGCTGCCCCGCCCATCAAGCCCGCGCCGGGCACGCCGGCGAGCGAACCCGCCTGACCGGCAAGGCCGGCGATCGAGCCGACATCACCCAGCACACCGCCCGCCGCAAGCGATCCGATGGGACTGCCACCGGCGCCGTTACCACTTCCAATTGATGCAAAACTCATGATTTACCCCGCCAGGTTATTGGGGAGCCTTATCGCCAATAAAAGCGATACACAGGAGGTTTCTTTTCAGGAGTTAATCTGACACCGCATGACGGCGGTCACTATATCAAGGCCTTGTGAATTAACGAACGTAATGTCGCAATTTTTAACAATTTCATAATCAATTCACATTGGAGTCACTATTGATTGTGCTATTGCCTGAATACTTGTGGGGATTTTAAGGGCGGTATCAGAAGGCGGTTTCCATAGCTGCGGCCAAAGGCAGAATCGTCTGCATCTGTTAGTGTTCGGTGACTTGGCACCTCGATGGAGTTCGTATGCGTAAATCCCGCCAGGCTGCGCACAGCGCAGGCATTATCGGCAGCTCGCGCCTGAGTGATGGACAGGTTGCGGCTGAAGCCAGAACGCGGCTAGCGTGGGACGCCGCGGTGCCTAAAGACGCGATAAAAGTAAAGGTCTCCCACGGCCGCATCACGCTGCAGGGCGAACTTCACCGTGAGCAGCAAAGAACCGCCGCACTCGAAGATGTCACCCGTCTGTTCGGTGTAACCGGCGTCTCGGACCGCACCACGATCAAAAACGAATAACCTCAGCCGGAACCGGCCTGCAACAGCCTCCGGCAATGCCTCGCAATCTGCTTCTCCTCCTCGGTATGAATGGCCCTCACCCTCCCCGCTGAATCCCCTTCGGATAGCCCCAAAAACGCAAGCCCCGCGCACACCCGCTTACGAATCTCCTCACTGTGCTCACCGATTCCACCCGTGAACACCAGCAAATCGATCCCGCCTAACAAAGCTGCATAGGCGCCAACCGTCTTGCGCACGGCCGTAGCAAACGCATCCAGCGCCAGCAATGCATTCACTTCGCCCGCCGCGGCGCGCTTTTCAAGCGCCTGCATATCGCTCTCGCCATCGGCGTAACCGGCGAGACCGCTCTGACGATTCAACAGCGTCTCCAGCGCATCGGCATCGAGCTTCTCTACGCGCATCAGATACAGCAGCACACCCGGATCGAGGTCGCCGCTGCGCGTGCCCATCGGCACGCCACCGGTCGGCGTGAGACCCATCGACGTATCGACGGATTTGCCGTCCTGCAAGGCACATAAACTCGACCCATTGCCCAAATGGGCGAACACCGCTCGCGGCGGCAAATCAGCGCCGAGCCGAGTCACCAACGATTCATACGACAGCCCGTGAAAGCCGTAGCGAATCACGCCCGCCTCCGCGTAACGGCGCGGCAACGCAAGCTGTGCCGCACGCGCCGGCAGTGTGGAATGAAACGCCGTATCGAAGCAGGCGAAATGCTCCGCGTCGCCGAAAATCTTCGTTGCCTCGTCGATCAATGCCAGCGCCGGTGGAATGTGCAAGGGCGCAAAGTGCACAGCGTCCTGCAAGCGCTGCCGGACTTCAGGTGTCAAGCGTTGATGCGTTCGCAGATGCGGCCCGCCATGCACCACGCGATGCCCCACCGCAGCGGGACGCCCGTGCTTCTGTTCAGCAAGAACGCGCGCGAGCTTCTGCAACGCGTCGGTCTGCGACTCCAGCACATCCTTCTCCTGCACCAGCACGCGACCGTCAGGCGACTTGATACGCAAGCTTCCGTCGCCGCGCCCAATACCTTCAGCACTCCCTTCCAGCAACAATGTTTCATCGCCGCCAGCGTGCGCGGAGCGCGTAAACAGCCCGAATTTCAGCGACGACGAACCGCTGTTCAACACCAGAATCGTCGGAGCCGGGTCGTCGGTCTTCTCATGAGTCGCCATGGCACGCTCCGCTCAGCCCTTCCACGTCCAGTTGCGGATCTCTTCCTTGTCGATGCCCTCGGCATGCGCATAAGCAAGATGCTCGATGATCTGCCCACGCAGCCACTCTTTCGCGTGGTCGCCAACGCCGCGCAGCGCCGGCACGCGATCGATCACGTCGATAGCCAACGAGAAACGGTCGACCTGATTGATGATCGCCAGCTCGAGCGGCGTATTGATGTTGCCTTTCTCGTGGTAGCCATGCACATGCAGATTGCCGTGATTGGTGCGGTTGTACGTGAGCTTATGCACCAGCGACGCATACGAATGGAAGTTAAAAATCACCGGCGTGCTGGTGGTGAACAACGAATCGAAATCGCGATCAGACAGACCGTGTGGATGCGCATGTTCGGGCATCAGGCGAAACAGATCGACCACGTTGACAAAGCGGATCTTCAACTCGGGAAAGCGCTCCTTCAGAATCTGCACGGCGGCAAGCGCTTCCATGGTCGCGATGTCGCCCGCGCAGGCCATCACCACGTCCGGCTCGACGCCCTGATCCGTCGACGCCCAATCCCAGATGCCGATGCCCTTGGTGCAATGCGTGACGGCCGAATCCATGTCGAGATACTGCAGATGCGGCTGCTTGTCGGCCACGATCACGTTGACGTAGTCACGCGAACGCAAACAATGATCGGCGACGCTCAGCAAACAGTTCGCGTCCGGCGGCAGATAAATACGCACCACGTCCGGGCTCTTGTTGGTCACGACATCGAGAAACCCCGGGTCCTGGTGCGTGAAGCCATTGTGATCCTGACGCCATACCAGCGACGT
Organism: Paraburkholderia aspalathi; assembly: GCF_900116445.1. GTDB lineage: Bacteria > Pseudomonadota > Gammaproteobacteria > Burkholderiales > Burkholderiaceae > Paraburkholderia > Paraburkholderia aspalathi. The sequence continues at coordinate 22,196 of NZ_FPBH01000031.1, forward strand.
GATCAGCAGGTTGATCGACGGCACCGGTTGCCGCCAGCCGAGATCGCGCTTCGCTTTCTCCAGCCACTTGGCGTGCTGGTTGAACATCGAATCGATCACGTGGACGAACGCTTCATAGGTGGCGAACAGCCCATGGCGTCCGGTCAGCACGTAACCTTCGAACCAGCCTTCGAGCGTATGCTCGCTCAGCATCTCCATCACACGGCCGTCCACCGAGAGTTCACCGCCGTCAGCGTCGCTTGCCATGGTTTCGGCGAGCCAGGTTTTCTCGGATGCCTCGTAGATGGCCGTCAGCTTGTTGCTGGCGGTTTCGTCGGGGCCGAACACGCGGAAGTTCGTCATGTTGTTGCGCATCACGTCGCGCAGAAACGTGCCAAGCACCTCGGTAGGCGACGTGTACGAGCCGGCGGGCTTTTTCACCGCTACCGCGTAATCGCAAAACGCCGGCAGGTCGAGCGTTTTGCACAGCATGCCGCCATTCGCATGCGGATTGGCGCTGATGCGGCGCGTGCCTTCGGGCGCGAGTTCGCGCAGTTCTTCGACCAGACGCCCTGCTTTGTCGAACAAGGATTCCGGTTCATAACTGCGCAGCCAGCTCTCGACGAGCTTCAGGCTCTTGCTATTCGTGACCGGATCGAGCACCGGCACCTGGTGCGCGCGCCACGAGCCTTCTACCTGATGGCCGTCGACTTCCTTCGGCCCGGTCCAGCCTTTCGGCGAACGCAGCACGATCATCGGCCAGCGCGGGCGCGTCGCATCATTCGCTTCGCGTGCATGCTGCTGGATCGCGCGAATTTCGCCGACGCATTGTTCGAGCGTTGCGGCCATCTGTTGATGCATGGTGTCCGGATCGTCGCCTTCGACGAAATACGGCTTGTGGCCATAGCCGGTCAGCAAGGCTTCGAGTTCCTCGCGAGGAATGCGCGCGAGGATCGTCGGATTGGCGATCTTGTAGCCGTTCAGATGCAGAACCGGCAGCACCGCGCCATCGCGAATCGGGTTGAGGAATTTGTTCGAGTGCCATGAGGTGGCAAGCGGACCGGTTTCAGCCTCGCCGTCACCGATCATCACCGTGACAATCAGATCGGGGTTATCGAACGCAGCGCCGTAGCCGTGCGACAGGCTATAGCCGAGTTCACCGCCTTCGTGAATCGAACCCGGCGTTTCGGGCGTGCAATGCGAGCCGATGCCGCCGGGAAACGAAAACTGGCGAAAGAAGCGCCGCATGCCGGCTTCGTCCTCACTGCGGTCGGGATAGATTTCCGAGTAATGGCCTTCGAGGTAGCAATGGGCCAGCGTGGCAGGCGCGCCGTGGCCCGGGCCGGCGATATAGATCACGTTCAGATCGAGCTTTTTGATCAGCCGGTTCAGATGCACCAGCAGGAAGCTTTGCCCTGGGTCCGAGCCCCAATGGCCCAGCAGACGATTCTTGATGTGTTCGGGTTTGAGCGGTTCACGCAACAGCGGGTTGTCGCGCAGGTAGATCATGCCGGCCGAGAGGTAGTTGCAGGCGCGCCAGTAGCGATCCATCTTGCGTAACGTTTCGGGCTCCAATGTTTTCGGCGGGGTCGGACGGGAGGTTGCTTCGGCCATGGCGCCACTCCTTGAAAAGGACTGTCAGGCTGGTTAGCGGGTGCTGCTGCGATTGTTCGCGACGCGATCAGTGAAGGAAAACCGGCAATGACTGTCGCGTTGTCATGCGCATGACATAACGCAAGCGTAGGACAAAGGTCCGTTGTGCAAGGCTCTTGAGGGCGGGCCGGTGATCGTCAGGGGTGTGACAGGAAGCGCGCGTCATGGTTCGGCGCGATCGTCCAAAGCTTGATCTTGCGACACGTGTACGTCGCTTTCGTGTGGGCGCGGGAAGCGCCGATAGGGAGATGGCCGATCCGATTGCCGACCCGAACGTTGGCTAGCGCCCGTTCGATTGTGTGTTCGTTCTTTCGCGGGTGTTCAGTTGCAGTCCTTACACCGGCTCTTTCTCTTTCCGCTGTGGTGGCTGGTAGCGCCATTTGCTGGCATTGGGATCGTTGCGCGTGTCGTCGCGTTCGCGTTGCTCGGCACGCGCTTCGTCGGCGCGGCCGAGTTCTGCGCGCCGGTCGCGCACGGCGCCAGGCGAATCGGACTGACGTAACGGCGACGGCGAACGTCGCGGAGCAGGTACTGGTGACATGGTGCCTCCCTTTTTCGAGGATGTGGGACGAATCAACGTTTCTTGCCAGTCCAACGGGGGTCCGGGCGGTGCAGGAGACGGAGCTGACGCAGGTACATCGAAGCGCCGACCATCAGCGCCATGCCTGCTACGATGCCCCAGATTGCGGATGTCATGATTTTTCCTTGGCCCGCCGGCCGCACTGCGTTTGAGCGCCTGCGACGTGAAAGTGGGCATCCGATTGAGCGCGCGGCCGATTTTGAGGAAATCGGCTCACGACGCGCGCCAAGCAAGGATCATGCGCTCAATTGGCCGCCGTGTCTGTACGGTGTTGGACCGTTCGGCTGACAGGCCGTTGGCGCGGCAGAGGCTGCCGGTCTTGCGCCGGACTTTAAGTGAGCATTAAGTGAATGCGATTAAGCTCTTCATGCTAAATGCGCGACGGCGGGCCGCATCTGGCGCGCTCTCTGCTGCTCGCCCTCTATCTGAACAGCCATCATGTCGACTCCCAGCCGCCTCAAAGGGCCTCTGATTCTCCTTCTCACGCTTGTGCTGTTGTGCGCCGGCGTCGCCGTGCTGGTGGGCGTGTTCGGCTTGCTGGTCAAACTGCTGGGCCTTGGCTAGCAAGCCACTGAAGCCGCCGGGTGAGCGCTGAAAGGCAGAAAGTCTAGGCGCCCCCTACCGTCCCGCCGCTTAGAAGCATATCGACGTCGATATCAGCCAGCTCCCCAATCCGCTCGATGGTCACATCCGCGGGCGGATTGCTGGAAATCTCCTTGGGATCGAAGGCGTAGTGCCCCTGGCGAGGAAAAACCGTAGTCAGCGTCTCTCCCCAAGCCTTCTTCATGGCGGTCAAAATCCGTAATTTGTCGTCCACCATCACATAGTGCCGGGCCGGATAGCATTCCATCACCTGATCGAGCATCAGCTCCTTGTGGATGTAAATCAGAACCCGTCCCCCGACCTCTTCCCATAGGCCCGAGCGGGCGATCTTGCGCGGCTGGAACACTACATCGCCGTCGGACAGAATCACTGCAGGCCCCCACTGCGACACATGTTTGATCGCATCCAATGCGCCCGGATACAGCCGGTTCGCAAACGGATAATCGATCAGAAACGCCGACATCAACAACAGGCGCGTGTCCCGAGGGTTCTCCAGTCGATACCGCTGCAACGCACCGAGGTAATCGGCGTAGCCAAGCTCTGCACGCAGCTCCTCGAAAATTTCCCAGTACCGCGCACAGTTCTGCTCGCCGAATTCCCGTTTCATCTGCGCGCGTAAATCCGCCAGCACATGATCGTTGTCCAGCAACGTGTTATCGCAATCGAATAGAAAGACGACGTCGTGAGGGGTGGTATTGGAGGCTGGCATCGCGGCTCCCCTGAATTAGCTCTTGTGTCCATCGGCCGGCGTGGCCGCTTTCTCGACGTGACCGCCGAAGTCGTGCCGCATGGCCGACAACACCCGGTTCGCGAAATCTGCCTCGCCTCGCGAACTGAAACGCGCGAATAGCGCCGCGCTCAGAACCGGCGTGGGCACGCCTTCGTCGATCGCTGCCGCCACCGTCCAGCGCCCTTCGCCGGAATCCGATACGCGCCCGGCGTAGCTTTGCAGATCGGCGTCGCTGACAAGCGATCCTGCTATCAGGTCGAGCAGCCACGAGCCGATCACGCTGCCGCGCCGCCATACCTCGGTGACCTCGGCAAGATTCAGTTCGTATTGGTAAAGCTCAGGACGGCGCAGCGGCGACGTTTCGGCATCGGCTTCGCGCGCATGTTTGCCGGCATCGGCGTGACGCAGAATGTTCAGGCCTTCGGCATACGCGGCCATCATGCCGTATTCGATACCGTTGTGGACCATCTTCACGAAGTGCCCCGCGCCCTGCGGGCCGCAATGTAAGAAGCCCTGATCGGCCGTGCTGCTGCCGGCTGCGCGTCCCGGCGTGGCTGGCGCTGCGCCCACACCTGGCGCAAGCGTAGAGAAAATCGGTTCGAGCCGCTTCACCACTTCAGGCTCGCCGCCGATCATCAGACAGTAGCCGCGCTCACGTCCCGCAACGCCGCCGCTCGTGCCGACGTCCACATAGTGAAGCCCGCGCTTCGCCAACTCGGCGCTGCGGCGTATGTCGTCGTGGTAATAGGAGTTGCCGCCGTCGATCACAATGTCGCCAGGCTCCAGCAAAGGCACGAGGTTCTCGAGCGTTTTGTCGACCACCGCGGCGGGCACCATCAGCCACACCGCGCGCGGCTTTTGCAATTGCGCGACCAGGTCTTCCAGCGATGCGGCACCCGCGACGCCGTCCTGTTTCAGTTTTTCCACCGCTGCCGGTTGCACGTCGTAAGCGATGCATTGCTGACCGCCCTTCGTCAGGCGCCGCACCATGTCCGCGCCCATGCGTCCCAATCCAATCATGCCTAGCTGCATATCTCGCTCCGGAAAGTGTCTCGTTGCGCTGCTCGGTCTGGCTCGGTGTGCTGCGGCCATGCCGTGCGCTTTGCATGCGGCAAGTGGCTCTCCTAACTGTAGTTGCGTTTCGCGTGGTCCGACGGACACACGGTAGCAGGCTCGCACCGTTCATGCATTGAATCGCGCATCCCCGTCTGCATCGAACGACGATACGCTTCTTTGCAGAGGTTTTGCGCAGCCGGAAGTTCCGGACGTGCGTCGGTGCACGCTGTAGTTAGCGCGAAGGCTTCGATTTAGCTAACTGCCTTCTTACACTTCTTGCACAGGATAAAGCGCGACGCTTTCGCGGGCGCCGCCGCATGTGGGCATGGACCGGATCGGTTTGAACGCGCGAAGGGCGTGGCACGTGCGAACGGCAAGCCCTATCGCCGCCGCGCCTGGACCTTCTCGTATTGCGCGAGTGCAATACGTCGCACCGCGCGCCACATGATCGGATAACGATAACCCGGCACCGCAAACAGCACCAGCGCGCAAAGCGCCAGCAATCCGCAGAACAGGAACGTGCCACGATAGCTGAATGCCTGGACCAGCAAACCCGACAACACGCCTGAGAGAATCGAGCCGACCCGCGCAGCGTTGAAGAACAACGCCGTCGCGCGGCCCGGTGCGTGGGGCATCAGATCCTGCACGTAGACCATGCCGAGGCACGAAGTCACCGCAACGACGAACGCGTTGAGTATCTGCATCGGAATCAGCACGTGGACGCTCCCCGCCATCGACATCGCGACGAAATACAGCGCGTGAACCGCTGCGCAGGCGGCCAGCCAGTTCGGCTTGTGCAGCGTCGACGACTTCGCGCCGAGCGCGAGCATCATCGGAATTTCCGTCAAGGCGCCGAGCCCGAGCATCACCGACACGTCGAGATGCGTGCCGTTCAGGCCGTGCACGATATAGAGCGGCAGCACGATCATGGTGGCGTTCGCGGCGAGACCCAGCAAGGTCAGCGCGGCCACGGCACGACGGATGTCGTTCTGCGAGGCGACGCCCGGCAAGTCCTCGTGCGCCTCTTCGCCGGGTGCGGTCAGCGGCGGCACGGTGATCGAGGCCGATGGTTCCGAGGCCGTGTCTTCCACCGTGTGATCGCCCAGATGGCCTTGCGGCTCCCGCATGCGCCAGACGATGGTCGCGCAGGCCGCAAAACTTGCCGCCGCGAACAGGAAGAGCCCATAGAAGCCGGCACCGGCGAGCACCAGCGCGCCCACCGACGGCCCGAACACCCACGCCGCCGAGAGGATGGTCCGCAAGGTGGCGCTGGCAAAGGCGCGCTCCGCGGGGTCCGGCACCGGCAGCGCCGCGCGGCTGAAGGAGAACACCATCGAGATGGCCGAGCCGCCCGCGCCGATGAAGACAATGCCGACCGCCAGCAGCAGCCGGTAGTCACGCACTACGCATAGACAGAGATAACCGAGCGCGGCGGCCACCAGCGCCGCCAGCAGCAACGGCCGATGCCGTCCGCTCGCGTCGCTCCAGCGGCCGGCGAAGGTGCTGGCGAGCACCCCGCTCGCCGCGATCAGCGTCATGAAGATGCCGAGCTTGAGCGGCGTCATGCCGGCGCGCTCTACGCCGAACAGCGACAGATACGGAGCGGTGAAGGACATGGCCACACCGAGCATGAGCGTGGCGGCGGCCAGCGGCTTGAAGCCAGGGATGTGCAGCAGGTCGAAAAAACGGGAGGTTTTCAACACGGGTGGCGGTGGGTCAGGGAAAGCGAGTCTGCGACGCACGATGCGCGGCGCAGACTTCGTGGCCGGAACAACCGGGGCATTATCAGCCTAGCTTGTGGACGCGTAAACCTGCGCCCCCTGCATCCCAAATCCATGTTGCGCGCCGTTGCGGACACGCTGACGGCATGGACGACGCTACTTGCCGTCCGTTGAACGCATTTGCTGCGCTTGCGACTTGTAATCGTAGGTCGGATAAAACTCGGTGCGATAGCCGCCCCACGCCGTCGTCTCGATGGCCCGGTTGACTTCACGCAGACGGCTCGCCGGCACGCGCAGCGTGACGACCTGGCCGATGCCCATCATCACGTACCACGACACGACCTCGATGCCGGGCGGCGGAAAGGTTTTGAAAAATCCTTGCGCGCGCAACTGATCGTTGATTTTCGGCAGCGGTTTGGATTCGTCGTGACGCAGGAAGATGGTGAGCAGAAAGGTGTCGTCGGGCGACGTAGCCGACGCTGCGGCTGGCATGGCGGCTTGCGCGCCTGGCGCGGCCGGTGCGCCAGGGCCAGGCGTTGGCGCGACGGCCGGATCGGCGCTGTACGCAAGCGGCGCCGCACTGAGCGAGGAGATAAGCGCCGCGCATAACAGGCTGCGGCGGAACATGGCGCGAGGCGTGGCAAACGAGTCAAACGGGGCGGAGGTCCTTACGGTAATTCCAATCGGCATCGAATATCTCCATGACGGCGTGAGAAGACGTGGCGGCCTGCTTCAGGGGATCTGCTCAGGGGGACGTGCATGAGCGGCTCGAGCTTGAGCGCTATCCGCTCCCACCGAACTGCCCTCGCCCGCCGGACGCACCACAACGTATCCGCGCTGCTCGAGCGTCCAACGGTGCCACTGGTTGCCATAAACACCACAGGCAACGCCGAACAGCACCGACAGCACCAGCCCGATCGTGCCGATCGTTTCGCCCCACAAGCCCGAGAAAAACAGCAACGTGTTGACCGCCAGCATGATGAAAGTGGCAAACCACATTCTCTTCGACATGGCCCAGACGAAGCCCAATAGCAACGCGCCCCAGCTGAAACCGGTGGCGACCGCGACGGTTTCATCCTTGCCGGGGTGCCGAAGGTAGATCTTTTCTGCCATGTCCTTTCCTGAACGCGATGGTGCCTTGAGAGCGAATCATGACGTTTAACATGTCACGCTTGCAAGAATATGCGTTTGTGTGAAATTTGCGCGACGATGCACCCGCTGGTGGCTCCCAAACAGTGAGATGCATCCCGGCAAATTTTAGTTGCCTTGCTAACCATATTGAGTTTCAATAGCGCTCATGTTCGATCATTGCCTTTACTTCAATTCATCCGCATTGGCGCGGCTTGCCGAGCGCGAATGGGGTCTCGTGTACGCCGAATTCGGGCTGACGCCGCCCCAGGGTTTCGTGCTGCGCGTCGTGCTGGCCACGCCCGGTTGCCTGAGCAGCCAGGTGGCGGATCTGCTGGGCATCGCCCGCCCCACTGCCACGCGGCTGATCGATAACCTGAGCGACAAGGGCTTGATCGAGCGTCGTCAGGGCGAAACCGACGGCCGCGAATGGCGCGTGTATGCCACGCGGGCCGGCAAGGCGTTGGACCGGCCGATCAACGAGGCCAGCGCGCAAATTGCAAAAAATCTGCGAGCGAAGATTGGGCCCGAGTTGTTTGAAGCAGCCGTTACCTCAATGCACGGCGTGCGAAAAGCGCTTGGATAAGGTAAAGCGCTTTTTTTTAACCAAATGGTTGTCTTGCTAACTATAACGAGAGGCGTAAATGGATGATCTGGCGAGTCAGCACTGCACAGCGATCCGCAAGGGTGCAAGGTTTTCTGCCGGCCATGTGCGGTGGTCTGCGAACTGGATTTTTGGCGGCGTGATCGGGATTGCGCTTTGTGTCCTGCTTTGCGTCCTGCTTGGTATCGCGATTGCCTGCGCGCCCGCTGCCGTACGCAGCAACAACGAGCGTTGTTTGCAGGCGCTGGCCGAGGAACAGCACGTTAGCGTCGAGGACTTTTTCCAGAACCCCGCGGGTCAGGATGCTTTGGCTCAGGCGGTCACGCAATGCACGAGGTAGCAGGTTTTGCGCCTCAGGCGGCGTTGTGGGTTTGCCTGCGCACAGACAAAGCCACCCGCACTGACGATCCTGACCATAGCTGCTACTCTTACAAAAATCGACGGGCAGCGAGACTCCGCGACAGTGGAAAACCCTGCCGGCACAGGTAAAAAAAGCACCGGAGCACTCATGGCAACCCGAACCGCCTATTCCCCCAAAGCACCCGCACGAGCCGAAATCGACGCCTTCCCGGGCGTTACGGTCATAGAATTCGGCACCGACTGGTGCGGCTACTGCCAGGGCGCACAAGCATCGATTGCAAAAGCTTTCGAACCGCATGCCGGCATCAGACATCTGAAAATCGAGGACGGTCCTGGCCGCCCGCTGGGCCGGTCCTTCAAGGTGAAACTCTGGCCCACGCTGATCTTCATGCGCGACGGCGCCGAAATCGCACGCATTGTGCGCCCGGCTAACGCCACCGAGATAGCAGAGGCTTTCGCGTCGGTCTGACAAGACTTCATCCGCTAACCGGATTACTGGGAGCACACTTCATGGACACCCGTAGCGAGCTGCAAGCCACCATCGATGCGATGGCCCAACCCGGCAAAGGTCTTCTCGCGGCCGACGAAAGCGGCCCGACCATCGCCAAACGCTTCAAGACGATCGGCCTCGAATCCAGCGAGGAAAACCGCCGCGCCTATCGCAACCTGCTGCTGACCACGCCGGGTCTCGGCGAATTCGTGAGCGGCGTGATCCTTTACGAAGAAACGCTCGGCCAGAAAGCGGACGACGGCACGCCTTTCCCGCAACTCTCCGCGAGGAACGGCATCGTGCCCGGTATCAAGGTGGACCTCGGCAAGATTCCGCTCGCGCTCGCCCCGGGTGACGAAATCACCGAAGGCCTCGACGGCCTCGCTAGACGTTTCGTCGATTACAAGCGGCAAGGTGCACGCTTTGCGAAATGGCGCGCGGTCTACAACATCACGGCGAGCTTGCCGAGCCGCCTCGCCATCGAAGCAAATGCCGACTCCCTCGCGCGTTACGCGGCGATCTCGCAGGAAGCGGGCATCGTGCCGATCGTCGAACCGGAGGTATTGATGGACGGCGATCACGCCATCGGACGCAGCGCGGAAGTGACCGAGGCCGTGTTGCACGAAGTCTTCAACGCCTTGCACCGGCATCGCGTGGTGCTCGAACACATTCTGCTGAAGCCGAGCATGGTGCTGGCGGGCTCTGAACACGCGCAGCAATCATCGACCGCGGACATCGCGGCGCACACGGTGCGGATACTCAAGCGCACGGTGCCGTCGGCGGTGCCGGGAATCGTATTCCTGTCCGGCGGCCAATCCCCGGAAGAGGCAACGGCCAACCTCGATGCAATGAATCGCCTCGGGCCGCTGCCGTGGAATCTGAGCTTCTCGTATGGCCGCGCGTTGCAGGAACCGCCGCTGCAAGCATGGAAAGGACAAGCGAGTAACGTCAAGGAAGCCCAGGCGGCGTTGCTCAAGCGCGCCCGTTTGAACAGCGCGGCGGCGCTTGGCAAGTACGAAGCTTCTCAGGAAAAGAGTTAGTCCCACGACGGGCGGTTCGTGCGTGCCGCCCTTGCCAGGGCGGCCTTACGGTTCGCAAACAACCAGTGCGTGCAGCTCGTCGATATTGAAGGGTTTGGCGAGTATCGCTATGCCGAGCCGGCGCGCCCGATCGAGTTCGTCGGCGTAGCCGGTCATCAGCGCGATCTTCTGTGCCGGCCACGCACTGCGTACTTTCTCCGCGAGGTCGATGCCGTTGAGCTTGCCCGGCATCTGAATGTCGGACAGCACGAGTTCGAACTTTGCACCGCCGCTCAGCACGTCGAGCGCCTGGTCGGCGGTCGGTTCGTGCCGCACCTCGCAGCCGAAGGTTTCCAGCACGGCGGCTACGCCGGCCGCTACATCCTCGTTGTCTTCCACCAGCAACACGACGCCCATTGGCTCCGGTGCCGGCTGCTGCGCCGTTTCTACGTCAGGCACTGTCGCCTTCTGCCGCTCGCGATAGCGCGGCAAATATAGTCTGACCGTTGTGCCACTGCCCGGCACGCTGTCGATTTTGGCCGTGCCGCCGGCTTGCTCGCACATGGCGAGGACCTGGGCGAGGCCGAGGCCGGAGCCCGAGCCGCGCAGCTTGGTGGTGAACAGCGGCTCGAACGCGCGACGGGCGACAGCTTCGGGCATGCCTTCGCCGTCGTCGGAACAGGCAATCAGCACGTATTCGCCGTCAGGCAGCAAGGTGTCGCTGCCCACCAGACGGTTGTTCTGGCAACGGATCACAAAACGGCCACCGCGCGGCATCGCATCGCGTGCGTTGACCGCCAGATTCATGATCGCGAATTCGAGGTCGGTCGGGTCCGCCAGCACCTGCCAGACGTTTTCGACCATGTTCAAGGCCATTTCGATGTTGTCGCCGAGCGCGGCGTCGATGAGTGGCGCGGCGCTCGGCAACCATGTGGCGAGGTTGACCGGCTCCTGCTTGAGCGGCTGTTTTTTCGCCACGCTCAAGAGCCGCCGCGTTAACGATTCCGCCGTGGCGGTGGCGCGCTCGACAGCTTGCACTTCTTTTTCCAGGTTGTTATAGCGCTTCAAACGCGCGAGTTCGGTGTTGGCCGATACGACCATCAGCAGATTGTTGAAATCGTGCGCGACATTGGCGACGAGATTGCCGAGCGCACCCATGCGCTGTAATTGCCGGCTCGAAGCCTCGGCCGAAAGACGCATCGCCACTTCGCCTTGCCAGCGCTCCCACGCGCGGCGCTCGTCGGCAAGTTGGCGCAATGAGAAAAACACCAGCAACCAGATCGCGACGCAAGGCACAGCCGTGATCGCCGCGATCGCCATGAAGTGCTCGCGCCACGCCGCGCCGATCGAGCCGGCTTCATAGGCGCTCATCACATAGAGCGGATAGTCGCCGACGCGGCGAAACGCCAGCAGCCGTTCGACGCCATCGACCGTTGACGTCAGACGGATGTGGCCGAATAGCTGTTTGTCGCGCAATGCCGCGGTGAACGCGCTCTGCTGGGTAGGCTTGGCGCCGCTCGGCCACGCCGGATAACGCACCAGCAAGCTGCCGTCCTGGCGGTACAGACCTAGCGAGAGCGACGTATCGCCATTCGTCAGCTCACGGTAGAAGCGCGAAAAGTAATCCGTGCGCAACGCTACGGACACCACGCCCAGGAATTGCCCATTCTCGCCCGAGCGGCCGGTCGCGGTGTTGAACACATTGGTTTGCGACAGCGGCCCGAATAAGGGCAATGAGAAATAGGGTTGCGGCCGCATCGCCTTGGCGGCAGTAAAGTCTTCACGTTGACTATTCGACATGACCGGCGCCGGATAAGCGCGGCTCGACACAAGCAACTTTCCATCCGCACCGAGCAGGTAAATCGACCCGACCTGCGGAAAGTCGCCGCCGATTTGCCGCAGACGGTCGTGCAAGCCGGCTTCCTGCGCGCGAATCTGCGCGTCATTGTCGTTGCCGAGCAAGTCGACGATGCGCGAGGCCATCTGCTGGTTGAGGTCCAGGACCTTGACGGCCTGTTCCTCGGTGACGCGCGCGAGCCGGTCGATCATGTCATTCGAATCGGCAATCCGGCGCTGGTAATCGAAATACCCATAACCCGCGAGGCATGCCAAAGGAAACACAATCGAAACCACGAGCACGATCAGAAGCACACGCCGCGTCGCCGCGAAATTGCGCGACGGCATGGGGAAATCGACTGCGACACGTTCGGCACGTTGCACGGTCACGATCTCCATGAAAGATGGGTACGGGTCGGGGTAGTCATACACAACGACAACGCGCCCCGCGTTGTTCGTGCGCTATTTCCGCTCCCCGGAATTTACCGCACTTCCGCCGTTCTCCATAGCGTGGCTCGTGCCGAAAGTGACGCGCTTAGGGTTGCGGAGAGTCGGCACACGCATTGCTCTCGCGGGGCGTTCATTAATAGGTCGTTCACCGTGTTGCAGCGCGGCGAAGATGGGGTAGGTCCTATTTAGTCAGACGTAGTGGGCGTAACGGGTCAGTGAGCGGCACACGTCGACGGCCGCTGGCCGTCGACGATGCAACTCGCTTCTGCACCTCATCTGTGTGTTTCGATGGCGCCTGCGCGTCGACGTGTGGACCGGCGCATTGTCACTTCTTCGGCGCCCCAGCCACCGGGCCGCTCTCTGTCGGCGGCGCTTCCTTCTCGACCTCATCGCGTGCCTGCTCCCAATACTCGTCAGGCGTGCCCTTCGGATCGCTCGCCTGTTGCCAAAGGTAGTAAGCGCGTGTGCGAATCTGCTCTTCCTTAGACATTGCTTCCTGTTCCATTTGTGTTTCCTGTTCCATTTGATCACCCCTCGGTTGGAGCTGACGAAGACCGATATCGGCTGTACCGCGCGTCTGTCGATGAAAACTCAAGGCAAACGACGGGCGCGCAGCTATCCGGAATCGAGCAAGCGCTATACCTGGCTGCCAGCACTCGCGCGAGGCTCCAGCCTCGTCACGTTCCGGCCGGAGGTTCGTTTTCGTCAGTGGTAAGTTGTTCTTCCAGGCGATCAAACACGCGTTGGGTTGCGCGGCTCGGCGCTTCGAGTGCGAACAGCAGCAATGAACGGCCGGTCACCTGATACGCGTCGCCGGCGCTGAATTGCGGCAACTCGGCGCGCACCGGCATATTCGTATCCAGCAGACAGGTCCACTGATCGCCCTCGGGAACATCGGGCAGCGTGAAATTGACCACGTCGTGATGCGCGTTCAGCACCAGCAGCAAGGTCGCATCCGACGCGGGCCGTCGAATGCCGCTCGCCTGAGCACGTCCGTCGATCACGAGGCCGAAGCAGCGCATCGACGGATCGTCCCATTGTTCCTGCGAAAGATCAGTGCCGTCTGGTGAAAGCCAACGCGCGTCGGTCACGTCGAGCGCCTCGTTATATTCGCCGCTGAGAAAACGCCCACGACGCAGTACCGGCAGACGATGACGCAGGGTGGTCAGGTTCTTGACGAATTCGATTAGCGCACGGCCGTCGTCGTCGACGCCTTCCCAATCGACCCAGCTGATTTCATTGTCCTGGCAATACGCGTTGTTATTGCCCTTCTGCGTGCGGCCGAATTCGTCGCCCGCGAGGATCATCGGCGTGCCTTGCGAGAGCAGCAGCGTGGCCAGCAGATTGCGTTTCTGGCGCTCACGTTGCTGCCGGAACTCAGGATCGTCCGTTGGTCCTTCAACGCCCATGTTCCATGACTTGTTGTCGGAGTGGCCGTCCTTGTTGTCTTCGCCGTTGGCCTCGTTGTGCTTGTCGTTGTACGAGACCATATCGTTGAGCGTGAAGCCATCGTGCGCGGCGACGAAGTTGACGCTGGCCCACGGGCGGCGCCCGCGATGGTTGAACTTGTCGCCCGAACCGGTCAGGCGTTTGGCGAGATCGGGGACCTCGCCTTCGTCGCCCTTCCAATAGCCGCGCACCGTATCGCGAAAGCGATCGTTCCATTCGGCCCAGCCGGGCGGAAAGCCGCCTACCTGATAGCCGCCGGGGCCACAGTCCCACGGCTCGGCGACCAACCGCACAGCGGAGAGCACCGGGTCCTGCCTGCAACTGTCGAGGAAGCCGCCGCCTTCGTCGAACCCATGCGTTTCACGGCCGAGAATCGTGGCGAGGTCGAAACGGAAACCATCGATCTTCATTTCCGTCACCCAGTAGCGCAGGCTGTCAGTGACCATCTGCAGCACACGCGGATGCGACAGATTGAGCGTGTTACCGGTGCCGGTATCGTTGATGTAATAGCGCGGCTCGTCAGGCATCAGGCGATAGTAAGACGCGTTGTCGATGCCTTTGAAGGAGATCGTCGGACCGCGCTCGTTGCCTTCCGCGGTGTGGTTGTAGACCACGTCGAGAATGACTTCGAGGTTGGCGTTGTGAAAGCGATCCACCATCTCTTTGAATTCTCCAACCGAGTCGATCGACGACGCGAAGAAGCGCGGGTCGGCCGCGAAGAAGCCGATCGTGTTGTAGCCCCAGTAATTGGTGAGGCCTTTATCGAGCAGATGGCTGTCGTTGACGAAGGTCTGGATCGGCATCAATTCGACCGACGTGACACCGAGACTCCTGATGTAATCGAGCACCACCTGCTGGCCGAGCCCTGCGAAGGTGCCGCGCAAATTCTCCGGGACTTCGGGATGACGTTTGGTAAAACCGCGCACGTGAGTTTCATAGAAAATCACGCGCTCCCAAGGCAGCGCGTTGCGTTCCGGATGACTCCACGAAAAGTTGGCGTCGACCACCTTGCACTTCGGTACAAAGGGCGCGCTGTCGCGCTCGTCGAATGACAAATCGCCCTCTTCCGAATCGAGCGTATAGCCGAAAATTTCCGGCGCCCATTTGAGCTCGCCGATATGCGCTTTGGCGTAGGGGTCGAGCAGGAGTTTGTTCGGATTGAAGCGATGTCCGTTTTCCGGTTCATAGGGGCCATGGACCCGATAGCCGTACACCGCGCCTGGCTTCAGATTCGGCACGAACACGTGCCAGACCTCGTCGGTGTACTCCGGAAGTTCGATGCGTTCGATTTCCGTCTCGCCGGTTTCGTCGAACAGACAGAGTTCGACGCCGGTTGCATGCGCTGAGAACAGCGCGAAGTTCACGCCGCTTCCGTTCCACGTCGCACCAAGCGGGAAAGGCGTGCCTTCCGCGATGCGCGTCGAATAGCTGGCTTGGAATGACATAGGGATTCCTGTAAAAGCTGAGGGCGCTCGCAGACGTGTTTTGAATGTGCAAGCTTGCTGCGTCAGCAAATTATGGACCTGAGCGTTGCGCAACTGGAACGCAACGGAACAAGGCGTCCTTCAGGCAACTACGGAAAAACGCATCGTATGCAGTGCAAGCACTGCATACGATGCGTTCGCCGCGCATGAATGGAGACAGGAATGACGCGGACTAAAGAGCGTCCGCAGAACCGGCTAACCGGTGGGAACTTCGAAGAGAAATTAACGCAACGGGCATGATTACGCCGTCTTTACTGCGGTCCCACAGTATGCAACGCGGCGGCAGACTCGAGCACGCGCAAGAGCCGCTCCGGTGTCAGGGGTTTGGCACAATGCGCGTCGAAACCGGCGGCCTTGGCCCGCACCTTGTCTTCGCGCGAAGCAAACGCCGTACAGGCCACCAGCAACATGTCCGAAGTCAACGGATTGGCCCGCAGGCGACGAGCCAGCTCAAGGCCATCGAGGCCGGGCATCTTGATGTCAAGCAAAACCGCGAACGGCTGCCACTCGCAGGCCATACCGCAGACTGCAAGCGGATCGCATAGCGCACGGCACTCAAAGCCGTCGGCGTTCAGCAGCATTTGCAACGCTTCGGCCGCTTCGCGGTAATCGTCGACCACCAGTACGCGACGGTTTGATGCCATCGCATACTGAATAGTCCGCCAAACCACGACGTCATCGCTCTCGTCCATTCTGTCGTCGAACGTCACCCTGGTCTCCTGGCTTCTTTCTGGTGCCGCTTCTGGGCATCGAGGAACATGCGAGCAAGATTCGCTCCCACCGCGCGGCAAGCGCTTATCGCTCGCCAGGCATTTGCTTCGGTTTTCGCCACGCCGCGCTCGATCCACCGCTGCACATGCGCCACATCCTCACCATAGCGCAACGGGCGAACTGCCGCTTCCTGATTTATGCTGTCTTGACGCCTCGCGACACATCGTGCGCAAGCACGGGATATTGCGCTGAAATACAGATGAAACGCACTTCCGCCGTGCATGCCGCCCTTGCTGCGTGCATTGCGCATAGCTTCGTATTCACCATGGCATCATCGGCCCGTTGTATACGAACGAATATAGTCGCGACGAGTTGGGGAAAACACCCAAACGTCGGTTGGAGAAATGCGCGAAATTTTGTCGGAAAACGGCGTCGCATCGATAACGCTGCCTGCGGGTTATCCCGCACGGTCGCCGGGTTGGCTGCGTTCTTGCTACGAATTTACGGTAGGTGCTGAAACGGATTGCCTTTCTATCAGGCCCGAAGACGCACACCGTGAGGAGCCATGCCAACCATCATCGATGAGCACGCGCTGTATGTGGCGAAACATCCCGGCACGTTTGTGCTGCAGACGTTGAAAGCCTTCCGCGCGAACCAGGGTTTGCTGCTCGCGGGGGCGGTCGCTTATTACGCGCTATTGTCGATTGTGCCGCTCATGATTCTTATCGTGATCGTGTTGTCACGCCTCGTGCCGCAGCACGTTCTGCTGGCAGCGCTGGGACATCTGTTGCAGTGGCTGGTGCCTGGTCAGTCCACTGCGCTGGTACGAGAGCTGGCCAACTTTCTGGCGCATCGCGCGGTGATTGGCTGGGTTCTATTGCTGACCATGATTTTTTTCAGCTCGCTCGCATTCACGGTGCTCGAGAACGCGATGTCGTTAATTTTCGTACACCGGGTGGTGGTGCGGCGCCGACACTTTTTGCTCTCTGCGCTGCTGCCCTATTGCTACATCCTCTTTCTCGGCATTGGATTATTGATCGTGACGTTTGTGTCGAGCGGCCTGGAGGCCGTCGGGGCCGAGGGTGTCGAACTATTCGGCCTGCATGTTTCATTGCAGGGATTGTCGCGCGCGGTGTTATATCTGCTCGGCCTCGCGGGCGAGGTTTTTGTGTTGACGTCGATTTATATGGTCATGCCCGTTGGGCGACCTTCCCTCAAACACGCGCTCTTCGGCGGAATCGTTGCCGCCGTGCTGTGGGAGATCACGCGGCATGTGCTGGTCTGGTATTTTGCAACGCTGTCGCAGGTCAGTGTGGTGTATGGGTCGCTGACCATGGCCATCGTGATCCTGTTCAGTCTGGAGTGGCTAGCTACCTTGCTTCTGTTCGGCGCGCAGGTGATTTCGCAATACGAACGATTCGGGCTCGAGCCGGCTGAAGCTCCGCCGCAGGAAATAAAAACAGCGTGAGGGATATCGCACCCTTGCGGCTGCACATCGGGCACGGCCTCACGGCAAGACTGCGGTAACATTGCCTCATAACATGCCGGGCCTGGCGTTCCGCCACTTAGGCCCGCAGGCCTCAGGAATCGGTAATGAGCATCAGCAAGCGCAATAACGTGAAAGTTTCCGGTTCCGGCCAACGAACCATGGTGATGGCGCACGGCTTCGGCTGCGATCAGAGCATGTGGCGTTACCTCGCGCCGTCGTTCCATGGCGAATACAGAACCGTGATGTTCGACCTCGTCGGCAGCGGCTCTTCTGATCTGTCGGCCTATGACTTCGACAAGTACGGCTCGCTGAACGGCTATGCGGCCGACCTGATCGAGATCGTCAATGATGTTGGCGCCGAGGGGCCGGTGGTGTTCGTCGGCCACTCGGTCAGCGCAATGATCGGCTTGATCGCCGGTCTCGAAGTGCCAGATCTCTTTGCCGCGCACATCATGGTAGGTCCGTCGCCATGCTATGTGAATGACGGCGACTATGTCGGCGGCTTTTCGCGCGAGGATATCGAGGACCTGTTACGCACGCTCGAAAGCAATTACCTCGGCTGGTCGAGCACCATGGCGCCGGCCATCATGGGCGCGCCCGAGCAGCCCGAACTCGGCATCGAACTGACCAACAGCTTCTGTCGCACCGACCCCGAGATCGCGCGGCACTTCGCCCGCGTCACGTTTCTCTCCGATCACCGCGCGCTGCTCCCGCGCATCGTCACGCCTGCGCTGATCCTGCAATGTAGCGACGACATCATCGCGCCGCGCTCGGTTGGCGAATATATGAAGAGAATGATGCCCGCCAGCACGCTGCACGTCATCGAGAACGTCGGCCATTGTCCGCATCTGAGTTCTCCCAGCGCGAGCGCCGCGGCCATGCGCGCCTTCCTCGAGCCGATGAGTCTGTAAGACAATGCAAAGCACGGACCGTCCGCTGCCGTCTGCCGATGTGTTGTTCGAGCACGCCGCCTGCGGCCTGCTCGTGACCGACACCGACGGCGGCATCCTGCGCGTGAACGCGACCTTCTGCGGTTGGCTCGGCTATCAAGCGCTTGAGCTCGCCACCACGAAGCGCATTCAGGACCTGCTGACCACCGGCGGCAAAGTGTTCTACCAGACACATTGGGCGCCGCTTCTGCAGATGCAAGGCTCGGTGGCCGAGGTCAAACTGAACATGATGCATCGCGAAGGCCACGTGGTGCCGATGCTGCTCAACGCCGTACGCCGTCGTCATGGCGAAGTCACCTATGTCGAAGTGGCGGTACTGATCGTCGCGGATCGCCATAAGTACGAGCAGGAATTGCTGCTCGCGCGCCGTAATGCGGAGGCGTCGGTCGCCGCGCATCAACTCGCACAGAAAGAGTTACAGGAAAGCCGCGATGTGCTGAGCCTCGCCATGCGCGGTGCGCGTATGGGTGCGTGGTCGCACGAACCGAAGTCGGGCAAGTTCTGGTGGAGCCGCGAACTCGAAGCGCTCGCGGGCTACGCCGAGGGACGGTTTGCGAAAATACCCGGTGGCTTTTTCGAACTGATTCATCCCGGCGACCTGATTGCGCTCAACGAGGCAGTCGATCATGCGGTGAAAAGCGGTGACGACTACGTCGCCGAATTCCGCTTCCTGCATGCAAGCGGCGACTGGTGCTGGATGGAAGGCCGCGGCCGCGCCACTTATAACAGCCACGGCGAGCCGCTGACGATCTACGGCCTCGGTATCGACGTTACCGAGCGCAAGGAAGCACAGACCGTGCTGCTGCGCCAGGCGGCGATTTTCGAGCATCTGAGCGACGCGATCGTGATCACCGATCTCCGTGGGAACATCACCGATTTCAACGTCGGCGGAGAACGCATGCTGGGTTATCGCATGCGTGAGATTCTCGGCAAACCGATTTCGATGTTCCATCCGCCGGAAGATGCGCTACGCATCCGCCGCGAAGCGTTCGCCGGCCTCGCTGCAGATGGCACGTGGCGCAGCGAACTGACCTTCATGCGCCGCGACGGCTCACGTGGCGTGTGCGAAACGGTGGTCAAGCCGCTGGCGAATGCGCGCGGCGACATCTATGGCGCGGTCAGCGTGAGCCGCGACATCACCGGGCGCAGGCGTGCCGAACAGCAATTGCAGCGTCTGAATCTGGAGCTCTCAAAAGCCGATCGCCGCAAGGACGAATTTCTCGCCACGCTCGCGCATGAGCTGCGCAATCCTCTCGCGCCGATGCGCAATGTGCTCGAAATCCTGCGTCTGAAGGAATTCGCCGATCCGCAATTGAGCTGGTCTCGCGACGTGTTCGACCGGCAATTGCAACACATGACGCATCTGGTCGACGACCTGCTGGAAGTGTCGCGCATCACGCAGGGCAAACTCGAATTGCGCAAGCAGCGGCTCGAACTCGCGCGTGCGATGCAATCCGCCATGGAAGCGGCGCAGCCCACCGTGCAGGCGTCGGCGCATCATCTGAGCATGACGTTACCGCGCGAGCCGCTCTATCTCGATGCCGATCCCACACGCCTGTCGCAGATGATCCTGAACCTGCTGAACAACGCGGCCAAGTACACGCCGCCGGGCGGCAGCATCTCGCTCGCCGCGGAGCGCGAAGGCGATGAAGCGGTGATCGTCGTACGTGACTCCGGCATCGGCATTCCGCGCGAGCATCTGGACAGCGTGTTCGAAATGTTCTCGCAACTCGCCCCGGCGCTGGAGCGCTCGCAAGGCGGCCTCGGTATCGGTCTCGCGCTGGTGCGCGGCCTCGCCGAACTGCACGGCGGCACGGTCGCCGCATTCAGCAGCGGTCCTGGCAGCGGCAGCGAGTTCGTGATCCGCCTGCCCTTATCGAAAGCGACCCCGCAGCAGTCGGAGAATGCGCCGGCCGAAATGCCGCGCACGGCGGGCTTGCGCGTCGTGATCGTCGACGACAATGCAGACGCCGCCGATAGCCTCGCCATGGTGCTCGAACTCGAGGGCCACGAGGTGCGCACTGCCGGCGACGGCATCGCCGGCTTGGAACTGATCGGCGAATTCGCACCGCAGGCGGTGATTCTCGATATCGGTTTGCCGCGCCTGAACGGCTATGAATTGGCGCGGCGCATTCGCCATGATCATCATGACGCAGGCATTCTGCTGATCGCCGTTACCGGCTGGGGCCAGCAGCAGGACAAGCAGACCGCTGAAGAAGCGGGCTTCGACCACCATTTCACCAAGCCTGTCGATCCGCGAGAATTACAGCGCGTATTGAACCGCTAACAGACGGAACCTCCAGCCTATGCTTGATGAAGCTCAAGTAGTCAGCGCCCTCGCCGCGCGCGACATCGTTCCCGATGCAACCCAACGCGATGCCATCGCGGCGCTCGTCACGTTACTGGGCGTAAGCGGAACAAGCGGGTCAAACGGGCGCCGCGCAAAGTCCGGCTCCACGTCCACGCATCAGGGCGTCTACTGCCACGGCTTACCCGGTCGTGGCAAAAGCCTGGTAGTCGACACGGTGTTCGAGTTGGCAAGCTGCCGGAAGCGGCGCCTGCATTTCCACGAATTCCTGCGCGAGATGAACCGGCGCCTGGTGAATGAGCCGAGCGGCGACGACCGGCTGGGGTCAGTCTCGCGACAATGGCTCGACGGCGTGGAGTTGCTGTGCTTCGACGAATTTCACGTGCACGATATCGCCGACGCGTTCCTGATGGGCCGGTTTCTCGATACCGCGATCGGTTTGGGCACACGCATCGTGCTGACCTCGAACTACGCACCAGACGCCTTGCTGTCCGACCCGGAGTTTCACGAGCGCTTCCTGCCCACGATCGAACAGATCAAACGTTGCTTCACGCTGATTCATTTCGACGGCGCACGTGATTACCGTTTCGGCGGCGAAGAAGCCGCGCTGTCGCACTTTTTTGCGCCGCTCGACGCGGCCACCGGCGACGCACTCCTGCAAATTTTCGAGCGCTATGAAGGCAACGAGACACTGGAGCCTGCCACCGTCAGCGCGGCAGGCCGGCCGCTCGCCGCGCACGCCGCGGGAGCCGCTTTGCTATGGGCGGACTTCGAAAACCTGTGCGTGGCAAGCCGTTCGCACCTTGACTACCTGGACCTCGCCGAGCATTGGCACGGCCTGATTCTCGATCAGGTGCGCACTGAGTGGCTTGCCCAGGCGCATACGCTGCAGCGGCTCATATGGCTTGTCGATATCTTCTACGACCGCAAATGCGCGCTGTTCATCGCGTCCGATCAGCCGATCGAGGCAGCGCTGAGCGGACTCGAAGGCGCGCACGATCTGTCGAGAACGCTCAGCAGGCTCGCCGAAATGCAATCGCGCGGCTATCGCAGCACGCTCGACAACGCTGCCGGCAGGATCGAGAGCGCCGCAGCGCAAACGGTCGCCCAGCCGTGACAACGGCGTGAACGACCCTCTGCAGACACACCCTACGCCTTGCCGCTCTTCCCCTTCACTCGCGCAATCTGCTGCTTCGCCGCGTCATACACATGGTCTGGCGTGAAGCCGAACTTCTTCTTCAGATCGGCGAGCGGCGCCGACGCGCCGAACGTATGCATCACCACCTGCGCGCCGAGCCGGCCGACATAGCGGTCCCAACCCAACGTTCCCGCCTGCTCGACGGCCACGCGCGCATCCACATCGGGCGGCAGCACGGAATCCTGATAGGCCTCGTCCTGTAGCTCGAAGAGGTCCCACGACGGCATCGACACCACCCGCGCCGCGATCCCTTCACTCTTGAGCTTCTCGTAGACGTCGGCACATAGCGACAATTCGCTGCCCGTGGCGAGCAGAATCACTTCAGGCTTCTGCCCGTCAGGCGCATCGGCGAGCACATAAGCGCCCTTCTGCACGCCTTTCGCCGACGCATAGCGCGTGCGGTCCAGCGTCGGCAAGGCCTGACGCGACACGATGATGCACGACGGCCGCTGTGAATGCGACATCGCCACGCGCCACGCTTCGGCGACCTCATTCGCGTCGCCCGGACGCAGCACGGTCAGTCCCGGCACGCCACGCAGCGAAGCCAGTTGTTCGATCGGCTGATGGGTCGGACCATCCTCGCCGACGCCGATCGAATCGTGCGTGAACACGTAGATCGCCGGCACTTCCATGATTGCGGAAAGACGAATCGGCGGCTTCATGTAGTCGCTGAAAATCAGGAAGGTCGAACCGAACGGCCGCATATTCGACAACGCGAGCCCGTTCACCGCCGCGCCCATGCCGTGCTCGCGAATCCCGAAGTGCAGGTTGCACCCGCCATAGTCGTCGGCTTCGAAACTGCCGGCGCCTTCGAATTTCAGATTCGTCTTGGTGGACGGCGCGAGATCGGCTGCACCGCCGATCATCCAGGGCACGCGCGCGGCAATCGCGTTGAGCACCTTGCCTGAAGAATCACGTGAGGCGATGCCCTTCGGATCGGCATCGAAGGTGGGGATGCCACTGTCCCAGCCCTCCGGCAATTCGTGCGCTTCCATCTGCGCGAATTCGCGTGACAGTTCCGGGTATTGCTTGTTGTACGCATCGTACTTCGCCTGCCATGTCTCGCGCGCCGCCTTGCCGCGCGCGCCGATACCCTGCGCGAAACGTTCATGCACGCCGTCCGGCACGTAGAAGAACTTGTCTTCGGGCCAGCCATAGAATTTCTTGGTCAGCGCCACTTCTTCGACACCCAGCGCCTCGCCATGCGCGGCGGACGTGTCCTGCTTGTGCGGCGCACCCCAGCCGATGATGCTATGGACCACGATCAGCGTCGGCCTGTCCGTGATGCTTTTCGCTTCAACAAACGCGGCTTCGAGCGCCGCGGCGTCGTTGGCATCGTTCACATGCAGCGTGTGCCAGTTGTAGCCACGGAAACGGCTCTCCACGTCGTCGCTATAAGCGAGGTCGGTGTGGCCCTCAATGGTGATGCGGTTGCTGTCGTAGATCCAGATCAGATTCGACAACTTCAGATGCCCTGCCAGCGACGCCGCTTCGTGCGAGATGCCTTCCATCATGTCGCCGTCTCCGCATAGCGCGTAGACGCGGTAATCGAACAGCGGCGCATCGGGCTTGTTGAAGTGGCTTTCGTGCCAGCGTGCCGCCATCGCCATGCCGACGCTATTGCCCAGCCCCTGGCCGAGCGGACCGGTGGTCGTCTCCACACCGGTGGTCATTCGGTATTCAGGGTGGCCAGGCGTGTTGCTGTCGAGTTGGCGGAAATGTTCGATGTCGTCGAGCGAGACGGCGGGCGACCCGGTCGGCTTGCCGTCGTGGTCCACCGCCTTGACGTTCGCCAGATGCAACAGCGAGTACAACAGCATCGACGCGTGCCCAACTGAGAGCACGAAACGGTCGCGATTCGGCCACAGCGGCTCGTCCGGATCATAAACAAGGTGGTTTTGCCACAGATGGTAGGCGACCGGCGCCAGGGCCATCGGTGTGCCGGGGTGACCGGAATTGGCCTTTTGCACAGCGTCCATCGACAGCGTGCGAATCGTGTTGATGCACAACTGATCGAGGGCGGGATCGTTTTGCATGGGGACACTCCTTGTTCGGCGGTTGGAGACATCGCCGGGACGCGCATTGAATCGGCGTGGTCGGCGACCGGTGTTCATTTGGAAGAACGTGGAAGAACGCTTGAGGACCACAAGGCTCATCGATGATGCGCCGATGCGCGTAAATCTGCACGGCGCGTTACATCCTGTGCCGCGTTGTGCTGATGATTGGAGGTAGTTCTTTCAAACGGCTTGCGGCTTTACCAGGCGCGTTACTTCTCGGGGGCCGCACGGTCGGCGGCCACAATCTCGCGGCCGTAGTCGATCGCCGCGCGGCGCGCCTCGTCGGCGGTCGCGTACGGGCCGATCTCGGGTGCGCCATCGAATGGAAACAGAATCCGCCGGTCGGCTTTTCTGACGACCTTCAATCCACCTATGTAACGGCCGTCGCCTGTTCCGTGATAGCTGGCGTAAATCTCGAAGTCGTCGTCAACCACGTCGGCCTTATGTCGCGCCATGTTTATATCCCTTATCCCTGCACCTCTGGTCCGGTGCGCCAATTCCAATGGCAGCAAGCTGCGTACCGGCGTCCGGCAATACCCGTTCCACCCGAAGCGGAATGGGCTCAGCGCGAAATTGGGAGGGAAGTAAAACAGCGCGCACTGGAAATCCGTTGAACCCGGTTCGAGTGCGCCTGGGCAAATCGACATGAGGTTGTTGCAGCCGCAACGGGTTGCGGCTGCCGTCGTATGGACGGCCGTTACGAACGTGCCGCGAAAGCTACCTTAAAACTGATGCAGCATCCCGACATACGCGCCGGTTTGCGATTCGCCCGCAAGCGGACTCGTGTTATTGGTGGCATCGCGCGGCGACGCTTCAAGCGAAAAATTCGAGTTGCTGCCGTTGCGTACGTAGCCCACCGTGCCGTACACGAAGGTCCGCTTCGAGAGGTTATAGGTGGTGCCGAGCACGTACATCATCGCGTGGCCGGACGGGTCGTGCGCGGCATCGCTGCCGCCGTCGCCGACCTTGATGTAATAGCCGCCCGCCGTCACCGCCCAGCGCGACTGGATGTTGTACGTCGCGCCGAGCCAGTAGTGATCGGCAGTGTCGGCCACGCCCACCGGGGAATCCGGCGCCGAGTAATGCGTATAGGCGCCCTGGATTTTCCACGCATCGAAATGCACGTTCGCACCGGCGAAGTATTCGCGCGAGGCCTGGAAGATGTTGGTGAAGCGGCCGTTGCTGTCACGCAGTTCGTCGTAGATGCCACGCACGTCGAAGAGCGGCGAATGATACGTCAGCATAATGCCGTCGGAGCGGCCAAACTCGCCTGATGCACCGCTGTTGAATGCGCCCGCCTGATTGCCGAAAGCGTATTGCGCCTGTACGTCGAAGCCCCAGAACACCGGGCTGTGATACTCGACGTTGTTGCTGGTCTGCTGCCAGTTGCGTCCGCGCACGAGCGATGCCGACGAAAACGCCTCCTGCACGAACGGGTCGAATTCCCACACGCCATCGCTATCGATAAACAGATTGCGCCCGGCCTGCAGCGTGCCCCACTGGTCGCTCTTCAGGCCGACGAAGGCACGCCGTGACCACAGCCGTCCGCCGCCGGTGGTGCCGTTCATGATTTGCAGACCGGTTTCGAGGTTGAAGATCGCATTCAACCCGCCGCCCAGATCTTCATTGCCTTTGAGGCCCAGCATACTGGTGCCCCAATCGCCGCCTTCAGCGCTCCAACGGGTCGAACTGCCGCCCGAGCCATTATTGATGTGATTCAGGTATTCCAGGCCGCCGTCGAGACGGCCATATAACGACACGCTGGTTTGACCATATGCCAGCGGACTGATCACCGCCAGAGCGGCCACTAATTTTGTATGTAGTCTCATCATTGTTTTGCCGTGAGTTTCTTCTGTCGAGAATAGAATGTTGTAAAACTACACGTTTCGCGCACGAACTATAGGTGATCGGTGCTTGCTGGCCTATCCGTTTGACGCAATAAGCTTTTGCGGACTGCGCGCTCGGCATTGAAAATCCGCAGTGGAGTCGGCGTGCCTCAAAAGAAATCCCCATCGGTGAGATCGAAAGGTACTCACGATAAGATAGTCGCTCATTCGGCATCAGCCAAATAGAAACGCGCTAATCGTTTGTCCATTCATCCATTTCCACTCGCCATGAACGTGCCTGAACTGACCGAAGACGAAAACCTTGGCCTTTACCAACGTGCGACAGAGAACGGCGCGGAATGGTGGCGCGTCAGCGTGGCGGACCGGCCGGAAAACTACCGGCTCGAACATGGGGTCGATGACGGCAACGGCGCCGGATCGGTCGATATCGATCTGGTGGTCGACGCGGAAAACCTGCGCGCGAAACTGAAGAAATGGCGCCGCGAGGGCTTTGCAATCGATACGCCCGATGCCGCGGACGAAGCAGGCGCCGCAGAACGCGTGGCCTTCATGCCGGAGCTGCAGCGCGTTGCGGCGCTGGCCTCGGCGGCGAAGCGCCATCTGCAAGTAGAGGGTGCGGGTGAAACGGTGCGCATCGGTCGTGTCGACGTGCCCTGCGGCGTGGACAACCCGCTCGTGCCGCGCGTCAATCCGGCCTATCTGTTTTCCGAACGCTTTAACGACATCGTCGAAGATATCGTGGAGAACCGGCGCGTCATGCTGATCGGCCACACCGGCGCCGGCAAGACCAGCCTGATCGAGCAGGTCGCCGCGCGCTCGCATCACGGCGTGTTGCGCTCGAACATGAACGGGCAAACCACTGTCGGCGATTTTGTCGGCTTCTGGACGGTCAAGGGTGGCGAGACGATCTGGGTGGACGGCGTATTGCCCACGGCGATGCGCGAGGGCCTTTGGCTTATCGTCGATGAAATCGATTTCGCCGAACCGTCGATTCTCGCCGCTCTCACCGCCGTGCTCGAACCGCACGGGCGTCTCGTGCTGAAAGAAAAAGGCAACGAGATCGTCGCACCGCATCCCGCGTTCCGGCTGTTCGCGACGGCCAATGCAGTTGGCGCGATGAGCCAGTTCCGTCATCTGTATCAGGGCGCGAATCTGATGAACGAGGCGTTTCTCGATCGCTGGCGCGTCTATATGCTGGATTATCTGACGCCCGCCGAAGAAGCCGACGTGCTGATGCGCACCCTCGCCCCGCATATGACACGCGCGCTCGCCACCACCCTCGCCGCCATTGCCGCCGACTGCCGCGCGGCGTTCGCTCGCGAAGACTTGTCGAGCGCATTCTCCACGCGGCGCCTGCTCGACTGGGCCGAGTTGATGCTGCGCACCGGCGACCCCGAACGCGCCGCCGGTCCCGCGATCTATGCGAAGGTCAGTCCCGAGGACGCGGCCCTGATTCGCGGCATCGTTCGCCATCACATTGCGCCGGCCGCCTGACGCTAAGTGACCACAGCACACTGACCACGACACGCAAATGAACGCCATGCACGCAATGCGCGACACGCGAGGCTTCGCGTTTGAATCGACGCTGAGCAAAGTGGCGCGCGTGCTGACCGGGCAATACGGCGTGACGGTCGCCTTCAGCCCGGATGGGCCGCGTGTGGAACCCGGCCGCATCGTGATTCCCGACTACGAGCTGAGCGGCGGCGTCGAGCGCGACGTGCTGATCGGCTATCTGGATCTGCTGGTGGCACGCGCCAAACATTCGTCGCTCGCGCAGATGGACGCGCTGCCGCCGGGCGTGGCGGCGAATCTCGCGCAGGTGATCGAGGATCGCCGCGTCTGCGTACAACTACTCGACGAGTATCCGGGCGCGCGCTGGTTCATCGGCAAACTGCGTGTGCATGCCGCCGAGCAGGCGCGGCTGCGCTGGCCGAAGCTGCATTGGCGCGACCGGCTGGTCTGGCTAGTGGAGCGCGCGCTGTGGGACGAACAGCCGACCCGGACCGAAGCGAGCCATTCCCTGCTGGCCGCGCTGCACGCCGCGCAGGATCTGCTGGACGAGTCGCGCAGAAGCCGTTCGACCGCGCAAAGCATCGCGGCCGCGCAGGCGTTGGTGGCGCGCGTGCGGGCTTTATCGGCGGGCGATGTCAACAGCATGGTGTTCACCGCGGATCCGGTTGAAGACATCGACACGGAAACCGCCACGTCGTCCTCGGCGCCACTCAACGACGACACCACCCTGCCCGACCAGGACAACGCAGCCTCACCGCCGTCCGATAAAAGCGGTGGCGCACAAGCGGAAAACGCGGTGGGCATGGGGCAATCGCTAGCCGATGCGCAGCAAGCGTCGGCACGTTCCGAAGACGAAGCCGGCGTGGTGCCAGACACCACCCGCGCGCGACTATCGATTCCTCTCGCCACCGAATTCGACGAGATCACCGACGTCACCGGTCAAGGCGACAGCGCGACATGGCGCGAGCTTCGCGCGCAGGCCCGAGCGGACACCGCGCCGCTCAAGGAGAAACTCGAGCGTGCGCTGAGCGCCGACGAACGCACCCGTTGGCGCCGCGAACAGGAACGCGGCGAGATCGACCGCACCGCGCTCGCCAAACTGGCGACCTCGCCCGGTTACCGCACGCCGTTTCGCACGCAGCGGGCAGCCAAAGGGCGCGACGTCGCCGTGAGCTTGCTGATCGATCGCAGCGGTTCAATGGCCGGGCGCAAGATCGAGCTAGCGCGTCTGTGCGCGACCGCGCTGTGCGATGCGCTGACGCAGTTATCGTTCGACTGCGAAGTGCTTGGTTATTGCTCGCTCGAGTCCGCGCCGATGAAGCAACTGTATGAGCGGCAACTCGCGGCGGGCGCGGATTTGCAGCGCTATAACCGCTTTGTCGAGCGGCTCGATCTGAAAGTCTACAAACGTTTTGGCTCGATCGATCCAAGCGGGATCGCCACGATCGATTGCGGTCACGAGAATCCGGACGGCGAGGCGCTCGCCTGGGCGGCAACGCGGCTTGCGGATCATCAAGCCGAGCGGCGCATCCTGATTGTGTTCTCCGACGGCTATCCGTCGACCGGCGATGGCGACCCGCAGGTATTGCGCCACGATCTGCGCGAACGCGTCGCGGCGATCCAGAAACGCGGCATCGAACTGCTGGGGATCGGCGTATTGACCGACGCGGTCGAGGACTTCTATCCGCACAACGTGGTGGTGAGCCGCCTGGCCGAATTGCCGTCGACGGTCTTCTCGGTGTTGAGTTCGATGCTGCTGACGCGCTAGCGCGCTTACGCCAGTTGCGGCCTGAACGGATACTGATCGATCTCCCCGCCCCGCGCGACCACGGCCGTGCTCTCCGGAATCTCTTCCCACCAGCCAGGCAAATCCGACAGCGGCTCCGACAAGACCAGGAAGGCGTCTTCACCCGCTGTCGCGATGCGCGGGTCGTCCGGATACAGATCGTGCAGATGCCGGAACGAGGTGCTGTGGAAGAGCGAGCGCGACTGCCCTTCGCTCGAATAGCGAACCGCGACGATCTGCTCGCCGTCGGTGGCGCATACGGTCATGTTCAGCGGCTCATCGACACCGTGTTTGCGCCCGATGTCCTCGACAAAACCCACCATCCGCTCGAGCGCGGTAACCGGCGCGAGTTCGAGACCGAAAGTCAGCGCGAGAAAAAACAGCACCTCGGAATCCGTCGAACCTTCGATTGACGGGAAAAACTCGGGATCGATCGCCAGCATCAGATCGCGGCGTACCAGCGGAAAGTTACGCACCAGCCCGTTATGCATGAAGAGCCACCGCCCGTACCGAAACGGATGACAATTGGTTTCCTGCGAGGGCGTACCGGTGGCCGCACGAATGTGCGCGACGAACAGCGGCGCGCGGATCGCCCGCGCGGCCTCGCGCAGATTGCGGTCGCTCCACGCGGGGTGGATGCAGCGATAGCGAAACGGGATGTCGGTGGGATGACCGTACCAGCCGATGCCGAAGCCATCGCCGTTGGTGGTGGTCTGGCCGAGCCGCGAATGCAGACTCTGGTCGATCAGGGAGTGTTTGGCGTTGAACAGCACCGTTTCGAGTTGCAGCGCGTTACCGGTATAAGCGAGCCAGCGGCACATGAGTTCCCCTCCGGTTGCGACGTAATGCGATGAATTGCGACGAGATGTCTGACGAAACTCGCGCGAGCCTCGATCAGGCTCACGTGCCGCCGACCGCTATTTGACCACGGGTTGCAGTTGAGCGATCGGTGTCAGGAACTCCGAAAAACCGGTCAGGATAATCTGCACGCCAATGCACAGCAGCAGAAACGACGAGACGCGCATGGCGACCTTGGTGCCGTCCACGCCGAGATACTTGGCGAACACCACCGCGCGGCTGTAGATCAGATACACGGTGGCCGCCACCAGAATCGAGATCACCACCGAAGCGATGCTCGACAGCACGAACGCCGAGAGCTTATGCGTGCGGTTCGCGGTCAGCGCGACCGCGGTAGCGATCGAACCCGGCCCGGTGGTGAGTGGAATGGTGAGTGGGAAGAACGCCTTCGACATGGCGTTATCCGCGTCCACGCGCTTGACCGCGGGTTGCTCGGCCGGTTGCGTGTCGGGCGCGTTGAGCATCTGCCAACCGCCGACCGCGACCGCGAGGCCCCCGCCGATGCGCAATGCCTCCATGGAAATGCCGAAGAAATGAAGAATCGGGGTGCCGACAAAGAAGGCGACAAGCAGCACGCACATGACGTTGAAGGCGATCTTCTTCGCGAGCGCCGTGCGGTCTTCCGTGGTGAGCGATGCGGTCCGGTCGAGAAAGACGAATGCCATGCCGATTGGGTTGATGATGCTGATCAGCCCGGTAAAGCCAAAGAGAATGTCCGAGATCAGACTTTCGACCATATGCGATCCGTTTCGGGCAGCGGCGCGGGCGGGCCGATCGACTGACCGCCCACCAGCGCGCCACGCCAGGTTGAAGTGCCGGACGCCTTCGGGCGGTCCAGATTGCTGCTCGCGTTGCGTGGCTCAGATGATATCGCGGCGCGGCACGCAAATTGGCGAAAAACGGGGCGATGCACACAGCGCGCGGCGCTGCACCGCAGCAGACGGGCGTAGAAAGATGCGCGCACAACTTTCGAAAAGCCTACACTTTTTTGACTTACTTTACGTAACTGAAGCATCAGGCATACAGTCCCCAGCGAAGCCGCACTTTCAACGAGACGTACTTACCGGTTCGAGGAGTCGCCCCTATGTTGCTTCGTGTACTCGCTGCGCTGCCGTTCATCGGCATTCTGCTCGGCGTCCCGTTTGTGAATCGTGTCGAGCCGCTGGTGCTCGGTATGCCGTTCGTGCTGGCCTGGATCGTCATGTGGGTGGTGCTGAGTTCGATCATCATGGCGATCATCTACCGTCTGGACCCGAGCAACCGGCAGCTTGCCACGGATGCCGAGGAGGTCCGACCATGAGCGCACTCGTCATCATTGCGGCCATTACGCTGTTTGCGCTGTACCTGGGCGTGCGCGCGCGGCGCGGCCACGACATGAGTCTCGAACAGTGGACCGTGGGCGGCCGCAGCTTCGGCACCGCGTTCGTGTTCCTGCTGATGGCGGGCGAGATCTACACCACCTTCACCTTCCTCGGCGGCAGTGGTTTTGCTTATGGCAAGGGCGCGCCGGTCTACTACATTCTTGCCTACGGCACGCTCGCGTACATCCTCTCGTACTGGATGCTGCCGCCCATCTGGCGCTATGCGAAGAATCACCATCTCGTCTCGCAGCCGCACTTCTTCACGCGCAAGTACGACAGCCCGGCGCTCGGCACCCTCGTTGCCCTGGTTGGTGTGGCCGCGCTGATTCCGTACCTCGTGCTGCAACTCAAGGGACTCGGCATCATCGTGGCAACGGCCTCGTATGGCGCGATTTCGTCGACGGCGGCCATCTGGATCGGCGCCGCGGTGGTGACGGCTTACGTGATCGTCTCCGGCGTGCGCGGTTCCGCGTGGAATTCGGTGGTGAAGGATCTGCTGATTCTGGCGATCGTGCTCTTCCTCGGGATTTATCTGCCGCTGCACTACTACGGTGGCTTCGGCGAGATGTTCCACGCCATCGACGCGGCGCGCCCGGGCTTCCTGACCTTCCCGGCCAAGGGCTCGAGCGTGACCTGGTTCCAGTCGACCGTGCTCCTGACCGCGCTGGGCTTCTTCATGTGGCCGCACACGTTCGGCTCGATTTTCACGGCGAAGGACGAGCGTATTTTCCGCCGCAACGCGATGGTGCTGCCGCTGTATCAGTTGATTCTGCTGTTCGTATTCTTCGTGGGCTTTGCAGCGACGCTGAAGGTACCGGGCCTGAAGGGCGGCGACATCGACCTCTCATTGTTCCGTTTGTCCTTGCAGACTTTCGATCCATGGTTCGTCGGCGTGATCGGTGCGGCCGGGATTCTGACGGCGCTGGTGCCGGGTTCGATGATCCTGACGTCGGCGTCCACGCTGCTTGCCAACGACGTGTATCGCGGCATGGTGAGCCGCAATGCCTCGGACGCGACGGTGGCCAACCTCGCACGCATCCTGGTGCCGGTGGTGGCGCTGGTGGCGGTGGGCTTTACGCTGCATGGCGGTGAGACGATCGTGGCGTTGCTGCTGATGGGCTACAGCTTCGTGACCCAGCTGTTTCCGGCGGTGATCTGCAGTTTGCTGCCGCACAACCGGGCGACCAAGTACGGCGCGTTTTGCGGGATTCTTGCGGGCGTTGCGGTCGTCACGGTGACGACGACCATGCATCTGAGTATCGGGCAGCTGATGCCGTTTTTGCCTGACGCCCTGAAGGACATCAATATCGGCTTCCTGGCATTGGCTGTGAACGTGATTGTTTTTGCCTTGGTGAGCGCTGTGACGCAGCCGCGCTCGGTCGAGCAGACTCACGCGCCGGTGCATTGAGGTTTTCTTCGTATCTTTTGTATGGCAGTTGAAGGGGCTGGTCGCTTTGCGCGCCAGCCCCTTTTTTTCACGAATCGCGCTAGACTTCGCCCGAATTGAAGTCGACCGAATCGAATGAGTATGCGGAGCGAATGAATGGACTATCGTCTTTACTACTCGCCGGGCGCGGCAAGCATGGCCGTTCACTGGATGTTGATTGAAATGGGCATCCCGTTCGATGCCCAGCTTGTCGATATCGACGCCGGCAATCAGCGAAATCCGGACTATCTGCGGCTGAATCCCGCAGGCCGCGTTCCCACGCTGGTAGTCGACGGAACGCCGCGCCACGAGTCAGCCGCGTTGCTGATGCTGCTGGCCGAGCGGCATCCGGAAGCCGCCCTCGCGCCGGCGCCGGGTTCCGCCGACCGTGCCGCGTGGCTGGAACGGATGATCTATCTGGCTAACACGCTGCTGCCCGCCATGCGCGACTGGTTTTACGCGGACGTCGACGGCGAGCCTGCCGGCGCCGCAGCAGTTCAAGCACTCGCGCGGCGCCGCATCGAAGAAGCCTGTGACCAGCTCAACGCCGATCTCGCCGATGGACGTGACTATCTGGTCGGCGGCAAGCTCAGCGCGGTCGATTTCCTCGCGGTCGTCGTGATGCGCTGGACACGCAACATGCCGCGCCCCGCTCTCGGCTGGCCGCATCTCGCCCGCTATATCCGCGGGCTGCGGGCGCTGCCCTCGTTCATCGAATTGAATGCGCGAGAAGGGCTTACCGAATGGCGCAATCAGGATGATTGATGCGCGTGCAACTAATTTTCGCTCGTCGTCGGTTAGCGTGACCGCGTAACTATGAAAAACGTCAGTTAGTTCGAGTTCGCTCGCGTGCCGACGATCACGATGCCGCGTGAAAGCCCGCTCACGTTGTCGACCGCTTGCGCCCCTGCGTACAGTTGCGTAACCGGTACCCAGACTGCTGGATACTTGTAGCGCGCTACGTCCAGAAGCAGCGCGCTGTCGCTCGCCGCGTCGTAGGCGGCGAGGGGTGACCAGTGACCGCCCCCTGCTTCGCCTATCTCCACCCGCCTGAAGTTCAATAAGGCAAAGCGGTCGCTGTGACCCGTCGTGTCACGAATCAGATCGCGAAACTGACCGAGCGTCAGGTCGCCGGCATGGAATTTCCTCACCTCGACAGGAAACGCGCTTAGGGCCGTGCTGAGCTGGTCGAGCGTCATGCCCTCCCTCGATACTCGCGCGGCGTTGGCCACCTGCGGATCGACGCTGCGAAAAAAATCCTCTTGCGAGAAGTATGGGAAATCCGGGTACAGCGTCGACTCGGGACGGCGAATGCCCAATGCATTGAGCGCCATCACCGAAGTCGCGACCGAACAGTAGGCTTCGTTGCGCTGCGTTTCGAAGTACTGCGACAGCGGCCAGTACGACTGGTTGTGGGCAGCGTCCATCAAGCGCTTCTGGCCAGCCGGCTGTGTCAGCGCGATCAGGTTCGGCGGGACGGGCAGCGGCCCGTCGGCTGCGCGCGCCGTGCCCGCTGCGGGGGCTTGATGCGCGGTTTGATCCGAGGCTTGATTTGCAGCCGGCGGCAGCGGCGCGCAGGCCGTCAGTGTTGCCGTCAGCACAACAACAATCAACTCAGGCCGGCTTACGCGCTCAATGGCGCGCATCAACGAATGTCTGGACATTAACCCTTCCGCTGCGGATGACTTCGGAACGACTTCGGCCGTGCCGATGCGTTTTTCATCCCGCATCGGCAAGCCCCGATTTTTTAACACGAAACGGATCGGCGCGTGAGTTCGCGGCCCAGAAGCAGTCGAACTGAATCGCCTCTGTTCGATCTGATAATATATACCCCCCTAGGGTATTTTCGAGAGCATTCATGGGCCACACGATTCGGGAAAAACAGAAGCTTCTCAACCGCGTTCGCCGCATCAAGGGGCAGATCGAGGCCATTGAACGCGCGCTCGAAGACGAACGCGGCTGCGCCGATGTCCTTCAGCAGATCACCAGTTGCCGCGGCGCGATGAATGGTCTGTTGGCGGTCGTGCTCGAGGACCACATCAGAAACCACCTGGTGGATGCGCATACTGACGAAGACCCTGCTGGCAGCGCCACCGAACAACTCATCGAAGTCGTTCACAGCTATTTCAAGTAAACCGGAGCAGGACATGAGTGACTTTAGAAACGCTGCCTTCGGCGCGGGACACGATCATATTTTTCTGGGCGCCGCCCATGAAAAGAACGAACGCAGAACATGGGCGGTGATCGCTTTGTGTGCCGTGATGATGGTTGCCGAAATCGTCGGCGGCAGCCTGTTCGGTTCGCTGGCGCTCGTGGCGGATGGCCTGCACATGTCGACGCACGCGGGGGCGATGCTGATCGCGGCGCTCGCTTATACGTATGCGCGCAAGCACGCGAGCGACTCACGCTTTGTATTCGGCACCGGCAAGCTAGGCGACCTCGCGGGATTCACGAGCGCCATTGCGCTGGCCATGATTGCGCTGCTGATCGGTTATGAAGCTGTGTCGCGCTTTCTCTCGCCGGTACCCATTCATTTCGGTGAAGCGATTCCGATTGCCGTGGCCGGGCTGCTGGTGAATCTGGCGAGCGTGTGGCTGCTGCGTGGCGATCATCACGGGCACAGCCATGGACATGGACATGGGCACGGACATCACGCCCATGGGCATGAGGATCACGATCACGCGGAGGGTCACGCTCATGACAATCGCGGCAACCACGCTCACACAGCCCATCACGATGCCGAAAGCGCGGCCCAGCGGGACCACAACATCCGCTCGGCCTACATTCACGTGATCGCGGATGCCGCAGTGTCGGTACTGGCCATCATCGGCCTCGTTCTCGCACGTGAATTCGGCTGGCTCTGGATGGACCCGCTCGCCGGCATCATCGGCGCGCTGGTGATCGCAAACTGGTCATACGGGTTGATGCGCGACACGGGTGCGATCCTGCTCGATATCAACCCCGACCAGCGCATGACGGAGAACGTGCGCCACGCCATCGAAGACAACGGCGACAAGGTGCTCGACTTACACGTGTGGCGCGTGGGGCCTGGTCATATGAGTGCGGTAATATCCGTCGCGACCCAGGAAACGCGCCATGACTCGCGTTTCTATCATGCGTTGCTGAAACGCTTTAACGGACTCTCGCACGTCACCGTCGAAGTCAACCCAACGGAACAAATCGCCTGAAGATGGCAATTCAATCACCCTGCATCGACATTTGCAAAATCGACGGAAAAACGGGCTTCTGCATCGGATGCCTGCGTACCCGTGACGAGATTCGCGAGTGGAAAAACATGACCGACTACCGGCGCCATCAGGTTATCAATGACGCTTTGCGCCGCAAGGCCAAGGTGAAACCGGCGGTGCCTGAGATACCGGAAACGCCGGAGACGCAAACGCCGTAAAGACGCCAGTCAGTTCGCCTGATCCGCGAACGCATAACTGTTCTTGCCATTGCGTTTGACCCGGTACATAGCCTCGTCGGCCGCGGCCACGAGGCGATGGTAATCGCCGACGGAATCCGGAAAACTGGCGATACCGATGCTGGCGCGGACCATCCCGACCCCCATCGCCAGGTCCGTCTGAACCACGCAGGCAATCAGCCGCCGGGCGATTTCGCCGAGCTCTGCATTCGTCGAAAATTCGCGAACCAGGACGGCGAATTCATCGCCGCCGATCCGGGCGACGACATCGACTTTACGCACCGACTCACGAAAGCGTTTCGAAACCGCGATCAGAAATTCATCGCCGACACGGTGACCGAGCGAGTCGTTGACCTGCTTGAATCCATCCAGATCGATATACAGCACGGCAATTTTGGAAGGCGCGGCGCGCGCGGACAATTTCGTCGCCGCCGCTTCGAGCGTGGCAAACAGCTTGCGCCGGTTCGGCAAGCCGGTCATCGCATCGTGCAGCGCCGCCCATTCAAATTCGTGCGACTGCCCTGCCAGCAGACGATTCCGTTTGGCGTACATCCCCAGCGCGGTGATCAGCATACAGAACAGCAATGCCGCCGACGCGATCAGCGTGCGCGCAACGTGGGCAATCCTCACGCGCACGTCGGCGCTATCGGCGTCGCGCTGCGCCCGCCACCAGGCCGACACGTTACCCAGCATGGCGTCCGTGTCGCGCAGATCGGCGGCGGGTGTGAGTGAAGCTGGCGGCAGACGCGGCGCCGCTGACGGACTCTCGTTTACCAGCGCCGCGAGCGACGCGAGACGATGGGCGAGTTCGGTTCGTGCCTGCCGATACCCGGCGGCCTTGGCTTCCGTGGCGTCGGGCAACTGTTGCCAGACGCCGACCAGATTCCGGGCGCCTTCCGCCCGATCGACCGCTTCGAGAACGAGCCCCGCATATTCCTGCTTCAACTGATCGGAAAAGATCGTCCGGATTTGCAGCGCCAGATACAGAAGGCCGATCAGCAGACAAACCAACGCGGCGGCGGCGATCGCAGCCGGGCCCGGCCTGAAGCGGATCGCGAGCGCGCCTCTGCGAGCGGCGCGGGGGGGACGCGTCCGCTCAGGGATGGGAATAGATGTCTTGCCGGTTTCCGGTGTCATGCTGGCGGTAACTTACGCGACGAAAGAACGAACCCATCCGGGCAAAAAGACTGCCTTTGTGCCTGGCATTTGCCGCCGAAGTAGCGCGACGATCCTGCTGCGCGAGACGCGCATCCCTGCCGGGCCGGCCGGACGCCAACTGCTGAGGCGCAGGATTGGACGGCGCCGCAGCAGGGGCGGACGACGCGGTCGGGGCGGGTTTTGCATCGGCCACGACGGTTTCGCTAACCGTCGGCGCCGGGAGTCGCGTGACTGGACCGGACCAGGAGGCCAGTTTTCCGCCCTCTTCGCCGTCCGACGCTGCCGTTGCTGCCTGCGTTTGTGCTGTTGCCGGCGGATCTGCCGTTGCCTGCGTGCCCGTGGTCGCCGACGCAACTGCCGTTGCCTGCGTGCCCGTTGTCACCGGTTTAACTGCGGGCGCCGGCATACCACCCGCTGCCGCGAAAGTTGCCGGTCGTGGCGTCACAATCGATTTCACCAACGCCGGTGCTGCAGCCGCTGACGCAGCCGTGCCGAGCGCCTGCCGCGCATGCGCCATCGCCTCGGCATACGCTTGTTGATCGTGGTTGAACCAGACACCGTAAGCGACCGTACCCACTACGCCCAAAGCCAGCGCGCTTGCCGTCGCGACACACAGCGCAAGACGTCCGAATCGCACAGGCGGCGCCGCAGCCGGCGGTTCAGCGCCAGAATCGAAGCCAGTATCCGGGCTTTCTACGGCAGATTTTGAAAATTCGGTATCGTTGAGCATCGCAATACTCTCCGGAATCCTCACATGTCTGACCCGTTGGCAGACATTGTTCACACGATTCGGCGGGGTCGATCTGGCGTTGTTGGAAGAATTTTTCCCGCTCGCCGGGTAGCGACAACACAGCAATGCTGCGCTTTAAACGCGAGCTTTGCGAGTCCGCTTTGCGTCGATGAGACAGGTAAAAGATTCAACACCGCGTATATCCACAGGCTGGCCCGCGAGCGTTTGCAGGCCACTTCCAGGTGGGGGCTGGAGCCGGCGATGGAGGCATGCACGGCAGCTCTGCATCATGCAATAAACACGCCTGTCTGGAACGTGCTCATCGGCAGCGACTGCTTAAAACGCCATGCATGCTCAGTGGGGCGCAGGACGCCCCACACCCGATCCGTCACCTATTGCACGGTGATCGTCTCTTTCATATTCGGGTGGATACCGCAAAACACCTTGTAGACGCCAGGCTTGTCGAACTTGAACTGGAACGTGTCGTTCTGATCGAGCGCGGCGGAACGGAACATGCCCGCGTCGTTCACGACCGTATGCGGCTCGCCGTCAAGATTTTTCCACGTCACCGTCGAGCCGGCTTTGACCGTGATTGCCATCGGCGAGAACATGAAATTCTTGATGACCACGGCGTTCGGCGTTTCTGCCCGCGCAACGGAAAGTCCGGCCGACGCGGCGATCAGCGTCGAACTCCCGAGCAACACGAAAAACGTGCGACAAATAGTTTTAGTTTGCATAACTGATCTCCTGCGAAAGAAAAAATTCTGAAATCAAACAAGTGTCGTATCGGCAAGCGTCGCCTTGAGCGGATGACGCACGATCTTGATGCTGGTCACGCCGAGCATCTTCGGGAGCTCATCGCTCGCTACCGTGAGCGGACCGGGGCCGGGACCGTTGCCGGCGGTCGGCTGCGGATAGGCTGTCGAGCGGGCCGTGTGGAAAGTGATATTGCCTTCCACCTTCGACACGATCTGGTGAATATGGCCGTTGAGCACGGTCACCGAGCCGAAGCGCTTCAGATAGCTCATGGCCTGACCGGCATCGCCTGTGCCCCAACCCCACGGTTCGTAGATCGTCCACATCGGCATGTGGGCAAAAACGACGATCGGCGTGCTGGACGAGCGGCCCTTCAGGTCGTTTTCGAGCCAGGCGAGTTGCTCGTCGCCGAGACCACCGAGGCCGTTAGGCTTGAAATGCATCACGTTGACGAGTGCCACGAAGTGCACGCCGTTGTGATCGAAGCTGTAATAGCCTTTGTTGTCCGAAGCCTTGCCGAAGCGGCTGAAGTATTCGGTTCCGGGGCCGTCCGTCACGTCATGCTCGCCGGGCACGGTGTGGAGTTCGGTGATATTCAGACCGGACATCAACTGCGCCGCGAGATCGAACTCGGCCGGCTTGGAAAGATGGGTGATGTCGCCCGTGTGGATGGTCAGCGCGGGCTTGACCGGCATGGCATTGACGTAGTCGATCGTCTGTTTGAGCGTGCCCGCGACGTCCGGGTTGGCTTCTTTATTGAAGCCGATATGCGAATCGCTGATCTGGAGGAAAAGCGGCACGCCCATGGACGTCGCGGACGATTTCGCGTCGGCCGCGAGAGCCAGCTCCACCGGCGTAAGAATGCCGCCGGCAAGAACGAACACTGTACCTACGCCGCCGAAAGCGAGACATTTCAGGGCGCCACGGCGTGAAGGGTTAAAGGCAGGATCGGATGAATGATGTGACGACATGTTGACCTCACGATAAGGACTCGCAGGCAAACCGCGGGATCATCCGGCGGGCCACACGACTCGGTTCATCTGGAAGACTGGCGTGCCGCCGGTTTTATTCCCGGGACAGAAAATTAGTGCTGGACGGCCAATCCAACCGCGCAGGCTGATATGGCGCATGCCAGGGTAAGTATGGGAATAGCCGCGCCGCGGCGGCGGTCATGCAGGTGAGAGAACCTGAAAGGAGTAGCTATCATGGACATCATCGACATGGCCCGTGCCTCGGGCATGGCAGTCACCCTCGAGGGCAGGATTGGCCGCGAGGAATACCAGAGCGTGTGCGGTTCGCTATCCGCATTGCAGCGATTTGCCGAAGCGGTGCGTCAGGGCGTTGTTCAACAGAGCGGACATCAGACACGCGCCGTCGCTCCTCACTCGCAGAGCGTGAGGAGCGTAAGGAGCTTGAGAAGGCCGGCTCGCCCACATGCCCGACGCGATTCGAGTGCGGCCTCCCCTGCCGCTTCCGAGCATACAAACTGAAAGGAGAATAATGTGCGACCGGAATTGTGGCCCGTTCTGCGCCGCCTGCAACTCGGATCGGGCGTGATGCTGCTTATTTATCTGTTTTTGCACCTGGTCAATCACGCGCTCGGAATCTGGTCGCTCGACCTTGCCGGGCGCGGACTGACGTTCGCCCTGTGGATCTGGCATAGCGTGCCCGGCACGATCCTGCTGTACGGCGCGGCTCTCGTCCATTTCGCGTTAGCCGTGCGCACGATTTACGGACGTCGTCACTGGGTGCTTCCACCCGCTGAATGGATCCGGTTGTGGGCAGGACTCAGCCTGCCATTGCTGCTCATCCGGCATGCGGTAGCAACGCGCCTCGCGACGTCGCTGTATGGCTTCGAGCCTAACTACGAGCGGATCGTGATATCGCTGATCACGAGCGGCACGCAGGGTCTGCAACTTGCGCTGCTCGCGCCAGGCTGGATCCATGGCTGCCTGGGCGTGTGGTTCCGGTTGCGTCACTACCCGGCGATGCAACGCGCGAGGCCCGCCCTGCTGGCCCTGCTCGTTGGTTTGCCATTGCTATCCGCCGTCGGCTTTCTGCGGATGAAGCAAGCCGTCGTGGCAATGCATGTGGTTCTCCCCGCGCCTGATTCGAAACTGGTGATGCACCAGCTTGCACTCGATACGTGGCGCCACAGTCTCGTCTCGCTTTACCTCGCCGTGATCGTCAGCGCGCTTTTAGCGGGTCTGTTGCGGAATTGGCTGGAGCGCCGCCCGAGTTCGGCCTGAGCGAAACCGGCATTCGCCCGCTTATCTACGCGGATGCGGATGTCAAAGCACGGTTGAAAAAGCGGCGCTCGCCCGATGCTGCAGACGTGCCGTGGCCCGCATCGCATGAGGATGCGGGCCACGGCCCTGCCCTTTACTACGGCCCGTAAAGCTACGGGCTTTCCAGGCTTATTGCCCTTGCTGCGCTTGCGGCTTCAGCTTGAACTTGCCCTGATAGCGGATCGTCGGACGCAGCGACTGGGTCGTCGGCGCGGTCATCAGCAACTGACGCGCAAGCGGCGTAGCCGTCGGGCTAAGCGAGCCGATACTGGTTGCCCGCGACGGATCCGCCAGACCGTTCTTCACCAGCAGCTTGGCTTCGAGTTGCAGGCTGGTCAGCAAAACCGGATCCTTCAGCGCGTTCCCCTGCGCCAGCAACTGACTCCACGCGTTGTTGCTGTAGTTCGTCACGTAGTAGTCGAGACCGCTCGGATCCGCGAGCACCGCGGAACAGCCGTTCAGGCGCACCTGCATTTGCGTGTCCTTCATCGCAACCGTCTTGCGCGATGTCAGTCCGTCACCGTAGGCGAGCGTCAACGGAATGGTCCATTGCGTGCCGGGATACTGATTCTGGTTCGGGAATGGCTGCTGCTTGAGCGTGACCACGGTCTGATTGGTCGTCAGATCGCACTGGGTGTCGAGCGACAGCAAAGGCACGCCGGTTTGCCGCACGAAACTGTCGCCGATCGCGACCATCGGCTCGCCGCTCGCCTTGGCCAGTTCGTCCCACAAACGCTTCGGCGTGCCGTTGCCGAGCGCATAGTCGGCCAGATACGACTGCAGCCCCTTGCGCAACACGTCCTCACCGAGATAGTTCTCCAGCATCTTCAGCACATGGCCGCCCTTGTCGTACGTAAAGGCGCTTGCGCTCAGCACGAAGTCGTTCGAGGCCCAACCGTTGAAGTTCGGCTGCACCGGGAACGCAGTGGATTTCAGATCGGCGTTGATCACCGCATACTTGTTCTTCACGTCGTCGACCCAGCTGAAGCGGTCCGGGAAGAAACGCACCTTGGTCTTGTTCTCGAAGAACGTCGCGAACGATTCGTTCAGCCACACGTCGTCCCACCAGTCGAGCGTGACCAGATCGCCGAACCATTGGTGCGCGGCTTCGTGCGTCAAAACCGTTACCCCGTAATCGGACATCGTGGTGCCGGGCGCCGGCAGAATGTCGTCGGCGAATTCGAGAATCGCGCCCCAGTTCTCCATCCCGCCGAAGTTCAGATCCTTCTGCTCCTTGAACGCGTCGTTAGCGGCGATCGTGTCGAACTTGGTGAGCGGCAACGGAATGCCGGTGTAGCGATAGTAGTAATCGAGTGCCTGCTTGGTCTGCTGCATGGCCGGTTTCGCCCAATCGCGCATGCCGGGTGGCGTGAAGATGCGCAAATGCAGACCCTTGTGATCAGGCAGCGGGCTCGAGAAGTCGTCTTCGAGAATGTCGAACTGGCCGCCACCGAAGAAAAGCAGATACGAAGGCATCGGCGGCGTCTTTTCGAACGACACCAGCTTGTAGCCGCTGTCCACATTCACAGCCGGCTTTTCCGCCGCGTTCGAGACGACGTTCCAGTTCTGCGGGACTTCCGCACTCACCTCGTAGGTGGGCCGGAAAGCCGGTTCGTCCCAACCCGGGAACCATTGGCGCGCGAGGTTCGACTCGCCTTGCGTGAGAATCGCGCCGCTCGTCGTGCCATCGGTCGACTTCAGGTCGACGCGGAACACGCCCTCCGCCGCGGAGCAACCCGGATAGGGATCGTCGCCGCAACTGCCGCCGGTCTTGGCGACCGGGTCGTCATAGGTCTTGAAGTTGATGATGCCGCTCCACTCCATGTGCAGCGAGTAGTTGCCGGCGGCGATCTGCCCGCTCACTGGCCGAAGCTGATAGAAATCGCCGTCATCCTGCGGCGTAGCGATCAGCTGGATGTTGCCTGGCTGCAGCGTGATCGTGCCGTTCGTGAACTTGATGCGATGCCCGGCAATCGTGATCGCGTTGACAGCCTTCAGCACCTTGATCTGGACATCCGCGCGGCCATCGAATGAAGAGAGCGCCGGGTTCGGCCGGAACCACAGCTTGTAGTTGATCGGGGTGACCGTATCGGGCAATTCGACCGGCGGTACGCTCTTGTTGATCGATGCGTCCGCAACGATCGGCGCAGTGGGCGGCGCAAGTGCCACCTCGGAGGCGGCGGCAGGCGTCTGGGCGGACTTGCTCGAGAGCGTCGACGAGCTGTCTGAACCGCCGCAGCCCGCCAGGACCATTATTCCGGCTAAGGCCAGGCACTGTATCTGCAATCGGAAATTTATACGCATAGTTAATCCTCGACTGACAAAATCGGCATAAAGAAAGTGCGATGAGTGCTTAAGCTGTGTTTCTCTGTTTTTTCAGCACAAAAGGTCTCCCGCACTAGCGCCGGATTGCTAGCGAGAATATATGGACGTGTTACTGCCTCAGCACTTGTGGCTGATTTTCGAATTACGCTTCCTGATTATTACAATACTTTCAAAAAGACGACGTGAGCCGTCTTTCTGCAGTTTCATGCGATCGCCTGACTGACGGACAAAACGGTGGCTTACCTGCGTCTCCGAGCAGGTGGACAGGAACCGGGTCAGTTTTTAGCGACAGTGCGTAGCCTAGATTGGCAAACGTTCTCGTGTCAACTTCCTTTCACAATCTTTCCGAAATGAGTGCGCGGCGTATGCAGATCGAATGGATGTGGTAATAGGCAGAGTTAATCCTCTAAAGGCGGGATACGCGCACATTTCTACGAGAAACTTTATTTTATTGCAGTGCGGAGTGTGCTATTAGACGTGGCGACAGCCAATGTTTTTAAAATTAACTAGCTGTTGAGTTCACGAGAGAAAATAAACCCATTAGCGAATAAAGCGACCGCAAATCGGCATCGCACTCAGGCGCGCATAGAACGACGACTGGCTGCCGCGGACGTCGGCGAATTGATCGGCCGCCAACGCGGAGCCGGCGGCGGCGCCGATCGCAATCAACACGATCGCGATTCGGCGCAGACGGCCGGCACGACCGATCAACGTACCCGACACGCTACGCCAACTAGCGAGCAAGGTCATGGCGAGTGCAACGATTGCGCAGCACATGGTCGTGTCTTCAGTCCAGTTGAGCCACGAATGCGTCGAGCTTGTCCAGTGCGGGGCTCCAGCCGTTCTGATGAGCGTCGCGTTCGAACTCGTCGAAGAACTGCGCATGCGTGAGAGTGAGCTCGGTGCCGTCTTCAATGGGGCGCAGCCTGATGGTGACGAGCGATCGTTGCTCGGGCGCGGTGACCCACTCCCACGTGAAGACGAGCTTGCGATCCGTTTCGACTTCCAGGTATCCGCCGCGGCAGTCGTGCGTTTTGCCGTCCAGTGTCTGGAACACCACGCGAAAGTGGCCGCCCACGCGCGGATCGGCTTCGGCGCTGAGCACCGGCCCCGCGTCAGGCCCCCACCAGCGCGCCATCAGTTCGGGTCTTGTCCACGCGGCATAAACTCGGGCTGGCGGGGCTTTGATGCGCCGCACGATAGTCAGGCTCGGCTTTTCCTGGGTCATTCCTCGTGTCCCTCCACAAAATCGGCAAGCCGGTCGAGGCTCGCGGACCAGAAGCGCTCATAGCGCCTCAACCATGCCATCGCCTCCTCCATCGGGCCTGGAACCAGATCGACCGAAACAGTCCGCCCGTTCTTGCTACGCGCCACCAGACCCGCGTCGCTCAGCACGTCGAGGTGCTTCATGACCGCCGGAAGCTTGAGCGGCAGCGGCCGCGCGATCTCCGTAATCGACAGGCCGGGCTCCCGCTCGAGGCGAGCGAGGATGGCCC
This sequence comes from Paraburkholderia aspalathi, assembly GCF_900116445.1. Lineage (GTDB taxonomy): Bacteria > Pseudomonadota > Gammaproteobacteria > Burkholderiales > Burkholderiaceae > Paraburkholderia > Paraburkholderia aspalathi. The sequence continues at coordinate 67,018 of NZ_FPBH01000031.1, forward strand.
GGCGTGTGGGGTCCACAAGGGCGGAAAACGTACGATCGAGTTGACTGACTGGAGACTTTGCCATATGGTGAACTATAGGCAGTGAACGAACAGTGTCAAGATTTTTTGTGAGCGAGCCACGGCGCACGCACTCCCGTTTGCGGGCCATCACCAGTCCGTTCTAGACTGCGGGTCGGCCACATTCGAGGGGGCAAGCCGGTATGGACATTCTTCAAGGCATGGCAGTGTTCAAGCGCGTCGTCGATGCATCGAGCTTCTCGAAGGCGGCTGATTCGCTGGAGATACCGCGCGCGTCGGTGTCGACCCTCGTGCAGAATCTGGAGAGCCATCTGGGGGTGCGCCTGCTGAATCGCACCACGCGCAGCGTGCAGGTTACGGAGGACGGCGCGCTCTACTACGAGTACTGCTCGCGCATTCTGGCCGAGGTCTCCGACGCGGAGTCCGCGTTATCGAACAAGCGGCTCAACCCACGCGGCACGATTCGCGTCGACACGTCGGCCACGTTCGCGGCCAACGTGCTGCTGCCCGTCATGCCTGATTTCAATGCGCGCTACCCCGACATCACCGTGAAGCTGGGGCTGGCCGATCGCAACGTCGACCTCATTCAGGAAGGTGTCGATTGCGTGATACGGATCGGTGTTCTCGACGACTCGAACCTCGTCGCGCGACCGATCGGCAGCGTCCGCACGACCATCTGCGCGGCGCCGGCGTATCTCGATCAAATGGGCGAACCCACCACCCCCGACGACCTCGACCGTCATCGTGCCGTTAATTATTTTTCCGCGCGCACCGGACGCATCTATCCATTCGAGTTTGAAGTGGATGGAACGCGAATCAGAAAAACGGTGAACGGCATCATCGCGGTCAACGAGGGGCTGGTGTATGTCATGTCCGCGACCGCAGGTTTGGGGATCATTCAGGTTCCGCGTTTCATGGTCGCCAAGGCGATTGAAGCCGGCGCATTGCGCGAACTCTTTAGCGCCTACCAATGTCCGTCCTTGCCGCTTTCCTTGCTGTATCCGCACCGTCGGCTGAGCATGTGCGTGCGGGTATTCAGCGAGTGGATTCACGAACTCGCGCAGAATAATCCGGACCTCAACGGTTAGCCGCGCGCTTAATCGCGTATCTCGCATCGCGCCCGCGCCACGGTCACATCACGTCGACTCGATCAATCCGCAACGCTCCAGCTCCGCCGACAACGCTTCTGCACTGACAAACCGATATCCCTGCAGACCGGCGTGGCGTGCGCCGGCTACGTTGGCATCCGTATCGTCGATGAAGAGCGTTTCGGCCGCAGGAACACCCAGTTGCTCCACACAACGAAGATAGGTTTGAGCGGCTGGCTTCGCTGCGCCGAACGCAGCGGACGCATACACGTGAACACCGAACAGTTGCGCGACGGGTGGATTGAGAAAGCCGATATGGTCGGTGAGCAGACGGCAGTTGTTGGTGAGCACGGCGATCCGGTGATATTCGGCGACGCGTTCGGCGAGCGCGAGCACTTCTTTATTCGGCGTGATCGATGCGTGGCGCGCGCTCAGCCAGTCTTCCCGGCTGACGGGATAGCTCAGCAGTTCGCCGAGCGCGGCCAGATAGTCGTCCTCGCTGATCTGCCCAGCGTCGGCACGAGCTTCGAGCCCGGATCCCCAGATCGCGTCCCGCACAGCCTCCGGCGTCTGCCCGGAAATTGCCGCGAGACGATCGACCCGCGCCGAACGATCGTAGTGGGACAGAACACCCTCCATGTCGAACAGGACCAGCGTGATGGATGCAGTCATGCTGTCGGCCTCGCATCGAAAGCTTCTAGAAATGAACATGCCATCCGACTGTAGGCCATCGGACGACGATCTTTTTCTATTGTGCCTCGGCTAGCCGGCGACGCCATGCGCCGCATGAACGAAAAGAGATCAAGCATACAGACGCAATCCGCCGCCAGGCGGAGACCTTGGGCAGCGCGCCGAGTTCACAGCAAAAATTTATCGAATTCGCAGTCAGAATTTTTACTCTGCCTCGACTAAAGCACGCGTAGACTTTTGCGGCGAGGGATTTAGCGTGAACGATATCAATTTCGAATGCACTGCGTGCGGCAAATGCTGCCACGATTTGCGCCTGGCGCTGACAATTGCCGAGGCTATCGCCTGGCTGGAGCGCGGCGGGCACATGGAACTCATCTGCGAGGCCATACCGTGGCCCGTCGAGCCCGAGCCGGGCAATGCACAAGCCGAGTACAAACGGGCGCGTTCTTCGCCTGCAATGAGCGGAAGCCTGCCGGTCCGTATCTCGATCGTTCTCGCCGCGGCGTTCGATGGAGCCTGCCCCAACCTGGGCGCCGACATGCGTTGCGGCATCTACGAAGAAAGACCGCTGGTATGCCGGATCTATCCCGCTGAAATCAATCCTTTCGTCGTGCTGACACCGGAAAACAAGGCGTGTCCTTCAGATGCGTGGCAGAAGACGCCGCTGCAAAGGCAGGGAATCCTTGTCGATGCTGCGACCGTCGAACGGGTCGAGCAGTCGCGTCGCGCGAATCAGCTCGAGGCGCCGCTGCGCATGCAGGTATGCCTCGAATTGGGACTGAACCATGCCGCGCTCGCGAACGAAGGCTTTGTCATGATTTCGCCGGATAGCGAAGCGCTGTTGACTTCCCTGCGCCATGTTCGCGCGGCGCCGGAATCGCAAGACGCAGCCGCGCAATGGACGTTTGTGTCGAATCGGGCGGGGACCCTGGAAACGCTTCTGTCGGTGGGCGCCATCGGTCACTTCGCTGAGCCCACCGCTGCCGGCAATTCCCGGTATCACGGATTTTTCCCGCCCTCATAAACGCAGAATCATCCGCAACTTCCCGCGAAGAACTAGGCGCCGCTCCCGCCCACCGTCTTGATGCTCTTCCATTGTCCCTGCTGGACCTGAAACAGCGTGTACGGCGGCTTGATCAGATCGCCATACGGGTCGAAGGTGATGTTGCCGGTCACACCGGTAACTTTCACTTTCGACAGGCTGTCGACGATCTTCGCGCGATCGAGCGAGTCGGCGCCGTGAATCGCCTTGATCATGGCGAGCGCGGCGTCGTAGGCAAATGGTGCGTACAGTTCGACATCCTGATTGAAGCGCGCCTTGTAGCGCTTGCCGAACTCCTGCGCGGCAGGCAGCTTGTCGAGCGCGGGACCAGGCTCGAGATCCTGCGTGCCGTCACCCGCCGTGCCGGCAATCTGCAGGAATGCATTGCTCTTCAGCGCGCCCGCGCCGAACAGTTGCGCCTGCATGCCGAGCGAACGCATCTGCTTGACCAGCATCGCGCCCTGTTCATCCAGACCACCGAAGAAAATCAGATCGACGTTCTTGCTCTTGAGCGTCGTCAGAATGGCGCGAAAATCCACTGCCTTGTCATTCGTGAACTCACGATCGACGATATTGCCGTTCGCTTCCTTTGCACCTTTTTCGAACGCATCGGCGAGCCCTTGCCCGAATGCCGTACGGTCATCGATGATGCCGATACGCTTCGCCTTCATCTGCTCCACCACGAAATGCCCCGCCACGACACCGCCAATGCCGTCGTGACCCATGGTGCGGAACACGTTCTTGTAGCCTTGCTTGGTGAGTTGCGGATTGGTCGAGCCCGGGGTGATCATCGCAACGTTCGCCTGGTGATAGACCGTCGAAGCAGGAATGCTGCACCCCGAGTTGTAGTGACCGATCACGCCAACTACGCCGTCGTCGACCAGTTTCTGCGCGACCTGAATCGCCACGCGCGGGTCCGCCTGATCGTCCTGCACGTCGAGCTCGAACTTGACCGGCTTTCCGCCAATCATTGGATGCTTCGCGTTCTCTTCATCGAGCGCGAGTTGCGCGCCGTACTGCAAGTCTTTACCGACTCGCGCGACCGGCCCGGTCAACGGTCCGACGAAACCGATCTTGACGACTTCAGGATCGGCCGCCCACGCAGACGGTAGATATGTGACGAGTGCGCAAACTGTGGCACTCAACAGCCAATTGCGGCGATTCATGATGCGCTCCTTGCGAGATGTAACGTCGCGCGATGTGTAGGTTGGCCGATCCGATGCGCGACGCGTCGAATCTGTCCTGCGGTGCTAGTGGTGAAACAAAAAAATCGGTGCGCTCAAAAACTCAATGAAAATCAGAAACGCGTTGCCGAGTAAGGCGCGAGATCGAGCGGCGGCGCACGCTGCGCAATCAGATCGGCGACGATGCGTCCGCTCACCCCGGCTAACGTCAGTCCGAGATGCTGGTGGCCGAATGCGTAGATCACCCGTTTGCTCGCGCGCGAGCGTCCAAGCACCGGCACGCCATCCGGCAACGTCGGACGGAACCCGAGCCAGCTGCTATCCGGTGTATCGAGCGCGGGTAACGCGCGCTTCGAAGAAAACGTGAGCAGATCGATCAGTGAGCGGTTGCGCGTGTCGCCAAAACCCGCCAGTTCGACCGTGCCGGCGACGCGCAGGCCGTCGCTCATCGGCGTCATGTAAAAGCCGCGCTCGGCCCAGCCGACCGGTCGCGAGACCAGTTGTTGGGCGCCTGGAAAGCGGACGTGATAGCCGCGCTCCGTGTCGAGCGGAACCGGATCGCCGCATTGTTTGGCGAATTGGGCGGAGCGCGCACCGGTGGCGATCACGACGTGATTGAAGCGGCGCGTGGCGCCTCCAATCGTCACACTCGCGCCGTCAGCCGCAGGCTGCACCGCGTCGACGGTCGAGCGCTGCAGTGTCAGGCCCTGGTCGGCAAGCTGTAGATAAAGTGTCTGCAGAAAGCCTTGCGGATTAGAGAAATGCCAACTGTTACTGAACAACACACCGCGCTCGAAGATCGGGGCGAGCGACGGTTCGAGCGCACGGATGTCGCTGCCGCCCAGCACGTCGAAGGCAACGCCTAACTGCCGGCGCAGATCGAGTGCAGGACGCGCGGCATCGAATGAAGCCGAATTCGAATACAGATAGAGGCATTCGCGGGGCCGGACGAAACGCGCCAGTTCCGCGTCTGCCAGCAGCGGCGCATAGCCGTCGTGCGCGCGATCGAGCAACGCCGCGAGTGCCGTGGCGCTCGCCTCATAACGCCGCGGCAGCGAGCTCATCATGAACCGCGCAAGCCACGGGGCGAGGTGCGGCAGGTAGCCCCAACGCAGTCTGAACGGGCTCTCGTTCGATAGCAGAAAGCGCGGCAAATCGCGAAACACGGACGGGTTGTTGACCGGGATGCACGCATAGTGCGCGAAGGTTCCCGCATTGCCGAAGGACGCGCCCTGCCCCACGCCGGCCGGATCGAACAGCGTGACTCGATGGCCGTCGCGCATCAGCGCCGCAGCGCTCGCGAGGCCGATGAATCCCGCTCCGATGATGGCAATCTCCGGCATCACTTGCGTCCTTGCATGTCGCAGCCGTCGCCGAAGAGCGCGTGCATCGTGGCATGCCGCTCGCCCGCCAGCGCGCCGGGTTTCGGCGCGCATGGGGCTTGAGGAGACTGCGGAAAACTCATCGGGAAACTCCTGGGGACAGAATCCGGACACTGTCCGGTGACACCTTGGCGCACTCGCCACCAGACAAACTCTGGCAATCAGAATCACACAATATTTTTTTGTGTGCAATTAAAACTCACATTGTGTGGCCCTAGCATTTTCCCTGGATGGTCTATGGCGCAGTCCTTGCAAACACGGGCGCACCGGACGCGAACCGTTCTGGCACGCCGTTTTTAGGCGTTGCGGCGGTGCTTGTCTGGTATAGAATCGGCAAAATTCCGCACAATCGCGGACAAAGTCGATTTTGTATGGAGACACCAGTTCTTATGGCTTCTGGCAAAGACACAGCGCGTGGGACCAACGGCGCGCCGGCGCAGGCGAAGCGTTCCACGTATGTCGAGGTGTCCAGTTCGATCGAGAACGAGATTCGCAGCGGCGTCTATCCGCCGGGCAGCCGCCTGCCGCCGCAGCGGCAACTGGCCACCGAACTGGGCATCAATGTGTCGACGGTGTCTCGCGCGTACAAGGAATTGCAGTTACGCGGATTGGTGATCGGCAGCAAACGGCGCGGCTCGCTCGTGACCGGCGGCGCCATGCCGAGCGTCGAACCGGCCCAGCCGGCCAGCAACGCGGCGATCGACCTGACCGTCAACCGGCCGGCCACCGGCGAATTCCTGAACTGCCTCGCGCGCACGCTGGCGGAATTGCCGCGCGATCCGCGGTACCCGCAATTGCAGGAGTACCAGCCGCCGCAAGGCCCCGTCTGGGCGCGCGCCGCCGGCGCACGCTGGATGGCCGCGCCAGGCTTCACACCGGCGCCCGACCACGTGGTGGTCACGAGCGGTGCGCAGCACGGCTTGTATGCGGTGCTGAACAGCCTGATCGGCACCGACGGTGTGATCCTTGCCGATCAACTCACCTACTACGGGTTGAAAGCACTGGCTCCCGTGTTTCAGTTCGAGATCGTCGGTATTCCGAGCGACCGCGACGGCTTGCTGACCGACGAGGTGGAGCGTGCCTGCCGCCGTATGCCGGTGAAGGCGATCTTCACCGTACCGAATCTGCAGAACCCGACCGTTACGACGATGAGTCTCGAACGCCGCATGGCGCTCGTCGACATTGCACGGCGGCATGGCGTGGCAATCATCGAAGACGACGTTTATGGGCCGCTGGTTTCGCAGCGACTGCCGACCATTGCTAGCCTGTGCCCGGAACTGACGTTCCACCTGGCGGCAACCTCGAAGATTCTCGCGCCCGGTTTGCGGCTCGGCTACCTGTTGAGTCCGCCGGACAGTTCCGCGCTGTGTGCGGAGGCGGTGCGCACCACCGCGTGGATGCCCGCGCCGATGTCGATGCTGATTGCTTCGATCTGGATCGAGGACGGCACCGCGCGCCACATCATGGACGCGCAGCTTGCTGAAATTCGCGCGCGGCAGGATCTGGCGCGCGAGCTGTTGCCACAGGAATTGCTGCAGACCGACCCGGCGTGCATGTTCGTGTGGCTCAAGCTGCCGCCGCCGTGGCGTGCCGACGACTTTGCGGCGAATGCGAAGGCGCGCGGCGTCGTGGTGATGCCGTCGTCTGCATTTGCGGTGGACAGGTCGGAGATCGAGCACGGCGTGCGGATCAATCTCGCTTGCGCGACGAGCCGCGATCAACTCGTGAGCGCGTTGCGGCTGTTGACGGGCACGCTGAAGGATCGCCCCCGGGCACTGTTCGGCACGATCTGATAAATCAAATCAAAATTGTTCAACCACCAAAGGAATAAACCCACCACCTGCCTCGTTCAATAACCGCAACGAACATCGGTCTTGAGAGAGGTGCGGTCATGAAGTCTGTGCTTACAGTGTTCAGCGCCGTGGTGAGCGCCGCGGCTTTGACGAGTCTTGTCGCGTGCGGCGGCAGTTCCGGATCTATCAATTCGCAGTCGTTTACCTCGTCAGTGCTGGTCTCCGACGGCGCGGTCTCCGCGCCGCACACCGACCCCAATCTGAAAAATGGATGGGGTGTCGCGTTCAATCCAAAGGGTTTCGTCTGGGTCGCGGACAACGGGACCTCAGTCGCCACACTCTACGATGGCAACGGCGTGCCGCAGTCCCTGGTCGTCAGCATTCCGAACGGAACCAGCGGCACGGCGAATCCGACCGGCATCGTATTCAACGGCACGACCGATTTTACGGTCACACAGGGCGGCAAGTCCGGCGTAGGCGCCTTTATCTTCTCCGGCGAAGGCGGCACGATCACCGCATGGGCGCCGGCGGTCGCGCCCACGAACGCGATCGTCATGTTCGATGGCGGCAGTGCCGGCGCGGTCTACAAGGGGCTCGCGCTCGCCAGCAATGGCACGGCGAACTTCCTCTATGCCACCGATTTCCACAACAACAGGATCGACGTATTCGACACGAACTTCGCGAAAGTCGCGATGCCAGGCAAGTTTCAGGACGCAACGCTGCCGGCAGGCTTTGCGCCGTTCGGTATTCAGGCGATTGGCTCAAAACTCTTCGTGACCTACGCCAAACAGGACGCAGCCGCACATGACAATGTCGACGGTTCCGGCCTGGGTTTCGTCGACGTATTCGATACGTCCGGCAACCTGTTGCAGCACTTTGCGTCAGCAGGTCCGCTCAACGCGCCGTGGGGCGTCGCACAGGCGCCTGGCAACTTCGGCCGCTTCAGTGGCGACATACTGATCGGCAATTTCGGCGATGGCACGATCAACGCGTTCGATCCGGCAAGCGGGCAATCCCTCGGCACCATCAACCTGTCGAACGGAACTACATTCGTGCAGCCTGGGCTCTGGGGTATCGCGTTCGGTAACGGACTCGATAATCAGCCGACCAACACGCTGTTTTTTGCTGCGGGGCCTAACGACGAAGCCAATGGCGTTTATGGCCGCATCGACGTGAAGATGTGAGCGCCTAGCTCTTTACGCTGCGCAAGGCGTAAGCAGACAGCGTCGCGAGGCGTTCGACACTGAGCAACCGGGCGAGCCGTTTCAACGCGTGACGTACACGGCCGCGCAGATGCGCCATGCGCATCTGGCGCCAGAAACGGTCCGGTGCGAACTCAGAAAAACGCGCCTCGCGTTCCAGCAACGCCTTACCGCCTGGCAAGTGAACGAACGAACAGCAGCGAAACCAGCGCAGATCGCGATAATTATTGCCGGGCCAATGACGGCCAACGGCCTGATAAGCACCCACCTCGATCAGGCCCTGCCCTTCGTCGACCAGTACGTTGAGTGCCGCGGAAATAAACGCTTCGTCGCCGTGATGTCTCACGCGACCGATTTCGGTGACGTAGCGAGCGTAACTGGCACGCGCGCACGGAACCAGCCGGCGTAATGCGGCGGGCGTCGCCAGAAGAAACTCGCCGCCGTACCAGCGCGGATTTCTGAGCCGCCTGTCCGCCACGATCTCGAGATCCGCAACAACACAGTCGCTGCCGTACGGCGGAAATACCTGATCCGAAATATCGAATGCGCCGAGTCCTGCTTCAGCGCAGCGCTCGATCAGATTACGTTCGAGCGCACGCAACGCGACCATGTCGGCGTCGAGCAGCAACAGCATCGTGTCGGCCGGCAGCGAATCGGCCATCTGATCCATCAGGTCCAGTTTGAAATGCGCGGCATAGAACGGCGTGTTCTTCGGCAACTCGATTGTCGCCTTCAACGTCATCAGTGCCGGCCGGTGCTCCTTTGCCATGCCTTCGAGCCGTTGCGCGACCACCGCCGGCGCGTTGGTCATGATGGTCAGCTTCGGCATGCCGGCTCGCCGCAAGCTGTTGTTCAGGCAGATCGCCTGACTCACATACGCCAGCGGATCGCGATTCGTCGAGTTGGGACCCGGACTCACGTCCACATCCACATAAACCAGCGTGCAAGGAAAAAGATTCACGTTGCTCCTCACCAGGCGTGAGAGACGGTTCGCTTTTTTCCAGCGTGGCCGCTATCGTTCGCGGATTGATCCGCCTCTCCTTTCATGGGCTAAGTCAGAAGTCCGCGCAAGGTGCACAGCCATGCGCAGCCATCGTGCCGCGGCTCGCGCCTTTATGGCGTCACGCTCGAGCCGGGTGATCTGATCTGCGGCGATGGAGTCGGATGAACCGGGGCGCAGGCATCAGGTATGAACTATCGTTTCACGTCCCTGCGTTGCCTTTCCGCCAAAAGTCAGCAAGAGTCAGCAAGACGCAACGCGGGTGCCGTCAATCGGCTTTCAGCCGGTCGAAAGTACGCCAAAATATCTGGCGCCTTAACATTCGAGTGAACAAGTTACCTGCCTGCCATACGCAATCTTTGCGTCGGGTGTCACATTTCGGCGGCGCTGTCTCCCCCGTATCGCATGCCATGCGCGCCGAGCAAACGGTACAGCGTCGCGCGTGAAATGCTGAGCTCGCGCGCGGCGTCGCCGGGGCGTCCACGGTGGCGCAGCAATGCGAGTTCGATGGCCTGCCGCTCCGCTGTCTCGCGTGCCTGTGCAAGCGTCAGGGGCGCGGTCGCGACGTAACTCGCCAGTTCGAGATCGTCAGCGGTAATCGTCCGCCCCTCCGACATCACAATGGCGCGACGAACCCGGTTGATCAGTTCCCGCACGTTGCCGGGCCAGTCGTATTGATGCATCGCCGTGATCGCGTCGGGAGAAAAACCGTATAGCCGACGGCTCGCATCTTTCCTGTAGCGATCCAGCGTGTACAGCGCGAGCAGTTCGATGTCCTTGCCGCGCGCGCGAAGCGGCGGCTCGTCGATTCTCAGTACGCACAAACGGTGATACAGGTCAGTACGGAAGCGCCCGTCTTCGATCGCGGCCTCCATATTGACGTGCGTGGCGGAGATGATGCGCACGTCGACATCGATCGAACCGTTACCGCCCAGGCGGTCGATGGTGCTTTCCTGCAGGAAGCGCAGCAGGCTCGCCTGACTCTCGAACGGCAGATCGCCGATCTCATCGAGAAACACGGTACCGCCGTGAGCGGCTTCGACGCGCCCTATTCTGCGCTGATTCGCCCCTGTGAAGGCGCCACGCTCGTAGCCGAACAACTCCGACTGCAGCAGGTGCGGCGGAATCGCGCCACAGTTGATGGCGACAAACGGCGCGTTGCGACGCGCCGAATGCGCGTGAATCGCCGCCGCCGTCAGCTCCTTGCCCGTACCCGATTCACCGGAGACAAAAACGGGTGCATCGTTTGCGGCCACTTTGCGGATCGAGCGGAACAACGCGAGCATGGCATCGCAGGTGCCGATCATCTCGTCTTCTGCCGTGGACGTATCCACAAACACTGGCTCACCGAGCGAGATCATGCCGCAGGCATGGCCTACCGTATCGATCACTCTGGCGTCCGCGGTGGGCAGCGTCACGTAATCGAAGCAGTAGTCGCGCACCAGCCTGCGTATGGCGGCGTCATCGAGTTCCGGCGCCGCGGTCATCGCGACCCAGCCGATGTTCGGCATCGCGAGGCAAGCTTCCAGCGCGGCAATATCACCGGGATCGAACACGCTCGACAGATCGGCCAGCCCGGCCGCCAGCGAGCCGTCATCCACGGCCTCGCGCACGTCACGAACCGAGCCGATGACGTCAACCTGCCAATCGCGCTCCTCGAAGCTCGCCAATAGCGCCGGCGAAGGATCGCGCGTGAAGTAGATGACACGCCGCTTGATGGCCTTCATTTTCTGCATTGTTTTTTGTTTTCTCGCCGGGCCTGCTCTGAAACCTGGTGTGGCCAGGCCCCTCGCACGACATTGCTCTTGTTGCTCCATGGCCGCGGATGCCTGTCCTCGTGAATCAGGCGCGTACCGGGAGCTGCCATTTCATGGTGCATCGGGTTTCGGCGAGCCGGCGGCGCTGCGAACGTCGGCTAACGAAAAACCGGATGCGACAACGACCGTCGATCATACGCGGCTGTGCGGTCGCCGTGGTGGGTCCTGACCTTATTTGAAGATTAAGTCCGCAAGCGCACCGCGCCGTGCACCAGAGTTGCTATCGGACTAGCGCCTCAACTTCCTGAAAAACTTGCGAATCTCGGCAGCGAGCAGATCGGGCTTTTCCATCGCAGCGAAATGGCCACCGCTCGGCATGTCGGTCCATTGCACGACGTCGAAGGTCCGTTCGAGCCATGTGCGCGGCGGATGGTTGATCTCCTTCGGGAAACAGGCGAAGCCCACCGGCGGCACGACGCGTTGCCCCTCAGCGAAGCGCATCGGCTGCAGCCGGTTCTCCCAATACATCTGCATCGCCGTGCCAATACTCTGCGTGTACCAGTAGAGCGAAATGTTGGTAAGCAACTCGTCTTTCGAAAACACCCGCTCGATGTCGCCGTCGCAATCGCTCCACGCGCGAAACTTTTCGCCGATCCACGCCGCGAGGCCCACCGGCGAGTCGTTCAGCGACGCCGCCGCGGTTTGCGGTTTCGTCGCATGCATATGGGCGTAGCCGCCCTCCAGGGCGACCCATTCGTTCTTCTCCCGCAGATAGGCTTCCTCCTCGGGCGTAAGCGGTGTTTGCGCAGCACCGCTCGCGGGCTCGTATGAACTCGGCAGGAAGTTGAGATGAATGCCGTCGACATGCTCATGATGCCGTGCCGCGAGCGCGATCGAGACGCCGGCGCCCAGATCGCCGCCCTGGGCCCCAAAGTGCACATAACCGAGGCCACGCATCAGCGAAGCCCACAAATCCGCCACCTGAAACGCGGAAGTACCGGGTTCTACCGGTGCCTGCGAGAAACCAAAACCGGGCAGTGATGGAACGACGACGTCGAACGCATCGGCGGGATCGCAGCCGAATGCGGCCGGGTCGCATAAGCGGTCGAGCAACGCGTGGAACTCGAAAAACGATCCCGGCCAGCCATGCGTGATCACGAGCGGATAAGTCGTCGGGCCGACGCCACGCCGATGCACGAAGTGCACGCGCTGACCGTCGATCTCGGCGAGGAATTGCGGCTGCAGATTCAACCTGCGCTCGGCCTCGCGCCAATCGAAACGCTCGGCCCAGTACTGCGCGAGCTCGCGCAGCCAGGCGGAGTCGGCGCCCTGTTGCCAGCCAGGCGACGGCGTCGCCGGTGCCCAACGGGTCGCGTGAATCCGCCGGTGAAGATCGGCTATGTCGGCATCAGGCACGGCAATCTGAAACGGCTCTATCTGCATGTCAGTTCATCCGGCACAGGGTGTGGGAATAACAGGCGCTTCGGATTCGATAGCGCTGTTCACGGCAATCCAGCAGGGGCCAAAGTGCGAAGCGAGCTTGATGCGCACTGAGCGCGCGGAGCAATCTGCATGGTACACAATGAACGCGATTCTCGTTTGGCGCGGCGGAGGCCTTCATGGTTGCAGCGCTTACGGCTCTATTGGAAACAAGAAAGCCCGCGAAATGCGGGCTTTTTTTACAGCTTACTGCCTACACCATCAGCTTAGAAGCGATGGCGGATACCCACCGTGCCAACCACCTGCGAATCGGTTGACGAACGGCTCACACCGACGATATCCGCCGTGACGCCCGAATCACCCACGCTGCCGACGTGCTGGTATGCCGCTTCAACATACACGTCGGTACGCTTGGACAAGGCGTAGTCGGTCTGCAACGTCAGCTGTTGATACTTCGGGCTCGCGCCGTTCAGACGTGCGTCGGTGAACGTGTACGCGCCCGATACCGTCCATGCCGGCGTGAATGCGTAACGTGCGTTCACTTCATAGTTCGTGAAGCGCGCGCTGCCGCCGGTCAGCGCGAATCCGCTCGTCGTGCCCGACGCCGACGATCCGATCGACGTTGCGTTGTGCAGTTGCGTCTGCGTGAACACGAGGCCGACGTTGGCCGCGCCGAACGCATAGTTCACACCGGCACCATAGGTGCGCTGAAGGCCTGCGTTGAACGTGGAGTCGCCGCTCGCCACAGCGCCGCTCGTGTTGGTCGTCGAGCCGGCGCCGTTCAGTTGCAGGTAGCCCGCAGCGAACTTCAGGCCGCCGAATGCATACGATGCGCCGACGCTGTAGGCGCGGCTGTCCGCGAAGCTGCCCGCTGCGTTCGAGAAGCCGTACAACGCGCCGAACTTGAAGCCGCCGTAGTTGACACTCTGGAACTTGACCGAGTTGTTGATACGCACCGAGTTGTTCAGGTTGTCGTTGTCGTACGGGTGTGCCGAGAGCGTGCCGCCGTATTGCGTGCCGTTCAGCGCGAGCGGAGCGAGATAGTCGACCAGGCTGTCGTACTGGCGACCCAGCGTGACCGAGCCGAACTGGTCGCTCGACAGACCGACGAAGGCCTGACGCCCGAACTCACGGCTGTTCTGCCCCAGCTTGCCGTTCGACAGATTGAAGCCGTTTTCCAGCACGAAGATCGCCTTCAGGCCGTTGCCCAGATCTTCCGAACCGCGCAGGCCCCAGCGGTTGCCGTTCAGCATGCCGCTGGCTTGCTGAAAGTTGCTGCTGCCGCCCGAATTGCTGGTGTAGGTCAGGCCCGTATCGATCAAACCGTACAGCGTGACCGAGCTTTGTGCGTGGGCGGCACCCGCGGCGCCGATGAGTGCGAGCGAGAGGCCCGACAATACGAATTTATTCATGGATTTCTCTCCTGATTCGGATAGCGGATGCTATCGAGCGGCCGAGAATATCCCACTAATCGAAATACTGTTTTTCAGTTAATTACGACGTTGTGTATATACGACGCCACTGATTTTTTAGATTGCCGATCATTTCACGTAACAGCCAGTCTGCTGCCGAAAATGAAATGGGGCGCACCCCTCTCGCGAGTGCGCCCCAAGTACCTGATTTAATGCTGCTCTCGGAGAATCAAGCCAACGCAGAATAGCATGGCAAATATCTGTCAACAACGAATTAAGGCCGATTTATAATTCCAATTAATTCCAATTGAAATTAATTGGAATATCTTGGCAGATAAATAAACCAATTCAATCCATTATTGCGGAAATTGAAAATAGTTATTGTTAGTTTTAAAAGCCGCGCAGAAATCACATTGCAAGGAGAAACCCAGTTCTGCACGGATCGCTGCGTCGCTGCACTAACTGCGGACTGAGCAGCTTCACGGACGCGGCGCACCCGTCATGCTCGGTGCGCCGCCGGGGCCCGCGGGGTCCGGATTGCCGAACGTGGGCAGGCTGCCGTCGGCGCGGGCGCGGGCGATCTCCGCGCGTACCTGTGCGCGGGTTTTTGGCCCGCTCCCGGATTTCAACAACGCGCTGGCGGCGGGCGCGAGTTGAGGTGTCGATGGCGCCGGTATGGCTTGCGGGCTTAGCTGGGCTTGCGAGCCTGGCGGCGCTGATATCGGTTCTGTTGGCTCTGTTGGCTGTATCAGTCGTATCGGCGTTGACACGGCAGGCGCGCTGGTTACGCCGGAGAGTGCCTTCGCCTCGGCCGGAACAGAGGATGACGAACTCGCACCAGCAGGTGTGCCAACGCCACTCGCTCTCCCGTTCGAGAGGCTACCCGCACTAACATCGGCTACCGCGGTTTCGAGAGCATGCCGGGTCTTCGAGTAACTGGAGGACGCACGGTTCGAGCGTTCGCGCGTCGCTACGTAGCTTTCGTGCGTGCGGCCTGTTTTCCCGGAAGACGTCGCCGAAGATCGCGCCGATTTCGCCCCTCGCTGCGTCGGCTTGTCCCCATGCACAACGGCCAGCGCGTGCTGCGTCTGCTTCGCACGCGCCTCGACTTCTCTTTGCAACGCAAGAACCTGATCGTCGTTCCGATGTACTGAACGCACCGCGTCCAGTTGCGCCTGCGCGGAAACAAGATCGTTGCGCTGCAGACTGTTGCGCGCCGCCTGCAGATCCCCGGCAATAGCCGCCGCTGAATCGCTGCGTGCAACGACCGGCCCGGAACTCACTGAGCCCGTTATCGTATCGCCGCGTGTGGCGTGAGATCCATTGTCGCGCTCCAGGCCGAGTTCGTCCGTCGGCAGCCAGCCTTTGCCCGACTGCGAAATATAAGCCGCGATCGCAAGCGCGCCGACAAAGAGGCTCGTGAGAACTATCTTCCTGGGTTCGACAACCATGACGTCTCCCTCTCAAATCGTGGACATGCGCGTTTGCCGTATCGCAAACGGGCCCGAATTCATCAGAGGGTTCGCAGCGAATCAATCGATGCCGCCGCAACGACCGCGAATTCGGGCCGGCGCAGTCACGTACGAATAAGAGTGCAAACTGGATGCGTGCTATCCATCATTTATAGTCGCCAAACGTCGATTCGTCCGCGCACGCAGGGAGTGTTGTCCGAAAACGCCAGCTTACTGACCACGCTTTCCTAGGACGATTGTTTGAACTGCGAAGCAATGAAGGCAGGTTTTAATCCGCCGTTTGAATTCGACGAGGGCAGCGCACGCCTACACAAGCGGACCTTCAGTCTGTTTGCCGCGCACGGCAACCGCGATCGAGCTGCCGACAATCAACGCAATGCCGAACAACGACATGCTGCCGATCGTCTCGCCCCACACGATGTAACCGAACAGTGCAGCCCACACGATGCTCGTGTAGTTATACGGCGCGAGCGCGCCGGCATCGGCCTGTCGAAATGCCATCGTCATCAGCAACTGCCCTGCCGTGGCGAACCCGCCGAGCAGGGCCATCACCGCGAGCGCTTCGATCGACGGTGTGCGCCACGCGAAATAGAGCGATGCCCCGGTGACGATCGTACCGATCACCGTGAAGTACAGCACCGTGGTGCCCGAATCGTCGGTGGCGCGAATCCGCTTGATCTGAATGATCGACAAAGCACCGAAAAACGCGCTCGAAATCAGCAGGACCGGACCGAGCCAATTCGAATGCGAACCATCCGGACGCACCACGAACAGCACGCCGATAAAACCGACCGCGGCGGCAAGCGCATCGCGCGGCTTGAGCGTTTCCTTCAGAAGCAGCGGTGCAAGCACGATCACCAGCAAGGTCTCCGAGTAGACGATCGCCACCGCTTCGCTGAGCGGCACATAGGGCAGCCCGGCAAAGAACAGCCCCGACGCACCGAGCAACGTCAGCGCGCGCAAAGTCTGTCCACGCACATCCAACTGCCTGAAACGCTCGATGAGCGGCTTGCCGCGCAGGCAAACCGCCACCGCAGGCACCAAGCCGAACAGCATCCGGAAGAACGTCACTTCATTGGCCGGATAGGCGAGCGCGACGGATTTCGCCAAAGCGTCGACCACGGCGAAGCAGAACATCGAAACGAGAATCAGCGCGACGCTACGCAGCGGCACGCCTGCACTCCGGACGGCGGTGATGGGCGGCATGAGTTTTCCTGGGAACGCGCGAAGCTGCGCGTCGCTTAGGTTTCGCCTCCGGTGAAAGGAAGGCGTAATCGGAAAACGGATTATGCCTGCGGTGCCGCGCGCGATCGACTGGAAAAACTGCCCTCACCCATTCCGCATCCGCGCCACCAGACAAGCCCGCGTGCCCCCACCTGACAAGCTGCCTCTTGTTTGCACCATTCCGGGTAAGTACCGATACAGCTCTCGCTAACTAATAATATTATTCATAGCGATTTCCGCATCCATGAGGATTGGACACACTGTCTACGGCCCCATGCAAATTTAATAATAATTATGACCATCAATTAAGCGGGGACATCAGGAGATACAGGTGCGCAATTACTTTGTGCTGGCGGCGCTCGCCATGTTGGGCGCTTGCGGCGGCAATGACGGTTCACCGGGCGGGACTGCGTCAGCAAACAAGCAGATCGCGGCAGTCGATTCCGCAGCGGCATCGGCAGCGTCGGCGGCCTCCGCAGCGGCTCTCGCGGACACCGCCAACGTCGAAGCCGAATTCAGGGCCGCGAAGACCATTCCATTGGGGATGAAAACGACGACACCCCCGCTTGTGATCGCTGACCCCACCCTCAACCTTCCGCCGTACACCCCGCCACCGCCGCCCACTCCGGTTTCCACCACGACCCTCAACTTCGGCGACTTCACGAGCTACCTCGCGCCCGGATCGACACAAGGCTGGCAACCCGGCACGAGCAGTTCGACCATCACGATTGCCCCACCGGCCACCAACGGCACAGGCGCCGGCGACAAAACCGTTGCGCTCGCAAGCACCTATGCCACGGCGTCCTACGAAGCGGATGTGACGGTGAGCGCGCCCGTGGGTAACGGCGCCGCTAACGCGGGCTTTATCGTGCGCACGACCAACCCCACAGCCGGCGGCCCCGATAGCCTGACCGGCTACTACATCGGCCTCGATACCGGTTCGCACGTATTGCAGGTCGGCCGCGAAAACAACAACTGGACGAACTTCATCGCGTATCCGATGAGCTCGATCGTGGGCGGCAGCACGCATCACCTGAAGGTCACGACGAGCGGCACGGCCATCACCGTCGATTTCGACCAGCAGCGCGTGATCAGCGTCAACGACGCCACCAACGCCCTCCCCGCGGCCTTCCAGTCGGGCAGCTTCGGGCTGCGGCGCTTCGGCGTCGGCGCGACCTTCAGCAACATCACAATCCACACGTATCCGACCGTTACGTCACCCAGCTTCGATTTCTCCGAGGTTGTCGGTGCGGTCTACACGCCGTCCAACGCGGTGAATGCGATCGACTTCTGGGAGAACTACGACCCCGAGATCGTCAACCGCGAGCTGACGTACGCGCAAACGTACGGCATGAACACGATTGCCGTGTATCTGCACTACCTCGTGTGGGCGAACGACCGCGTCGCATTCCTGAGCAAGTTCGAGAACCTGCTGAAGATCGCCGCGCGGCATGGCATCAAGGTCTCGCCGATCTTCTACGACGACTGCTGGAACCCGACGCCCGCGTATGGTCCGCAGCCCGCGCCGGTCTGGGGCGTGCATAACAGCCAGTGGGTGCAGTCGCCGGGCACACCGGTCGAGCAGGCGTATTTCCAGCCGACAGCGGCCAATGCCAGCATCACGTACAAAGCCAGTCTCGCGAGCTACATCACCGACTTCGTCGCGCCGCACCGCAACGACCCGCGCATTATTTTCTGGGAGCCGATGAACGAACCGGGTTGTAGCGGCAATGGCTCGTTGCAGCAAACGCGCGCCGTGATGATGAACGATGCGCGCATCGCGATTCTGAATGCGGGTGCGACGCAGCCGATCAATTCGCCGCAAGTGCAGGAGGATGAAGGCACGTATTTCTCGGACTTCTATGCGTTCCATCCGTACAACAACCCGTACACGGGTCCGGTGAACGGCAGCAATGTCAGCGCGCTGAATTCCGAAACGCTGCAGCGTGGCTTCCCTGGCACGACGGGCCAGACGATGCCGGGCATTGTGTCGAACTACGGCGGCACGACGGGCTTCATCGTATGGGAACTGATGATCGGCCGCACCAATACGCGCTTCCACTGGGGCCAGGTGCCGAGCGCGCCTGCCACCGTCGAACCTGCCACGCCGTTCCAGGGAACGATCTATCCGGACGGTCACCCGTGGCAAACGTCGGAGACTCAGGCCTTGACGGGTGGATTCGATGTGAAGCTGCCGGTGCTGCAGGTCGGCTACTACAACGATCCGACCTTCAACAGCGCGCCGGTCAAGACATCGATCGCGCCGCTGATCGACTTCGACCTGAACACCGAGCGCGGCACCGATTCGCCGGATGCCTCAGCGGGCGTCAACGCGACGGGTTATGGCGTGCGGTGGACCGGTGCGATAGAGGCCGCCAGAACCGGGCTCTACACGTTCTCGATCAATAGCGACAACGTAGCGCACCTGTGGATCAACGGGGTGCGGGTTATCAACAAGAAGACCTCGACGCAAGGCACCGTGAGCGGTACGACCTGGCTGAACGCGAAGCAGCGCGCGTCGATCAAGGTGGAGTATGTGCACGGTACGGGCCCGGCCAGCATGCACCTGTCATGGTCGAGCCCCGAGGCGCAGAGCCCCGGGGCACTGAGGATCGTGCCGTCGGATTCGCTCGTGACATCGAACTGAAGGAAGGCTTAATTAACAGCCCGGCAGCGCGCAAGCTGCCGGGCTGTTGGTAGCCGCCGTTAGCCATCGGCTTGCTCAGCGCACCTCTGCGCATTCCTCCCGCATAGTTTGAACCGCCCTCCGTTTTGTGCGATGCTAGCCGCGCCCCGGCAATCACGAGAAGAACACGGGCGTGAGGCAGACCAATCCTGTTGTCCATTCCTCAGGAGGAGACATGATTGTGTCATCGCAGTTGCGCCGCATCGGCCTCGCCCGTCGCCTGACATTCGCCCCGCCGCTGGGCGCTGCCAGATTAAGAAAAGCCACCACCGTTTCCAGCTTCGTTTTCCTCACCGGTCTCAGCGGCGTCTGTCACGCCGACACCCAGGTCGGCGGCACGCTTCCTCCCGCTCCCGACAAGCTATACGGCGATCTTTTCGTGGCCGTGCAAACCGCGCAGATCTATCCGGATCAGAAGACTTTCGTCGACGCAACGCCGAACGCCGATCCTGCCGCGATCGTGCAACTGTACGAACAGCAGAAGAACAATCCCGGCTTTTCGCTGGCGAACTTCGTCAACCAGTACTTCACGCCGCCGAGCGAACCCGTCATCACGCCGCCCGCGAATCAGACGCTGCGTGAGCACATCAACTGGCTGTGGCCTGCCCTCACCCGCACCACCACGAGCGCACCGGCAAACAGTTCGCTGATCCCATTGCCGAAGCCGTACGTGGTGCCAGGCGGCCGCTTCCGCGAGGGCTACTACTGGGACACGTACTTCACGATGCTAGGCTTGCAGGAGTCGGGGCATGAAGATCTCGTCGACAACATGCTCGACAACTTCGCCTATGAGATCGATACGTTCGGCCACATCCCGAACGGCAATCGCACCTACTACCTCGACCGGTCCCAGCCGCCGTTCTTCTCGTACATGGTCGCACTGGCGGAGAAGGTCGAAGGCCGCGGCGTCTATCAGAAGTATTTGCCTGCCCTGCGCAAGGAGTACGCCTACTGGATGCAGGGAGAAAGCTCGACGCAGCCGGGCCAGGCCACCCGCAACGTCGTCGTGATGCCGGATCGCACGGTGCTCAACCGTTACTGGGATGAACTCGACACGCCGCGTGACGAGTCTTATCTGGAGGACATTCAGACCGCCCAGCAGGCAACGGGCCGCAATCCGAACGACGTCTACCGCGAGTTGCGGGCGACTGCCGAGAGCGGCTGGGATTTCAGCTCCCGCTGGTTCGGTGACAACATGACACTCGCGACGGTGCGCACCACGTCGATCATCCCGGTCGATTTGAACAGCCTCATGTTCCACCTTGAAATCACCATCGCGAAAGGCTGCGGCGAGACGCGCGATTTCCGTTGTGTCGGCGAGTTCGCCGAGCGCGCCGCCAAACGGGCGCTCGGTATCAACCGGTACTTGTGGAACGCCAAGGGCTACTACGGCGATTACGACTGGACGCTTGCGAAGCCGCGCGACAACAAGACTGCGGCGATGGTGTTTCCGCTGTGGGTCGGTGCGGCGTGGCCGGATCGCGCGCAAAAGACGGCTCAGCAGGTGCAGTCCGTCCTTCTGCAACCGGGCGGGCTTGCGACCACCACCTACAACACCACGCAGCAATGGGATGCGCCGAACGGCTGGGCGCCCTTGCACTGGGTCGCGATCGAAGGCCTGAAGCGCTATGGCCAGGATGCGCTTGCGCAGCAGATCGGCACGCGCTTTCTGACTGACGTGAAAGGGGTTTACGCGTCGGAGAACAAGCTGGTTGAAAAGTACGTGGTGGAAGGCGCCGGCACCGGAGGCGGCGGCGGTGGCGAATATCCGCTGCAGGACGGCTTTGGATGGACCAACGGGGTGACGCTCAAGCTACTCGATCTGTATAGCCCGGGCGACTAATCCAACCGCACGGTGAAGCAATGCAAGGAGGCGCACACGTCGCTCATAGCGGCGTGTGCACGGAAGCGCAGGTCCACTCAGCGCTTCGCGTCCTCGTCCAGCGTCGGGTAATCGGTGTAGCCTTCCGCACCGCCGCCATACATCGTGCTCTGATCCGGCTCGTTCAGCGCTGCGCCAACCCGAAGCCGCTCGACCAGATCCGGGTTCGAAATAAAAGGTCGGCCAAACGCAATCAGGTCTGCCCGTTTTGCCTTGAGCGTCTTCTGCGCGAGCTCCCGGTCATAGCCATTGTTCGCCATGAACAATCCATCGAATGCCTGGCGCAACACCTGCAGATCGAAGCCGCCTTCGACGTCACGCGTGCCGCCGGTGTCGCCTTCTATAACGTGCAAGTAGACAAGCTTGCGGGCATTGAGCTGCTTCACCACATAGGTGAAAAGCGGTTCGGGATCGCTGTCGGCGATATCGCCGAAGCTGCTGAGCGGAGAAATACGCACGCCGACGCGCTCGCCACCCCACACGGCCGTCACGGCATCGGCCACTTCCAGCAACAGGCGCGCGCGATTTTCAATCGAGCCGCCATATTGATCGGTTCGTTGATTGGTCCTGTCGCGCAGAAACTGATCGAGCAGATAGCCGTTTGCCGCGTGGATTTCCACGCCATCGAAACCAGCGGCCTTCGCGTTTTGCGCGGCCAGACGATATTGCTCGACGATACCCGGCATTTCCGACGTTTCAAGTGCGCGCGGCGTGACGAGCGGCACGAAGCCCTCGTCGGTATAGGCCTGACCTTCGGGTTTGATCGCCGAAGGCGCTACGGGCAACGCATTACCCGGCTGCAGCGACGGATGAGAGATACGGCCCACGTGCCACAACTGCAGGTACATATGGCCGCCTTTCGCATGCACAGCATCGGTAATATGTTTCCACGCCTGCACCTGGGCGTCGTCATATATGCCAGGCGTGAACACATAGCCCTTTCCTTGCTGCGAAATCTGCGTCGCCTCGGCGATGATGAGACCGGCCGTTGCACGTTGCGCGTAATACTCGATGGCCAGTTCGCTCGGCACGTCGGCCTCCTTCGCGCGACTGCGCGTCAGCGGCGCCATCACGATGCGATTGGGCAACTGCAGCGGCCCGAGCGCGACCGGTTCGAACAGGTAACTATCAACGTGCGCGGATTCCGTAGACATGGCGGCTCCTTGAAAAAGATTCAATCGAGTTTCACCGGTTTTTCAGGTCACGCCGAGTTTCGCGAGCAACGCTTTGGCCGCGGCTTCGGACGACGCCGGGTTCTGCCCCGTAATCAGATTGCCCGCGACCACGACATGCGACTGCCAATCCGGCCCCTTCGAATACCGGCCGCCGTTCTTCTTCAACATGTCTTCGACGAGGAAAGGCACGACGTCGGTGAGACCCACGGCTGCTTCTTCGGAATTGGTAAAGCCGGTGACCGGCTTGTCGCGCACGAGTGGTGTCTCGTCAGGCCCCTTTGCATGGCGTAGCACACCCGGCGCATGGCATACCGCGGCAACGGGCTTTCCGGCGGCATAGAGCGCTTCGATCAGGGCAATGGAATGCGTGTCTTCGGCGAGGTCCCATAGTGGGCCGTGGCCCCCCGGATAGAACACCGCGTCATAGTCTGCGGCCGACACGGTTGAAAGCTTCACGGTACTCGCCAGCACGGCTTGCGCGTCCGGATCCTTTTTGAATCGGCGGGTCGCGTCGGTCTGCGCATCGGGGTCATCGCTTTTCGGGTCGAGCGGCGGCTGGCCGCCTTTGGGCGAAGCGAGCGTCATCTCGACGCCTGCATCCTTGAACACGTAATAAGGCGCGGCAAACTCTTCGAGCCAGAAGCCGGTTTTCCGGCCCGTATTGCCGAGCTGGTCATGTGAAGTCAGTACCACCAGAATCTTCATGGCAACCTCGCGAATGGATTCGATTCGCGTTGCACCAGGCCATCGAGCGGCGTCATCGGCGCGTGTTGCAACACACGCTGGAGCGATGCCGCCGGCTCCAGGCGCTCTGGCAGTATAGGCGGCTATCCGGAACGCCGAAGAGGTTTTCCGGTTTTACCGCATGTGCTTTTCGTGGGGCTGCGGTCCGAAGCTAGACTGCATAAATTTCAGGGTTGTCCACCAACGGCAAAAACTCTCCTGTGCGCCCATCGAGTGCGAGCATGGCGCCGCTTTCGATATTGAAGATCCAGCCGTGCAGTCGCAACGATTTGTTTGTGAGGCCCACAGCCACTGACGGATGCGTGCGAATGTTCGCGAGTTGCGCCATCACGTTATCTTTGACGAGAGCGTCGAGCCGCTCCGCATCTGACGCATAAGTTCGCGATGCGTTAATCGCTTTCGCCGCATCGGCGTGACGGAGCCAACCCGCCACGGCCGGCAGATGGTCGAGGTTCGTGCACGTGCAGATCGCCGTCATCGCCCCGCAATTGGAGTGACCGCAAATCACGATATCCCGCACGCCCAATACCGCCACCGCGTATTCAACAGTGGCCGATACGCCGCCCGGTTCCGGGCCGTAAGACGGCACGATGTTGCCCGCGTTGCGGATCACGAACAGCGCGCCGGGCTCCACCTGGGTCAATAGCTCAGGAACGACACGGCTGTCCGAGCAGGTCACGAACAGTGTGCGTGGATTTTGCGCAATCGATAAGCGCTTGAACAACGCGCTTTGCTGCGGGAAGACTTCGCGTTGAAAGCGGATGAATCCTTCTATGATTTCCTGCACGACGTTCTCCGGATAGTCAATACCTCGGCCTGCCAGGCACGCGGCAAAGGTCCAAGGCGTATTTGCGATCGGTTGGCGCGACTATACCGCAGCACATAAAAAAGCCGAAACTCACGTTCATGTACTTGACGGCGTTGCAATTGATCGTGTCGGGACTCGTTGGCATCGCTCATGCGCATCGGGCAGTTCAGATTATCCCTGTGATTGCAGGCGAAGCGCGCTATTTGATTCGTTGCCACACGACTTTCGACGATCCATAGCCGAAGGCGCCAGGCGTGATGTACGTCAGCCGGTCACCGTCGAGCGTAAATGGGCGGCGCTGAACATCCGCGTCCCAATTCGGAAACGAACTCTTTTGAATGTGAAAGACGATAATCCGCGCCGCGGGGTCCACGGTATACGTGCCGAAATGCGCGACACTGCCGCGAGCGATCTTCGCGTTTTCTTCCGCCGTGCCTTGCTGCCTTTCCCCTGAAGTGAACTTCGGCAGATCGGAACTCAGCACGAGCAGCACGTAGCGCCCGTCATTGCCGAAGATGAGTTGCCCCTGCGGATGCGGACCGAGCAATTCCACTTCGTTGCCGCTCTTCGCCACCGTCAGCGAAACGAGCGACCACGACCCCACGAGGCTGTCCGCGGTTTGAGCAAAAGCGCTTCGCACGGGCGCGCACCATACCGCGAACGCGACCACGATGGCGGCGAAGACCTTGGGCATTGGTTTCATGACGCTCTCCACGCGCGCGAGGACGTGAGACGTGAGGTCAGACGAATCCATCGCGCTTCGCTAGTGCGGATTGGGCTCGAGGGTTCGAGTGCTTTGAAGCGTAGGTGGTTTGCGAGTGAAAAGCTATCGGAGCAGGCCCGGCGGATAGATGCCGGACCGCCCTCCCAGGTCAAGGCCCGGAACGTTGAGACCTCAGTTGAAATCCCCGGTTTCGAGCTCCACGGATCGTCCCCCGTTTTTCTCGAGGACTCGCCGCGTAGCATTTTCAATCCGCGCGCGATTGGCCTCGAAGGTACCGACCAGATTGTGGGCCGACGGACCCTCGTTGCCGAAATGGTCGTTCAGCGCATCCAGCGACACGCTGCACCAGACGTCAGCCCCATCGACATTAGCTTCGAAGGCTACGCGCGCCGCTGCCACCACTTCACGGCGTCCGGTGAATTCGATCCTCATAATGACCCTCCATTTAGCGAAAGTAGCGATGAGCGCGCAAAGGCTGTGCCAGGCTGATGCTTTGAAGCCGAATCAAAGCCGCTTGAGCCTGGCCATTGCTGGGCGCTCAGCACACATTCTCCGCAAGGTGCATACTCGACATCGGCCGCCTTCGTGCGGCCGCGCTTTTGCGTCGCGGCGTGCGTGCCACCTTTCACGCCGTCAGACGCTTCCAACATCCTAATACTACCCGCCCCATGTCCCGCAGCCCGCAATCGTCGCGTCCCTTAGTCATTGCCGCAGTCATGGCATCAATGGCGATGGTCGCCATCGAAGCCACCATCGTTTCCACCGCCATGCCGCAGATCGTCGCCCAACTCGGCGATCTGCATCTGTATAGCTGGGTCTTTTCGTCGTTCCTGCTGACGCAAACGGCGATGACCGTGGTGTTCGGCAAGCTTGCCGATCTCTATGGGCGCAAGCCGGTCATACTCGCCGGCATCGCCATCTTTCTGCT
The DNA here is from genome assembly GCF_900116445.1 of Paraburkholderia aspalathi. Taxonomy (GTDB): domain Bacteria; phylum Pseudomonadota; class Gammaproteobacteria; order Burkholderiales; family Burkholderiaceae; genus Paraburkholderia; species Paraburkholderia aspalathi. Next base: position 92,669 of record NZ_FPBH01000031.1, read on the forward strand.
TGGCTCGGTACTGGCCGGCTTCGCCTGGTCTATGCCCGCCATGATCGTGTTCCGCCTGATTCAGGGTGTCGGCGCGGGCGCGATCCAGCCGGTCACGCTGACCGTCGTCGCCGATCTCTATCCGGCGCGCGAACGCGGCAAGGTGCAAGGCTATCTCGCCAGCGTGTGGGCCATTTCAGCAGTGGTCGGCCCGATGGTGGGCGGCTTCATCATTCACAACATGTCGTGGGCGTGGATCTTCTGGATGAACGTGCCGATCGGTCTTGCCTCAGCGGCGGGCTTCATCGCGTTCCTGCGCGAATCGGAACGGCATGCGCGTCCGTCGATCGACTTCGCGGGCGCGGCGCTATTCATGGCGGCGATCGCGGCACTGATGATGGCGCTGACCTATGCTGGCGACGACGACATCGCCAAGGCATCGCTCGCGGGTGGCGCGTTCATGCTGTGCCTGCTGTTCTTCGTGTTCCAGGAACGCCGCGCAACCGAGCCGATGATCTCGTTCGCGCTCTGGAGCCGTCGGCCGATTGCCGCGTGCAATGCAGCAACCGTGCTGTCCGGCATGATCCTGATGGGCTCCACCACCTTCCTACCGATGTATGTTCAGGGCGTGCTGCACCGCTCGCCGGTGGTTGCCGGTCTTGCGCTCACGATGATGATGGTGGGCTGGCCCGCGGGCGCGACACTCGCGGCGAAGACGTTTCACCGTATCGGCTTGCGGCGCATTCTGATCGGCGGCAGCGCGTTCATCCCGATTGGCGCGGTGCTGTTGCTGTTCCTGCAGCCTGGCGGCTCGCCGCTTATCGCGGCGTTCGGTTCGCTCATCATGGGCTTCGGCATGGGCACCTCGAGCGTCAGTTCGCTGGTGCTGATTCAGGAGATCGTCAAGATGGACGAGCGCGGCAGCGCCACCGCATCGAATCTCTTTTCGCGCAATCTCGGCAGCACGCTCGGCGCGACGCTGTTCGGTGCGGTGCTCAACTTCGGACTCAGTCACTCGAAGGACGTCGCCGTGGTGACGTCCGATCAGTTGAAGGCGCTGCTGCAGAATCAGGTAGCGAGTCTTGTCGATAGCGACATGATCCGCATGGTGTTGCATCAGTCGCTGCACCTGACCTTCATCTCGATCTTCGCGATTGCGATTTTTGTGGTCGTGCTGCTGGGCTTCGTGCCGGCGATCAACATCGGGCCGGCGAAGCAGGTGCCGCTTGAAGCGCTCTCGCCGCTTGAGGACTGAGCTTTGCTACTCGCCGCCCGCAGGCAACGTGGCGGCGAAAAAATCGATTGCCCGTTGGGCCGTCTGCGCATGGATCGCATCGCGATCGACGCCCGGATTGTCCATGCACATGCTCGCAAGGTGTTCGACGCCTGCGGGCAAGCAGGTATCGAGAAAGGTATAGTGCGACGCGCCCGGCACCGTCGTGACGGTTGCCTTCGGCATAAAGCCCGCGATGCGGTGAATGTTGGTGTCCACCGGTGCGGTCACGTCGGCTTCGCCCGCAAGCAGCGACACGGGAATCACGACATCCGCGAACGAGGTGCTGTCGAATGCCTCGCCCAGTGCCGGCGCGATTGCAAAGACCGCCTTGATGCGCGGGTCGCGATACGAGTCGCCGGCGCGCGCTCGCGACTCCTTCGTCTCAGGCGAAAGCGTGGCGAACGTCAAGGCAGGCGCGGCGGGGTCCTCGTGAATTCTGGACGCTTCCGGCGGATGACAGATCGCATCGGCCTGCGGTGACGAGCAGAAATGCTCGAACGCCGCCAAATCGGTGCGCGCGCCCGCCAGTTCAAGAACCGTATACCCACCAAGTGAGAAGCCCACCGCGCCGATCCGCTCCCTGTCGACATGCGGCCCCAGCATCGGATCGGCAAGCACGCCGTCGAGCACCTCGCTTGCGTCCGTGGCGCGTTCCCACCAGAGCATGAAGCCGTCGCGGGTCATCGGCTCGACTGCGTTGTTACCCGGATGGTTGGTACCGGCGACGATATAGCCTGCGGCGGCCAGCGCCGATGCCAGCCAGTCGAGACTGTCCGCGGTGCCGCCAGTGCCGTGCGAGAGCACGAGCAGCGGATATTTTGCGCGAGCGATGGACACAGGCGCATCCACGACAGCGGGATGCCCGTGGAAAAACGGACGACCGTGCGCGCCAATGTCATGCGCGACTTCCGAGAGTGTCAGATCAGCGGGATACCAAATGCTCGTCACCAGCGCCTGCGTCTGCGCCCCACGCCAATGACGAGCCGCAGCAGGATGAAAGACACGCGTCGCCTCGCCCACATGCCAGGCGGCCTGATCTCCCGGCGCGGCGGCCGCCGCCGACCACAACGCCGCCGCGCATGCGAAGGCGGCACAGTAACGACGAAACATGTTCAGTCCTTGCGAATGGGGATCATCAGGTCCGTGACGCAGGCGTGCTGCAAACCGGCAACCATCAGGTTCCGGTACACCTCAAGGCCCGGACGGTCGTCGTGCGCATAGCCGCTTTGCGGCAGCCAGCCGCCGTAGAGCGCCCGGAAGGTCGGCGCGATCAACGCATATGGACCGATCAGCCGATGGACCGCATACAGGCCGCCCTCCACGCGCACCGCCTCGAGTGCCTCGCCCTCCACCGCTCGCGGCACGCGAGGAGGCGTGGCGACGATGCCGGCGTAGTACTGGAAGCGACCGCTCAGCGCGGGATCGTGCATACAGATGCCGACGCGTTGACCCTTCGTCGAATTCCCTTCGCTGCGCAGTATGTCCATCAGCGAGCGGTAGGTCTGCCCGATCGTCGCGATGGGTCCATCGTGGCGAAGGCACATGAGATCGATCGGTGCGATCTCGGCGAGTTCGACCGACGGCAAAACCGACATCTGGCTTTCAGTCGCGGCGGCCTCGCATGGCTCGCTTGTGCGGCGCGCTTTCGACGGTGCGGCGAGGCGTTTCTGCCGCGCCTTGAATTCGCTCGGCGTGACCCCGGTGAAACCACGAAACGCGCGCGCAAAAGCTTGCGGACTGTTGTAGCCAGCATCGTGCGCGACCGTTGTGACCAAAGCAGAGGCATCGGTCAGCCGTTGCGCGGCCTGGGCGAGCCGCAGCCGTTGCACGGTCTCGACCACACTCTCGCCGATCAATGCGCGATAGATGCGATGGAAGTGATAGGGCGAGAGATGCGCCACTGCGGCAAGGCTTTCGAGCGTGTGTGGCGCGCCTGGCTCCACCAGGATTGCCTCGATTACGCGGGCAATCCGTCGACGGTAATCGCGTTCGGTGCTGGGCTTCATCATCGCGCTAGGATAGCCGCGTCATGGCCGGAAAATGGTGCAGAGCTTGCGAAATTTTCCGGGCGCGGCGCGCATGGGTCACGCCTCAACCACCGTCCCGGCAGAGCCTCACCATCCACGCATAAACCGCGTCCACGGCAGCGGAACGCGCCGGTTGGGCGGAGCGCATCAGCCAGAGCGGCGCGAGTGGGAAGCCCGGGACCTGCGGCAAGACCTCGACGCGCCCGCTCGTCAATGCATCCCCGGCGGTGAGCCGCGACACCATCGCTATGCCCGCTTCCTGCTCGGCTGCCGCCACAAGGATGCGGGGGTCGTCGACCGTCATCGCACGCCGCGTGCGCAAACCACCGCGCCTCAACTCAGGCAACCACGGGGCCCACTCCGGACGCTGCTCGAGCACCAGCAAAGGCGCCTGCGTCAACACCTCGGGAAAGGACGTCGAATGCAGACGGCGCGCGGTCACGGGTCCGCAGATAGCGACCGCCTCCTCGTCGAGCAAAGGCTCGCAGATCACTTCGGACGTGCGGATCTCCTTCGCGGAAACGATCAGGTCGACATCGACACGATCGATCTCGTTGACCTCGTCCCCGGTAACGAGCCATATCTCGATGTTCGGCATGGCCGCCGTAAATGCCGGCATGCGCGGCATGATCCAGCCCGTCGCGAACTGCGGCGCGCAATAGATGATCACGGAATCGGGGTTGCCATAGGGCTCGATGCGATCGCGCCCATCCGCGAGGGTCGTCATGGCAGACGTTACGGTCTGCGCAAATAGCAGACCGGCCGCCGTCAGCGCGACGCCGCGTCCAATCCGCCGGAACAGCGGCACCCCGGCCCACTCCTCGAGTTGCTGTATCTGATGGCTGATCGCCGACTGGGTCAGCGCGAGTTCTTGCGCCGCGCGCGTGAAGCTGCCGAGGCGCGCGGCGGCGTCGAAAGCGAGCAAGGCCTGCAGAGGGGGAAGTCTACGCATCGGATCGCCACGGTCAGGGAAGGTATTAGAAATATCGATACTTCCAGCAAGATTCTTCGCTTTTCGCCGGAATATTGCCTCGCAATCATAGCGCCAGTTGCCCTTCACACGCCTCGTGCCGTTTCTGCAGACATGAGAAATATTTGTGTGACGGCGCTCATTGAAACTGACCGGATTGACGTGTATGACCCTGAACCTGAACGCTTTGCACCCCGCCTCGACCGCTCCTGCCGCAGGCGCCGACGCGGCCGGCCAACCTCATCCGCCCACCTACGCCGGCGTGCTGTCTTTCATGCGCCGGCCCTACACGCGCGATCTCACCGGCGTCGACGTCGCCGTATCGGGCATTCCGCTCGATCTCGCCACGACCTTCCGCCCCGGCACACGCTTCGGCCCGGCGGGCATGCGCGCCGCCTCCGTGCAACTGGCCGAACTGGGCGCGTTTCCGTGGGGCGTCGACCCGTTCGATCATTTAAACGTGGTCGACTACGGCGACTGCTGGTTCGACGCCCACAACCCGCTCGGCATTCGCGACGCGATCATCGCCCACGCCCGCGAGATCCTCGCCACGGGCACCCACATGCTGACGCTCGGCGGCGACCACTACATCACCTACCCGCTGCTGATCGCTCACGCTGAAAAGTACGGCAAGCCGTTGAGCCTGATCCACTTCGACGCGCATTGCGACACGTGGCCGGACGACAACCCCGATTCGCTCAATCACGGCACGATGTTCTACAAGGCGATCCGTGAAGGGCTGATCGATCCGGCGCGCTCGGTGCAGATCGGCATTCGCACCTGGAACGAAGACTTCATGGGCGTGCGCATTCTCGACGCGCCGTGGGTCCATCGCAACGGCACGCAGGCAACCATCGACGAAGTGCTGTCGATTGTCGGCGATGCGCCCACGTACCTCACGTTCGACATCGACTGTCTCGATCCTGCCTTCGCGCCCGGTACGGGCACGCCGGTGGCAGGTGGCCTGAGCTCGGCACAGGCGCTGGAAATCGTTCGCGCGCTGGGCGCCGTGAATCTGGTCGGTGCGGACGTGGTGGAGGTGTCGCCGCCCTACGACCACAGCGACGTTACCGCGCTCGCCGCGGCCCACCTTGCCGCCGACATGTTGTGCCTGATGCGCAATCAGAAACTGCAACGACATCAGCGTATGTAAGGCCGCGACCGCTCTCTGTTGAACCCTCTCTGGACGACAACCATGCCCCACACCTTCATGAAGCCGAGGCCGAGCGCATCGCTGCTGGCAGCGCTGTTGTTCTGCGCATTCGGCACTGCCGCGCACGCCGACGAAAAGCAGCTCAATCTGTACAACTGGGCCGACTACATCGCGAAAGACACGGTGCCGAACTTCGAGAAAGAGTCCGGCATTCATGTGCAATACGATGTCTACGACGGCGACGAAACCTTGCAGGCGAAACTGCTGACGGGTTCTACGGGGTACGACGTCGTGGTGCCGACCTCGAACTTTCTCGCCAAGCAGATCGAAGCCGGCATCTACCAGAAACTCGACAAATCGAAGCTGCCGAACCTGGTGAACCTCGACCACAATCTGCTCAAGCTGGTCGCCGATGCGGACCCCGGCAATCAGTACGCGGTGCCGTGGGCATGGGGCACCACGGGGCTCGGCTATAACGTTACACGGGTCAAGAAAATTCTCGGCAACGATGCGCCGCTTGATAGCTGGGACATCCTTTTCAAGCCTGAATATCTGAGCAAGCTGAAGACTTGCGGCGTGTCCATACTCGACGCGCCGACCGATGTATTCGCGGTAACGTTGCACTATCTCGGGCGCGATCCGAGCAGCGTGAATCCGGCCGACTACCAGGCCGCGTACGACGCACTGAAGAAAATCCGTCCGTACATCACGCAGTTCAACGCGACGAGCTATATCAACGATCTCGCGGGCGACGACATCTGTTTTGCTTTGAGCTGGTCGGGTGACGTGTCGATGGCGAGCCATCGCGCGCGCGAAGCCGGCAAGAGTTACGAGGTCAAATACTTCATTCCTCAAGGCGGTGCGCCGATCTGGTTCGATATGATGGCGATCCCCAAAGATGCGCCGCATCCGGAGGCAGCGCTCAACTGGATCAACTACATCGAGCGCCCGGAGGTTCATGCCGGGATCACCAATGAGGTGTTCTATCCGAATGCGGACGCCGCCGCGCGCAAATTCGTGCGGCCGGAAATTCTCAACGATCCGACCGTGTACCCGCCTGAATCCGTGCTGAAAACACTGTTTCTGCTCAAGCCCTTGCCCGCCCAGATCAAACGTCTGGAAAGCAGGCTCTGGGCACAGTTGAAGTCAGGGGGATAAGGAATCGGCTGAGCCGGTGGTGTAGGGGTCAGCCGCCTTTCGCGTACAACGTCGACTCCGCGAATCCTTCGGCCGCCAGCACCTGTCCCACCAGGATCAGCGCAGTCCGCTCGATGTTGGTGGACTGCACTTTGCCGACGATATCGTCGAGCGTGCCGGTGATCTTTTCTTCATCCGGCCAGCTGGCGCGATAGATCACCGCGATCGGACACGCGCCGCCGTAATGCGGCCGTAGTTCATCGACGATGCGTGCAAGATGGCGCACGCCAAGGTGAATCGCCATCGTCGCGCGATGTCTCGCGAGATCGGCGAGTTGCTCGCCTTCCGGCATGGTCGTTTTGCTTGCGAAGCGCGTGAGGATCAGCGTCTGCGAAATATTGGGCAAGGTGAGTTCGCAACCGAGTGTTGCTGCGCATGCCGCGGTTGCTGTGACGCCGGGCACGATCTCGTAGGGAATGTCGAGCTCACGAAGTCTGCGAATCTGCTCGCCGATCGCGCCGTACAAGGACGGGTCGCCGGAATGCACGCGCGCCACGTCCTGGCCTTTGTCGTGTGCGGCCTTGAGTAAGGCGACGATCTGATCGAGGTCGAGCTCGGCGGTGTTCACGACCTGCTCCGCGCTATGCCCCTCGAGCACAGCGGCCGGCACCAGCGAGCCGGCATACAGGATCACCGGGCAGGTGCGCACAAGGCGTTGCCCTTTCACCGTGATCAGTTCCGGGTCGCCGGGACCCGCGCCGATAAAAAACACCGTCATTCACTACTCCATGATTCGTTTGGCCGGCATGTCATGCATGACATGCGCCACTTAACCTGAGACTTGCAATGCTTCCAGCAAGTCGGCCACGTTTGCAAACTCGCGATCGACTGCAGGCAATGCAGGACGCCGCAGCATGACCACCGGCAGGCTACGTTCGCGCGCGACTTCGAGTTTCGCTTCAGTGGCGCTGCCGCCGCTGTTTTTGCTGACGACGACATCGAATGCTTCGGCGCTGAACAGTGCGCGCTCGCCTTCGAGCGTAAACGGGCCACGTGTCGCCAGAATTCGCGCACGCGGATTGGTTTCGTTTGCGTCGAGGCAGCGTACCGTCCAGAACTGGTGCTGCGGGATTTCGTCGAGATGCGCGAGCGGTTCGCGGCCGAGTGTGAACAGTGGCCGCTTGAATGAAGCGAGCGCGATCGTGAGTTCCGTCCAATCGTCGACCATGCGCCAGTCGTCGCCGGCTTGCGGCTGCCATCCCGCGCGACGCAGCGCCCAGCACGGTACGCGCGCCGCACTGCTCGCTTTCGCGGCATTGGCGCTGATCTGCGCGGCGTACGGATGTGTCGCGTCGATCACGAGACTAATGCGTTGGTCCTCGATATAACGCGCCAACCCTTCACTGCCGCCGAAGCCGCCCACGCGCACCTCGCATGACAGATCGTCCGGCACCTTGCCGAGGCCCGCGAGACTATACACATGCTCAGGGCCGAGTTGCCTCGCGATACGCAAGGCGTCGCCGGTTCCGCCGAGCAGCAGAATCCTTGTCATTGCGCGACCCCGATCAGATTGCCCTGGCGGTCAATCGCGAACATTTCGACCGCGACCTGCGGCGGCACGATATCGCGCGCTACGGCGAGCGCATGCTGGCAGACAATGTTGCCGAGCGGCACGTGTTGCGCATGCGCCAACGCGACCGCCTGCTGGCTCGTATTGGCGGCGAGGATCGCCGCCTGTAACGCGTCGTCGGCGCCAAATTCGGCGGCCCAGCTTGCAAGCCGTTCCAGATCGATGTTCGAATTGCGGCTATGCAGATCGAGGTGCCCGGCTGCCAGTTTACTGAGCTTGCCGAAGCCACCGCACACACTCAGGCGCTCGACCGGCGCGCGCTTCATATGCTTGAGCACCGCGCCGACGAAGTCGCCCATTTCGATCAGTGCGATGTCCGGCAGACCATAATGCGCGCGCATCGCGTCTTCACTTGCGTTGCCGGTGCATGCCGCGAGATGCAGGTAACCGTTCGCACGCGCGACGTCGATGCCCTGATGAATCGAGGCGATATAGGCCGAGCACGAAAACGGCCGCACGATGCCGGTGGTGCCGAGAATCGACAGGCCGCCGAGAATGCCGAGGCGCGGGTTCATCGTTTTCAGTGCGAGTGCTTCGCCGCCTTCGACGCCAATCGTTACTTCGAAGCCGCCTGCATATCCATGTTCCGCGGCGAGCTCGGTCAGATGTTCGGTCATCATCTTGCGCGGGATGGGATTGATCGCTGGTTCGCCGACTGGCAGCGTGAGGCCGGCGCGAGTCACCGTGCCAACGCCTGGCCCCGCGCGGAAGATCACACCCGGTTCGGCAAGCAAACGCACGCGGGCGAATACGATCGCGCCGTGTGTCACGTCGGGGTCGTCGCCTGCGTCTTTTACGGTGCCGGCTTCCGCGCCATCGGCGGTCAGGCGGCAGAACACCAGTGGCATCGGCACGAGCTGGCCCTTCGGCAACACGATCTCCGCGACCTCGCTGACGATACCCGCGAGCAACAGACGCGCGGCTGCGAGCGACGTCGCGGTGGCGCAACTGCCGGTCGTGTAGCCGCTACGCAGCGGCGCGGGTTGTTCGGGCGTTTCTTCGCGCATTACGGATGGAATGGTGAGTCGGTTGAACCGGTGGACGTGCTGCATGTGGCGCTCGCGCTGCTGGCCAGCTTCGTCACCTCCAGCAGCGTAATCGGCAACGCCTGGCGCCACGTATCGAAGCCGCCGAGCGGCTGCGCGTCAGCCAGCGCGATGCGAGTCAACGTGCCGCCGTGTTGCTCACGCCACGCCGCCAGCGCTGCCTCGCCTTGCAAGGTCACGGCATTGGCCACCAGACGTCCGCCGTCGCGCAGACGCGCCCAGCAGGCGTCAAGCACACCCGGCACCGTCACGCCACCGCCGATGAACACGGCATCCGGCACAGCCAAACCTTCCAACGCATCAGGCGCCCGGCCGGCCACCAGTTGCAAACCCGGCACGCCCAACGCATCGCGATTGTGTTCGATGAAGCGCTGCCGCTCCGCGTGCCCTTCGATCGCGATCGCGCGGCAAGTCGGGTGTGCACGCATCCATTCGATGCCGATCGAGCCGCTGCCCGCGCCCACGTCCCATAGCAATTCGCCGGGCGTCGGCGCGAGGCGCGCCAGTGTGATCGCGCGAACGTCGCGCTTCGTCAACTGACCGTCGTGGCGAAAGGCATTGTCGGGCAAACCGACGGTCAGCGGCAAACGCGGGGCGCCTTCCGTTGCACGGCATTCAAGCGCGATCAGGTTCAGCGCCGCCACTTCGCCAGCGGACCACTGATCCGCACGGCCATCGATACACCGCTCCAGATCGCCACCCAAATGCTCCAGCACGGTCATCCGGGTCGCGCCGAAGCCGCGTGCATTCAGCAGTTCGGCCAGCGCGGCGGGCGTGCGCCCGTCTGCACTCAGCACGAAGACGCGCGCGCCGTCGTGCAAATGAGCATTCAGCGTCGGCAACGGCCGTCCCACCAGCGAAACCGTGGCGACGTCCTGCAACGGCCAGCCAAGCCGCGCGGCCGCCAGCGACAACGACGAGGGCGCGGGCAGCACCCGCAAATCACCCGCTGGCAACTGCCGCGCGAGAGTCGCGCCGACACCGAACAGCATCGGATCCCCGCTCGCCAGCACACACACGGGCCCTGTACGCTCCGCCAGCAAAGGCGCGAGATCGAACGGCTTCGGCCATGCCGCGCGGCGCGCGGCGAGGCGCGCGGGCAGCATCGCCAGATGCCGTTCGCCGCCATAAACCACCGACGCTTCCAGCAAAGCACGCCGCGCGGGCTTCCCCAAGCCGGCGAAGCCGTCATCGCCTATGCCCACCACGGTCAGCCACGCCGGCATGCATCCATCCTCTTTCTGTATCTTCAAATAATGCGCTGTGCCACGCCGATCAAAGCGTCCAGCCTCGTTGTGCTGTTCGAAAAAAGGCATAATACAGCCGCCGGTGCCCTTCGGGGCCGAAGAGGGAACACAGTGTCGCTGTGGCTGCCCCCGCAACTGTATGCAGCGAGTCCGCCTGCGCTCCGCGCCACTGGTTCGACCGGGAAGGCCGCGGCGGACCATGACCTGCCAGCCAGGAGACCTGCCGGCCAGACTGTTCGTGCCAGCCTACATCGGGCGGGGTGTACCGATGCCGTAGCAACGGCCGCTTTGCGGCTTGCTCGGGCCGTCGCGCGACGCTCAACCCGGTGTCCGTCTTGAATCAAGCTTCGCCCTCCACTGCTTTGCCTGACGCGGCTCTCGTGCTGCGGCCTTCGGCGTGTCCGGGGCTGCTGCGCATCGTTGCCGCGCGCGATGGGGGGATCTGCCGGATCAAATTGCCCGGCGGCGAGTTGAGTGCGGCGCAGGCTGCGGTGATTGCTGATGTCAGCGAGCGGTATGGGGCGGGCGTGGTCGAGCTGACCAATCGCGCGAATCTGCAGGTGCGTGGCGTGCGAAGCGGGCATGAGGCGGCGTTGATCGCGGCGCTGGTCGATGCGGGGCTTGGGCCGATTCCGACGGGCGGTGCGGTGGATGCTTCCGGCGTGCTGCTCGCGACCTCGGCGGACGATGTTCGCAATGTGATGGTGAGCCCGACTGCCGGACGCGATCCGTTTGCGCTGTTCGATACAAGGCCGCTTTGCGTTGAACTGCTCACCTTGCTGCAATCCGAAGCGCGTTTCGCGGCGCTATCGCCGAAATTCGCGCTTCTGCTCGATGGTGGTGAGCGTCTTGCCAGACTGGATCATCCGCATGATGTCTGGCTCGCGGCGACGCAGGCCGAAGACGATGTGCGATTTGTGTTTGGATTGGCGGGTTGTCCGCCAGCTTTGGCGAATGCCGATGCATTCCAACACATCGCGCATAGCGCCGTTGACCATCCTCATCCGAATTACGCCGGCGCTCTCGCCGCCGTGCTGCCTTCGCAAGTCACAGACCTCGTCTGCGCGCTGCTGCACACGTTCCTCGATCTGGCCGCTCCAGATGACACGCGCATGCGTCACCTGCTCGCCGCGCATTCCATCGACGCCGTATTGCAGCACGCTCAAACGTACGTCGATTTCCCGCTGTCACGCGACACATCGCTTGCAAACTGGCAACGCCCCACACCTGCCGATGCCACGCTCCGACTCGGCGCGCACGCACAGCGAGTTGTGGGAATGCTGCACGTAGGCGGCCAACCGCCGCTCGGACGCCTCGACGCCACGACCTTGCGCGGCCTCGCCACGCTCTCGCAACAGCAAGGCAACGGCACGCTGCGCATGACGCCCTGGCAAAGCGTATTACTGCCCGATATCGCTGCCGATGCCGCGCCCGCCGTGCTCGCTGAAATGAATGCGCTGGGGCTCGCCTGCGATCCCGCACAACCCATTACGCACTTAATCGCCTGCGCCGGTTCCACAGGCTGCGCGAAAAGCCTCGCTAACACCAAAGCCGACGCGTTACTTCTAGCGGATCGCCTGCCCGACGGCGTCGACGTCCATCTGAGCGGCTGTCCGCGCTCATGCGCCGCCGCACATTGCGCGCCGTACACGCTGCTGGCCGCGGCGCCCGGCACCTACGACCTTTATCGCCGCGACGGCCAGCCGGGTTTCGGCTCGTGCGTCGCGCACCAACTCACGATCGAACAGGCCGCCGATATGCTCGACCCATTGGCACACCCGGCCCGGAGCCCCTCAGATGCTTGATTACATTCGCGACGGTCAGGAGATCTATCGCCAATCCTTCGCGACGATACGTGCGGAGGCCGACTTATCGCGTATCCCTGCCGACCTCGAGAAACTCGCGGTGCGCGTGATCCACGCCTGCGGCATGATCGACGTCGTTGAAGATCTTCAGTTTTCCGAAGGCGCAGGCGCCGCGGGCCGTACGGCGCTCGCGCAAGGCGCGCCGATTCTGTGCGACGCCGGCATGGTGGCGCAAGGCATCACGCGCGCTCGACTGCCCGCGAACAACAACGTGATCTGCACGCTCACGCATCAGGACGTGCCTGCGCTCGCGCGCGAACTCGGCAATACGCGCTCGGCCGCCGCGCTCGAATTGTGGCGGCCGCATCTGGCCGGCAGCGTCGTCGTGATCGGCAATGCGCCGACCGCCCTCTTTCATCTGCTCGATATGCTCGATGCAGGCGCGCCAAAGCCCGCGCTGATCCTCGGCTTTCCGGTCGGTTTTGTCGGCGCGGCCGAATCGAAAGCGATGCTGACCGAAGACAGCCGCGGCGTGCCCTTCGTCGTGGTTCACGGACGACGCGGCGGCAGCGCCATGGCCGCCGCTGCCGTGAACGCACTGGCGACGGAGGTCGAGTAAATGACCGTGCAAGGACGTTTATTCGGACTCGGCGTCGGCCCCGGCGACCCGGAACTCATCACGCTGAAAGCGCTGCGTTTGCTGAAAGCGGCACCCGTGGTCGCGTATTTCGTCGCGAAGGGTAAGAAGGGCAACGCCTTCAGCATCATCGAGGCGCATTTGCATGACGCTCAACAGCATCTGCCGCTCGTCTATCCCGTCACGACCGAAGCGCTCGAACCACCGCTTTCGTACGAGGCGATCATCGCCGACTTCTACGACACCGCTGCGGAGGTCGTCGCCGGCCATCTCGATGCGGGTCGCGACGTCGCGGTGATTTGCGAAGGCGATCCGTTTTTCTACGGCTCGTATATGTATTTGCACGACCGCCTCGCAGCCCGGTTCGAGGCTGAAGTCGTGCCCGGTGTGTGCTCGATGCTCGGCGGCGCAGCGGTACTTGGCTCGCCGCTGGTGTATCGCAATCAGAGTCTGTCGGTGCTCTCCGGCGTGTTGCCAGAAGACGAACTACGCCGACGTCTGGCCGATGCGGACGCAGCCGTCATTATGAAACTGGGCCGCAATTTCGATAAGGTGCGGCGCGTGCTCGGCGAACTGGGGCTCGCGCATCGTGCGCTTTACGTCGAACGCGCCACCATGGGCAATCAGCGCATCGTGCCGCTCGACGAAGTCGATCCGATGGCCTCGCCGTACTTTTCGCTACTCGTGGTGCCGGGGGAAAAATGGCAAGGTTGACGCCACCCGCGATCGTGATTCTCGGTGCGGGCGCGTTGGAGACCGCACGGCGTATCCGGATGCTGTATGCCGGATGCCAGGTTCATGCCTTGCAGGGCCGAGTCGAGGCTGACGTCTCGTACACGGAACTCCGCGCGCATCTGTGTGATCTGTATGCGCGCGGTACGCCAATCATCGCGCTGTGCGCTGCTGGGATCGTGATCCGTTGCGTGGCGCCCTTGCTGTCGAATAAAGGCGTCGAGCCTCCGGTGCTGACCGTTGCAGAAGACGGCAGTGCGGTCGTGCCCTTGCTCGGCGGCCTTGCAGGCGTTAACGTGATGGCTCGCGAGATCGCGGCTGCGTTGAACGTGTCGCCAGCGATCACGACGAGTGGCGAATTGCGCTTCGGAACATGTGTGCTCAATCCGCCTGAGGGCTATGCGCTTGCCGATATAGCGCAAGGTAAGCGCTTCGTGTCGGATCTTCTGGCTGGTGAAAGCACGCGCATTGAGGGTGAAGCGCCGTGGCTCGATGATGCGCAACTGCCTCGCTCGGAATCGGCACGTCTCGTGATTCGAGTGACGCCGCGTGCGTGGGATGGGCGAGATGATGAGTTGGTGATTCATCCGCGGAGTGTGGTGGCGGCGGTGGCCGTTCCGAGTCCGGGTGCGTCTTCCAACACCGATACAGACCTCGCTACCAATTCTGATCCTGATACGCAGACGACTTCCGGCGAGCGAATCGCCGCGCTCGTACATGAGGCATTGAACGCGCACGGTCTTGCACCGCTTTCGCTCGCAGCATTGCTGATTCCTTCCGAACACATGGCGAACCCGGCGCTCGCCGATGCCGCGGCGAGCCTGAACGTGCCGCTGCGTTTTGCCCAGGCGGGCCCGGAGGACGGCGAGCCGCCGAGCAATTTGCTGCACGCCGCGCTGCGCGTCCCTTATCAAACCTTGCATGACGACGCGGAAGCAGGAGTCGCGCTCGCGCTAGCAGCGCTGGCAATCGACCCGGACACAATTGGCCGTACGCGCGGCCGCTTGACCGTGATCGGCCTCGGCCCCGGTAGCGCGGAGCTGATGGTGCCCGCCGCTCGAACAGCGTTGAACGAAGCCACCGATATTCTCGGCTACGAAACCTACGTGAAAATGGCCGGCCCCTTGCGTGCCGACCAACGCGTACACGGCACGGACAATCGCGAAGAGATGCAGCGGGCGCGCCATGCGTTCGAACTGGCGAGCACGGGACGGTCAGTGGTAATGGTGTCGTCGGGTGACCCTGGCGTGTTTGCGATGGCGGCCGCGGTGCTTGAAGCGCTCGAAGAAGGCGCTTCGACGAACGCCGACTGGCGGGCGGTCCAACTCGCCATCGTGCCGGGGGTATCAGCTGCGATGGCAACCGCAGCGCAAGCCGGCGCGCCGTTGGGCCATGACTTCTGCATGCTGTCGTTGTCCGACAATCTGAAACCGTGGAGCATCATCGAAAAACGCCTTCGGCATGCGGCCGAAGCGGATCTGGTGATGGCGTTCTACAACCCGATCTCCCGAGCACGGCCGTGGCAATTGGATAAAGCGCTGGACATCGTGCGGGAATATCGCACTGCCGCAACGAAAGTCGTGCTTGGTCGCGATATCGGCAGAGCGGGCAGCACACTGCGCACGATCACGCTCGGTGAACTGCGTTCCTCCGATGTGGACATGCGCACGATGGTGATCGTCGGGTCGTCGACGACACGCGCGTTTGCTAACGGTATCGATGGCGATGAATGGGTTTACACGCCGCGGTGGTATCAGTGAGCACAGTGGGTCACCTGCGCCCCGTTCCCTTCACCAACGCCTCCATTTGCACCCCATCGGCCCGCGCAAGGTCTTCAAGGATAGTAAAGTGATTACACCCGGCGAGCGGCACGAACTCCACCTGCTCACCCGCTTGCCGACACGCCGCCACGTACTCCTCTGAATGCCGAACCAGTTCCGGCAACTCGGCCGTGCCGACGCTGACAGTCATCGACACACCTTTGCCGATATGCCGCATCGGGCTATACGCATCGATCTCCGCCGGCGTTAGCTGCAGCTTCTCGTTGAGCCATGACATCGCAATCGGCTCCAGGTCCACCAGTGCGCTGATCGGCATGGCGTGCACGACAGACTCATGCGTGCGATAAAGCGCACTCAACTGGCCGCCTGCAGAATGCCCTGCAAGGCACACGGGACCACGCGTGCCCAGCCCATCACGATCAGCCGCCAGCGCCGCCAGCAGCGCATCCATTTCGCCGACGATCTGCGTCATCGACGCGTCCGGCGCCAACGTATATTCCGCGAGCACAGCATTGAAGCCACGCCCAAGCGGCCCACTGGCGACGAACGCAAAATCTTCCTTGCTGCGCGCCTGCCAGTAGCCGCCGTGTATGAACACGAAAATCGGCGCGTCAGGCTTCCCGCACGGAAACCAGTCGAAACGTTGCCGGGGCCGTGGACCGTACGCCACGTCACGTCGGCACGGCACAGTGGCATACAGCGCCGCACTGCGCTCCTGAAAGCCGAGCATGCGCTCAGCGACGTCGGCCACCGCCGCCACGTTGTCGTAGGCCGCACGCAGTGCCGCCGGATCCATGCCGCGATAAAGTTGAGTCATGACGTTCCCGGGTCATTCAACGAAACATTCAACGAAACCAAGGCGTCCCAAGACGCCCTATGCCGCCACTTTCAAATCCTCAATCGCCCGCTGCCTGACGCCCAGATCGTCCCAAAGCTCCGGATGGCACGTGAACACCAGAATCTGATGCCGCGTAGCCGCATCGATCAGCGCGCGCTTGATCGCATCGCGCCGCGTCGCGTCGGTATGCACGGCTGCGTCGTCGAGCATTAGCAAGGTGGGCCTACCCGACGCCTTCAATAGATCCGCATACGCGAGCCGCGTCAGAATGCCGAGTTGCTCCCGTGTCCCGAAGCTCAACGCATCGAGCGTATCCGCGCGGCCATAACGATCTAGCGTCGCCGGACTCAGATCGTCGCCGAGCGCAATTGTCGACTGCGGGAAAATCCGCTTCAAGTAGTGCCCGAGACGCTCGGTCAACGGCGCGCGCAGTTGCGCCACCGCCGCATCGCGTTCGTCGACAAGCACTTCGTCGAGCAGACTCAAAGCGCTTGCCCGCAAGCTGAGTTCTTCCTTACGCCGCGTGGCCTGCTCGACTGAGGCGTTCACTGTTGCGAGACGCTCGCCGAGCCCGGACGCGCCGACTGTCTCAAGTTGACTGCGCAACTCAGCGATCCGCAATTGCCGCGTGTGCTGCTCGTTGCGCGCAAGTTCCGCCGACGCCCGATAGCGCTTCGCTTCAGCGGCCGGGTCGTCGAGACGCGCAGCTTCCAACTCACGCTCGCGACCTTCGAGCTGTTTCTTCAACGCCTCGACCTGCACGCGCTGCTCGACGATTTTCGTCTGCCACTGCGCGCGGTTGCGGCGGAACGCTTCGTCAGCCAGTTGCGCTTCCTTGCGCTGGAGCTGCGCTGCAAGCGATTCCGTCGTGGCCGTAGCCGTCGACCGCTTTTCCGCCGCTTGCTCCAATGCTTTTCTGGCGGCTTCCAGCGCATCACGCGCGATGTCGGCGTTGCGGCGAGCCTCGTCGAGCGGTGGCGCGGCGGAGACATCGGGCAACGCCGCAAGCCGTCCGTTAGCCGTTTGCAATCGCGCATCCGCCGAAGCCAACGCTGCCCGCAGTGCGTCGATACCCTGCGGCGCATGCACCTCAAGAATCTTCGCCTGGCTTTTCTGCTGCGCGACCAGCGTCTTCCACTGCTCGAGCCTGGCCTCGGCCTCACCCAACGACGCCACGCCCAGCGCCTGCAACAACTGCGCATGCTGGGCTTCGAGCGACGCCAACTCGGACAAGCGCGCCGACAGATCGGAAACGCCCGGAATCACCCGCAATTCGCCGAGTTCGCCAAGACCGATCAGTTTCTCCTCGTCGATCCGCAGCACGCCCTCGCCGCTTACCTTCGCATCACCGACTGTGATCGTCCCATTCAACCGGTATTCGATCCGCGTCATCGCCGCTTCGGTCCGCGCACGCAGCACTGTCAATTCCGCATCGAGCGATTGGAGCCGCTTCAATTGTGCTCCGTCGATTTCGAGCGCGGCCGCTGCGCGCGTTGCTTCCAGTACGGCCTCGTTCGCCTCGCCGGCAGCCGCGATCGATGCTTCGAGCCGTTCGCTTTCTGTGCGGTGCAACGCAATCTGACTGCGCAAATCGCCCGCGGTCACCGCGGCGTTCGCCAGTTCGTACGCACGGTTGGCATCGGCAGACGCCTGCTCAAATTTCGCCACGCTCGCCTGAGCCTGCGCATGCTCGTTCTGAACCGTCGAGACATTGGCTCGTGCGGCGTCGAGTTGCTGCCGCTCGCGTGCAACGGCGGTTTCGAGTTCAGTCGCCGCCTGTTCCTGTTGCAACGAAAGCGCTAACTCCGCGTCCTTCAATTGCAGCGATTGCGCCAAGCCCTGAAGACTCCGTTCGAGTTCGGCCGCGGCATCAGCGCGCTGTTGCGCCTGCACGGCCTTCTGCTCATGAAGCTCCCATGGGCGCTTGCGTTGCGCGTCGTCGAAGGCTTCCTGCTGCGTGGCAAGCCGCACGATGTTCTCGTCGAACTGCTGACGCTGCTGCTCCAGCTCGTCGCGCTCTTCGATCAGCGCTGCCAACGCCTGTTCGGCCTCAGCCAATGGCCCGGTGGACTTCTGCGTACGCGCCGTGAGCAGATGCCGGAGCTCGCGCTGCACCGCCGCAATCAGCGCATCCTCACCCGCCGATTCATGGCCGCCCGAGAGTTGCGACAACGCATCGCGCAGATACTGCGCAGCATGTCCCGTGGAATCGCGAACCTCCTGCGTGCCGCCTTGTTGCACCCACAACAATCCGGGAACGCCGGCGTTCTCCGCCTTTAGCGGCCCACGCGCTGCACGCGAAAAACCGAGGAGCACGGCGAGCTTGTCTTCCGCTTCGTCCTCGCCGAACACCGTCTGACCGATCTTCAATTCGCAGCGCTGCCGGGTGACGAACTGCTTCGACAACCTGCACGCCGTGCCGTCCATATCGAACGTCACTTCAACCGAGGGCTGCCCGCTCGCCTTGCCCCACGGCAGGAGGTCTTTCAGATGCGAAGCCTTATAGCGTTCGAGGAACACGGCCCGCACGGCTTCGGCGATCGTGCTCTTGCCGGCCTCGTTCGGGCCGGTGAACAGATTGAGTCCGGGCTGCAGATCGTCGATAACGAGCCGTCCGGTGAACTGCTTGAACTCCTGAATCGCGATGCTTTCCAGCTTCATGCGGACCTCGCTTCGCGCGGCAGTTCACGTTGAAAACGCGCCAGAAGCAATAACGCCTCGGCCGCGCGTTTGACCTGTTGCGGGTCGGACTGCGGGTCTTCCTGCAAGCCTCGCAGACGCGCCACCACCTTCGCGAGGTAGCCGCTCTGCGCGCCGAGTTCGGCGAGGTCGTCGGCGGTGGGCAGCACCTGCAGACCACTCAGATCGACACGTAGCGCACGCACGCGCGCACGGGTTTCTTCCATCGCGACGTGAATCGCTTCGGCTTCGGCCAGTGCGGTCGAGCCGCTTACGGTCACGCGCAGCACGTCGTGACTGCCTAACGCGCTGAGGCGCAGCTTGAGCGAATCGACGTCGGTCGGCACGGAGATCGTCTCTTCCCAACGATGCCATTGATATTTACCGACCCGCACCGCTTCAACGACCGGCACGGCGCCTGGCTCAGTCAGCGTGACGTCGAGCATGAAGCCCGGATCATTGGCGCGGAAACGGTCCTGCTCGTGGGTACCGGCATACCAGGTGCGTTCGTCGACGCGCAAATGACCGTGCCAGTCGCCAAGCGCGAGATAGTCCAGACGCGCACTCGCGGCACGCGTCGGCGCAATCGGGTTCGAAGAATCAATGCCCTCCTGCAGAATCCCGCTCACGCTGCCATGCGCGAGACCGATGCGGTGATAGCCGGGCGGCGTCTCCGTCGTGTCGAAGAAGCCAGTCGTGTCGTCGTAAGTGATGCGTTGCGTGAGCGGCGCGCAGAGCAACGCGCACTGGCAGGCATCGAGCGTCACCACGCCGGGTTCGAGCACGAGCTGTACGTTCGGCACCACGCAGTTCAGGCGTTGCGCACGGGTCCAGACGCTCTCGACCAGCGCCGCATCGTGATTGCCCGGCAACATGATCCACGGCCCCGAGAACGCCTGCAGCGCGCCGAATAAGCGGCGGATCACCGTGTCCGAGACGGTCTGCAGGTCGAATACGTCGCCGGCGACCAGCACGGCGTCGACCTTGCGCGCCGCCGCTTCCTCAGCGATCCGGCGCACGATCTCGAAGCGCGCTTCCGCGAGATGCGCGGCTTCGTCCGGCTCGAACTGGCCGAATTGCGTGCCTATCTGCCAGTCCGCGGTGTGCAGAAACCTGATCACTGTGCCTCCATTCCGTTCAATTGCGTCGTCGCTCGATGTTCATTCGGCGCTCATGTTACCGCGCCTGCGGTCAAAAACTGTCCCAAGCCGGCTCCACACGGCCGGAACAGCGGCGCTACACTCCCGTTTCTGGACCAGCGTCCCGATCGCACCGCACCATTCCAATCGAATAAAACCTCGTTGCTCTGCTGCCGATGAACAAAGAAACCGAATTGAAGAAGGCCAAGCGCACCCCGCTACTGCTGCTGGCGGCCGCAGCCTGCGTTTTCCTTGTGACAGCCTTCATGCCACGCGGCCTCTGGGTGGACGGCATCAAGGCGATAGCCGAGGCCGCCATGGTCGGCGCGCTCGCCGACTGGTTCGCTGTGGTCGCACTGTTTCGCCGCGTGCCGATCCCGATCGTCTCTGCGCACACGGCGATCATTCCGAAGAACAAGCACAAGATCGCCGACAACCTCGCGGTGTTCGTGCAGGACAAATTTCTGGACGTGCCGTCGCTGGTCGGACTGATCCAGAAACACGACCCGGCGCAAAGCATCACCGGCTGGCTGACGAAACCGGCCAATACCGCGCGGCTGGGCGACTACGTGGTCAAACTGACGGGCGGCATTCTCGAACTGACCGACGACGTGCGCATCCAGGTCTTCATCAAGGACGCCTTACGCGACGTGCTGGCCAAAGTCGATCTGTCGCAATCCATGGGCTCGATTCTCGACACGCTCACCAAGGACGGCCGTCATCAGGAACTGCTCGACGCCGGCATCGAACAGGTCGTGACGCTGCTGCGCGAACCGCAGGCGCGCGAGTTTATCGCTGAGCGCATCGTCGAATGGGTGAAGAGCGAATATCCGAAGATGGAGATGATCCTGCCCTCGGCGTGGCTTGGGGAAAAAGGCGCCGAGGCGATCGCCAATGCGGTGAACCGGATGCTCGAGCAGATCAGTGAGAACCCTGCTCATCAGTTGCGCCAGAAATTCGACGACGCCGCCCAGAAACTGATCGTCAAACTCAAGACCGATCCGGCATTCCTGCAGAAAGGCGAGGAATTGAAGCGTTATCTGGTGGAAGGCGAAGCGCTCAGCACGTATGTGAAGGACATGTGGGGCGAATTGCGCGCATGGCTCAAACGCGATCTGCAAAGCAGCGATTCGGCCCTGCACGCCCGGGTGATGGCGATGGGCCAGTGGGTAGGCCGCGAACTGGCGCATGACCCCGCGCTGCGCCAGTCGCTGAACGACCATCTGGAAGAAGCGGCGCGCGCCATGGCGCCGGATTTTGCCCAGTTCCTCACGCGCCACATCAGCGATACAGTGAAAAACTGGGACGCACGCGACATGTCACGGCAAATCGAGTTGAACATCGGTAAGGATTTGCAGTACATCCGCATCAACGGGACGATTGTGGGCGGCTTTATCGGCTTGCTACTGTATGCAAGCTCACAGCTGTTCGAGCTGTTGCGTTTGCACATGGGCTAGGGATACGGCCGCCGCACTACAAAGCGCCTACAATCCGGGCATATGAATTGCTCGGGCGCTTTAACCGATCGCCGCCGTTCCAGCCGCGCGAACCCTCAGTAAAAACGTCAGCGCCACAACATCGAGAAGTGTGTCCATGAAAATATCGTTACCGCCAACCGGGCGGCCGAACCGCGTATACCCTCCGGGCACACCCAGTCTGCATGGGTTGGCCTCGGTCATTACCGGCGTCGTGGTGGTCTGCGCGCTGTACTTCGCCCGCGAGGTGCTGATTCCGATCACGCTCTCCGTGCTGCTCAGCTTTCTGCTCGCACCGCTGGTGCAGGCGCTGCGGCGCTTGCACATGGGCCAGTTGCCGTCGATCTTTATCGCGGTGCTGTTCGCCCTCGCCACCCTGCTGGCAGTCGGCGGGCTGATCGGAGCACAACTGGTGCAACTGGCGGGCGATCTGCCGCAGTATCAGGCGGCGATCGAGCAAAAGATCGAGACAGTGCAGGAGAAAACCGTCGGCCGGGCCGATTCGCTGATGAGCCGTGCCGCCGCCACGCTGCAACGCGTCGCGCCGACCAAGCCGAGCCCGCCGCGCCTTACCGGACGTGCAGCGCGCAACGCACCCGCTGTGCCGACGCCCGTCGAAGTGCACGAGCCGTCGCCCACGCCGATGCAACTCGCTCAACGCGCGCTGTCACCCGCCATTGCGCCGATCGAGACCACCTTTATCGTGCTGGTCGTCACGATCTTCATCCTGCTGCAGCGCGAAGACCTGCGCGACCGTTTGATCAGTCTTTTCGGTTCGCGCGATCTGCACCGCACTACCACTGCGATTAACGACGCCGCCGGGAGGTTGAGCCGCTATTTTGTCGCGCAACTGGGCGTGAATCTCAGCGCGGGCGGGATCATTGCCATCGGGCTCGCGATCATCGGCGTGCCGGGTGCGCTGCTGTTCGGCGTGATTGCCGCGTTGCTGCGCTTCGTGCCGTACATCGGCATCTGGATCGCCGCGATTCTGGCGGTGTTTCTCGCTGCCGCCATCCAGCCGCAATGGACCATGGCGGTCTATACGCTGATTCTGTTTATCGTCGTCGATGTAGTAGCCGGGCAGATCGCCGAGCCGCTGCTGTACGGTCATCGCTCGGGGCTATCGCCGCTGGCCGTGGTCGTGGCGGCGATTTTCTGGAGCTGGTTGTGGGGGCCGATCGGCCTCGTGCTGTCCACGCCGCTCACGTTGTGCGTCGTCACACTGGGACGCTACGCGGATCGTCTGAACTTTCTCACGGTGCTGCTGGGCGACCAGCCTGCTCTCACGCCTGCGCAGAACTTCTATCAGCGGCTTCTGGCGGACGATCCGCATGAAGCCATCGTGCAGGCCGAGCGCCTGCTGCGCGAGATGTCGCTGATCGATTACTACGACAACGTTGCGCTGGAGGGCCTCAAGCTCGCGCGCAACGATGCGATGCGCGGGGTGTTGATGCCTGAGCAACTGGCGCGAATCAATGACGCACTGGTCGATATCGTGGAAAACCTGGAAATTTCCGACGGCCTGCCGGACCGCCTGTCGCGCACGGAACCGGCTGACTCCGCTGGGGCAATCTCGGCATCGGCGACGGCTGACCTTTCGGATCGGCACGACAGCCACATTTCGGCCCATCCGGCGCTGCGCCATGAAACCGACAAGACGTCGGTGCTGTGCGTGCCTGGACGCGGCGCATTCGATGAGGTCACCGCCGCGATCGCCGTGCAATTGCTCGGACGCCAGGGTCTCGCCCCGATGATGGCCACGCACTCGGGCTATCGCAGCGCGCATGCCGACGAACCGAGCTTCAAGGACGCGCCGATCATCTGCATCATCTCGCTCGACGCGCCGGAATCGCCGCCGTATTTGCGCAACATGCTGCGGCGCACGCGGGAATGGCGGCCAAGGGCGACCTTGGTTGTGGGCGTGGGCGGCGCACCGGAAAGCGGGCCGGAGACGGGGGCGACCGGCGCTTCACACGCGGCGCCGACGTTCCGCGCGATGATCGAGGAATGCACGGTGGGAGCGAGCGTCCAGCACTCGCGCCAGGCTTCGCATCTGGCCGGGGCCGATTAGGCAATTCCGCGCGGTCTGCATTGCATTGCAAGAATCAGAAGGGCCGCAGGGGGCGTGAGCGCCCTGCGGCCTTTTCTATCGCCGGAACGCCCAGTCCTTGTACCCAAAATGAGGACAGCCACGCGCTACCCCTCCTTCATACTTCACCAATCGATTCGCACCGCCTCCAGAGAGCACTCAAGCCGCGGCGGGCAATCCATCGGCAACGAAGATCCAGGAGACACGCATGAGCCGCAGTTTCAAACCCTATCCGTTCACGCCGCGTTCCTATGCGGGCTTGGTGCCGCCGCTTGTCGACGGGTGCGACCCTCAGCGGCGCGCCGTAGCGATTGTCGGGGGCGGTCCGGTCGGCATGACGCTGGCGCTTGCGCTGGCTCGCCAGGGCGTACGCTCGGTGCTGATCGAAGCCGATGACGGTGTCTGCACCGGCAGTCGCGCGATCTGCATTTCACGCCGCAGCCTGGAGATTTTCAAACGCCTCGGCGCCGTGCACGGTTTCCTGAAAAAAGGCTTGCCGTGGACGGGCGGCCGCAGCTTCTACCGCGATGCCGAAGTGTTCCGCTTCGCCATGCATCAGGACGACGAGCAATCGCTGCCGCCGATGATCAACATCGCGCAATACCAGATCGAACAGTTGCTGCTCGACAAAGTGGAACAGCATGCCGATCTGATCGATATCCGCTGGCAAACCCGCGTGACCGGTATTGAACAACATACCGGCAACGGCGCAACTGGTGCAACGCTTGACCTCAGCACCGGCGACACCGCCTGGAAAATGCGCGCGGATTGGGTCGTCGCCTGCGACGGCGGCCGCAGCACAATTCGCGAGGCGCTCGGCCTCAAGCTCACCGGCACCACGTACGAGGGGCGCTACGTGATTGTCGATATCGAACTGGAAAGCGAGCGCGCCACCGAACGTCTCGCCTATTTCGATCCGCCCTCCAATCCCGGCTCCACCGTGCTGGTGCACAAGCAGCCCGACAACGTCTGGCGCATCGACTACCAGCTTCGCGACGATGAAGATCCCGAGGCCGCGATCAAACCTGAAAACGTGATGCCGCGCGTGCAGAGCGTGCTGGACTCGATGGGCGAAACGGGCGAATGGTCGCCGATCTGGATTACGGTCTACAAGGCCAATGCGTTGACGCTCGAACGCTACCGTCACGGCTCGGTGCTGTTCGCGGGCGATGCCGCGCATCTCGTGCCGATTTTCGGCGTGCGTGGCGCGAACTCCGGCATCGACGACGCCGACAATCTCGGCTGGAAACTCGGTTGCGTCGTCAACGGCATTGCGTCGGACCGCCTGCTCGACAGCTACAGCGACGAGCGCGTGTTTGCGGCGCGTGAAAACCTGAGCTACGGTATGAAAAGCACCGAATTCATGGCGCCGCCCTCGTTCGCGTTCGACCTCATGCGCCAGGCCGTTCTGGGACTTGCCGCGCATCATCCGGCGGTGCGGCCACTGATCAATCCGCGGCAAACGCATGCGATTGCATATGCCCAATCGCCGCTCAATTGGGTCGCAGCGGCTGCATCCGGCGCGTTCGCCAAGGGTCCGGCGCCAGGCACTGTACTACCGGAGTGCCGACTTCAACGCACGTGCGACGGCGTACAGGTCGATATCCATCTCACCGATCTGCTTGGGCCATGCTTCACCACACTATGCTTCGGCGCGGACACGGCGCAAGACGAAGCGTGGCAGCAATTGCCCCATGCGCTCGCCGAACACGGCATCCCGTTCAAGGCGATCACGCTGGTCAAAGGCGATGCACCGCGCGCCAACGTCCCGCACGTAGTCGATCCGGCGGGACGCTTGCATGAGATGCTCGATGCCACACCGGGCACCGTCTATCTGATCAGGCCGGACGGTCATGTGCTCGCCCGCTGGCGCAACGGCAACGCGACGGATGTGCAAAGCGCCGTGACGGCCGGTCTGACGAATTGACGCAAGAGGAACCCACACCATGACCGATAGCGAACTCGACCTCGTCTACACGAAGCTCTGCAAGACACTGACCGCTGAAGGCGAAGCGCAAGCGCCCTTATATCTGGCCCGTCTTGCGCTACTGTGCATGACGGAACTCGGCGATACGCAGCGAGCACTGTCGTTGATCGAAGCGGCGAAGCTGCCGGCTTCTTCGGCCGTGACTGCGTGATGCTGAAAGCCCTTTAAATAACGCGCGAAACATAAGACGGAAAAAACCGCCCCGTTGATCACATGGGGCGGCTTCTTTTCGGAGGTCGTCGCAACCTTCACTGCCGCGGATACAACCCCAACGTACTCGCATGCAGGCGCGCGAGGCCGAGCAACGCGTCGGTGTAAGGTGTCGGCACGTCGGTAAGCTGCCCTAGTTCACGCACCGCAGCCACCAGCGCGTCGAGTTCGACCGCCTTGCCGGCTTGCACATCCTGCAGCATCGAGGTTTTCATCGCGCCGAGTTTGAGCGTGACCTCGTGACGATCCGCCGGCGCCTGTTCGATCGGAATACCGAAACGCGCGCCAATTTCCTTCGCTTCCAGCATGATGCTCGTGACGAAATTGCGCACCAGTTCATCGCTGAGAATCCGGTCGGTGGTCGCGCCGGTGATGGCGCTGATCGGATTCATCGTCATGTTGCCCCACAGCTTGTACCAGACGTCGCGCTGAATCTGCTCCGACATCGACGCGTTGAAGCCCGCTGCGGCCAGCGCGGCGGTGAGCGTTTTGACGCGCTCACTCGCTTGCCCCGACGCTTCGCCGACGATCAGCCCATTGCCCTGGTGATGCCTGATGACGCCCGGCGCCTCGATCAGACAACTGGCATGCACCACGCAGCCCACGGTCTGCGCGGTCGGAATCGCGGCGGCGATCGCACCGTCAGGATCGATCGACTTCAGCCGCTTGCCGGCAAAATCACGGCCGAGCCCGTCGCAGAACCACCATGGCACGCCGTTCATGGCTGTCAGCACAATCGTCTGCGGGCCGAGCAGCGGCGCAATATGCGCGGCCACCGACGCCATCGCCGGCCCCTTGACCGCCACGACGACGAGGTCCTGCACGCCGAGGTCCGCCGGCTGTTCACTCGCCGTCACCTTCACCGTGTGCGTCACGCCGCCTTCGATCAGACGCAAGCCGTGCTGCTGCAACGCGCCGAGTGTCGCGCCGCGCGCCACCACGCTCACGTCGTGGCCGGCCTGCGCGAGCTTCACCCCCATCCAGCCGCCGATCGCGCCGGCACCGTAGATACCTACTTTCATTGCTTCAATCCTTGCGTTAATCCCTAGGTCAATCTTTCGGCTCAATGTCCGCGTTAATCCTTGTAGCCCGTGTCGATGCGATCCACGCGCCGCACCAGCGCATCGAATACATCCTGCCCCGCACCGTGACGCGGATCGAATTGCAAGGAGTCGCGCGAGCAACGGATCGCCACGTCCTCCGGCACCGGCCGCGCGCGGCCCATCGAAAACGTGGCCATCTGGATTTCGCACGCGCGGTTGAGCGTCCACAGAATAGCGAAAGTCTGCGGCAAGGTGTGGCCCCATGCCAGCAGGCCATGATTGCGGAGGATCACCGCTTGCCTGTGGCCGATATGTTCGAGCAGACGCGGCCCTTCCTCGGCATGCACCGTGATGCCTTCGAAGTCGTGATACGCGATGCGGTCATGTAACTGCGCGCTATAGAAGTTGGTTTGCTCCAGGCCGTTTTCGAGGCAGGCCACCGCGACGCCGGCCGTGGTGTGCGTGTGCATCACGCAGTGCGCATCGGCCAGGCCTTCGTGAATCGCTGCATGCACGACGAAACCCGCAGGGTTCACCGGATACGGCGAGTTGTCGAGCACGCGGCCTTGCGCGTCGATCTTCACGAGATTGCTCGCCGTCACTTCGCTGTAGTGCAGGCCGAACGGATTGATCAGGAAGTGGCGCTCGCCGCCGCTCACGCTCGACGGCACGCGCAACGTGATGTGGTTGTAGATCATCTCGGTCCAGCCGAGCATGTCGAAGATGCGATAGCACGCGGCCAGTTGCACGCGCGCCTGCCATTCGTCTGGGTGCATCGCGGCGGCCTTCGCAGGGCTCGCCGCCGGCATTTCAAGAGTCGTCATCAGGGTCTCCTTATTTATCGTTCGTTATCGTCAAGCCATTGCGAATAGCAGCCGTTATGCGCCCGCCACTACCGCCGCGATTGACGACGCCACATAGCCGGCGTTGCGCGCATTCAATCCGGCGACGCACATGCGTCCCGAACGCAGCACATACACAGCGTGTTCGCTGCGCAAACGCTCGACCTGGGCTTCGCTCAAACCCGTGTACGTGAACATGCCGCGCTGCGCGACGTAACGCGCGCGCATCACTTCATCGACACGGCCTGCGAGGCCTTCGTGAATCGTGCCGCGCATGGCGAGAATCCGTTCGCGCATGGTGGCGAGTTCCGCTTCCCACGAGGCACGCAAGGATGCGTCGGACAGCACGTTGGCGACGAGACGCGCGCCATGCGTCGGCGGATTGCTGTAGTTGGCGCGCACCGTCGACATCAATTGACCGAGCACGCGCGCCGCCTCTTCCTTGCTCTTGCACACCACGCTCAACGCACCGCAGCGCTCGCCGTACAGCGAGAAGTTCTTCGAAAACGAATTCGCGGCGATCAAGGGCACGCCCGCATCGGCGAGCAGGCGCACGCAGGCGGCGTCCTCTTCAAGACCTGCGCCGAAACCCTGATACGCCATGTCGACAAACGCAATCAGTTTGCGGCGCTGCAATACCGGCACCAATTCTGCCCATTGCGCCGGACTCAGATCGACGCCGGTCGGGTTGTGGCAGCACGCGTGCAGCAGCACGACGCTCTGTTCCGGCAAGCGGCTGATCGTGTCGAGCATGTCAGCGAAACGCAAGCCGCCGGTGTGTTCGTCGTAATACGGATACGTGTTGACCGTGAGGCCCGCGCCTTCGAATACCACACGATGGTTTTCCCAACTCGGATCGCTAATCCAGATCTGCGAGGCCGGGAAATAACGTTTCAGAAAATCCGCGCCGACTTTCAGCGCACCTGAACCGCCGATGGTCTGCAAGGTCGCGATCCGACCCGCCGCACGCGCTTCGTTGTCCGCGCCGAACACCAGCGCCTGTGCTGCGTCGCGGTAAAGCGGCAGGCCCGCCATTGGCAGGTAGGAGCGCGGGCCGATCGAATCGAGCAGCGCGGTTTCGGCGCGCCGCACGGCGTCCATCACCGGCAGCTTGCCGGCGTCGTCGAAATAGATGCCGATGCTCAGGTTGACCTTGTTGGGTCGCGGATCGAGTTGAAAATCCTCGTTCAGGCTCAGGATCGGGTCGCCCGGATAGGCGGGAATGTGGTCGAACATGGCAATTCCTTGAGTGGAGCCCTGCATGCGGCTTGATTGCGGCCTGCGTATACCCTGAGTGTGGACTGTTGCAGGCTGGTCGTAGCAGCTTGGGCGAGTCGGAAGTCTAAGCGGGTTTCCAGCTTCGCGTCGATCGGGACAAGTGTCGACCAATGCCCCGCTATCTACAATCAATCGATTTTTCACGATTCGTAAGTTTTTCTTTAGAATCGCCTGATGCCACTCACACGCGTCACCATCCGTCAGTTCGAAGCGTTTCTCGCCATCGTCGATTTGCACAGCATCGGCGCGGCGGCGGAACGGCTCGGGCTAACCTCGTCCGCGGTCAGCCAGTTGCTGGCCGAACTGGAAACAGAACTGGGCTTTCGCCTCTTCGACCGTACGACGCGACGCGTCAATCTGTCGAGCGCGGGGCAGGATTTTCTGTCGTCGGCCGAATCGGTGTTGCGCTATGTGCGCGCCGCCGCTCAATCCGCCGACGACATCCGTAATCGCGCGGCCGGGATCGTGCGAGTCGGCGCGCCGCTGGTGCTCGCGGCCACCGCGCTGCCGGCGGCCATCGCCGAATATGCGCGCGACAAACCGAAAGTGGTCGTGCGCATTTGCGACACCGTGGTCGAACAGTTGGTGGAGCGTGTGGAAAGCGGCGACGTGGATCTCGCGATCGGCCCGGATCGTCAGAGCGGCACGCGGGTGCGTTGCGATCCGGCCTTCGCGAGCCCGTGGGTCATGTGGTGCGCGCCGACGCATCCGTTGAGCACGCGGCGCCGGGTGCAGTGGCAGCACCTGCGCGGTGTGCCCATTGTTGCCACCGGCCGCGACCACGAGCGTGCGGTCGAACAGATGCTGGCTAATCTGCCGGCGGAGGCGCGCATCATTCCGGTGGATGTGGTGGACAACGTTACGACAGCGTTCGGGCTGGCGTCACAGGGGCTTGCCGTGACACTCGCGCCCGCCTATGTCGCGCCGCTTGCGCGAACCTTTGGCCTCGTGATGAAGCGGATCGTGGATCCTGAAACGATCCGTGAAGTGTGTGTGTATCGTTCGACCGAACGTGCACTGTCACCGCCCGCAGATGGTTTCGCGGAATTCATCATGCCTTGGTTGAAGCGCTGGGATCGCGAGACGCAGGTGGATGCGCGGGCAAAACGCGGATGATCTTTGGTGCGAGTTCCACGGCACCTCGGCAGTTCTTCTTCGGCCGTCTCGCGATTAATCTACGGCTGCAATTTAAGCGCGCCGGCTCAAGACCGCTCAGGCTGCAAACATAGCGCGAACAACTGGCGCTGGCTGGAAATCCCCAACCGCGCGTAAGCACGCTTCTGATACGTAATCACGCTGGTAGCCTTGACGCCCATTTGCTCGGCGATCTCGGCCGCGCTTGCGCCTTCGAGCGTGCCGCGCAGCACGTCGATCTCGCGCGGCGTCAGCGCCGGGCAGGCACGTCTGACCCGTGCCAGCATCGCGGCTGCCGTGCCTTGCTGATGCTGCCCATTGAGCGCGTAATGGCTCTTTGCAGCGTGCGCGAACAGATGCGCCAAGCTTTCCACATGTTCCAGTTCGCCTGGCTGAAACATGCCGTACGCGCTGTCACGATACAGATTGATCGACAGCCAGACGCTTTCCATGGGTTGCAAAAGCAACGACAAGCGGTCGGACACGTTGGGCTGCGCGTAGCAGGCCGCGCGGTAGGCTTCGTTTTCGATTTCTTCGCTTTGCTGCTGATGCAGCACTAACGCCTCGCGCGCCTGGTTCGCTTGCGAGCCGCCGACGATGGCGCGGTTTCCGTCGAGCGCATAGAAGTGCGTGGCGTAGCGATCAGCGACATCGCGCAGGAACCGGCCGCCGCGATGGTCGGCGGCGGAGACGGTGCGCGGTCTCGCGTCGAATTCGTACGCGAAAATCGTGCACTGAGAAACGGGAAGCGCGTCGCCAACCGTCTTCAGAATGCTTGCAGCAAGCGCGTCCGGATCGTCATGTGAGATCGACATGACGAGGTCGGTCACACGCGAGGTGTTGATGTGCCCGCTACGGGCCGATGTGGATATGCGCCAGGAACGCATGATGATGGCAAGGTCACGCTACGTGGAGTTTGGTCTGGCAAGCGTAGCACAATGAAGCATTGCATCTGATGCTGCGCTGCCTTCACGGCGAAATCCGCTCACGCCGCCGAGTCCTCCCAAACCCTTCGGCCGGCGATAAAACTACAACGCTCCCAACTTGACAGCAAGGAAATCGACCTTGCCTGCCTCGACCCATTCCCGAATCTGCCAGAGGGCCACGATCCTGCGTGCGGCAGTTCGCGCGGGTCAGGAAGTCTCAGGAGCGAGTCCGGTTATTCGGCACGCAAAAAAACTGGCCGGTTCTCCCCGGCCAGTTCTGCTTGATCAACCCGACTGCTTGACCCTTGCCCCTTGATGCGGCTATGCCGGCACCGTCTCCGCCTGTGCGGCACGCGACCACACGCGATGCTGTTCGGCCACCTTGATGAAGGTCTTCAGCACCTCGGCAGCCTGCTTGTCGTCGCCGGTTGCCACACCATCGGCATTGGCTGGCAAGTGAGCCGCAGTCAACACGTCACGCCCCGCGCCGATGGCCGCAATCGCCTTCAGGTGCTTGAACGCTTCGAGCACGAAATGCCGTGCGTCGCCCGATTGCGCCAGCTTCT
>NZ_FPBH01000021.1 GCF_900116445.1 Paraburkholderia aspalathi
GCCAGCGACATCGCCGCATTGCTGCCGCATCGCTGGCACCCGCCTGCGACCATTGGCTAGCTCAATCCGTCAAGACGGGTTCTCCAGCCGCTTACACCGCAGATGCTGAGAGTAACAGTCGAATTGTGGCCGGGCGGCCGCGAGAGCGGTAGCCGGGTGTTGGCAACAGCAAAGATTGGCCGAGTTAAGAATGGCGCGCTCGCAGACTACAAGGTCGAACTGCACGAAGACGTGCAGGAAGAAATAGGCGCAGCGACCCTGCACGACTACCCACGCTACGCCTCGACCCTATGGGACCTCGTAGCTCGCGCAGTTGCGGTCGCGCTGACAGGGGAGGAGGAACTGCCCCCACGCCCACAACAACTCGATGTTCCCGTTCACACCTCCGATAACACCCCGTATGTGCGGCTTCGGGAGATACCGGAGCCGGCGCAAAGCCTTTTCAAAAAGCGTATCGCCTTTTCGACACGCCCGTTAATTGACGAGGACCCGGAGCCCATGGATTGCGCTTACGCATGGGATTGGCGCGATTTTCTGGATGGCGGCAGATAGTGCTATGGAACCTGGCCATGACGCTCTTGGTTTGCTAGGGACCGTCAAGTGCGCACACTGTTGGCTCGGTTCGAATGAGCTTCGCCGATATCGACTCAACAGAATAAACTTCCCCCCGCGCCAATGGAGGCCCTCATGAAACGGCCCACTCGTTTCGGTGAATGGCTATTTCGTTTCGCTTCGTCACAGAAGAATGTCGATTGCTTCATCAAGTGGGTCGGTCGCGTAGCCCTGGTGCTCGGGACAATAATGGCTATCCTACTTTTGGCCGTCATTTTTCTGAAATGACAAGGGATGGTCTCTGGCCAGTCCGAGCAAGAGTCGACTTCATCCAGAGCGGTCGCGTCCACGCGATGCATCTGAAAAATGGTCCGTAAAGCCCCAGCGGGATTCAGTGGAACTGCCATCCGCATTGTCGACATCGAACGACTGAATCCATCTGCGGGAGCTCGCCCCGAGTTGCCTGAGCGCTCGACAGCGAACTATCACGGGATAACCGACGCCCTAAACCATTCGCAAAGTGTCAAGCTTGGCGTTCAGGCACCTACCGCGGTCTAAACGCCAAGACACGAGCGGACCGCTACGCAAGGACATCGGTCCCAGCGAGCCTTGATGTATTGGAAGGTCGCGTGAATGTCATTATCTCCGGTAACAAAGAAATCGCAGTATGCAGCTGCTCCGATAATGTGCTGCAAGTCCAATGCGTCTTGCATTTCGGGACGGAAACCCGCCTCTATGCGATAGCGCTGGCATAAATCCTCAATCTTGATTGCAGGGCAGTCACGTCTTACTTCGCGTGGATGGGCGGCCAACATCCGAGGCAGTTCATCGTATCTTTGTTGGGTTAGGCCAACGTGCGGGTCTGTTCGAGGAGGAATTCGGGTG
The DNA here is from genome assembly GCF_900116445.1 of Paraburkholderia aspalathi. GTDB lineage: Bacteria > Pseudomonadota > Gammaproteobacteria > Burkholderiales > Burkholderiaceae > Paraburkholderia > Paraburkholderia aspalathi. The sequence continues at coordinate 1,438 of NZ_FPBH01000021.1, forward strand.
CGATAAAACTCGGCATCAATAAGTGGCTGATTCTCGTCGACGAGACCTTCCGCTAAGGCGCGACGACCCACGCGGATTGCATCGGGTGTCTCCGCGGCCGCCCGTTCAACCTCTCGGAGCGCAACCCGGTCTCGATGCCAGGTCCATATGCAATCGGCCAGCGTCTCCCCAAGAACTATGTTCTCGGCGCCATAGGTCGACCACAGTTGCGCCATGGTTTGATTCATTGGGTTGAACGGCGATGGCATCGGGCGCCGGAGGTGCCGAGCGATGTGGCGCTTCAGTTCCTGTTTCTGCAGATAGACAGGGTTGCTCAACCATTCAAGCGGCAATTCGTTAAGCAGGGCAATCGAATTGGCTACATGCTCCTCGTTCGTCGACCTGGCTATCTCGTAGAGACTTGCTGCCGACAGGACGAATGTGACGTGACCGTCTTCGAGAAGGCGGCGCACCCCTTCATATTCAAGCCCTGAAGGCGTGGCCACACGCTCGACGGTCAATCGCGTGACAATGTTGTGGTCAAGATAGACTCGTGGCATTTGAAGCGCCAATTAAGACATCCGGTCCAGCGGGTCAGTCGTCGGTGGATGCGAAAATCATCCCAAACGCGTCCGGGTTCTTTCTCGCTCGGAGCAATTCAGCATGGGGATACATCTTGCGAACGAGTTGCGTGAGCGACGAGCGGTCCTCGTCGGAAATGTTCAAACCAAAGAGCACGGCGTCCAGTTCGAACGAACCAAATCGTAGGTCTTCGTGAGGAGCGTCTTTTCGCCTCCCGTTTCCGGAATAAATCCGCCATTCCCGCTCGTACGACCAGCCCACAGACTTAGTGTAGACGAGTCGTTCAAAGAGTGACTTCACGTTAAACGAGGTTCGGCCAGAAAGCATGTCGGATAAGAATTCTTCATCGACGAGGCGAGGCGTATCGGCGACATAACTCACCGGTTTGGCGGTCCTATAGCCGACATCCCGTTCAGCGATAGTGCACAGACGTTGTTCGCCATCTGTGTATCCGGATTCGCCGGTCCACGCTGCGCCAATCTGGTCGGGCTCAAAGATAGTGACTTGGACATCCGCTTTTTTCAGCTCCCGGAGTACAGCGGCTTTGGCAGCCAAAGCCGCCGCTTTCGGGCCGCCCCCAATCACGGCAATTCGCAGGGTCTTTGAAGTTCTCTTTGCTTTAACAGGCGTAGTTGCGGCGGTTGTCATCGTTCTGTTCGACCATTTGAATCGACCTCGAACTATGCCTTGTGCTCTCAAAGCACGTCAACAGGCGCGCCTTCTCTCCGGCGTAACTATCGCGGGCGAACTTGGCGCCCGGTTTGCGATTGAACAGGTGATTTTCGTGGCCGCGTTGCGACTGTCTACCGACAACGAAATTGTGATTGGCAAGAAATATCTCGAGCGGCAGACGAGAGTATGCGCCCGCCGGCAGTCGATGCGAGGCAAGCGCGCATCTCTGACATTCTCGATGGTCTGGAGAGCGCACACGAGATTTGGTTGGACGGGCAATGTCTCGTTGGAGGCGCTCAGCCGCTGTCGGGGCCACACAAGGGGTACCCTGACGGGGCCACATGTCATTCCCTAATTCGCCAACTTCGTCACCGAACACCGGATGTCAATCGCTCGCGAAACGCGGCTACAGGGGCGCGTTTTACACGATGAGTCATCGTTCTTCAAAAATGCCCTAGGCAAGACCGTCTATCTAGCGCGGCTTTTCCGGCTCGTTCCGTACGGGCCGACGACAAGTGTCTGCCGGGCCTTGACATTTGCTGTCCCTCTTATATACCTGGCACAGTCGACTGCAAACTCGTGCGAAACGGGAGGTGCCATGCCATTTGTCTTCGTCCATGGCGTAAGCAACCGGGCCGGTGCACCGGAGTACGGGGAGAATGAACTTGCCCGAAACGAGTTTTTCCGCAACCTAGTCTTCCCTCGAATAGGTCTTGATGAACGAACAGCAATCTTCAACCCCTACTGGGGAGACGATGGGGTCACGTTCCGTTGGGGAAATGCCTCGCTGCCCGAACGGGACAATTTGATTGAAACGTTCGGTCCTTCGACTTCTCAGTCCGAGACGCGAGCCGCAGCCGAAATCTTCGGACGCAGCAGCGTCGGCACGTCGGGCATTGCTGACGTTGCAAAGCGGTCGTTGAGCGAAGCCATCGAGGCTGTCTGGGCCGCTGCATTGTCCACAGTCGATTCCAACGAACAAGCCGCAGCGCTGGCAAAAAGCTATGAGAAAGCAAGGTTGTATGCGCGCGCCAACCCCCAGCCTGCCTGGATAAACAGAGCAAGCGATGACAATTTCGTCGACCTGCTGTTGTTCAACGCGACACAAGAAAGCAGCGACGCTCGTTCGTCATCGGCGACTGAACCACAGTGGGAGTCATTTGGTTCAACGGGGATGCTGGACCGTCTAAGGGATGGTGCGCGTGGACTTACATCGTTGGCAGGTTCGAAGGTTGCCACCGTTATGACCTCGCTGGCACGGAGGAAGGTACACATGGGCGCGTCGCTTTTTATAGGCGATGTCTTTCAGTACCTTGCGCGTCGCGGGGACAAGGACTCACCTGGTCCCATAGTGCAGAAAGTCCTCCGTGATTTCCGTGCAGCGCAAAGCCTAGTTAATACCGGTGACCCAAAACTCGTAATCGTCGGTCACAGCCTCGGTGGGGTTATCAGTTACGACATCCTCACCCATTTCGACCCGACGATTCAGGTCGACGAATTTGTGACCGTCGGGTCTCAAGTCGCATTGTTCGAAGAAATGACGCTGTACAAGGAAAGCCGGACAGGCGTGCCGGCAAATCCGCCAGTCGACCGGCTAGAGAGTCCGAATAACATCCGTTGTTGGCTGAACATTTTTGACCTAACCGACATTTTCGGTTTTCGCGTTGAAGGGGTCTTCTATGGCGCGCGCGATTTCGCGTTCGAGACCGAGAGGGGTTTGATGGAGGCGCACGGCGGCTATTTTCATAGGCCAGACTTCTATGTTCGGCTTGGTGAAAGACTAGCTCAGCCATAACGCAAGCTTTCGAGTCCACTACGCGGTCGCTGGCGTGCAGGACGACGGTGGCGCATCACGAATTTCGCTTGCAGGGCTTGCTGGAGTGCTCGAATGACCACGGTTTTCCATTCGGGAAATCAAGGCGACGCGGCCTCACCCGGGACTCACGTGTTCATTGTTGGGGTGGGTGAATACCCGTGCCTGCTCGGAGGCTTCGGTCGACTGCTGGATAGGCCAATGGGACTCGGACAGCTGAGTTCACCGCCCCTATCGGCAGTTGCGCTGGCCAACTGGTTTGTCGGACGTCAACCTGTCGGGTCGCAGCTGGATGAACGGATTGGTTTCCACAACCCTCGCGCGGCACTGGCGTCGGTCGAGATGCTGGTGTCGCCAGGATTTGACTATCAGCGCCCGGACGGAACAATTATGTCGGTGGACCTAGCCACTCGCGGCAACATTGGCGAACGTTACGGCGCGTGGCTGGAACGGGCGAAAAGTCATCCCGGCAATATCGCCGTGTTCTATTTCTGCGGCCACGGCGTGACAGGTTCCAGCGACTATATCCTCGCGTCTGATTTTGGCGTCGACAGGATGAATCCTTGGTACGCTGCCATTGACATCGCCGGGACTGCACGCGCGGCGCGGCGCGAAGTCAGCGGGTCACTGTATTTTTTCATCGACGCGTGTCGCCAGACTTCACGTGAGTCTTTGATGCCAGGAGCGAGTCCGTCGGCACTGCAGTATGTCGATTTTGACAGGCGGGTGCTGTGCTTTACACGCATGTTGCTGTGGGCGACGGGTGAAGGCGCTCCAGCGTTCAGTGCGAAGGGGCAGGTGTCGCGCTTCACGGCAGCGCTCATCGAGGCGCTTTCAGGGTTTTATGGTGAAGAACTGACCGGCGCAGGTGACTGGGCGGTGACTGGCGAGGCGCTCGCGAAATCGGTCCGCACCCTACTCGACGCAGGTAACGCGTCGCTCGCCGACTCGATGCACCAGCACGTGGAACAGCAGCTCATCGGCTCCCAAGTACTGCATTTCGAAACGCGGGAACCGAAGGCAGTTGGACGGGGGGTGTCGACATGGAGTGCGAATCGACTGGTCAGGGAGATGGCACAAATTGACGGCGAGGCGCTGGGAGCAGGCGCGCAGGAAGCGCTGGCCGAGCAGCTGGAGCAGCGCAATCTCGAGGTCGATGAGTTAAGGCGGGAAATCGAGGGGTGGAGCAAGCGCTACAGGGAGCTGGAGCAGCGACTTGCGGATGAGCCTGGCAGTGCGCTGACTCAGCAGGCGAGGAATTATCTTGCAGGAGGCAAGCTGGAGGAGGCGGGCGCGCTCCTTGATGAGCTGATTGAAGCGGCCGAGACGCGCCTTGCTGCAGAACGGGAACGGCTTGCCTCCCATTATCTGAGCCGTGCCGAAGTGTACAGGCTGCAATTTAAACTGCCTGAGGCGCTGCCGCTATTCCGCAAGGCATATGAGCTTTCTCCCGGCGACCCGCAATATGAACTTCCCTATGCGTTGGCGCTCGCCCTACAAAGGGACTATCAATCTGCCGAGCGTGTCTATGCTTCTGCACTTTCCACCTTGAGAAAGCAGGCCGAGACCAAGCCTGCGGCGTACCGGTCCGATGTGGCGTTGACGCTGAACAGCCTCGCGAATCTCTATGCCGATACGCAGCGACTGACCCAAGCCGAGACGGCTTACCGGGAAGCGCTCGCCATTTGCCGGGAGCTGGCCGAAGTCAATTCTGCGGCGTACCGGTCCGATGTGGCGTTGACGCTGAACAACCTCGGGGTGCTCTACCGCGACACCCAGCGTCTGGCCCAAGCCGAGACGGCTTACCGGGAAGCGCTCGACATTTACCTAGAGCTGGCCGAGGCTAATCCTGCGGCGTACCGGCCCGATGTGGCGAACACGCTGAACAATCTCGGGGCGCTCTACGACACTACGCAGCGACTGACCGAAGCAGAGACCGGGTACGACGAAGCACTCGGCATCCGCCGGACGCTGGCCGAGGTCAATCCATCCGGTTACCGGGCCGATGTGGCGACCACGCTGACCAACCTCGGGAATCTCTACAGCGCTACCGGGCGTCTGACAAAAGCCGAGACCGCGTACCAGGAAGCGCTTGGCATCCGCCGGACGCTGGTCGAGGCCAACCCTGCCGCCTACTGGCCCGATGTGGCGAGCACGCTGAACAACCTCGGGGCGCTCTACCGCACCTCGCAGCGACTGACTGAAGCCGAGACCGCGTACCAGGAAGCGCTCGGCATCCGCCGGACGCTTGTCGAGGCCAATCCTGCCGTTTACTGGCCCGATGTGGCGACCACGCTGACAAACCTCGGGAATCTCTACAGCGCTACCGGGCGTCTGACCGAAGCCGAGACCGCGTACCAGGAAGCGCTCGGCATCCGCCGGACGCTGGCCGAGGCCAACCCTGCCGCCTACTGGCCCGATGTGGCGAGCACGCTGAACAACCTCGGGTCGTTCTACCGCACCTCGCAGCGACTGACTGAAGCCGAGACCGCGTACCAGGAAGCGCTCGGCATCCGCCGGACGCTGGCCGAGGCCAACCCGGCCGCCTGCAGGTCCGATTTGGCGATGACGCTGAACAACCTCGGGGTGCTCTACCGTGCCATCGGGCGTCTGGCCGAAGCCGAGACCGCGTGCGATGAAGCGCTCTTCATCCGCCGGGAGCTGGCCGAGGCCAGCCCGGCCGCCCACCGGCGCGATGTGGCGATGACGCTGAACAATCTCGGTTTGCTCTACAGCGACACCGGGCGTCTCACTGAAGCCGAGACCGTCTATCAGGAGACGCTCGGCATCTACCGGACGCTGGCCGAAGCCAATCCTGCCGCCTACCGGCCGCATGTGGCGACCACGCTCAACGACCTCGGTTCGCTCTACCGAGGCACCAAACGTTGGACCGAAGCCGAGAACGCCTACCAGGAAGCGCTCGGCATCCTCCGGGAGCTGGCCGAAGCCAATCCCTCCGCCTATCGGCCCGATGTCGCGATAACAGTGAACAACCTCGGGGCGCTCTACAGCGACACGGACCGTCTCACCGAAGCCGAGACCGCGTATGACGAAGCGCTCGGCATCCACCGGGAGCTGGCCGATGCCATTCCTGCCGCCTACCGGCCCGTTGTGGCGGCCACGCTGAACAATCTCGGAGAGCTCTACGACGACACCAATCGTCCGGCTGAAGCCGAGACCGCTTATCAAGAGACGCTACGCATCTATCGAAAGTTGGCCGAATCCAATCCAACAACGTATGGGCCCAGCGTTGCGTTCACGTTCAACAAACTCGGTAGGCTGTATGCGGGCATGGAACAGGCGAGCGAAGCTGAGACCGCTTTCCAGGAAGGACTCGCCATTTACAGAATGCTGGTTGAAAGACATCCCTCCTCCCATCAACACGATGTGGCAACGATGCTTGACAATCTCGGGAATCTTTACGCCGGAAACCAGCGTCTATTCGAAGCAGAGGCTGCTTACCGGGAAGCGCTCGATATCTACCGGGTACTGGCCGAAGCCAATCCGGATACCTATTTGTCCGATGTCGCAGGCACGCTCAATCTCCTCGGGATTTTATACGCTCAAACCGAGAGCCTAAGTGAGTCGGAGACGGCCTTTCAGGAAGCGCTCGATATCTACCAGATGCTGGCCCGGGCCAATCCGGATGCCTACTTGTCCGCTGTCGCAGGCACGCTCAGCAACGTCGGAAAATTCTGCGGCATTTTCGGCCGTGTGAGCGAGGCCGAGACCGCTTACCAGGAGGCACTCCACATCTACCGGGAGCTGGCAGAGGCCAATCCGACTGTTTATGAGTCTGATGTCAAGTTGACGCTCGACAATCTCGCGACGCTCTCCACGGACAGCCACGGTCCGACCTAGGAATCTGCGGGAGTGCGTGATATGACCACGGTCTTTATATCGGATATGCAGGATGCCTCGGGCTCGGCCGGTAACAACCTCGGAATTATCTACAGCGCCACGCAGCGACTGACCGAAGCCGAGGCCGCTTATCAGGAAGCGCTCGACATTTTCCGGAAGCTGGCCGAGGCCAATCCTGCGGTGTACCGACCCTACGTCGCGTCGACACTCAACAACCTCGGGGCGCTCTATCGCGCCACCCAGCGACTGACCGAAGCCAAGGCCGCTTACCAGGAAGCGCTCGACATTTTCCGGAAACTGGCCGAGGCCAATCCTGCGGCTTACCGGCCCGATGTGGCGATGACGCTTAACAACCTCGGAATTCTCTACCGCGACACGCAGCGACTGACCGAAGCCGAGGCCGCTTACCGGGAAGCGCTCGACATCCGCCGGACGCTGGCCGAGGCCAATCCTGCGGCGCGGCCCTACGTCGCGACGACACTCAACAACCTCGGGGCGCTCTACCGCGCCACTCAGCGATTGACCGATGCCGAAGCCGCTTGCCAGGAAGCGCTCGACATCCGCCGGGCGCTGGCCGAGGCCAATCCTGCGGCGTACCGGCCCGATATGGCAATGACGCTGAACAACCTCGGAGCGCTTTACAGCGATACCGAGCGTGTGACCGACGCCGAAACCACCTACGAGGAAGCGCTCGCTATCAGCCGGACGCTGGCGGAGGCCAATCCCGCAGCGTACCGGCCCGAGGTGGCAATGACACTTAACAACCTCGGGATTCTCTACAGCGACACGCATCGACTGTCCGAAGCCGAGACCGCTTACCAGGAAGCGCTCGACATTTACCGGAAGTTGGCCGAGGCCAATCCTGCGGCGTATCGGCCCGAGGTGGCAATGACACTTAACAACCTCGGGATTCTCTATCGCGGCGCCCAGCGACTGACTGAAGCCGAGACGGCTTACCGGGATGCGCTCGACATCCGCCGGAAGCTGGCCGAGGCCAATCCTGCAGCGTACCGGCCCGATGTGGCGATGACGCTCAACAACCTCGGGAATCTCTACAGCGCTACCGGGCGACTGACCGAAGCCGAGGCCGCTCACCAGGAAGCGCTCGACATCCGCCGGAAGCTGGCCGAGGCCAACCCTGCGGCGTACCGGCCCGATGTGGCGCTGACGCTCAACAACCTCGGGGCGCTCTACAGCGGCACGCAGCGACTGACCGAAGCCGATGCCGCTTACCAGGAAGCGCTCGACATCCGCCGGAAGCTATTCGTCTACGAGTCTGATGTCACGCTGATGCTCAATAACCTTGCCGCGCTCTTCAACGACAGCGAGCGCCCAACATGACCAGACCTTGTGGAATCACTGATGAGAGTCTTGTACGGCTGCAGCGGCTGTTGGGACCGAAGGTTGCGCTCAGCGGTTCCCGGAGGAAACAGAGCTGCGGCGACGACAAGTCCCTGACGCGTAGGGGGAGCAATGTGAGTGCCGCCGCGAAGCGCGACACCTGCTCCTCGACATCAAACGCCGGTGCTACCGGCGGAGCGGCAGGAACCTTGGAACCGGACGAAGTGATTGGAGCGGGGCGCAAGGCAATAATGTTGATTAATGCAAAAAAGGGACGAATTGGTCGATAATTCGGCATATTGCGAAAAGTGCGACACGAATTGATGGTATAGAGCTGCGCAAACCCCTCCAGATTCGGCAGAGCGGCCCCAAAAGCGACACAAATTGATGGTGCCGCGCGACATGAATTGGATAACTCCACACCTGTTCCCGCGTCCCCTCGAATTGCAACTAACTGCGGTTTCGCTGGCATCGCCGTCATCGGCTGCACCCACTGCGCCAGGTGATCGGCCAACAGGTACGCGTACCCCTGCACCATTTCCATCGTTTCCCACCCTCCCAGTTCCTTTAGCACATGGATGGGCGTTCCGCGTTGCTGCAAAGACGCAGCAAACGGAAATAAACAATCCACAAACGACAACCCCGGCCAGTGTCGGGGTTGTCGTTCAGAAACTCACGCCTTCACACCCTGACCAGCAGCTTCCCGAGGTTCTTCCCTTCGAACAGGCTATTGAGCGCGTTCGGCAACGCGTCGAAACCATCGACGTACGTCTCCTGGTAAACGATTTCACCGTTCTTCACCCACGGCGCGACGGTCTGCAGCATCTCGTCCATCCGGTGCGTGAAGTCGCGGGCGAGAATCCCCTGAATCGTCGCGCGCTGAAACAGCATGTGTTGCAGGAAGCGCGGCGCGAGGTCCGGCGTGTCGAGACCGCCGTCGTATTGGGCGATCGCGCCGCAGATCACGATTCGCGCGCGGCGCTTGATGAGCGGAATCACCGCATCGGTGACCATGCCGCCCACGTTATCGAAATAAACATCGACGCCGCCGGTGGCTGCCTGCAGAGCCGACTGCAAGCCTTCAAGTGTGGGATGCGCCCGGTAGTCGACCGCACCGTCGAGCTTCAACGTGTCGGTCAGAAACGCGCACTTGTCCGGGCCGCCGGCGATCCCGATGACGCGGCAGCCGGCGCGCTTGCCGAACTGCGCGACCAGCGAGCCGACCGCGCCCGCCGCACCGGACACGACCAGCGTGTCGCCAGGACGCGGCTTGCCCGCTTCCATCAAGCCGAACCACGCGGTGCGTCCCGGCATGCCGAGCACACCGAGCGCAGTCGAAACCGGCGCCGCGTCGGGGTTCAGTTTGGTCAGCTCGCTGTGATGGCATTTGGCGTAGAGCTGCCAGCCGCTATAGGCCGACACCCAGTCGCCCTGCTTGAAAAGCGGGCTCGCCGACGCCACCACTTCACCCACCACGCCCGCCCGCTGGACGATCCCGAGCGGATGCGGCACGTCGTAAGTATTGCGTTCATGCTGCTGGATTCGAATGTACGGATCGACGCTGACGATACGCGCCCGGATCAACACTTCATTCGATGACAAATTGTCGTCGAGCTCGCTTTCGCGCAACTCGTAATGCTCGTCGCCAACGCGTCCTTCCGGGCGCTTGACGTAAAACCACTGGCGATTCTGGTAGTTCATGTGAGGACTCACTGCTGTCGTAGACGGTGAGTGATCTTACCAGCGGGGCGATCACGCACTTGGCCGCCTGACGTCGCAGCGCTGGACGTGCGCGGTGAAACCGGGAGCGGCGCAGGCGCCGGATCCCAAGCTTGTTGAAAGCCGCCCGTCCCGTTAGAATCCTCCGGTCATTGGGGAGTAGCCTTCCTTCATCCATTGAAGGAGAGCGCGTCAACATACTTGGCCTACGGGTCATGGCGCGTTCGACCGGGTTGGTTTGGCGAGACCATTGGCGCACTGCTTCGTTCTGGTCGGACGGGTCGCGGTGCGTCATTGGTTCGTTACTTGCGTCCGACCGCGGAGTTGCCCTGTGAAACATCGTTGTGCCCTGCCAGTCTCCCCACTTGCCCGTCCGCTGTGCCGCTTCCCCTTTGCATTTGCAGGGAGCCACGCATGACCGGTCTCCTGTTCGAACTCGCCATCATGCTGGTCGTCATTCTGGTGGCGGCCGAGCTCTTCACCAACGCACTCGAACATCTCGGCGAGCGTCTCAAAATCTCCGAGGGCGTGACGGGTTCGCTGTTCGCAGCGGTCGGCACCGCCTTGCCCGAAACGCTTGTCCCGCTGCTTGCGATTGCGGGCGGCACGACCGATAGCGCGGTCAATCAGGAAATCGGCGTCGGCGCGATTCTTGGCGCGCCGCTCATGCTTTCCACCCTCTCCACCTTCCTGATGACGCTGGCGATTCTCGGTGCGCGCGGTGCCGGCGGTTGGGTCACGCCCGAACGCACGGGTTTCACTCGGGATCTGAACTACTTCCTGTGCGCCTTTGTGTTGGCGGCCGCGGCGATGTACGTGCCGCACGAACAGATGATCGTGCGGGGGCTGTTCAGCGCGGCGCTGGTCGGTGTGTACATCACCTATGTGGTGATGACGTTCCGTGCGTCGAACAAACTGGTCGACGCCGGTCACGGCACCGAAGCACCGGGCAAGATGCTGCTGTCGCGTCTTGGTTTGCCCACCAATCTCGTGACCATCGCGGTGCAACTGGTGCTCGCAGTTGCGTTGCTGGTGTGGGGCGCAGAAGGCTTCATCCACGGCGTGCGGGGCGTGTCGCAGGTGCTCGGCGTCTCGCCGTTGCTGCTGTCGCTGCTGATCATTCCGATCGCCACCGAGTTGCCGGAGAAGGTCAACAGCATCCTGTGGATTCGCCGCGGCAAGGACACACTGGCGTTCGGCAACATCACCGGCGCGATGGTGTTTCAGGGCACGCTGCTGCCCGCGATCGGAATTCTGCTGACGCCGTGGGCGCCGCGTATCGAAGTGGTGACCGGCATCGTGATCACGCTCGCCGCCGCCGCGTGGCTGCGGATCAACGTGCGCGAGCGAGGCGTGCCGGTGTGGGCGCTGTTGGTGTGCGGCGTGTTGTACGCCAGCTATCTGGTCATCACGCTAACCCGCTAAGCGAGTGATGAAAGGCCGGGAAGGCCGCTGCCAGGCGCGGCCTTCCCAACAAGCCGCCCTTAGTTGGACGGTGCCGCAGCCGTTGCCGCGCTATCCGGCTTGAACACCGTTGTCCAGTCATCCTTCATATCGACGACGAGCCAGCCTTTCGTGCCGGCTTCGTCCAGCCCCTTGTCGAGCTTGCCGCTTTTCGCAGCGCGGTCGTACGCATACTCCCGTTCACCGTCGGTGTGATGCAGCAGCGCCGCGAGGCGCGGACCGTCGCCGGCCGAAGTCCATTCGAGCATCGGCACATCGCCGTCCGCGTTGCCGAACGCGATCACAGGACGCCGGCCGATCGCACGGTCGATGGCGAGCGGTTTGGCCGCGCCGTCGACGAGCGTGTCGACCTGCGCAAGCCGGGTCAATGCGACGGCGCTGTTCGTTTGGCTGTACTTGTATTTGACGGTGCTGCCGATCACCTGCTCGGGCGGAATGCCGTACACGCGCTGCGCGATGTCACGGACGAACTCGACATCGCTGCCCGTCACCAGATAGGTCCTGAAGCCGTTGGCGCGCAGGTAGGCGAGCAACTCGAGCATCGGCTGATAGGCGAGGTCGGCGTACGGACGATTGAAGCGCGGGTCGCTCGCGGAGTCGAACCATTCGTGCACGAGCGCGGCGAATTGATCGCTGGTCATGCCTGCATGTGCCGCCGCCAGCACCTTCATCGAGCCGGCGTCGCCGCTCGCCGCGACACTCTTCAAATTGCCTTTCAGAATCGAGCGGAACGGTTCCTGCCGTTTCCATTCTGGATGCCGCCCGGCCACTGTCTTCACGCGTTGCAGCGCGAACACCAGTTGGACCGAGGCGGGTTGCTCCGGCCACAACGTGCCGTCGTTGTCGAACACGGCGATCCGGTCCGCACGCGGGATGAAGTCTTTCGACTCCGGCGTGGTGACCAGCGTGACGAAATCGACAATCGAGCGTTTGGTCGCGGAGTCGTTCCACGACGCAAGGCTTGCGGCGGTCGATGCGCTGGCTGGCGACTCGCTCGCGTCATGGTGCGGTGTAACGGTGCAAGCGGAAAGAACCACAACGGTCAAAGCAATGCAGTACCGGTGCATCGTGCGAATCATGAAAGCCTCATTAAAAGCGGTGGATCGAACTTTGAGCGAGCGCAAGTCTAATGGGACACGGCGATTGTTGCAGCCCATTTTGTTGCTTTTTTGAGCGGGGACGTCAATGCCGGTAATTGCAAATGGTGTATGCCGCTATGCGGCTTTTATGCAGTAAGCAAACAAATGCTCAAAACTATGGCAATTGTGTGGAATAAGAATGGCGGCCAAAATCTAACTCCGTCCGAAATTGCGTAGCTTTCTATCGTGTTACAAATTTATCTCTGTAATCTCGTGAAACGTTTGCTACCATTCCGCCACAACACTCCCAGATTGTGAATTTCTTACCTCCGCATGCGTCGTTTGGTGCGGCGTCTCTTGAGTCTGAAAGGAGCGTCCATGCAAGCCCTGTATCCGGCCGTACTGTCTTTCCAGCTTGCTCGAGAGACTTAGCGCGAATTAATCGCGTATCTCATTCGCTTTGCATATTTCCCCGTTGCGCGTAGCCGCCGGGGCGGGCGAACTTACACCCGCGATTAGCTCGAATTAGTTCGCGCTAGTTCGACACAATTCGAAAATACGAATGCCATTGCTTTTGCTTTATATGCATTGGGCAAAAGAATGCGTTCGCCTATAAGAAATGCCCATAGACGAGGTGCGGGAATGGGTTGTAAAGGCGTGGTTAGTTCGGCTGCGTTATACGCTGCCTCGGCGATGTTGTCGCCGGCGTTCGCTCAGGCCTCGGCCGACGAGGCCAATAAAAGTAATAACCCGCTTAATCTGGCAGCCTCATTCAACATCCAGAATTACTACACGCCGAGCGTGTTCGGCGCCAGTGCGCATACCAACGATCTGCTCTTGCGCCCCACCGTGCCGATCGGCCCGAACAGCCTGATTGGCGTGCCGGAAATCTTCCGCGCCACAGTGCCGGTCAGTACGCGGCCCGATCCGAGCGGCGGCTACAACACCGGTCTGGGCGACCTGAATCTATTCGACATCTTCCTGCTCTCGCAAGGCGACGTGCAGGTCGGCGTCGGCCCGCTCGTGACGATGCCGACTGCCACGGACCCCAGCCTCGGCACCGGCAAGTGGCAGGCCGGTCTTGCCGCTGTCGCCGTCAGCGCGACGAAGGCGCGGCTCCTCGGCGCACTGGTGCAGTGGCAACACTCGTTCGCCGGGCAAAGCAGCCGGCCCACCACGCAATCGCTCACCGCGCAGCCATTTGGCATCTTCAACCTGCCGGGTGGCTGGTACATCCGTTCGACCGGCACCTGGACCTTCGATCTGCAGCATGGCAGCTATTACATCCCGGTCGGGCTCGGCGCCGGCAAGGCGTGGAAAGGCGGCTCGACCATCTACAACGCGTTTATCGAGCCGCAATACTCGGTAGCGCATTCCGGCGCCGGCGTGCCGAAGTTCACCATCTTCGCCGGGCTGAACATGACGTTCGGCAAGTAAGCACAAAAAACCAAGCATAGAAACAGAGGGCTTAACCATGACCTTGTTCAACCGCCTGCCTATTTGCGCAGTCATCGCGGCCGTGTCACTGACCACATTGCCGCATACGCAAGCCGTCGCTCAAGCGAGCGCCCCAACAGCGGCGACAGCGGCTGTCACCGCCTCGCCTGAAGAAGCACGAGCGATCGCCAAAGACGCGTTCCTCTACGCGTATCCGATGTTGTTCAACTACAAGACGCTTTACGAGCAGGCGATCGATTCCGGCTCGAAGTCTTATGTGGGCGGCTTCGGCAAGTTCCGCAACTACTCGCATCCGTACGGTCCTGAGAACAAGGACATCGTCACGCCGAACAACGACACGCCGTACTCGTGGGCGTGGCTCGATCTGCGTCGCGAGCCGTGGGTGCTGACGGTGCCCGCGGTGCCGAAAGAGCGCTACTACGTCTTCCAGTGGATCGACCTGTACACCTACAACTTCGCGTATGTCGGTTCGCGCGCCACGGGCAACGGCGCGGGCCACTATCTGTTCGCCGGCCCGAACTGGCACGGCGATACGCCCAAGGGCATCGACAAGGTGTTCCGCTCCGAGACGGACCTGATCCTGACGCTCGGCCGCACTGCGCTCAATGGTGCGAGCGACGTCAAGAACGTCGAGGCGATCCAGAAACAATACAAGCTCACGCCGCTGTCGGCCTTCGAACACACGGCTGCACCGCCGCCCGTCGCGAAGCTTGATTTTCCGAAGTGGGATGAAGCGAAGGCGACTTCGGTCGACTTCATCGCGTATCTGAACTTCATGCTGCAGTTCACGCAGCCGCCGGCGCCGTCCGAGCAGGAATTGATGGCGCGTTTCGCGAAGATCGGCATTGCGCCAGGCGCGCCGTTTGATCAGGCTGCCTTGCCGCCGGAAACGCGCGCCGCGCTTGAAGCAGGTGTCGCGGACGGGAAAGCCGCATTGGCAGACGCTGAAAAACACACCACCGGTTCGTTCAGCCTGTTCGGCAGCCGTGCGGATCTGAAAGACGACTACACCACCCGCGCCGTCGCGGCGGCGATGGGGATTTACGGCAACACGAAGGAAGAAGCGGTGTACGTCGGCACGCGCGTGAACAGCGAACACGCTCAACTGCTCGGCTCGCAGCCGTACGTGTTGCACTTCGACAAGAAGGACCTGCCGCCCGCGAAATTTTTCTGGTCGATGACGCTGTACGACCTGCCTGCGCGCCATCTGGTCGCGAATCCGATCAACCGTTACTCGATCGGCGATCGCACCAAGGGGCTGAAGTACGGCGCTGACGGCTCGCTGGATATCTACGTGCAGAACACGTCGCCGGGTGCGGACAAGACGTCGAACTGGCTGCCGGCGCCCACCGGTGCGTACACGCTCGTCATGCGCATCTACGGCCCGGACGAGAAGGTGCTCAACGGCGACTGGAAATTCCCCGAGCCCCAAAAGCGCTAAGCCGCGCATGGACGAACCTGAGGACAATATGAATAAGAAAACCGCGACATGGGTCACGGCCGCCGTACTGGCGTCGGTCGCCGCGCCCATTCTGGCGAAGACCCAGCAAGACCAATCGGTCCATGCAACGGCCACCGCGGCGTCCGTACCGGGCCCAGTGGCCGGCTACGCGATCTCTGAAGAATACGCACGGCTGGTAGCGCGCCAGACCTACTTCTGGGCGTGGCCGATGGTTAACGTCTACGGCCGCCTGCTGGCGATGAAGCAGGTGCCGCAGCCGGGCCTGAACGGCGGCATTGTGCCGGTCGCACCACCGAATCATCTGTCGATGCTGCGCGACTACATTCAGCCGCAGGAGCGATTTGTCGCTTGTCCGAATCAGGACGTGGTCTATGGCTCCTCGATCCTCGATCTGAATAAGACGCCGGTGGTCGTGCAAGTGCCCGATTTCGGCAAACGCTTCTGGGTCTATCAGGCTGTCGATCTGCGCACCGACGGTTTCGCGAGTCTCGGCAAGATGTACGGCACACGTCCGGGCTTCTATCTCCTGACAGGTCCTGACTGGCACGGCCCGGTGCCGAAGGGCATCCGCCAGGTGTTCCGCTCGTCGACTGGGGTCGGCAGTTTCATTCCGCGCGTTTTCATGGACGACACGCCTGAAGATCGCGTGGCCGTGCAGCCGGTGCTTGCGAAGATTGGCCTGTATCCGCTCGCCGAGTACGACGGCAAGGTCAAAGAGACCGACTGGTCGAAGTTGCCGAGCTTCGGTGAGGCCGGTGGTGCTGCGGGCGGCAACGCCGAAGAGATCAAGTGGGTCGATCCAAACCGCTTCTGGGACATGCTGCCCACCGTGCTCGACGAGACGCCGCCGCAACGCGGCGAAGAGGCGATCTACGCGCAGGCGCGCGGGTTGATCGCGGCAGCGCAGAAAGATCCGGCGATCAAGGCCGCGATTGTCGACGAGGGGACCAAGGCCGAAGCGGATCTGGTCACGCCGTTGTTCAACTTCAACACCTTTGGCAAGCGGCTGCCTGCGAACTGGAACACCGTTAGCAACGGCGCCGCCTTCGGCACGGACTACTTCACGCGCACGGCGGTGGCGAAGTCGAACATCTTCGTCAACAAGCCTAACGAGACCAAGTATTTCTACGGCGATGCCGACGCTTCAGGTCAGCGTCTCGATGGCAACGCACGCTACACGGTGACGTTTGCCAAGGATCAGTTGCCGCCGGTCAAGGGCTTCTGGTCGCTGACGCTGTACAACTCGCATCACTTCTTCTCGCCGAATGCGCAGAACCGCTACTCGCTCGGCACCAAGAACAAGGACCTGAAGTTCAATGCAGACGGCTCGTTGACGCTCTACGTGCAGAACACGAGTCCCGGTGACGACAAGGTCTCCAACTGGCTGCCGGCGCCGGCCAATGAAGCGTTCTCGTTGTACGTGCGCGCCTATTGGCCGCAGCAGCCGGCGCTCGACGGCAGCTGGACGCCGCCGCCGGTCAAGCGTGAGCCGTAAGAAAACACGCCGATGCGCACGCGTGCGGCTCGCCGCCGCGGTTTGTCAAAACCTTGTTCCGCAAGGTGGAAGTGCGGAAAGTTAATTTCGTGAGGATGACTATGAGTCGCACAAACCGTTTGTCCGCAAGCCGGTCACTCGCCAGGTTGTGCACGGGTGCGCTTCTCACCACTGCCGGCGTGGGTCTTTCGCAGCAAGCGTGGGCGACTGAAGGTGGCATCGGCAGACCGATAACCGGCATGCAGGTTACGCCGTACGCAGGTGTCGTACCGCCCACGGACGACTGGATCGTGTCGGCCACCACGATCTATTACGAAGGCTCGCTCGGCGCGAGCAAGACGATTCCGATCGCCGGTCAGATCACGGCGGGCGTCGACGTCACGGCGGTGTACACCATCCTCAACGCGGTCAAGACGTGGGGCATTACGCTGGGCGGCTGGAACTTCGCATCCTCGTTCGGGGTGCCAATCCAGTACACCAATATCTCGTCGTTTCACGGCCGTTTGCCGAATGATCACGGTACGCAGTTTGCCGATCTCTTCTTCACGCCGGTGGTGGCGGGCTATCACCTGACCAAGACCGATCACATTGCGTTCAGCGTGCAGATTTACGCGCCGACTGGCGCTTACAGCACGAGTCGGCTCGCCAATGCCGGACAGAACACCTGGACCTTCACGCCGACGGTCTCCTACACGAAGTTGTTCCCGAAAGAAGAGATCGAGCTGTCGTTGAACTACGGTGTTGGCTTCTACACGCCGAACAGCGACACGCACTATCACAACGCACCGGTTAGCGTGCTCGACCTGCTCGCGCTCAAGCGCTTCGGCAGCGGCTGGGGTGTGGGTGTCGTGGGCGGCTATATCCAGCAGCTCGGTCATGACAGCGGCGGAGTAGCCGATGTCATCGGCGGAAGTCAAGGGCACTCGGTGGGTATCGGGCCGATGGTCACGTGGTCGGGCAAAGTCCAGAAAACGCCGGTGTCGGCGTCGCTGCGTTGGGTCAATGAATTCAACGTCAGCAACCGGCCCAAGGGGAATGCGGTCGAACTGTCGATCAGCGCGACCTTCCAGTAACGGGGCATGCGACCAACCTGCTGCTGAAGCCAAAATTCACCGGAACGTGTGAACGCCGTGCCGCCGCCCCGGCGTTTCCGCGTACCGATGTCCACGTTCAAGGAATCAAGCGCAATGAAAACTACGATGAAGCGATCCTTGTTGCTGCTCGCCGGCGTCTGCACGTCGCTGACGGTCACGCTCGCCACGCCTGCTCAAGCGCTCGCCGCCGCCGTGCAGCCTGCATTGCAACCCGTTCCAACCGTCTGGCCGCGCGATTTCGATAGCGCGGAACAGCGCATCGAGCTGTATCAACCGCAGGTGGAAGTGTGGCAAGGCAATCGGATTGAAGGACGCGCGGCTTTCGCGGTCGGTGCAAAGAGCGCCACGCCGAACTACGGCGTCGCGCATTTCACGGCACGCGCAGAAATCGACAAAACCAGCTCGACAGTGCAACTGCTCGATATCGTTTTCGATCAGGTCGACATGCCGGCCACACCGTCCGCCGCCGCCGGCGTCAAAGCAGCCTTGCAGGCGCGCATACCTAAAGACGGACTGATCACGTCGCTCGAACAACTGCAGGCAAGTTACGCCAGTACCCACGAAGGCAGCGAACCGGGCCTCGCGGTGCAAAACAACGTACCGAACATCATCTTTGCCGAACGTCCCACGCTGCTCGTGCTGGTCGATGGCGACGCGAACTGGCGTGCGCTCGGCGACACACACTATCAACGCCTGATCAACACGCGAGCGATGCTGCTTAAGGACGCGAGCGGCGCGCTGCATCTGAATGTCGCGGGCTATTGGTACGAGGCGAATTCGCTCGACGGTCCGTGGCATCTGAACGCGACGCCGCCCCAGGAGCTGGTTGCCGCGGCGAAAAGCGCGCAGACCAATCTGAAGTCTGATCCAATGCTCCCCGCCGATGGCAAGAAGCCAGCGCAGGCACCGGACGTGGTGGTCGCCGCGCAGCCGGCCGAGCTAGTAGTGATGAACGGCAAGCCGGCGCTGCAACCGGTGAAGGGCGTGAATCTGCTCTCCGTCGCCAACGCCGACCACGCGCTCTTCGTCGAGCCACGCGACAATCATTACTACCTGCTGCTGTCGGGCCGCTGGTTTACCGCAGCGGGCCTGACTGGACCTTGGGCCTTCGTCGACGGCAAGAACCTCCCCGCCGATTTCGCAAAGATCGCTGCCGACGATCCGCACGCGAATGCGCTTGTCTCCGTGCCCGGCACACCGCAGGCTAAAGAAGCGGTGATTGCTGCAACGATCCCGCAGACAGCAACCGTATCGCGCAAGACCACCACGCTGAAGGTGGTCTATGACGGCGCGCCAAAGTTTGTCGGTATCGCGGGTACGTCTTTGTCGTATGCGGTGAACACCGCGACGCCGGTGATCCAGACCGCGCCTTCGCAATTCTTCGCGGTCGCCAACGGCATCTGGTTCACGGCGAGCGCGGCGAGTGGTCCGTGGCATGTCGCCGATACTGTGCCGGCCGCGATCTATACGATTCCGGCAGCTTCGCCCGTGCATTACGTGACGTACGTCCACGTCTATTCGGCGACGCCGGATACGGTGGTGGTCGGCTATACGCCGGGCTACATGGGCGTGGTCGTCAATGCGGACGGCACCGTCGTGTACGGCACCGGCTATGTGTACGCGCCGTATGTTGGCGACGTCTACTACGGTTACCCGGCCACCTATGGCTACGGCGCGGGCTTCGCGCTCGGCACGACGGTGGGCTTTGCCTTCGGCTTTGCGATCGGCGCCACGTGGGGCGCGCCGTCCCCGTACTGGGGTCCGTATTGGGGCGGCGGTCCGTGGAGCTGGCAATACGCGAACGTTAACCAGGCCAATATCTACGGTCGCTGGGGGCAGGGCACCGTGACGCACGCGAGCGGCTGGAACGGTTGGACTGGCAATAGCTGGGCGGGAACGGCAGCATCCGGATTCAATCCTTATACCGGTGGTCACTTCCAGGCGAGCCGCGGCGCTGTCGAGAATGCATACAACGGCAATTTCGCAGCCGGCCGGCAAGGCTCGTTCAGCAATCCGTCGACGGGACGCAGCGGCGCGGCGCGCGGTGGAGTGGTCGGCAATGAAGGCACGGGCGACTATGCGGCGGGTAGGCAGCGCGCCGGCTACAACGCGCAGACCGGGCGTTATGGCGCAGCAGAAGCGGGCGTGACCGGCAACGCGTATTCAGGCGACCACCAGGCGGGCACGAAAGGCATCGTGGGCAACAAGGACACGGGCAAGGCCGTCGCGTGGAATAACGGCAATGTGTATGCGGGCAGCGACGGCAACGTCTACCGGCATGATCAGGGCGGTGGCTGGGAGCAGCACAGCGCGGATGGCTGGCAGCCGGTTCAGCCGAACGCCAGCCAGACGCAGCGGCTCGACTCGCTTAAGCAGGGGCACGATCTTGGGAATGCGCGAGCGAGTGGGCAGTTTCAGCCGCAGCGACACTTCGGTGGCGGGGGTGGGCGGTTCAGGCGGTGAGGTGTATCGCGCGATGACAACACGGTGCTGCCAGCAGGCGACAGCGCCGCGCCGCGGCGCTGGCGTTTCACGCGGACCGTCTGACGCACGCAGGCAAGCTTCGCGTCAGGTCAAATAGACCTGACGGTCGACTTGCGTCCGATATGCGCTAACGAAATTCCGGCGCGCCCACGTTTCGCAGGCGAAGTCGTCGAAACGGCACGACAGGGACAATTTCCAGCTTCGCGAGTTGCTGGTTCGGGTGCGATGCACCAGATATGGCGACATGAACAGAATGTGGCCGGCTTTGATTTCCACGTCCAGGCAGCCGTCGAGTTCCTGCTGATCGAGCACGTAGCCTGAGTCGGTTTGAGTGCCGGGCCACAAGCCCTTCAAATGACTGCCCGGCACGATTCGCAAGCCAGGGCCGTCCGTGCCGAGGTCGGAGATCGAGGTCCATGCGATCACGCCCTTCGACGATGTTCCCATGCTCGGCCAATCCTGATGATATGGCAGACCGTAGTTGTTGCCGGTTGCGTTGCTGGCGGTGTAGTGCGAGACGATTGGCCCTGTCTGCACCGGCTCGGCAAAGTTTAGGTACTCGTGCAACGCATCGACGAGTTCGGCGGAACAGAAGAATCGTTTCAGATCGATATCTTCGGTCAGCAGCTTGATGATGTTCCGGTTGCGGACCGGATCGTCATTAAAGCGCGTCAGAAAGCGTGTTTCGAACCGGGTCCGGATCTTACTGCTCTGCGCTTGTGCTTCTGACGTGGAAACGATCAAAAAACCTGATTCCGCAAAATTGCCGGCAACGATCTGCATGCCTTCCACCTTTATTCGTTATCAATTACGGCCTCGGCGTACCCGAAGCCCGTCGCTCCGAAGCCGTTGCCGTTATAAAAAAGCACGAGTCGATCATCGATCTGTGTGACTTCGGGATAGGCGACCATGAATGCGTCCCAACCCATCGTGCTGACGTCAATGCCGGCGCGGTCATCGAGTCGCTGCCAGGCCAGACCGTCGACGGATTCGGCGTAGCCGATGCGATAACTGTTGGCCGCCGTCTCGCGGTATCCCTGCTGACGACGATACGAATACCACATGCGGTAGCGCGTGCCGTCGTGATAGACCGACGCCCGGACGATGCCGCCTTCGCCTTCGTTCGCGTAGTCGATCGCCACGCGTCCCTGGCGCTCCCAATGGATGCCGTCGCGAGATTCCGCGTATTTCAGGTGATAGCGCGGCTCCGGTATGCCGTCGACGTGGTCCCAGCCGGTACACGACAGATACCAGTTGCGCCAGATACCGTTTTCCACCCGCACACAGGTCGTCGCACAGAAATAGGGCTCCTCCGCGGTGCGGTCCATGACCGGACCTTCGAACAGTCTGCGGTAGTGCTCACCGCCGTCCTCGCTGATCGCAAGTCCAACGGAGTTGTGGTACGGGACAGTGTTGCGAACGTTCCAGCCGATGTAATACAGATACCGGACGCCTTCATGATCGACAACGCAGGACGGCATCATCCCGCAGTCGTCGAAGGTGCCGGTTTTGCCGAGTTCCAGTAACGGCTTGGGATGGACTTTGACGATTTCGGCTGGCGAGTCGGCGCACACATCGATCCTCGCGATCCAACTGCGGTTCTTCGCATCGCGACTGCTGAACAGGACCGTCAGCAGCTCGTCCTTCAGGCCGGCCACGGTCGGAATCTGCGCATGCGAATTTGCCCACGGCAGACGTTCGTCGACCGCATAGATGAGCCCGCGCTTTTGCCAGCGAATCGCTGTCATCCAAACTCCTAGAACTTCAGGTCCGTGCTGGCCATCGCGAGTTTTTGCGCGGGATTGCCTTTGTACACAGACCAAGGCTCCGTACTTTTTGCAATAGCCGACGCCATCGCGACGAAGGTACCTTCGCCAAGGGTGATGCCATCTCGCAGCGTCGCGTTGACGCCCAGGAAGCTGTAAGCGCCGATCTTGCAATGGCCCGACATAACGACGTGCGACGTCATTGTGACGTGATCGTCGATCTGACCATGATGGCCGATATGATTGCCGCTCCACAGCACGACGTTGTTGCCGATACGCGTGAATGGCTGAAGCGTGTTGTCTTCCAGGATGAAGCAGTTCTCGCCGATTTCGTTGTCGAAGACCGTGGCTTTCGAACTGACGTAACTCGTCATTCGGTAGCCTTTTTCCTTGATGCCGAGAAAAATGCGCTCCCGGTCGCGGTTCATATGCTTGGGCGCCATCGGTGCGAAAAATTCGAAGTCTGCGGGCGGATGCGTGGCTTCCACTTCTTCGTAGGCGATCACCGGAAGACCTTTATAGGTGCGGCCCTCCGGCAGGTATGCCTGATTTACGCAGAACCCCGCGACGTGATGTGCGGAGTCGTGCTCCAGATAGTAATGCGCCAGTTCCGCGTAGTCGTTCAGACCGAAAATGAGCACGTTAGCCATTACTGGGGCTCCCTGTAGATATACGTGGTGTACTCGTACAAGCCGTAGTCGTTGCGCACGACATAGTGCCGGGACAGTTCTCTCACAACAAAATCGGTCAGATCGGCGATCGGTAGATGGAACAGGTCATCGCGTTCCCAATCTACCTGCTTCGACATGACGTTAAAGGCAATGCCGCGTCTCGCCTTGCTGAAAATCACCTTCAACATGCGCTTGAGAAAGGCAAACATGTCGTCGAACGAAAGCTGGCGTTTTTCGGTGAACACACCGTTCATGACGATGTAGTCGAACTGGCCGAGTTGTTCCTGCGCTGTCAGCACATCGAGGCATAGATACTCGTTTTTCGGATATTTGCTGCGCGACAGATCGCAAAAAGCTTGCGATGCATCGAGGCCCGAATACGTGAGCCCGGCGATCTGCCGCTCCTGCATGTATTGATAGAGGTGTGACGCGCCACAGCCGAAATCCAGCAGCGTGCCGGGTACGCCCGCCGGCTTCACCAGGTCGAGCATGACGCGGTAACGCGTGGCCGCGTCAGCCTCACTCGGCCAGTCCACGCCACGATGCGAGTCGCCGAATTTCTCGAGGCAGCTCTCGTAGTGGCGGATGAGCGCGTGATAGTTCTCACTCATGACAGCGTTCCACCTTTCAGCATGTCTGTGACGGTTGCGGCGTCGTTGCACATCAGAACGTCGATGATCGAGAGGCCCGCGAGGAATTCCTTGCCGGCTTGCACATATCGCGGCAATGCTGGCCTCAGGAAGCGCAACTGTATGCCGTGCTGCTCGAAATCGTTGCGGTTATACAGTTCAAGACCGCCAATCGCATTGATGTAGGTAGTCGCCCGCTCGCGCCGACAAATGTCGATGATGCGTGTTTGCGCTTTGAGTTCTTTATTCTCGTAACGCCGCGAAGTGTCGACGAGTTGCGTCGCGAGCCCAAGGTGATCGCGCACAGCCATCAAACTGTGGCGCAGATAATCTCCAAGATTGCTGGCGGAATGCTGCACAATCTGTTCGACGAGAGGAAAGACTCGCTCGAATTGAGGCGACCGCGCGTACGCTTGATGAATGGTTTTGACGATCTTGCCGCGCCATGTAGCGTCGTCGGCGAGTTCGATATCGCAAATCAGGCGGTTTTGACTTGCCTGTTTAAGCGGCACCGTGAACAGGTGCGCTGAGCCGTTGAGGTTGATCTGGTTGCGATTGATCCAGCCGCGGTTGATGAAATTCACGTCGTCGTAGATGACGAACGTGTCGACCTCGGCCATCAACTGAAAGTACCCGAGATATGGGAAAAAATACGGCTGCATGATGGCCAGCCGGCGATCAGCTTGCATGTTGCGACAGTCCCGCGGCGTTAAGCACGATATCGATGATCTGGTCCTGCGTACGCACGTCGAGCCCCGGGAAAATCGGCAGGCACAGCACTTCGCGCGAGATTTCCGTCGCGATCGGCAGATTTGACGGTGCTGCGGACGGCAGTCCCCGATACGTCGGAAACTCGTTGATCAGCGGATAGAAATAGCGTCGCGCGGCGATTTTATTGGCGCGCAATGCGTCGTAGAGCGCGTCGCGGCTCACCGGGAATTCGCTGCCTACGCGAACCGGAAAGTACGAGTAGTTGCGCGTGCAATTTTTCGGCACGTCCAGCAGGCGCAACCCTCTGACGTTCTGGAATGCAAGACGGTAGCGTTCGTCGATTTTCGCGCGCTCGGCCAGAATGTGGTCAATGTGCTCGAGTTGCAGCAGGCCGAATGCGGCCTGAATTTCGTTCATCTTGCCGTTGATGCCTGGTCCGACCACCGTCACTTCGTCCACAAAGCCGAAGTTCTTCAGATGGTCGATGCGGCGTTTGGTCTTGGCGTCCTGGCAAATGATCGCGCCGCCCTCGAACGTGTTGAAAACCTTGGTGCCATGAAAGCTCAACACTGACATGTCGCCGAATTCGAGTACCGAGCGGCCGTCTCGGCGCACGCCGAATGTGTGCGCCGCGTCGTACAACACCCGCAGGCCGTAGTTGTCGGCGATCCGGCCAATTTCTTCGACTGCGCAGGGATTGCCGTAGACGTGCACAGGCAGGATTGCCGTGGTCTGCGGAGTGATCGCGGCTTCGATCTTCGCCGGATCGAGATTCATGCTGTTCGGGTCGATATCGGCGAATACGGGACGAATGCCGTTCCAGTGCAACGCGTGCGTGGTGGCCACGAAGCTAAACGGCGTGGTGATGACTTCACCGCTTATTTTCATCGCCTGCAGCGCGGTGATCAGCGCCAGCGTGCCGTTCGAAAACAGTGAAAGGTGTTCTACACCGAGGTAGTCGCACAGCGATTGTTCGAGGCGAGCGTGGAACGGCCCGTTATTCGTGACCCATTTGCTGGCCCAGATCTGTTCCAGGTAGGGACGAAATTCATCCAGCGGTGGAAGGAAGGGCTGCGTGACTGGGATCAGCTGATCCATTGGACCTTTCATTGGGGCGCTCCAGACTTAACTTGCCGGCCGATTGCCGTGGGCTGTTGCCGCGCTTGCGAAGCAGGCCAGCTTGAGGAGAGTGTGTCACCGATGTATGGCGCTCGATCTGTCAATCAGGTGGTCGAATGCGGGCCAATTCCAGTGAATGCTCCTGACGGGGCAGCGACGGAGCGGTCGGCTTCCGGTCTCCGTCGCGTGTGTTTCTACTCGGAGCTTTGCTGCCACGACCAGGCGTCGATAGACGCGGGCGGCTCGCCGGCGCACCATCGCTCCCACATGGTGCGCAGCGCGCGAGAGAGGCCTTGTGCGATGATCTCCGGACGAAACACGGGAGATTGCGCGCAACGCCCCCTCAGGCTCGAACGCAACTCGGCGAGAGCATCAAAGTTTGCGGCCCAGTACTGTCCCTTCTGCAAAAACTGTTCTTTGCTGCCGGCGACAAACTCTTTGAGTCCGCTGTGCGCAAGTAATTGCGCGCCTCCGCGGCTAGGGATCGTGTCTCCCTCGATGCTAAGTGTCGGTACGCCCATCCACAATGCGTGCAGCGTAGTGGTCGCGCCCGTATAGGGAAACGTGTCGAGGCAGATATCGACTCGGTGGTGTTGCTGCATGTAGGCAGCCGTATTGGCGCGCGCCAGGAACTCGAGCCGCGCACGGGCGATACCTTCCGCAGCGAACCAGTCGACGATCATTTCCTGGACGTTGCCCGTCGGCAAGCCGCCGACCACCATGCGTGCGTTGGGAACTGAATGCAGTAACTGAGCCCACAGAGCGATCACTTCGGGATGCAGTTTGTTGATCCGGTTGAAGCTACCAAAGGTGATATAGCCGTTATGGAGCGCGGGCAGATAGTTGACCGGCGGACAGGCTGCGGGCGGCTGAAACGGCGCAACGGCCGGTAAATAGGCAATTTTTTCGACGAACTGCGCTTCCTGCTTTTCACTCGCCACAAGGAAAGGATCGGCGAGATAGTAGTCGACCGCGTTGAGTCCTGTCGTGCCCGGGTAGCCAATCCAGCTGGCTTGAACCGGCGCTGGCTTGCGAGCGAACGTCAACAGTCTATTGCGACCCGTGTGACCGGAAAGGTCGATCAGTACGTCGATACGGTCCTGACGGATCTTTTCGGCGAGCTGTTCGTCAGGCATACCTGTGATCTGTTGCCAGGTTTTTACGAAACCGCGCAGCGCCTGCGTATAGCTGTCTTCCCGGATGTGATTGCTGTAGACGTGCAGAGACAGGCCGTTGTCGAGGGAAAGGTGCTCCAGTACGGGCTGTAGGTAAGTCGCTACCGCGTGCTGAAACAAGTCCCCTGAAACCAGTCCGATTTTCAGTTGACGGTTGGGTGTGCGATTGTTCGAATGGCGTGGCCAAAGCGCGCGCACAGGGGCCTCGTGACGCTCGGCGAATTCAATGTGCTCGGCAAGCAGCGCCTGTGTATCGATCTTGGGGTTGTGCGTCAGTGCGAACAGAAAGTTATCGTGCGCGATGGCGTCTTTCGGGTCCGCTTCCAGGGCATGGCGAAAACTCTGTTCGGCATCTGCCATGAAACCCTGCTCTAGCAGCAACACGCCGAGCGTGCTGTGCGTGGTGCCCTGATTCGGAGCCAATTCTACGGCCCGGCGCGCGCTGGCCAAGCCGTCTTGAGCTTGGCCTTGTGCGACTAGCGCCATCCCGAGGATCCGGTGCGCCTCGCTATGATTGGGATTGGTGGCGATGATGCCCCTGCACTCCTGCTCCGCCTCGGCGTGCTGTCCCCTTAGGCGCAACGTATCGGCCAGCACGATGCGGCTTTCGAGGTCGTCCGATATGAGATCGGAGGCCTTGCGAAGGGGGGCGATCGCTTCGTCGTATTGGCCGAGGCGATGCAGAGCGATACCGAGGCTGCGCCAGGAGAAGCCGTCTGCCGGGAAGCGTTGTGTGAGCGTGCGCGCGAGTTTGATCGCCTCGGCAACCCGGCCCTTGTTGTAGAGAGTCGTGAAGCGGCTCGAGTCCTGCTGGCTCACTCGGCGTCCTGCGGCAATGCCTGACTTGCTGCGATCGGCAGTGCGGCTTGTCTCAACGAAGTCCGGATTGATGGACGTCTCGTGTCGCTCTCGCGGTGTCTGCTTCTCGGCGGATGATGCAGGGAACGTTTGGATGACTACATCAGGATTGGTCATCCGCGCGACCAGGCCGTCGACAGCCGGCCCTTTCAGTCCTTGCTTCTGACCTATTTCGAGCGCGAGCCATGCCGCCGCCGTTTCGCCGGCGTCCACCAACGCGCTGACATAGGCAATCCAGTACTGACCGTTTTGCGGCGCCGCTCCGAGTGCCAGTTCGAAGTGGGGGAGCGCATCCGCCGGCCGCGCGGTTTGCACGCATAGCACGCCGAGGTTGTAGCTGACGTCGGCGTGACCGGGCTTAGCCTCCAGAATGGCGAGATACAGCGCTTCCGCGTCACTGAATTCACCTTTGTGGTGATGCTCCAGCGCAGTCTGCAATACCAGAGCGATGTCCTGCTCAAGCTGTTGTTCGGGCGTCAAGGGTTCAGCGGTCGGCTGCTCGTACAGGAGAGTCATGGTGTCAGCGCAGAATGGTCTATGAAGGAAATTGTGCGACCAGGCGAGGCATTCCGATACGAGGAGATGACGGTGAAAAAGCCGCCTGTTTGCCGTATGGAGCGGGCTGTGGGAATCCGGAAGACAAGAAAAAAGCCCGCACGAGGCGGGCTGAGGGAACGAGCGCGCCCTCACTTCAGCGCGTAGTTCTTATTGTTGGGTCAAGCGGGTTTGTGCGGCCGCTTCGGGCCGGACAATGGCCGTCACACAGGCCCTGAATAGCCTACAAGCGAGCCATCCGCTGATATTCGCCGGCGGCCCTGGTTCGCCCGATCGCGGCTTCGAACTCAGTGTGCAGTTCGTTCTGGGTGGTTTCCGCATCGGCGAGCAGCGTCGCGTCGATGCCCTGAATCCGGCGGATCATTTCCAGCGCGGCTGGTTCCTGATCCGCCGACAGCGACATCAGCAGCGGGGAACGCGCTTCGGTCAAACGGGCCGCTTCCGGCCAATCGGCGAGTGAGGCCGCCTGTTCGATTTCTCGGGTGATCGACAGCAGGCGTTCGACCAACTCCGTCTGGTTCATTTCGATCGGGTCCATGGCTTAGCTCTTGTTGGTCGCCAGCGCGCCGGCGCTGTTGGTGCCGCCGAACAGGGCGGTCAGGTACTGCGAATTGTTGTTCATCGTCGCCATCAGCGTGTTCAGCGCGGTGAATTGCGCCTGATACTGGCTCGTCAATTGTGCAGTGTAATCGGCCAGCGCCGTTTGCTGTGTGGTGATGCTCTTCAGATCGGCGTTCAGCGCGGTGTTGCGCGTATCGATGATGCCGCCGGTCTGCGTAAAGGTGGTAATGCTGCTGTTCAACTGCTCGGCGATGCCGTTGGTCGAGTTGAAGAGCGAGGCGACCGTGGCCGGGTTAGCCGTCAGTGCGGTGCTCAGTGCAGAGTTGTCGACCACCATCGTGCCGTCTGCCGGGTCGTCCTTCAACGTGATACCGATCGAAGCCAGCGTGGTGCCGGTGCTGCCCGAGCCCACCGAGCCGCCCACGATTGAAGCCAGCGTGTTTTTGATGGTTTGCAGCGTCGAGTCGCCCAGCAGCGGACCTTGCGACGACGATCCGGAGCTGAACGACGTGAGCGTGGACATCGTCGTAACGACGGTGTTGTAAAGGCTGACGAAGTTGTTGATCGCGGTGCTTTGCGACGCAGTGTCCGTCGCAATGGTCAGCGTCTGCGTGGTGCCCGCGGATGCTGCCGTCAGGTTCATCGTGACGCCGGAAATCGCGCTCGTCACAGAATTGGTTGAGCTGCTGGCAGCGATCCCGCCTACCGTGAATTCCGCGTCCTGGGCAAACGAACTCTGCGTCCAGGCACTGCTCGAGTTCGCCGACGTGATGGACGATTGGCCGCCCGTGGTGCTCGCGGTCGAGGTCACGCCGAGGCTCGACAAGCCGGTGTCGGACGTGACATTGCTAGTCGAGACGTTGATGACGTTGGCGGCACCCGTGTTCGCCGCGCGCAGTACCAGGTGGGCACCATCCGTACCGGTCACGATGGTCGCCGTGACGCCGGGGTTGCTGCTGCTGGAGTTGATTGCGGACGCGATGCCGGAGAGAGTGTTGTTGGTGCTGTCGACGCTGATGTCCATCGACTTGCCGCCGAGCGAAACCGTCAGCGTACCGGTGCCCAATTGCGTGGTGGCGCCGAACGCCGCCGAGGACAAAGCCTGCGAGCTGGCGATCTGCGTTACCGCAACCGAGTAGGTGCCGGCCACCGCGCCCACACCGGCTGTCGCCGACAGACCTGTGCCGCTGGTGGTTGCCGCGAAAGTCGACAGTGTGGTGCCGTTGGCGAGGTTCGCAATGCCCGACTGCAGCGCGCCCAGCGCGGAACTCAGGGCACCGTATGCGGACAACGTGGTGCTATCCGTGGTTTGTTGCGCCGCCAGAGCCGCCGTTTGTCCGGCAGTCTTCGCGTTCACGAGTGCCGTAACGAGCGTCGACACGTCCATCGACGAGTTGCCGGTCGAGCCACTGATGATCGATTGAGCGGCCGACTGCAGCGCTGAGTTGGCGGCGGCGGTCGACGCAGCAGTAGACGTGGTTGAGATCGAGGACATGCAGAGGCTCCGGGCGTCTGGAAATCTGTATTGGGTGGTGCGCGATGCTACTACATCACTTCTTGAGCGGAATGCACAGCGGGAGGCATGCCTCCCGTTGCTTGAAACCCGGTGAGGCGCCGCACTTGCGCGCGGCGCCTCACCTTACTGCGTCAGCTCTTACTGCAGGAGCTTCAGAACTTGCTGCGGGTTCGAGTTAGCTTGCGCCAACACCGAGATACCAGCTTGTTGCAGCACTTGCGCCTTGCTCAGGTTCGCCGTTTCTTGTGCGAAGTTGGCGTCCGTGATTTGCGATTGTGCCGACGACAGGTCGGTCGACTCAGCTTGCTGCGACGTTGCGATTGCCGTGAAGCGGTTTTGTGCGGCACCCAGCGAAGCCTGCAGGTTGTTGACGGTCTGCAGTGCGTTGTCGATGGAGACCATTGCTTCGTTCGCGCCGGTGACCGTGCTGATGTCGAGGCCCGAAACCGTCGGCGGGTTGTTGATCGCGTTGATCTGTGCGACGGCAGCCACGGCAGCCGTGGAAGCTGCTCCAGTCGTCGGAAGTGCCGCAGTGTTCAGCGCCAACGAAGTGACGGCGGTACCAGTACCGGTCCCCGTACCTGCGCTGAAGATCGCGCCGGCCACGCCAGATGTGATAGCCGTGTTGTTCTGGTCCGTGAACGTGTAACCACCCTTGCCATCCGACAGCACGTTGATCGATGTGATCGTGGCGCCCGAGCTGGTGTATGCGCCCGATGCGTCGAGGCTCACGGCGATCGTGCCGACCGTTTGACCTGTTTGCACCAAGCCGCCACCGATCTGCGCTGCCGACATCGACTGGCTCAGATCCAGAGTGATCGTTTGGCCGACGTTCGCGCCGACTTGGAACGTCACGCTGCCTGCCGAGCCGTCCAGAATGTTCGTGCCGTTGTACGTCGTTTGCGACGCGATACGGTTCACTTCCGAGATCTGTGCTGCCACTTCCTTCTGCAGAGCTGCCTGGTCGCTCGACGACAGCGAACCGGTCGATGCTTGCACCGCCAGTTGGCGGATACGTTGCAGGCTCGACGTCAGCGAGGACAGTGCGCTCGATGCGGTTTGGATCATCGACACGCCGTCATTCGCATTCGACACGCCCTGGTTCAGGCCGTTGATCTGCGTTTGCATACGCGTCGAGATCGCCAGACCTGCTGCGTCGTCAGCCGCGCTGTTGATGCGCTTGCCCGACGACAGACGGGTGATGGCTTGCGAAAGGGCGCTTTGCGAGCCATTAAGGTTTTGCTGTGCAACCAGCGAGTTGATGTTGCTATTGATTCCGAGCATGAAAATCTCCTAAATAAGCCTTGAGCCCAATACGCCACGTTGGCATCGGCGGAAGCACTCGTTCATTGCTGGCCGCCTCAGTGAAGGTTGACGGCGCGTCTAAAAAAAACTTGAGGAACTTTGTGCAATAGCGACCCAATTGTTTTTCGAGCCGGTTGGGCCGCTACCCGTCTGCAAGACGCTTGCAGCCTTGTTCGGGAGATCCACTGCAGGTATTGAAAAGACGGCGTATTCTCCTTTCCTCTTGTGACAAACCCTGGAAAAATCATGCAAAAACTCCGGATTGGACGTTCCGAATTAGAGGTCGCGCCGCTTATGTTCGGTGGCAATGTATTTGGCTGGACAGCCGATGAATCGACCTCCTTTTCGATCCTGGATGCATTTGTCGATGCGGGGCTCAACTTTATCGATACCGCCGATGTCTATTCCGCGTGGGCGCCGGGAAACCAGGGTGGCGAATCGGAAACCATCATCGGCAAGTGGTTCAGGCGGAGCGGCAAGCGCGACAGGATCGTGCTCGCCACCAAGGTTTCGAAGCACCCGCAGCGCAAGGGTTTGTCGGCGGCGAACATTCAGGCGGCAGTCGAGGATTCGCTGCGCCGCTTGCAGACGGATTACATCGATGTCTATTTTTCTCACGACGACGACACCGAAACGCCTTTGGCCGAAACCCTCGGCGCGTATCAGAAGCTGATCGAGGCGGGCAAGGTGCGGGTGATCGGCGCGTCGAACTACAGCGGCGCGCGCGTCGAGGAAGCACTCGCCGTGTCCCGCCAACATGGGCTGCCCGAGTACCAGTTGCTGCAGCCGGAGTACAACCTGTACGACCGCGCGGAGTATGAGCGCGACATCGAGCCGGTGGCGCTCGCCAATCAGCTCAGCGTGGTGGTGTACTGGAGCCTTGCAAGCGGCTTTCTGTCCGGCAAGTACCGTTCGCAGGCCGATCTGGCCAACAAGGCGCGCGGCAGCCGGGTCGAGAAGTATCTGAACGAGCGTGGTTTGCGGATTCTGGACGCGCTCGACCGGGTCGCCGGGCGGCACGGCAGCACGCCAGCCACGGTCGCGCTGGCATGGCTGATCGCCCGCCCGAGTGTAACGGCCCCAATTGCCAGCGCGACCTCGGTTGACCAGCTCAAAAGTCTGGCCGCCGCCGTCCATCTGATGCTGACCGGCACCGATATCCGCGAGCTGGACGAGGCAAGCGCCTGACCCGCGCAGAGACCTGGCGCGATCGCTAAACCCCTGGTAGGATGGAGAGTTTCCTGATATCATCGGGAGTGAATTGAGATCTTTGCCTGTTTCGTCAATGTTTTTCATTGATGAAAGGTTGGCGAAACGGCAGCAGACGCGGCATATGTGTTACGTCTGTCCGCGTTCCGCGGTGAACTCCCCACCTCTCTTTTCCGGCCTCCGTGGCCGTTATGCCTCTCGTTTCATTCGTGGTTTGGCCGGGATTTATCCCGCGTTTGCCTGTTACTGGCCATGAATCGGAACGACCGGAGGGCCGGCGCGTGAGCGGTATCCGCCACGCAATTTACCCCTATCAAGTGATTGAGTTAGGAATTACATGACGACGATTCTTCTGAAAGAAAACGAGCCGTTCGAAGTGGCGATTCGCCGCTTTCGTCGCGCAATCGAAAAGAATGGCCTGATCGCTGAACTGCGTGAGCGTCAATCGTACGAAAAGCCGACTACGGCACGTAAGCGCAAGAAGGCTGCTGCTGTGAAGCGCCTGCACAAGCGCCTGCGCAGCCAGATGCTGCCGAAAAAGCTGCACTAAGCACGCTTTTTCGCGCTGCATTTCGCGCACTGTACGCCGAACGGCGGTGTGAGCTTCGAAAGAAGCCACATCGCCGTTTTGCTTTTGGGAGTCGATTTACGTTGGGTTTTTGCCGCCGCACCGAGGCTCGTTACGCGGCGCTCTTCAGGCGCTCGGCGGACAGGCCGAATTGCCGGGCAATCGAGCTCAGACGCTCATGCCATTCCCACGTGCCGAACACGTCGTGCACGTTCTGCAGGCAACTCAGCAGAGCGATTGTGGCGGGGTCGTAGACATTGAGGCGAGCGCGCAGGAGCGCCTTTTTGAGCGCAGAGATGCCGGCATCCATATACGCAGGCACCTCGGTGGCCGCGCGGCCGATGTAGCGCACTGGAACGCCTTCCATCGCAGTCATGTAGTCGCGCGGCTTGATGAAGCTGCCGACCGGGCAACCGCCGCAGTAGCCGCGGTATGCGCCGCCGCCACGCGGTAGCAAGGCGGCGCGTTTCTGGCCGAGCAGATGGTCCACGGCCTGGTCGAAAATCTCCTGATGGGTCAGGAAATTAAGGGTTTTCATGGTTGGTCTCCCATGCGTTACGCAGCGGTTATTCGTTGTTCGAGCGCATGAACGGCAGTATCGGATACGCGCCAATTAATGAAGCCCGGACTAGCAATGCGAAAAGCCTTCAATTCCCGGGTTTGGCTCGTTTGCCCTTTCTGCCGCTTATGCCGGTCTGGCGACACCGTCCGCCACCGTGGCGGCCAGCGCTCACCATCTCTATAACGACTGCCCGCGTGAAAAGCGTAGACAGGGCTTTACCGGATGGCCGGCGTTCGCCTGGAACGTGAGCGGCGCCTCAGACGCTTTACGCCAGGCGCTACCAACCGCTGCCGCTGCGCTGCTTCAGCCGGCCTTGCGATTGCGTCCCTTCTTGCCAAGCGCCGCGCATCGCGCGCGGCACATACAGCTTGCCTCGTGAT
The DNA here is from genome assembly GCF_900116445.1 of Paraburkholderia aspalathi. Taxonomy (GTDB): domain Bacteria; phylum Pseudomonadota; class Gammaproteobacteria; order Burkholderiales; family Burkholderiaceae; genus Paraburkholderia; species Paraburkholderia aspalathi. The sequence continues at coordinate 35,526 of NZ_FPBH01000021.1, forward strand.
CATTCACCATGCCGACCGCCTGCATGAACGCATAGCAGATCGTCGAGCCGACGAACTTGCAGCCGTAGCGCTTCAGCCCCTTGCTGAGCGCGTCCGAAATTTCGGTCGATGCGGGCGCCTGTTTATACGATGCCCAATCGTTCTGGATCGGCGTCTGATCGACGAACGACCATACGAAGTTGGCGAGCGAGCCGTGCTCGGCCTGAATCTGCTGCACTGCGCGCGCGTTGGTAATGGCCGATTCGATCTTGCCGCGATGGCGCACGATACTTTCGTCCAGCACCAGCGCATCGACCTGTTTGGGCGTAAAGCGCGCAACCTTGTCGATGTCGAAGTCGGCGAAGGCGCGGCGATAGCCGGTTCGCTTATTAAGAATCGTCGACCATGACAATCCCGCCTGGGCGCCTTCCAGTACGAGTAGTTCGAACAAATGCTGATCGTCGCGCGAGGGCACGCCCCACTCGGTGTCGTGGTAGTGTGCGAGCGCTTCGCTCGATACCCAGTTGCATCGCTGTGTCACTTTTGCGCTCCCGCGTTGTCATGTCGTCCGTCAGCATAGCGGAAGCCGGGCGCGCCGCAAGCTGGCCATTCGGCCGATTGCGGGATTGAAACTGACCTGCCACGCTATGCGTTATTCACCACCTGAACTCACTCGATTCGATGAATAAAGACCTCTTTCTGATCGGCATTGACGGCGGCGGCACGGGTACGCGAGTCGTACTCGGCGACGCGCAGGGCCGCGAACTGGCGCAGGCGGCGAGCGGCCCCTCGGGGCTGGGCCTCGGTGTGGAACGCGCGTGGCAGGCCATTGAGGCCGGCTGCGCCGCCGCATTCGCACGGGCCGACATGTCATTGGACTGGGCGCGCTGCGTACTCGGTTGCGGGTTGGCAGGGGTCAATAACCGCGACTGGCTGGCTGCGTTTCGCGCGCAGGCGCCGACGGTAGCCGGGCTTGCGGTGGAAAGCGATGTGTACACCACCTTGCTTGGTGCGCACGGCGGCGCGCAGGGCGTGGTCGTCGCGCTTGGCACCGGCAGTCAGGCGGCTGTGCTTGACGGCAACGGCGAGTGCCGAACTGCCGGCGGCTTCGGTTACCCATCGGGTGACGAGGCGAGCGGCGCGTGGCTTGGGCTGCGAGCCATCGTGTACGCCCAGCAGGCGGCCGACGGCCGTGTACCCAACGACGATCTGGCGCAGGCGCTGCTCGCCCACACCGGCGCACATGACAGCGACAGCCTCGTGGTCTGGCTGTGCGAAGCCAATCAAACCGCTTACGCAAGGCTCGCGCCGATCGTCTTTGCACATCGCACGCATCCGTTTGCCGCGCGTTTGCTCGGCGAAGCCGGCCTGGAAGTGGGCAAGATGATTGCCGCGCTCGACCCTTCGGAGACCCTGCCGGTCGCGCTGTGCGGCGGTCTCGGCGCACCCTTGCGCGAGTACGTGCCGCAGAGCTATCAAGCCCGTTTGCGCGAGCCGTTGGCGGACTCGGCACACGGCGGTTTGCAGTTGGCGCGGCGCGAAGCGGCTCGCATCGGCGGTTGAGAATCGTCGGGCGCGCCGGGTGCGATCTCTCGGATGCGGCGCACAACGGTAAAATGCGATCTTTGACGCTGCCCGGCTGCCCACACTATGTACAAAGTCATTGCCACGGATCTCGACGGTACGCTGCTCAACGCCGATCACCAGGTGGACCCGTTTACGATCGCCACCGTGCGTAAGCTGGAAAGCGACGGGCTGCATTTCGTGATCGCCACGGGGCGCCACTATAGCGACGTTGCGGGCATTCGCGACCTGCTGGGCATCGAGCCGTACCTGATCACGTCGAACGGTGCGCGCATTCACGCGCCGGACAACACCGTGATCCACGCCGACGACCTGCCGCCGGCCATCGTGCAGCGGTTGGTGCTGCCGGAAATCGTCGGCGAGCACGGACGTGTGATCGTCAACCTGTTCGCCGACCAGGCGTGGTTGATCGACCGCGATGCGCCGGACCTGCTGAAATTCCATCAGGATTCCGGCTTCACCTACGAGGTCACCGACCTGCTGAAACACGACGGCGTCGACATTGCCAAGGTCCTCTACATCGGTGACCCTGCTGACCTCGCGCAAATCTCGGCCAACCTGGCGCGCGAATTTGGCGACGCGCTGTACGTTACCTATTCGCTGCCGGATTGCCTTGAGGTGATGACGTCGAACGTATCGAAGGGCCGTGCTTTGCAGATCGTGCTCGAGTGCCTCGGCGTCGGTGCCTCGCACTGCGTGGCGTTCGGCGACAACATGAACGATATCGACCTGCTGGAGACAGCCGGCCATCCGTTCATGATGAACAACGCCAATCCCGATCTCATCACGCGTCTGCCAAACGTGCCGCGCATCGGCAACAACTTCGAAGCGGGCGTGGCGCACCATCTGCGCAAACTGTTCTCGCTCGACGACGAACTGATGTCCTGAAAACGGACCGGCCCGCATCCTCTTTCGTGGATGCGGGCCGGTTGTTCGCCTCCCCAGGCGAAGGCCTTACGAGCCAGCGCTACGATTAGCCGTGCCACCCGCCACGGCGATCGCCGTGGTCATCGTGACCCCAGTGGCGGTCGTTGTGATTCCAGCCGCGGTTATCCCGGTGGTCGTCGCGATAGTAGCCGCCGCGGTCGTAGCGGTGGTCCCAGCCGCCGTTGCCGTAGTACACCGGCTGCGGCGCTGCGTAGACGGGTGCAGGCTGGGCATAAACCGGTGCGCCGAGCGACAGGCCGATATTCAGATCCGTATGGGCTTGCGCGACACCGCATGCGCCCGCCGCGAGTCCAGCAGCAACCAGCAAGTGAGTGACGATGCGTTTCATGTTGTTCTCCTGTGAGGCGACGTATGTTTGTCGCACAGGACCAATCTACGCATTCCGGTCGCTGATTAGTGAGACGAGATGTTACGGACTGCAAGCATCATCGCAGGGTTTGAAAGGCAATAGAAGGAACATTCGAACGCAACACGCGGTATGCGTTTTCCGGCCGAAGCCCCGTCAAATAAGGCCCCCCGGCTTCCTGGGACGAGCCGGCATCCAGTTCCCATAGTCTATTGCAGCATTCGGACGGCTGCGCCCGTAATCGCGGCTTACATCTGTATTACTCAATTAATCAGCCGAGCCAGAGGAAGCACCCGCCGCAGCCGCGGAAGGCGCTCCCGGCAGCGCCGCGCATGGGCAATCCGCAGCGCGGCCGTTCAGTCCTTGCCGGTCAAGCTTGAACGTGGCGTGGGCCGTGCCGTTTTGCCAGTTGAGGCGAACGATATAAATACTGTCGAAGTCGTCGCTTTGCCAGTTGGGGACATCGGCGGCATTGCCGCCATGCGTGCTCATCATCTGGCGCAGCAACTTCACGATCAACTTGTGCTCCCATGCAACGACAATCAGCTTGTTGCGATTGGCCGGATTGACGAGCGCTGTGCCGAGTTGATCGATCTGGGCGAAGCCGTATGGCGTTTGCACCGGCATCTGGAACTGGATGGCGGTTGGCTCGATGGTCGCAAGCGGCCGGACATAGTAATAGGGATGACCGCTGTCGTCCTTTTGCTGGCCGGGATCGGGTGCGTAGATCGCATCCGGTTTGCCGAACTTGGCGGCGATCACGGCCGGCAGGGCCAGCGCGCGGTTGAGCCCCTGGCAATTGAGCTGGCCGTAACCCTTGGCGGGTTTCTCGCCGTGGCGCACGAATACGAGCGTTTCGGTATTGCTGTCCGCCGCATGGGCCGCGGGTAACGCCAGTACGCCTGCACACAAACCGCCGATGGAGAGTGCGACGCCATGCAGGAATCCGCGGAAACGGGTCATCGGTAGCACCTGTGCGAGCTTGGGAAGTCGCACGATTCTAGCAGCGGGTTATCGGCAGGCCATGGGCTGCCAGCATTGTGCGCAAAAACGAAACGGGCGCCGTAGCGCCCGCTTTGATTGCCCAGGGTATGCGCACCCTGGCACACCCAGCGCACTCGCCGATCAGTCGAGCGCCAGTTCCTGCGAATTGCCGCGGCGGCTTTCGGCGACGAGCGGGTACAGCACACCTGCGATCACCGCGCCGATGATCGGTGCGACCCAGAACATCCACAGCTGATCCACCGCTGCGCCGCCGACGAACAGCGCCGGACCGGTGGAGCGCGCCGGGTTGACCGACGTGTTGGTAACCGGAATAGAGATCAGGTGAATCAGCGTCAGGCACAGGCCGATGGCGATCGGCGCGAAACCGGCCGGCGCGCGTTTGTCGGTCGCGCCTAGGATGACGAACAGGAAGAAGCCGGTCATCACCACTTCGCAAATGAATGCCGCTACGAGCGAGTAATGGCCCGGCGAGCGCTCACCGTAGCCGTTGCTGGCGAACCCGCTGGCAACGAGGTCGAAGCCCGGCTTGCCCGAGGCGATCAACGACAGCACCAGCGCACCCAGTACCGCGCCGATCACTTGCGCGACGATGTACGGCACCAGGTCGCGGGCCGGGAAGCGGCCGGCGACGGTCAGGCCGACGCTCACCGCCGGATTCAGGTGGCAGCCGGAGATGTGGCCGATCGCATACGCCATTGTCAGGACAGTGAGGCCGAAGGCGAGCGAGACGCCCACGAAACCGATGCCCAGGCCGTGGACCGGGCCGGCGAAGTTGGCGGCGAGGACGGCGCTGCCGCAGCCCCCGAGCACGAGCCAGAAGGTGCCGAACAGCTCGGCAGCAAGGCGCTTTGACAACTGCATGATTGGTAATCCTAAAATGTTTGACGCTTGGAGTGGCATGAACGCTAAGCGCTAGTGCATGCCATTGAGCGCGCAATTCTAGGGAAAGACAGCCGGATTAGGTGTCAAGAATTGTCAAAGTGGAGTCGCCTTTACCTATTATTACCCGATAAAGATCTCGTTTTACAATTCATCGACGCTTAATAATTATCAGATGATTTCTTCCTAAATCGGTATTATTGTCCATTGCGAATTTTTATAATTGCAGCTAGTCTGCGAGCGAATGAGTTCTAAAAAGGGGAGAACCGATATGTCTCAATATGCAGACCTCAAGGCACAGATTGCCAAATTGCAGGCACAGGCAGACGAAGCCCGTCGTACTGAAGTCGACAATGTTGTCGCCGACATCCGCCAAAAGATCGCTGAATACGGTCTGACCGCGCAAGACCTCGGCTTTGCGGTGGCCGCCAAGCGTGGACGCCCGCCGAAGAAGGCGCCGCTGCCGGCCAAGTACCAGGATCCGAAATCGGGCAATACCTGGAGCGGACGCGGCAAACCGCCAAAGTGGATTGTCGGCAAGAATCGCGAGCGCTTTCTGATTGGCGCGGCCTGAATGCCCTGTAGTCCGGGCGAAAGCCAACTGAAGGTTGAACGGCGCCGGGTTGTTTATTCGCGTCGCGCTAATCCAGGATGGAAGCGCATCCATGGCTGAATTAAAAAAGCCGCCCTTGAGAGGCGGCTTTTCCGTAGTAGAAGCGGGTTAACTCTAGCTAAGCGCTCGCGCAAACGATTCACCAGGCAAATTTACTCGTGATTGGCGTGCGAATCGGAAAACGGCGAGAAAACGGCGTAAGCGGCAGAAGCACAACTTAAGCGGCTGGGCGGATAAAAACCTCAGCCACTTAAGTCCATCGCTCAACCCACCGCAACCCGGCGCAACATTGGGCGGCGCGTCGCTTCGATCAGTGCCGAATAGCCGTCAACGTAATTCTGGGCCATTGTTTTCGAACTGAAGCGGCGCTCGAACTGCGCGCGAATCTCGGTGCGCGACAGTTCGTCCAGACGCTGCAGCGCGGCTACCGCGCCTTGAACGTCCTCGACAATGTAGCCGGTCACGCCGTGGTCGATCACTTCCGCCACCGAACCGCGGTTGAAGGCGATCACCGGCGTGCCGCACGCCATCGATTCGATCATCACGAGACCGAACGGCTCCGACCAGTCGATCGGGAACAGCAGCGCCTTGGCGCCCGACAGGAACTCGGGCTTTTGCGCCTCGTTGATCTCGCCGACGAACTCCACGTGCGCCATGGAGAGCAGCGGTTCGATTTCCTTCTTGAAGTATTCCTGGTCGACCTTGTCCACCTTAGCGGCGATCTTCAGCGGCAAACCGCTTTGTGCAGCGATCTTGATAGCTGTATCGACGCGCTTCTCCGGACAGATTCGGCCGAGGAACGCCAGGTATTCCGGCTTCTTGTGCGCCTGCGGAGTGAGCAGTTGCTCCGGCAGACCGTGATAAATCGTATTCAGCCAGTTGGCCTGGGGCAGCGGCACGCGCTGCGAATCCGAGATCGACACCACCGGCACGTTCGAGAACGCGTCGAACACCGGTTGCAGCTCCGGCAAGTCCAGACGGCCGTGAAGCGTCGTCACGAACGGCGTGTCCATGGTCGTGAAGAGCGGGAACGGCATGTAGTCGAGGTGAAAGTGCAGCACGTCGAACTCATGCGCGACCTTGCGCACCTTTTCCATCATCAGGACGTGCGGAGCCAGCGCATCGCGAATCGTCGGGTCGAGGCGCAGCGCCCGCGGCCAGCACGCGTCGAGGTTCGCCGAGGTGACCGAGTCGCCGCTTGCAAACAGCGTGACGTCGTGGCCGAGATCGACCAGTGCTTCGGTCAGATACGACACGACACGTTCGGTGCCGCCGTAAAGTTTCGGCGGGACAGCTTCATACAGCGGCGCAATTTGTGCGATTCGCATGCGTTTCTCCTGTTCAAAACGGCTTCGCACAACGGCGCTCGGGTCGAGCGAGGAGCGAATGCCTGACGGACGGTTGGGCGCGGTAAGCCGCCGCCCGGGGGTGTTCCGAACCTGCATCGGGTAATCCCTTAGCTTCATTATCGGGATCGGCCGCGCTAATTCGAGTTATTTTTCAAACGCTTAATGTTGTTACAGCGCGAAACATGATGCGTTACAGGTCGGCAGGAGGGTGTCCCGATAGTCGGCAAGCACGACAGGATGGGCATCCGAACGCTAAAGGAACATCAGCAAGGGGCGGTCCCGGGGGCTGAAACGCGCCCTACATCACGCGCGTTGCACAGAAGTGAAAACGTCTTATAATTCTTTCTCACCACTACAAGGTGCGGATCGTGAGTCACTCAAGACTCACCGTTTGGTTCACATTTCTGCTGAAGAAATAGCCAAAACGCATCGTCGGCCTCAAGCTGAGCGCCACTTCCGCTGCTTCAGCCTTCTTTCTGACCCCTCCGTGTAGGAATAATTCCTACACGAATGACGGATTAATCCGTCAAACAGGCAGGGTGTCTGTCCGATTTTCGTCCGCTCCCCCTTTCGACACAATGCTCCCAAGACCAGAAACGAGCCGATTCGTGCGGTTTAAGTGCGCGCGTTCGAGCAAACGTTTCCGTAACGGCCTGACCAGCCAGATACACCCGGGGGAATCATGAGCGCGACAAGCGAAATGCTCAATGAGATCAGAGAAGTCAATCTTTCTTATCTCCTGCTCGCCCAGCGTCTGCTGCGCGAAGACAAGCCTATGGGCATGTTTCGCATGGGGATTTCGGACCAGCTGGCCGACGTCCTCGCCAACCTGTCTTTGGCGCAGACCGTGAAGCTGGCGGCGTCCAATCAGGTGTTGTGCCGTTTCCGTTTCGATGACCATGCCGTACTGTCCGCCCTTGCGGACAAAGGCAAATCGAGCGCCGTGGCCCAGGCGCATTCCGCGATCCTGATGGCAAGCCAGCCAGTCGAGCAACTCAGCTGATGGCAGCTTTTGGTTCAAGTAAAGCGATCAGGATTGGGGAATTGCAAGCGGATGGCCTATAAGAGCGTTGTGCAGGAAGTCAGGGAAATTACCCTCGCCATCGAGCTGATCGAGCTCGGTGCGCGTCTGCAATTGCTGGAAGCGGAAACCAGCCTGTCGCGCGACCGGCTGATCAAGCTGTACAAGGAGCTGAAAGGGGTGTCGCCGCCCAAGGGCATGTTGCCGTTTTCGACCGACTGGTTCATGACCTGGCAGCCGAACTTTCACTCATCGCTGTTCTACAACATCTACTGCTTCATGGCCGGCCACGGCGGCTGTCCGACGATCCAGTCGATTGTGAAGAGCTACCGGCTCTATCTGGAACACGTCCAGCTGCACGACGACGAGCCCGTGCTCAGTCTCACGCGCGCCTGGACGCTGGTGCGCTTCTTCGACTCCGGAATGCTGCAAATGACCGCCTGCTGCCGGTGCGGCGGACATTTTGTCGCGCATGCCCACGATCCGCAGCACGCCTTTGTTTGCGGGTTGTGCCAGCCGCCGTCGCGCGCGGGTAAGACAAAGAAATTTGCCGACGCCCGGGCCCGCGAAAGCCTCGCCGCGCTCGAAATTTGAGCCGTAGGGCGGTGCCGGCCTTTAGCCCGCAATCCGGCGCACAGGTCGTTTCACACGCCCACATCCCCATTCGGCGGGCTTTCCGGCCCGATCGGTCAACACGGGACCCGGCCGGGCCGGTTTAACCCGCCTCTGGTTTACACCGGAGCGACGAGCCGCTTTTCCGCCAAAGTTTTCTGCTCCGTTGCCGTAAACCAGATTAACGACGGTCACCGTCGCTTCTTTGTGAGGGCTCGGCAGTGCTGATTTTCGTGGGAACACTCGTGACGCTATTGTCCGTTTTCGGCGGTTACGCGCTGGAAGGCGGCCATCTCGGCGCGCTGTTGCAGCCTGTCGAAGTGCTGATGATCGTCGGCGCCGGCGTCGGCGCATTCATTCTCGGCAACGGGATGAAGACGATCAAGGCGACACTGCGCGTCATCCCGACCCTGTTCAAGGGCGCGAAGTACAACAAGGACGTCTACATGGAGCTGATGGCGCTCCTCTACGTCCTGCTGGCCAAGGCGCGCAAGGAAGGCACGCTGACGCTGGAAGCCGATATCGACGATCCGTCGAAGAGCCCGATCTTCACCCAGTACCCGAAGATTCTCGCCGACCATCACATCATCGAATTCCTGACCGACTACCTGCGTCTGATGGTGGGCGGCAACATGAACGCGTTCGAGATCGAAAGCCTGATGGACGAGGAGATCGAGACGCATCACCAGGAAGGCGAGGCGCCCGCGCACGCCCTGAACAAGGTCGGCGACGCGATGCCGGCGTTCGGGATCGTGGCCGCGGTGATGGGCGTGGTGCACACCATGGCTTCCGCCGACAAGCCGCCCGCAGTGCTCGGCGAGATGATCGCCCAGGCGCTGGTCGGCACCTTCCTCGGGATTCTGCTTTCGTACGGGCTGATCGGACCGCTCGCGAGCGTCGCCGAACAGCGCGTGACCGAGTCGACCAAGATGTTCCAGTGCATCAAGGTGACGATCCTCGCCAGTTTGAATGGTTATGCGCCGGCGATTGCCGTCGAATTCGGCCGCAAGGTGCTCTTCTCGACTGAACGCCCGTCGTTCGCCGAGCTGGAAGAGCACGTGCGCCGCGTCAAAGCCAAGTAATGGGCGCCGGGAACTGATTCGATGAGCAAGGATAAAGACCGCGCCATTGTCGTCAAGCGCTCCGCGCCGGCCAAGAAAGGCCACCACGGCGGCGCATGGAAGCTCGCGTATGCGGACTTCATGACCGCGATGATGGCGTTCTTCCTGCTGATGTGGCTGCTGAGCTCGGCTTCCACCGTGCAGTTGAAGGGCATCGCCGATTACTTCAACCAGCCGCTGAAGATCACGCTGTGGGGCGGCGATCGCAGCGCAGAGGATTCGAGCATTCTGAAGGGCGGTGGTCGCGACATTTCGACCGACGCACAGGGCGTGACGCGCTCGACCGATGGCACGAACAATCGCGCCGAGCGCACGGTCTCGCATAGCAACGACGACTCGATCAAGCAGTCGCAGGGCGAGCTGGAGCGCCGCGAACAGGTCCGTCTGCACGATCTGCAGGTCAAGCTGATGGCTGCGATCGAAGCGAACCCGGTGCTGCGCCAGTTCAAGCAGCAGATCCGCATCGACTCGACGCTGACCGGCCTGCGCATCGAAATCGTCGACTCGCAAAAGCGGCCGATGTTCGCGACCGCGAAAGACGTGGTTGAGCCGTACATGCGCGACATCCTGCGCGAAATCGGCCACACGCTGAACGACGTGCCGAACCGGATCATCGTGCAAGGACACACCGACGCCGCGCAATACGCGGGTGGCGAGAAGGGCTACAGCAACTGGGAACTGTCCGCGGACCGCGCCAATGCGTCGCGCCGCGAACTGATCGCCGGCGGCATGGACGAAGCGAAGGTGATGCGCGTGCTCGGTCTCGCGTCGACGCAGAACCTGAACAAGGCGGACCCGATGGACCCGGAAAACCGCCGCATCAGCATCATCGTGCTGAACAAGAAGTCGGAGGAGGCGCTTGACCATGACGACTCCACCACGACCACCTTGTCGGACGATGCGGCCGGCTCCAAGCCGCTGCTGCAAAGACTTGCGCAACCGGTGACGGTTGCACCGAAGGTGCCGGCGGCAGCGCCGGCAGCCCAGTAACAGACAGCGACCGGCGGCCCGGTCCATGCGCCCAGGTGGCGCGGACGGCCAGACGGTCCATAGCGTAAGTGCAGCGAGGTTTTCATGATCAGGCACATCCTGGCAATCGACGATTCGGCATCGATGCGGCAAATTCTCGCCGCAACGCTGACGACGGCAGGCTATGAAGTGACGCTCGCGGCGGACGGCATTGAAGGGCTCGAAAATGCGCTCGCCATGTCGTTCGACCTCGTGCTGACCGACCAGCACATGCCGGGCAAAACCGGCCTCGATCTGATCACGGAACTGCGCGGCAATCCGGCTTACCAGGCGACGCCCATCCTCGTCCTTACGACGGAATCGGGCGAGCCGTTCAAGGAGGCGGCGCGGGCCGCGGGGGCGACCGGCTGGATCGAAAAGCCGCTCGACCCCGACATGTTGACCGAACTGGTCGCGGCACTAGCCGAATCGGACAACGCATGAGCGCCCTATAAGCGCCACCTTTACACAAGTTATAGAAGCTCTCGACGCGGCGGCACGACAGCCCAAGCGTAGACAGGAACTCTCGCGGTGACCCAGGCATGACACTCGACATCACTCAGTTCTATCAGACCTTCTTCGACGAAGCGGACGAACTGCTCGCGCAGATGGAGCAGTTGCTGCTCAATCTGGACATCGCCCATCCGGACCCCGAAGACCTCGCGGCAATTTTCCGCGCGGCGCATTCGATCAAGGGCGGTGCGGCGACGTTCGGCTTTACCGCGCTGACGGAAACGACTCACATTCTCGAATCGCTGCTCGACCGCGCGCGCAATAACGAACTCGTGCTGCGCAAGGACATGATCGACACGTTCCTCGAAACCAAGGACGTGTTGTCCGGCCAGCTCGCCGACTACCGTGCGAGCGCCGAGCCGGATACGGCTGTAGCCAAGGCGATCTGCGCGAAGCTCGAACAGTTGCATGCCGAAAGCCGCCTGGGCGCCGAAGCGGCCGCGGCGCCGGCAGCCGCCGCACCGGTGGCAGCCACAGCACCAGTAGAAGCATCAACAGCAGAAACAGCAGGACAAGGCGGTACCCCGCCCGAGCACGTCGTCGAACAGGCGGTGCAGGCTGCGGGTGAATGGACTGACGGCGAACCGGCACAGACTGGACAAGCCGCGGGCGCCGGCGATGCAGCCGGCCCCCATCTGAAAATTACGCTACGGGGCGTAGGTGAGAAGGACCAGGAACTGCTGTCCGAAGAGCTCGGCAACCTGGGGAACATTGTCGGGCAGGTCAAGAGCGGCGGCGATCTGACGCTGTGGCTCCAGACCGATGTGACCTCCGACGACATCATCGCCGTGTGCTGTTTCGTGATCGACGAAAGTCAGATCGCGATCGGCCGCGGCACCGCACCGGCGGACGAGACGCAGCAAGGCGAACCTGGAACGCCCGACGCTGCCGATTCGGCCCCGGCGCAAGCAGCACAAACGGCACACGCTCACCAGGCGGAGCAGGCAGCATCGTCGGCACCGGCGGCCCACACCGCTGCGCCCGCTCAAGCCGCCGCCACGCACGGACTGTTCAACGCCCCGGCGTCGACAGCGACTACGCCGGCGCCTGCCGCGGCTGCACCCGCAGCAGCGACCAGCGCACCGGCGGCAAGCGTGGCAGCAACTGCGACGGCGACCGCCGAACAGGATCGCAAGGCGGCACGGCCGGCCGCGGCAGCAGGTGGCGCGGAAGGCAGCTCGATTCGTGTCGGCGTCGAAAAGGTCGATCAGCTGATCAACCTGGTCGGCGAACTGGTGATCACGCAGGCGATGTTGGCCGAAACCACCAGCACGTTCGATCCGGCGCTGCACGACCGGCTCTTCAACGGCATGGCGCAGCTCGAGCGCAATGCGCGCGATCTGCAGGAAGCGGTGATGTCGATCCGCATGATGCCGATGGACTACGTGTTCAGCCGCTTCCCGCGTCTCGTACGCGATCTGGCGGCGAAACTCGGCAAGGAAGTGGAACTCGTCACCTTCGGTCAGGCGACTGAACTCGACAAGAGCCTCATTGAACGGATCATCGATCCGTTGACTCACCTCGTGCGCAACAGTCTCGACCACGGTATTGAAACCGTGGAAGCGCGGCGTGCGGCGGGTAAGGATTCGACCGGCCAGCTGGTGCTGTCGGCGGCTCACCATGGCGGCAACATCGTCATCGAAGTGAGCGACGACGGCGCCGGTTTGCGCCGCGACAAGATTCTCGCGAAGGCCGCCAAGCAGGGCATGCAGGTCAGCGAATCGATGTCCGACGAAGAAGTCTGGAACCTGATTTTCCTGCCGGGCTTCTCGACGGCGGAGCAGGTCACGGACGTCTCGGGCCGTGGCGTCGGCATGGACGTGGTGAAGCGCAACATCCAGTCGATGGGTGGTCACGTGGAAATCACTTCGCATGCCGGCAAGGGCAGCACCACGCGCATCGTTCTGCCGCTCACGCTGGCGATTCTCGACGGCATGTCGGTCAAGGTCGGCAACGAGATCTTCATCCTGCCGCTGAACTTCGTGATGGAGTCGCTGCAACCGCGCGCCGAGGACATCTACACGGTGGCCAACGGCGAACGCGTGGTACGCGTACGCGGTGAATATCTGCCGCTCGTCGCGTTGCACGAAGTGTTCAACGTCGACGACGCCAAGCAGGAACCGACGCAAGGCATCGTCACCATCATGCAAACCGAAGGGCGCCGCTTTGCGATGCTGATCGACGAGCTGGTGGGGCAGCAGCAGGTGGTCGTGAAGAATCTGGAAACGAATTACCGCAAGGTGCACGGCATTTCCGCCGCAACCATTCTCGGCGACGGCAGTGTCGCGCTGATCGTGGACGTGGCGGCGCTGAATCGCGAAACGCGCCATGCGCACGGCGCGATGAGCCTCGCATGACATCCGCAACACTCACTCAACTTATTTCATCCCAACCGTTTGGGGGCTAACGTGGCAGAAGTTCAATCCATCAATTCGAGCGTCGCGAACGCGACGAATGGTCGCCGCGACGCGCAGCAGGCAGACGCCGGCGGTCAGGAATTCCTCGTCTTCACGCTCGGCGCCGAAGAGTACGGCATCGACATTCTCAAGGTGCAGGAAATCCGCGGCTACGACAACGTGACGCGAATCGCCAATGCGCCGGAGTTCATCAAAGGCGTGATCAATCTGCGCGGCATCATCGTGCCGATCGTGGACATGCGCATCAAGTTTCATCTGGGCCGCGTCGAGTACGACCACCAGACGGTGGTGATCATCCTGAACGTCGCGCATCGCGTGGTCGGGATGGTGGTGGACGGCGTGTCGGACGTGCTCACGCTCGCCACCGACCAGATCATGCCGGCGCCGGAATTCGGCGCGACGCTGACGACCGAGTACCTGACGGGCCTCGGCACCGTCGACGGCCGCATGCTGATCCTGATGGACATTGAGAAGCTGATGACCAGCCGCGAAATGGCGCTGATCGAAACGCTCAGCGCGTAAGTATGACTACGCGCCAGTAAGAAAGACTGATCGAAGAGGGAGCATCAAGATGCTGAGCAGGTGGTCGATTCGCACATCGCTGACGATGGTGGGGGTCATTCTGGTTGCGCTGACCGTCGTGGTTGGCGCGCTTGGTCTGACCGCGCTGAACGGCGCGAGCCAGTCGCTCGACCGTATCGCGCGCGGCGATCTGGTCGCCATTCACGCGCTCGACGATGCTTCGGCGTATCTGTTGCGGTCGCGCGTGTCGCTGGATCGTTTCAATTCGTTGAGCGCTGCCGGCGACACGGAGCAGGCCAAGAAGGTTCTCGACCGCGCGCAGGAGCTGTACGGCAAGAGCAACCAGAACTGGCAGACCTATCTCGACACGCCGAAGAGCGGCGTCGATCAGGCGCAACTGGACGAACTGGTGGCCCGTCGCACGACCCTGATGCGCGACGGCATGGAGCCTGAATTCGCCGCACTGCGGGCGAACGATCTGGCTGCCTATCACGCCATCGCCGATACGAAGATCAGCCCGTGGTTCGTTGCCTACGACAACGCCGCGTCCGCTGTTATCAAGTCGCTGCAGCAGCTCGCAACGGATCAGCAATCGAGCGCGCAATCGAACATTTCGTTGATGACCTCGCTGATCATCGGCGTCACCGTGATCGCGCTGCTGCTGGTATTGGGTATCCGCTTTGCGCTGCGAGGCCTGATCGTGCAGCCGCTGAACGATGCCACGGCGTGCTTCGAACGGATCGCTTCGGGCGATCTGTCCGAGCAGATCAACGTGTTCAGCCGTAACGAAATCGGTCGCCTGTTCGCCGCCATCAAGCGCATGCAGGAAAGCATGGCGACGATGGTGACGGCGGTTCACAGCAGCACCGAATCGATCGACACCGGCGCGCGCGAAATCGCCATGGGCAACACCGATCTCTCGCAACGCACCGAACAGCAGGCCGCGTCGCTTCAGGAAACCGCCTCGAGCATGGAGCAGCTGACCGGCACCGTGCGCCAGAACGCCGAGAACGCGCGCCAGGCGAGCCAGTTGGCCGTCAACGCGTCGGATATCGCGACACGCGGCGGCGACGTGGTGAGCCAGGTCGTCACGACGATGCAGGACATCGCGACCAGTTCGAACAAGGTCGTCGACATCATCGGCGTGATCGAAGGCATTGCTTTCCAGACCAACATTCTCGCGCTGAACGCGGCGGTCGAAGCCGCGCGGGCAGGCGAACAGGGCCGCGGTTTTGCAGTGGTCGCAGGCGAAGTGCGCAGCCTCGCGCAGCGCAGCGCCAGCGCCGCGAAGGAAATCAAGGAACTGATCGGCGACTCGGTCGACAAGGTGCAAAGCGGCTCGGCGCTGGTCGGCCGCGCGGGCACCACGATGGACGAGATCGTGCAGGCGGTGCGCCGCGTGACCGACATCATGGGCGAAATCAGCGCGGCTTCCGAAGAGCAGTCGGGCGGTATCGAACAGGTGAATCGCGCGGTTGTGCAGATGGACGAAGTCACGCAGCAGAACGCCGCGCTGGTCGAGCAGGCAGCGGCTGCGGCAGCGTCGCTCGAAGACCAGACGCGTCAACTGCAAGCGGTGGTGAACGGCTGGAAAGTAGCCGGCGGCCAGACGCGCAGCGTCGCAACGGCAGCTGTAGCTGCAGCGCGTCCGCAAGCGGCGGCACGTTCGAACGGCAGCAAGAGCGCCAGCCAGCACGTGCAGTCCGCAAAGTCCGCGCCGCAGGCAACCGCACATGCAGCAGCGCATCCGGCAGCAGGCAAGGCAGCAAGTACGGCAAGCGCAGCAAAGGCGGCAACGCCGGCTTCGTCCACCCACGGTGCCGACACTACGCGCGTCGAACCGGCTCTCAAACCGAAGACGGCCCGCGCCGCATCCGACTCCGCAGCGCGTCCGGCCGTAGCAAGCGCCGCGTCGGCAGGATCGGACGCGGACTGGGAAACGTTCTAGGAAGTGGCACAGAGACATGCGGTCATTCGGCATCTCGCTCCATGACGGGCGAATCATCGAAGCACGCTTACAAGGCGTGTCGCGGGCCGATCGCGTGTTGGCAGAACTCGCGGGTGGGCGCGACCCCGCGAACACAACCCCTTTCGCCAGAAGCAATTCGGTTGGCGAAAGGCGGGATGGCTCGTATTGCAGGCAGGGACTCTCATAATGGCAACGCGCGAACAGCAACCTCCGCAACCGGCGCGCCCCGCCCGGGCGGAACCGGCTAGAGCCGGCGAGCAAGGACGGGATTTCGAATTCACGTCGGCGGATTTCGCTCGCATTCGCGATCTGATTCATCGCAGCGCGGGCATTTCCCTGTCGGATCACAAGCGCGATATGGCGTACAGCCGTCTGGCGCGCCGCTTGCGTTCCCGTGGCCTCGAGACCTTCAAGCAGTACCTCGATCTGCTCGAAGCGGAAAACGATCCGGCCGAGTGGGAAGCGTTCACCAATGCGCTGACCACCAACCTGACCGCGTTCTTCCGCGAAGCTCATCATTTTCCGATCCTGGCCGAGTTCGTGCCGCGCCGCGCGCAGCCGGTTTCCGTGTGGTGCTCGGCGGCCTCGACCGGTGAGGAACCGTATTCGATCGCGATGACGCTGATCGAAGCGCTCGGCGACAGCGGTGCGCGTCAGGCCACCGTGCTCGCCACCGACATCGACACGCAGGTGCTGGCGAAAGCCGAAGCCGGCATGTATCAGTTCGACCAGGTGAAGCACCTGTCGCCCGAGCGGCTCAAGCGCTTCTTCCTGAAGGGCACCGGCGCGCACGCCGGCATGGTCAAGGTGCGTCCGGAAGTGCGCGCGATGGTACGCTTCGAACAGCTGAATCTGACCGACCGCGATTACCAGTTGCGCTCGCAGTTCGACGCGATCTTCTGCCGTAACGTGATGATTTATTTCGACAAGCCGACGCAGGGGCAGGTGCTGGCGCGCTTCGAGCCGCTGATGAAATCGGGTGGTTTGCTGTTTGCCGGCCACTCGGAAAACTTCACCTATGTGACGCAGGCGTTCAAGCTGCGCGGTCAGACCGTCTATGAACTGACGCGCGACGCAGGCGCCGCACGCACGCCGGCACGCGCCGCGAGCCATGCCGGCAGCGCAACGACGAGCGGGGTGACCGCATGAGTAGCAGCCTGCCGATCGCCTCCAATCTGTACTTCGACAATCACTTCCAGCGCCCCGGCGTGAAGCTGTTGCCGAACGAGTTTTACACCACGAGCGAAGACATGGTGCTCGTCACCGTGCTCGGTTCGTGTGTCGCGGCCTGCATTCAGGACCGCACGGCCGGCATTGGCGGCATGAATCACTTCATGCTGCCCGACGACGGCGCGGACGCCGGCCAACCCGCATCGGATTCGATGCGCTATGGCGCGTATGCCATGGAAGTGCTGATCAACGAACTGATCAAGGCCGGCGGCCGGCGCGAACGCTTCGAAGCCAAGGTGTTCGGCGGCGGCGCGGTATTGGCCGGCATGACGACGATGAACATCGGCGATCGCAATTCGGAATTCGTGCGCCGCTATCTGGCGCTCGAAAAGATCCGCATCGTCGCAGAGGATTTGCAGGGCAATCATCCGCGCAAGGTCGCCTTCATGCCGCGCACCGGCCAGGTGATGGTGAAGAAGTTGCGCCTGCAGCAGGAAGCGGGCGTGGCGGAGCGCGAACAGGCGCTCGTGCGGCAAAGCGCCGAAGCGCGTGCCGAGCGGCTCGCGGCGGCCCGCAAACGGGTCGAGTTGTTCTCGACGCCGGCCGCCACGCGGCCGAAGATCGAACTGTTCGGCGCGGCAGGCGGCAGTGCCGGCGCAGGCGCAACGAAGCCGCGCATCGAACTGTTCGGCGCAAGCCCGCGCCCGATTAATTCAAACAACGCCAGAACTACAGAGGAGGCGTGAGCGCTGTGCAAAAGATCAAAGTACTGTGCGTCGACGATTCGGCGCTGATCCGCAGCCTGATGACGGAAATCATCAACGGCCAGCCGGACATGACTGTCGTGGCGACCGCACCTGACCCGCTGGTCGCGCGCGATCTCATCAAGCAGCACAACCCGGACGTGCTGACGCTCGACGTCGAAATGCCGCGCATGGACGGTCTCGACTTCCTCGAGAAGCTGATGCGTCTGCGGCCGATGCCGGTCGTGATGGTGTCGTCGCTGACCGAGCGTGGCAATGAAATCACGCTGCGCGCGCTGGAACTGGGCGCAGTCGACTTCGTCACCAAGCCGAAGGTCGGCATTCGCGACGGCATGCTCGACTACTCGGAAAAGCTCGCCGACAAGATTCGCGCCGCGGCCCGCGCACGCGTGCGCCAGGCCGCGCCTGTGCAGCACGCAGCCACGCATGCGGCGCATGCGCCCGCCGCCGCCGCGCCGCTCTTTAACAATCCGCTGCTCAGTACCGAGAAGCTGATTATTGTCGGCGCGTCGACGGGCGGCACCGAAGCGATCCGCGAAGTGCTGGTTCCGCTGCCGCCGGATGCGCCTGCCGTGCTGATCGCGCAGCATATGCCGCCGGGTTTCACAAAATCTTTTGCACAACGCCTTAATGGTTTGTGCCGGATTACCGTTAAAGAGGCAGAGCACGGCGAACGCGTGCTGCCGGGACATGCGTATATCGCGCCCGGCCACGCTCACCTGTTGCTGGCTCGCAGCGGCGCGAACTATATTGCGCACCTGTCGGACGAGCCGCCGGTGAACCGGCACCGTCCGTCGGTTGATGTGCTGTTCCGTTCGGCCGCGCAGCATGCAGGCAAGAATGCGGTAGGCGTGATCCTGACCGGAATGGGGCGCGATGGCGCCGCCGGACTACTGGACATGAAAAAAGCGGGGGCGTATACCCTTGCACAGGACGAAGCGAGCTGTATCGTATTCGGCATGCCGCGCGAAGCCATTGCGCTCGGCGCCGCGGACGAAATTGCTTCGCTGCCGGAAATGAGCCGACGTGTGATGGCGCGTCTGTCGTCAATGGGCGACCGCGTACAGCGGGTATGATGCGCGGGCCTGACGGCGAGCGCCAGGCATGGGCTGGAGTAAGTAACTCCGGTCAATACGCATCGGAATGAACTGGCGGTCATGCGCCGCATCATGGATCAAGCAAAGGGAATGAAATGGATAAGGGAATGAAGATTCTGGTGGTTGACGACTTTCCGACGATGCGCCGGATTGTTCGCAACCTGCTCAAGGAGCTCGGCTACTCGAACGTCGACGAAGCGGAAGACGGTCAGGCCGGCCTCGCGCGTTTGCGCAGCGGTGCGTATGACTTCGTGATTTCCGACTGGAACATGCCGAACCTCGACGGTCTGGCCATGCTCAAGGAAATCCGCGCCGACGCCCACCTGACGCATCTGCCGGTGCTGATGGTGACGGCCGAGTCGAAGAAGGAAAACATCATCGCGGCGGCTCAGGCCGGCGCGAGCGGTTATGTCGTCAAGCCGTTCACGGCCGCGACGCTCGACGAGAAGCTCAACAAGATTCTCGAGAAGATGGCGAAAGCCGGGAGCTGATGTGACTCTGCCGACCAACGCGCAAGGTGCCGAAGCGGCGGCCGAGAGCGGCGACCTCGCGTCTGACCGCATCCTCGCCCGTATCGGACAACTGACGCGCACGCTGCGTGACTCGATGCGTGAGCTCGGGATCGACAAGCATGTCGAGCGTGCGGCTGAAGCCGTGCCCGATGCTCGCGACCGTCTCAAGTACATCGCGAACATGACCGAGCAGGCCGCCGAGCGCGTGCTGTCATCGATCGACGTCGCCAAGCCGATCCAGGAACAACTGCAGAAAGACGCCGGCGAACTCGACGCGCGCTGGGAGCAGTGGTATGCGGCGCCGATCGAGCGCGAGGAAGTGCGCGCGCTGATGAACGACACGCGCACCTTTCTGCGCGGCGTGCCCGAGGCGACCACCGCGACCAATTCGCAGCTGATGGAGATCATGCTGGCGCAGGACTTCCAGGATCTGACCGGACAGGTCATCAAGAAGATCACGGATGTCGTGTACCTGATCGAGCAGCAGCTGCTCGGCGTGCTAGTCGAGAACATCGCGCTCGAGCGGCGCGAGCAGTTCGCAGCGAACGCGGCGGCGCTGGCGGCCGAGCCGTCGTCCACCGGTAGCCCCGAACATCTGCTGAACGGTCCGCAGATCAATCCGGAAGGCAAGACGGATGTGGTGCAGGACCAGTCGCAGGTCGACGATCTGCTGGCGAGCCTCGGCTTCTGACCTGCCGGCGCGCCCTCACGGGTGCGAGGCAGGATCGGCGGATCGCCGCAACGGCATAGATGGCAGCCCACGCTCCGGCGTGCGCCTGCTGTCTGCCGACACAAACCACAGGCATACTACGGACTCAAGCAGCGGCATGGCATTCCGGTGAGAGACAGTCACCGGTCGGTGGCACCGTGAGGCATCCCTCCAGAGTGCGACCGCAGCGGTGCCGTATGATCTGCATACATGCGGCCGGTTCGCACGAGGTGCGAGCCGAGCAGCAGCAGCTCGGGAGGAGCCTTGTCATGTGGAGTCGCGTACGCCGCGCCGGGTTCGTTATGGCGCTTGCATTACCCTGTTCGTTGTCAGCCGTGCAGTCCGCGTATGCGGGCTTGGGCGGCACCCCGATGACACCCCCTACGGATGCGTCGGTTTCTTCCCGCACCGTGCAGCCCGGTACCAGTTCGGCAACGGCGGCTCAAAGCGTGATGCGTTCTGCATCAAACGCTGCTTCTTCCACCTCGGCTTCGGCGTCCTACACCGTGCGTGAAACCACGCTCGGCAACGGCACGGTGGTGCGCGAATACCTCGCCGCGGACGGTTCGGTCTTCGGCATCGCGTGGCATGGTCCGCAAATGCCGGATCTGAACGATCTGCTCGGCAGCTATTTCCCGCAGTACGTCGCCGGTGTAAAGGCCGTGCGCGCGGCGCGCGGAGGCGCTCGTGGCCCCGTTGCGGTCGATCAGAGCAACCTCGTGGTCCGCTCCGGCGGCCACATGGGCGGGTTCAACGGTCAGGCCTGGTTGCCGCCGGCGTTGCCGGCCGGCGTCAGCGGTTCCGACATCCAGTAAGGGCGAGGACGAACGATGCGAACCATGCAAAGTGCTGTGAAGCTCAGGGGCTGGGTGCTGGCCGTCGTGGCCGTGGCGTTGGTGTCGGTGATTGCCGCCTGCGGTGGCGGTGGTGGCGGCGACAGCTCCAGTTCCAGCAACAATTCGTCGACCACGCTGAACGGCGGCTCGCTGCCGGCCAGCCCGACCCAGCAACCGATCGCCGCGACGGCGGCGAACACCGTGGCGATTACGGTCGGGCGGGGTGTGAATGGTGTCATCAATATTCCGACGGTTAGCGTGACCGTATGCCCGCCGGGTACGACATCCAACTGTCAGACCATCAACAACATCCAGGTCGATACGGGTTCGTTCGGGCTGCGTCTGGTCAGCTCGGTGCTGAATAGTTCGTTGCTCAATGGTGGGTTGCCGATCAGTACCCTCGCCAGCGGCGCGCAACTCGCCGAGTGCGCGACTTTCGCCGACGGCTTCACATGGGGCACCGTGCGCACCGCGACCATACAGATCGGCGGCGAAACGACGGCCTCGCCCATCCCGATACAGATCATTGGTGATTCGGCGGCCGGCGCAGCGCCCAGCGGCTGCGGCAGCGGTTCGGCGGAAAACACGGCCACCGATCTCGGCGCCAACGGCATTCTCGGCATCGGCACGGCGCCCACCGATTGTGGCGCAACCTGTTCGACTCCGTCGACGGCCACCAACTACAGCAATTATTTCACGTGTGGCACCTCCTGCGCCCGTGCGACGGTGCCGCTCAGCCAGCAAGTCGCCAATCCGGTCGCCAAGTTCACGGCCGACAATAACGGCGTGATCGTGCAGATGCCTCCGGTGTCGAATACCGGTGCTGCGTCGGCCACCGGCACGCTGGTGTTCGGGATCGGCACGCAGTCGAACAATGCGCTGGCGGCTACGCAGACTTTCACGACCGATGCCTTCGGCAACATGAACAATAGCGTCTTTAACGGCACGACCGTGCAGGCGTTCTTCGATTCGGGGTCGAACGCGTACTTCTTCGGTGACAGCTCGCTCGCGCAGTGCGGCAGTAATTTCGCCGGGTTCTATTGCCCGTCGTCCGCGCAAACCCGGTCGATCACGCTGGGCGGCCTGAGCAGCACGAGAGCGAGCGCCAGCATCGGCATCCTGAGCGCGTCGACGCTGTTCAGCAACACCAGCAACTATGCGTTCAACGATCTGGCCGGGCAGATTGGCGGCAACAGCAGCTTCGATCTCGGTTTGCCGTTCTTTTATGGCCGCTACATGTACTACGGCTTCGCGACCAGCACTCAGGCGCCTTACGTCGGCTTCTAAGGCGCATGTCGTACGCATAAGAACCGGCTGGACACCCGCGCGAAACGCCGCGGGTGTCCGCTAACCGCAGTCGCAACTGCATCCGCAGCCGGCGCTGCTTGCCGGCTGTTCCATCCCTCGAAATACCCCCCTTTCTCCGCCCTTATCCGCCGATCGTCGCTTGCGTCGAGCGGGAATAATCGCTCTCACTGGAAAGAGGCGCCGTGCCTCAGCCGACTGGAGAGCGTTTGTGGCAGAGGATAGCGACCTCGAAAAAACCGAATCAGCCACTCCCCGGCGCCTGCAGAAGGCGCGCGAGGAAGGGCAGATCGTGCGTTCGCGGGAGCTGTCGACGTTTGCGCTGCTGGCAGCGGGATTCTTCGGCGTTTGGGGCATGTCCGACAGCATCGGGGAGCATTTGCAGGGCATGCTGCGAGCTTCCTTTACCTTCGACCACGCCACCGTGTTCGAAACCCGCCGCATGCTGATCGGCGCGGGCGCCGCGGGCCGCGAGGGCCTGTATGCGCTGCTGCCGGTTCTGGCCTTCACCGGTGCTGCCGCCTTGCTCGCGCCGATGGCGCTGGGCGGCTGGCAGTTGTCTTCGAAAGGCCTCGAGCCCAAGTTCAACCGGCTCAACCCGATCGAAGGGCTCGGCAAAATATTCTCGATCAACGGACCGGTTCAGCTCGGCCTGTCGCTCGCGAAGACGCTGGTGGTGGGCTGCATCGGCGGCTCGGCGATCTGGAATCGCCGCGAGGAAATTCTCGCGCTGGCAACCCAGCCGCTGCATCTCGCGCTCGCCAACACCGTGCATCTGATCGCAGTGTGCTGCGGCATGACGGTCGCGGGCATGTTCGTCGTGGCCGCATTGGATGTGCCGTATCAGCTCTGGCAATTCCACAAGAAATTGCGCATGACGAAGGAAGAAGTGAAGCGCGAACACCGCGAAAGCGAAGGCGATCCGCACGTCAAAGGCCGGATTCGCCAGCAACAGCGCGCCATTGCCCGTCGCCGCATGATGACCCAGGTGCCCAAGGCCGACGTGGTGGTGACCAACCCGACGCACTTCGCCGTCGCGCTGCAGTACACCGACGGCGAGATGCGCGCGCCGAAGGTGGTCGCCAAGGGCGTGAACCTGGTGGCCGCGCGGATCCGCGAAATCGCCGCCGAAAACAACGTGCCGCTGCTGGAAGCGCCGCCGCTCGCACGTGCGCTGTATCACAACGTCGAACTGAACCGTGAGATTCCCGGCCCGCTGTATGGCGCGGTCGCCGAGGTGCTTGCGTGGGTGTATCAGTTGCGGCGTTTCAACACCGAAGGCGGCGTCGCGCCGGTCGCACCGACCGAGTTCGACGTGCCGGCGGACCTCGACAAGGGCGGCGTGCCGGACGATGAAGCCGAGCAGGAAGCCGCCGACGTACTTAACCCAGATAACGACGACGCTTCAGGAGCCTCCGCATGAACGCTCGCGCCGGATTCCTGTCCCGACGGCCGGATGCCTTGAGCGGCACCAATTTGCGCGCCCTCGCCGGGCCGGTGCTGATCTGCATGATCCTCGGCATGATGATTCTGCCGTTGCCGCCGTTTCTGCTGGATCTGCTGTTCACCTTCAATATCGCGCTTTCCGTGATGGTGCTGCTCGTCAGCATGTACACGATGAAGCCGCTCGACTTCGCCGCTTTCCCAAGCGTGCTGCTGTTCTCGACCTTGCTGCGCCTGTCGCTGAACGTAGCCTCCACCCGCGTCGTGCTGCTCGAAGGCCATACCGGCCCGGACGCGGCGGGCCAGGTGATCGAGTCGTTCGGCCACTTCCTCGTGGGCGGCAACTTCGCGGTCGGTATCGTCGTCTTCGTCATTTTGATGGTCATCAACTTCATGGTGATCACCAAGGGCGCGGGGCGGATCGCGGAAGTGTCCGCGCGCTTCACGCTCGATGCGATGCCCGGCAAGCAGATGGCCATCGACGCCGACTTGAACGCCGGCCTCATTAACGAAGATCAAGCCCGCAAGCGCCGTCTGGAAGTCTCCCAGGAAGCCGAATTCTACGGTTCGATGGACGGCGCCAGCAAGTTTGTGCGCGGCGATGCGATTGCCGGCCTGCTGATTATGGTGATCAACATCGTCGGCGGCCTGATCGTCGGGATGGTGCAGCACGGCATGGACTTCGCGTCGGCAGGCAAGACCTACACGTTGCTGACGATCGGTGACGGCCTTGTCGCACAGATCCCGTCGCTGGTGATTTCGACCGCGGCCGGTGTGATCGTCTCGCGCGTCGCGACCAACGAAGACATCGGCACGCAACTGACTGGGCAGCTTTTCACGAACCCGCGCGTACTGGTGATCACGGGCTGCATTCTGGTGTTGATGGGCCTGATTCCGGGCATGCCGCACTTCGCGTTTCTGGTTCTCGGCGGTGGCCTGATCCAGCTCGGCCGCACGATGAAAAAGCGCAGCGAAGCGCGCAAGAACACCGCAACGCTGGTCGATGTCGCACCGGCTACACTCGCGCCGGTCGAGAATACCGAAGCCAGTTGGGACGACGTGACGATGATCGACACGCTCGGTCTCGAAGTCGGCTACCGGCTGATTCCGCTCGTCGACAAGAACTCGGACGGCGAACTGCTCAAACGGATCAAGAGCATTCGCAAGAAGTTCGCGCAGGAGATCGGCTTCCTGCCGCCGGTGATCCATATTCGCGACAACCTCGAATTGCGGCCGAACGGCTACCGGATTGCGCTGAAGGGCGTCGAGGTGGGCGTCGGCGAAGCGTATCCGGGGCAGTGGCTGGCGATTAACCCGGGGCAGGTGTCCGCCGCGCTGCCGGGCACGCCGACGCAGGACCCGGCGTTCGGTCTGCCGGCCATCTGGATCGATACGAATCTGCGCGAACAGGCGCAGGTGTACGGCTACACGGTGGTCGATTCGAGCACGGTGGTGGCCACGCACCTGAATCACCTGGTGGTCACGCATGCGTCCGAACTGCTCGGTCGCCGCGAAGTGCAGGCGTTGCTGGAGCGGATGCAGAAGGACACGCCGTCGCTCGTCGACGATCTGGTACCGAAGTCGCTGCCGCTCACCACGCTGCAAAAGGTGCTGCAAAACCTGCTGGAAGAAGGCGTGCCGATCCGCGACCTGCGCACGATTCTCGAAGCCCTGTCCGAACACACGCCGAAGGTCACCGACGCGCACGATCTCACCGCCGCCGTGCGCCTCGCGCTGGGCCGTGCGATTACGCAGCAGTGGTTCCCGGGTGTAGGCGACATGCAGGTGATGGGCCTCGACTCGAACCTGGAGCGGGTGTTGTCGCAGGCGCTCTCCACGGGCGCCAATCCGGGCCTCGAACCGGGTCTCGCGCATACGCTGCTGAACGAAACGCAGAAGGCGATGACGCGTCAGCAGAACCTCGGGCTCTCGCCGGTGCTGCTGGTGCAGCATGCGCTACGGCCGATGCTCGCGCGCTTCCTGCGCCGCAGCCTGCCGCAGTTGAAGGTGCTGTCTTATGCCGAAGTGCCGGATACGCGCAATATCAAGGTGGTGAATCTGATCGGGGCGCATGGCTAAACCCCGTGCGGCTAAGCCTGCCAGGTAGCCGCAGCCGTTCCAGACCGATGGTTTCCGCCGGCGCTCCTCGAGCGCCGGTTTTCATTTCCGCGCCTAACTTTTCGCCCCGCAGGCGACCGGCGGAGGTCATGCTGTGTCGGCGAAAGCGCCGCCGTACACCGCCGGAGAGCCTGTTTCAAACCGCCGCGCGTGTGAATTGAGGTGCGTTTCCATCGCCCGAATTGCCCGCCTTTAACGGTCTTTATCCATCGATCGTCACTCGACGGGTTTCGCAATAATGATCTCAATGGGAAGCGGTATGTTGCCAATCCGTTAGTCAGTAAGTCCGTATACCTCATCGGGGGTCCAGCTTGAACATTCGTAAATTTGTCGGTGCTACCAGTCGCGATGCTCTGCGTCTCGTGCGCGAAGCCTTGGGCCCGGATGCCGTCGTTTTGTCCAACCGCACGATGGAAGACGGCAGCGTCGAGATCGTCGCCCTGGCCGATAGCGACCTCGCCGCCATTACGCCGAAAGCGCCGCGCGGTAGCGCAGGCGCACCGCTGGCCACGCCGATGAATGCCATGGCCGGACAACAGCCCGCGCTCGCCGCACCGCGCGCCAATCCGATGATGCAAGCGAATCCGTATGCGAGCGGCATGCCCGATGTGTTCTCGTCGGTGTTCGGCGCAAGCCCGGAAGCGGGCGCTGAGAATGTGACGCCGAACGTCGTTAGCACCGTCGGCACTGCTTCAGGGGCAACTGCGAAGTCCGCCACCGTCCCCGCCGCGCCGAAGGCCTCGCTGCCGAACGCGCCCAAAGCGGCGCTGGCCGCACCCGCTGCCGCGTCGCTGCCGCAAGCGGTCAACACCGAGCAACCGAGCGCCCGCGCCGCTGCAACGCGTCTCAGCGAAGACATCCGCGCCGATCTGCTCAAAGCCGCCGAAGCGCAAGCGCCGCGCACGATGGCCGAATCGAACCCCTGGCTGATCGACCACGCTCGCCGCATCGCCGCCGAACAGCAACCGCAAGGCGCGTACAGCGCGCGCCCCGCCGCGATGACACCCGCTGCTGCCATGGCCAAGGGCCTCGGCGCCGCAGTGGAAGCCGGCCAACAGGCCTCGAAACCCGCCGCGCAGCAAGTCACCGATACGCCCGAATGGGCGCGTGAAGGCGCCCAACTCGCCGCGCGCCGCGCCGCTCAGAAAGTGGCCGCATCGATGCCTGCCACCGACGACGCCCGCTCGCCCGCTTCGGTCGCCGAAGCGATCAAGACGCGCATGGAGCAGGTCGTCAACGACACCGTGATGAGCGAGCTGTCGTCGATGCGCGGGATGATGGAAGAACACTTCGCCGGCCTCCTGTGGGGCGATCGTCAGCGCCGCAGCCCGGCGCGCGCCGCGCTCACCAAGCACCTGTTCGCCGCCGGTTTCTCCGCGCAGCTCGTGCAGATGATGGTCGACAACCTGCCCGACGACGTCGACAACATGGAAGGTGGCATGGAGTGGGTACGTTCGGTGCTCGAATCGAACCTGCCGGTGATGGAAGACGAAGACGCGCTGATGGAGCGCGGCGGCGTGTTCGCGCTGATGGGCCCGACGGGCGTCGGCAAGACCACGACCACCGCCAAGCTCGCCGCGCGCTGCGTGATGCGCTTCGGCGCCAGCAAGGTGGCGCTCCTCACCACCGACAGCTACCGGATCGGCGGCCACGAACAACTGCGCATCTTCGGCAAGATTCTCGGTGTCTCGGTTCACGCGGTGAAAGACGGCGGTGATCTGCAACTCGCGCTCTCCGAATTGCGCAACAAGCACATCGTGCTGATCGACACGATCGGCATGAGCCAGCGCGACCGCCTGGTCTCCGACCAGATCGCGATGCTGTGCCGCGCCGGTCAGCCGGTGCAGCGTCTCCTGCTGCTCAACGCGACGAGCCACGGCGATACGCTGAACGAAGTCGTGCAGGCCTATCAGCGCGCACCGGATCAACAGCCGCTCGCCGGCTGCATCCTGACCAAGCTCGACGAAGCCACCAATCTGGGCGGCGTGCTCGATACGGTGATCCGCTACAAGCTGCCGGTGCACTACGTGTCGACCGGTCAGAAGGTGCCGGAAAACCTGTACGTCGCAACGAAGAAATTCCTGATCAAGAGTACGTTCTGCATCCCGCGCGACAACTCCCCATTCGTGCCGCACGACGACGACATTCCGGCGTTGCTGTCCGCGCTGTCGGCGCGTTCGACGGCCGAACTGCACGAGGTTCGCTTTGGATAAGTTCATGTCGGATCAGGCAGAAGGACTGCGGCGGTTGTTGGCCCGTAGCGGCTCGCGCGTGATTGCGGTGACGGGCGGCTCGGCCAACGTCGGCTGTACGACGACGGTAGTGAACCTCGCCGCGGCGCTCGCGCAGCAAGGCAAGGACGTGCTGGTGATCGACGAGTGCCTCGGCGAGAAATCGGTGAGCGCGATGCTCGGCGGCGTGCGCGGGGCAGGCAATTTTGCGGCGGTGATGCGCGGCGAGATGACGCTCGACGATGCCGCCGCGCGCCACGCGCTGGGCTTCTCCGTGCTGGCCGCCTCGCGCAACAACCGCGAAGGCCGCACGGCCGCGCAATTCGACGTGTTGCTGCGCGGTTCCGCCGACATCGTGCTGATCGATGCGCAACTCGACGAACACGGCCACCTGTCGCCGCTCGCGATGCAGGCGCACGACCTGATGATCGTAACAAGGGTGGCCGCGCAAGCGATCACCGAGGCGTACGCGTGCATGAAGCGTCTGCATTACGCGCACGCCACCGCGCAGTTTCGCGTGCTGGTGAACCACGTGCAGAGCGTGGAAGACGCGCACACCGCCTTTGTTAACCTGGCCGGCGTGGCGGGACGCTACCTGACGGTGGCGCTGGAAGACGCCGGTTGCATAGCCGCCGATGTGCGGATGGCGCGAGCCCTGGAGTTGTCGCGGTGTGTCGTCGATGCGTTCCCATCGACACCGGCCGCGCGCGACTTCCGGCACCTTGCCGCCGAATTGCAGTACTGGCCGATGCGGCCAGCGATGTCGTCGCAAGCGCCGTGGATGGCGCCTGCGACAGTTACAGCGGCGCAACACGCCGACCAACCGTCTGCGCAGCACGCCTGAGAGGCGGCACAAGGACAAGGGGAGCACGATGTATAACGCTCAGGGAAAGATTTCCCAAGCCGAAGTTCTGACGAAGTACGCGCCTCTCGTGCGTCGCCTCGGCTTGCAGCTCGTTGCCAAGATGCCGGCAAGCGTCGATCTCGACGACCTGATCCAGGCCGGCATGATCGGACTGCTGGACGCGGCGAGCCGCTACAAGGAAGACCAGGGCGCGCAGTTCGAGACTTACGCCAGCCAGCGGATTCGCGGCGCGATGCTCGACGAGTTGCGCAGCAACGACTGGTTGCCGCGCAGCTTGCGGCGCACGTCGCGCGAAGTCGAATCTGCCGTTCACAAGGTCGAACAGAATCTGGGCCGCTCGGCGAGCGAAACGGAGATCGCCGAGCATCTGCAAATGCCGCTCGACGAGTACCAGTCGATGCTCCAGGATCTGCACGGCAGCCAGCTGATCTATTACGAAGACTTCGACCGCTCCGCGGACGACGAACCGTTTCTCGACCGTTACTGTGTCGATCATTCGGACCCGCTGTCGGCGCTGCTGGACGACAGCCTGCGCTCGGCGCTGGTCGAGGCGATCGACCGCCTGCCGGAACGCGAGAAGCTGCTGATGTCGCTGTACTACGAGCGCGGTATGAACCTGCGCGAAATCGGCGCGGTGATGGAAGTCAGCGAATCGCGGGTGTGCCAGTTGCACAGCCAGGCGGTGGCGCGCTTGCGCACGCGCCTGCGCGAAATGGCCTGGGCGAACGCCGAGGCGACTTGAGCTGAGATGGATGGCTGGCCGGCGGTGCGCACAACGTCCGCCTGGTCTTTTCTCCTGTTACGCGTCTGCCATCTCATGCTCCGCGGCCAGCGCGAGAAACGCTGAACGCGACATGCCACGCGCCTGGGCGTAGGTGT
Source organism: Paraburkholderia aspalathi (assembly GCF_900116445.1). Taxonomy (GTDB): domain Bacteria; phylum Pseudomonadota; class Gammaproteobacteria; order Burkholderiales; family Burkholderiaceae; genus Paraburkholderia; species Paraburkholderia aspalathi. The sequence goes on from NZ_FPBH01000021.1 coordinate 65,341, forward strand.
CAATATCCTGGACCAGTGCCTCAGGCAGTGAGATGTTGATACGCACCGCCTTCTTCAACGCCGGAATATTCCGCGTTGTCACGAAACCCCACGTGAAACCTGAGTAGTCCGGATTACGCCGATGCTCGTCCAGCGTCAGCCGTTCGGGAATCGGCAACCCTTCGTCGAGCAGCGTATCCAGATGCGCCTCGATCGCCTCCTTCGCGTTCGCGTAGGCTTCTTCCAGCGAATCTCCCGCCGAATGACAACCCGGAATATCGGGAACGACCACGCCGAACGCTTGATGCGTGTCACCGGGTTCGATCGCGATCGGGAAAATCAGGTTCTTCATTTCAGGCCTGCCTGTTTCAAGATGCTGTTCAGTGTGCCGGGCGGAAGATCTTTCTTCGGATGCGGGATGGTCACGAGACCGGCTTTTACCGCGTGCCGGAAATGGTGGTGGCTGCCCGATATGCGGATCAGCCGCCAACCATCGGCTTGAATTACTTTGACGACCTCGGCACTGTTCATACTGCACTCCTCGAACTATACACACGATTACACAACCTCGCTAGTGGGTAACGTTCCGCCTGGTTCGTCGAAGGCAGCCTTGAAAGCTGCGCGTGACGGCGGATGGGCCCAGTGGGGGAAGCCGTGATTTCAACGTGGCGGAGGATTTCGCGCTACCTGGCCGGATGGCTAACGCGCGTTGGAGGCGGGCTTGGGCGCCCTGTGCGGGAAGGGGAAAACAAAAAGGGCTCGTCAAAGACGAGCCCTTTTGCTCAAAGCAATCTACTCAAGTGCGTCGGCGCGGGAAACGCGCCGCTCCAACGAAATTTTCAGGCCGCGGGACGCGCGGGAATCCGGCCGTCCGGTCCGTAGAAACCGACCTTCTGCGGCACGGCCACCTGCAGCGCCGTCAGTGCGCGCTGGTTGTAGTCCATCCGCACGCGGATCAGTTCACCGTTACTCGTATTGAAGCGTCGCGCCCGCTCGGCGGCCTTTTGCAGCAGCGCCCATTGGTCGGCGAGCCGCGCATCCGCGCTGGCCGCGAGCTCCATGCCGGGCCAGCCGGCCGGAAGGCCCATTTCCGCAAGCAGCGTGTCACGGGTGGTCTCGAGCCTGGCGAGCAGGCCGATCAGTTCGGTTTTCTTCTCGACGATCGGCGGCAGTAGTTCCAGCGGCGACAAGGCAGTCAGCGCCTTGGTCTCGAGCGTCAGAATCGAGGCAAACGCCTCGACAGCCGAATATTCTTCGATGAGGGTGGCAAGCAGGGCGTCTTTCATCTCAACAACTCGCTGAACACGACGGCTCGCGCATGATTCACGAGCCGGGTTTGTCGAATGCCGCCCGGCAATTCACCGTACTTCGATGCGTCGATTAGTTGCCGGTCGACGAGGTTTTGCTTTGCAACAGTTCGCGCGCGGTATTCAGCACGCCGTCGGCGATCTTGCTGGAATCGATCTTCAGCGAGCCGTCCTTGATGGCTGCCTTGATCGACTCGACGTGCGCCGTGTCGATATCGGCCGAGCCGGACGCCGCGAGGCTGCGCAGATGCTGCGACAGACCCGACAGGCTGACGCTGGCGTCGCCCGAACCGCTGGTAGTGGGCTGCGAGGTCGTGCCCGCAGTCTGTGCGTTGCCGTTCGCGGTCGTCGCGTCGCTTTGCTGCGAGCGCGACAGGGCGTCTTTCAACGTCGGCAGATTCGAATTGGTTGTGGAATCGACTTTCACGATGGGCTTCCTGAACGATTTGATCTTGATAACGGCAAGCGCTGATCAAAACTTTAGCGCAATCGCTCCAGGTTTTGCCTCGTCTTTCAAGTCGATCCGGCCCCACGACGGGTTCGACATCCACTGCGCCAGCCGTGCCGGCCGCCGCGCGTGAATCCACGCTAGCGGACGGGTTGCCTGGCTTACAGTCGGCCCGCTTCACAACTGAATCTCCACCGTCGAACCATCCTTGACGATGCCGGAGATGATCTGGCCGTTGGCCGTCTTCACCCGCACTTGCTGGCCCGGCGACGCGTTGTTCATCGCGCTGCCTTCGGCCGAAATCGCAAAACCGTCGCCCGCTGCGACCACTCGCACCGTTTGTCCGATCGACACCGACGACGCGCTTTTCAGCATGTCGCGGCGCAGCGGCATGCCGCCGGCGATGCGCACGAGCGACACCGAGCCGACTACTTGTGACGGATCCGTGACGATCGCCTGCGGCAAACCGGTCAGGTCGCCGTCGCGTGCGACGAGGTCGGCGGAGGTGAACACTTCGCCTGGCGCCATTGCACGGGCGGCCAGATAGTAGGTGGCGCGCAGCGAAATGCGCGCTTGCAGATAGATGGTCCACGGCCGTTCGCCGGCGCAGCGTACCCCGACGGTCATGCGGCCCCACAAGCGCGCGCCGCTGGGCATGAAAGGTTCGAGCATCGTGCAGGCCGCGAGTCCGCGCGGAAACGCCGGCGCGACGGTGATTTCGACCTTGCCGGGCAAGCCCGCCGATTGCTGCTGCAGGAAGGCGAGCGCCGCACTGCGAATCGCCTCGGAGTCTTGCTGGCCGGCCAGCGGGACGGGTTGCGCCACCGCTGCGGGCCGCAGATTCTGCTGCGCGACAGCCGGCGCCACCTGACGCATCGACGGCGTGCGGGCGATGGTGGCCGGCGGCGTCGGCATCGGCGCGGATGTCGGCGCGGCTACCGCCGTGGTCACGATGGGTTTGCCGTTCGCGCCCAGTTGCGGCGGCTCGCCGCGCGAAGCAAGACTGTCGAAGCCACCGGATGCGGACGCGGGCGTGCTGGCGGCTACGCCGTTAGGCGCATTGGCGACGACCGACTGCACACCGCCGGTTTGCCGCCCGGCATTGAGCGCCGGCGTCACCACAACCGGCACGACCTGACGCGTGCCCGGCGTCACATTGATACGCGCAATCCCGGCCGGCGGGTTAGTTGGCGCCGCAGCCGCATTGGCGTTTCCCGGCGCGGGAATCGTCACGACTCCGTTCGCGTCCGGCTTGAAACTGGTACGGATCATTTGCGGCGCGGCAGGGGGCTCGCCTGCGCCCGGAATGACGATCGAGCCGCTCGCATTGGCGGCGCGCGTGAATTGATCGGCGTCGCGCGCGACCGGCCCCGGCGTCAGCGACTGCGCGGTAGCGGCGGCGAGCGTCGCGGCGGAGCCCGTGCGTTTCACGGGCGTTGCCTCCATCTGCGCGGCCAGATCGTTGAGCGCGGCCGGATTCTTTTCGCCTGGCCCTGGAATTACGATCGGACCACCGGCGTCCTGAGCCTGCTGGGCCTGGGTCGAGGCCGGCAGCAGCACGATGCCGCCGGCGACCCATACGACGAGATTCACAACCAGACGCGCCAGAAGACGGGATGCACCACGCGAAGCACGCCGCACCGGGCCCGCACTCACGCGATGCGCCGCCACGCAGCTTGCGCGGTGCGTCGGATCGAAGGTGGGCTGGTCCATCGTGTTTCTCCATCGAATGCATCGGTACGCCTTGCATTCTAGTGAGCGGGCCCATTGCGCAAACGTTGAATAGAAGCCCCCTTTCCCGGTTATTCGTCCGATTGCCACTTGCGTTCGGCCCATAAGATGCACTTCATGCAAAAAGGTCTTCCCGGCCGACGCAATCCTTACGCGACGCACAAAACGGGAAGCCTCGGGAACGTTCTCCGGAGATTTCTATGCTGGACAAACTCGATGCCGAATTCGCCTTTGGCCGCCAGGCGCTCGATGTACGCGCTTACCGGCAGGAACTGCTGTCGTCGAATATCGCCAACGCCGACACCCCCGGGTACAAGGCGCGCGACGTCGACTTCGCCTCGTCGCTGGCCGGCGCGCTGAAGAAGACCGGCGGCGGTGCGGGCACGGGCGCCTCGAACAACTCGACGCTCGCCATGACGCAGCCCGCAGGGGTGACGAGCGGCATGTCGATGGTGTCGACCGCGCCGGGTCACATGTCCGGCAAGACGACGCTGACGCCGACCGGCGGTACGCCGGACGACTACGGCAATCTGCAGTACCGCATTCCGACGCAACCCGCGCTCGACGGCAACACGGTGGACATCGATACGGAGCGCGTGCAGTTCGCGGACAACACGTTGCACTTCGAATCGGGCATGACGGTGCTGTCAGGCCAGATCAAGACGATGCTCGCGGCAATCCAGTCGGGTTCGTAAATAGCCGGCACGACGATCGGCGCAGTACCAGATACGCAGTACGCAGGAACAAATCGCTACGGGATTTAACTTGAAATCGGGTCGAACCGTGCAACTGCGTTGCATGGGACCAGAGTAAGCGCTAAAGCGCTAACTCTGGTCGACACAGGAGAGGTCAGGAAACATGCCATCTTTAATGAACATCTTTGGTGTTGCAGGCTCCGCGATGTCAGCGCAGTCGCAGCGGCTCAACGTGACGGCGTCGAATCTCGCCAACGCGGATAGCACGACCGGCCCGGACGGCCAGCCGTACAAGGCCAAGCAGGTCGTGTTCGCGGTCAGCCCGATCGGTGGCGCACGCACGGGCTCCGGTCAGCAGATCGGCGGCGTGCAGGTTACCGGTGTGGTCGACGACCCGACGCCCATGAAGACCGCCTACGACCCCGGCAACCCGGCGGCTAATTCAGACGGTTACGTCACGCTGCCTAACGTCGACCCGGTGCAGGAAATGGTCAACATGATCTCGGCCTCGCGCTCGTACCAGGCCAACGTCGAGACCCTGAATACCGCCAAGACACTGATGTTGAAAACGCTCACGATCGGAACCTGAGGAGAATTCCTTGACCACCAACACCACCATCGGCAGCAGCGGCACGAACGTGTCGCAAACGCTGCTCGATACGATGAACGGCACGAGCAGCGCCTCGAGCTCGACCAGTTCCAGCGGCAGCACGTCGGGCACCTCGGCGACCGATCTGCAGAATACTTTCCTGCAGCTGCTCGTTGCGCAGCTGAAGAATCAGGATCCGACCAATCCGATGGACAGCTCGCAGATGACCTCGCAGCTGGCGCAGATCAATACGGTGTCGGGCATCAGCCAGCTGAACACGACGCTTACCTCGCTCGCTACGCAGATGTCGGCAGGCCAGCAGTCGCAAGCCGCGCTGCTGATCGGCTCGACCGTGCTCGCGCCCGGCAGCTCGGTGTCGGTTGCAAGCGGCAAGGCCGGCGCGTTCGGCGTGCAGCTCGCCAACTCGGTGAGCGACCTGCAGGTGGTCGTGAAGAACTCGGCGGGCACGATCGTCAACACGATCGACCTCGGCAAGCAGTCGGCGGGCACGATTCCGGTGGGCTGGACGCCGACCGATTCGGCCGGCAACACGCTGCCCGACGGCAGCTACACGATCAGCGCGGTTGGCACGATCAACGGTCAGCAGGCAACGGCCACGACGCTCACGGGCGCGACGGTGCAAAGCGTCGTCATGCAGAGCAGCGGTACGCCGGGCCTCGTGCTGTCGAACGGCACGACCGTGGGGCTGACCAGCGTCGCCGCCATCCTCTGATTCAGATTCTGTCAGTTACGACTTTCCAGATACGGAGACCGTTATGGGTTACCAACAAGGTTTGAGTGGTTTGTCCGCATCGTCGAGCGACCTCGACGTGATCGGCAACAACATTGCCAACGCGAACACGGTTGGCTTCAAGAGCGGCGCGGCGCAATTCGCCGACATGTACGCCAATTCGGTGGCGACCGCCGTGGGCAACCAGGTCGGCATCGGCACCAAGCTCTCTGAAGTGCAACAGCAGTTCTCGCAAGGCACGATCACCAGCACGAACCAGGCGCTCGACGTCGCGATCAACGGCAACGGCTTCTTCCAGCTGTCGAACAACGGCTCGCTGGTGTACTCGCGCAACGGCGTGTTCCAGCTCGACAAGAACGGCAACATCACCAACGCGCAAGGCCTGCAACTGATGGGCTACGCCGCGAACAGCGCGGGCGTCATCAACACCGCGCAAACCGTGCCGCTCAGCGTGCCGACCGCGAACATCGCGCCGCAAGCCACCACCAAGATCGTCGCCGGTTTGAACTTGAATGCGCAGGATCCGCTGATGCTCGGCACGCCCGCCGTGACGGCCGGCGGCACCAACGCGGGCACGCTCACGACGACCGGCGCGACCATCACGAACACCGCGTCGGGCACGAACAACGACAACTACACCGTCAACTTCACAAGCCCGACGACCTACACCGTCACCGACAGCACGCTCGGCACCACGACCGCCTCCGCTACGTACACAGCAGGCACCGCGATCCAGCTCGGCAACGGCCAAACCATCACGTTCAGCGGCACGCCGGCGACCGGCGACAGCTACGCGATCGCGCCGACCCCGGTGGCATTCAACCAGAACAGCTCGTCGACGTACAACTACTCGACCAGCACGACGGTCTATGACTCGCTTGGCGGTTCGCAAACGGTCAACATGTATTTCGCCAAGACCTCGGCCGGCACGTGGAACGTGTACGCGGGCACCTCGACCGGCACCGCGAGCCTGGTCGGTCACGCGAACTTCAACTCGTCGGGCACGCTGCTCGGCACGACCAACGCGGCCGGTACGGCCACCACCACCCCGTTCGTCTTCAACTTCAACATTCCGACCACCGACGGTTCGTCGACGCCGCAGAGCCTGACGTTGAACATCGCCGGCACGACGCAGTACGGCGGCAAGGACGGCGTGAACTCGCTGCAGCCCGACGGCTTCGCAGCCGGCACGCTGACGAGCTTCACGATCGGCGCCGACGGCACGCTGACCGGCAACTACTCGAACCAGCAAACCGCGGCGCTCGGCCAGGTCGTGCTCGCGAACTTCTCGAACCAGAATGGCCTCGTGAATCTCGGCAACAACGAGTTCCAGCAGACCTCGCAATCGGGCGTCGCGCAGATCTCCACACCGGGCTCGACCAACCACGGCGTGCTGCAAGGCGGTGCGGTGGAAAACTCGAACGTCGATCTGACGAGCGAACTGGTGAACCTGATCACCGCGCAACGCAATTATCAGGCGAACGCGCAGACGATCAAGACCCAGCAGACCGTCGACCAGACCCTGATCAACCTGTAAGCGACCGGGACTAACCCATCATGGATCGGCTGATCTACACCGCGATGTCGGGCAGCACACAAGCGCTCGAACAGCAGGCTATCGTTGCCAATAACCTGGCGAACGCCTCGACCACCGGCTTCCGCGCGCAGCTTGCGACTTTCCGCGCCGTGCCGATGGGGTTCGGCGACGGCAGTTCGATCAACGACGACACCACGCGTACCTTCGTGTTGTCGTCGACGCCGGGCGCCGACTACACGCCGGGGCCGATCCAGCAGACGGGCAACCCGCTCGACGTGGCGATTCAGGGGCCGGGCTGGCTGGCGGTGCAAACCGCTGACGGCAACGAGGCTTATACGCGCGCCGGCAATCTGCACGTCGACGAGAACGGTCAACTGGTGAACGCCATGAACCAGACGGTGCTCGGCAACGGCGGTCCGGTATCGGTGCCGCCGGGTGCGGAAATCACCATCGGCAAGGACGGCACGGTGTCCGCGCTGACGCCAGGCGATCCGCCGACGGCGGTGGTGACGGTCGATCAGCTGAAGCTGGTGAATCCGGATCCGCAAACCATGACGCGCGGCGACGACGGCCTCTTTCGCACCGCCGACGGCAATGCCGCCGACGCCGATCCGGCCGTCACGCTGGCGCCGGCTTCGCTTGAAGGCAGCAACGTGAATCCGGTCAGCGCGATGGTCGCGATGATCACCAACGCTCGCCAGTTTCAAATGCAGACCAAGCTGCTGGAAAACGCGGACAAGAACGATCAGTCCGCCAACCAGCTGCTCAGCTTTAGCTAACGGGATGGGACCGGACTAAGCGCTAAAGCGCTAACTCCGGTCGACCGCTTTGCATGGGACCGGACTAAGCGCTAAAGCGCTAACTCCGGTCGACATAGGAGAAGAATAGTGAATCGCTCGCTCTACATCGCCGCCACCGGCATGAATGCGCAACAGTCGCAGATGGACGTGATTTCGAACAACCTCGCGAACGTCAGCACCAACGGCTTCAAGGGCTCGCGCGCGGTGTTCGAGGATCTGCTGTATCAGACCATCCGCCAACCGGGTGCGAACTCGACGCAAAACACCGAACTGCCGTCCGGCATCCAGCTCGGCACCGGTGTGCAACAGGTCGCGACCGAACGTCTCTACACGCAGGGCAACCTGCAGCAGACCGGCAACTCGAAAGACGTCGCCATCAACGGTCAGGGCTTTTTCCAGGTGCAGATGCCCGACGGCACGACCGCCTACACGCGTGACGGTTCGTTCCAGACCAATGCGCAAGGCCAGCTCGTCACGTCGAGTGGTTATCAGGTGATTCCGGCGATCACGATTCCGACCAACGCGACCTCGCTGACCATCGGCAGCGACGGCGTGGTGTCGATCACCGTCGCCGGCTCGACCAACAGCCAGCAGCTCGGCTCGATGCAGATCGCCACCTTCATCAACCCGGCCGGTCTGGATGCGAAGGGTGAAAACCTGTTCTCGGAAACGGCTTCGTCGGGTGCGCCGAACGTCGCGCAACCTGGCCTGAACGGCGCCGGCACGCTGAATCAGGGTTACGTGGAAGCATCGAACGTGAATGTGGTGCAGGAACTGGTGAACATGATCCAGACGCAGCGCGCTTACGAAATCAACAGCAAGGCCGTGACGACTTCCGACCAGATGCTGCAGACCCTCAGCCAGATGCAGGTTTAAGGCCAGGGACTGGGAATTAACAGGCGGTAATCAAAGATGTCGCACTTCACTCGTAATCCGGTTCACTCGCGTACCGCTCAGGCGCTCGTGCAGCTCACGCTGCTCACGGCACTGGGTGGCTGCGGCCTCGTGCCGAAGCAGCCGATCACCCAGCAGCCGATGACGGCCGTTCCGCCGATGCCGCCGCAAGCACAGTCGCCGGGCTCGATCTTCAATCCGGGTTACGCGGGCCGGCCGCTGTTCGAAGATCAGCGGCCGCGCAATGTGGGCGACATCCTGACGATCGTGATTCAGGAAAACGTCAACGCGACGAAGTCGTCGGGCGCCAACGCGAATCGCTCGGGCAACACCAACTTTAACGTGCCGACCGCGGGCTTCCTCGGCGGCCTGTTCGGCAAGACTAACCTGAGCGCAACCGGCGGCAACGCGTTCCAGGGCACTGGCGGCGCGAACGCGTCGAACACTTTCAACGGCACGATCACCGTGACGGTGACCGGCGTGCTGCCGAACGGCAACCTGATGGTGAGCGGCGAAAAGCAGATGCTGATCAACCAGGGCGATGAATTCGTGCGCTTCTCCGGCGTGGTGAATCCGAACACGATCTCCAACCTGAACGCCGTCTACTCGACCCAGGTGGCCGACGCAAAGATCGAATACTCCGCGAAGGGCTATCTCAACGAAGCCGAGAACATGGGCTGGTTGCAGCGGTTCTTCCTCAACGTGTCGCCGTGGTGATCATGCGTACCGTCTTCTTCCGCTCCGGGCACCTCAGCCGCTTCACACGACTCGTTCAGCTCGGCCGTGCTGTGGCGTTCTTCGCGCTCGCCTGCGCCGCCTTGCCGGTGGCGACGCCCGTGCATGCCGAACGCCTGAAGGACCTCGTGCAGATCCAGGGCGTGCGCGATAACCCGTTGATCGGCTATGGCCTTGTCGTCGGTCTCGACGGCACGGGCGACCAGACCACGCAGACGCCGTTCACCACGCAGACGCTCGCCAACATGCTGGCGAACCTTGGCATCTCGATCAACAACCAGGCGGCGGGCTCGACCAACCAGCAGTCGTCGCTATCGAACATCCAGTTGAAGAACGTCGCCGCGGTGATGGTGACGGCGGTGCTGCCGCCGTTCGCGCGTCCCGGCGAAGCGATCGACGTGACGGTCTCCTCGCTCGGTAACGCCAAGAGCCTGCGCGGCGGCACGCTGCTGCTCACGCCGCTCAAGGGTGCCGACGGCCAGGTGTATGCGCTCGGCCAGGGCAACCTGGCGGTGGGCGGCGCCGGTGCGAGCGCGAACGGTAGCAAGGTGCAGGTCAATACGCTGGCCGCGGGCCGCATCGCCGGCGGCGCGATCGTCGAACGCGCGGTGCCGACCTCGGTATCGCAAGCGGGCACGATGCAGCTCGACCTGAACGACATGGACTACGACACCACGCAGCGCGTCGTGGCCGCGGTGAACAACGCGTTCGGCAGCGGCACCGCCATGGCGCTCGACGGCCGCACGATCCAACTGCGCGCGCCGTCCGATCCGGAGCAGCAGGTCGCCTTCATGGCGCAATTGCAGAACCTCGACGTCAAGCCGGCGCAAGCCGCCGCGAAGGTGATCCTGAACGCGCGCACCGGCTCGATCGTGATGAACCAGATGGTCACGCTGCAAACCTGCGCGGTGGCGCACGGCAATCTCTCGGTGGTGATCAATACGCAGCCGGTGGTGAGTCAGCCGGGTGCATTCTCGAACGGCCAGACGGTGGTGGCCAAGCAGTCGCAGATTCAGATGAAGCAGGACAACGGCGCACTGAAGATGGTGACCGCCGGCGCCAATCTCGCCGATGTGGTGAAGGCGCTCAACGCACTGGGTGCGACGCCCGCGGATCTGATGTCGATCCTGCAGGCCATGAAAGCGGCGGGCTCTTTGCGCGCCGACCTGGAAATCATCTAAGGAAGACAACAGATGAATTCGGATACGACCAACTCCGCCAATGCGGCGAACGACCTGACCCAGCGCTTCGCGCTCGACGTGCAGGGCTTCGGCAAGCTGAGCGCACAGGCCAAGGCTTCGCCGCAAGCCGGCATGAAGATGGCCGCGCAGCAGTTCGACGCGGTGTTCACCCAGATGATGCTGAAGAGCATGCGCGATGCGACGCCACAGGATGGCCCGTTCGATTCGCATGACAGCGCCACCTTCACGTCGATGATGGATCAGCAGTTGTCGCAACAGCTGTCGCAGAAGGGCATTGGTGTCGCCGACGCGATGCTCAAGCAGATGATGCGCAATCAGGGCATGCAGGTGGGCGGCGCGAGCGGCGCAGGCGGCGGACTCACCGGCATGGCCAATGCGCTTGGTGGCGGCAGCGGCGGCGACGAAGGCCAGACCGCGGCGTTGAACGCGCTCGCGAAGGCTTACGGCAACGCGCAAGCCAACGGCCAACTGGCGATGGGCAAGGGCTACTCGGCCAACAGCGCGCTGACTCCGCCGATCAGAGGCGACGGCAGCTCGCCGAAGGTCGATGCCTTCGTCGACAAGCTTGCCGAGTCGGCGCAAGCGGCCAGCGCGGCAACCGGCATTCCGGCGCGCTTCATCATCGGCCAGGCCGCGCTCGAATCGGGCTGGGGCAAGAGCGAGATCAGGAAGTCGGACGGCACGACCAGCCACAACGTGTTCGGCATCAAGGCGACCAAGGACTGGACCGGCAAGACCGTCTCGACAGTCACGACTGAGTATGTGCACGGCAAGCCGCAGCGCACCGTCGAAAAATTCCGTGCGTACGATTCGTACCAGGAAGCGATGACCGACTACGCGAGCATGCTCAAGGGCAACCCGCGTTATGCGCAGGTGATCAATTCCGCGCATGACGTGAATGGTTTTGCCAACGGCATGCAACGCGCGGGTTACGCGACCGATCCGCATTACGCGAAAAAGCTGATGTCGATCATGCAGAAAATGGGCTGACCTGCCGTTAATGCAGGTGCGCAGTCGCACTTGACTGCGCAGCCGGTGAGTTTAAGCAGTTTGATTTTCTTGAATAAAGTATGCACGCGACGGGGCCAGGTGCATAACAAGACGGAGGAGGCCGGCCGCCTACGGGCGGCCGGTCCACCCGCATAACCGGCGTGAAGGTTGCCGGTATTCAATGCACACGGATTCGACTGCCGGAATATCGGCGTTTAACGTTTGCGGCAAATATTTCATTACACGGCCCTAAATTTTGGCTGAATGCTGCCGCTAATCAGTTAGACCCGATACCGGAAAGCATTTAATGTCCGGTTGAACGCGCGTGCTGCGGCTTCGATGAAGACCGCGCGAAAGCCCCGGCAGGAGCCCTGGCACGCGCCCGCAAGAACATGCATACCGGCAAGCCCATGGATACTACCCAGTCGCACGCCCAGACCGACGCACACGGCCAGTCGCACGCCACGCTCGATGAAAGCGCGCCCGATTTCGGCCGCCGCAATCCGCTGGAGATTGGCGTTCAGTTACGCAACCTCGTCAATCGAGGCGATTTCCTCACCGTCGAATATGTGGGCGGTCAGCTCGTGACGCGCCTGCTCGATGTCGACGTGCGCGCACGCACCTTCACTTTCGATTGGGGCGCGCTCTCCGAACAGAACAGAGGCTTGTTGGGCGCGCCGCGCTGCCAGTTCCACGCTTCGCCTGACGGCGTGCGCGTCGAGTTCGCCACCGGCACCCCGCGCGAAACCCGCTATGAAGGACTGCCCGCATTCGAGTCCGACTTCCCGGAAGTGCTGTTCTACGTGCAGCGCCGCGAGTATTTCCGCGTCGATGCGCCGATTCTCGATCCGTATATGTGCTCCGGCCGTTTGCCCGAAGGCGATACGTTCCGCTTCGAAGTGCACGATCTGTCGCTCGGCGGCGTCGGCATGCGCACCGCGGACGAACGCGTGGCCGAATTGCCGATGGGCACGCGGCTGCAGGATTGCGAACTGTTTCTCGGCTCGCTCGGCCGCCTTTCGCTCGATCTGCAACTGGTGTCGCACCGTTCCACCGCGTTGCCGAACGGCACGCAGCGCTATCAACTCGGCTTCCGTTTTCTGACGCTGCCGGGCAGCGCCGAAAACACGCTGCAACGACTGATTACGCAACTCGAAATGAAGCGCCGCTCACTGGTGCGCTGAACGGCGCAAGAACCTTGCTGCACGCGCCTCGCAAACGTTGAAACAAGCATCGGAATGGCCCTCAATTTTTCTTCGCGGGGGCCGTTAAACAGGATGTTCAAGTAACGCGGCGGCAAGTGGTCGGTGTCGCCCTTCAGGATGACGCATGTCGAGCAACCTCATCAATCTCGGACTCAGTGGACTGAACGCAGCCCAGTGGGGACTTACGACGACCGGCCAGAACATCAGCAACGCGTCGACGCCGGGCTACACGATCGAAACGCCGGTCTATGCGGAAGCCGGTGGCCAATACACGGGTTCCGGCTTTTTGCCGCAGGGCGTCTCGACCGTCACCGTGACGCGCCAGTACAGCCAGTATCTGACCACTGAGCTGAACAATGCGCAGAGCTCGGGCAGCTCGCTGTCCGCGTACAACACGATGATCTCGCAGCTCAACAATCTGATCGGCAGCCCGACCGCCGGCATTGCGAGCGCGATCACCAGCTATTTCACCGGTCTGCAGAACGTCTCGAACAACGCCTCGAGTCTGGCCACCCGCCAGACCGCGATGAGCGGCGCGCAGACGCTCGCGAACCAGATCAATGCCGCGGGTCAGCAATACGACTCGCTGCGCCAGAGCGTCAACACGCAGCTCAGCAACACCGTTTCGCAGATCAATAGCTACACGCAGCAGATCGCCCAGCTGAACGGGCAGATCGCCGCCGCCAGCTCGCAAGGTCAACCGCCGAACCAGCTGATGGATCAACGCGATCAGGCTGTGTCGAACCTGTCGCAACTGATCGGCGTGAACGTCGTGAACAGCAACGGCAGCTATAGCGTGTTCATGGGCAACGGCCAGCCGCTCGTGTCGTCCACCAACAGCTACAACCTGGGCACCGCGCCTTCGACTGGCGACACCAGCGAACTGTCGGTGCAGTATCTCGGCCTCGCCGGTGCGAACCCGGCCGCCGCGCCGCAAGATTTGCCTGACAGCAAAGTCACGGGCGGCACACTCGGTGGCCTGCTCGCATTCCGCAGCCAGACGCTCGATCCGGCCGAAGCGCAGCTCGGCGCGATTGCGGTGAGCTTCGCTTCGCAGGTCAACGCGCAGAACAGCCTCGGCATTACGCTTGCCGGCGCCCAGGGCGGCGCGCTGTTCTCGGTAGGCAGCCCGACCGTCTACGCGAATACGCAGAACACCGGCAACGCGTCGCTGAGCGTCTCGTTCGCGAATTCCGCGCAGCCGACCACCGGCGATTACACGCTGGCCTATAACGGCACCACCTACACGCTGACCGACAATTCGAGCGGCGCGGTGGTGGGCTCGGCGACCAATCTGAGCCAGCCGATCAACGGCCTGAATTTCTCGACCACCGGCACGATGAACCCCGGCGATTCGTTCACGGTCGAACCGACCCGTGGGGCGCTGAACAGCTTCAACACCGCGACCACGGATCCTTCGGCGATCGCCGCTGCCGCACCGGTACTCGGTACCGCAACGGCGAGCAATACCGGCACGGGCACGATCACGCAAGGCACGGTGACGGCCGGCTACACGATGCCGAATGCGACCACTACGCTGTCGTACAACGGCACGGGCCTGACCGGCTTCCCGGCGAACTCGACGGTAACGGTGACGGCCGGCACGCCGCCGACCACCACCACCTACAACACCGCCACGACGCCCGTCATTCCGTATTCGGCGACCACCGGCGCGACGCTGACGATCAACAACGCGACAGCCGGCAGCATGAACGGCGTGACGGTGACGATCAGCGGCGCACCGGCTAGCGGCGACACGTTCACCATCGGCCCGAATACCGGCGCGAACAACGACGGCCGCAATGCGCTGGCGCTGTCGAACCTGTCCTCGGCGAAGGCTTTGGCCGGCGGCACGGTCACGCTGACGGGCGCGTATGCGAACTACGTCAACCAGGTCGGCAACCAGACCAACCAGATTCAGACCTCGAGCACGGCGCAGACCTCGCTGGTGACGCAGATCACCACCGCGCAGCAGTCGGTCTCGGGCGTGAACATCAACGAAGAAGCAGCCAACCTGCTTCAGTATCAGCAGCTCTATCAGGCGAACAGCAAAGTCATCCAGACTGCGCAGACCCTGTTCCAGACGATACTTGGCATCTTCCAGTGAGGCGTTGAACATGCGCATCTCCAGTACGCAGTACTTCAATATGAACGTGGCGACGATGAGCGATCAGCAAGCTCAGTTGTCGCAGTTGTATCAAGAGATCTCGAGCGGTGTGAGCCTCTCCACGCCGTCGGACAATCCGCTCGGCGCGGCGCAGGCAGTGCTGTTGAGCTCGACGGCGACGAGCCTGTCGCAGTACACGACCAACCAGAGCACGGCGCTCGCGTCGCTGCAGCAGGAAGATTCGACGCTCGGCAGCGTCAACACCGTGTTGCAGAGCATTCACACACTGGTGCTGCGTGCTGGCGACGGTTCGCTGAACGACGGCGACCGTGGCTCGATCGCGACGCAATTGCAGAGCTTGCGCAGCCAGTTGATGACGCTCGCCAATGCGACCGACCCGCAGGGCAACGCCCTGTTCGGCGGATATCAAAGCACCGCGCAGCCGTACACCACCAACTCGGCCGGCGTCGTGGCCTATTCGGGCGATACCGGCACGCCGAGCATGCAGATCACGTCCTCGCACACCATTCAGACGGGTGACAACGGGATTGCGATCTTCGGCAGCGTGGCGGCGATCGGCACCAGCTCCGTGCCGGCGGCGACGACCGGCAATACGGGCACCGGCGTGATCAGCACGGTGAGCCTGACGAACCCGACCAATCCGGCCAATGCGGATACGTACAAGATCAACTTCTCGTCGGCGACTACCTACACGGTGACCCAGACCACGCCGACCGGTACGGTGACCACGGGCACGCCGCAAGCGTTCACGGCCGGCTCGGCGATTACGCTCGGCGGCCAGACGGTGAACATCACCGGCGCGCCGAACGCGGGCGACAGCTTCACGGTGACGCCGGCCACGCAAGGCAGCACGGATGTGTTCGCCAACCTGAGCCAGTTGATCACCACATTGCAAACGCCGGTGTCGGGCGGCGCTTCGACGGCGAGCTACCAGAGCGCGCTGACCACCAGCATGACCCAGCTCGAAAACACGATGAACAACGTCGTGACCGCGCAGGCGGCAGTGGGTGGCCGCGAGCAGGAAGTGCAGGCATTGCAGACGGTCACGCAAACCAACACATTGCAGACGTCGAGCAACCTCGCGGATCTGACGCAGACCGACATGGCCAAGACGATCGGCCAGTACACGATGACGCAGAACGCGTTGCAAGCGGCGCAGCAGGCGTTTGTGAAGATTCAGAGCGTCTCGCTGTTCCAGTACCTGAATTAAGCGAGCAGTCTGAAACGAAGAAGGGCGGAAGCCGGCGTGAGCCGGTTCCGCCCTTCTTCGTTTTGGGTAGGCTGCGCTACTTCAACCCCGCCGCCACGCGCCCCATCTGATCGAGGCCGACGTCGAACAGGCGCATGAAGAACGGAATCATGTTCGGGATCATCAGTTGCAGGAGCAGCATGCCGATCAGCATCGTCAGCGGAAAGCCGATCTGGAATACGCCGATTTGCGGCGCGGCCCGGTTCAGGATGCCGAGCGAGATATTGGTGATCAGGAGCGCCACGACCACCGGCAGGGACAACAGCAGGCCCGCCGAAAACACCGTGCTGCCGAAATTCGCCAGCGTGCGCCAGCCGGGCGCGCCCAGAATGTTCGCCGACACCGGCACGGACTGGAACGTGGTCAGGAGCGCGCTGATCATTTGCAGATGGCCGTCGATCACCAGAAATACCAGCATTGCGATGGTGTTCATGTAGCTCGACAGCACCTGGCTCGAACTGCTGGCCTGCGCATCGAAGAATGTCGCGAAGCCGAGACCCATGCCGAGGCCGACGAAATCGCCGGTGGCGCTGATTGCCATGAACACGATCTGCATCGTCATGCCGAGCGCGATGCCGATCAGGAACTGGTTGACGATGATCCACACGCCTTCGGCGGAAAACACGGTGACCTGCGGCAGCGCGCCGAGTGTGGGCGCGACGATGATCGTGATGAAGGCCGCGAGGCCGATCTTCACGCGCGTGGGCAGCGAGCGGTTGCCGAGCACCGGTGCGGTCGCCACCAGCGCGAGAATCCGCGCGAACGGCCACAGGAACGCCGTGAGCCAGACGTTCAGTTGGGCGTAGGTGACGGAAAACATGGCAGTGGGGAAGGGGGCAGGCGCCGAGCTGAGGCCGGGGCCGCGCTCAGTTGACGAGCGACGGGATGTTGGTGAGCGTCTGGCGCAGATAGTCGAGCATGGTCGTCAACATCCACGGACCGGCGATCACCATCGTGACGGCGATCGCGAGCAGCTTCGGAATGAACGACAGCGTGGTTTCGTTGATCTGCGTGGCGGCCTGGAACAGGCTCACCACCAGACCGACCACCAGCGCGACCAGCAGCAACGGCGCGGCAAGCAACAGGCCGACATACATGGCCTGGTGCGCGAGCGTCATGACGGATTCCTGATTCATGGCGTAGTACCGGAAGCGAGAAGAATTGAGTGAGCCCGTTAAACAAAGCTCTGCGCGAGCGAGCCGAGCAGCAGTTGCCAACCGTCGACCAGCACGAACAGCATCAGCTTGAACGGTAGCGAGATGGTGGCGGGCGACACCATCATCATCCCCATCGACATCAGCACGCTCGCCACCACCATGTCGATGATGAGGAACGGGATGAAAATCGTGAAGCCGATCTGAAAGCCCGTTTTCAGTTCGCTCGTCACGAACGACGGCACCAGCAGCGACAGCGGCACGTCTTCCGGGCCTTGCATGGGCGCGGCGTGCGAGATGCGGGCGAACAGGGCAAGATCGCTTTCGCGGGTCTGGCGCAGCATGAAGGTCTTGAACGGCGCCAAGCCGCGGCTGACTGCGGTCTCCATCGGCATCGAGCCTTCGGAGAATGGTTTGTAGCCGTCGTTATAGGCCTTGTCGAGTACCGGCGACATCACGAACAGCGTGAGGAACAGCGCGAGACCGACCAGCACCTGGTTAGGCGGCGTGGTGGTGGTGCCGAGCGCCTGACGCAGCAGCGACAACACGATGATGATGCGCGTGAAGCTCGTCATCATCAGCACCATCGCCGGCAGGAACGACAGCATCGTGAGCAGCAGCATCGTCTGCACGCTCAGCGAATACGTCGTACCGCCATTCGGACCCGGGCTCGTATTGAAGGCCGGCAAGCCGGCGGTTTGCGCGAACGACAGCGTCGGCAGCGCGAGCATCAGCGCCGGCAACACGACTGGCGCGACGCGGCGCAGGACGGGAATGACTTTCGAGGCGGCGCGGGACATGCGAGTGGCGTGCGTTTGATGTGCTGATTGCACGGGGTGCGCTGATAGAAGACTGAACTGCATTACCGATCCCCGTTGCCTTGCCCGTTGAAACGTTTGCCCACTTCGCCTTTTAAAGCATCGCGAAAGCGTTGGCCGAAGGTGCCGGGCAGTGCTGAGCCTTTACTCGATGCGTCCGATGCGCCGGGTTGCGTGCCTGCGACCGGATCGAGCGCGGCCGAACCGGCGGGCATGGTGTGCAGCAGACGCACATTGCCGGGGGCCGTGCCGAGCACGAGCCAAGTATCGCCGATCTCCACCACCGCGACCCGCTCCTTGCCGCCGAGCGAGGCGCCGCCGATCGTTTTCACGAGACCGCCGCGATTGGCCGGCTGCAAGCCGAAGCGGCGCGCGAGCCATGCACAGGCGAACACCAGGCCGATCACGACCAGCAGGCCGACGATGGTTTGCAGCACCGCGCCGACGCCGAGAGCCGGAACAGCGGTACCGGCCCCTACACCCGACGCGATTTTCGCGGCGTTGTTGACCGCGTTCATGTCGGCCGCGTGGGCGGCTGAAGGGGCGAGTGTCGCCACCGAGGTCACTGCGAACATCAGCGCCGGGGTGGCCGCTGCCGTCGTTGCCAGTGCTGCGAGCACAGCGCGATTGAGAACATTGCGCGACGCATGCAGCATGGCGCGACCGGCAACGCGTTTCATCGATTCAGCTTCCGGATACGTTCGGACGGCGTGATGATGTCGGTCAGACGGATACCGAACTTGTCGTTCACGACCACCACTTCGCCCTGGGCGATCAGGCAGCCGTTGACCAGCACGTCCATCGGTTCACCTGCCATGCCGTCCAGTTCCACGACTGAGCCCTGCGCGAGTTGCAGCAGGTTGCGGATCGCGATCTTGGTGCGGCCGAGTTCGACGGTCATCTGGACGGGGATGTCCAGGATCATGTCGATGTCGTTGCGCGTCGAGGTCGGTTCGACCTTCGAGAGCGGCTGGAACACGCCGGCCGTGGTCGCGCTGACTTCCGTGTTGTCGTTCTGCTCGGCCAGCGCGCTGGCCCAGTCGGCCATCGCCGCTTCGTCTTCGGCGCTGGTTGCGTCGGCGGCCAGTTGCGGCTCGCCAGCGGCCAGTTCGGCCTCAGTCTTTGCGTTCAGGTCACTCATATCCACCATCCTTCATCGTGTCGGCTGCGCTGATCATTTTCTGGACCCGCAACGCGTACTGACCATTGAAAATTCCGTAGCCGCACTCCATCACCGGCACACCGTCGACTTTCGCCGTGATGTGTTCGGGGATGTTGATCGGCAGAACATCGCCCTTGCGCATGTTCAGGATCTGTTCGAACGTGACCGGTACCTGGGCCAGGTCGGCGGTCAGTTCCACTTCTGCTGCCTGCACCTGTTGCGACAGCACGCGGACCCAGCGGCGGTCGACTTCGAGCGCCTCGCCCTGGATCGGCGACGAGAGAATGTCGCGGATCGGCTCGATCATCGAATACGGCATGCAGATGTGCAGCGTGCCGCCCGTCGTGCCGAACTCGATCGAGAACTGCGTGACGATGACGATTTCGTTCGGCGTCGCCACGTTGGCGAACTGCGTATGCATTTCCGAGCGCACGAATTCGAACTGCAGCGGACGCACGCTTTTCCACGACGCCGCGTAGTGCTCGAACGTGAGGTTGAGCAGCTTCATGATGATGCGCTGCTCGGTTGCCGTGAAATCGCGGCCTTCGACGCGGGTATGGAAACGCCCGTCGCCGCCGAACAGGTTGTCGACCACGAAGAACACCAGGTTCGGGTCGAACACGAACAGCGACGTGCCGCGCAACGGCTTCACGTGGACCAGGTTCAGGTTGGTCGGGATCGGCAGGTTGCGGGTGAACTCGCTGTACTTCTGCACTTTCACCGGGCCGACGGAAATTTCCGCCGAGCGCCGCATGAAGTTGAAGATGCCGACGCGCAACAGACGCGCGAAGCGGTCGTTGATGATTTCGAGGCCGGGCATCCGGCCGCGGACGATGCGTTCCTGCGTCGCGATGTTGTACGGGCGTACGCCCGCACGGTCGGTCTGCTCGGTTTCCGAGTCGGACTCGCCGGTGACGCCCTTGAGGAGGGCATCGACCTCCTCCTGGGACATGAACTCTTCGTGGCCCATTCCTTATTCCTCGTGCGTCCCGAAGCGGTTAATGATGGCAGCGCTAAATAACGTCACTGAGAACGTCACTGCACGACGAATTCGGTGAACAGCACGTCCTGGACGTGGATAGGCGCGGCGCCCTTATCGGTCGGCTGTTCGATCAGCGTCTGGAGTTCGGTGGCGAGTGCGCGTTTGCCTTCGAGCGGTGCGAGTTCTTCCGGATGTTTGTTCGACAGTGCGAGGAGGATGCGGCTACGCACTTCCGGCATATGGTCGGAGAGTTCCTGCTGGGTTTTCGGGTCGTTGAGCTTGAGCGTCAGGCCGATCCGCAGGAAGTGTTGCTGGCCGTCGTCCGATTGCAGGTTGACTGTCATCGATTCGAGCGGGAAGAAGAGCGGCACGGGGAGCGGCGCCGGTGCGGCGGCGGTTGTCGCTGACGCGGGGGCCGGGGTGCGTTTGGACATGAAGAACCACACACCCGCGCCGGCAGCGCCTGCGGCGATGATCGCGATGAGGACGATCAGGATGATGCGCTTCAAGGGGCCCGGGGAAGCGGGCGCGGCTTGCTGGTTTGCGGTCGTGGTTGCCATGAGGTTTGCTTTGCTTGCCTTTAGTGCTGGTGATGGTGATTGTTGTTGATTTGCCTGCGGCGCGATGGGTCGAAAAGAAGGGTTATTGAGGGCTATCTCTGGTTTTTGCCTTTCAGGCGGGGGATTGCCTGACGGCGCGGGATTTAGGTTTTTTGCCTTTCAGCGGAAGATTGCCTGCGCGGCGCTTTTGTCAGTACTCGTAGGGCGTTGGCCTTGCCCTGATCTGGCTTTGGTGCCTTTCCTTGTTTTGTTAGTGGTCTATTAGCGTTGCCCCTGTGCGGGGCGGCACTTACTTTCTTTGCCGCCGCAAAGAAAGTAAGCAAAGAAAGCGGCTAGAAGCCCCTGCTAAGCGGGTCCCGCAGCTCGCTCAGGGTAGTGGTGCGACTGGAATCTGTGTTCGTGCCCCTGCATAGGCTTGTGACAAGGGCGTCATACTTCCGGCGGCGCTGCGCGCGCCGAAGAGCCGCTCATAAAACCACCCGTCACGTTTTGACGCCCACGCCTCTCCACCGGGCCGTGACTCGTCATTGCATCACCACCGCAGCCACACCCGCGCAGTGCCCCTGATTGCGGGGCACCGTCAAATCATTCGAGGTACGGGTTCCGGGTGAATGCATGAGCGCCTCGCCGAGGCGAAGCCGACGGCTCCCACAAACCAAAACCGAAGCCCATGGTTTCCCCTGCATACCCGTCCGCGACGCACGTAGTGCGGAGTGGGAGCTGATGACTCCTTTGTCACTAGCGCGGAATGTACGAGAACACGGATTCCAGTCGCACCACTACCCGCGGCAGACCACGGTGCCCACTTAGCAGGGGCTTCTAGCCGCTTTCTTTGCTTATCTTTCTTTGCGGCGGCAAAGAAAGTAAGTGCCGCCCCGCACAGGGGCAACGCTAATAGACCACTAACAATTCAAGGAAAGGCCAAAGCCCCAGGAACACTGACAAACAAGCGCCGCAAAGGCAAAAAACCTAAAACCAGCGCCGTCAGGCAATCCCCCGCCCGAACGGGCAAAACAACCACTAAGCAAACGTATCCACCAACCCAACAGTCCGCCGAACGGCAACATTAGCAACACTAGAGTCAGAATCCGAACCAGCAGCGCCGCCTGCATAACCCCCAGCACCGCGCGCTCCAGAGCGCCCCGAATCTGCGCTCTGCTGCTGCCCGCCCTGCCGGGCAAACCCATCGCTAACACTAGCGCTCCCCAACCCGATACCGTTGGACTCCATCGCCTCGCGAAGCTTCGGCAACGCCGCCTCGACGGCCTCACGAACCTGCTGGTGCTGCGAAACAAACAACGCATGTGCATGGTTATCGGCAACCTGCAACACAACCTGTAGCGGCCCCAGATCCTTCGGATTCAAAGTCAGCTCAGCACTCTGCGAATGTGCATTCGACAAAAACACCACCTTCTGACTCAATGCATCTTCCCAATCCGTCGTGCCCACCTGCGGTGACAACGTATTCGCCGCTTCGGCAGCACCGGCACTACCCGTCGTCTGCACGGCCGCCGTCGTACTCGCGGCGCTCGCCGCTGCCTGGCCCGCCGCCAGCGCCGCCGTCGCGGCATCGGACGCACTCTTGAAGGACGCCAGATCGTCAGCTTGCGCACCGCCGGCCGCAGCCGTCGCGCTCAGCGCGTCAGCCGCTGCCTTTGCTGCCGTCGAGGGATCCGCCATCGTTGTGGCCGCCGTCGTCAATGCAGTCTTGCTCGCGTTCGATCCCTTGCCGTCGCCGAACAAACCGGCCGCCAGTGTCTTGCCATCCGCCGTTCCGTTGAGTCCGTTGCTCGCGTCAGCACCCAAACCGTTCGCCGCCGTTGCCGCATTCGCCGCCGCGCCGCTCGCCAGTGCCTGCTGCGGAACCACGCCCTGGCCGCTCGCCAGCGCGGCAAGCGCCGCCTGCAAGGCGTCCTGCGCTGACTTCGAATCGGTCGCGCTCGTCTTTTTGCCCGTGGTGGTGCCCGTCGTCGGGTCCGTGCCCGTGCCGGGCAGCGTGGTCGCGGCGTCAGTCAGCGCCGTGGCGGGATCTGCGGTCGTCGGGTCGGTCGCGCTATTCGCGTTGGCCTGCGCTTGAGCCTGTGCCTGGGCAGCCGCAGCCGCTGCTGCCGTGGCGGCGTCGGTCTGCGTGGTCGTGTTGCCGGATTTCGCCGGCGTCGTGTTGGTCTGGTCGGTCGAGCTCTGCTGCGTATTGGCAGACGAAGTGGACGATGAACCCGACGATGAGCTGGATGAGGAAGCGCTCGTCGAGCTGCTGTTGTCCGTATTGCTGCTCGCGGCATCCTGGCTCTTCGTCGACGGATCGGGCGGCGGTGGTGCGTCATGCACGCTCGACGAATCTGCCGAAGACGACGAATCGGACGCCGACGAAGAGGGCGGCGGAGAGAACGACGGAGCCGGCGGCGTGCTTGCGATCTGCGCGGCCGCGCTGTTTTGCAGGTCGATGCTCTGCTGCAAGGTTTGCGAGAACGGCTTGGCGTTCGCCGCAGCGGCCATCGCCGCGTTGGTGGATGTGCTGCTGGCCGAGCCGAGCAGTGAGCCGATCTGTGAAAGAAGCGACATAGGGAATCCTGTCAATCCGTCAAACGGGGTGTTCAGTCAATCGAGGCGGTGCCCGGGCGCGTTAGGCGCCCTCGACACGCATCCTCAGAATGCGGGCGGCGTGTTCGTCTGCATCGCGCTGGTCGCGCCGCGCCATGGTTTTTGCTTCTGCGGCTTCGCCGCGCGCCTGCAGCACTTCATACGAGCCGAGCTTCTGCTTCTGGCGTTGCCAGTCGGGCTTGGCCGCCTCGACGCGCGCATTGGCCGTCACCAGCAGATTGCGCTGCTGTTCGATGGCGGCGTCGAGTGTGTCAATAAATGCCTGGAAATTGCGCATGTTGCCGGCGGGCATGCCAGTCTGAGCGGTCGCCGTGAAACGCGCGTGATATTCGTCGCGGTACTGCACGAGCGAGTCGAGCTGCGACTGCACGTCGTTGCGTTCGCGCTGCGCGCGGCCTAGACGTTGTGCGGCGGCGTCGACATCGTCCTGGGCGAGGCCGATGAGCGTCTTGATCGGAAAGTGTTTCGCCATCGTCAGCCTCCTTGGGCAAACAGAGCGTCCAGCATCTCGAGACTTGGTTCAAAGTTCGCGCATTCGCGAAAACCCTGCTGCAAAAACGCTTCCATCCGCGGATACAGCGCAATCGCCCGGTCCAGCAGCGCGTCGCGCCCGCTCGAATAGGCGCCGACGTTGATCAGATCGCGGTTGCGCTGATAGCGCGACAGCATCTGCTTGAACATACGCGTCTTCTCGAGATGGTTATCGTCGATCAGCGCGGTCATTGCCCGGCTAATCGAGGCTTCGATGTCGATCGCCGGATAGTGGCCGGCCTCGGCGAGCGAGCGCGACAGCACGATGTGGCCGTCGAGAATCGCGCGCGCGGAGTCGGCAATCGGGTCCTGCTGGTCGTCGCCTTCGGTCAGCACGGTGTAGAACGCGGTGATCGAACCGCCGCCCGCCGGGCCGTTGCCGGTCCGTTCGACGAGCGCCGGCAGTTTGGCGAACACCGAAGGCGGATACCCCTTGGTGGCGGGCGGCTCGCCCACGGCGAGCGCGATCTCGCGCTGCGCCATCGCGTAGCGGGTCAGCGAATCCATCAGCAGCAGCACGTGCTTGCCCTGGTCGCGGAAATATTCGGCGAGCGAGGTCGAGTACGACGCAGCCTGCATCCGCAGGAGCGGCGAGACGTCGGCGGGCGCGGCGATCACCACCGAGCGCGCGAGGCCTTCCTCGCCGAGAATCTGTTCGATGAATTCCTTCACTTCGCGGCCGCGTTCGCCGATCAGGCCGATCACGATCACCTCCGCGCTGGTGTAGCGCGCCATCGTGCCGAGCAGCACCGATTTACCGACGCCCGAACCGGCGAACAGGCCCATGCGCTGGCCGCGGCCCACGGTCAGGAGTGCGTTGATAGCGCGCACGCCGACGTCGAGCACCTTGTGAATCGGCTCGCGGTTCAGCGGGTTGATGACCGGTGAGGAGAGCGGCGCATCGGCATGCGCGCCGAGTGGGCCGAGGCCGTCGAGCGGGCGGCCCGATGCATCCAGCACGCGGCCGAGCAGTTCCCAGCCGACCGGCAGGCGCTTCGCGCCCGCCATCGGATCGGCGATCGGCGCGCTTTCGAGCGGATACACGCGTGCGCCGGGCAAGAGGCCGATCACTTCGGTGGTCGGCATCAGAAACAGTTTGTCGCCTGAGAAGCCGACCACTTCGGCTTCGGCCATCGCCAGCGAACTGCCGAATGGCAGCTCGATCATCACTTCGGCGCCCACCGACAGGCGCAGACCGACCGCTTCGAGCACCAGGCCGGCGGCGCGCGTCAAACGTCCGCAGGCGCGCATCGGCTTGGCGATTGCGTTGCGGGCGCGTAGCGCGTCGAGCCGGCCGCGCCAGGCTTGCATGTGCGGATTGCTGTCGAGGGCGGGATCGTACGGGGCAGGGGCGGGAGGGGGTGAAACGGGACTCGAAGAAACGGCGGATTCGCGGCTCGCCGCCGCGCCCTTCGCAGGGTGCCCGGCGTTAGGGTGCCCGTGAGCGGGATCGCGTAGCGCGGCGTCGATGGCCGCGACGGCAGCCGCAGCGGGCGTCACCGTGGCCGGTACATCCGCCAGCGCCTCGGCGCCGAACGACGCCAGCGCCAACTCACGTTCGAGCGGTGTCAGATCGCTGGCGCGGATCTCTTCGAGTGTCGGCTTCACCATGTGCTCACCTTGCCGAGTGCGGCGGCGACGCGCTCCCAGCGCGTGTCGATGCCGGCGTCGACTTCACCGGTGCCGGCTTGCGCGCGGCAGCCGCCGCGTTCGACCGACGGATCGGTACGCACGGTCCAGCCACGCGTTTGCAGTTCTTCCATCAGATAGGCTTCGACGACCGGCAGGTCGGCGGGGCTGACGATCAGCGCCGGCGCGCCGACCAGTGCCGGTTCGGTGGCCAGCACCTCGCGGGCGGCGGCAATCAGCGCGGTCGGATCGTGCTGCACATGCTGGCGCACCACCTGTTGGGCGATGTCGAGCGCCAATGCGACCAGCGTTTCCGAGATCGCGCCTTGCGTGCCGTCGAGCGCTGCCTTGAAGGTTTCGGCGAGCGCGGCGAGGCGTGCCGCTTCTTCACGTGCTTCGCTTTGACCCTGCTCGAAACCCTGTGCGTGGCCTTGCTCATAACCGGCCTGATAGCCGAGCGCCTGCCCGGCCACGTGACCCGTCGCGATGCCCTGTGCATGCGCGGCGTCGCGCAGACGTTCGAGTTCGGCTTCGAATGCACCGTCGTCGACTTCGGGTGCGGGCGGCGCCGGCGGCACCGGATCGAACGAGGCCATCTCCCAGCGCTGGTAGGCCGAGAGGCGCTCCTTCGCTGCGGAGTTCTGATCAGACATACGCATCTTCCGCCTTGCCGCCTAGAACGATCTGGCCGCTTTCCGCCAGATTGCGCACGATCTGCAGGATGCGGCGTTGCTGCGTCTCGACTTCGGAGACGCGGACCGGGCCGCGCGCATCGAGGTCTTCGGCGAGCAGTTCGGCAGCACGCTGCGACATGTTCGACAAGAACTTCTGGCGCAGCGCGGGCGGCGCGCCCTTCAGCGAGATGATCAACGCCTCGGACTCGACTTCCTTCAGCAACAGCTGGATCGCGCGGTCTTCCAGATCGAGCAGGTTCTCGAACACAAACATCTGATCAATGATCTTCTGCGCGAGTTCCGCGTCGTATTGACGAACATTCTCGATGACGCCTTCTTCATGGTTGCTCGACATGAAGTTGAGAATTTCGGCCGCCGTGCGGATGCCGCCCATCGGGCTGCGCTTGAGGTTGTCGCTGCCGGACAGGAGGCCCGTCAGCACGTCGTCGAGTTCGCGCAGCGCGGCCGGCTGGATGCCGTCGAGCGTGGCGATCCGCAGCAGCACGTCGTTACGCAGCCGCTCGGTGAAACAGGCGACGATTTCCGAAGCCTGATCGCGGTCCAGGTGAACGAGGATGGTCGCGATGATCTGCGGGTGCTCGTTCTTGATCAGTTCGGCCACCGCCGCGGAGTCCATCCACTTGAGGCCTTCGATACCGCTGGTATCGCTGCCCTGCAGAATCCGGTCGATGATCGCGCCGGCCTTGTCGTCTCCGAGCGCCTTGGTCAGCACCGAGCGGATGTAGTCGCTCGAATCGAGCGAGAGAGCGGTGTGCTTCTCGGCCTCGCGCACGAACTCCTGCAGGACCTCGTCGATCTGCTCGCGCGTGATGTTCTTCAGCGCGGCCATTGTCACGCCAATCTTCTGGACCTCACGCGGCCCGAGGAATTTGAACACCTGCGCGGCTTCTTCCTCGCCGATCGACATCAGCAGGAGCGCGCTCTTCATTACGCCTTCAGCGCTCATCGGACACCCAGTTTTTCACGACGGTTGCAACAATCTTCGGATCCTGGCGCGCGATGTTGCGCGCGAATTCCAGATTCCGTTCGTATTTGTGTTTCGAGTTTTCCAGCGCGAGCAATTCGTTGTCGCTTTCCAGTTCGGCGACGGTCGGCGCACCCGCACGCTCGGCGGCGGGGATGCCGTCCAGCAGCACCGGCTCGTCCGGCGACGGCAGCGCCGCGGCGGCAACCGGCTCCGGCGGCGGGAAAGCGCGGCGCAGCGCCGGCTTCACCATCACGAAGTAGAGGAACAGGGCGACTGCGGCGATGCCGAGGTAGGTCGCGATCTGCTTGGCAAGCGCGATCATGTCCGGCGTGCGCCACCACGGCAGATCGGCGTCCGGGTCGACGTCGGCGGTGAACGGGCTGTTGACCAGGTTGACGGAGTCGCCGCGCGCCTGATCGAAGCCCATCGCGTCTTTCACCAGCTGAGTGACCTGCGCGAGCTTGTCGGCAGTGACCGGTTGCATCGTCGCGTGGCCCTTGGCGTCCACCACCCGCAGATAGTTGACTACCACCGCCACCGACAGACGCTTGATGCCGCCCATCGGCTGCTCCAGATGCTGCACGGTCTTGTTCAGTTCGTAGTTGGTGGTCGAATCCTTGCGGTCGCTGACCGGCGTCGTGGTCACGCCGCTCGCGCCGTTGCTCGCCGTGATCGGCGCGGAGGCCGGTTGCGGCGGCTGGTTCGACAGCGCGCCCGGCACGCCGGAGGCCCCGGCTTGCGACATTTCGGTCGCGGTGCTCGTTTGCTGGCTGCGGATCGCCGACTGCTGCGGGTTGCCGTTCGGGCCGTAGTTTTCCGAGGTCTGCTCGGTGTGCGAGAAGTCGATGTCGGCGCTGACCTGCGAGTGCGCGTTGCCGGAACCGAACAGGGGCGACAGGATCGCGTCGATGCGTTGCTGCGTGTTGCGCTCGATCTGCTGGCGGTACTTGAGTTGCGAGGCGTCCAGACCGCTGCCGGTGGACGGCTGCGTGAGCAGGTTGCCGTCCTGGTCGAGGATGGTCACGCCCTTCACCGGCATATCCGGCACCGCCGAGGACACCATATGGGTGATCGCCAGCACCTGGCCTTCGTCGAGTGCGCGGCCCGGGTAGAGGTTGACCAGCACGGAAGCCGACGGCGCTTCCTTGTCGCGCACAAATACGGAAGGCTTCGGAATGGCCAGATGCACGCGCGCCGACTTCACCGACGAAATCGACTCGACCGTGCGTTCCAGTTCACCTTCCAGCGAACGCTGGTAATTGATCTGCTCGGCGAACTGGCTGATGCCGAACTTCTGGTTGTCCATCAGTTCGAAGCCGACCGAGCCGCTCTTGGGCAGGCCCTGCGAAGCCAGACGCAGACGCATTTCATGCACCTGCTCGGCCGGCACGAGGATCGCACCACCGGCGTCGGAGAACTTGTAGGGGATGTTGGCCGCCTGCAGCGCGGTGATGATGGCGCCGCCGTCGCGATCCGACAGGTTGCTGTAGAGCACCTTGTAGTCTGGTGCGCGCGACCACAGGAACAGACCCGCGACGATAGCGACCAGCAGCGCGACCGCGAAAATCAGCGGCGCGCGCGGGTTGCCGCGCATTTGCGCGAGGCCTGACAGACGCTGGCCGAAGTTGCCGCCCAGGTTGCCCCCAAGGCCGCCGAGGTCCGCGGCACCGCCGGCCTGGCCGGTGCCGGCAGCACCGGCGCCGGGCTGCGCGCCGGCGAGGCCCATGCGGGCGTCGGGGTTGATCAAAGAGTTGGCTGACGAATCCATGCGTCGGGTATCTCCGGGATGCCTTTGCGTTCTGCCGCTTCTGCGCGCCGAGGGTCGGCGGGCGTGCGGACAGAGACTTTCACCATTGAAATTATCCGCAGCGCGGCTCAACCCGATTGCTTGAATAGAGCCGGGTTTCCCCCCTAGTTTCGGGGCTTTCCCGGATGACCCACTGCTATGCTTTCGTTCAGATCGGTACGGTTTCTGGCATGCCGGTCGTCAATCCCTGGAGAGAACATGACTTTGCCCGTGAACGCGCTCTCGTCGGCGCTGCAACAGATGCAGTCGATGGCGGCGCAAGCGGCCGGCGGCAACACCCCGGTGGCCGAGCAGTCCGGCGCGGCGACGGCCGGCGGCTTCGCCTCGGCGCTGAAGGCCTCGTTGGACAAGATCAGCGGCGATCAGACCAAGGCGGCCGGCGAATCGCAGGCGTTCGAGCTTGGCGCGTCGAATGTCTCGCTGAACGACGTGATGGTCGACTCGCAGAAGGCCAACATCGGCTTCCAGTTCGGTCTGCAGGTGCGCAACAAACTGGTGTCGGCCTATAACGACATCATGCAGATGTCGGTGTAAGTGCGGCTCGGGCGGCAGGGCTGTTCCGCCCGCCCGAACGCATGCGCCCAGATGCAACGCTGTGTGGTTTCACGGCAGGACAGCCGGCCCGGCGCGCCCACGAGGCGCTTCGTGGCGGGCGGCCTTGCCACGCTCAGCGCGATATCGCCCCTTTCGGCCCCTTAATCCCCCTTACAACGGCCTAAAGCTTTCCCGCTGCCTATCCGATAACCAGATACAGGCAGAAATCCGGGTGCGGCAACGTGCACGGATGGGGTGCCGCGACCAACCGAAGTGCAAGAGAGGAGGAGCGCCGATGTTTTCCCCAGGACACTCTGGAGCCAATGCGTACGCGCGCGTCGGCGTCGAGACAGGGGTGATGGGCGCGAGTCCGCATCGTCTGATCGTGATGTTGTATCAGGGCGCCCGGCAGGCGATTGCGCAAGCGCGCATGCATGTGCAGCAAGGCAATGTGTCGGCGCGTGGTGAGGCGATCGGCAAGGCGATTCAGATCGTCGAAAGCGGGCTGCAACTATCGCTGAACCTTGAGGTGGGCGGCGAGATTGCAGAGCGGTTGGACGCGCTATATAGCTATATGTCGCGCCGGCTGCTCGAAGCCAATATAAAACAGAGCGAGGCGATGCTGGTCGAAGTCGACGGCCTGCTGGCGACACTCGAAGAGGCATGGATCGGGATCGCCCCGGAGATCGCGCGGATGGCAGCCCAGCCGGCCGCGGAAAGCATGAGATGACATCGAACGCAGAATATTTCGCCCGCTACGAGGCGATTGCAGCGATTTCCCGCCGCATGCTGACAGCTGCCCGGCGAGCCCTGTGGAATGATCTGGTCCACTTGCAGGAGGAATATCGGAATCTGGTGGACGCGTTGAAAGACGCGGAAGCCGGGGTCAGACTGGACGATGCGGAGCGCCTGCGCAAATACGCGCTGATCCGTCAGATTCTGGCCGACGACGCTGCGATCCGCGATCTGGCGAATCCGCGTATGGCCAATCTGTCGGCGCTGTTCGCCGGACGGCCGACTCGTGTGCTCAAGGAACTGTACGGGGCACGCTGAGTTTGCCCGCGAGCAAGGCGCTGCTTGAGTCCGCCTGACTGGATTTGAGCGCGTTGCTGCCAATGTGACCAAGGAATCGGTATGAACGGAATCGACGCGGTCGTCACTTCGCTGCTCGCGAACCGGGTCGACAGTCTGCTCAATCTCGCGCCGGGTAGTGCGACCGCCTCGCAGACCGGTGCGGCGGGCGTCGATACCGAGATTCTCAATACCACCCCCATCGCGCCCCCCGCGCCAGCGCCGGCTTCCGCGCAAACCGCGCTGTCTGCCGTTGCGCTCACGCTTAATGCGATTGTGAATTCCGGCGGCGAGGCGACTCCGGCGGTGCTCGGCCAGTTGCCGATCTGGCCGGCCGCGCCGGCGCTCGACGTCGAAGGCGACGGCTTGTCGCTCTTCGATACGACAGCCACGCCTGCTGCTTCATCTGCCAATCCGAATACCGCTGCTACCACCGGTACCGCCGGTACCGCGGCCACCGCCAATGTGGCGGCGGCTCAGGTGCCGGTCGCCGCGCTCGCGGCCGCACTTCAACAGACGGTCGGCGATAGCGGCCTGTTCTACGAATCCCATCTCGCGCAATGGCTGGCCGGGCAGCGGCCGCCCGCGGCCCTCGCCAGCGAGGCGCAAAACAAGCTGGTGGCCGCCGCCGCGCAATTGCCGCTCGACTGGGCGAGCGACGCCGATCCGGCTTCTTCCTCGAACACGACAACCCGGCAGGGCACGGGCGCCGCGCCCAACGGTCCGGGCAACGGCGCGCCGGAAGGCAACGCGGCCGCCCGCGCGATGCCGTCGATCCAGACCGCGCAGGCCGCGCGCTTCGTGGCCGGCGAGGTGCTGGCAAGTTCTCTGTCCGAGCTGAACGGTCAGCCGGCGCACTCGAGCGTGCACAGTGCCGCGGCGCAACTGGCCGACGACGGGTCGTCGCAAAGCTCGCAATCGATGGCGGCCGCGGTTCATCCCGCGACCGTCCCTCTGGTGCGTCAGCAGCTCGATCTGCTTGCTACCGGGCAGTTTCGCTGGACCGGCGAAGCGTGGCCTGGCGCCAAGCTCGACTGGACCATCGAACAGGAAGGCGACGAATGGGACCGCAGCGGCGGCGGCACGGCGAGCGAGGACGGCCAGCCGTGGCGTACGCGGCTGACGCTGTCGCTGCCCACGCTCGGCACTGTGGATGCGGACCTGACGCTGACCGGCATGCGGCTGGTCGCGCGCGTGCAGGCGAGTCCGGCCGGTGCGGCGCGGCTGGCGGCGCAGGGTGAGAACTTTCGGCAGCGGCTTGCCGCAGCGGGCATCGAGCTGAACGGATTGACGATTCGCGAGATCGGCGGCGGCATACCGGCGACCGCGGCGGGTGCTGCAGCTGCGGCGGCCGGGCAGGCGGCGGCGTCTGCTTATGCGCGTTCGGCGTCGGCGGCAGCGGCGGCCGCCGCGACCGATAAAGTGTCGGCGGGGCGCCGCACGGCGCGTGTCGCACGCCCGGGAGCCGCGCCGGTCGACGATTTCGATTGGGATATGTGATGAGCCGCAAACATCGCCGCAGCGCGGCCGCGCTCGTCTACGACGCACAAGGCAACGATCCCGCGCCACGCGTGATCGCCAAAGGCTACGGCATGCTGGCCGAGATGATCGTGCAGCGCGCCAAGGAAGCCGGCCTGTATGTGCACGAGGCGCCGGAAATGGTCTCGTTACTGATGCAGGTCGATCTCGATACGCGGATTCCGCCGCAGCTTTATCAGGCGGTGGCCGAGTTGCTCGCGTGGCTGCATCGGCTGGAAAGCGGGGCCGAGCATGCGCCTGAGGGCGGCGTCGTCGCCGCCGCGCAGGATGTCACGGATGTGGTCGCTACGGATATTGCGGATGCTTCGGGTGGGACGTCCAGGCGCTGAGTGCCCCGTCAAAACCTCATCATCAGCTTCAGCTGCGCATTCACCCGCTTGCCGTACGGCGGCGAGATCCATCCGCGCGCGTTCAGCCGCGCCTGCGTCAGCACCGGCTTCATCTTCGAGAAGGTGACGAAGCCTTCGTAACCGTGATACGCACCCATGCCGCTCGCACCGACGCCGCCGAACGGCAGGCTTTCGCACGCCAGATGCATCAGCGTTTCGTTGATCGCCATGCCGCCCGCGATGGTGTCGCGCGTGACGCGGTCGATGGTCGCACTGTCGTCGGCGTAGAGGTAAAGCGCGAGCGGGCGGGGACGCGTGTTGATCCACGTGATCGCATCGTCGAGCGTGTCATAGGGGATGATCGGCAACAGCGGGCCGAAAATCTCCTCCTGCATCAGCGCGCTTTCATCCGGCGCATTCGTCACGGCGATCAGCGGAAAGCGGCGGCTTGCCTCATCGGGCGTGCTGTCGGTGAGCGTGTGCAGTTGCGCGCCGGCGGCCTGCGCTTCGTCGGCGAGACGTTGCAGCCGAGCGAAATGCCGCTCCGAGATGATCGATGTGTAGTCGAGGTTGCGCGCAAAGTCGGGGTACATCGTCGCCATCCGCGCGCGTGCCCGTTCGATGAACGCCTGCTCCTTGCCGCGCGGCACCAGCACATAGTCCGGCGCGACGCAGGTCTGGCCTGCGTTGAGCGTCTTGCCGGCGACGAGGTTATCCACGGCGTTGTCGAAGCGTGCGTGCTGACCGATGATCGCCGGCGACTTGCCGCCGAGTTCGAGCGTGACCGGTGTGAGATGTTCGGCGGCGGCGCGCATCACTTCATGGCCGACCTTGGTCGAGCCGGTGAATAGCAGATGGTCGAACGGTTGCGCGCTAAACGCGGCGGCCAATGCAGCATCGCCGTTCACTACGGCGACGTGGTCGCGCGAGAAGGTCTGACCGATCAGCTGTTCGAATAGCGCCGAGGTGCGCGGCGTCAACTCGGACATCTTGATGATGGCGCGGTTGCCGGCCGTCAGTGCGCTGATCAGCGGGCCGACTGCGAGCAGCACCGGATAATTCCACGGCACGATGATGCCGACCACGCCGAGCGGTTGCGGCACCACTTTCGCGCGCGCCGGCATCAGCCATTTGTTGGTGCTGCGGCGTTGCGCTTTCATCCACCGTTTGCCGTGTCTGAGCGCGGCGTCGATCTCACCCTTGATCAGCAGGAATTCGGCGAGCAGCACTTCCTGTTTCGCGCGATTGCCGAAGTCGGCGTTCATCGCGGCGGCGAGTGCGTCGCGGTTGTCGAGCATGACTTTGCGCAGCGCTTTCAGATGGCCGGCGCGCGCATCCCATGACGGATACGGCGCGCGCAAATACGCATGGCGTTGATCGCGCAGCAGCGCTTCGAGCGCGACGACTTCTGGCAAATCGTTCTTCATGTGTGTCCACTCCCTGATGGATAACGTGCGCGTTGGGTCGCGCTTATTGGTGTGTTGTGCTGTTCAAGCGGGAAATGCCCGCTCGATGATCGCGGCGTGATCGAACGTCGCCGGCAGCGTGCCGTACACGCGGCCGCTCTCGCCGCAGCCGTCGGCGAGACGCGTTGCGATGAAGGCGTCGGCGACTTCCGGCGGCGCGTGCTTCACCAGCAAGGTGGCCTGCGCGATCAGCACGATCTGCTGCGCGATCCGTCGCGCGGAGGCTTCGCGATGTTCGGCGGGCCCGTTGAGCGTGGCGGCGAGCTTGCCGAGCGCGGCGCTCAGAGCCGGGTGCCCTTGCGCATCCGCTTGCCACGCTGCGAACAGGGCCTGCGCCGCTTCGGGCTCGCGTTCCATGGCGCGCAGCACGTCGAGGCACATCACGTTGCCCGAGCCTTCCCAGATCGAATTCACGGGCGCTTCACGATAGAAGCGCGCCATCGGACCGGTTTCGACATAACCGTTGCCGCCCCACACTTCCATCGCCTCGCCGGTGAATTCCAGCGCGCGCTTGCAGACCCAGTACTTCGCCGCCGGCGTGACGATCCGGCGCCACGCGCGCTCGGCGGGCGCGGTCGACGATGCATCCGTCGACGCTTCGAAAGCGCGTGCTAGTCGCATGAACAGCACCGTCGCGGCTTCCGATTCCAGCGCCAGGTCGGCGAGCACATTGCGCATCAGCGGCTGATCGGCCAGTTGCCGGCCGAAGGCGCTGCGATGCCGTGCATGGTGGATCGCCTGCACCAGCGCCGCACGCATCAGGGCCGCGCTGCCGATCACGCAATCGAGCCGCGTGTAGTTCGCCATTTCGATGATGGTCGGCACGCCGCGGCCTTCGTCGCCGATCATGATGCCGAACGCGTCGAAGAATTCGACTTCGCTGCTGGCGTTCGAGCGGTTGCCGAGCTTGTCTTTCAGGCGCTGGATCTGCACGGCGTTCTTACTGCCGTCCGGCGCGAAACGCGGCACGTAGAAACACGACTGGCCTTCGTGATCGTCGGTGCGGGCGAGTACCAGATGCGCGTCGCATTGCGGCGCGGAGAAAAACCATTTGTGGCCGACAAGGCGATATTCGGCGCCACGGCCGCTGCCGCGCGTGGCATAGGCACGGGTCTGGTTGCTGCGCACGTCCGAGCCGCCTTGTTTCTCGGTCATGCCCATGCCGATCATCGCCGAGGTTTTTTGCGTGAGCGGCACGTCGCGTGGATCGTGTTCGCGGGCGTAGAGCTTGTCGCGCAGTGTCTCGAACAAAGCCGGTTCGCGTTGCAATACCGGAATGCTCGCGAAGGTCATCGTCAGCGGGCAGAGGGAGCCGGATTCGAGTTGTGCGTGCAGGAAGTAGCCGGCGCAACGCGCGACCATGGCGCCGCTCTGCGGGTCCGAAAACGGCAACGCGTGCAGGCCTTCGCCGCGCAACAGCGACAGCAGCGTGTGCCACGAAGGGTGAAACTCCAGTGCGTCGATGCGTTCGCCGCGCGGGCTGTGCGTGACAAGTTCGGGCGTGTGGCGGTTCGCCAGTTCGGCAAGCGCGAGTGTCTCCGGCGTGGTGAGCGCTGCGCCGTGCCGTAGCAGCGCCTCGCGATGCCACGCGGCGCCGTCGCGTTCGAGGGCGGCGGACAACGCCACGTCGCTCGCAAACAGGTTGTAATCCGTGAGCGGAGGCGCCTGATTTGTCACGTCGTGAGTGTGGCCGAAGCTGTGCCGTTCCATCTGCTGTCTCCGTTCGCCGGATGTCCGCCGATCGTTGATCGACGCTGTGCTGTTTTATCGTGGCGTGTCGTACCGCACGCTTTGAGGACGGCGCACCGGGCGCCGTGTTTGAATGCCCTGCGCGGCGGCCTGACGGGCGCACGCGCGCCTTTCATCATAGGGTCGCGGGAGGGCTTTCGTTTAGAGGGATCGCTCTGACACGAACCCGCCGTCGCAACCGAACGCTCCCTACAATGCCGATAAAACACACGTAGACAAGTGTGTACTAGACAGGGTCCGCGAGCAACGCGGCCCCAATTGGAGGAGCGGATGCAATACGACTACATCATCGTCGGTGCGGGCTCAGGCGGCTGCTCGCTCGCGAGCCGTCTGGCGGATAGCTGCCCGGACGCCACGATTGCCCTGATCGAAGCCGGTCCGCATACGGACCGCAATCTGTTCGTGAACATGCCGGTGGGGGTGGCGGCCGTCGTGCCGCACAAACTCAAAACCAACTACGGCTATCTGACGACGCCTCAGCCGGGGCTCGCCGGCCGCCAGGGCTATCAGCCGCGTGGGCGCGGCTTCGGCGGATCGAGCGCGATCAACGCGATGATCTACACGCGCGGCCATCCGCTCGATTACGACGAATGGGCGCAGCTCGGCTGCGAAGGCTGGTCGTGGGCCGACGTGCTGCCGTATTTTCGGCGCGCGGAGGGCAACGAGCGCGGCGCCGACGCATGGCATGGCGCGGACGGCCCGCTGACGGTGTCCGATCTGCGCTATCGCAATCCGTTTTCGAAGCGTTTCGTGCAGGCCGCGATCGAAGCCGGTTACAAATCGAACAGCGACTTCAACGGCGCGGACCAGGAAGGCATCGGCTTCTATCAGGTGACGCAGCGCGACGGACGGCGCTGCAGTGTTGCGCGCGCCTATATCTATGACCGCGCGCGCCCCAATCTGCACACGATCGCCGATGCGACGGTGCTGCGCGTGACCTTCGACGGCAAGCGCGCGAGCGGCGTCGAGATCGTGCGCGGCGGCCGTACCGAAACGCTGGAAGCGCGTGCGGAAGTGGTGCTGGCCGCGGGCGCGTTCAATTCACCGCAACTGCTGATGTGCTCGGGCATCGGGCCGGCGGCGCATCTGCAGTCGCTCGGCATCGCCGTGCTGCACGATGCACCCGAGGTCGGCCAGAACCTGATCGACCACGTCGACTTCACGATCAACAAACGGGTGTCGTCGATCGAGCCGACCGGCTTTTCGATTCGCGGCATTGCGCGGATGCTGCCGCAGTTCATGACCTTCATGCGGCATGGGAAGGGCATGCTGTCGAGCAATGTCGCCGAGGCGGGCGGCTTTCTGAAGAGCCGGCCGACACTCGATCGCCCGGACCTGCAACTGCATTTCTGCGCGGCGATCGTCGACGACCACAACCGCCATATGCACTGGGGCCACGGTTATTCGCTGCACGTCTGCGTGCTGCGGCCGCATAGCCGCGGCACGGTGACGCTCGCGAGCGCCGACGCGCGCACCGCGCCCGTGATCGATCCGCGGTTTTTCAGCGACTCGCGCGATCTCGACCTGCTGGTGGAGGGCGCGCAGATGGCGCGGCGCATTCTCGACGCGCCGTCGCTCGCGCTGCATGGCGGCAAGGAGCTGTACACGCATGTCGGCCAGACCGAGGAGGAATTGCGCCGGACCATCGCCGAGCATGCCGACACGATCTACCACCCGGTGGCAACGTGCCGGATGGGTGGCGATGCGCAATCGGTGGTCGATCCGCAATTGCGCGTGCGCGGCGTGACGGGGCTGCGGATCGTCGATGCCTCCGTGATGCCGACGCTGATCGGCGGCAACACGAATTCGCCCACGGTGATGATCGGTGAGCGCGCGGCCGAACTGATCGCGGCGAGCCGGCGTGAAGGGCAAACGGCGCCGGCGATGAAGTCGACCGGCGTCACCGGCGTGGCGGCTTGATCGGACATCAATTTTCTCAATCTGGGTCGCAAATATAAGAATATTTAGGCGAACGTCGGCTAATTCGTCATAAATTGTGCCGTTTCGTTTATGAGATTTCCCCAAACCTATAATCGCGCCGCGAAAAAGGACGCGTCAGGTGATGCGTTCGGGAAATCAAGGAAGCGAAGCGATGAGTATCAATGTGATTCAGCTGATTCAGTCCGCGTTGACGGACGGTGTCGTGCGACAGATGGCGGCCCGCTTCGGGCTGCCGCCGGACGCGACCCAGAAGGTGCTTGCAACAACCGGCCCGGCGCTGGTGGCCGGTCTGATGCAGAAGGGCGCGACGCTCGACGGCGCGCGTTCGCTGTTCGCAACGATTCTCTCGCCTGAGGTAAACGGCCACATCGCCGAGCAGTTGCCGCAACTGCTCGGTACCACTACCGGCGTGAGCCAGCTGGAAGGCATGGGGCGGCAATTGCTCGAGCGCGCATTCGATCGCCGCGTCGACTCGCTCAGCGACGAGGTCGCCACCCAAACCGGCGTACCGGCGCATGCAACGCACGCCATGACGGGCATCGTCGGCGCTACGTTGCTGGGTTTGCTGAAGCGGCATTTTCTCGAAGGTCAGGGCAATGTCGGCCAGTTGCCGACGCTGCTCGGCCATCAACTGCCGGCCATTGCGCCGTACCTGAACGATCGTCTGATGGCCGGCCTTGGGCTGAGCGGACTCGGCGCGTTCACCGGCAATATTCTGTCGCAGCTGAAAGCGGTCTCGGCGCACATCGATCATCCGACGCCTGCTGCCAAACCCGTGGCCGAAGCCATGTCGAGCATCCGCGTGCCGGCCGACGCGGTGGTGCGCGAAGAGCGCCGTCCGCGCAAGTGGGTGTGGTGGCTGCTCGCGGCGATTGCTGCGGTGCTGGCTTTCCTGTTCCTGCGTGGTTGCCATGGCGAGCAACGAGGCGAACAAAGCGGTGAGCGCAGTAGTGCGGAAGCCGCGGCAACCGTGCAGCCCGCTTCCGCACTGGCTGGGGCTTCGGCCGCCGCGCCCGCGGCCGCTGATGTCGCTGCTTCGACGCCTGCCGCCAGTGCCGTCGCAGCAAGCGTTGCCAGCGACACGCGGCAACCCGCCGCCGCGCCCGCGCCGACCAAAGACAGCCAACTCAGCTTCACAGTCGACCCCGCCGGTAAGCCGACGCTCACCGCCACGGTTGGCAGCGAAGCCGAAAAGACCCAACTAATCGACGCGCTGACAAAGCACTTCGGCGCTGACCGTTTCGTCGCGAACGTCACCGTCGATCAGGACACCAAGCAAGCCGACTGGCTCGTTCATCTGGACGGCCTGCTGCCGCTGATGGCATTGCCGGGCGCCGAGGTGAAAGTGGGTGGCGTGCACATCGAACTGAGCGGCAGCGCGGCAAACGCGAAGCTCGGCTGGCTCGACAAACTCAAATCTCTGTTCGGCGCCTCGTATCAGATCGGTTCGTTCAACGTCGAACAGGCGGTCGCCAACGCAACGGAAAACTTCCGCAGCGCGATCAAGGGCCTCCTCGCGCCGGATAGTTCGTGCGTGACAGCAGACGTGGTCAAGGTGCTGAACCTGCAGGTGATCAACTTCGCAAGCGCCGGTGCTCGCGTGCCGGCCTCGGCGCTGGAAGATCTGAATCAGTCGGCGCAAGTGTTGAATGCCTGCGCGCGCAACGGCAAGACGGCCAAGCTCGAAGTAGCCGGCTATTCGGACAATGTCGGCGGTGCACAAGGCAATCTGCAACTGTCGAAGAAGCGCGCCGAAGCGGTTCGCGCGTATCTCGTGAAGACGGGTGTGCCGGCGGATTCGCTGGTCGCGCAAGGTTATGGCGATGCCAATCCGGTCGCGAGCAACGACACGGCGAGCGGCCGTTTTGCCAATCGCCGCATCGAGTTTGTCGCGCAGCAGTAATGATGGAGCTTGGTAAGCCTTGAAGGTAAGTAAGTCTCTGAGATGCGCCTTGGCGCAGGCTCTCGAGGCGGACTTTTGAGCCAAGCCGTCAAGGTCGGCTTAGCTAGGAAGGCATGCCGTCCGGTCTGCACCGGGCGGCATGTCGTCACTTAGCCGGTCGCGTTTCCGACGGCGGTGTCTGAACGGGCGCAGTGATGCCGGACACGCCGATGCCCGGCCCTAGCATGAAATCGTCACCGGCCTGCCCCGGCAGCGTCTCGCGCGCCACCTCCAGCCACGCGCGCGCTGCGTGCGATAGATACCCATTGCGGCGCCAGCCGATTGCCATTTCCCACGGAATCTCCGGTTCCACCACGGGGCGGCAGGTGAACTGCGCCGCGTCGAGCCGTCGGCAGTACGGTGCCGGCAACAGCGCGATACCGACGCCGGCCAGCACCAGCGCCGCCATGAAATCCCAGTGTCCGCTGCGCCCGACAATCGTCGGCGCAAAGCCGGCGGTGCGGCACGCGTTCAGCACGACGTCGTTGAGCGCGAGGCTCTCGCCGTAAAACACGAATGGCTCGTTGGCGAGTTCGACGAGCGGCACTTCGTGCAGATCGTCCCAGCGCGAGCCGGTGCGCGCGACCAGCCACAGCAATTGCCGGGTCATCGGCAGCACCTCGATGTTTTCCGGATCGACCGGCTGTAACACGCCGCCTAACTCCAGCTCGCCGTGGATCAGCGCGGTCTCAATCGCGCGCGAACCCTGCTCGAACAACTTCAGCTCGATTTTTGGGTAGCGCTGGCGGAAGGCGGCGATGGCCGGCGTGAACAGCGAGCCGCCCATCGGCGGAATGCCGATGGTCAGCTCGCCGCGGCCGAGCGTGTCGAGGTCATTCAACTCGGCCTGCAACTGCGCGTGCGCGGCCAGCACATCCTGACCGCGCTGATAGACGATCCGGCCGGCGTCGGTCAGCACCATCTGGCGCCCGTCGCGTAGCAGCAGCGGCGAGCCGATTTCGTCTTCCAGCGACTTGACCATCTTGCTGATGGTCGGCTGCGTGACGAACATCTGCTCGGCGGCGACGGTGAAGCTCTGTTGACGGACCACTTCGACGAAGTACCGCAGCGCGCGTAGTTCCACGATCTCAGGCTCCAGAATTCCAATTTGGAATGACCCGAGCGATTGTAAGTCATCGTATTTATGTTGAGGGGCAGGCGAATGGCGTTTCGTGTCGACGCCGTTTGCGCGCAGTGCGTTGGTCGGCACGGCCGCGCACGCCGCTTTTCCAGGATGGACCCGACGGGAAGCGGGCTACCATCGACGGTTCTCTACCGTTTGGCCCGCAGCGCCCGTTTCAATTCATGACGTCCATTTCGATCATCATTCCCTGCTACAACGGCGCGGCGACGCTCGGCCGTGCGCTCCAAAGTTGCCTGATTCAGCCGGAACCCGCGCAGATCATTGTGGTGGACGACGGCTCGACCGATGCATCCGCCGACGTGGTCGCTCATTACGGGCGTCTCGACGCACGTGTGTGCTT
Source organism: Paraburkholderia aspalathi (assembly GCF_900116445.1). Lineage (GTDB taxonomy): Bacteria > Pseudomonadota > Gammaproteobacteria > Burkholderiales > Burkholderiaceae > Paraburkholderia > Paraburkholderia aspalathi. The sequence continues at coordinate 106,542 of NZ_FPBH01000021.1, forward strand.
GCTGCAGATGCCGTACAACGGCGGCCCGGCTCGGGCGCGCAACTGGGGCGCGATGCATGCGGCTCACTCTCTGCTCGCTTTCCTCGACGCCGACGACGAATACCTGCCCGGCGCGCTGGCCGCCGCGAGCGCGTTTCTTACGCAGAACCCGAATGAAGTGTCCGTGCGACTCGACGTCGAGTACACGGATTTTCCGGCTGAGCTCACCGGGCATGGTGACTTCGCCCAGCACGCCGCGACGCTTAGCAATACGGTACCGAGCAGCCTGATCATCCGCCGCGCGGTGTATGCCGCGCTTGGCGGATTTCCGATGGACGACGCGTTCCGCCGCATCGGTGGCGAAGACGGCGCGTTTTCATGGGCTCTGCGCGACATTTTCGGCAACAGGCGCCTGGATGACGCGAAACGCGTGCGTATGCATTACCACGCGGGCATTCACGCCGAACGCTATTTCCGTATCGTTCTTGGTTTGCAGACACCGGATCCCGCCGACGTGGCCGACGCGTTCCGTTTTTCGAGGCAGTTTCTCGAAACCGCCCGCGCGGGCATCGAGCAGTTGCGCACGGCCAGCGTCGCTACCGTGCCAGCCGCCTCTGCCCTCCCGAATCACGGCGCGTAATCACCCACCCGGCACCACCCCGAAGCCATCTCGATTTGCTACAATCGCCGTTCGTCTTCGAGGAGCGTTGCGACGGGTACCGCGAATCAGCATATTCGCTGGCCGCCCGCCAGGCTCGGAGGCTTCAATCGGAGGGCCAGGATGCGCATTGCGCTCCCATCCACCGCATCGAACCGCGCTCACGTCAAATTTCTAGTCAATTTTTTAGAAAGGAGGGCGTGATGAACGCCGCAGTTCTCGATTCAAAGCAAGATTTCCTCGTCGCCGATATGTCGCTTGCAGCCTGGGGCCGCAAGGAACTGAATATCGCTGAAACCGAAATGCCCGGCCTCATGCAGACGCGCGAGGAATACAAGAGCTCGCAGCCGCTGAAGGGTGCGCGTATTGCGGGTTCGTTGCACATGACGATTCAAACCGGCGTGCTGATCGAAACCCTGACGGCACTCGGCGCGGACGTGCGCTGGGCATCGTGCAACATCTTCTCGACGCAGGATCATGCAGCCGCCGCGATTGCGCAAGGCGGCGTGCCGGTGTTCGCGTTCAAGGGCGAATCGCTCGACGAATACTGGGAATTCTCGCACCGCATTTTCGAATGGCCGAATGGCGAATTCGCCAACATGATCCTCGACGACGGCGGCGACGCCACGTTGCTGCTGATCCTCGGCTCGAAGGCTGAGAAAGACCGTTCGGTGATCTCGAAGCCGGAAAATGAAGAAGAAGTCGCGCTGTACAAGTCGATCGCCAAGCATCTCGACGCCGATCCGGTGTGGTACTCCACGCGTCTCGCGCACATCAAGGGCGTGACCGAAGAAACCACGACCGGCGTGCACCGTCTGTATCAGATGGAAAAGGAAGGGCGCCTGCCGTTCCCGGCCATCAACGTGAACGATTCGGTCACGAAGTCGAAATTCGACAACCTGTATGGCTGCCGCGAGTCGCTGGTCGACGGTATCAAGCGCGCAACCGACGTGATGATCGCGGGCAAGATCGCGGTTGTGGCGGGTTACGGCGACGTGGGCAAGGGCTGCGCGCAATCGTTGCGCGGTCTGGGCGCGACGGTGTGGGTTACGGAAATCGATCCGATCTGCGCGTTGCAGGCAGCGATGGAAGGCTATCGCGTCGTGACGATGGAATACGCGGCAGACAAGGCCGACATCTTCGTGACGGCAACGGGCAACTTCCACGTGATCGGCCACGATCATATGGCTGCCATGCGCAACAACGCGATTGTCTGCAACATCGGTCACTTCGATTCGGAAATCGACGTTGCCTCGACGCGCAAGTACCAGTGGGAAAACATCAAGCCGCAAGTCGACCACATCATTTTCCCGGACGGCAAGCGCGTCATCCTGCTGGCTGAAGGGCGTCTGGTGAATCTGGGTTGCGCAACGGGCCATCCGTCGTTCGTGATGTCGGCATCGTTTACGAACCAGACGATCGCGCAGATCGAACTGTTCGTGCACGGCGACAAGTATGAAAACAAGGTCTACGTGTTGCCGAAGCACCTTGATGAAAAGGTGGCGCGTCTGCATCTGGGCCGTATCGGCGCAGAACTGACGGTGCTGTCGGACTATCAGGCGAGCTATATCAGCGTCGACAAGAACGGTCCGTTCAAGCCGAACCACTACCGCTACTAAGTAGCATCAAGCGCGCGGGCGGTTTTAAAGCATGACAGTTTGACGGCGAGGCGGCGCGTAAGGCGCCGCTTTGTTCGCCATGCCCGCCCGTTTCCGTTCAAACGGACACCCTGCCAAAGGACCTCTACATGACCGTGCTGCTGACCTGGCTGATCAACGCGCTTGCGCTCCTGATCATCACCTACCTCGTACCGTCGATTCATATCCGTAGTTTCGGCACCGCCTTGATCGTCGCGGTGGTGCTCGGATTGATCAATACGATCCTGCGTCCGGTGCTGATCCTGTTGACGCTGCCCGTCACGATCGTCACGCTCGGACTCTTCATTCTGGTGGTCAATGCGCTGTGCTTCTGGCTGTGCGCGTCGCTGCTGAAGGGATTCGAGGTGTCGGGTTTCTGGTCGGCCTTCTTCGGCTCGATTCTGTACAGCATCGTTTCCTGGCTGCTGTCCGCGCTTATTTTCGGCAACCGCAGTCTCGGTTGATCTACTGAATCATGAACCCGATCGAACTTTCATTCGAATTCTTCCCGCCGAAAACGCAGGAAGGCGTCGACAAGCTGCGCGCCACCCGCGGGCAGCTTGCGTCGCTCAAGCCCAAGTTCGTGTCTGTCACGTTCGGCGCCGGCGGCTCGACGCAACAGGGCACGCTCGACACCGTCGTCGAAATGGCGAAGGAAGGGCTCGAAGCGGCGCCCCACGTCTCGTGCATCGGCTCCTCGAAAGAGAGCCTGCGCGCGATCCTCAACGAGTACCGCGCGCATGGCATCCGCCATATCGTCGCGCTGCGCGGCGATCTGCCGTCCGGCATGGGCGAAGTCGGCGAATTGCGTTACGCGTCGGAACTGGTGAGCTTTATCCGCGCCGAATTCGGCGACTGGTTCTGGATCGAGGTGGCCGGCTATCCGGAGTACCACCCGCAGTCGCGCTCGCCGCGTCACGATCTGGAAAACTTCGCCCACAAGGTGAAGGCCGGCGCCAATTCGGCGATCACGCAGTACTTCTTCAACGCGGATGCGTACTTCCGCTTCGTCGACGACGCGCGGAAGCTCGGCGTGGACGTGCCGATCGTGCCGGGCATCATGCCGATCACGAACTTCTCGCAGCTGATGCGTTTCTCCGAGATGTGCGGTGCGGAAGTGCCGCGTTGGGTCGCGCGCCGTCTGGAAAGCTTCGGCGATGACCGCGAGTCGATTCGCGCCTTTGGGCTGGACGTGGTGACCGACCTGTGCGGGCGTCTCATCGAGGCGAAGGTGCCGGGCTTGCACTTCTACACGCTCAATGGCGCCGCGGCGACCAAGGCGATCTGCGAACGGCTGGGCGCTTAAACTTTAGGCACCGTTGTCCAGAAACCGCGCGGCTTACCTGCCGCGCGGTTTTTTTATGGGTGAAATCCGACGCTGCCGCGCCTCGCGCCTAAAATGTGCCCGCGCATTCTGTGCCTTACGTTGCACCGGCGTGCAGTGCAGCGCCAGTGGGGCGGGCAATCCGAGCTCCGCGTCAGGCATCACATCCTGCTGCGACGCAACAAACATGCCCATTGGGGCATTTCTTGCGAAGCGTAAGCCCGCATTGAACCCGATTTTTGCACTGTCTATGATCGAAGCGCAGCTGACTTGGCTGCTGTGCGGAGAACGTGATGACAGTATCCCGATTGCTGTTTGCAGTTCGCCATACCTGTTTGCCAGTCTTGAGCGCCTGTGCGGTGCTGGCTGCCGGCCTCGCGGCCGCCGTAGCCGACGCGGCCACGCTGCCCGACAAAACCCTCGTGTTTTGCTCCGAAGGCAGTCCGGCGGGTTTCGACACCGCCCAGTTCACCACCAGCGTGGAATTCACCGCCGGCTCGTACACGGTCTATAACCGGCTGATCGAGTTCGCGCACGGCAGTACCGATATCGAGCCTGGCCTTGCCGAGAAATGGGACGTATCGCAGGACGGCCTGACCTACACGTTCCATCTGCGGCACGGCGTGAAGTTCCAGACCACCTCGTTCTTCAAGCCCACTCGCGAATTCAACGCTGACGACGTCGTCTTTACTTATCAGCGGATGCTCGATCCGGAACAGCCGTTCCGCAAAGCCTACGCAGTGCCGTTTCCGTATTTCACCGACCTTGGCCTCGCGAAGAACATCACCAAGGTCGAGAAGCTCGATCCGTATACGGTGCGTTTCACGCTGAAGGAAGTCGATGCGCCGTTTTTGCAGCAGATCGCAATGCCGTTTGCGTCGATTTTGTCGGCTGAATACGCCGATCAGTTACTGAAAGCAGGTAAAGCGTCCGATATGAATCTATATCCGGTCGGTACCGGTCCATTCATTTTCCGCAGCTATACGAAGGACGATTCAATCCGGTTTGACGGCAATCCCGATTACTGGAAACCGGGTGTAGTCAGAATCGGCAAGCTGATATTCGCGATTACCGTCGACCCGGCCGTGCGGCTGCAAAAATTGAAGCGCGGTGAGTGCCAGGTGATGTCGTATCCGCGCCCCGGCGATATTCCAGCGGTTAAAGCCGATGCATCGCTCGCCATTCCGAGTCAGGTCGGTTTCAATCTCGGCTATATCGCGTACAACAACACCAAGAAGCCGCTCGACAATCTGATGGTGCGCCGCGCACTCGATATGTCGATCAACAAGAAAGCGATTATCGAATCGGTGTATCAGGGCGCCGGCCAGGCGGCGACCAATCCGATGCCGCCGACGCAATGGGGCTACGACAAGAATCTGAAGGACGCCCCGTACGACGTCGACAAAGCGAAAGCGCTCCTCAAGGAGGCGGGCTACCCCGACGGCTTCGATCTGACGCTGTGGGCCATGCCGGTTCAGCGGCCTTACAACCCGAACGCGCGTCTGATGGCGGAAATGCTGCAGGCGGATTGGGCGAAGATCGGCGTCAAGGTGAAGATCGCTACTTACGAATGGGGTGAATATATTCGCCGCGGTCATTCGGGCGAGCATGAGGCAATGCTGATCGGCTGGACCGGCGACTATGGCGATCCGGATAACTGGCTGGGCGTATTGCTCGGCTGCGACGCGGTGAACGGCAGTAATTTTTCCAAATGGTGCTACAAGCCTTACGACGATCTGATCCGGAAGGGTCGCGGCACGACCGATCTTGCCGAGCGCACCAAGGCTTATACGGAAGCCCAGGAAATCTTCAAGGACCAGGTGCCGTTCACGCCAATCGCCCATTCCACGGTGTATCAGCCCATCAGCAAGAACGTCACGGGCTTCAAGATCGACCCGTTCGGCCCGACGCAATTCATGAACGTCGGCCTGAAATAACAGCAGGCGGGCGGTTTTCCGGCCGAGGCCGCCTCGCCTCGTCTTCGTAACAGCCGTACGCTCCGGCCAGCGCCGGCGTACGGCCGCCCACATGCCCTAACTGTTTCCGATCGTCAACAGGGGTATTTTCCTCCGCTTGTTGCTGTGAGCCAAGCTCAAGTAAGATCGCGCTACGCCGGCGGAAGCCGGCCCCGAACCTGGAGGAAACATGAAGCAAAACAACCTGTTGCGCGCCGCGCGTGTTACGACGCTCGTCGCAGCTGCAGCGGCATCGATGCTGGGCGCTACGAGCGCGCATGCCGAGATTCCGAACAAAACACTCGTCTACTGCTCAGAAGGCAGCCCTGCGGGTTTCGATCCGGCCCAGTACACCACGGGCACCGATTTCACGGCTAACACGTTCACCGTCTACAACCGCCTCGTCGAATTCGAGCGCGGCGGCACCAAGGTCGAGCCGGGCCTCGCCGAAAAATGGGAAGTCTCCGCGGACGGCAAGACGTACACGTTCCACCTGCGTCATGGCGTGAAGTTCCAGACCACGTCGTTCTTCAAGCCAACGCGCGAATTCAATGCGGACGACGTCGTGTTCACGTTCCAGCGCATGCTGGATCCGAACTCGGCCTTCCACAAAGCTTACCCGGTGCAGTTCCCGTACTTCACCGACATGGGCCTCGACAAGCTGATCACCAGCGTCGAAAAGGTCGATCCGTACACGGTCAAGTTCACGCTGAAGGAAGTCAACGCGCCGTTCATTCAGAATCTGGCGATGGAATACGCGTCGATTCTGTCGGGTGAATACGGCGACCAGTTGATGAAGGCCGGCAAGGCCGCCGACATCAACCAGTACCCGGTCGGCACGGGTCCGTTCATCTTCCGCAGCTACACGAAAGACGCGACGATCCGCTTCGACGGCAATCCGGATTACTGGAAGCCGAACGCGGTGAAGATCTCGAAGCTGATCTTCTCGATCACGCCGGACGCCGGCGTGCGCGTGCAAAAGATCAAGCGCGACGAATGCCAGGTGATGAGCTATCCGCGTCCGGCCGACATCGCACCGCTGAAGGCTGAAGCGAATATCGACATGCCGTCGCAACCGGGCTTCAACTTGGGCTATCTCGCGTACAACGTGACGCACAAGCCGGTCGACAAGCTCGAAGTGCGTCAGGCGCTCGACATGGCGATCAACAAGAAGGCGATCATCGAGTCGGTGTATCAAGGCGCAGGCCAGTCCGCGACGAACCCGATGCCGCCGACCCAATGGTCGTACGACAAGAACCTGAAGGGCGCATCCTTCGATTCGGACAAGGCCAAGGCGCTGCTGGCCAAGGCCGGTTATCCGAACGGTTTCGACATCACGCTGTGGGCGATGCCGGTGCAACGCGCTTATAACCCGAACGCCCGCCTGATGGCGGAAATGATCCAGGCCGACTGGGCCAAGATCGGCGTGAAGGCGAAGATTGTCACGTACGAATGGGGCGAGTACATCAAGCGCGCGCACGCAGGTGAAGACGACACGATGCTGATCGGCTGGACCGGCGACAACGGCGATCCGGACAACTGGCTCGGCACGCTGCTCGGCTGCGAAGCGGTGAACGGCAACAACTTCTCGAAGTGGTGCTATAAGCCGTTCGACGATCTGATCCAGAAGGGGCGCGTCACGTCCGATCAGGGCGCACGTACGACGGCTTACATGCAGGCGCAGCAGATCTTCGCGCAGCAACTGCCGTTCTCGCCGATCGCTCACTCGACCGTGTACCAGCCTGTCAGCAAGAAGGTGGTCGATATGCGTATCGAACCGCTGGGTTATGCGCGTTTCGACGGCGTCAGCGTCAAGTAACAGTCATACAGTCAAGCTTACGCAGTAGCTTTTCGCACGGTTAGAAAACTGGTCGAAATGGTCCGGCGACCGGGGTCACAAGCCCTCGTCGCCGGTTGCGTTTTTTCTTCATCAAGACCATAGGGACGAACCATGTTCCGCTTCGTTTTGCGCCGCATCGGCATGGTGATACCGACGTTCATCGGCATCACGATCCTCGCGTTTGCGCTGATTCACCTGATACCGGGCGACCCCATCGAAGTGATGATGGGCGAGCGCGGCGTCGATCCCGCCATGCACGCCGCCGCGATGCACCGCCTCGGGCTCGACGAGTCCTTGCCGATGCAATACGTTCATTACATCGGTCGCGCCATGCACGGCGACCTCGGCACCTCGATCATCACCAATACCAGCGTGATGGGCGAATTCCTCGCACGTTTTCCCGCTACCGTCGAACTGTCGATCTGCGCGATGCTGTTCGCGTTGATCGTCGGCTTGCCCTCGGGCGTGTTCGCGGCGCTCAGGCGCGGCACGGTGGTCGATCACGGCGTGATGGGCACGGCGCTCACGGGCTACTCGATGCCGATCTTCTGGTGGGGCTTGATCCTCATCATGTTTTTTTCCGTCGACCTGGGCTGGACGCCGGTGTCGGGCCGCATTGCCGTCGAATACGACATTCCGCACGTGACCGGCTTCATGCTGATCGACGCGTTGATGTCCACCGACGAAGGCGCGTTCAAATCCGCGGTCAGTCATCTGATTTTGCCGGCTATTGTGCTCGGCACGATTCCGCTGGCTGTCGTCGCGCGCATGACGCGTTCGTCGATGCTCGAAGTGCTGCGCGAAGACTACATTCGCACTGCACGTGCGAAGGGTTTGTCGCCGGGCCGCGTGATCGTCGTGCATGCATTGCGTAATGCGCTGATTCCGGTCGTGACCGTGATCGGCTTGCAGGTCGGCACCTTGCTCGCAGGCGCCGTGCTGACGGAGACGCTGTTTTCGTGGCCGGGTATCGGCAAGTGGCTGATCGACGCGATCGGCCGGCGCGACTATCCGGTAGTGCAGGGCGGTATCCTGATGATCGCTACGCTGGTGATCGTTGTGAACCTCGTCGTCGATCTGTTGTACGGCGTGCTGAATCCGCGCATTCGCCATACGAGGTAACCTGATCATGGCAGACATACAAAATACAGTCCCCACAGCAGTAACGCCGCCCAGCGGCCGCGCCATCGCCGCCCGCGAATTCTGGGCGAATTTCTCGCGAAACCGTGGTGCGGTTGCTGCCGGCATCATCGTGCTGGTGTTGATCTTCATCGCGATCTTCGCGCCCTTGATCGCGCCGCATAGCCCGATCGAACAGTATCGCGACTTCGTGAAGATCCCGCCTGCCTGGCTTGACGGCGGTAACTGGAAGTTCGTTCTCGGCACCGATGAAGCCGGCCGCGATATCCTCTCGCGTCTGATGTACGGCGCGCGGCTGTCGTTCTGGATCGGCTTCGTCTCGGTGGTGCTCGCGCTGATTCCGGGCATCGTGCTCGGTTTGATCGCGGCGTTCTTCGAGAAATGGGCCGATACGCCGATCATGCGCATCATGGACGTGCTGCTCGCGTTGCCCTCGCTGCTGCTGGCAGTCGCGGTGGTCGCGATCATCGGCCCGGGTCTCGTCAACACGATGCTGGCGATTGCGATCGTCGCGCTGCCGGGTTATGTGCGTTTGACGCGAGCGTCGGCGCAAGGCGAATTGCAGAAGGAATATGTGACGGCTTCGCGCGTCGCCGGCGCGGGCACGCTGCGTCTGATGTTCTCGCAAGTGCTGCCGAACTGCACCGCACCGTTGATCGTGCAGGCTACGCTGGGTTTTTCGTCGGCGATTCTCGATGCTGCCGCGCTCGGCTTCCTCGGCCTCGGCGTGCAACCGCCGTCGGCGGAGTGGGGCGCGATGCTGGCCTCGGCGCGCGACTATATCGACAGCGCCTGGTGGATCGTCACGATGCCGGGTCTTTCCATCCTGATCTCGGTGCTCGCGATCAATCTGCTCGGCGACGGGCTGCGCGACGCACTCGATCCCAAACTGAAACGGATGGCATGACATGAGCAACTTATTGACCATCCGCAATCTGGCGGTGAATTTCAACGGACTGCCCGCAGTCGATCGGATCAATCTCGATGTCGCGCCCGGCGAAGTGGTCGGCGTAGTCGGCGAATCGGGTTCGGGCAAGAGCGTGACGATGATGGCGCTGATGGGCCTGATCGACGCGCCCGGCAAAGTCACCGCCGACGAAATCACCTTCAACGGCAAGAATCTGCTGAAGGCGTCTGCGAAGGAACGCCGCAAGATCATCGGCAAAGACATCGCGATGGTGTTCCAGGACGCGCTCACCAGTCTGAATCCGAGCTACACGGTCGGCTATCAGATCAAGGAAGTGCTGAAGCTGCACGAAGGCCTGCGCGGCAGTGCGTTGGACAAACGCGCGCTGGAGTTGCTCGACCAGGTCGGTATTCCTGACCCGAAAGGCCGCATCGGTTCATTTCCGCATCAGATGTCGGGCGGCATGAACCAGCGCGTGATGATCGCGATGGCGATTGCCTGCAACCCGAAGCTGCTGATCGCCGACGAACCGACCACCGCGCTCGACGTGACGATCCAGGCGCAGATCATGGAACTGCTGATCAAGCTGCAGAAGGAACGCGGCATGGCGCTCGTGCTGATCTCGCACGATCTGGCGGTGGTGTCCGAGGTCGCGCAGCGAGTCGCGGTCATGTACGCTGGCGAAGTGATCGAAACGAACCGCGTGCCGGACATCTTCGCGGCGCCGCATCATCCGTACACGGAAGCGCTGCTGGCGGCGATTCCGGAACACAATGTCGGCGCGGTGCGGCTCGCCGCACTGCCGGGCATGGTGCCGGGGCGTGATGATCGTCCGAAAGGGTGTCTCTTCGCACCGCGCTGCAAGTACGTGGTCGACGACTGCATGAAGGCGCGACCGGCATTGACACCGATGCAAGGTCACGCAGAAGTGGCGCGCGTGCGCTGCATCAAACCCCTGAACCTGAGCGGCGACGCCAACGTTCACACCCATGGAGGCGCACGATGAACGCAGTACTCGAACCGCGGCGCCAGTCGGACCATGCGGGCGATCACGTCCTGGTTGCCGACAAACTGGCGCGCTACTACTCGGTGAAGCGCAGCATGTTCAGCCAGGGCACGGTCAAGGCTTTGAACGGCGTGTCGTTTGCGCTCGAACGCGGCAAGACTCTGGCGGTGGTGGGTGAATCCGGTTGTGGAAAATCCACCCTGGCACGTCAACTGACCATGATCGAAAAGCCCAGCGCGGGCCGTCTGTTGATCGACGGTGAAGACGTGGCGGGCGCCGATCACGCGAAGATCGCAGCGTTGCGGCGGCGCGTGCAAATGGTGTTCCAGAATCCGTTTGCCTCGCTGAATCCGCGCAAGACAGTCGAGCAGACGCTTAGCGAACCGCTCGCGATCAACACGCAACTGAGCACGACCGAACGCGCCGAACGGATCGCGCAGATGATGCGCACGGTCGGCCTGCGTCCGGAGCATGCCAAGCGTTATCCGCACATGTTCTCGGGCGGTCAGCGGCAGCGTGTGGCGATTGCGCGCGCGATGATCCTCGATCCGCAAATCGTGGTCGCCGATGAACCGGTGTCCGCGCTCGACGTGTCGATTCAGGCGCAGATTCTCAATCTGTTCATGGATCTGCAGGAGCAGTTCAAGACCAGCTACGTGTTCATCTCGCACAATCTTTCGGTGGTGGAACATATCGCCGACGATGTGATGGTGATGTACTTCGGTGGCGTGGCGGAGCTTGGCGACAAGAAGCGGATTTTCTCGAATCCGCGACATCCGTACACGCGTGCGTTAATGTCGGCCACGCCTTCGATCTTCGAAGCGGATCGCACGATCAAGATCAAGCTGCAAGGCGAAATGCCGTCGCCGCTGAATCCGCCGTCGGGCTGCACGTTCCATCAGCGCTGCCCGTACGCGATCGACCGTTGCCGCAGCGAAGAACCGAAGTTGCGTGAAGTGGATGGCCGTCAGGTGTCGTGTCACCGCGCCGAGGAGGTGGGGGACATGGATGCCTGATGCAGTGGCGGCGCGTCGTCTTGCGCGCCGCTCGCGTGATGGTGGCCGCCACGCTGCTTTCGCACGGCGCTGGGGAGCGTTTGCACTGACCGGTGCCACGCTCCTCGGCGTATGTTCTGCTTTTCACCTGAGCGCAGGGCCGATCGGCCTCGCGCATGCTGCTGGCGCGGCCGCCAATGCACCCGCCCAGGCGGGGCGGCCGGCGGTGCCGGTGCCCAGCCTGCCGGCGCCGCCACGCAGCACCTTGCCCGGCTTCAATCCGCCGCCCGCTACGCCTGGTACCACGGCGAGCGGTCCGGTACGCGCGCAGCCGGCGCGCATGCCGTTCTATGTCGCGACACGCGGCACTACGACCATTTACGTGCTTGGCACGTTGCATGTCGGCGACCCGGCCGACTATCCGCCCGGGCAACCGTTCCGCGCACCGATCCTCGGCGCCCTGGCGGCCTCGCCGACGCTGGCGCTCGAACTTTCACCCGACGAACTGCTGGTCTCGCAAGACGATGTGTCGAAGTACGGCGTATGCCGGCGCGACTGTTTGCCAGGTCTGCTGCCCGAGCCTTTGTGGCGCAAGCTGGCCTTGCGCCTGCGCGGCAATCCTGCGGCGCAGGATGAAATCAAGAAGATGCGGCCGTGGCTCGCGTCACTGGTGGTCGAAACCTACGATTCGTTGAGTGCCGGCTTGCAGACCGAGTACGGCACGGAAGCGCAATTGCAGAACGTCTATATCAGGACGCGCGGCAAGATCGTCGGCCTCGAGACGTTGCCACAGCAAATGCGTGCGTTCACCGGACTCACGCTTGCGCAGCAACGCGAAATGCTCGCCCAGGACCTGGTGCAGACGCCCGCGGAAAACGTCGACGATGTGAAGACGTTGCATCGTCTGTGGCGCGTGGGCGATGCCGATGCGATTGCGGCGTGGCAAGCCGCCAAAACCGAAAAGCTGGCGCGCGACAAGCGGATTTCCGATTCGATCGACAACCGGATCGTGTACGAGCGCAACCGGCGCTTCGTATCGCGGATGCTGCTGATCGCCGGGCCGAACAAGCCGGTGTTCGTGGCGATCGGCGCGTTGCATCTGGGTGGCCGCAAGGGCGTGCTGCAGCTTTTGCGGCAGCACGGGTTCGTGGTGGATGCGGGGTGAGACCCACCTCAGCCTTACGCTGCGAAATCTGCGGCGTGGTTGGTCACAGTCCTAACCGGGGTAAGCCGTTCGGCCAGATCAGGAACCGGTAATTTCACAGTCAGTCCGATGCTGACGTGTGTCGCAAACTGCTCGCGGCTCACGCGGACATAGCTACGCGTGCGTGCTATGATGTATGTACAGATGTCAATACAGGTGCTGTGTGCGGTTTGAATGGGACGAACTCAAGAATCAAATCAACATTCGTAAGCATGGCATCGATTTCCGGGATGCTGTCGACGTGTTCGATCATCCGGTGCTGACGGCGATAGACCAGCGGGAAGACTACGGCGAGGAACGCTGGATCGCGCTGGGTTGGATGGCCGCCATCGTAGGCGTGGTGGTGTACGTCGAACGCAATGCCGATGTGATCCGTATCATTTCGGCCCGCAAGGCGACGAAGCACGAGGTCAAACGCTACAAGTACAGCGTCTGGAATTGACTGGCACGGTGGGTAGCGTGGGAATGGCTGAAAAGGAGCAGAGGCGAAATCATGGGTAAAGCATCAGGAACCGACTGGAAGCGACTTGCAAAAGCAGGTGACGCGCAAATCGACACGAGCGACGTGCCCGAATTGGGTGACGACTTTTTTGACCGTGCCGAGCTGCACGTTCCGCCGAAACAGGCTGTGACCATGCGACTGGACGCGGATGTACTGAGCTGGTTCAAAGAGCAGGGGGCGGGCTATCAAACGCGCATCAACAAGTTGTTGCGCGCTTACATGCTGGCGCAGCAGCGTCGCCGTTCTTAAGGCGCGGCGACGCGGCATTCTGTCTGCGTACGAAGGTGTGTTCGAAGGGATTGAGAAAGCGCTGCGCAGAAACGTCTGAAATCTGCGCAGCGCAGGTTTTATAGGCCGCCGTCGCGTAGTTCTTCCGATACGCGTTCGACCACCGGCGCCCAATCGCCCAACCTGGTCTGCCGGAACAACTTCATCGCCGGATACCACGGCGAATCGCTGCGCTCTTCGAGCCAGCGCCAGTCCGAGTTGGCGGGCAGCAACACCCACACCGGCTTGCCTAGTGCGGCCGCCAGGTGCGCCACGCCGGTGTCCACGGCGATCACAAGGTCGAGATTCATGATGAGCGCGGCGGTGTCGTCGAAGCTCTTCAAATCTTCGGTGAAATCGTGGGCGCGGAAAGCTTCAGGTGCATCGGCCAATTGATCGTGCGCTGGGCCCTTTTGCAGCGCGTACCATGCGACGTCTTTCAGCTTGCTTAGCGGACTCAGGGCGGCCAGTGCCATCGAGCGATAACGATCGTTGCCGAAGCTCGGGCTGCCGGACCACACCAGACCCACTTTGCGTGTTGCTTTGCCGGTTGCGTCCACCCGCTTGCGCCATGTTTTGATCTTTGCTTTGTCGGCGAACATATACGGCACGTCCACGGGAATGGTCGACAGTTCGGTGCCGACACACGACGGCACGCTCATCATCGGCACCCAGAAATCGTACGGGCCGTCAGGCTTGCCACTGAACGCGCGATGCACGCCGGGGATGCGTTCGACCAGCGGCAGAAGCGGCTCGCGCACACAGAGATCGAGCGTGGCGCCAAGTTGCTCGAGCACGCGTGCATAGCGCAGGAACTGGAAATGGTCGCCGAAACCCTGTTCGCCGACCATCAAAATACGGCGCCCATCGAGCGGCTCGCCATGCCACTCGGCAACGCCCGGCACGGCGATCGCCTCGTAGTCGCTCTTGCGCCAGCGCTTCGCAAATTCGGCCCAACCCTGCTTGTAGTCGCCGCGCTTGAGCAACAGCCACGCGAGGCCCTGATGCGCGTCCGCGTAGTTGGAATCGTGCGCCAGTGCGTGGCGGTAGAAGCCTTCTTCTTCATCGAGGCGACCCTGCGCGCCAAGCGAGCCGCCGAGGCAAACCAGATTCGTCGGGTTCGGCTTGAGTGCGACCGCACGCCGATACTGCGATTCGGCGCCGACGTAGTCGCCGAGCTTGCCGATCAGGCTGCCCAGGTTGATGTGAGCCTCGGCATAGTCGCCGCGCAGTGCCAGTGCCCGCTCGAAACTGGCGATGGCCGCCGCGTGATCGCCTTGCGCGTTGTACGCATTGCCAGCATTGAAATGCGCTTCCGCCGATTGTGGATCGAGCGACAGCGCGTTTTGATAGCAGGCCAGCGCTTCGTCGTAGCGGCCGAGCTTGTTCAGCGCCGTGCCGAGATTCAGATGTACGTCGGCCAGCGAGGGATTGACCGCCAACGCCAGCCGATACTGTTCGATCGCTACTTCGAATGAGCCTTGCGCTTGCAGCGCGACACCGAAGTTGTTGCGCGCGTCGGCGAAATCCGGTTGCAACTGCAGCGCCTGGTCATAGCAGATCATCGCTTCTTCGCGATGGCCGAGCGCAGCGGCGACGAGGCCACGGTTGCTCCAGCAGGCGGCATCAGTGCGATCGAGTTTGAGCGCTTCGCTCATCAACTCGGCGGCGAAACCATGATCGCCGCGCTGATGTTGCAGCACGCCGAAGTAATGCAGTGTTTTGGCATGCGTTGGGTCAAGTGCGAGGGCTTCGCGGTAAAGAGGTTCGGCGGTATCGAGACGGCCGGCCTGGTGTGCTTCGAGCGCGGCCTTGATCAGAGAGGTGAGGTAAGCGGAGGGCGGTGCGGTGTCGGGGTGGGATTGGTGTTCCATGAGGGACCTGCTGGAAAGCGCTGACGGCGCGCGTTGCGCGCGTCGCCAGCGCATGTGGATGGAAGATCATCCACCAGCTTATGTTCAGGCCCCTTGCCGGACGATCGGACGCCTCCGAATTCGGCGGCGTCCATTTGCCGCGGACTCACGCGCGTGCATGGGCCAGAGCGAAAGTCCTACGCGATGTTGGCATTTGCCACGCGGCTCGGCCAACGGTCCTACAGGAACATCAGGAAATTCAACAGGAAGATGTTCACAACCAGCAAGCTCAGCGCGGTGGGCACCTGCACCTTGATCACCGCATTCTTATCCGGCAGTTCGAGCAGCGCGGCCGGCACCATGTTGAAGTTCGCGGCCATCGGCGTCATCAGCGTGCCGCAGTAGCCAGAGAACATGCCGATCGCGACCATCACTGCCGGGTTGCCGTGAAACACGCCGACCAGGATCGGCACGCCGACGCCGCCGGTCATCACCGGGAACGCGGCGAAGCCGTTACCCATCACCATCGTGAAGAGCGCCATGCCGATGCAGTACACGGCCACCGCGATAAAGCGGTAGTCGAGGCTGATGTAGGCCGTGGTCACGTGAGCGACCGCCTTGCCGACGCCGGCGTCCGAGAACACGAGGCCGAGCATGCCGAGCATTTGCGGCAGCACCGCGGCCCATGACAACGCATCGACGAGGCGGCGCGCCTCTTTCATCGACTGACCGACGGTATCGCGCGTCAGCACGCACGCAATCGCAAGTGCAATCACGCAGCCAATGCCGAAGCCGATCAGCGTGACGTTGGCCTTCTCGATCAGCGGCATGCCGCCGAAGATCAGATGGCTGGCCGACAACGTAATGATCACGGTGACAACCGGAATCGTCAGCGCGGGCACGAACAGCTTGTTGCCCAGACGCGCGGCGCTCGCCTTGCGCGCTTCGAGCGACAGCAGTTTCGGCTTGGCCGCGGTCACACCGCCGAAGCCCGCGGCCAGCGCCATCACGGTTACCAGCACGCCGACCACCGAGGGCGGCAACTTGTCGCCGATCAGGAAGATCAGCGCGTAGAGAATCCAGAAACCGCCGGCAGTGAAACGGCGCGGGTGTTCCTTATCCGTGACGATCATGCCGCCGATCACCAGCAGCACGACGCCGAGCAGCCAGAACAAATAGGTAATCGTGAACGTCATGCTTTGTCTCCTGCGGCGGGTTGCGTCGGCGCAACGGAGGCGGTGTTCGCTGCGGCATTGCCGCGCAGTTCGCGTTCGAGCCTGCGGTCGAGCAGATAGAGGCGGAAACCGTGAATGATGAACGCGCAGATCGCGGTCGGAATGCCCCAGACGGCCACGTGAATCGGCTCGACGATGATGCCGGCTTCTTTCAGGAAGGTCGTCATCAGCACGATTGCGCCGAACGCGACGAAGATGTCTTCACCGAAGAACAGGCCGACGTTGTCGGTCGCCGCGGAGAAGGCGCGCAATTTGAAACGCACGGCGTCGCTGATCTTGCCGAAGCGCGTTTCAGTCGCGCCTTCGGCCATCGGTGCGATCAGCGGACGCACCATTTGCGGATGGCCGCCGAGACCGGTCAGGCCGACAGCGGCGGTCAGTTCGCGCACCAGCAGATAGACAATCAGCAAACGCCCTGCGGTCGCGGCCTTGATGCCGCCGATCCACGCTTGCGCGCGCTCGCGCAGGCCATGCCGTTCCAGCAGGCCGATCACGGCCAGCGGCAGCAGAATGATCAGCGGGATATTGCGGGTCTTGATGAAACCGGTGCCGATTTCAGCGAGGATCTTTTCAGGCGGGAAGTGCGCGGCCAGACCGGTGATGATCGCGGCCACCGCCACGATCAGCATCGGATTGAACCGTAATAAAAAGCCGACGATGATGACGGCCACGCCAATGAGCGGCCATAGACTGACTGTTGTCTGCATCTGGATCTCCAAACAGGGTTTCAACCTCGCCGCTTATGGCGGCTAACGTGGGCCGGCGCCTGATGATCCACGCGCCGTCTTGCTGCTACGGCTCTTGATGGCCGCGTTGCTTCGACTACACCTGCACCTGCATTTGCTGCTTGTTTGCTGTTCCACTGCGGGTACTGCAATGCGTCGTCGTGTACCTGGCAAACGCCCCGCACGGAGCGGGGCGTTCGGGGTTGGGCAACAGTTGAATCGCGCTGTCTGGCTCGCGCCGATTGACGCGCGGATCAGACGCTCGCGGCGCCGGCCGCGTGAACGTCAATGCCCGCGTCCTCCAGCGCGCTGCGGATGCGCCGCGCGAACGCCAGCGCGTGCGGACCGTCGCCGTGCAGGCAGATGGTTTGGGCGTTGAGCGGCACCCAGTGTCCGTCGACGGCCTGCACGCGGCGCTCGCGCACCATGGCGAGCGTGCGCTCCAGCACCACGTCTTCGTCGTCGAGCAGCGCGCCCGGCTCCTTGCGCGGTACGAGCGAGCCGTCGGCGCGATAGCCGCGGTCGGCGAATACTTCTTCGATGGCAGTCAGGCCGGCTGCCCGGGCAGCCGTCACGAGTCCGCTGTTGGCGAGCGCGAACACTGCCACCGACGGGTCGAAATCGTGAACCGCCGAGACGATCGCATCGGCGATCTTCGCGTCGCGCGCGGCCTGGTTGTACAGCGCACCGTGCGGCTTGACGTGCGCGATGCGCCCGCCCTCGGCCTGCGCGATCGCCGACAGGGCGCCGAGCTGATACAGCACGCCGGCGTAGATATCGTTGGCCGGCAGATCCATTTCCTTGCGGCCAAAGTTCTCAGGATCGTTAAAGCTCGGATGCGCGCCGATCGACACACCCTTTTGCACCGCCCAGCGCACGCAGTCGCGCATGGCGTTGGCGCCGCCCGCGTGCCAGCCGCACGCGATGTTGGCCGAGCTGACGAGGTCGAGCAGCGCCTCGTCGGAACCGCAGCCTTCGCCGAGATCGGCGTTCAAATCGATTTCCATGGTGTTCCCCTACTTAGTGTTACAGCGCTGCGACCGCCGGCTGGCGCGCGCAACGCTCTTCGTGCATGGCAATCGCGGCGTCGATCTGCCGCAAGTACGTGCGTTCTTCCAGCAAAGCCTGGCGCGCCTCATAGGGCGTCGTCGGGATGAAACGGATGGCGGCGTTCAGGCGAACCTGCGCGAGCTTCCATAGATCGGCCTGGATCACAGCGCCGATCTTCGGATAGCCGCCCGTGGTCTGCGCATCGCTCATCAGCACGATCGGCTGGCCGTTCGGCGGGACCTGAATCGTGCCGGGCAGCACCGCGTGCGAGAGCAGATCGTTTTTCCGGGTGCGCTTCAGTTCCGTGCCGGCGAGGCGGTAGCCCATGCGGTTGCTGTTCGGTGTGACCAGCCATTCATCGGACCAGAACGATTCGTGCGCTTCTTCAGTGAAGCTATCGTATTCCGGGCCTTGCAGCACGCGGATCGGCACAGCCCACGGCACGCCCGATGGATGCCGGCCGCGCCGCAGCGGTTCGTGAACCAGCACGAACTTGCACCAGGCGGGCGCCTTCACGCCGAACTCCGGCGCTTCGGGGGTAAAGCCGAGATGGCCGCGTTGCGGCGGCGCGCCGACCGGCAGACGGTCGCCGTCGCGCAACGCCCGGCCGCCGAGTCCGCCGAAATGGCCGGCGAGATCGGTGCTGCGCGAACCGAGCATCGGCAACACGTCGATGCCGCCCGCGATGCAGACATAGCCGCGCATGCCGCGTTTGGCCGCTTGCAGAACCAGCTCCTGGCCGGCTTGCACCGGCAGGCTCCACCATGAATAGACCGGCTTGCCGTCGAGCGTCGCGCCGAATTCGGTGCCGGTGATGGCCACACGTGTGGCGCGCAGAAAGCGCAGCACGGTCGGTCCGAAGGTAATTTCCAGGCCGGCCGCATCGGGCCGGTTGCCTACCAGCCGGTTGCCGACTTCGAGCGACAGACGGTCGAGCGCGCCACCCATCGCGACACCGAGGTGCCGGTAGCCGTGACGGCCAAGATCCTGAATCGTGGTCAGCAGACCCGCGCGAATCACATCGATCATGCGTGTATCCCCGCGACGGTAAAGCGCACCCGGTCGCCCGGTTGCAGCAGCGTGGGCGGACGGCGAGATGGATCGAACAGCGGCAGTTCGGTGCGGCCGATCAACTGCCAGCCACCGGGGGAGGTCGCCGGATAAATGCCGGTCTGCTCACCGCCGATACCGACCGAACCGGCCGGCACTTCCAGCCGCGGCGATGAACGGCGCGGCGTGTGCAGCGCTGTGTCGAGCCCGCCCATATAGGCGAAGCCCGGCTGAAAACCGAGGAAGAACACCACGTACTCGCCATCCGCGTGACGTTGCACGACCTCGCGCACGCTCAGGCCGGTGTGATTGGCGACCACTTGCAGGTCGGGTCCGAACTCGCCGCCGTATTGCACCGGGATTTCGACTTCACGGCCGGCCGCGGGCACGTCGCTCACCGCATTCCAGGCTGCCTGCAGAAGGCTCACCAGCGCTTCGCGATCGGCTTCGAGCGAATCGAATACGAGCGTCAGATTGTTCATACCCGGCACAACCTCGAGCACGTGCGGCCAGTCGCGTGCAGCCTCGGCGGCAGCCCACACGCGCCGCTGGCAGTCCAGCGTGGCAGGCGGCGGCGCCTCGCAGACTAGCGCGGCATCGCCGAGCGGGAAGATTCTTGGTTGGCTCATCGCTTAATGGCCCAGGTTGAGTCGGGAATGTCGAACATATCGGACCCTATACCTGGTTATCGGCATCGGGGTCGCGATGTATGAAGCGTACATTATCAATAAAATATCAACAATTTATCTATAAGCGTTTTCGCCAGGCTCCCCGGAATGGGTGGCTCGTCGTACACTCCTGACACTTTCCCATCCTGTTTCTCGAGAATTTTCACCATGTCGCGCCACCCCACCAAGATCGTTTCCTCGGAACATCTCGTGTCCGACACCAGCGCGGAGCTGTCCGAACTGGAGTACGCACTGATCATGGCGGGCAACGCATTCAACCGATGGATGGTGCGCTGCATGTCGGCGGCCGGCGAAAAAGACATGACCGCGATCGAAGTCTCGTTGCTGCACCACGTCAGCCATCGCGAGCGGCGCAAGAAGCTGGCGGACATCTGCTTCGTGTTGAACATTGAAGACACGCACGTCGCTACTTACGCGTTGAAGAAGCTCGTAGCTAGAGGGTATGTAAAAAGCGAAAAGACCGGCAAGGAAGTGTTCTTCTCGGCGACCGATGCGGGCCGCGAGCTCTGCCTGAAATACCGCGAAGTGCGCGAGAGTTGCCTGATTTCGACGCTGAAGGAAAGCGGCCTGACCAACGAACAGATTGGCGAGGCGGCGCAATTGATGCGCAATGCGTCCGGGCTGTACGACACGGCCGCGCGGGCGGCGGCGTCTTTATAACGGGGTTCGGCCTCGGTAGTTATTGAAGGGGGCGCCTCGCAGGGCGCTCTTCAAACGCTTAATCCGCCGGCTGTGGATAGAGACCGGCTTCCGTCACGATCAGATCGAGCGGGATGTCGTGAGCCTCGCGCTGCAATGCGTCCGTGCGGCATGCTTCATAGGCAATGCCGACCGTGACCGGCTTCTTCGGTCCCGGCCATGTGGCCAGCGTGCGATCGTAGTAGCCACCGCCGTAACCGAGCCGGAAGCCGTTGGCGTCGAAACCCACGCACGGCACGAATAGCAGATCGGGTACCACCACGCGCCCCGATGTGGGTTCGGCAATCTTGTGATGGCCGATCTTCATCGCCATATCCGGCGCCCATGCGTGAAATTCGAGCGGCGCGCCGCGTTCCTTGACGATCGGCAAACCCGCCTCGCGTTGCGAGTCGGCCGCGAGCCAGATCGCAATCGCGGCGCGCGCGTCGAATTCGCCCGCCAGCGGCCAATAGAACCCCACACTGCTCACGCCGTAGTGTTTCAACGCATCGAGAACGCGACGGTTGAGCGCGGCGTTGTGCGCCGGCTCGGAAGCCGCTTGTAGCCTTGCTTCCAATAGCATTCGACGCAGCGCCTTTTTCGATTCTGCGACAGGGTTGCATGCTATGCTTGGGTTCAATTCGCGCTCCAGAAACAACGATGTCAATACGCCTCTATCGAGTATATCGCGCGGCCGGTCTGGCGCTTGCCGCTGCGGCACTCGTCGCGTGCAGCACGGCCTCCGCCGTCAAGCCCATTCCCCTTTCGCAACTCACGAACGACGACCAGACCTTCGTCCAGCTTCGCGAAGCCGCCCGCAATAATGACGCGGCGCGCGCAGCGCAACTGGCGAGCATGATCCCGAACTATCCAGCGCCTTCGTATCTGGAGTACTTCCAGCTCAAGCCGCAATTGTTCGATTCCAGCGGTCACGCGCGCATTGACGCGCCGGATGCGCCGGTGCTGTCGTTCCTGCAGAAGTACGACGGCCAGGCCATCGCCGACCGCATGCGCAACGACTACCTCACGGTGCTCGGCGCACGTCACGACTGGCGTAACTTCGATCAGCAATACGCGCGTTTCGTGCTGAACGACGATACGCAGGTTAAGTGCTACGCGCTCGAGTCGCGTGCCGCGCGGGGTGAAAACGTCGCCGACGCGGCGCGTGCGCTGCTCGTCGACCCGAAGTCGTACGGCGACGGCTGCGTCGATCTGATCACCGCGCTCGCGGTCAATCAGCAATTCAGTTCCGACGACGTGTGGCAACAGATCCGCCTCGCGTACGAACAGAACTACACGAGCACGGGCAGCAAGCTCGTCGATGCGCTTAGCAACCAGCCGCCCGATCCGGTGCTGTTCGGCCAGGCCACGAGTACGCCGCCGTTGTTGCTGGCGCGCGGCGTCGGTCCGGATACGCAATCGCATCAACTCGCGTTGCTCGCGATCACGCGCATGGCGCGCAACGATCCGGCCATGGCCGCGGCCACTTTCGCCTCGGTCGCGCCGTCGTTGAGCTCGCCCGAGCGCGCAATCGGCTGGGGCACGATTGCGTATCAAGCCGCTGCCAAGCAGATGCCGAGCGCGGTGGATTGGTACCGCCTGTCGGCGAATGCGCCGCTGTCAAACCCGGCGTACGAATGGCGCACCCGCACCGCGCTGCTCGCGGGCGACTGGACGATGGTGCGCTGGTCGATCGAACAGATGCCGGCGGCGCTGCGCAATCAGCCGTCGTGGGTGTACTGGCATGCCCGTGCGCTCAAGCAGGCTGGCGACACAACCACGGCCAACCAGGAATTCGAGTCGATCTCGCAGGGCTTCAACTTCTACGGCCAACTGGCTGCGGAAGAGCTCGGCCAGAAGATCACCGTGCCGCCGAAAACCACCGTGACCGACGCCGAAATCCAACAGGCCGGCAACACGCCGGGTCTCGATCTGGCGCAGCGCTTCTACGCGCTGAATCTGCGGCTCGAGGGCAATCGCGAATGGAACTGGCCGCTGCGCAATATGAGCGACCGGCAGCTGATCGCTGTGGCCGAATACGCGCGCCGCATCGAGTTGTATGACCGGACCGTGAACACGGCGGACCGCACGAAGAGCGAGCACGATTTCTCGCTGCGTTATTTGTCGCCGTTCAAGGATATCGTTGAGCGCGATGCGCAGTCGAATGGACTCGACGTCGAATGGGCATACGGGCTGATTCGCCAGGAATCGCGTTTCATCATGAACGCTCGCTCGGAAGTTGGCGCGAGCGGTCTGATGCAACTGATGCCGGGCACCGCGCAACTGGTGGCGAAGAAAATCGGCCTCGGCCCGATTTCGCGCGAGCAGATGAACGATATCAACACCAACATCCTGCTCGGCACGAACTACCTGTCCATGATCTACAATCAGTTCGACGGGTCTGCTGTGCTGGCCACCGCCGGTTATAACGCCGGTCCCGGCCGTCCGCGCAACTGGCGGCAATCGTTGCAGCATCCGGTTGAAGGCGCGATCTTCGCCGAGGCGATTCCGTTCCAGGAAACGCGCGACTACGTCAAGAATGTGTTGTCCAACACGGTCTACTACGCGGCATTGTTCGAAGGCCGTCCGCAATCGCTGAAGGCGCGTCTGGGTTATATCGCACCGTAAGCGCCGTGCCGCCGCCGCGTCAGGTTTTCTGATGCGGCGGTGCGCCACGCCAGCCGTTGCCGCGGCTTCCACCAGGGAGTCGAAAATGCGACATCAAGCCGTTGCGGTCATCGGCGGTTCCGGTTTTATCGGCAGCCATCTCGTCAATGCTCTGGTTGAAATGGGCAAAGACGTGCGCATCGCCACCCGGCGGCGCTATAACGCCCGCCATCTCACCCTGCTCCCCATCGACGTGATCGAAGCTGACGTGTTCGATCCGGTTCAGCTTGCGCGTTTCGTCGAGGGCGCCGATTGCGTGATCAACCTCGTTGCCACGCTGCATGGCAAACGTGGCACGCCTTATGGCCCGGAGTTCGCCCGCGCGCATGTCGAATTGCCGACCAAAATCGTTGCGGCTTGCGAAGGCAAGGGCGTGCATCGGCTGATTCATATCAGCTCGCTCGGCGCCGACTCGAACGGGCCGAGCATGTATTCGCGCTCGAAGGGCGACGGGGAAAAGGCCGTGCATGCGGCGAATCTGGCGTGGACGATTTTCCGTCCGTCCGTGGTGTTCGGTCCTGAAGACCAACTGCTCAACAAGTTCGCGTTCCTGCAGCGGATGTTCCCGGTGATTCCGCTTGCGATGCCGGATGCAAAATTCCAGCCGGTGTACGTCGGCGACGTGGCAAAAGCGATCTGCAACGTGCTCGATCTCGACGCGGCGAGCGGCCATACCTACGAGCTGGGCGGGCCGACCGTCTATACGCTCGAAGACCTCGTCAAGTATTGCGGCGACGTGATCGGCCGGCATGCGCGAATCATTCGCCTGCCGGAGGCGCTGGCGCGCTTGCAGGCGTTGACGTTTGAAATGGCGCCGGGCGAACCGGTGATTTCGCGCGACAATCTCGATTCGATGAAAGTCGACAACGTGTTGACCGGACCGCTTGCGCCTGAACTCGGCATCGAACCCGCCAGCATCGAAACGATCGCGCCCGTGTATCTGACCGGCGCGTCGTCGCGTTCGCGCTTCGACACGTTTCGCGCGAGCGCGGGGCGTTGAACCTTTTCTAATCTCTACCTTTTATACCAGGCATGAAGCTGCTTATCGGTGACAAGAACTACTCGTCATGGTCGATGCGTCCGTGGTTGCTGGTCAAACATTTCGGCATTCCATTTGAAGAGGTGCTGATTCATCTGAATGAAGCCGGCACGAAGTCCGCGATTCTGGCGTATGCGCCGACCGGTCCGGGCAAGTTGCCGTGCCTGATCGGCGAAGATGGATTGGCCACCTGGGATTCGCTGGCGATCGCCGAGACACTGGCTGAGCGCTTCCCGCAGCATGCGCTGTGGCCGCGCGACCCGGCGGCGCGCAGTCACGCGCGCAGCATCAGCGCCGAGATGCATTCGGGCTTCGGCGAATTGCGCTCGAACATGTGGATGAACATTCGCGCGTCGTTTCCGGGTAAGAACGCCACACCGGGCGCACTGGCCGACATTGCGCGTATCGACGCGATCTGGAGCAGGTGTTTCGATACCTACGGCGGTCCTTTCCTGTTCGGCGAGTTCAGCATTGCTGACGCGATGTACGCACCCGTCGTGATGCGCTTCAACACGTGGCAACCGGCGCTCTCCGAGGCTGCCGCGGCTTATGTTCGTCGCGTGACGGCGTTGCCGGCGGTGAAGGCGTGGATCGACGACGCGCTGCGCGAAACGCATGCCATTCCGTACCAAGACGTATGCCCATGAATATCTACGCAGTAGGCGGCGCGATCCGCGACGAGTTGCTGGGCGTACCCGTGCAGGACCGGGATTACGTGGTGGTGGGCGCGACGCCCGAGCAGATGGTGGCGCAGGGCTATCGTCCGGTGGGCAAGGATTTCCCGGTATTTCTGCATCCGCAGACGCACGAGGAGTACGCGCTTGCACGCACCGAGCGCAAGACGGCTGCGGGCTATCACGGCTTCCAGTTCTTCTACGCGCCGGACGTCACACTCGAAGAGGACCTCGCGCGCCGCGACCTGACAATCAACGCGATGGCGCGCGAAATGCGCCCGGACGGCGAATTGACCGGCCCGGTGATCGACCCGTTCAACGGCCGGGGCGATTTGCAGGCGCGGCTGTTTCGTCACGTCAGCGATGCGTTTCTGGAAGACCCCGTGCGGATTTTGCGGATTGCGCGGTTTGCGGCGCGTTTCGTCGATTTCACGGTGGCGCCGGAGACGATGGCGCTGATGCGCAAGATGGTGGCTGATGGTGAGGTCGATGCACTGGTCGCCGAGCGCGTATGGCAGGAGGTGTCGCGCGGATTGATGGAGAAGAAGCCGTCGCGCATGTTCGAAGTGCTGCGGGAATGCGGTGCTTTGGCGCGGATTCTGCCGGAGATCGATGCATTGTTCGGCGTACCGCAGCGGGCTGACTATCATCCCGAAGTGGATACGGGCGTGCACGTAATGATGGTGGTCGACCATGCCGCGCAGCAGGGTTACGCGTTGCCGGTGCGGTTTGCGGCGCTCACGCATGACTTGGGCAAAGCGACGACGCCGGATGACGTTTTGCCGCGGCATATCGGGCATGAGGGGCGCAGCGTGGATTTGCTGAAGCCTTTATGCGAGCGGCTGCGGGTGCCGAATGAATGCCGCGATCTGGCGCTGCTGGTCGCGCGGGAGCATGGGAATATTCATCGCGTGATGGAGATGGGGGCCGCCGCGTTGGTGAGGCTGCTCGAGCGCAGCGATGCGATTCGGAAACCTGCGCGGTTTGCTGAAGCCTTGCAGGCTTGTGAGGCGGATGCGCGTGGGCGGCTGGGGTTTGAGATGCGGGAGTATCCGCAGGCTGAGCGGCTGCGGGTTGCGCTTGTTGCTGCGCGAGGGGTGGATGCTGGTGCAGTGGCTAGGCGGCTCGTTGACTCGCCTGCGGGGATTAAGGATGCAGTGCATCAGGAGCGCGTTCGTGCTGTTGAAGGGGCTCTTGTTGTTTGAGTTTTTTGCCTGCTCGGCGCTTATTGTCAGTGTTCCTGGGGCTTTGGCCTTTCCTTGAATTGTTAGTGGTCTATTAGCGTTGCCCCTGTGCGGGGCGGCACCTACTTTTCTTTGCCGCCGCAAAGAAAAGTAGGCAAAAGAAAGCGGCTAGAAACCCCTGCTAAGCGGGGCCCGCAGCTCGCTCAGGGTAGTGGTGCATCTGGAATCTGTGTTCGTGCCCCTGCACGTGCTTGTGACAAGGGCGTCATACTTCCGGCGGCGCTGCGCGCGCCGAAGAGCCGTTCATAAAACCGATCGCTACGTTTTGGCGTTGACGCCTCGCCACCGAACCGTGGCTCGTCATTGCACCACCATCACGATTGCAACTGCAACTGCAACTGCAACTACGGCTGTGATCGTGATCGAGATCGGGACGGTGATTCAGCACACCGACATATCATTGAGGCAGGGTTCCCGGGGAAGTGCAGGAGCGTCTCGCCGAGGCGAAGCCGACGGCCCCACAAACCAAAACCGAAGCCCATGGTTTCCCCTGCATACCCGTCCGCGACGCACGCAGTGCGGAGTGGGAGCTGATGAGTCCTTTGTCACTAACGCCGAATGTGAGAGAACACGGATTCCAGTCGCACCACTACCCGCAGCAGACCACGGTGCCCACTTAGCAGGGGCTTCTAGCCGCTTTCTTTGCTTATCTTTCTTTGCGGCGGCAAAGAAAGTAAGTGCCGCCCCGCACAGGGGCAACGCTAATAGACCACTAACAATTCAAGGAAAGGCACCAAAGCCAGATCAAGGAAAGGCCAACGCCCTAAGAACACAGACAAAAAGCGCCGCGAAGGCTACAACACCCTCGCGATCAGCGACAAAACCATCGAAAGAACAAGCGTCGACATAAACGGAAACGGATACTCCCGCCCGAAGAGGCGCAAAGTGACATCCCCGGGCATCCGCCCAACCCCAATCTTCCTGAGCCACGGCCAGCAGGCCGACAACACCGCCACCGCAACAAACGTAGTCAACAGCCAGCGGATCATCGCCAACCCCTAAGGCAAAAAATCACAACGTATGTGACCGGTCGCCGCTCGAAAACGCCTGCAGCGTGTCATCCAGCCCGCGCGAAAATGCGATCACCTTGAACAGCTCGCCCATCTCCGCCTCGGACAACAACTTCTGGACCGCATTCGCCGCAGGCAAAAACTTCGCCGTGTCCGAAGGATCGAGCGCCGATAACGTCTCGGTAATCCCCGCGTTCAACAAGAACCGCGCTTGCGAAGTGAAGCCCAACAAATCGGCGCCAGCCTCGACACCGGCTTCGGCAATGCCGGTAAATTCCACGTGCGCGGTAATGTCCTGCAAACCCGGATAAACAAACGGGTCACCATGCGCCCGGTGCCGGTAATGGCACATCAACGTGCCCTGCGCACGCTGCTCATGGTAGTACTCGTGGCGCGGAAAACCATAATCGATAAAGAACGCCGCGCCACGCGCAAGCATCGTGCAAATGGTCCGCGTGAATGCCCGGGCGGCGTCGTGCGTTTCGGTCACGTAGTCGTCGCCGATAGTTTCGATCTCAGCCAGAAGCGCAATGTCCGCAGCTTCCGATACCAACCGGTCGTCGAACGCAAAGGCCTCGTCGCGCCACGTCACGCCGCGTTCATGCCAGGCGCCGTCGGTAAATGCGAACAGCCGCACCGGCATCGCGTCCAATACCTCATTGCCGATCACCACGCCTTCGAATTGCTCCGGCAATGCGTCCAGCCAGCGCACTTTCGCGGCCAGCGCCGGTGCCGCGGCTTCGATCGTCTCGCGTTGGCGTTCGCGCAATTCACCGGACAAATCCACGATCGAGTAGCTGTCGAATTCGACGCCCAGCGTGTCGAGCGCATTCAGCAGGCCGGCGGCGAGTTTGCCCGTGCCGGCGCCGAATTCCATCAGTTCGCGCGTGCCGCTCGCCTCCAAGGCCTCGGCGAGCGGGCGCGCCAGCGTCGCGGCGAAGAGAGGCGACATTTCCGGCGCCGTGACGAAGTCGCTGCCGTCGTCGCCGCGCAGGCCGAATTTGCGGGCGCCGCCGCTGTAATAGCCGAGTCCCGGCGCGTAAAGCGCGCGCTCCATGTAGCGGTCGAATGGCAGCCAGCCGCCGGCTGCTTCGAGCTCCGCGCGGACCTGTGCGACCAGCGCTTCGGACTGAGCAAGCGCGCTCGGGCCGGGAGCAGGTAAACTATCGGGTTGGTGAGCTTTCGGATTCATCCCCGCATTGTAAATGACCGCCTCTCTGGACAACGCCGCCGCCCGCGCGCCTGAAACGCCGCGCATCGTGCTGATTACCGGCGCCGCCCGCCGCATCGGGCGCTCGCTCGCGCTCGGCTTCGCCGCGCGTGGCTGGGACGTGGCGGTCCATTACGGCGCGTCGCGCCAGGAGGCTGACGAAGTAGTCGCGGAAATCGTCGCCATGGGCCGCCGGGCGGTGGCTTTGCACGCTGAATTGGGCGACGAGGGCCAGGTCGAGCAGCTTCTGCCCGCCTGTATGGCCGCGCTGGGTCGCCCGTCGTGTATTGTCAACAACGCCTCGCGCTTTGAGGAAGACACGGCGCAGAACGTCGGTTACGACCTGCTGCTGAAGCTGACCGCGATGAATCTCGGCGCGCCGCTCGTGCTGGCGCGTATGCTGTTCGAGGCCACGCCGGAAACCGCGCGCACCGATGAAAGCCAGCGCGGCGTGGTCATCAACGTGCTGGACCAGAAGCTGTACAACATGAACCCGGACTACCTGTCCTACACGCTGTCGAAGGCAGCGTTGCAGACGGCGACGGTCGCGCTGGCGCAGGCCTTGGCGCCGAAAGTGCGCGTGGTCGGGCTTGCCCCTGGTCTAACGATGCAATCCGGCGATCAAACGCCGGCCGGTTTTGAAGAAGCTCACCGTGCCACGCCTTTGGGCCGCGCGTCGCGGCCGGAGGATATTGTCGCCGCCGCGTTGTATCTCGCGGATGCAGCGGGCGTCACCGGAACGACGCTGGTGGTCGACGGCGGGCAGCACCTCGTGCCGCTGCCGCGCGACGTTATGTTTTTGACGGGCGCCTGAAGCGCCCACTTGAGTGCTCCGCACTCTTTTTTCGACTGGAACGAACATGTTTGCCGCTCTTTCGCATCCCCGGCTCGCCGATTGCCGCCGGCTCTTTCTGCGCAATTACGAAGTGCACATCAACATCGGCGTGCACGACTTCGAAAAGCGCGGCGAACAGCGCGTCGTGATCAACGTCGAACTGTTTGTGCCGCTCGCGCTGTCCACGCCGGTTCAGGACAAATTGAACGAAGTGGTCGACTATGACTTCATGCGTTCGACCATCGCGCGTCGCGTCGACCAAGGTCATATCCACCTGCAGGAAACCCTCTGCGATGACCTCGTCAAGGCGCTCCTCGATCATCCGCAGGTGCGCGCCGTGTGCGTGTCGACCGAAAAGCCGGACGTTTATCCCGACTGCGACGCCGTGGGCGTCGAAGTCTTCCGTATCAAAGAGGATTGAGCCATGAATGCTCAGGAAATCCTGAACGACACCGCGGCCCCAGGGGCTGCACAAGCTGCCCAGGCCTCGGCGGTCAAAGCGCCGCTCACGCGCCGCGAGCAGAAAGAAGCCTACGAGAACAACAAGCTGTTCAAGCGGCTCGCGCGCCAGGTCGGTGAGGCGATCGGCGACTTCAACATGATCGAGGAAGGCGACAAGGTGATGGTGTGCCTGTCGGGCGGCAAGGACAGCTACGCAATGCTCGAAATCCTGATGCGGCTGCGCGAACGCGCGCCGATCAACTTCGACATTGTCGCGGTGAATCTCGACCAGAAGCAGCCGGGCTTCCCGGAACACGTGCTGCCCGAATACCTCAAGCAAGTCGACATTCCGTTTCACATCGAGAACCAGGACACCTACAGCATCGTCAAGCG
Source organism: Paraburkholderia aspalathi (assembly GCF_900116445.1). Taxonomy (GTDB): domain Bacteria; phylum Pseudomonadota; class Gammaproteobacteria; order Burkholderiales; family Burkholderiaceae; genus Paraburkholderia; species Paraburkholderia aspalathi. The sequence goes on from NZ_FPBH01000021.1 coordinate 136,749, forward strand.
GCTGGTGCCGGAGGGCAAGACCACCTGCTCGCTGTGTTCGCGGCTGCGTCGCGGCATTCTGTATCGTGTGGCGGGCGAGCTCGGCGCCACCAAGATCGCGCTCGGCCATCATCGCGACGACATTCTGCAAACGCTGCTGCTGAACATGTTCTACGGCGGCAAGCTGAAGGGCATGCCGCCCAAGCTGCAATCGGACGACGGCAAGAATATCGTGATCCGTCCGCTCGCCTACGTGAAGGAAACCGATCTGGAAAAGTACGCGGAGCTGCGCGAATTCCCGATCATTCCGTGCAACCTGTGCGGCAGCCAGCCGAACCTGAAACGCGCGGAAATGAAGGCGCTGATCCGCGATTGGGAGAAGCGCTTCCCGGGCCGCATCGAGAACATGTTCAACGCGTTGTCGAACATCGTGCCGTCGCATCTGATGGATCACAAGCTGTTCCCGTTCGCCGGCCTGCGTGCAAGCGGCGAGGCCGATCCGCAAGGCGATATCGCCTTCGACGAAGAGCCGTGTTCGACCGATTCCGGTGACGGCGCAACCTTCAACGGATCGAAGCCGATCTCGATCGTTCAGTTCGACGATATGTAACCAGTCGTGAAGTGCCCTGAAATCAAAGGTTTCCGGGTGTTTCGGGAAGGTAATAGGGCCGCGCGAGCGGCCTTATTCGTTATGGGCTGCATGATAGAATCGTCGGCTCCAAACTTGTCTGATTGCCGACGCCATGAACATCGTGATTTTGGCGGCAGGCACCGGTAAGCGCATGCGGTCCGCGCTTCCCAAGGTGCTCCATCCCCTGGCCGGCCGGCCGCTCCTCGCTCATGTCATCGACACTGCTCGTGCGCTCAAGCCCACGCGTCTGGTCGTGGTGGTCGGTTATGGCGCCGAAGCCGTGCGCCAGGCTGTAGCCGCGCCGGATGTCCAGTTCGCCGTTCAGGAGCAGCAACTCGGCACGGGCCACGCGGTGCAACAGGCGCTGCCGCTGCTCGATCCGTCCGAACCTACGCTGGTGCTGTACGGCGATGTGCCGCTTACGCGCGCCAGCACGCTGCAGGCGCTGACCGATCGCGCGGGCCGAGGCGGCTACGGCGTTCTCACCGTCACGCTCGACGACCCCAGCGGCTACGGCCGTATCGTGCGCGATCAGCACGGCAAGGTGTCGCGCATCGTCGAACAGAAAGACGCCACGCCCGAGCAGCTCAAGATCGCCGAGATCAACACCGGCATCATCGTCGCGCCGACCGAGCGTCTGGGCGGCTGGCTCGCGGCATTGAAGAACGACAACGCGCAAGGCGAGTTTTATCTGACCGACGCGGTCGAGATGGCGATCGAAGCCGGACTCGAAGTCGTCACCACGCAGCCTGACGAAGAGTGGGAAACGCTCGGTGTGAATAGCAAGCAGCAGCTTGCCGAACTCGAACGGATTCATCAGCACAATGTCGCCGAGACCTTGCTGGTGGCCGGCGTGACGCTTGCCGATCCAGCTCGAATCGACGTGCGCGGCACGCTCGAGTGCGGCCGCGACGTCTCGATCGACGTGAACTGCGTGTTCGAAGGCCGCGTCACGTTGGCTGACAACGTGACGGTCGGGCCGAACTGCGTGATCCGCAATGCGACGATCGGCGCCGGAACGCGCGTCGATGCGTTCACGCATATCGAAGGCGCTGAAGTCGGTGCAAACGTCGTGCTCGGCCCTTATGCGCGGCTACGTCCGGGCACGTCGTTGCAGGACGAGTCGCACGTCGGCAACTTCGTCGAGGTGAAGAACTCGGTGCTCGGTCATGGCTCGAAGGCGAACCATCTGACGTATATCGGCGATGCGGATGTCGGGGCGCGCGTGAATATCGGCGCGGGTACCATCACCTGTAACTACGACGGCGCGAACAAATTCCGTACGGTCATTGAAGACGACGTGTTTGTCGGTTCGGACACGCAACTCGTTGCGCCCGTGCGCGTCAAGCGCGGCGTGACGATCGCCGCGGGCACCACGGTCTGGAAGGATGTCGAAGAAGACATGCTGGTCCTGAACGATAAGACTCAAACAAGCAAGTCGGGCTATGTACGCCCGACCAAGAAGAAAGGTTGATGGGCGTGACGCGCACGTGAAGCGCGCTCCCTGAAACCCAGCACTGAAAAGGAATAAGCCATGTGTGGCATTGTCGGCGCGGTTGCGCAACGTAACATCGTTCCCGTCCTGATCGAAGGGCTGCGTCGTCTCGAGTATCGCGGCTACGATTCGTGCGGCGTGGCGGTACTCGGTAATGACGGGCCGCGTCGTGCGCGTAGTGTCGCGCGCGTGGCGGATCTGGACGAGCAGGTGAAGGAGAGCCACCTCGAAGGCATCACGGGTATCGCGCATACGCGCTGGGCGACACACGGCGCGCCGGTGACCGACAACGCCCACCCGATCTTCTCGAAAGACGCCCTCGCGTTGGTACACAACGGCATCATCGAGAACTACGAGTCGCTGCGTGAAATGCTGCGGGGTAAGGGTTATGTGTTTGTCTCGCAGACCGACACAGAGGTTATCGCTCACCTGATTCACAGCCTGTATCGCGGCGATCTGTTTGCCGCGGTGCGCGAAGCGGTCGGACAATTGCACGGCGCGTACGCGATCGCGGTGCTGCATAAGGATCAGCCGCATACGGTGGTCGGCGCGCGGCAGGGTTCGCCGCTAGTGGTGGGGCTCGGCAACGGTGAGAACTTCCTCGCGTCAGATGCGCTGGCGCTTGCCGGCAGCACCGAACGTTTCATCTTCCTCGAGGAAGGCGACGTCTGCGAACTGTCGCTCGAGGGCGTACTTATCACCGATCGTGACGGCTATGACGCGCAGCGCGAAGTGCGCCAGGTCGCGGCGTATGGCGGCGCGGTCGAACTCGGCCCGTATCGCCACTTCATGCAGAAGGAAATTTTCGAGCAGCCGCGTGCGATTACGGACACGATCCCGCAAGGCGATTCGTTCGACGCGGCGCTATTCGGCGAGGGTGCCGGCAAGGTGTTCGCCGACATCGACAACCTGCTGATTCTCGCGTGCGGCACGAGCTACTACTCGGGACTGACCGCGAAGTACTGGCTCGAGTCGGTCGCGAAGATCCCGACCCAAGTGGAAATTGCCAGCGAGTATCGCTATCGCGAGTCGGTGCCGAATCCGAAGTCGTTGGTGGTGGTGATCTCGCAGTCGGGCGAAACGGCCGATACGCTGGCGGCGCTCAAGCATGCGCAGTCGTTGGGCCATAAACATACGCTGGCGGTGTGCAATGTCGGCACAAGCGCGATGGTGCGCCAGACGGAATTGTCGTTCCTCACCCATGCGGGTCGCGAGATCGGTGTGGCGTCGACCAAGGCATTCACGACGCAACTGGTCGCGCTGTTCGTGCTCGCCGCGACGCTTGGGAAGCTGCGTGGGCAGGTGAGTGCGGAACAGGAAGCCGTGTATCTGAAGCAGTTGCGCCACTTGCCTGCGGCGTTGAATAGCGTGCTGGCGCTGGAGCCGCAGATCATCGCGTGGTCGGAAGAGTTTTCGCGCAAGGAGCATGCGTTGTTCCTCGGGCGCGGGCTGCATTACCCGATCGCGCTCGAGGGCGCGTTGAAGCTCAAGGAGATTTCCTATATCCACGCGGAAGCGTATCCGGCCGGCGAGTTGAAGCATGGGCCGCTGGCGCTCGTGACTGAGGCGATGCCGGTGGTCACGGTGGCGCCGAATGACGCGCTGCTGGAGAAGCTGAAGTCGAATATCCAGGAAGTGCGTGCGCGAGGCGGTGAGCTTTATGTGTTTGCGGACGCGGATACGAAAATCGTCAATGACGAAGGCCTGCATGTGATCCGGATGCCGGAGCACTATGGCTTGCTGTCACCGATCCTGCATGTGGTGCCGCTGCAGTTGCTGGCGTATCACACGGCTTGTGCGCGAGGCACGGATGTGGATAAGCCGCGAAACCTAGCGAAGTCGGTGACGGTGGAGTGAGGGTGAAAGTCTAGCCTCACGCCAGAAAAAACGGTCGCCCGAAGGCGGCCGTTTTTTTGCCTCAACAGCTCACCTCACTTCCTCACCACCTCCACCGCAGCCGCCGACACAAACTCCGCGCGCACACTGTCCCCGACTTTCAACTGATCGAGCGGAATACTCTCCGCCGCCCTCAGTACCTGCTGATGCTTCGGTCCGCGCAGCGTGACCATCCGGCTCTTGCGGTCGATCTTCAACACCGTCGCGACAACCTGCACCCTATGCGCCGACGATGCGTACCCCGCTGAGGCAGGTATCGCCACGGTCGTCTCGATGCGTTCACGCACGCCTTTGGTGGTCACCTTGTCGACTTGAAGCAGCAGTGCCTGCTGGTATGCAACGTTCAGTTTGTCGCCGACCCGCAGTTTCCTGATGTCGGCCAACTGGGGGTTGACGTCGACATCCGCAAGATTGCCGTGCGGACCGCGTAGCGTGACGCTGTTGGTGGCCGGATAGATCGCTACGACACGGACCTGGGCGTGAACGACCTCGGCTTTGCCTAGCGCGGTCTGACCGGCATCGGCATCGGCGTCCGGCGTCTGAGCGAAGCCGGATTGACAGAGCGCGGCCATCAGCACTGCCGCACTTCCCACAACAGCGGCCGATGTGCCCATTTTGCGCAGACGAGGCATCCGTTGCTCCCGAAGTGATCACCTCAATTGACGATCCCGAGTAACTAACCCAAGCAATCCGCCAAAGGGACCAAAGCGCACCCGCCACGCGCCCGCGCTTACAACTCCGGACGCGCCAGGTCGCTGGTCACGATGTGCTCGCCATACACCTGCGCCGCCGCGACGGCTTCCAGCTTGGTCGCGTAAGGTCCGAGTTCCGGCGCGCCGTCGAATGGGAACAGCACGCGGCCATCGGTGGTTCGAACTACTTTCAACACGCCGAAAAAACGCCGGTAGCCGGCGAGTTTCGACGTCGCCGACACTTCGAAATCCTCCTCCGACGTCGCGGGGACGCTGGGAATGAATACGGTCTTGCTCATACCTGAAAACATCTCTTGTTCAATGGGCCGACGCCTGCTGAAAAGGTCAAGGCGCGCCCGGTTGTCCCGGGAAGACATTCACCGGCGGCCTTCATTGTCTCAAATCCCGGCGCATCGAGCCGGATGCCGGATCAGCAGGCCGCTCAGCTGGCCAACAGGTCAGGCGCCAGCACCGCTGATCGCCGCGCGCAGCATCCCCGGCAACCCGCTCTCAACATCAAGCCCCTTTGACCGCCGCTTCATGCTCGGCCGCCAGCGCAACATCCCGCTCGCTCACCTTCACGAAGCTCGGCCGCGAGCAGACGCGCTGGGTGTACTTGAGCACGGCCGGCGTCTCAGGCACCAGCTTGAACATCATCCCCCAATGCAGCGCGATGCCCCACAAAATATCCGCGGCCGACATCTTGTCGCCGAGCAAATAGGGCGACGCCTGCAACTGGCTCGTCACGGTCCCGAGCATCGAATCGAAATCGCCGTACGGCGACGTGGCGAGCGGCGCCGGTTCGCGCTTCATCGCCTTGTCGACCAGCCCCGGTTCGTAGCAGGCCGCGTAGTACACCAGCCAACGCAGATACGGCCCGCGCGACGGATCATTGAGCGCCGGCGCGAGACCTGCTTCGGGAAACAGATCGGCCAGATAGATAAAGATGGCGACCTGTTCGGTGATCAGCGCGTCGCCGTGAAGAATCGCCGGCACTTTGCCGAGCGGATTGATCGCGAGATACGGCGCCTTGCGCTGCTCGCCGGCCTTCATGTTCAGCACCTTCAGCTGATACGGAGCGCCGAGTTCCTCGAGCAGCGTCAGTGCGCTGACGGAGCGGCATTGCGGCGAGTGGAACAGCGTGATCGTGCGGTCGGTGGTCATGGGGGAGCCTTTTGAGTGAGCGTCTCGTTGGAAAAGCCAGCGTCCATCTGGCGCCGGGCGTCCCCATCCTAAGCGCGCATACCTGTCAGTTTGTGTCAGGTATGATTACACTTGTCCGCATGAGAGCCAGCCGCCTCCTTTCCATCCTGATGACCCTGCAAGCGCGCGGACGCGTGACCGCGCAGTCGCTCGCTGACGAATGCGCGGTCTCCCTGCGCACGATCTATCGGGACATCGACGCCTTGAGCGCCGCGGGCGTCCCCGTCCAGAGCGAACGTGGTGCGGAAGGCGGCTATCGTCTGCTCGACGGATACCGTACGCGTCTGAACGGTCTGTCGTCGCAGGAAGCAGAGGCATTGTTCCTCGCCGGCTTGCCGGGGCCGGTGCAGGCGCTTGGGCTCGGCGCCGTCATGGCCGGCGCGCAAACCAAGTTGCTTGCCGCGCTGCCGGTCGAATTGCGTTCGACCGCGGAGCGCATGCGCTCGCGTTTTCACCTCGACGCCCCGGGCTGGTTTTCCGACGCGGACCAGCCCGCGAATCTGCCGTTGATCGCGAGCGCTGTGTGGGAACAGCATCCGCTGGAGATTCGCTATCAGAGCTGGAAGGCCGAAAAATTTCGGCGGATCGAACCGCTCGGCATCGTGCTGAAAAGCGGCGCGTGGTACGTGGTCGGGCGGGTTGGCGCGGACATTCGCATCTACCGCATTTCGCGTATTCTCGAATTGAGCATGCTGGACGAGACTTTCGAGCGGCCACCCGCCTTCGATCTGGCGGCTTACTGGCAAGACAGCACGCAGCGTCTGTCCGAAGAGATGCATGCGAGCGAGGCAACGCTGCGCCCGTCACCATGGGGCATGCAGATGCTCGAAGCCTTCACGTCGCCGTTCGCACGCTCAGCCGCGAAAATCGGCGAGCCGGATCCGTCCGACGGCTGGTGCACGGTCACGTTGCCGGTCGGTTCGATAAGACAGGCATGCGCGGAGTTGCTGCGCTTCGGCGCTGAGGCCGACGTACTGGCGCCGCCCGAATTGCGCGCCCGTTTCGCGGAAGTGGCCGCCGCCTTGCATCGCCGCTACGCGCAATGAGCGCGTCGGTTCACAGCCTGCTGTAGTTTCACCGGGTGCACTGCTGCGCAACTGGGTGGCCCGACCTGCGCTCGCAAAGCACTTGCGGACGCACCAGCCAGCCACCTTTCCTCAGACGAATTTTGGCCTTTTGGTGCCTCTTTTGGGGGCAGAGCTATAATGCGCACATCCCCTTTCTTTTCCGTCCTCCGTTATGAGCCGGTTACTTTGCCTGATCGTGCTTTCGCTCGGCCTAATGCAAACCGCAACGGCCGATGAAAACAATGACCGCATGTCCGCGTATCTGACGCAGAAATTCGGTCTGGCAAAGGAAAAGGCTCAAAAGATTTCGGACGCGGTTCAGTCCGCTGCTTCGAAATACTCACTGCCGCCAGCACTGTTGCTGGCGATCATCTCGATCGAATCCCGCTTCAAGGAAAAGGCCAAGGGCGCCAACGGCGCGACCGGGCTGATGCAGGTGGTGCCTGGCGCCCATCGGGGGATGTTGAGGAACGTCAAGGACCTCACCGAGCCGACCACCAACATCGAGGTAGGCTCGGCGATCCTGTACGGCTACATGCGTTCGGCCAACGGCGACATGAACGCCGCGCTCAAGAGTTACGGCGGATCGCAGGCGTACGCGAAGAAGGTAAGCTTGCGCGTCGAAGATTTCGCCGACGTCGCCGGGGCGCAGAACATCGCATCGCACGCAGGCGCGCAAACCAGCATGTGCGAAGCCGACCGTTGCCCGACGCCGGACAACTGGGCCGACGCTTTTACGATACCGGCCGGCAACGCCGCTGTGGCGCTGCCTGGCGCATCGCCTGCCATGCTGCACTGAGCGGCAGCTCCGTCGTATTTCTCCTCGTTGTCATACTCCCGCGCCTGAAGGCGTGGAATTGAGCCGTCACGCTGTGTGAGGCGGCGCAGCGCTGCGCACTTTTTACGCACACCTTGGCAACCGCTCTACAATGCATTCCCATTCGAGCTCACGCAGCGCCTCTTCCGATCGATCATGTTCACCTCGTTTTCCAAAGCCACTGCCGCCACGCTTCTCGGCCTGCTGACTCTTGCCGCTTGCAGCAGCGCCCCGCAACCGAAATTCCAGCAGGAGTTGTTCGAAACGGGCGCGAGCCCTTACGCCCGAAATTTCAATTCGAGCGTCACGGATACCTGCGAGGCCGCACGCCGCGCACTGCTGAGTCAGGGCTATCTGACGACGCTGACGCGTACCGATACCGTCGATGGAACGAAAAATTTCCAGCCGACCGGCGATACGCACGTCGTCGTCGAGTTCCATGTGGTGTGTACGCCGGGAGAAGAGGCGAGCGATACGAGCATCGTCTACGTCAATGCTGTGCAAAACGGCTTTGCGCTGAAGAAAAGCGATACGTCGGCGAGCGTCGGGCTAAGCGTGCTGGGTTCGCTGTCGCTGCCGATCCGCTCGAACAGCGATGCGATGGTCAAGATTTCAAGTGAGACCATTCCGTCGGGCAAGTTTTACGATCGTTTCTTCGGCCTTGTCGATCACTATCTGCAAACGGTGGTGCGCACGCAGCCGGTCGTGAACAACCGCATTGAAACGCGCCTGTTGCCGTTGCCGGTCGAAGCGACAGTTCCAGCGCCGCTTCCCGACTTGCCTGATGCGATTGACAAAGCAGCTGCCGTGCAACCTGCAAGCGGACCGAGCATCGCGCCTTGATGCATGTCTCGATGCAGCGGGGTTTCGGCTGGTCAAGAGCTGATCAGCCTTTGATCTCATCACGCAGCGTTACTTATCCTATGTCTTTTACTTCATACGTATATATATGTAGTAATAGTTAACAAGGGTTAACCCCGTCTGTGGATAACTATCAAATCCCCCGTCACATCAATGTCATGCGAAACCCATAACCCTGCGGAACACGACGGTAGAAAAACTACAAAGCTGGGATAACTTTGACAGGGCTTGCCCGGCGGCGCGTCTTATCAAGATTTCGCACACAGGCTGTCCGATGCGCTTTCCCGAAGTTATTCATAGGCAATTGTGGATAACTTGCCGATCCGGGCCTCAGCTGCCGGGTGGCGCCCCGGTTTTTTTCGTCAATGTCATACGCTCGCCAGCGTACAGACCGCGCTTCCCCGCGCGCGCACATTGAAGCTGGAAGGTACAAAGATTGCGTCTATGTTTTTGCAAGCGCAACTGTTGCTATTTAGTCAAAATCATTTCAGCAACGCCCTATCCAGGCATAGAGTTAAAGTGTTTTCTGAAGTTATTGGTGCAGTGCGGGGGTGTGCAATGAAACGCAGAACAGCACGACAATTAGTCCGTCTTCTCTCGGACATCCGGCATGCCAGCCACTGCACGACGTTGCGGGCAGCGGCCACTAATCGGGCCATATCTCTCGCATCCGCCGAGCATGATGAGGAAGGCGCCGAAAACGACGAAAGCAACGACGCCACGCGTGAGGCGAGCCACGACAAGCCGGCCCGGAGCGGATCATGAGAGCCGCAAGCGAACAGTCGCTACGTTTTCTGGTCGAGAAATGGCTGGCGCCGGGGCCTTTGGTGCCGGTTCACGTGACCGAATTCAGCCGCACCCGTCTGGGCGGCAGGCGTTATGTGCGGGTCGAGACTTCTCAGGAAGGTGGATCGCGCGGTCTCTTTTTCTTTCGACACGACGACGGCTGCTGGTGTGTGTTTCCGCCCACTGCTGATACACCCAAACTCTTCGCGCTGCCGCGCGCCGCTTAGCGGCCGATGCGGTCACTCACGCGACTGGCCAGGTCCTCACGCTTCATGAGGCAAGCGATCACGTTCGCTTCCGCGTCGCGAGGCTGGTCCCACCTGACACACAATCAAACCCGCGAGCATCAGCGCGCATCCGAATAGCGCACGCGTCGTCAGCGTTTCGCCGAGCACGAGCCACCCCGCGAGCGCGGCGAACACACCCTCCATACTGAAGATCACTGCGGCATGCGACGGCGCCGCGTACTTTTGCGCAACCACCTGAATCGTATAGGCGACGCCCACCGACAGCGCACCGCCGTACAGAATCGTCGGCGCGGCGCGCTCGATCACAGCGAGACTGACCGGCTCGATCCCGAGACCGACGACCAGACACACGAGCCCGCAAGTCACGAACTGCACGAGCGCCAGCATCAGCGTGTCGTGCCGCAGCGCGAAGCGGCCGACCAGCATCATCTGCACGGAAATCACCAACGCGCCAGCCAACTGGTACCAGTCGCCATACAGGATCGAGAAGTGCTCGTTGACGCTCAGAAAGTACATGCCGATCGCGGCCAGCGTCGCACCGAGCCACGTGCCGAATCCCGTCCGATGACGAAACAGCACGCCCAGCAGCGGCACGAGCACCACATACAACGAACTGATGAAGCCGGCGTTGGCGACCTTCGTATATTGCAGGCCGATCTGCTGAAACGAAATCGACGCCGAGAGCACGACGCCAAGCAGCACGCCGGCACCGAGCAGTTCACGTGCGCCGCCGGGTTCGCGCTTCGTTAGTTCTGCCAGTGCGGAGCGCCGCACGCAGACGATCATCGTCAGCACGACCAGCGCGCCGAGCAGGAAACGCAGTCCGGTAAACAGGAACGGTCCGATCGCATCGAGGCTTAAGCGTTGTGCGACGAATGCCGAGCCCCAGATCATCGCCGCGATCAGCATCAGCAGATTCGCGCGAAGGTGTTGGCGTGTGTCAGGTTTCAAAGGCGGTTTTTCGAATTCGGTTGTTCTAACAAGGCGTCGTGTCAGGCACCGATTCTATCCGCGTGCACGCGTGTCGGATACGCCGCGAACATTCACGAACACTCCAACACAATTGCGCACACATTCCCCTAACTTCGGGACAGACGCGCCGAAGCAGCATCCCTAGACTGCGGCTTCCGTCCCAAAAAAAGTCCTGACCGTGCGCAAACGCTTCGCTTGTCTGTGTGTTCCGCTGTTTGCCCTGACCTGCTCGTCGATGGCCTACGCCGAGAATTTCTACATGTTTTCGCTCGCTGGCGGCGTGGCGCCGCGCTATCAGGGCAGTCGCGACTACCGTCCGTTCGTCGCGCCGCTGATTGCCGCCGAGTTCAGCAACGGCATCTTTCTGAGCCCGATGGACGGCCTCGGCTACAAGCGCACCTTTGCTAACGGCATGTTCGCCTCGGCAGCGCTGAGCTACGACTTCGGTCGTACCGATCGCAATCGCGCCGATTTGCCCGGCTCCGACTACCTGAAGGGCATGGGCCGGATTCCCGGTTCGGTGATGCTGTCCGTGCAGGTCGGGGCGCATCTGTTCGGTCCGTCGACCATCAGCATCACGTTGGACCAGCCGGTGACGAACACGAGTCACGGGACGAGCGGGCACGTCGATCTGACCGTGCCGGTGCTGCAAAGCGTCGACAACGAAATCAGCATCAAAGGCAGCGTGCATGCCGGCAGTGGCCGCTACACGCAGACCTTCTTTGGAGTCACCGATGCGCAAGCGGCCGCGAGCCGTTTTCAGCCGTATGCGGTGAAAGGCGGATTCGACAGCGCGAAGGTGTCGGCTGCGTGGACGTACATGTTTTCGCCGCGCTGGTCGGTGCATACCGAAGGCGGCGTGACGCGGCTGTTGGGTGCGTCGGCGAACAGCCCGATCGTGCAGTCGAAGAACAACTACTTCGCGATCTCGGCGCTGACGTATCGGTATTGATGCGCTGGCTGATGCGCCTGTTGTTGATTGGTTGTCCGGATCGACGCTTTGACGATCTCACGTTCCCGCAAGGAGCTCGCGATGTTTGCATGGCAAACCCCTTTGTCCAACGCCTGGCAGGACAGCCTGGTATCGTCGGCGCGCGCGCAGGCGATGGGCGTCGACAGTGTGCTGCTGACCGGTGCGACCGGCTTTATCGGCGGCAATCTGCTGGTGACCCTGATCAACGCCGGCCTGATCGAGCGCATGGTGTGTCTGGTGCGCGGCGTCAGCGTGACCGACGCGCTCGCGCGGCTGCGCGCTTCGGCGGTGCGTTGCGGGCTGCCGCATGCTCGCGCTCAGCGAATCACTGATAGGAACGTGATGGTCGGCGAGCTCGGCAGCGCGTTTTCGGAAATCGATCTGGCGCGGCTCGGCAAGGCATCGCACGTGATCAACTGCGCGGGGCTCGCATCGTTCTCGACGCATCCGCAAGTACTCGATACAAATGTGCGCGATACGTTGCGCTTTGCGTCGCGTTTTGTCGGCAGCAAAACGCTGCGGCGCTTTCTGCACGTGAGCACGGCGATGGCGTGCGGCACGCAATGCGGTGCGAACGTGCAGGAATCTCCATTCGGCTATGGCGAGACGCGCCATCTCGTGCCGTACACGCAAAGCAAACGCGAAGTCGAACGTCTGTTGCGCAGCACGTATCCACGTTTGCCGTTGGTGGTGGTGCGGCCGTCGAGCGTGGTCGGCCACACGGTGCTCGGCACGTTGACGTCGGCGAGCCTGTTCTGGGTGTTTCGCGTGGTGCACGGCGCGCGACGCTTCACGGCGCGGGCGATGAATCGCATCGACGTCGTGTCCGCCGACGACTGCGCGCGTGCACTCGCGCTGCTGGCGATGAAGCCGTCGCTGGCTTTCGATACGTATCACGTGTCGGCGGGCTCGGAGGCGCCGACCATCGGTCAGATCATCAGCGCGATGGACGAAGCCACCGGCACCTCGGGCAGCCGCTATTCGATGTGCCGTGTGCGCGACTTCGGCAAGATCGCGCGCGAGGTGGTGGGCCGCGACCGTTGCGGCAGCGGCCGCCTGATCGAGCACGCGCTGCGTTTGTACGCCGGTTTCGCGGAGCTGGACTACGCGTTCGACAACCGTCGTCTGCGCGACGAGATCGGTTTCGAGCCGCTGCCCTTCACAGACTACGTGAGCGAATGTGTGCGGACCTCGCGTGGAGTGGGGATCGCCGAGCAGATGCGCTGGGACTTCAAATGAACTTTCAGCCGGTCGCAGGGCGAGCGACTCGCGCGATAATCGCGCAACGGCCAACCGGCTCAAAACATCACTGATCCGCCGGGCAGGCCGACTTTCAGGCAGACGCAATGGACGAGAAAGACTGGATCGCCGGCGCCGCGAAGGCGCTGGCGATCATCGAAGCATTCGACGAAGAGCATGCGCGCATGACGCCGACCATGGTGGCCGCCCGCGCCGGGCTCTCGCGTACGGCCGCGCGCCGCTATCTGCTGACGCTGCGCGAACTCGGCTACGTCGATACCGACGGCAAGCTGTTCTGGCTCGCGCCGCGCGTATTGCGGCTCGGTCAGTCGTATCTGGATTCAGCGCGTTTGCCGCGCACCGTGCAGCCGTTTCTTCAGCGCATCACCGCGACGGTGCAGGAAACCGCGCTGGTCGCGATTCTCGACGAACACGACGTGGTCTACGTTGCGCGCAACGGCGTCAATCGCGCGATGGCGGTCGGCTTCGTGCTCGGCTCGCGGGCGAGTGCGCCGCTGTCCTCGGCGGGTTTGATCCTGCTGGCCTTCCAGCCGCCGGAAAGTATCGAACAATGGTTGGCGTCCTATCCCATCAAGGTATTCACACCCCATACGTATTCGACCACGGAGCGCTTGCGCGAAGTGCTGGGTGAAATCCGCCGCGATGGTTATGTCGTCACCGATCAACAACTGGAGTTGGGCATGCGCGGCGTTGCGGTGCCGTTGCGTGACCGGCATGGCTCGGTCGTGGCGGCGATCAGCGTGAGCATGCCGATGGGCCAGGAGTCGGCGAATGCGGCGCTGCATCGGGTGCTGCCGACCCTTCAGGAAACCGCCAGTTTGCTGCGAAATCTGGTCTAGAAGGAGACCTAGGTAATCTCCCTAATGCGGCATGCTTAATGAGTGAAAGCTTACCGAAAGCAAGCTGTCTCGCGGAAAATACATATCGAGTTTTGCGCATGACAAACCGCCTACGCTGCGTAATACTCTCCCGCGGGGAGCGGTAAGGCACCTTAAGCCTTGTCAGCTTCACCGTTCTGCTATTTCATTCACATTGACTCAGTCGTCCAGGTTTGGGGAACAACACATGAAAAAATTCATCGTCTCGCTCGCAGCCGCATCGATCGCGCTGGTCTCCGTTCAAGCTTTCGCACAGGCATCGGACGCAGCAGCGCCGGCCGCTGCAGCTAGCGCGCCGAAGAAGCACCACATCAAGAAGCTGAAGACGCACGGCAAGCGCGCTCCGGTTTCGGCAGCAGCTTCGGCAGCCGGCACGAACGACAAGGGCGCGGCAAACTAAGCTCACGCTTGGTTTCACCGGGCGAACCCTGCCGGTTCTCCTGTGCGCGCCGCTTGTCGGCGAGTGCAGCGCAGTTCCGGTTAAATGTCGCCAGCAAAAAGGCCAGAGCTTCTGCTCTGGCCTTTTTGCATTGGACGGCGGTTTCGTGCGGTGTTTAGCCCGCGAGGCCGCGCTTGATGACCTCGTTCAGCAGCCCGCTCATGCCTTCCGGATGCGTGGCGGCCCGTTCTTTCAGTTCTGTGACCAGATCGCCATTCAGCTTGCAGGCGAACGCGACGAGGCCTTGCGCCTGATCGAGCTTGCGCTGTTCGCGACGGTCGAGCTTCGGTTCGGCGGCAGCGGCTTTGCCGAAGCGGTCGGCCGTCGACAGTTTCATTGCGTTGTTCAGCTTGAGTGCCTTGTTCTTTTCAAGGTCGGTCTTTTTCATCGCCATACGGAAGGCCTCTGCCAGATAAGTAATCCCGCATTGTACGCATCGCGCCGCGCGCCGAGCGAGCGGCGCCGATTCTGCATCCGAGCGGCGTTGGCGCGGTGCTCAGTCGTTGTAGCGTCTGATCTCATTGAGCTGCGCTCAGATCGGGCGGTTCCGGCGCGCCGGCCACGCTGTCCATCAGCGCCCGCATGCGTTGCCAGTGCGTGCCTTCCCAGAACACGCGCCGGCACACATCGCAGGTGACGAACTGGTTATGCCGTTCCAGCACGCCATCTGGCGCCCGATCGCCGACTTCATCTTTGGCGATACGCCGCAACGGCGCATTGCACATCAGACACAAACGGAACGGCTGCGCACTGCCGGCCAGATCGAGCCGTTCAAACACTTCACGCAATTGCTCACGCGGCCGCAGCGTGCGTACATAGCAGCCATGCGTGATGCTGCGGCGTTTCAATAGCTCCCGATCGCGCGTCAGGACGATGCGCTGTTGTGCTGCGGCAAGCGCTTCGATATCGGCGTCGGGATAGTGGTTGTCGTACAGCGTGTCGAAGCCCGCGAGCCGCAGCAGCGGGGCGAGACCGCCAAGATGGGCATCAGCAATGAAGCGCACCACGCGCAGCGGATATTCGCGCACGCGCAATAGCGGCTGGATGTCGAGCGCTTCAAACTTTGGATAAACGGCGATGCGATCGCCGTCGGCGAGCGGATGATTGAAACCGACCGACTCACCGTTCACCAGAATCAGTTCGACCTCGGTATGCGGCACGCCGAGCACTTCGATCATATGTTTCGCGGTCGCGCCGCGCGCGCAGGCGCAACTGAACGTGCGCCGGCGCAGGGGCCGGGCGAGAAAATCGTTCAGCTCCTCATAGAAGCGGAATGTCGCGGTGACCATCGCATCAGTATCGCACCGTGTTTAATTGCGCGCTGTCCTGCACGTGTCGCATGGGTGTGCTTTACTTCCAGTTCTTTAGAAGACGGAGCGACAGATGGACATCGGTTTTATCGGTCTCGGCGAGATGGGCGCCGCGATGGTTGCAAACATTTTGAAAGCCGGGCATCAGGTGCGCGTGTGGAACCGCTCGCCAGAACGCGCGCAACCGCTCGCCGACGCAGGTGCGCGGATCGTCGCGACGCCGGCTGAAGCGTTTGCGGGCGACGCCGTGTTCTCGATGCTCGCCGACGATGCCGCGCTGCGCGAAGTCATCACCGCGTCGCTGCTGGAACACGCCCCGCGTGGCCTGATCCACGTGAACATGGCGACGATCTCGGTGGCGCTGGCCGAGGAGCTGGCGACGGCGCATGCGTCGCGCGGCGTCCACTACGTCGCCGCACCGGTGATGGGGCGGCCTGACGTCGCGGCGGCGGGCAAGCTGACGATCGTGGCGGGCGGCCCGGCCGAGTCGATCGACCGCGTGCAGCCGATTTTCGACGCCATCGGTCAGAAAACCTGGCGCATCGGTTCGCTGCCGCAACAGGCGAACGTGATGAAACTCGCGGCTAACTTCATGCTGGGCGCGGCTGTCGAGACGCTCGGCGAGGCAGCCACGCTCGTGACCGGCCACGGCCTGGCGATGCAGGATTTCCTCGATGTCATCACGAGCGGCCTGTTCCCGGGACCGGTCTATTCGGGCTACGGCAAGTTGATTGCCGAGCAGCGCTACGAGCCGGCGCTGTTCAAGGCACGCCTCGGACTGAAGGATCTGCGCCTCGCGCTGGCGGCCGCGGACGCGGTCAACACGCCGCTGCCGATTGCGAGTGTCGTACGTGACAGCCTGATCGAAGCAGTAGCGCATGGCGACGGCGAGAAGGACTTCGCGGTGCTGGGCCAGGTGGCGGCACGGCGGGCAGGGCGCTGAGCGGGGGCTTGGGGCGTGCGCCTAACGGCGCGCGCCGGCTTTCTTAGCGGAACCGGAGACCGGGTTCGGCCGCCCGGCAGTTGGGCCGAGCGCGCTTCGCCGCGGATTCGCACGGGCGGGCATAATAGCCGTCCGATTCCTATTCGCCTCGATCCCAATGAGTCTGCATACCTGGTGGCTGTTCGCCGCTACTGTTTTCGTCGTTTCCGCGATCCCCGGTCCGAACATGCTGCTCGTGATGACGCACGGCGCCCAGCACGGGCTGCGCCGTGCCAGCGCGACCATGGCCGGCTGCCTGTCGGCGCTGGTGCTGATGCTGGCGGTGTCGGCGGCGGGCCTCGGCGTCTTTCTCTCGGCGTGGCCGACGATGTTCAACGCACTGCGGATGATCGGCGCGGCCTACCTCGTCTATCTGGGCATCAAGGCGTGGCGGGCGCCGGCTGACGAAGGCGCTGCCGGCGCGGTCGACGAACTTTCCGCCAAACCGGCGCGCTCGTCCCTCGTGCTGTTTCGCAACGGCTTCCTGGTGGCGAGCAGCAACCCGAAAGCCATCCTGTTCGCCGCCGCGTTGCTGCCGCAATTCATCGACGCCGCGCAGCCCAAGCTGCCGCAGTTCGGTGTGCTCGTCGCGACTTTCGCGGTCATCGAGGTGAGCTGGTACCTGGTGTACGCCGGTTTCGGCACGCGAATCGGCGCCAGACTGAAGAGCCGTAGCGTCGCGAGGATGTTCAATCGTCTGACGGGTGGCGTGTTTGTCGGCTTCGGCGCGATGATGGCGCTGGTGCGCCACTAGGCGAGCGGCCGCGGCAGGTGCGCGGCACCCAACGCCGCTCGCTCCCAAAGCGTTGTAAGAATTGTTGCGCTCGTACAACGCCGAGGGTCAACCCTAATTTGTATGTTGCGACGCACCAAACCATTTGCTATAGTTTGTCTTGTCTCCTCCATGTCTCCTCTGATATGGATTCAGCCCGCCGGATTAGGCGGGCTTTTTTTTGCCCTGAATTTCCCGCGTCCCCCAGAAAAGACAAAGCCGGCTGACCCCTCCGCGGGGCCGCCGGCTTTGTCGCATCCGCGTCGAACTCAGAACTTGTAGGAGACGGCCAGGAACGAAATGATCGGATCGGCTTTCAGCTCTGCCTTCGAGACACCCAATTCCGTGCCGTCCGCCGCCTTGATGATGACCGACGAGGTGGTCTTCAGCGGAATGTACGTGACCGATGCCACCAGACCCCAGTGATCGGTGATGTTGTACGAGAGGCCCGCGTTGAACACCGGCTGCCAGGACGAGGACGCCTTCGCTGACACCTGCGTTTGTCCGGGCTTGCCCGCGCCGGCTGCCAGCACCGAGCCGAGATTGTTCTGCGTCGCGGTCACGAAATTCGGGCTCAGCTGAACGTCGGAGAACCAGTTATACGACACGCCGATACCCACGAACGGCCTGAAATGGGCCGTCGGCGCATTGAAGTAATACTGGAACAGCAGCGCCGGGCTCCACTGGCGCACGCTCTTCACGATCGGATTGGCCTGCGGATCGCCCAGATCCTGCTGACCGAGTGCGCCTGCAGGCCCCGGCGGCTTGACGGTGCCGTGCCCGTAGAGCTTGAAAACCGGCGGTACGCCCGCCACTGTCGAGACGGCGATGTGATCGGTGAGGTAGTGGCTGAACACGAGGCCGACGGTGTTGGCACTACTGGTCGACAATCCTGTGCCGGCAGAGGTGAACGAGCTCGGCAGACGCAGCGGCGTATTGATCGGCGTCGGCGCGACGTTGGTGGTTAACGGCGTACTCGAATCCTGCGGCATGACGTGGAACCAGCCGAGCACGGCGACGTTGTCGCCCGCGTGTTGCGCGTGCGCACTGGCCGACAGGCAGATGGCCAGTAGCGCGAAATAGATTTTTTTCATGTTGTTCCTCCTGAGGCGCGCGTTGCGTTCGTCGCGCGCGGCGAGCGACGGCGGCCTGGCGGCCCAACCGGTGCGCTGGATACTGGGTGGACGCCGGCTGCCGCGCTATTGCTGTGCGCAGCAGCCGGGACGCGAACGCCTCGCTGCGTGCCGGCGGCGCGTGCTGCGTCCATTACTGGACGAAGGCGCCGATCGTGAAGTACGGCGAGGCCGCGTTGGTCAGATCGAGGTAGCCGAACACGCCACCCGTGAAAATCATCTTTCCGGTCGGCGTGGTGCCTGTCGAGGCGCCCACTTGCGTCGTCGTGACAACACCCGGCACGGTCTGCGTGAAGGCCAGATTCAGCGCCGTCGCAAGCGATGCTTGCGATGCGTTGAACGGATCGAGCAGCGTGGCCTCGGTGCCTTCGAGCGCCGTGGTGCGATAGTCGAACTGACTATCCACACCGATGTACTCACCGTTTTGCGAGTTCACCGCGATCGAGGTTTGCGGCGCCAGAATCGAGATGCCCGATTCATCGTCCGCGTACGGACCGAGTTCGCCATTCACCGGCGTCGTCACCGAGGAGTTCGCTGCGCCGGTTCGCACCAGGATCGGCACCACCTGATTGCGCAGCTTGCCGACGATCATGTAGCCGCGCGCCTTCGGCGTGGTGGCGAGCGTCGGTTTGGCCTGGCCCACGAACTTGTCGGTTTCGAATGCGCCGCTGCCGTCGGATGACTGCACGAAGTTCGTACCCGGCTGCTGGCACGAGCCCGCGTTGACACCGGAGTTGTCGCACTCGGTCCACGTGCCGTCCGCATTGATCGTGATCTTCGTATCGACCGCGACCGGCGCGAAGTTCTGTGACGGAACCTGGTGATAGCCGAGCTGGTTGTAGGTGCCGACCACGTTCGCAAGGTTCGTTTCAATCGACGAGAAACCGATGAACGGGTAGTACGGGAACTTGGTGTCGGGTACTGCGCCTACGCCGAGAATCCCGCCGAACGAAATTTCCGCACCCGGAATCGTGCCGCCCGCCACGCCTTCGCCAACGAAAATACGCGCCGGACGATTCGGATCGAGACTGGCGCCGTTCAGGCGGAAGGCGCACTGGTTGAGCTTCTGCGTCGGCAGCAGAGTTTCCTGGGTCAGCGTGCCGCTGGCGGTCTGGCCGGCGCGCGTCGGTGCGACGGTGCCGGTGGTCGCCGGAATCGGCGATTCGATGTAGCTGATCTGCCAGGTCATCTTGGTCGTGTCCATCTGCAGCTTGACCAGTTCCCCGTCACCGCCGCCGCCCGTGAACACCGTGCCGTAATCGAGCGAAGCAGGACACAGGCGAACTTCCGTCACCGGTCCGTCTCCATTACCGCCGCCACCACCGCTGCACGCCCCCAGCAACGGTGCTGCAAGAGCGAGCACCGAAAGGATTCTCCATTTCATACCGCCTCCAGAATTTTCTCGTTGTGTGTGGCCGGCTCCCAGTCCAGCCACCTATTGCTCTATTTATGCCTCGAGTTGCGAACTACCGGTCCTTCGTTCGTTACTTGCTGATCTGCGCTCCGATGCCGAAGTAGGGGGCGCTGGAAGCAGTGCTGCTGAGTTGCGAGGTCGGCGCTACGCCGCCGTTCACCGTGCCCTGAATCTCGATCGCGTACAGTCCGCCGGAGGCGATCGCGAAGCCGGTTTGTCCGTTTGCCTGCTGGACGCCAACCAGTCCCGGGCTCGGCAAACCGTAGCCCAGGCCGAAGCCGTCTTCTGCTGCGGAAGTCGACGGATTGATGAAGGTGCCCACGCCACCCTGAATCAACGTCGCGGTGGACTTGAAGTTCGAGTCCGCGCCGACGTAGCCGCCATTGAAGCCGCCGGATGCGAGCGGCGTGGCCGCGGCGAGCATGGCGATGCCGGATTCGTCGTCGACCTTGGCATCGAGGTGCAGTGGCGCGGTGCCGAGATTCACGAGACCCGTGCGGACAACCAACGGTACCGTTGCGCCGTTGATCTGACCGAGGATCATGTGCGCCGGAGCCACGGAACCGCTAGTCCCGGTAGGCAGCGTCAGTTGAGTCCCGATCTGCGGCGTGTTCTGACTGTCGAAGTAGCCGCTGCTGTTGAGCGTCCAGGCGGTGCCGGTCGTCAGGCAGCCACTTGCACTCGGATGAAACGCCGCGTTGGCCGCATTGGAGCCGGTGCAATTGCCGCTTGCGTCGAAAGTCTCAACCGTATTGGTGGCCGTTGCCGCGTAAGAGCCCGACGGCACGAGATGGTAGAGCAGGCCGTTGTAGGTGCCGGGCAACTTCGTGATGTCCGTTGTCGTGGCGGCAAACCCGAGGAACGGATAGAAATCGAAATGCCGAGCGGGAACGGCGCCGATGTTCTCGAGGCCGGGCAACGGGGCAATAGTCAGGCCGTCGTACTCGACGTCCGCGCCCGGGATTCCGCCGCCGGCCACGCCCAGGCCGACGAGGATCATCGGCGGATTCGGGTTGTTGGTGAAATCGGGTGTTGTGTAGGGCTGACCGTCGCCAACGCCAGTGCCTGTGCCTGCGCCGAGGATGAACGCGCAGCGCGTCTGTTCGGCGGTCGGCAGTGCACCGGTCGGCGGGTGGATCACGGCGCCCTTGATCTGCGTACCCGCGCGCGTCGGTGTGACCTGACCCGTGCGCAACGGAATCGGCGACTCGAGCCACTTCAGCGTGTACGTCATCGCCGTCGCATCGATATTCACCTGCACCACTTCGCCGCTACCCGCGCCACCCAGGAACGTGGTCTTCACGATGTCAGCAGTGGCCGGACATAACGCCGTCGTACCAGCGTTCGAAGTCGGCGGACCTTGCACGCCGCAGCTCGAGCCCGAGCATTGCGGTGCGTTGATCGGACCGGGGTTGTCCGCCTTGCCACCGCCGCAGGCGATAAGAAGTGGGGCCGTGGCAATGGCCATCGCCAGGCCTCGAGTAATGGCGTGCGACATACTGCTGTCTCCCTTCCTGTAATTGTGCGAACTAATTTCGCTGCGCGATTAATGCCTGTCAATTGAATGAGCCGTCTAAAAAGACCGATTCAAACAGCGAAATGTTTGCCGGGTACATGCCATGTGGGACTTGGCAGCCCTTTTAAACAAAAAAGGTTTTTTGGGTTCAGCGGCGACATCGTTGCTTCGCGGCACACCCTTGCCAGGCAAGCGTTGCAGCAAAATGGCTCTATGATCTTCGAACGACCGTTCGCCAAAAAATCCGGAGTTTCCCTATGCGGCAAACTATGCTGTGCGGGTCAATTTCGGGAATGAATTACCGGCGGTTGGTAAACATTCCGATTTTTCTTTTTAAAGTAATGCGGGCTACTACTGATTAACTTTAAAGAGGGATTCTGAAGGCAGGTTTTTAAAACAAAAAAGCCGGTCTGTTAAGACCGGCTTTTTTGTGGGTTGACGGCGAATTGCCGTCGGTGTCTCAAACCTGTTTAGCGTTTCAAGCCTGCTTCTTCGTCGGCGCCGATCGCGAGGTTCATGCACTGGATTGCCGCACCCGATGCGCCCTTGCCCAAGTTATCGAGGCGTGCGACCGTCACAAAGCGCTCTTCATTGCCGAACACGAACAGGTCGACACGGTTGGTGTCGTTGTTCGCCTGTACGTCGAAGAAGCCGCTGTCGAGGTTTGCTTCCGCGTCGAACGGCGCGACGTTCACGAATGCCTCGCCCGCGTAGTACTCGGCGAACAGCGCCTGTACGTCTTGCGGCGTGGCCTTCTTGGCCAATTGGCTCGGCGAGAAGAAAGTGGTGACCGCGAGACCCTTGTAGAAGTCGCCGACGATCGGCGTGAACACCGGCGCCGACTTCAGGCCCGTATGTGCCGCCATTTCCGGCAGATGCTTGTGCGTAAGGCCGAGCGCGTAGGGGCGCGGGCTCTTCAGCTTGTCGTTACCGCCGGCTTCGTAGTCGGCGATCATCTTCTTGCCGCCGCCGCTGTAACCGGTGATCGAGTAAGCGTGCGCAGCGAATTCCGGCGCCACGACGCCTGCTTCGACGAGCGGACGCATGGCCAGCACGAAGGCCGATGCGTGGCAGCCCGGCACGGCGATGCGTTTCGCGGTGCGCAGACGCTCGCGTTGCGCGTGGGCCAGTTCGGGCAGGCCGTAGGCCCAGTCCGCCGATGTGCGGAAGGCCGTGCTCGCATCGATCAGCACGGTGTGGTCGTTGTCGACGAGGGACGCCGACTCGCGTGAGGCGACATCCGGCAGGCACAGGAACGTGACGTCCGATGCGTTGATGAGACGACGGCGCTCTTCGAGATCCTTGCGCTTCGCTTCTTCGATACGCAGGATCTCTACGTCGGCGCGTTGCGACAGGTATTCGAAAATCTTCAGGCCGGTCGTGCCTTCCTGTCCGTCGACAAAAACTTTCGTGCTCATCTCAATCTCACTGGCTTGCTGGAAACGGGGCGCGACACCGCGCCGGAACGCTATTTTAAGACCTGATAGCGGTGGGTGCGCGAAACGGGGGCGAAAAAACGACGATGCGCGCCGAAAATGACATCGGCGTGACCGGTTACGCGACAGATGCAAGCCGATGCTGGTGGATTCGGGGCAGATTGACGGCGCTTGTCAGGCTGCGCGCAGCACGCGTTCTGACGAGCGCCGCGGCCAACTCGAGGGCGTGCGACCTAACCGCGGCTTCCCGGCGCAAGCCTTCGAACGCTGCCTTATCGAACTCCAGCGTTCCACCGCGCCGTCACGTCGGCAACGCGCTTACCGAACATCCGCGCAGTTTCCAGATCGCCGGGAGGCGGCGCTTCTTCCGGCGACGCATCCGCAGGGGATTGCGCCAGCAGGCCGGTAAAGCCGCCCACATAGTTCAGGTCGTTGCGGGTCGCCGCCTTGGTGTTCGATGGCATCATGCCGGTGCCCACCCAGATCATGCTGTGCTGCATTGCCAGCGTGACGAAGTACTGGATCGTCGAAAACTTGTCGCCGTTCATGGTCGCCGAGTTGGTGAAGCCGGCAGCGATCTTGTCCTTCCACGTCTGGCCGAACCAGGGTTTCGAGCTCGCGTCGGCGAATTTCTTGAAGTCAGCGGACGGGCCGCCCATGTAGGTCGGTGCGCCGAAGATGATGGCGTCGGCGGCCGCCAGTTCTGTCCAGCCCGCGTCGTCGATCTCGCCGACCGGCATGAGTTTCGCGTCCGCGCCGGCTTCGAGCGTGCCGGCCAGCACGGCTTCGGCGACTTTCTTCGTGTGGCCGTAGCCGCTGTGATAAACGATGACGATTTTCGACATAACACTCTCCGGCAAGGTGAAAAAGCAGAGGTAGGTACCGCAACTGTGCGCGCATGCAGCGACGCGACATCGACAAGCATCGCCCGCGTCGCCCTGTTGCACATTAGCGTGCCCGGATGACAGAAATTCCGCAGCGGCGGCAATGCGATACAAGCCGAGCGCCAATCGGCGTGTCGACCCAAGGCGCGACTTGTCCGAGCTTGGCACTCGGCGCCGTGTGAGCTGCGTTTCGGCGCGCAGGCGATGCAGTTCGAGTCAGATGTAGACGCCTGCAGCTACCGTCCGTAGCTCACCACCATTCGCGCGCTGCCGAGCGTGGCGGTGCCGATTTCGTGATCGAACATGAGCGCCGGGCGCCCTTGAGCGAGGCGCAGGTCCGCGCTGCTCAGCGCATAAACGGTGACGACGTAGCGATGAGGTTTTCCGGGTGGCGGGCAGGGGCCACCGTAGCCGTCGATATCGAAATCGTTGCGTGCTTCGACCGCGCCGAGTTTCTTCAGGAAGCCCGACGAGCTGGCGTTTTCCGGCAAGCTGTCGACGGTAGCGGGAATCGCCGCCACGGCCCAGTGCCACCAGCCGCGGCCAGGCGCGTCCGGGTCGAATACCGTGACCGCAAAGCTGCGCGTTCCAGCCGGCGCATCGTGCCACGTCAATTGCGGCGAGCGATTGCCGCCTTTGCAGTCGTCCTGATCGAAAACCTGAGCCGCATCCACGGTACCGCCCGCGCGGAAGTTGGAGCTGGTCAGCGTGAACACACCCTCGGCAGATGCGTCAGGACAATGCGCCGCGAATAGCGCGAGACCCAGCATCGCGCAGGTGAGGAACGGCATACGACGGAATGGCGAAGCAAGCGAAACAACCAGGCAACGCGAGCGCATGTGCCGGTTCTCCTGTCAGGGCGCGAGGGTTGTCCTCGCGAGGATTATTGTCCCTATTTTGTGCCCCAGGGTCGAATCAAGTCTAACATTCGCTTTGCGACGGATCATTGTTGCTGGCGACGGGCTTGGCGGACGCGAAATCGGCTATAGTCCGAGGAAATATTCGCGCGAATATAGGCGCGTGCCCGATCGGTTCAAGTACCAAGAATAGAAAGGCATGTCAGAAGTTTTGGAGAGTGGTTTATCTGTCGAGGGGAGGGCAATGCAAGATCCAGTCAGGGTCGTGGTCGCCGACGACCATCCGGTGATTCTGTTCGGCGCCGAACAAGCTTTGCTCAAGTTTCCAGGCCTGCAGGTCGTCGCGCGCGCGCGACAGTCAACCGAACTGGTGAAGGTGCTGCAAACCGTTGCGTGCGATGTGCTTGTCACGGATCTGGCCATGCCAGGCGGCCAGTACGGTGACGGTTTGCCGTTGATCGGTTATCTGCGCCGCAATTTTCCCGACCTTCCCATCGTTGTGCTGACGATGCTGGAAAACGCCGCGTTGCTCAAACGCTTGAGCGAGCTCGGCGTGACGTCGGTCGTCAACAAATCGGACGATCTGAGCCACATTGGGCTCGCGGTGCAGCACGTCAGCCGCAACCTGGAATACATGAGCCCGTCGGTCAAGGCGTCGCTCGATACGCTGCGCATGAATGCCGGCGGTAAGAACGAAGATGTGATGCTGTCGCGGCGCGAACTCGAGGTGGTGCGCCTGTTCGTGGCCGGCATGACGATCAAGGAGATTGCGGAGCAACTCAATCGCAGCATCAAGACGATCAGCACGCAGAAGAACACGGCGATGCGCAAGCTCGGCATCGATCGCGATTCGGAGTTGTTCCAGTACGCGCAGAGCAACGGCTTGCTGAATCTCTCGTCGCATTCGGTCGGCGATACCGGGAGCACATCCTAGTCGCGCTCAACTCTTCGCCCGGTTGGGGGAGATCGATGCGAGATCAATGAAAAAGGCCGCCTGTCTTATCGACAGGCGGCCTTTTCATTCCATCCGGGTCAAGCAGTTGCGCTTACTGCGGCGTTGCGTTGGCGCCGCCGTGTGCCGCGGACCACTCAGCCGGTGCGTGCAGGAATTTTTCTACTTCGTCGAGCGTCTTGCTGTCGAAGTAGTTGTTGGCCTTGGCGACCCGCAACACATCCCACCACGTGGCAAGCGCGTGCAGATCGACGTCGATGTCTTTCAGCACCGACACGCTTTCCTTGAAGATGTTGTAGTGGAACAGCACGAAGCAATGGTTCACCGTTGCGCCGGCAGTGCGCAGCGCGTTGATGAAGTTGATCTTGCTGCGGCTGTCCGTGGTCAGGTCTTCGACCAGAAGGACGCGTTGACCTTCGGTCAGCAAACCTTCGATCTGCGCGTTGCGGCCGAAACCCTTCGGCTTCTTGCGCACGTATTGCATCGGCACCATCAGGCGGTCGGACAGCCATGCCGCGAAAGGGATGCCGGCGGTTTCGCCACCGGCCACCGCGTCGATCTGCTCATAGCCGACGTCGCGCAGAATGGTGGCCTCGGCCATTTCCATCAGGCCACGACGCACGCGCGGATACGAGATCAGCTTGCGGCAGTCGATATAAACCGGGCTCGCCCAGCCGGACGTGAAAATGTACGGTTTCTCCGCGTTGAAGTGCACTGCTTGCACTTCCAGCAGCATCTTGGCGGTCGTGTCGGAGATCGTCTGGCGATCGAAGCCTGTCATGGGCGGATCCTTGGGTGTGAGCGAGGAGAAGCGGGCGCGAGGCCCGGTGGCGCAGCAAGCTGGGTATACCGCGCCATGATGGGCGGCGCCTTGATAGGCAAATACGCAACTGGTCAGTGGAGTGCAGGCCAGTTTTTGCTGCGCGCGTAGCCCGACATTTTACCCGAAATGGGCCCTCCCGAGGAGGCCGTCGTGCGTGCCGGCAGCGAATGACGGTCATAACGGCCGCGCTGAACAGGGCGTGCGCGGTTCGTCGAGAGCCGTATTGCTGCTGCTTTCCGGGCTGTTTTTCGGCCCGCTTTTTGGCTTGCTTGTGAGCGGTCTGGCGCGCCTTTACACTCACGCGAATTTGCTGGGCGGTCTTGCCGGCTTGCCGCCTCCACGTCCTACGGAATGCTTTCAATGACTGTCGCTTCTTCTGCCACCGAGACCCGTGAACCTGCCCGGAGCGGCTATGCCGGCCGCGCGCTGATCGCGTCGGTGCTCGGTTACGCGATGGACGGCTTCGATCTGCTGATCCTCGGTTTCATGCTGCCGGTAATTGCCGCGGATCTGCATCTGAGTTCCGCGCAAGCCGGTTCGCTCGTCACCTGGACGCTGATCGGCGCGGTAGCCGGCGGCCTGATCTTCGGCGTCTTGAGCGACTATTTCGGCCGCGTGCGAATGTTGACGTGGACGATTCTGATCTTCGCCGTCTTCACCGGACTGTGCGCGCTGGCGCAGGGTTATACCGACCTTCTGGCGTATCGGACCATTGCAGGCATTGGCCTCGGCGGCGAGTTCGGTATCGGTATGACGCTGGTGGCCGAAGCGTGGCCGGCGTCGCAGCGGGCGCGCGTCTCCTCCTATGTCGGGCTGGGATGGCAACTCGGGGTGCTGGCGGCGGCGTTGCTGACGCCTTTGCTGCTTCCTGTAATCGGCTGGCGCGGCATGTTTGCGCTTGGATTGCTGCCTGCCGTGGTGTCGTTCGTCGTGCGGCGTCGCGTTGAGGAGCCGGCGCTGTTCACCGAGCGTGTCGCACGTGGAATGCGCAAGCTGCCGCTGAAATTGCTGGTGGCCGACGGACGCACTACGCGCGCCAGCGTCGGCGTCGCGATTCTCTGTTCAGTACAGAACTTCGGCTATTACGGTCTGATGATCTGGCTTCCGAGCTATCTGTCGAAGACGTTCGGTTATTCGCTGACCAAGTCCGGCGTGTGGACCGCCGTGACGGTGCTCGGCATGGCGTGCGGCATCTGGCTGTTCGGCATGGCGGCCGACCGTTTCGGCCGCAAGCCGACGTTCCTGTTCTACCAGGTGGGCGCGGTGGTGATGGTATTCGTCTACGCCCATCTGACCTCGCCGATGGCGCTGCTGATCGGCGGCGCGGCGATGGGCGTGTTCGTCAACGGGATGATCGGCGGCTATGGCGCACTGATCTCCGAGCTTTATCCGACCGATGCGCGCGCCACTGCGCAGAACGTGCTGTTCAACGTCGGCCGTGCGGTCGGCGGTTTTGGGCCGGTGGTCGTAGGCGCACTGGCCGCACGCTATTCGTTCGGCGCCGCGCTCGCGTTGCTCGCGTCGATCTATCTGCTCGATATCTTCGCGACACTCATTCTGATCCCGGAACGACGCGGCGCCGAGCTCGAATGACACGTGCGTGACTCACGCCTGACCCATGCTTGACCTCGGCATGCGGTACGTGCGGCCATCCGCTCAATGGCCGTCGGATGCGGCGCTGCAGCATTGCTGGCCGGTGTTTCGCCGATGGCGAGCCATGTTAACCACTCAGTGCATCGACGCATTCGGGGTGTACACTAACCGACCCGCGTAGCACTCCGCACCGTCTTGCCCTCCGCCGAGGTTCGACGCCGCGCCCAACCGGCGCATGCGAAAACCGCCGCAGTCGATTATCCATTCGATAGACGTACGCGACGCCAACGGTGCAGTGTGCCGGGCCCAATTACTTACGTCTCGCAGGCTAAAAAATGGACGAACAACTTAAGCAAAGCGCTCTCGCCTACCACCAGTTTCCGAAGCCCGGCAAGATTTCGGTTACGCCCACCAAGCCACTGTCGAACCAGCTCGACCTGTCGCTCGCGTACTCGCCGGGTGTCGCCGCGGCTTGCATGGCGATCTACGAAGACCCGCTCGACGCGCAGAAGTACACCTCGCGCGGCAACCTGGTCGGCGTGATCACGAACGGTACGGCCGTGCTCGGTCTCGGCAATATCGGCCCGCTCGCCGCGAAGCCGGTAATGGAAGGCAAGGGTTGTCTGTTCAAGAAGTTCGCCGGCATCGACGTGTTCGACATCGAACTCAACGAGTCCGACCCGGACAAGCTGGTCGAAGCGATCGCGATGCTCGAGCCCACGCTGGGCGGTATCAATCTCGAAGACATCAAGGCGCCTGAGTGCTTCTACATCGAAAAGAAGCTGCGTGAGCGCATGAAGATTCCGGTCTTCCACGACGATCAGCACGGCACCGCGATCATCGCTTCGGCGGCAATCCTGAATGGCCTGAAAGTGGTCGGCAAGAAGCTCGACGAAGTGAAGCTGGTGTGTTCGGGCGCGGGCGCAGCGGCAATCGCGTGTCTGGATCTGCTGGTCAATCTGGGCCTGTCGAAAAAGAACGTGCTGGTCACGGACTCGAAGGGCGTGATCTACGAAGGCCGCGGCAATCTGGATCCGTCGAAGGAACGTTACGCGGCGAACACTGAAGCGCGCACGCTGGCTGACGCGATTCGCGGCGCCGACGTGTTCCTCGGTTGCTCGAGCGCCGGTGTGCTGAAGCCGGAAATGGTCGTCGAAATGGGCACCCGGCCGCTGATTCTGGCGCTCGCGAATCCGGAACCGGAAATCCGCCCGGAAGAAGCGAAGAAGGTGCGTCCGGACTGCATCATCGCGACGGGCCGTTCGGACTACCCGAACCAGGTCAACAACGTGCTCTGCTTCCCGTTCATTTTCCGCGGCGCGCTGGATGTCGGCGCAACCACGATCACGGAAGAAATGAAGCTCGCGTGCGTGCGCGCGATTGCGGAGCTGGCGGAAGAAACCGACCAGGGCGATGAAGTTGCCAAGGCGTACGAAGGCCACTCGCTCGAATTCGGCCCGGAATACCTGATTCCGAAACCGTTCGATCCGCGCCTGATCATCAAGATCGCGCCGGCTGTCGCGCAAGCCGCGATGGATTCGGGCGTCGCAACCCGTCCGATCAAGGACATGGACGCGTATCGCGAAGAACTCGGCACCACCGTGTACCGCACCGGCATGGTGATGCGTCCGGTGTTCGCTGCTGCGAAGTCGGAGCCGGCGCGTATCGTGTTCGCCGAAGGTGAAGACGAACGCGTGCTGCGCGCCGCGCAATTTGTGCTGCTGGAAAAGATCGCCAAGCCGATCCTGGTCGGCCGTCCGTCGGTGATCGAGATGCGTTTGAAGAAGATGGGCTCGAAGCTGAAGTGCGGTGAAGACTTCGAAGTCGTCGATCCGGAAGACGATCCGCGTTATCAGCAATGCTGGCAGGCGTATCACGAACTCGGCGCGCGCGAAGGCGTCACGCCGGACGTCGCGAAGGCCGCGATGCGCAAGTTCAACACGCTGATCGGCGCGATCCTCGTGCGCCTGGGCCAGGCCGATGGCATGATTTGCGGGATGATCGGCCAGTACCACGCGCATCTGAAGTTCATCGAACAGGTGCTGGGTAAGGCAGACAACGTGCAGAACTTCGCTGCCATGAACCTGCTGATGTTGCCGGGCCGCAATCTGTTTATCTGCGATACGTACGTGAACGAAACGCCGACCGCCGAACAGCTCGCCGACATGACGATGCTGGCTTCGCGCGAAATCGAAAAGTTTGGCATCACGCCGAAGGTTGCGTTGCTGTCGAATTCGAATTTCGGCAGCGCGCCGTCTTCGTCGTCGCAACGTATGGCGGCAGCTCGCAAGCTGATCGCTGAACGTGCGCCTTCGCTCGAGATCGACGGTGAGATGCACGGCGACGCGGCGTTGTCGGAAGCAGTCCGCAAGGCTGCGTTCCCGGGCACGACGCTGACTGGCGAAGCGAACCTGCTGATCATGCCGAACGTGGAAGCGGCGAACATCACGTACAACCTGCTGAAGATGATCGGCGGCGAAGGCGTGACGGTTGGTCCGTTCCTGCTGGGCGCTGAGAAGCCGGTGCACATCCTGACGCCGGCTGCGACCGTGCGCCGGATCATCAACATGACGGCGGTGGCTTCGGCAAACGCACGCAAGGGGTGAACACGCAGTAATGCGGATAGGTTGATGGTTGAAGCTGCGCCGCGTGGATTGCGGCATTTGCGGTAAGCCTGTGAGAACGCCACGGAAGTTGATTCCGTGGCGTTTTTTTATGTGTGCGTTTTTATGCTGATGGCCGTTGGTCTGAGAAGTTCTTAGGCATCTAAGTGGATTTTAAGAATGCTCCGATTCGATTCGCTGTGACACTTTTGTAAAGTTACTTCTGAGGCGCGGCACTACGCGGTGGCAACGGAACAGTCGGCAGGTCAATCCTTTGCATCGAGTCTGACGTTGCGCTTCCTCTTGTGTTGAGAAGTTTGTAGTGGCGGTAACAGTAGTTCTGATGGTGAAGACAGTAGTACCAATGGGTTGCAGTACTGGTAGTAAGTGTGTGTTGTAGTTGGTAGCAGTAGCAGTAGCAGTTGGTAGTTGGTAGTTGGTAGTTGGTAGTTGGTAGTTGGTAGTTGGTAGTTGGTAGTTGAAGTAGCAGTGGGTAGTTGCAGCAAGATTTCGTAGTTGTAGTAGCTGTCTGGTAGTTGTTTGTTTTTGGTTGGTTGTTGTTGTGTTGTTGGAAGGAGCAGTACCGCTTGTTCTTGTACACACGCATCATGTGTCGAAACAGGCAAAAAAAGGCGACTGTCCGCGAGGACAGCCGCCTTTTCCATTGCGGGCCAATGTCAGCCAGTCAAGCCGGCAAGATCACGCTGCGTGCTGCGATTTCCCCGTTTCCGGCGAACGCCAGCGCGTCAGCAAGTCGTTCCATTTGACCCGCACAC
Organism: Paraburkholderia aspalathi; assembly: GCF_900116445.1. GTDB lineage: Bacteria > Pseudomonadota > Gammaproteobacteria > Burkholderiales > Burkholderiaceae > Paraburkholderia > Paraburkholderia aspalathi. The sequence continues at coordinate 167,997 of NZ_FPBH01000021.1, forward strand.
CCTTCAGATTGTTTTCCTTCACGTGCCCGTAACCGCGGATGCCGTCCGGTAGATTCGCCAGTTCGACGGCTAGTTCACGCTTCTGCACGGTCAGGCCGCTGATCAGCTCGCGTACCAGTGCTTCATACTCAACGATCAGCGCACGCTCAGTGCGACGCTCTTCCGTCTTGCCGAATACGTCGAGCGCCGTCCCACGCAGGAACTTGAGTTTTGCGAGTACGTGCATGGCGCTGAACACCCACGGTCCGTACTTCTTCTTCACCAGATGGCCTTGTGCGTCTTTCTTCGAGAACGTCGGCGGCGCGAGGTGAATGTGCAGCTTCCAGTCGCCTTCGAAATTCGCCTTCAGTTTTTCGATGAACGCGGGGTCGCTGTAGAGCCGTGCGACTTCGTACTCGTCCTTGTAGGCCATCAGCTTGTGCAGATTCTTCGCGACTGCTTCGGTCAACGGTAACTGGCCATCGATCGAATCGAGTGCCGATTCCGCCACGCGCACTTGCGACACCAATGCACGATAACGGTCCGCATAAGCGGCGTCCTGATACGCGGCAAGATAGTCAGCGCGCTTGTCGATCAGCGTGTCGAGCGCCTTCGGTGTGTGCAGCGAGATGATCTTGCTGCTCGTCGTTTCCGCCGCGGCACCGCGCCCTTGCGAGTGCGCGAGCGTGCGCACCGAAGCCAGATCGTGCGCGGCACGACGGCCCCATTCGAATGCCGCACGATTCTTCTCGATCTGCACGTTGTTCAGCTCGATTGCGCGCATCAGCGATTGATACGTCAGCGGCACCCAGCCGCGTTGCCATGCGTAGCCGAGCACGAACGGATTCGTGTAGATCGCATCGCCGAGCAGGGCGACGGCGAAGTGATTCGCGTCGACCATATCGACACCGTCGTCGCCCGCACCGGCACGCACGTCCGCTTCGGTGCTGCTGCCGGGGAAGCGCCAGTTCGGGTTCTTGATCAGCTCAGCCGTCGGCGTGTGCGCGCTATTGAGCACGACGCGGGTGCGGCCCACCTGCATCCGCGAAACGCATTCGTCGCTGGCGGTCACGATCGCGTCGCAGCCGATCACGAGACTGGCTTCGCCCATTGCGATGCGGGTCGCGTGAATATCGCCCGGGTTCTGGGCAATCTGCACGTGGCTCATCACGGCGCCGCCCTTTTGCGCGAGGCCGGTGACGTCGAGTACCGTGACGCCCTTGTTTTCCAGATGCGCCGCCATGCCGAGCAAGGCACCGATCGTTACGACACCCGTGCCGCCGACGCCCGTTACCAGCACCCCATAAGGGCGCGCGATCGACGGTAGTTCGGGTTCCGGCACCGGCGGCATCGCGTCGCCGACAATGCCAGAAGCCGCCTTCGGCTTGCGCAACTGACCCCCTTCGACGGATACGAAGCTCGGACAGAACCCGTTCACGCACGAGAAGTCCTTGTTGCAGGTCGACTGATTGATCTGGCGCTTGGTGCCGTACTCGGTATCGAGCGACTCGACCGACAAGCAATTCGACTTCACCGAGCAATCGCCGCAGCCTTCGCACACCGCTTCGTTGATCACGACACGGCGCGCCGGATCCGGATATGTGCCGCGTTTCCTGCGGCGGCGTTTCTCAGTCGCGCAGGTCTGGTCGTAGATCAGGATCGTGGTGCCGGAAATCTCGCGAAGCTGACGCTGAACTTCATCGAGTTTGTCGCGATGGTGAATGTCGATGCCGGGGGCGAGACCGACGTTCGCGTTGTACTTCTCCGGTTCATCGGTGACGATCACGATCTTCGTCGCGCCTTCGGCGGCGAGTTGATGCGTAATCTGCGGCACGGTCAGCACGCCGTCGACCGGTTGGCCGCCCGTCATCGCGACCGCGTCGTTATAGAGAATCTTGTAGGTGATGTTCGCCTTCGAGGCGATCGCCGCGCGAATCGCGAGCAGACCCGAGTGGAAGTAGGTGCCGTCCCCGAGGTTGGCGAACACGTGCTTATCGTTGGTGAACGGCGCCTGGCCGATCCACGCGACGCCTTCGCCGCCCATCTGGCTGAAGGTGCTGGTGCTGCGGTCCATCCACACGGTCATGTAGTGGCAGCCGATACCGGCCATCGCACGCGAACCTTCCGGCACGTTCGTCGATGTGTTGTGCGGGCAGCCGGAACAGAACCACGGCTTGCGCTCGGCTTCGACGCGCGGACGCGCCAGCGCTTTTTCCTTTGCTTCGATGACCGCGATGCGTGCCGCAATGCGCGCACGCACGTCGGACGGCAGATCGAACTTGTCGAGCCGCGTGGCGATCGCCTTGGCGATGATCGCCGGCGAGAGTTCGTAGTGCGCCGGCAGCAGCCAGTTGCCCATCGGCACGGACCATTCGCCACCCGCGCCGTCCTTTTCGTCGAACTTGCCGAACACGCGCGGACGCTGTGCATCGGGCCAGTTGTACAGTTCTTCCTTGATCGCGTATTCGAGAATCTGGCGCTTTTCTTCCACCACCAGGATTTCATCGAGACCACGTGCGAAGGCTTGCGCACCTTGCGCCTCGAGCGGCCATACACAGCCGACCTTGTACAGACGGATACCGATGCGCGAGCAGGTTTCGTCGTCGAGACCGAGATCGGTCAGCGCCTGACGCACGTCGAGGTATGCCTTGCCGCCGGTCATGATGCCGAATCGCGCGTGCGGCGAGTCGATTTCGACGCGGTCCAGTTTGTTCGCGCGCACGTAGGCGAGCGCCGCGTACCACTTGTAGTCGAGTAGACGCGCTTCCTGCACCAGCGGCGGATCTGGCCAGCGGATGTTCAGGCCGCCTTCGGGCATGGCGAAGTCGTCCGGCAGAATGATTTTCGTGCGGTGCGGATCGATATCGACCGAAGCCGACGATTCGACCACGTCGGTCACGCATTTCATCGCGACCCACAGGCCGGAGTAGCGGCTCATCGCCCAGCCGTGCAAGCCGAAATCCAGATATTCCTGCACGTTCGATGGAAACAGCACCGGCAGGCCGCATGCCTTGAAGATGTGTTCCGACTGGTGTGCGAGTGTCGAGGACTTGGCGGCGTGGTCGTCGCCGGCGAGCACGAGAACGCCGCCGTGTTGCGCCGAGCCGGCCGAATTGCCGTGCTTGAAGACGTCACCGGAACGGTCGACGCCCGGGCCTTTGCCGTACCACATCGAGAACACGCCATCGTACTTGGCGCTCGGGTACAGATTGACCTGCTGTGAACCCCACACGGAGGTCGCCGCGAGGTCTTCGTTGACGCCGGGCTGGAACACGACTTGGTGCGCGGCGAGATGCTGCTTCGCTTTCCACAAGGATTGGTCGAGTCCGCCGAGTGGCGATCCGCGGTAACCGGAGATGAAGCCGGCGGTATTGAGCCCGGCCGCCCGGTCGCGTTCCTGCTGCAGCATCGGCAGACGAACCAGCGCCTGGATGCCGCTCATGTACGCGCGGCCGCGTTCGAGGGTGTATTTGTCGTCGAGCGTGACGGAAGATAGCGCGGCTTCGAGCGAGGCTCGCTGACCTGCGTCTAGCGGGGCATTCATTATGTGTACTCCTCCAACCAGTTTGGGATCACCAAAACTTTTTTTGGCCGCGGCATCTTGTGAACGCTTGGGGCCGGGGTCGCCATATTGACGTGTTTTAAGTGATGGTAGCACTGGTGAAAACCCGCCGCAGCGCGCCAGAAATACGACATCACGACATCGCAGCGCGGGACTTGCGCTGAACGCGTCGGGTGACTTACCGCAGTGCAATCCCCCTGTAACAAGCTGTAAAAACTACAAATGTGGGGAACCGCAGTTGAAATGTCTGTCTAACACCCCACCTGCGAGCAATGTCTGCGCAACGCTCCGCATTCGGTGGAGCTTCAGGACAGCAGGGCAGTTAGAAAAGGAGTACGCATGAACACTAGAAACATCCAGACCTTCCTGATGGTTTCGGCCGCATTCTTCGCCATGAGCGCGCCGGTGCGCTCGAGTACAGGCTCGAACAGCGCAGGGACGCTGTCGAACGCGATCACCAGCACGGCGCAGGTCGCGCCGGCACGCATTGCGGTGGAGCGCATTGCACGATCCACAAAGGCCGACGAGGAAGACCAGAATTCGTGATGCATCGCTGAAGCGGCGTATCGGTTGAAAATTGGCCGTCGTCTGGGCTTCGGACCGCGGCATAAACGACGAAGGGCGAGGATCGCAAGATCTTCGCCCTTTTTTATGTCTCCCAGATTCCGCGTGGACCGCTAGCCGTTGGCCGCTAGTCGTTAGGCCTTGTCCTGGACCACGCCACGGCGAATCTGATCCAGCTCGATCGATTCGAACAGAGCCTTGAAGTTGCCCTCGCCGAATCCCTGATTGCCCTTGCGCTGGATGATCTCGAAGAAGATCGGCCCGATCTGGTTTTCGGTGAAGATCTGCAGCAGCAAATCGTCGGGTGCGCCGTCGATCAGGATCTTGCGCTTGCGCAATTCGTCGAGCGGCTCGCCGTGGTTCGGCACGCGGCGATCAACGAGTTCATAGTACGTGTCGATCGTATCGAGCAACGAGATGTTCGCCGCGCGCAAACCGTCCACCGTGCGGTAGATGTCGTTGCTGCCCAGCGCGATGTGCTGGATGCCTTCGCCGTGGTACTGGTCCAGATACTCCTGGATCTGACCGGCTACGTCTGAGCCTTCCTCATTGATCGGAATGCGGATTTTGCCGCACGGCGAGGTCATTGCCTTCGATTTCACGCCGGTCACTTTGCCTTCGATGTCGAAGTAACGCACTTCCCGGAAATTAAACAGACGCTCATAGAACTCCGCCCATTCCTGCATGCGGCCGCGATGGACGTTGTGCGTCAGGTGGTCGATGTAGGTCAGACCGTGGCCGACAGGGTTTGGATTCGCGCCCGGAATCGGTTCGAAGTCGACGTCGTAAATATCGATGTTGCCGATCGTGCTCGGCTCAGCACCGTTCTTGCCGCGCCAGCGGTCGACAAAATAGATCAGCGAGTCGCCGATGCCCTTGATTGCCGGGATGTTCAGTTCCATCGGGCCGGTCTTGTTGTCGAAGCCCCAGGCGCCTTTTTCCAGAGCCTGCTGGTAAGCCTTCGCCGCGTCCTGCACACGGAACGCGATGGCGCAGATCGACGGGCCATGCAGGCGCGTGAAGCGTTGCGCGAACGAATCTTGTTCCCCGTTAACGATGAAGTTGATTTCACCCTGGCGATACAGCGTCACGTCTTTGTGACGATGCCGGGCGACGGCGGTGAAGCCCATCTGTTCGAACAGCTTGCCGAGCGCCTTCGGATCCGGTGCGGTGTATTCGATGAATTCGAAGCCGTCCGTGCCGACTGGGTTTTCCCAAGTTGAAACCTGCATTGTCTGTCTCCATTGAGCGCCGGCGCGGGGTGTGCGAGTTAGCGCGACTGAATGAGGCAAGTGTAAAGGCCGGCTGGCGATGAAAACTTGCGAACTTAATCGTGTGCCGATACGCTTGAGCTATTTTCTAGCTCAATTTTTAAAACGGACGGCAGAAAATGGCCAAAATAGAGATAGACGCCATCGACAGGCGCATTCTGGCGATCCTTCAGGCGAATGGCCGGCTGTCGAATCAGGAGATCGCGGAGCGCATCAACCTGTCGCCGAGCCCGTGTCTACGGCGTATCCGTCGACTGGAAGAGAGCGGGGTGATTCGCGGCTATGTCGCGTTGCTCGATGCGCAAAAGCTTGGGCTTGATCTGCTCGCCTACGTCAACGTGCGGCTGGAAAAGCGCAGCGGTCCGGGGCTCAGTCCGCGTGGCGACACTACGCATGCCGATCTGTTTCGCGCGGCAGTGCAGACGTGGCCGGAGGTGGTCGCATGTCACGCGATGACGGGCGACATGGATTACCTGCTGAGAGTGCAGGTAGAGGATATGGCGCACTTTTCACGCTTCGTGCAGGACCAGTTGCTGCACCATCCCTCTGTCATCGACGTGAAGACGAGCTTTTCGCTCGAGAAGTTCAAGGAGACGACGGCACTGCCGATTTTGTGAGGGCCGACCGTGGTCAGTCGACGAACAAACAAAAAGGGCGGCCAGAAGGCCGCCCTTTTTGTTCTTCGCCCAAGCGCAAACCGGTTAAGCGGCCTCTGCTGCCGGCATAAACGACTCGAACAACTTCGACGCCTGACGTGCCTGGCGCTTGAGTGCGTAGTCGAACACGGCGGCTTGCTCCTGCAGCATTTCGGCGATGATGCTCGTCTGATCCGCCGGCGACAGCGTCAGATAGGCATCTGCCTCGCCGTACGCGTATTCGATCTTCATGCCGGCCTTCTTCGCGATGTGCATCATGGTCGAATTGCGCGACAGGCAATGCATGTAAAGCGTGGTGACGTGCGTATTGCGGCTGCGGATGGCGGCGCGCTCGAAGAGCTTCGAGCCAATACCTTGCCCGCGGACGCTTTCCAGCACCGACACGCCGAATTCAGCGGTGCGCTTGTCGCCTTCGGCCGGCAGATACGCCAGATGGCCGACGCCGGTGAGCTGCAACTGACTGTCGAACACGCCGAAGACCGTGTCGCGCGTGAAATCGATCGCGCGGACGTAGTTTTCAATGACGTGGTTCGGTACGACCTGGCCGAAGCGCAGAAGGCGGTCGTCTTCGCCGAGCGCGAGGAAGTGGGTCAGCAGTCGTTCGCGATCGATGGCGGTGAGCTCACGGACCAGAGCAGGCGCACGACCGCCTGGCTGCAATGGACGATCGTGTGCAACGATCGGCTCAGCGGCGCGGGGTGTAATCATGTTCATGGTCGGGTTCTCCTTTTAATCGAGCGGCATGGTGCACCGCAAAAACGATTTTAGCGGATATGCCGATTCCGCACTAGGGAAAACCCGTATCAAAAACTGAGGGCAGTGTCTAGAAAGTTAGCGCCCTATTTTTAATGCATTGATTATTAAAGAAAAATAAATTGAACGAGCGTTCGTGACAAGTTGTCGCGCCTAGACAACTCGTGGCAATTATTTCCTCTGAGCAATGCTGCCGTGCGCAATCAGCCTTGGGCAGAACTTAGTCCGTGATCCACCATATCGACCACCTGCTCGGCGAATTCCCGGTAACCCATCCGGCCGTCCGGCTTGAGCCAGGTGAACGTCCAGTTGATCATGCCGAACACCATCATCGTTAGCGCGGTCTGGTTTTCGCGAGTGGCGCGTTCCGGATAGGCGCGCGCCAGTTGCCGCGCAAATGCCGCGACAACATCGCGCTGGCGGTTCAGGATGACTTCGCGCTGGGTATCGACCAGATACTTCACGTCGTTCAGGAGCGCGACATGCCGGCTGTGCGACGTCTCGTACTCGGAGAGAAACGCCCGGATCAGCTCGGCGAACGTGTCCCGCTCGGACAGCCCGCGGCGTTGGCTCGCGCCTTCCACCTCCGCGATGATCAGCATCAGCCGCTTCGTGTAGCGGTCCAGCAGATCGAACAGGATCGCTTCCTTGCTCGCGTAATAGTGGTACAGGCGCGCTTTCGAGGTACCGCTCGCGGCCGCGAGATCGGCCATCGAGGTGCTCGGGTAGCTGGTCTGGGCGAATTTCTCCGCTGCGAGTTCGAGAATCTGGTCGCGTTGGGTTTCGTGGTCGGGGGCTCGGGTGCGGGCCATGGTCGTCTATTTTATTAGTGTGGACAGGGGGCAAGCGCCGCAGACAGCTCCAGCGTGCGCCATGCGCTTGCGTCGCCACGCAGCTTGATGCGACGGGTTACGGCCAGTTCGCGGAAGCGCCACAGCACGATGCTGTCGCTCACCAGATAAAAGAGTTCAGCGGTCATCAGTTCCGCGGCAACGCGCGCGGCGGGCTGCCAGTCGCCCGTGGCGTGCTCGAGAATCAGCGCGTCCAGGTCGGCGAAGTTGCCGCTCGTGAACGTGTTGTCGCGCCAGCGGCGCGTTTCGCCGTTCGCGTGCTTGGCTTCCTGCCATTCGAGTGCGAGCCGGCTGATGCGCAGAACCGAAATCGGCGCTGCGTCGTCCAGACGCCCTTGCAGGACAGTCGGCGCGAACATGCCGACGGACGTCGCGCGATCTTTGCGGCTGTGCGCCCAGGCGCCCGGATCGGTTAGGTCGCGAATCGACAGGCGCACTTCGTTCAGCCGTTGCGGGCTGTTGCGCAGGTGATAGCACACGCGGCGCAGCATCAACTGATCGGCTGCGCTTTCGCCGTGCCAGACCACCAGATTCGCGTCGCCCCGCGCGATGTTCTCCAGCGCTGACGCCTGCTCGCGGAATTCGCGAAGAAAATTGCGCCTCGTGTCCGCGCTGACACGGTCCCAGAACTCGGCTCGCACGTCGGGGCCGTCGTCGATGCCGCGCAATGGACCGACCGCCAGATCGTCGCGCAGTGCGTGCACGCGATCGTCGCGGTTCGCCTCGGCTAGCGCGGCGCGCAGTGATTCGGCGGCGACATCGCCGTTGGTGAGGTGGATGGTGCTCATCGGCAGTGGCTTGGGCTGGCAAAAAACGCAAATGACGAAAGGGGCCGCTCATCGATCGGGACAGATGTCCGATCGCGAGCGGCCCCTAGTGTAAGCGCATCGCGGACCTGCTGAAAGCGTTGCGGGCGCCGCATGGCCACCCGCCGCGCTCGACTCAACGCTCGTCGTAACTCACCACCACGCGATCGCTGATCGGATGGCATTGGCAGGTCAGCACGAAACCGTCGCGGATTTCGTGTTCTTCCAGGGTGTAGTTCTTTTCCATCTTGACCTCGCCCTCGAGCACCTTTGCGCGGCAGGTGCAGCAGACGCCGCCCTTGCACGCATACGGCAGCGCGAGGCCGGCACGCAAGCCGACGTCGAGCACGCTCACGCCCTGATACGGCAGGCGCAGCTTGCGCCTTTTCCCGTCGAGGACGATTTCGAGGTCGGCGGCCGGGGTGTCGTCGGTGATTTCGACGGGCGGCACGCCCGCTTGCGGCAGCGGCGAACCGAAGCGCTCCACATGCACTTTCTCCGAAGGCACGCCCGCGGCTTTCAACGCGGCCTCGGCCGCATCCATCATCGGGCCGGGGCCACAGATGAAGGCTTCGTCGATGGCATCGGCCGGCAGCAGGTTGTCGATGAAGGCGGCGCACTTCTCCTGGTCGAGTACGCCGTTGAACAGCTCAACGTCCTGCAAGTCGTCCGACAGCACGTGATAGAGCACGAAGCGGTTCATGAAGCGGTTCTTCAGATCCTCGAGCTCTTCCGCGAACATGATCTGATCGACGCTGCGGTTGCCGTACACCAGCGTGAAGGTGCTGCGCGGCTCGACTTCCAGCGTGGTCTTGATGATCGCGAGCACCGGCGTGATGCCCGAGCCGCCGGAGAATGCGATGTACTGCTGGCCCTGGTCGGCATTGAGATGCGTGAAGAAGCGGCCGTCCGGCGTCATCACGTCGATGGTGTGGCCGGGTTGCAGCGTGTCGAATGCGAAGTTCGAGAAACGCCCGCCGCGCACGCGCTTGATGCCAATGCGCAGTTCGCCGTCGCGGTCGTAATCGGTGACGCCGACGCAGATCGAGTACGAACGGCGCGTTTCCTCACCGTCGATGTGCGTTTTCAGCGTGACGAACTGGCCTTGCGTGAAGCGATAGTGGTCGCGCAGTTCGACAGGGACGTCGAAGGCGACCGAGACCGCGTCGGCGGTTTCGGGCCGCACTTCGCGGATACGCAGCGGATGAAATTGCGGGGTAGCCATATCAGTATGGTTTGAAGTAGTCGAAGGGTTCGCGGCAGTCGATGCAGCGGTACAGGGCCTTGCAGGCCGTCGAGCCGAATTGCGCGAGACGCTCGGTGTGCGCTGACCCGCAACGGGGGCAGGACGGCGCCGGCAGCGCGCGCGGCATGAAGCGCAGCACTTTTTCCTGCGGCGGCGCGGCTGAACCGCAATTGCCCGTGGGCGGCGCGATGCCATAGGCGCGCAATTTCTCGCGCGCTTCCGCAGTGATCCAGTCGGTGGTCCAGGCTGGCGCCAGCACAGTGGCGATCCGATACGGCTTCAGTTCAGCCACATCGAGCGCATGGGCGACGTCTTCGGCGATCTGCGACATCGCCGGGCAACCGGAATAGGTCGGCGTGATCACGACTTCGAGCGTGCCGTCGGCGGCGCGGCGCACGTCGCGCAGAATGCCGAGTTCACGAATCGATACCACCGGAATTTCCGGATCAGGCACCGTTTCGAGCACGGCCCATGCGCGCTCGAGCGTGGCGTCGGCGGTGGGCATGGCAGTCGAGGTCGTCATCGTAAAGTTCCGTTGGGTTCCGGTTGAGCGCTCGGGTGCGTGCTCAGGTGCGTGTTCAGGTGCGTGCTTACCAGGTGGCGCCGGGATGCTGGCGCGCGAGGCTTTGCATTTCGGCCAGCACGAAGCCCATGTGCTCCGAGTGCTCGCCATGCTTGCCGGCCGTGATGTGCTTGACCGCTTCGGGGAGCTTGAGCGTGGCCTGGTCGAGCGTGGTCTGGACGTCTTCGAGCCATGCTGCCTCGAGATCCGACGTCAGCGGCCCGATGCCGGCGGCGGTGATGGTTTCTTCCACTGCGTCGGCGCTGAAAAACTCGCGTGTGTACGGCAGCAGATAGTCCAGCGCGGCCTGCGCGCGACGATGCGATTCGTCCGTGCCGTCGCCAAAACGAATCAGCCATTCGCTCGCGTGGTGCACGTGATAGCTGGTTTCCTTGATCGACTTCGAGGCGATCGCGGCAAGCTGTTCATCCTTCGACGTAGTGAGGGCAGTCCACAGATGCGCCATCAGCGTCGAATACAGGAAATTGCGCACGATCGTAACCGCATAGTCCTTCTCGGCTTGCGCGGTGCCAGCGAGCGGACCGTAATGTGGCAACTCGGCCAGCGTGTAGTTGGCGAACTCACGTTCCGCGCGGAAGTATGCGTAGTCGTCTTCCGTGCGGCTTTTGCCTGTGAGCTGCTGTTCCAGCGAGGCGGCGTGCGTGTACAGCAGGCGCGCCTGGCCGATCAGATCCAGACTCATGTTCGACAGAGCGATGTCCTCTTCGAGGATCGGGCCGTGACCGCACCACTCGGCATTGCGCTGACCGAGGATCAGCGCGGTGTCCGCGAGGCGCAGCACGTACTGCAGATGTTGGGGCGTGATGGTCATGGCCGCGCTTACATGTGGTTGACTTCGTCGGGGAGCGTGTAGAACGTCGGGTGGCGGTAAATCTTGTCGCCAGCCGGTTCGAACAGCTCAGCCTTGTCTTCCGGCGCAGACGCCGTGATCGCCGACGACGGCACCACCCAGATACTCACGCCTTCCTGGCGGCGCGTGTAGACGTCGCGCGCCATACGCAGCGCCATCGGCGCGTCGGCGGCATGCAGGCTGCCGCAGTGTTTGTGGTCGAGTCCCTGCTTGCTGCGCACGAAGACTTCCCAAATCGGCCATTCCTTGTTCATCGCTGATCTCCTGATACTTTGTCTTGCTTGTCGCCGCCCTTAGGCAGCCTGCTGTTGTGCGCGCTGGCGCTGCTTTTCGGCGTGGGCGAGGGCTGCTTCGCGTACCCAGGCGCCATCGTCGTGTGCTTTCACGCGGGTCGCGAGACGTTCGCGGTTGCACGGGCCGTCGCCATTCACGACGCGCCAGAATTCTTCCCAGTCGATGTCGCCGTAGTCGTGCTGGCCGCGCGCTTCGTTCCACTTCAGGTCCGGGTCCGGCAGCGTGACGCCGAGGACCTTGGCCTGGTCGACGGTGGCGTCGACGAATTTCTGGCGCAGATCGTCGTTCGAGACGCGCTTGATGCCCCATTTCGACGACTGGTTGCTGTGGATCGAGTCTTTGTCGCTCGGTCCGAACATCATCAGCACCGGCCACCACCAGCGGTTCACGGCTTGCTGGACCAACTCGCGTTGCGCTTCGGTGCCGCTCATCATCGACATCAGCGCGTCGAAGCCCTGGCGCTGATGGAACGACTCTTCCTTGCAGATGCGGATCATCGCGCGGGCATAAGGGCCGTAAGTGCAGCGGCACAGCGGAATCTGATTCATGATCGCCGCGCCGTCCACCAGCCAGCCGATCACGCCGACGTCCGCCCACGTAGGCGTCGGGTAGTTGAAGATGCTCGAATATTTGGCTTTGCCCGAGTGCAATGCGGCGATCAGCTGATCGCGCGACACACCGAGCGTTTCGGCCGCGCTATATAGATAGAGGCCGTGGCCGGCTTCGTCCTGCACTTTGGCCAGCAGGATCGCCTTGCGCTTCAGGCTGGGCGCGCGGGAGATCCAGTTGCCTTCCGGCAGCATGCCGACGATTTCAGAATGCGCGTGCTGCGAGATTTGCCGGACCAGGGTCTTGCGGTAGGCCTCAGGCATCCAGTCCTGCGCTTCGATCTTGCCGTCGGCGGCCATGACCGCGTCGAATTGCGACTGCTCGGGCGAACTCGCTGCCGCGTCGAGTGGGGCGACATTGCCGGGGATATCCAGGGATTGCGTGTACATGGGGACGCTCTCAGCGGAAGTTGTCTGTGTGTGCGCAGTATAAACCAACCGACCGGTCGGTTAATAAATTTTTTGAGAAGAATGGCTCTTTTCGATAGGGATACCTTGGGTTCGTCGCCGGGTGTTTCGCGAGCGTCGCCGCCCCGCGCCGACACATAACCTATAAAATTGCGAATTGGCCGCGATTTGCGGCCTTCATGCATCCCCCGGTACTCATGTTACGTCTAAGCGAAATTAAACTCCCGCTCGATCACCCCGAAAGCGTTCTCGAAGCCGCCGTCCGCGCGCGCCTCGCTGAACTCGGCGTGGGCGAGGACGGGCTCATCCGGTACACCGTGTTCCGCCGCGCGCACGACGCCCGCAAGCGCACCGACATCAAGCTCACCTACATCGTCGACGTCGAGGTGAAGGATGAAGCGGCCGCGCTTAAGCGGCTCGCCGACGTACCTCACTGCGCTGTGACGCCGGACATGACGTACCGTTTTGTCGCCAAAGCGCCGGCGCAGATGACTTCCCCGCGCCCGGTTGTGATCGGCATGGGGCCGTGCGGCCTGTTTGCGGGGCTGATCCTCGCCCAGATGGGTTTTCGTCCGATCATTCTCGAGCGCGGCAAGGCCGTGCGCGAGCGCACCAAGGATACTTTCGGGTTGTGGCGCAAGTCGGTGCTCAATCCTGAATCGAATGTGCAGTTCGGTGAAGGCGGCGCGGGTACGTTCTCGGACGGCAAGCTTTACAGCCAGATCAAGGATCCGAAGCACTACGGCCGCAAGGTGCTCGATGAATTCGTCCGCGCGGGTGCGCCGGAAGACATTCTCTATCTGAGCCGGCCCCATATCGGCACGTTCCGCCTCGTCAGCATGGTCGAAAAGATGCGCGCGACCATTCACGAGCTGGGCGGCGAGGTGCGCTTCGAGACGCGGGTCGAGGATATCGAAATCGAGCAAGGCAAGGTGCGCGGGCTCAAGCTGTCGACGGGCGAGCATTTGCGCTGCGACCACGTGGTGCTGGCGGTCGGCCATAGCGCGCGCGATACCTTCCAGATGTTGAGCGACCGCGGCGTCTATATTGAGGCGAAGCCGTTTTCGCTCGGTTTTCGGATCGAACATCCGCAAGGCTTGATCGATCGCAGCCGTTTCGGCAAGTTCGCGGGCCACAAGCAACTGGGCGCCGCCGACTATAAGGTTGTGCACCACTGCAGCAATGGGCGCGCGGTTTATAGCTTCTGTATGTGTCCTGGCGGCACGGTGGTCGCGGCGACCTCGGAGCCGGGCCGCGTGGTGACCAACGGCATGAGCCAGTACTCACGGGCCGAGCGCAATGCCAACGCCGGGATTGTCGTCGGCATCACGCCGGAGGACTATCCGGGCGGCCCGCTCGCCGGCATTGCGTTCCAGCGCAAATGGGAAGAGCGGGCGTTCGAGCTGGGCGGCGGCAACTATATGGCGCCGGGCCAGCTGGTCGGCGACTTTATTGCCGGGCGGCCGTCTACTTCGCTGGGTTCGGTGGTGCCGTCCTATAAACCGGGCGTGCATCCCACGGATCTCAGCACGGCGCTGCCGGATTACGTGATCGAAGCGATCCGCGAAGCGTTGCCGCAGATGGATAAGAAGATTGCTGGTTTTGCCATGCACGACGCGGTGTTGACGGGTGTTGAGACGAGAACGTCGTCGCCGATTCGCGTGCGGCGCCGGGATGACTATCAGAGCATGAATGTCGAGGGCTTGTATCCGGCCGGTGAGGGCGCGGGGTATGCCGGCGGGATCTACTCGGCCGCCATCGACGGGATCGAAGTGGCCGAAGCGCTTGCGTTGGAGATGGTTGGGGTGTCGGCGGCGGCTTGATGAGTGATGGGTCTGTCTGTGCGAGTGCCGAATGGCTGAGGCGGTGGCGGGTTCATGTGGGCGGAGCGCTATGCATCGTCATGCGGAATGACTGTCTCGTGGAAATCGCGCCGTGAGTCCCGCTGAGGGCTCTCTAGTGCAGGGCGAGCTGAATACGTACGGTTGTGCGCGGTTCGCCAAATACCCATACCGCCGCTCGCGGTACATTCGGCGCCGCGGCCCTGCGACCAGGCGCGGGTGATCGCACGATGGCGGTCGCGCGGTCCGCCGCGACAGCGATGGCGATCGGGCACAATACACGTTTCGCCTCGAACTGACCACCCGAATGACCATTCGCACTCTGGCTGCCGCATGTAGCGCGGCGCTGCTTTGCCAATTCGCCGTTTCCCCGACTGTTTTTGCCGCCGATGCCCCGACGCACTGGGTCACCACATGGGCGACGGCGTTGCAACCCATTCCGCAACGGTCGGATTTGCCGCCCCTGTATCGCGCCCCCGAGGTCGCTGGGCGAACGGTGCGCCAGATCGTCTATCGAAGTGGCCGAAGCGCTTGCGTTGGAGATGGTTGGGGTGTCGGCGGCGGCTTGATGAGTGATGGGTCTGTCTGTGCGAGTGCCGAATGGCTGAGGCGGTGGCGGGTTCATGTGGGCGGAGCGCTATGCATCGTCATGCGGAATGACTGTCTCGTGGAAATCGCGCCGTGAGTCCCGCTGAGGGCTCTCTAGTGCAGGGCGAGCTGAATACGTACGGTTGTGCGCGGTTCGCCAAATACCCATACCGCCGCTCGCGGTACATTCGGCGCCGCGGCCCTGCGACCAGGCGCGGGTGATCGCACGATGGCGGTCGCGCGGTCCGCCGCGACAGCGATGGCGATCGGGCACAATACACGTTTCGCCTCGAACTGACCACCCGAATGACCATTCGCACTCTGGCTGCCGCATGTAGCGCGGCGCTGCTTTGCCAATTCGCCGTTTCCCCGACTGTTTTTGCCGCCGATGCCCCGACGCACTGGGTCACCACATGGGCGACGGCGTTGCAACCCATTCCGCAACGGTCGGATTTGCCGCCCCTGTATCGCGCCCCCGAGGTCGCTGGGCGAACGGTGCGCCAGATCGTCTATCCGACGCTGTCCGGTAAAACCGCACGAGTCCATCTCAGCAACGAGTACGGCAAGACGGCGCTCGTCATCGACGAGTTGCGCATTGCGCGCTCGGCTGGCGGCGCGGCAGCGCTGGGCAGTGGGGAGGCGCGCGTCACGTTCGGCGGCAAGAGTTCAGTGAGCGTACCGCCGGGCGCAGAGTTGGACAGCGACCCGGTCGCAATCGACATCGCCGAGGGCGCACCTTACGCGATCAGTGCGTTCATGGGGCCGGAACAACGGATCGTGGCATGGCATCGGGTCTCGAATCAGCTGAATTACGTTTCTGCACCGGGCAATCACACTGCCGATACTTCCGCTGACTCGTTTCGCGGCCGGTTCACGCAATACGTATGGGTGACGGGTTTGTCGGTGGATGCGCCGTCATCGGCCGCTGTTGCCGCGATCGGTGATTCGATCACCGACGGTATGCGCTCGAGCCTGAATCAGAACCGGCGCTGGCCGGACGCGCTGGCTCGCCGGTTCGCCAGCACTGGCGACCACTCGACGGCGATCGTTAATCTTGGCATCAGCGGCAATCGCTTGTTGAGCGACTCGCCCTGTTACGGCGACGCGCTTGTCCGGCGTTTCGACAAGGACGTGCTGGAGCGCCCGGGCGTCAAGACGGCGATTCTGCTGATCGGAATCAATGACATCAACTTCGCGGAGATGCCGGCGCGTAGCGGCCTCGACTGCGACTTTCCCCATACCTCGGTGACAGCCGCCGACCTGATCGCCGGCTACCAGCGAGTGATTGCCGACGCACGGCATCGTGGCGTGAAGGTGTTCGGCGCAACTTTGACGCCTGCATCGCTGCCGGCGCCGCGGGAGACTATCCGCTTGGCGGTCAACCAGTGGATTCGAAGCAGCCATGCTTTCGACGGTGTTGTCGATTTCGACGCTGCGCTACGCGACCCGGCGCAACCGAGTCGTCTGCAGCGCGCCTTTGACAGTGGTGACCATATTCATCCCAGCGACGCTGGGTACACCGCAATGGCCGAAGCGGTTCCGGTGGCTGCTGTAGTGAATTCAACCCGGAAGTGAGTCGCCAAAAAAAGATTTTCGTCAAACCCTTGTCACATGACTGATGTTCGCCTATAGTTCGCCTCCTCGTTTGCGAACGAGGGCCGCGGCGGAAACCAGCGGCCGTAGCGTCAACAAGGTTTTAAGCGAAAGCGGAAAAATGTTGTTGACAAAGCGAAAAAGAGCCTTCATAATCTCGTTTCTCTGCTGCTGATGCAGCGACGCAGAACGAAGCGGTGCCGGGTGGTTGAAGTGGGCGGCGCTTCGGTAGTGAATGCGGA
>NZ_FPBH01000052.1 GCF_900116445.1 Paraburkholderia aspalathi
TCTCTCTTTTATTGCGTTTCGCTACGGTCATCTATGCTCCTGTTGCTGGCAGTCTCCTGCCAAATGACCGTTTACACAAAACTTTTTACACCCTCATTGGCCACGTCCACGAGGCTATCCGCCGCGAGGTAGTTGTAACCAATTGCCATCACCTGTGGCGTCAGATGAAAGCGATGTGTTTTGGCATGCTTGGCAATGTAACCCATCGCTTCAAGAGAAAACACAAGTCGTTGCACCGAACTCTTGCTTAACGAGGTGACTTCAGCGATCTCGCCGAGCGTCATGGTTTTTCGTTGCGCAGTGAAACTGCGCAGCACATCAATACCTTTTTCCAATACCTGGACGAACAGGGGATTGTCGCGCGGGGACTTTACATCGTCACGTTTCATGAGCAATTGTGTGTAGGAGAATGACGGCATTATATTGTCCAATCGATGTGCGATATGAGTGTTGTGGGCGGCCCGAGCGGGCTACACGGCCAGGTAGAGTTTCTTGACATGGTCTGCAAGACGAAATTCAGGGCTACTCCCGTGATAGACGATTTGCCCTTCCTCGAGAATGTAGTGACGGTTGGCTAACCGTTCACATACCGCAAGATTTTGCTCGACGAGGAGGATCGTCATGCCGCCCGCCGCAATCTGCGCAAGCGTGTCTGCAAGATGTTCGACGATCACTGGCGCAAGCCCTTCAGTAGGCTCGTCCAGAAGTAGTAGTGAGGGACCATTCAGCAGAGCGCGTGCAATCGCCAGCATTTGTTGCTCGCCACCCGATAGCTTGCCGGCACCGTTGCGCCGGCGTTCCTCCAGGCGCGGGAAGATCCGATAGATATCTGAGAGTTGCCAGGGTGAGCCGCGCCGCATAGCCACCCGCAGGTTTCCCTCCACCGTGAGCAGTGAAAAGATTCGTCGGTCTTCGACAATCAGCGCAAGTCCCTCGCGCGCGAGGCGATGAGTGGCGAGCGCGCTGACGTCACGCCCTCGCCACATCACCCGACCGCGTTGGCAGCGGACCATACCCATGATGATCTTCAGCGCGGTCGATTTGCCTGCGCCGTTGCGCCCCAGCAGAGTGACGACTTCGCCTTCATTGACCCGCAGACTGACGTCGCGAACCACATGGCTCGCGCCGTAATACCCGTTGACACCTTCCAATTCCAGCAGTGCTGTCATGCCAGTGCTCCTGCTCCAAGGTATGCGCGTCTCACTTCCGGGTGACCCTGAATGTCCTGCGCGGTGCCTTCCGTCAAGATGCGTCCGTGGGCCATGACCGTGATGCGATCGCTGATCGATAGCACGATGCTCATGTTGTGCTCGATCAGCACGACCGTATGATCGCGGGCAATATCGCGGATCAGTTCGCGCATCATGGGCAGATCGTCGATGCCCATCCCGGACGTCGGTTCGTCGAGCAGTAGCAGTTGCGGCCGTGCGGCGAGGCACATTCCGACTTCCAGCATGCGTTGCCGCCCGTGCGCGAGCGTGCCGGCGACAACATCGCCGAACGCCAGCATCCCTAAGCGCCGCAGTAAGCCATCCGCGATATCGTCCGCTTCGACGAGTCGCGCAACTGGCTCCCAGAAGCGCGCGGCGCGGCGCGGCATCACTCCTTGTGCTGCGAGCCGCAGGTTTTCGCGTACAGGTACCGGATGCGACTTTTATCAATTGGCGAGACGGCGGCAGAACTGGGCGTAGCGGTGGGCACGCTGCGACGCTGGCATCGGCAGGGCTTGCTGGTGCCATTCGGCCGGACTGTCGGCGGCCATCGGCGATACCGGCGTGACACGGTACGCGCCACTCTGGGCGCTGAGCCAGCTGTCGCAGGCAAGACGGTCTGCTACGCGCGTGTTTCCTCGCACGACCAGGCCGAACAGCTGAAGACGCAGGCGGCACGGCTCGAGCGCCACTGCATTGACGCAGGTTTCGCCGGTATCGAGGTCATGACCGACCTGGGCAGTGGCTTGAATTTCCGTAAAAAAGGTCTACGCCGCTTGCTGACTGACATTCTCAGTGGGCGTGTGGCGCGTCTCGTGCTGGTCACGAAAGACCGCCTTCTGCGCTTTGGCCGCGAGTTGCTGTTCCGGATCTGTGAATTCTTTCACGTCGAGGTCACCGTCCTCGATGCAGTTCCCGACGTCAGCCGTGAGCAGCAGCTGACCGAAGACCTTGTCGAAATTCTGACGGTCTTTTCGTCGCGGCTGTACGGCTCGCGTAGCCGCAAGAACCTGCGGGCGCTGGCTACCTGATGCAGTTGACCACCCAGACCCGCCTGTATCTGTCATCGCAGGATGCGCGGACGCTCGACCGGATGGCGGCGCTGCACGGTTCGATCAAGCGCAAGCTGTACGCGCGTATCGCCGCCCACGGCGGCAAGGCGAAGTCGCATAAGACGGCGTTCTGCCGTGAGCACGGCCTCTCCGCGCGGATGTTCAACGCGATTGCGGTTGAACTGCAGGGGCTGCTCGATGGCACGCGCGAGTTGTTAGCCTCGGAACGCAAGGACCTGCTCAAGGCAATACGCCGGCAGGCGCGCCAGCTCGTTGCCCGGCGGGACCGTCTCGCAGAGATCGAGGCCGACCGGCTGCGCATGAATCCGCAACGCGAGGCGAAGCTGCGTCGCACAGCGCATCGCAATGGCGTGGCGCTGTCGCGCCTGCAGGCGAAGCTCGCCCGGATCGAGCGCCGGCTTGCCGCGAACGTGCCGGGTATCTGCTTTGGCACGCGCAAACTCTTCAACCAGCAACACTACCTCGCGCTGACAGGTTTCAGGGACCGCGACGCGTGGTTGCGCGCCTGGCAGGAGAGCCGCTCGCATCAGGTGTATTTTGTCGGTTCAAAGGACGAGACAGCCGGCAATCAGCTTTGCCAGCTCCGGCAAACAGCAGATGGTCGCTACCAGCTCAAGGTCCGCGTGCCCGATTGCCTGCGTAACAGGGGCGAGCGGAAGTATCTCGTCATTAACGGCGTGACATTCAACCACGACCGTGCAGCGCTGGACGAGGCGCTGGATGCGAATACTGCCCTGAGCTGGCGTCTGCACTGGGACGGACGGCACTGGCGGGCATTCGTCTAGTTCAACCACGCGCCGGCGCGCCGCGTCACGCTGGGCGCGCAGTATGGCGTAGTCGGGATCGACTTCAACGTCGATCATCTGGCAGTCACGGAGACCGATCCATCTGGCAACCTGCGCCGCACGCAACGCTTTGCGCTACTTCGCGAAGACGCCACGTCGGGGCAGCGCGAGGCTGTGCTGTCCGATGCACTGTCGGACGCCGTGGCGTGGGCGAAGGACGAACTGAAACCCATCGTCGCCGAGGATCTCGACTTCACGGCAAAGAAGAAAGCGATGACGCAGCTCAGTCCGAAGGGCGCGCGCATGCTCTCGGGGCTGCTTTGCGCGAAATACCGGCAACTGCTCGAAGCGAAGTGCTTCCGTGCGGGTGTCGAGCTGATCCTGATTGACCCGGCCTACACGTCGACCATCGGTGCGGTGAAATACGCAGCGCGACGGGGCTGGAGTGTGCATGCTGCGGCAGCGGGTGTCATCGCCCGCCCGTCGCGGACAGAAGTTGACTGAGCGTCTGCCCGGTGCCGGCACGGCTGTCCGTGTTCCGGTGCGGGGCGGTCATCACGCCCTCGAGCTACCTGCAAGGATAGCGGGAGATTCGCGTGTGACTGCCTGGCGCAGTGTTCATGCAGCGTATAGAGGTGTGGTGCGCGGGCAGTGGCTCGCCACCCGGGGCGGCAAGCCGCGCCGGAGTGCGACAGGTACCACGGGCGACGGTGGCAACGCCGTCCCCCTCAGCAGGGACTACCGCTACCCCTGCGACAACAATCTGCATGTGAAGGTTTGTGCACCATTAAGTTAGCGGTCGGCGACATGTCGGGGTCCAAGCTATCCGAAGCGCCGAATGCAGGGGAACCCGGGCGAGGAAACGTCAAAGAGGAGCGGTGCAGAAAAAGGTCTGTTGAGGAGATCGGTCGGTACCGTCGCCCTGGTGTCGTTCGAACGCGGCATGCAGTACGAGGCTAATACTATCGCGGGCTGCGGTGTCATTGCATTCCCACTTTCCCTCGGCGAGGGCGTACAGCGCGCCTTCCAAAGTAAGCTGGTGTCCGTCCTCCGCGGGGATCCCGCACTCCTCACAATATGAAAGGTACTTTTCGATGTACAACGTTTCCGCGATTGCGCGCAAAGAACGATAGTGGAGCAGAAGTCCGACCAGTTCGTCTGTCTGACCTGTTTCGCGCAAAGGCCTGACGAGAGACGGTTTCAGTTTTTCGACCGCCCAGACGATGGCGTCAGGCGCAACGATAGGTTTGCCTGGTGCACATGACCTGTCCAATTTTGCCAGCAGGCGCACCGCGTAGTAGAAGGCTCGCTCAACAGCGTTAAATTCGAAAAACCGATGGTGTGCAGCTTGATTGTGTATTCTGGTGACGACATTGCATTGACCCGTAGGATTCGGCATGGATATGCCGGCACGAAGAAAATCCGTATATCGATCGTTTTTAGCCATTCGGTCGATTTTCAAGGCCTGCGGTGGTGACGTAAGGAGCCTTCCTGCGCCCGCAGGCCATGGGCCATACGCGGTAGCGAAAAACAAACGCGGGCACTGAGTTGGCGTGTCGTCGCGATTCGAACGAGTTCGCGACGACGATCCGAACGGCAGCTGTCCATGCCGCGTGCCTGCTGCTAGTCCTGGATAGCCTTGTATAGGGCCGTGCCGATTCGAGTAACGATGCCGACTACGAGCGCATTGCCCATCAGCATCGCGCGGGCGGTTGCGGAGACTCTCGGGAAGTCGGTGAATCCGCGAGGAAAGCCCATCAATTCCTCGAGCTCTTCGGGTGTAAGTCTACGCAGGAGCCCAGACTTCTCGCGGACACAGTGTTTAGTGCGTGATGGCGTGCTGCCGCCTTCTGATGTAATGATTGTGCGCGCAGGTTTGCTCAACGTGTCGGGAAAGGCCATGCTTCCTTCCGAGTAGTCGTAAGCGAAACCATTTTTCTCCCGAGCGATGGTCTTCGCGCCTTTCGCTGCACGCCAGGCTGCCTCCGATTCTGACTTGACATAGAACTCCGTGGGGACAGGGCCAGTTTTGTTGATGACGTCTCCCAATGTGAGCGGGACGGCACGGCCCGTAAATTCTGTGAAGTCCAGAATGGTCGACGCGCGCGCCGCGCACGTCCACACCTGGCCTTCGCACATGAACCCAGAGTTGGCGAAGCGCGTTTTCCCATTCGAGAGTGGACGATAGCAACCTGCGCGCTGAACGGGTCGTTTTGGACCCTTAGCGCAGGCGCGTACGCATCGAGTTCGTCCATAAGGACGCTTGGGAGGGCAGCATTCAGAACCCCCTCGGAGTGCCACTCGCCGTGTTGCCTGTTTGCCGCGGCTTTTATCCGGCCATGGAGAGTGGTAGTGGCGTGGTAGGCGACTATGAACACACGACGGCGCCGTTGAGGGAATCCAAAGTCAGCGGCATTAACCACGCGCCATTCCACTGCGTATCCGAGCGAGCTCAGCGCGGCTAGAACGACGGCGAAATCCCTTCCGCGTGATGACGCTGGCGAAGACAGCAAACGGTCAACGTTCTCAAGAACCAGGTAGGGCACTGGCTCGCCGTCGGCCGACCGCTGCTCCAGCAACTTCGTAATCGACCAGAAAAGGACGCCCTTTTTACCCTCGAGTCCCTGCGATTGCGACAAAGGTCGAGCGACGCTGTAGTCCTGGCACGGGAAGCCGCCGACGACCAGGTCTGGCCTCGCGTTTCGAATAGCTTGCTGTCCCATCGCCGACTCGAGCACTTTGGCGATGTCGTCGTTAATGTGCGCTTCGTGCGACCAATGAGCGGTGTAGATTTCGCTTGCGTGCTGCTTTTTCTTCGACGGCTCAAACTGGTTGCTCAATGTGACTTTGAACGGCCTGCCGTGGACGGCTTCCAGTCCCAAGCGGAAGCCTCCCACGCCTGCAAATAGCTCGACGACATTCAGTTCATTTTGACCTTTTTGCGCTGACATGCTGTTTCCTTGGTGAAGTGGAAACAGGTGTAGAAAAGCGTTTTATCTGGGGCGCCGAGGTAAGGTGTCGTCAACAATTCATTGCGTACGGTCTGCTCGTGCGACACGTCAACGCGCACAAGGGGGGGCAGCTTTTTGAGGCGGGAAATCGGAAAGGGAAAAGGCTAAACCCGGGTTTCTTGACGTTGGATGCAAATCCATCCAGCGTCACAAACAGCAAAGTGCGCCAAGCCCCCCTTGAAGTGGGCCGGGGGTAAGTCTCGACTTCTGGCGCAACTCCTCCCCGCGTTACCGCATGGGAACAGGCTCGTCGAACCTTTCGTCGGAAGCGGTGCCGTGTTCCTTGGAACGAATTTCTCTGACTATCTGCTTGGCGATAGCAATTCTCATTTGATCGAGCTGCATCGCATGGTGGCTGAGCAGCCTGAGCAGTTCATTGAGATAGCATCGCCGTTCTTTAGCGATGGCTATCGCTCGCAGGAGCGGTTCCTTGAGATACGAAGCGCGTTCAACGATGCGAACGAGGGTCTTCTTCGGGCAGCACAGTTTCTTTACCTGAACAAGTTTGGCTTTAACGGACTGTGCAGATACAACCGCTCAGGTCAATTCAACGTCCCATATGGACATCATGTCCGCGTCCCGAGATTCCCACGAGAGGAAATCCTGAGCTTCGCAAAAAAGGCGCAGCGAGCGACGTTCGTACACGATGACTTTGCTTCTGTGATGCGGATGGCGAAACCCGGCGATGTCGTCTATTGCGATCCACCGTATCTTGACCGTGATGGCGTCGCGAGCTTTCGAGCCTATAGTCCAGGAGATTTCAGCTTCGACCGCCAGCGCGAACTCGCCGACCTCGCGAGGGAGCTAGCGGACAGAGGGATCCCCGTAGCAATATCGAACCATGATTGTGCTGCGGCCCGCGAAATTTACTCGGGCGCGGAAATGGTGGATTTTTCGGTGCGCCGTTCAGTGAGTGCCTCCAGTGGTGCGAGAGGCAAGGTTGCGGAGCTCCTGGCTGTGTTTGGCCCGTAATCGGAACGGAGAGATTTTCCCTGCCTCAGCGTGATGGCCGAACTGCAATGCGGTGATGTACAGTACCGGTTGGAGTACGTATGTTTTCTCTCAAAATGGGATTTTCAAATGAACAAACAGGAACTCATCGACGCAGTCGCATCTGCAACCGGCACAAGCAAGGCCTCAACTGGTGAGGTGGTTGATGCAGTCCTCAAGGTAGTGAGCAAGGCTGTGGCCGCAGGGGACACCGTGCAGTTGATCGGATTTGGCTCGTTTAGCCAAGGCACGCGCTCGGCGCGAACCGGACGCAATCCTGCAACCGGTCAGGAAATCCAGATTGCGGCCTCGAAAACCGTGAAATTCACCGCAGGCAAGGTTTTCAAGGAAGCAGTTAATCGTTGAGGACCGGCGCCCCCAGGCCCCGACGTGAGGATGGAACCTCGCGCCGGGTCCATGGTGCTTTTGTCCGGGGCAGGTGCCCGCCTCTTGTTTCGACGCGGAATCCTTGCCGCACGTTGTAGCCGCTTGGCAACCGTGGTGTGCTTTCTACCGCGATTGACGCGACGCTTATCTTAGAACGGAATACCGAAACGGTCGTCCAGAATACGTTCTACCGTAGGCGCGATAGACGTAATCAGCGAGTAAAACGCCGGATGCGACTCGTTCCACTCGTCGGCGTCTAATATGTAAAGAACGTCTTCAAAGGATAACTTCCCGTATGACTCAAAGTATGTTTCAGGGTCTCGCCACTGTAGCGCGATTGTTCGCGCGCTACCGTACATTGTGATGTGTGCCAGGAATTGTTCGCGAAGACCGAAACGGATGACTTCTGCAATCGACAACGGAGCGAACTCTTCCAGTTTCGTCAGAATTTCGTCCGCTTTAACTTCCGCACAACCGAAATGTAGTGCTTGGTCCATTTCGGCAAGCAACAGGATTGCTGAAATCATTGCGGATTTGAGGGCTGCTTCGTGGTTGTCGAGTTCGGCATCGTTCATCTATTGGTTCTCCGGCTAGGTCGTATGTATTGAAGACCTATAGATTCACGTTTTAGCCTTCGTCTGGATTGTTAACGCGGCGGCGCTCTTCGCTCTTTCGACGAGCGGGCGACGTTGGCTCTCCTTTGCGCGGACTTCGGAAGTGCTCGATAGCGGACTATTGTGATTGATGCTTCTGCGTGCTTGCCCCTGATCAAAACACAGTATTGATCCTGGTTTAATTCCTGGACTACGTCAGCACCTACGACTTGACGATTGTCTGGAAGCCGGGAATCCTCCCACGCCTCCTGAAGTCGCGCTCGCGCATGTTCCATGCTTGCTGTCGCTCTGAGACCAGCGGACCTGTCGACAGGCGAGCTGAAAAAACCGGCTCGATGGATTATCACGTTGAATCTTGTATATGCTACTATAATCCCATATATGAGATTTTACTTGGTAGGCGTGCATGCCTACACCGGCAACCGCTGGTCCGATGGGAAGGCAGGAATTCGGCTCGAATATCGGTGAGGTCCACCGAACTGAGGGGGCGGCCAATGAAAGTACGAGAGCTACTGCACGCTCTGCGTGATGTGGACGCAGACAGTACCGTGTTGTTCCTCGCTGAACATGCAGACGCCGACGACGCCGACGAGGTGTGCGAAGTCTACCTGGCACCCCGTCCCTGGACGTACGAATCAGGCGACTACGGCGCGCGTGGATACCAGTCATGGTATCCATACCGACCTGAGCAACGGGGGAGCGCTTACGCCTCGGTCAGATATGAGACGAGACGAGTCGTGGTGTTATCGACTGGGCCGACAAATCTACGATTTGTACGGCCTGAGGACATGCTGTCCGACTTCGGACCGGAGGCGCGCTAACAGCAGGCCGTCGGCGTTTGATTGCTGGTTGCGCTGCGTTTCAGCTCGGCTGCGGATGAAAAGATTTTGGCAACAAAAGGATTGCGACAAAGCTTTATGCGCCTAGTGGCTGTTCAAACGGCCGAGCTTTGGCTTGAGGTTCTATCGCGAAATCCGTTCGTCGCTCCAGGTATGCTTTGCGCTTTTCTTCGACGGTCACGATGAAATCGGACAACTCGCGTTCCATTGCGGAATCTTTAGCGCCCGGCTTCCGCGTTGTGGCCCTGTGTCGACGGCGCGTGGCTCGAGCAAGAGTCAGCGCAGACTTCGCGGCTTTGGCACATTCGTATTCAACCTGCGCACACAAATCTGCCGGCTCGCCAAACTCCCGAAAGGTCTCTACGTGCTCCCGGGCAGCGTGGATCGTGGCAGGGAACTCGCGCAGCTCGGAGACAACGCTCCTACTCAAGACCTGCCAATGCAGCTTGTCTGGATACGCGAAAGTGGGGATGGAGACGTTACTGCTTGGCTCACGGCTCACAGTACTAGCCGGCGTCGAAGTCGCCCATGCGGCCTTATGCATCATCGTGCGGCATGTTCGAGCATAGCTTTCCAGCGATAGCGCAACTTCCAGCGCAGTGTCATGCCGCTGTCGCTTGCGCATGCTGGCGTCCCTCACCGAGATCCAGGCGAGTGTTACAACGGAGCCAACTGCCGCTGACATCAACGCCAGCGTTGCAGGAGTATTCCAGTTAAATTGCTGGAGATGTTCAAACCATTCGGGCTGCATCAGACGCGCCTCGGAGAAGGAGGTTCCCAAGTATAAGCAATCGTTTTACGTTGAAATTCGGGACAGATATCTAGCGTGTATTTTCGCCACACATGCTTCGTTCCTTTGACCGGCGCCTTGACAGAAGACCGCGAACTGAGCCACTCGCCTGCAGTAACTTTGCGGGGCGGAGTCACTCGTGACTTCGCCTTCGCCGCGTTGTACCTCCCAGGTGGCGCCATGGAAACTTGAGCGCTGCAGAGACTTGTCGGGCACTGCTTGTACAGTGTTCAGCACGAAGGTCGAAGAACTAGTCGTCGCCTATGTCCGCGAATACCTCGCCCATGACGGTGGCAGCGCAGAAATTCATTGCTCGCCGCATTCCGTCAGTTTCAAATTTGCGCCCATCGCGCGCCGCAATCTGTGCAGCAACGAGATCGAGCGCAGATTTTGCACCTGCCAATCCATCCGTTTTCAAATGCCCGGCCTCCTCGTGCTCACCTCGCGTCGTCAGTTCTTGTAGTAGCCAACGGTACGCTGTGGGCTTGTCGGTCTTTCCTTGTCCGAAAGGGATAACAAGAGTTCTGCGTTCAATTCGTCGCTTGTTCGCAATTTAAGCTCCAGTTCAATCGCGTGTGCAAAATCACTGGGTTGCCCGTCCGGCCGGAGAATTGTTCCGAGAAAACCGGGCGCATGAACTTCCACGGCTATTAGCACTGCCCCGTAGGTTAAATCACGCCAGAAGGACGGCAATGGTTGGTATGCCGCCTGTGCGTAGACGATGCTGATTGGAGTAATGCGGTCACGCTTCAGGCCACATTTACCAAGAAAGGAGCCAATGCCGGTCGCGAGGCGGTTGCTCTCGGCGATGATGGCTGGATGGGCGACCATAGGATGCATGTCGTTGTTCATATATGTCTACAGGGTTAGAAGCTAATGATGTTGGCGTGCGATGAGATGTTCCTGGGGATCAAGTCCTGGTTGCGTCCATACAACGGCTACGTCGGTCATTTGATGGCCGAGGAGCTACCGTGCCAGTCACCTTCGCGGAGCGGTTCGGCTGAGCTACTCGCTTTAGCCAAATTCACATTTGCTATTGACGCAACAGGCACGAGCGAGAGCGCTACGCCGCGTCGCTGATGTACGACCTACTTCCGGAGCGGATATTCAAGCTGCGGTCCGGGGCTCGGTCGCGCGGCGTCGTTTCAACGATGAGAAGTTCTGGCCGGGAAATGTTCAAAGAATGTCTGCAGCAGCAGATGCTGCAATGTGGTAAAGGTGATTGCCTCGCTGTGACGGGCCATCAACGCTGGGCACTGTTCCACGGACATCCTGAAATTCAGCCAGGAAACCCCTACAGAATTAAGGTAAGGATTCCCGTAAAAATCCTCAAGTTGCCGCGACAGACAACGTGTAATACGACCTTTGGAAGATTTAAGTCCTAGCTCTTCGACCCTTTCCACGTGTGCGTGAATTCCCTCAAGATTCGCCGAAAGTTCTCCCTCTAGCGCTTCTTTTGAGTACAAAGCCACTGCGTCGAGAAGATGCCTTGATAGGGGAGGACTTATCTCGATCCCCGGATTATCCGCAGGGCATGCTCTGGCGCGAACGGGCTCGCACCAACCAAGGGGGATAGCTGTTCCAAGAAGCAGCGAACTGTGGTTGGTGCAGGTATAGACGCCCGGCAGTACGTGTGATCTGTGCCAGTACGATTCGCCATGTTGCTGCAAGTCCTCACGCATGCATTGAGGACAAAAGCGACGACATGCCAAAGTGGCCCAAGGCGCTCCAGCAAGCCAGTTAAAATCGGATCGAATTTGTGGGACGATTGCGACCAAGCTTGCGCGTATCAGTTCGCGGCGTTGCCCCGTCATAAACGCCGTTACGTACGGGTACAGCGTGTGGTTCACCAGAATGTCGTCGTACGTAATGCCAGTCGCATCCGCGATTTGCGTCAGAGCAAACGGATTGGTGAAATGAACTCGCCTCCTACCTTTGCCTGTAAGCTCCCTAACCACCTGGTCGTATCGAATACCGAGATGGCGCGATGCCCGGATCAATAGACTGCTTGTCAGTTCGTCGGGGTAGGGTCGCGGAAAGTACATTTTCTACTCCAGTTCGAGCAAAGAATCCAGATTGCAGACAGCGCCCATGCTGAGTAGATTTTCGAAAATCGTATTGCCTTTGACGATTGAGTCGTTAATTGCTTTGCGATAGTCATCCGGAGCGAGCTCCTGGGCGACACTGCTTGCAGTTTTAGCCTTCGCGCGCCTTGTACTCTTGTGCGGTTTTATCAGCTCAATTGCAGCTTTGGCCCCATCAAGGACGGTATCTGCCTTTCCTTGTGCCTCGACAGCGTCTGCGATGTTCAACGCACGGTCCTTGTCCACGCCAATACTTACCAGCGCGGAGGCAATGGCTGGAGCGAAGTCCTGGTGGCCGGGCCTTACTGATGCCTTCTGGTTGCGTAGGCCCTCGAATTTGTTCAGAGCGCCGTCGAGCAGGTTGGAAAACTTGACGGGCGCAATGTCGCCGTACTGGTCAAGCAGAGTGGCATCGCCCGAGCGATATGCATCGATCATTGGTTGAACCCGGGTGAAGTCGCGATTCCAGACGAACGCAAACGTTTGAGCCGTGATTGTTTCGCTCCCGTCAATGATTGCCTGCCACTGGCAGCAGGCGAAGAGCTTGATTGCGATGTCGATGATTCCCTGGCTATAGTAAAACAGCAGGTCGGCAA
Organism: Paraburkholderia aspalathi; assembly: GCF_900116445.1. Lineage (GTDB taxonomy): Bacteria > Pseudomonadota > Gammaproteobacteria > Burkholderiales > Burkholderiaceae > Paraburkholderia > Paraburkholderia aspalathi. Next base: position 12,381 of record NZ_FPBH01000052.1, read on the forward strand.
GCGCCTGGGTGAGCTCGACAGGATTCTTCAGCCATTGAAATGTCCATAGCGTCGTAATGAAGTCTTCCCACTCGAGGGGCTCCTTAAGGTCATGGCTAGCAGAAAGGTGGCCCCACTCGGGGAAGCCGCTGCCTACGGAGCGCCGACCCTGGCTGAAATCGAGGCCGAGTACCTTGATGGCCCTATTTGTACCTACGAACAGGATTGGAACACCAAGCTCATTGGAGGCTGACACGAGGACAGCCATTAGCTTTTGCATGTTTTTGCCGCCATGCCTGAGATTTTGCACTTCGTCAACGATGAGAAGTCCGACGCAATGCATATGCATTACCCGGGCAACATGGTTCAGAATTGTCTCAACAGACATGGTGCCTTTACCGTATTTCTGGTAGTAGTTGCCATCTGGAACCAACTGGTCAATTTTTCGAAGAATCGAATGAGCAAGACCCTTGATTGATGCCCCGTCAGCCGGCGTTTCAATATGAATATAGGTTATCTGCGTTATATCGAGGTCAGGGTGGTGAATCGCCTGAGGGTAACGTCTCATCAGGCGTCTCAGAGTCGTAGTTTTGCCTTGGCCGGATACACCAATCAGCGCACTCGAGTTTTGGGACGTAACATGCTTAAGGTCGTCGACCGGACTGAACGCCTTGCCAGCTTGCTGGGCTTCATAAAGCTTTTGAAACACCTGGACATGCGCCGCAGTTCTTGGTGTTCGGCCGACATATCCTTGCCGGAGCATAGTGTCTAAGGCCCATCCGAGCACGACATGGCGCTGAAGGGGGGACATGAACGATGAGAGTTCCGCGACAAGGTGGAGTCTCTCAAACGGCGGCCACGTGCGCTGCTCCTTTTCGAAAGATGGCAGTGCGTACAGGTACTCTCCGAGCGCTTCGTCATCGAGAGCCGGCGGCAACGCTGCGATGAGTGGATTGTTACGATACCGGGGAATTCGCTGTTCCGTATAAACTGCGGTTACGGCCGTTGAAACAGCGCTATTTTGTGATATCACTGAGCATCTCCTGTTTCTTCAGCCGTAGTTTTTCCTGAATTGACAGCGGTCTGACTTGTGTTTCACCCACTTTCACTGGGGGCTGCGGCGCGGCGACGGCTACGGTCGCAGAGCGGTCTGGCATTGGGACGACATTGTCTGGCAGCCTGTCAGCACCCACCGGTGGTCGCGGAGATGAAGGACTGGTTGCATTACTTTGTCTTCGAGCCCGTTTCTCAGCCTCACGGTCAGCGGCGATGTCTGCTTTACGGGAGGAGCGCGACTTCCCTCTGGTTGCCTGTTTCATCGCGGCATGTGCAGGTTCTGCGATGTCGGAGATGAATTTTTTGAGATTGATTTTTTCCTGAAGGGCGTTGTCTTCGCCGTCTTGCAGAATCCGCTTCACAGTCGTTTGCACGTATTTCACTTCCGCATACGAGTAACCTCGATAAGATTCACTTGTAGTGGTCAGCCCGCACGAATATGACTTGCGGGCGTCCTGCGGGTCGTGGACGACTATCGAATCAACAAGTCGGCGGTCGTAGGAAACGTCAACGTCAAATCTTCCCCGGTTTGCCGCACTCACGAACCATCCCTTCTTCTCCAGGTCGGCGCATGAATAAAAGCAGCCCTTGAACAGGACGCCTTGGTCGGTGACAGTCGCTTTGTCGCGGGGCAGCAACTGAAGACGCAAATAGTCCTCGTTGTAGCGTGAAATGACGCCAGCGCTATACACCACGTTGTCCTCCCATACTTCGCGCGGAATAGGGCTGACTCCGCGGAGGGCGGCCCTGGGGTCTAGCGCATATTTCTTCATCTCGCGACGGTTATGAGCAATAATCGCGCGCAGGATGATTGCGGTAAACTCATCAAGCGTAAGACAGGCATCGCTGTCATAGTGCTTCCCACGACGCCGCATCACATTCGAAGGGGGTTCGTATCCAGGTGTTGCAGCGGCGATCGACGCGTGAATCAGTCTGAAACCGCACTCCACCGTGCCTTTGTTTTGGGGCGAGAGAGGGGGCGCGTTTGAAATAGTGCTCTCCATTCCGTCGCAAATGCGATTACTGTTGCGAGAAATCATCTCGCCGCAATCGCCGAGGAATTTCTGAGGAAAAATTCGGTCGGCCGGCCAATCACGAGGGTCGTACGGCACGCCGTACTTATGGCACAGCGCCGCTTTATCCTCGGCCAGACTGAGGATTGCCTGAACGGCAGTTTCCCAACCGGGATGCTCCAGGCCAACATAGAAGCCAGCACAAAGGCGACTATATCTATCGTAGATGAGGTACAGCGTTGGCTTGCCGATAATTTTCGCCCGGTCCGCCTGCGCAACCAGGAACACGTCGGCGATGGTTGCGTCAATTTCGTAGATATACCCGACACCGATTGCCTCATAGAGGGCGCTGCCAATCCGCTGGTCATGATCCCGCTCGAAGTCCTTGTTTCCTTTCTTTCGACGTAAGATCGTCTCGAGCGAGAAACAACGCTTGACGACTGTGTAGAACTGTCGATAGGAAGGGCGTTCGCCGGACGGTTTGACGTAGCTCGCGCCGTTCCCATCTTGATAGGAATAGTGCTCTTTCAGCATTTCCCGGAACGCGTCCTGGAGCGTAGGGACTTCTCCGTTCAGAAAGTGTTCCTTGACGGCGGCGATGACGTGCTCGTCGTCAACGCTGCGGTGCATCTGATAAATTTCATAGCGGCTGTCAGACGGGCGGCGTCCCCTAGCATTGGTAGCTTGGGGTTGGTTCAGACCGATATTGAGGAAATCGGGTATCAGTGCATCCTGAGTCTGGCCGCCGCGCCAGTAATCCCGCAAGTACTTGTTAATTGTCGTCTTCGACGCGCCGGTCGCCTCAGCGCGCGCTGAAACCAGCGGGCCTCGCAGTTTCGGGTCAAATATTGCGGAGCTGGCAAGAAGCGGGTCAATGATGTTCCACGTCTCCTTGCGCCTATTTTTCGCGGCGTCCGTGTATTCAGACACACTCCGTTGACCAGTGCTCGCCACCAGAGCCGACTTCTGCTTGTCCATGTCGTCGAGCAGGGCGGCATAGGAACACTTCCTCGGCCACGTGGCCTCGTCAGTCACATTGATGATCCAAGCCTCATCAGTTTCAGGTGTGACGTGAAGTAGCCGATAGCGAGTCCCCGATTCATTGTGGAACAGGTCGTTCCTGAGAAGCGCCATTACCGACCTCCCATCGCGCGGAGACTGTCTGCCTTGAACGTACAGCGGAAGCTGGCCAACGGCGCGCTGGCTAGGTCTGGGTTATTCAAGTCACAAATCAGGACGCGCTCGTACATCAACAGTTTGGCAACGCGGAGACCTTCCCCCGGATTCAGTCCCTGCCGAATCTCAAAATCCCGGCAGTACTCCTGAAGTGGCTGATTTCTGGTTGATCCGGCCAGGTCGTGGGACATGATGAGCGATTGCTCGCGTAGGGCGCCCGCGTACTGCTCGTCCTCGCCAGTCTTTAGCATGCCGCCGCGAATCCACTCGATGTTGCGTATTTTTTGCATCGGTAGTTCGGAGTGGAAGACGAGGCGATGCGGGATGTCCATCCCGCCGAAGTACGTTCGCGCGATCTGAAGCTTTTCAATCTGACGCGGATCCTCGGAGTCTTCGGTCCGTTTGCAGTCCCACGCCTCAAGTCGCTTCTGGTCGTTATCGTGGAAATCGACCAGGAAATCGACCGTCATAACCGTGGGAACTTTAGTCCCGGGGTAATACGGATGAGCGATGCCAAGGTCGGCGGCGATTTCGAGCGTAAGTTCGCGGTCGAGCGGGAACTCCTCCCGGATGCCGGTGACGCGCTGGGACCACTCGAGAGCAGAGAAAGTATTCGCTTCGACATCAGACAGCAGATGAACACTGCGGCCGCATTTCGGACTGAATGGGCGGCTGACGCGCCCCAAAGAAGAGAGGTCGAATATCTCAAGCCACGGTTTGTAGTCAGCCCCTTCGCCACGGCCCCGCCCTTCAATCTGCCACTCCTTGATGAGTGCCTCCGTCATCTTTTTCGGACCGCGCCCCATTTCTCCTACTCCAGTATGTTTCATTGCCGCGCAGAAGGCGCATGGCTTCAGTGCTGTGTAGACAACGAATTTCGTAAGCCACTTAAATGGTTATACGAAAAAACATAAATCTTTTATGTGGCGCAATGATCTCACATATGAGACTATAGGATGGCGGTGACGAAAGTGCGAGCGATACTCGCGCTTTTCGTCTGGTGTGTTGTCAATGATTGACTGGAACCGTGAAGCAAAGCGTTTGCTTCGGGCTGAGCTCGTGCGCAGACAGATTGGCTATAAACAACTGGCTGTGCTGCTGGAGGGACTTGGTGTCAAGGAGACCGAGCGCTCGATTGCGAACAAGATTTCGCGCGGCGCGTTCACGTTCGTTTTTTTCCTGCAGTGCATGAAAGCGCTGCGCCGGCCTGCGGTTCATATCGATCTGACCGACATCGGGGAATGACGCTGCCCGGTATGGCAGCTGTGGGCAGACTGGTTGTGTGGGTGAACGGCATTTGAGGTTCAATGAAACATAGTTGACGAGTCGGGCGCTGGGCTGTGCGAGGGCGAGCGCGAGAACCCAGATGAGAAGGCGGATTTTAAGTATGTAGGTATACGAAACATGCTGCTTATTCCCTGATGGAATGATGCCGTGACCGCATCCGAGCTCATTGAGATACTTCGTGAGGTTGACCCGAAATCCAGAGTTGTATTTTTGGCGGGAGGACTTCACACAGAGGTGGCGGAAGAGATTGTTGTCGTCGCAACGCCCGAATGGGGTTGGGTCTGAGCTAGCAATTCGAAGAAGTGCGAAGACGAAGCCCGGCACGCCAGTGAGCAGGAGGTTGATTCTTGTGCTCGTCGCGAGAGCTTTGAATCGGAACCTGTGTCCGTAGTCATTCTCTCCGCAGACGAAGACTTTCTGTTTAAGGCAATCGTGAAGAAATTGATGTTGGGTTAGCCACGCAGACTGGAACGAAGCCGGAAGTAAGCGAAAATCGCATACGAGAACGTCGGATCAACCGCAGTCTCTCTAGCGGGCTTGCAGCCGGAATCTGCTTCTTTGAGGAGATGGAACATGTCGTTCTATGTGACGTCGAGTGCTGAAATGGTTTTCCTTGAGAGGTGGTCGATCCGACAGTCCGACAAGGGCGAGCGTCATTTTGTGGGGCACAACGTTCTTGGCTGCGATGGACGCGTGAGTACACCGATCAGGGCGTTTGACCCGCTTACGCGCACTGGAACGACAGCAAGTGGAAGCAACTATCGGCTTGTCGGACGCGCGGGGCGCGATTCGGACGCCGAATACGTTTGGGGTATCGCGTCGAGGGCATGGGGGATTGAGACCTGGACCGATGTCACCCCCGACCTTGTGCCAGACTGGAGAAGCGAGCTTCCGCTTATCGATGACGACCACAGCGAAAGTAGTAATCAGATTGAAGGAAGTGGTTCTGCCGAATGACGCGCCGGATCACATCGCAGTTGTTGCACAGCATATGCGCGTCCGATGAGGAACAGAGTCTCATGTCAGAAAGGAGCGTGATGACACTTCCCTGCGAGCGTACGCGTGCAGTAATAGGCGCGCGTCAACTACTTATCGATTTGGCGGCGGCGCCAGACAACGCCGATCTGGAGAAATTCCGGGTCCTGTCTCGAAGATTGCTTCGGCATTTTCCTGAGCTGATTGATCTCCATCTTTCAGCGGGGTTTGCTCCCAGCATTTGGGCGGACCCCGCCGCAACCAGCGATGCATGAACATATCATGTCTGATTTATTAACCGGCGCGAGGAAAACCTTCAACGTATGCGGCGTCTGCTGGTTAGTGCTTAACGGAGGCGCTCGGACGTTTTACCGTGGATTCGACCGGGCGAGCAGTGGTCGGGGGCAACTTGATTCGAAAGACTCATGCGCAGACGGCTAGCGACAAACGCACGCCTCTCAGCGTCGATGCAATTGACAGGTAGGTGGGTAAACAGGACCTCGAGCTGCATGGCTGCGGCGTCCGGTGCACGTTTGTAACGTCAGGAGGCCCGGCATGAAGTCGCCGCGTCAAAGGCCGTCGAAGAGGCGCGTGATCAAAGTGCGTGAGCCCTCGTTCACAAAGAACCTGCGCCATCAAATCCTCGCCGTATCGTTGGCGTTCGACAGGTCTGCGCGTCCTCTGACGGAAATCACATACCGCCTGACGATCATGCACCGCCTTCGCGATGGTTACCAGCTAAAACCAGGTTTTCGTGCAGAACACAGATTCTATTGGTGGATATTGATGCGTTGTACGTTTGCAGAAGCTGCGGCCGGGCAATTCACCAGGAGGTATCGTCGTTTGCGTCGTTTGGCCGCATTGTTATCCGATGCGCCCATTAGCAGCGACTGGCTCTGCAATGACGATATGCGTGGAGCATCTGGAACCAATGAATGGCGAATCCGACGCGAGTGGTCGCGCGCCTTGATGTGGCGATAGAAGAAAGTTGCGCCCAAGGTGGCCTTTTCGTGGAAAATCAACCGCGCATTGATCTTGACTGTTGCTGTGAGGCACGACGGTGCTGTAGATGTATTTGTGCGATTGCTGCTGTACATGTTGTCGTAAATACGGTCTGGACCGAGAGAGCGGTGAAGCAGGGCCTGCGTTGGTTGTGACTCTCGCCGAGGACGCTGGCTTCCTGTTTAGAGCAATCTTAAGCAACCATTGTTGAGCTAATGACCAAAGCGCCGCATCGAAAAAAGTGAAAGGGGAACGCAGAGCCGGACCGTACAAGTGTTCGCGCCACAGCGTGCATGGAGGATGAAAAAGTGAGAATCCAGATTGCGTCTGACCTTCATCATGAGATTGCACATCGTGCGGATCTCGCCGGACCACTTCCTGTGGCGCGTGAAACGGATGTCCTCGTTCTGGCTGGGGACGTTCACGAAGGCAGCAGAGCTATCGACCTGTACGGCGACTGTCGGGTCCCTGTCATTTATGTCACCGGAAATCGCGAGGCGTTTGGACAAAACTATCAGAAATTGTTGAACGAACTTCGCGACCGCACACAAGGAACATCAGTGCGTTTTTTACAGGACGACGAGCTCGTTCTTGGAAACATAAGATTCCTCGGTGCGACCCTTTGGACAGACTATAGCTTCTACCCATTGCAGCTTGACGACGCCATGCGGGCCGCCGGCGCAGCAATGCTAGAGCACAAGCGAATCAGGCAAGAGTGGAGTCGGTTTTTTAGGCCTGAAGACGCGCGTGACCATCAGCATCGGACTCTCCGTTGGCTGAGCGAGCGTCTTGACGAGAACTTTCCAGGAAAAACGGTCGTTGTTACGCATCACACTCCATCTGGGCTGTCGATCCCTCAAGGAGATCGTGAGCACTATCTCGCCGCCGCGCACGCCTCGAACGTCGAACTTCTGGTGATCAAGGCGAACTTATGGATACACGGGCATATTCTCGCGTCGAGCGATTACCACATAGGTGATTGTCGAGTGATCTGCAATCCGCGAGGGCGCCCGGGAAAGAACCGCGACAACCCGAACGTGCCTTATGAAAACGCCGGTTTCAACCCCTCGCTCGTCGTAGAACTCTAGCAGTGAAACGGCGATTCCTCGGAGGAAGTGATATCAATCTATTTAGGCACCGGTGTTGATGAATGTCCCGAGATTACGCTCGAGTGTTGGTCGATTCGGGAAGTAGACGGTGGGGATCGCTATTTCGTTGGGTTCGACACTATCCACTACGATGGTCGCGTAAGTACGCCTATCGTCTCGTTTGACTCGCGCACAAGATTGGGAATGGCGTCCAGTGTCGACGGTATCGGCTATTGGGTCGGGCCGGTTTTAGCAAAGATGCCGAGTACGTTTGGAACCGGGTGTGGAGGATCTGGGAAATCTCAAGCTGGTCTGACATTACGGAGCAGCTATGCCTGGACTGGCGAAATCCGGTCCCGGAGGCGGAGCGGACCATGGATTCGTCCCGAAGCGACGGATGCTTGACACCACCTGCGGATGCAGAGGGAGGCTGGTAGGTTTCATGCCTCAATATGTTCGGGAGCGCATCTTCTCCGACGCCACTTGCCGGAAATTCGTATGGTCTGAGTCGACCGACCAACTGCGCGCTGAACCATGTTCTTGGGTATGAGGTGACGATGACGGCTGAACGTAAGCGCAAACGCATAAGTCCTCGTGATGTGAAATTGCAATTGCTTTCGCGCGAGTTGGACGATGCGTTGCGGCGGGGAGGAGCTATCGCCGAGATCAAGGAGATGCGTCCACGAGAATTCGTCGACTTGATGACCAGTTCGTCTTTCGAAATAGGGCGAATCTTCAAACGTTGTCTCAGAGATGCACTCTATGATCTACGGCGGGACGCGAGCAGAAAACGGTCACGAGCTCGACGTGGCACAGATACGTAGACTCATCTCGAATCAGCGAGTGTCTGGCGGGATCGTCGCTGTCCTCGCGCGGCCTTGTATCAGTATGTGGCTGACACTGGAGGCTGTAATATGAATGCGGCCGAGAAACGCGAATTAGTGATATGGACAGCGCGAGCGCACGTCGGCGAGTATCTTGACGGGTCGATTGATCTGCCGGTGCTTTCTACCAGAGCAGGAAGTCAGGAGTGGTGCGCTCACGAGGCGCTGCCGTTTAACGACGCGGACAAGTGTCTGCTCTGCCTGCTTGCAGATTTGAGGGCGTCGTCTCGATACAATTTTCCGATTGACCCTGCAGCGAAACCTGAACGGTTGATGACCGTTTTCGTCGAGCGGATAGCCCGTCCGGAGGACATGAGGGGCGAACCCGTGGCCCGGTTCGATATCGTTTTCGAAACCTATGTCGCTTCAGCCGGAGTCCTCATGAAGGGGGCGCCGCGTCAGGACGTTGGTCCCGTTTCGTGCGACAAGGGCGAAGGAGTCTGGAAAATGATGCTGAAACTCCTCAGAGCGATGTATCCGAAAATTGCGGGCTCATGAATGTGCGCGGGCGATTACTCATGGTCGTTTGCACGGTCATGCCGACCGCGAGGCGCCATCGCCCTCGACGACTGCGGGATCTTTGAGTTTTGAGACATTCCGTCTTTTTAAGTGGAGACCTCTTTGGGCCGCAAACAAAATCCCGATTCAGATCACGATGCGATGACCATTTCTGAAGCCGCGAAACTTCTTCACGTTTCCCGCACGCAGCTGGATACGCTTATTGATGAAGGCAAGCTGGACGCGGTCCGCTACACCCAAGGGGGCCATCGACGGATTCAGCGAGCAGCTTTACTGGCGTACAAAGAAGAGATCAAGACTACGCAGAAAAAGGGACTTAATAGAATGGTGGAGGCTTCTGAGTGCATGGGCCTCTACGAAACGGAGCTTGAAGAATTGCCTGTCCGTCGGAAGAGTTGACAATGGTAAAGGGAGTACCAGAAGGTCCGGTAGTTCCGTGTGTCGCCACGGTGTCGCGAATACCTTTTTGGGCCTGGTATGCGAGACCTCAGCGTGCATTTTCACGAAGAGGAGCTTGTCAATGTCCGAAGGCACTGAATCGCAAACTCGCGCCTATCGGTCAAATACCGCTAACATAATGGTGCACAAACCTGCGCATGCAGATTGTTATCGCAGGGGAGCGGTAGTCCGTGCTGAGGGGGACGGCGTTGCCACCGTCGCCCGTGATACCTGTCGCACACCGGTGCGGCTTGCCGCCCTGACCCGTGATCTGCGCGTAGAGCTTGCGCTTCATCGAACCGTGCAACGCGGCCATCTGATCGAGCGTCTGCGCATCCTGCGATGACAGGTTCAGGCGGGCCTGGATGGTCGACTGCATCAGGCGGCTAGCCCCCGTAGGTTCTTGCGGCGACGCGAGCCATATAGCCGCGACGAAAAGATCGTCAGGATTTCGACAGGGTCTTCGGTTAGCTGCTGCTCACGGCTGACGTCGGGGACTGCGTCGAGGATGACGACCTCGACGAGCAAGAATTCGCAGATGCGAAAGAGCAATTCGTTACCAAAGCGCAGAAGGCGGTCTTTCGTGACCAGCACGAGACGCGCCAGGCGCCCACGAAGACTGTCAGACAGGAGGCGCTGGAGTCCTTTCTTGCGGTAGTTCAGCCCACTGCCCAGATCAGTGATGATCTCGTTATCGGCGAAACCCTGCGTCGACGCAGTGGCGCTCGAGCCGTGCCGCCTGCTCCGTCAGCTGTTCGACCTGGTCGTGTGAGGAAACACGGGGGTAGCAGACGGTCTTACCTGCGACAGCTGGCTCAGCGCGCAAGGTGTCACGCTGGAATCGCCGATGACCGCAGGCGATCCGCCCGAGGGGCATCAATAAGCCCTGTCGATGCCGGTGTCGCAGCGTGCCCACCGCCAAGCCCAGTTCTGCCGCGGCCTCGCCAATTGACAGAAGTCGCATCCGATATCTCCACTAAGATACCGGGCGTAGGGCCTGGGAAGCCGTTTGAGCCGCTCGCGCAGGCGCGGGCGTAGGGCCCGTTTTTAACCGCGATGGTCAGGTTTGCGCAGACTCAATGCTTACTGCTGCAAATCCCCTTCTTACTTGGACTGCTTCGAAAAATGAACCTGGAAATTCTCGATTGGGCAAACAGCCATCATGTCCTTGGCCCGATTGCCCAATTGACAGCGGCGTTGTTCGCCTTCTTAGCTGTAATTTTATCTCAAATTATGCAAGGCGCCCGTGCGAAGAAAGACATTAACGCAAGGTTCGATATTTTTGAGAGGGATAGCGCAAAAAAGAGCCAGTTCGACCGAAGAAAAGAGCGATTGGAGAAGGCTGAGGAGATCTTCCTTGAACTTAAACAGGCTTACGCATCCGCTGAAGTTGGAAGGAACGCGTGGCAATCTGTGGAAGGTGAAAATGAGGAAAGGCGCGGCAAGCTAGAGGCTGCCTTGAGCGAGCACTATCGGATGATTGGAGAGAATCGTCAGCGACGTTTCAAGGTACAGATGCTCGCAGCTGTATATTTTCCGGAATTCAAGCAGTCGCTTTTACGCTGGACCGATCTGGAGCAACAATGCGACTCAGTTAAGGCCGCAGTCGAAACTGCTATTGACCTCAGCACATCCGTAAACTTCGTAGAAATTGACGCCGCTACCTTTCTGCTAATTGAGCTGGTGTTGTATCTCGATAGTATTTGTCAGGAGATCGCGGAGTACGCAATTTCGGCCTAGATGTGGACTTGTGCGAAGTCGTAAAACGTTGCGCCGCAAGCTTCGGAAACTTGACACACGTGTGACGATCGGCACGAAAGCGGCGTCGATTCCGCTGACCGCGCTCGTCAACTGGAGTATCGCTGCCCGCCTTCGAGTCTGCTTGAGAGAACTTTGCCCCATCGTGCTTCGCTTTCGCGTCCGACTGTTGCTGAATGGTCCAGCGTTGAGTCGCCTCGAGGAGCGCGGCACTGCGAGATCGCGGCGACGAAGCGCCTGAGCGTGAAGGGCAGGTATTTCTGAAATCCACGGGAAATGGTACGTGAAACGTTTGCGCGACAAGAATTTATCGAGACAGGTGCCGCGTGTCGCGTGAATCCGCGCTGAGAATTCGACGCTACAAAGCGAAATGACTTCGATTTTTGGGATGTTTTAGGGGCAAAAAAATTCCCAAAATCGCTAAAGTGTTGCCGTTTTGTGCCGTTAGACAGGCGAGCTACAAGTTTTAATAGCCTCCACAAAAGCACTGGCATCCGTGAATCCCGACGGGGCGCGATTGAAGACCTGCGGAAACTGAGAGTCAGTAGGTAAATTAGCTGTATCAGCGCGAACAAAAATAGAAATGGCCATCATTGATTTAGTGAAGTGGAGTGGAAGTCCCAACCTGCTTGCCTGGAAGTTTCCGTCAGAAGAGCTGTCCACGTGGACGCAACTGGTTGTCAACGAGTCGCAGGAAGCCTATCTCGTACGAGGTGGTGTATACGAGGGGCCGTTTGGCGCCGGCCGTCATACCCTCAGTACAGAAAACTTGCCGGGACTGCGGACTCTTATCGGAATACCGTTCGGCGGGAAATCGCCGTTCACTGCAGAAGTCTGGTATGTAAATCGTGTCACCAACCTCGATGTGCGCTGGGGTACCCCCGATTCGATCCAGCTTCAGGACCCAAAGTATGGGGTCATGGTTCCTGTTCGTGCGTTTGGCCAATATGGCGTGCGCATTACCGAACCGAAGAAGTTCCTGCTGAAGCTCGTCGGTACGCTGCCTGGATTCGATGCGGATACGCTATCGGATTACTTTCGCGGCGTGTTCATCACTCGCATCAAGACGGAAATTGCGAATGCCATTACCCGGGCAGGTGTGTCGATCCTGGAGATCAACACTCAGCTCGATATGTTGTCCGAGGCGCTAAAGACGTCGCTGTCGGCCGAGATGGCTGAATACGGCGTGGGACTTGCGCAGTTCAACATCCATTCAATCAATGTTCCAGAGGACGACCCTGCGGTCAAGACGCTAAAGGCCGCCTTGGCGAAGCGCGCTGAAATGGGCATCATCGGTTTCACGTATCAGCAGGAGCGAAGCTTCAATGTGATGGAAACAGCGGCCGGAAATGAGGGCGCCGCTGGAACGCTAATGGGAGCGGGCATTGGCGTGGGTGCCGGATTCGGTATGGCACCGGCGATCGGTCAAGGCTTCGCACAGATGGCACAACATGTTCAGCAGCCGGTCTCGCCGCCTCCAGCCCCGCAGTCGCCGCCGCCTGCTACTTCGGCGCCGAGTGGCGCTGCACCTTCTGCGGGAATCGGCGCGGCGGAGCGGATCCGTCTGTTGAAGGAACTCGCTGAACTGAAGGCCGCTGGGATCCTTAGCGACTCGGAGATCGAGTCTGAAAAACAAAAAATTCTCGCCTCCTGATATCAACATGAATATTCGAAATCATCTTGCCGCAGCGGCGGTCGTGGTGGCGCTAGCGTCGCTCGCTATTCTTTACCTCCTCGTGCCGGCAGATAAGCAATCGACGGCGACCATCGCAAGTATCCTGGCCGTTGCTTTTTCCTTGGGTTCACTCATTTACCTGCCAAGCGCATTCGCGCCTGCGGTGAAGACGCAAGCGGCACGCCTTGCTGGCGTCGGCCCGATGGGCGTAACCACGGTGTGTACGCTCATCTTGTCTCTGGCGGCGTTGGCGGCAGGCCTCTCGAACCTCCCGTCCATCGCATGGGCGTTGCTGGTTCTCGCCCTGGCGTCGTTGATGGTTGGTATTTTGTTGACCAACGTCACGCGCAAGGTCGTGGATGATGTGCAGATCATACAAGAGAAGGATGATCGGTACCGCGTCTGGACCAACGCCCTTAACGAGGTGGCGCTCGCAATGAGCGATGAGGCACTAAAGACCCGTTGTAAGCAGATTGCGGAGGAATTCCGCTATGCGCCTTCGGCGCGCGCGATTGATGCCAAGGGCGAAGCGTCGCACGTGGTTACCGCCATTTCTGCCTTACAGGCGAGTGCCGGACAGGGCGATGCCGCTGATATTGCGTCGAAGCTGAACTGGTTACAGGCAAAGGTTGCAGCGCACACGTCAGCCCTGATTGCGCTTCGTTCACACGCTTGAATTGAGTCGAACACGGGCTCAGTCATTGTTTCGTCAGAAAGAATAAACAGACCAATTGCGGGGAAAGTATGGAAGGCGGGGAATTGAAGCTAGTTTGTAGCGGTTGTGGCGCCAGTCTGGAATATTCAGCTGGCGCGCGCGCGTTGAAGTGTGTGTATTGCGCGGCGGTTACGGAAATTCCGCGTGCGGACGACGAAGAGGTCGACGCGGCGCCGGACCAGGTTGTCACCTTAACGGTCAGTCGGAATCAGCTTGAAGACGCCGTTTTTCAACATCTGGCTGAAGGCAAATACACCCCGGACAATCTTCTTGAGCATGCAACCTTCACGAAGATCGAGCAGTTCTTTGTGCCGGCGTACGCTTTCGCGGGTAGTTACGAGGCTCAGTGGACTGCGAGTTTTGGATACGACCGTACCGAGCACTACACGGACTATGTGCGCGACAGTAAAGGTAATTCACGGCCTGTAGCGAGGACCAAGACGGTAACGGACTGGCGTCCGGTGAACGGTACGGATACAGGCGATTTCAGCGTTCTCACCTACGGGGGAGCACGGTTGAATGATTCAGCGTTGAATCTCACCACTCGACTTGTCGAGCGCTGCCGTATGGGCGGGGAGGTTGTGGACTACAGCGCCTCGTTCACCAGCGGATTTGAGGTGGAAGCGTACGGAATTCGGCCGAATGACGCTTACACGGGGCGGGGCGAAGCCCTGGTCAACAACGTCATTGAAGCAGGCGTCATGCGCCACGCACAGGGCGATCGTCAGAAAGATTGGCATTGGAAGGCGACTACGCGCAAACAGTCGTCTCGCGTACTGATTCCTGTGTGCCACGTTGTGTACGAGTTTCAAGGCCAAGCCTATAACGTGTGGACTGACGGCACTTCTACCCAGAATCTCGTGGCAGACGCTGCTCCTGAAGATCACTCACGTAAGCACGCGGTTCGCATCGGTTTCGTACCGTCGGCTGCGGCCGCTATCGGGGCCGTGGTTGCTCTCAGCTGCGCGAGTGGCCGTATCAGCAACATGCCGGAGAGTTCACTCTTGTGGGTCGGCCTCGCTGGTTCATTGCTTTACGGTGCACTTCGCCGCCAAGCTATTCTCTCTTACTCGCTCAAGCTGCGAAAGGCGATCCTCGCCCAGCGCAAGCTCGACACCGCAAATACGTCCAACCTGGAAGAGAGCGAGCGCCTGAAGATGGTCGAAGCATGCAAGCGCCCCGACCGCTCGTGGTTTGCGGGCACAGCAAAAGACGCTGTGATTCTCCCACTTGCCTCGGTCATTGCGCTTTCGGCAGTTGTCACGCCTCTGCTGCACGAGAAGCTAAACGAGCATCGCGAGCGACAGTACGCCTCGGTAGAGTCACCCGTCGATCAGACTGCTGCGACGCAAAGCGAGGCGTTGAGCCAACCGACCACCGCACAGGTTCAGAACGCAACTCAGGTCGCCGATGCTACACCTCGGCCGCAGACTCAACAGCCCACCGCGGCTTCTGAATCGGCTCAAGTAACCGATGTAGCTGCCTCTACGACGAATGAGGCGCAAACGCAGCCAGCAGTTCAGCAGGCCAACACAAATCAGGAACCGGCGGCGCCGCAAACGGCTCCGGTTGCTTCGACATCGGTGCAGGTGAATCTCCCGCAGCCGGTGCTTGCAGTACTGAGCGCTGCCGCGCAAAACGACTGGACGTCTGTCGATGCCAGTGCCGACAAACTGGGGCAAGGCGGAATGCAAAGCGCCGTGCACCGCGATCGTGCCGCTGCGCGCGCAGCCAACATCGAAGGAAAGGCGGCTCTACAGGCGAACAACTATACCGGGGCGGTAGACGCGTTTCGCCGCGGGGTTGCCGCCGACCCAGCCGATATCGAGTTACTGAATAACCTCGGCTATGCGTTCGAAGAGGGAGGGCAGCAGCAGGACGCGATAGATACGATTTCGAATGTGCTGAACCGTGTTCCGCGCCGCACCGCGGCATGGGCCAATCTTGCGAGCAGTCTGGCAGAAAGCGGCCATTTGCCGGAGGCCAAGGCAGCCCTGAGCGTTGCGGTCCACTATACGGGCAATCGTGACCGCACATTGGCGTTCCTGCAAGAGCAGGCCGCAACGGGACGCTCAGACGCAATCCGGCAGATGAGCGCGGCGGTATCCCAGCAGGCGTTGAACATTCCAGTTGTTGGACCCACAGCCGTCAATATGCAGGTAAGGCAGAGCGCCCCAGTGGCGCGTCCGGCCGGTCGGGAGCAGTCGTCGCAGGGCGACGCGGCTTATGTACGAAGCATGAACCAGCAACTCGAACAACAGCTAAAAGATCTCGGCCAATCAAAATGAAGAATCGTATTTTTTACGGGAAATCTATCCTCGTTGGCACCATTGTGGCCTCGTTGGCCGGCTGCGCGGCGCCGGATGGGAGCGGACCGTCGAATGCAGCTACCCAGGGGGTGGTCGGAGCGGGCGTCGGAGCCATTGCTGGTCTCGTACTCTGCAAGGCAGTGGGTGGATCTGACGTGGCGTGCAGAAATGCGGCGGTGCTTGCCGGTGCCGCAGGTGCTTATATCGGCTGGCGCCATGGTAAGGAGCAAGACCTTGCTCAGGCCAAAGCTCTCGAGCAGTCGTTGCACAGTGCAGGCGTACCCGTGATAACTGACACAGCTAACCTCAACAAAGCTGATGGCTCGGGCAACGCGCAGACTGTCACCGCCTGGAAAGGGACAACAGTGGGATTGCCCAAGAGCATGCTCGCCGCAAAGAGCCCTGATTTGCAGAAGAGCGTGGAGTTGAGCGGTCAGTTGGCCGCGTCACGATCGGAGCCATGCCGGGTACTCGTGTCGGTCCCAGACGCGGACAAGGCAGAGGTCCTTGCGTGGCTGAGCAACGGAATGCACGCACCTGGTCCGAACGCGAAGCAGGCACCGGAAATCAAGATGGTGGCCGCGAAACCTGGAGCAATACCTTTTCTCCGAGTCGAGCCAGTCGACCAGCAGCAATTCAGTAACGGATCTGTTGCCTAGGTAGCTCTGTCAGTTCGTATCGAGATCGGGACGGTCGGCGCTTTGCGGCGCCGTGCCTACCATTTGTTTCAACGTGCACAAATCTGCTCATGCGGGCTGTCTTCGCAGGGCAAACGGTTGTCCCTGCTGAGAGGTGCGGCATTATCGCCGCCACCAAAGGTGCCGTTCGCACTCTGGTGCGGCAAGCCGCTCCGGGTGGCGAGCCAATGCTCGCGTATCACGCCTCTGTACGCTGCGTGAACGCTGCGCCAGGCGGTCGCACGCGATTCCCGGCCTTCCTTGCAGGTAGCTCGAGGGCGTGATGACCGCCCCGCACCGGAACACGGACAGCCGCGTTCGGGCGTGGCGGACGTTCAGTCAACTTCTGCCCGCGACGGGCGATCACGCCCGCCGCAGCAGTATGCACACTCCAACCTCGTCGCGATGCGAACTTGACCGCACCGATGGTCGACGTGTAGGCCGGATCAATCCTGATCAGTTCGACGCCTGCACGGAAGCACTTCGTGCCGATATTTTGCATAGAGCAGTCCAGAGAGCATGCGTGCCCCCTTCGGGCCAAGCTGCGCGATGGCCTTCTTCGCCGTGAAGTCCAGGTCTTCGGCGACTACTGGATTACGCGCTTCTTTCGCACACACTACCGCTTCCTTCAGCGCGCCAGAAAGCACGGCATTACGCTGGCCTGAGGACGCATCCTCGCGCAGCAACGGAAATCGACGGGTGCGCAGCTGGTTGCCGAACGTGTCTGTTTCGGTGACGGCGAGGTGGTCGACATTGAAGTCGATCCCAACGGCGCCGTGCGCGACATCCAGCGTGATCTTCTGCGCGGGCTGATGATTGAAGGGTATTCAATCGTAACCTGTAGCTGCTGTAAGAGGCGCATAGGCCCGAAGGGCCTGGAAGGCTTGCGAATAAGAGAATGGGCCTGCTTTGAGTGTGGCGCGTATCATCACCGCGACATTAACTCGACAGACAACATTCTCGCGGCGGGTCGTCGCCGTCTTGCAGAAGGAATCCCCGTCCTTCCCGCGCCTGGCGCGGCAGCCGCAGACTGGGGCCCGGGAGGACGTCAAACACAATCGGAGCGTTGGCGCATGAAGCGCTGCCCCATCATCGGGGACGGCCCCCCATCGCAATTAGCCGAGAGGAGATTCATGCGCCCCGACTGCTTATCAACCTTGTGGATCGGTTCTGTAGTCCGCTATGTCGACCAAATGCTGCTGCTGACTCGCTCCGCGCTGGCGTTGACGGATTGAGGTCGGCAGTCACGAACTACGTGCAAGCGGGAAATGCTTCAGGGAGATAGGATGGACATCCTGCTCCACGAGCTGGAACGGCTGCAGCGGCTAATCAATAGCTAACCCAAAGAACCGGAATCGTTAACGCCCTGCCGTTAAGCATGTCCCACGTCTTCCAGCCTGCGATCATGGTGTCGCCATCCGTGGTGCGTTCAAAAGACCAGCAGCTTTTACTGTGCTTTTGCGGCGGATTGTCGCAATCCTCTCGTTAACTTACGTTGCTTGAGTCGAGCTGCGGGTACCGGTTCGGACGCCCTTTTTGCGCTTCTCCAACATCGTTCCCCTGCATTCGGGCGATGAACAGAAGCAACGGTATTCCTCCCGAATCTTGCGGCTGTGGCGTCCGTCGACCACCAGCGCATAGTCGAGCGTGAGTTCCTCCCCAGGCGATGTATCGCGCAGTGCGTAAATGAAGATACGGTTATCCGACAGCTCAGCCTCGCAGTTGGGCGAGCATGCGTGATTCAACCAGCGAGCGCTGTTCCCGCCTTTGCTGCCGTCAATGACGATTCCTTCCTCGATGTCGAAGAAGAACGTGTGTCCCGGCTGGGAACGGTCACTTGGTAGCTGGTCCAAGACGTCCGCCCAGCTGACTCGAGTGCCCTTGTATTCGCAGACAAATTCGCCTGCGACAATGGTGTTGTTCGCAAAGAGGCCCCGGCCGTGCACCGGCGAGCGGTGCACCACAAATCGCGGACGTACTTTGCGGGCAGCTTGATTCATGACAGCATCGTCCTTCCGGAAGGGTGGGGAGAAGGCGCTATGCCGGTGGGGTCAACGGCACAATTTGCGGACATATCGATGTTGACTAGGCAAAATCTGGCTGTCAAACGGATCGCGAAAAAACTGACACCAAGGCGCTGTTGTCCGCTTCCGGGGGATAGAGGCGGGCGACCGGCTGCTCCTGTTGTGTCGTTCAGGTTCGGCGTCTATCGCAAAGCCGATGCGATCCAGCGTCCGGCGACGGTGGCTAGTTGCACCGGTACGGCATTGCCCAATTGGCGCATGGTCTGGGACCACGAACCCGGGAGTTCGAAAGTGTCCGGCAATCCTTGAAGTCGGGCAGCTTCCCTGCCTGTGAAGTGGCGACTCGTTCCATCGAGGTCCACCATCATGTTTTCGCCGCCAGGCACGCCGTGGACGCCAGCTTTGAGCGTCTTTGCCGGCTCGTCGATAAAACTGCCAGTGTGGCCTTCGTATTGCTTTCCTGCGCCACGCGGTTCATGCCCGCTCACTTTTGCTTCGAAAGAAGGAGTGCCGAGATCTAGGAACGCATCACGGCAGGTAAGCCATGCTGTTTCTTCCGGCGGTCGGGATGGATGCACGAACTTCGAAAGTTGGGCGCGTGCAGCGCGAGGAATTGCGTCATTGTTCAGACGCGGCAGGTCGTGGCGTTTCCAGTATTCGCCTGTTATCCATTTGTCGAAGGCGAGTCGGCGTTCGCTGTGCGTCTTCGCGGGAAATGGCGGCAGGGTGCCGCAGTCAACGCGTACCCCTGCGATCAGGACTCTTTCGCGCCTCTGTGGAGCGCCGTAGTCCGCTGCGTTGACCTTAGCCACCGTGACCTGGTACTTAGGGACATCCAGAGATTCTTCAAAACCACCTCGTTCCAGGCAGTCGAGTATGTGGCGAAGGTATTCGCTGAACGCCGGCCGTAGTAGCCCTTTCACGTTTTCGAAAAGAAACGCCCGTGGCTGCATCTCGCGCACAGCGCGTATAGCCTCCGGCCACATGTCACGCGCATCCTGTGGCCCCGCCGCCAGGCCGCCGTTGGAGAACGGTTGACAAGGTGGTCCGCCAGCAACGAGGTTGACTCCCCGATAGCTGCTCCAGTTGATGGTCCTGACGTCTGCTTCGAGGATAGCGGGGGAATTGCCACCTTGCGTCTCCGAGTAATTCGCGTGCAGAGTTGCGCACGCTGCGGCGTTGAACTCTGCCATGGCCAAGTGGCGAAAGCCGGCATTCTCCAAGCCTTTCGCCATCCCGCCGCAACCCGCAAAGAGCTCGACGCACGTTAGCAGTCCGTCTGTACCGTCAAACGGGGGATGATTTTTAGCGCCGGCAACTGCAGGCGCGTTTCCATTGATATAGCCTTCGATGGAACGCATGACACGAGCTCAAGTTAAAGCTCGTGTAGGCGGCGTTTTTATCTGGGTAAGTGGCCGGCTGTTGCGTTACGCAGTCCCTTCGCGAAAGGGGGCTGCTGCGCCTCGACGGTGGTTGGCCGCCGAAGGGACGATTTGGTGGGGGCGGGAACAGGCATCCACCTGGCTGCCGTTCAAGCCACAGTGGCAAACACGCTTGCTTCACACGCGGCAGGTGCGCCTTAGGGGCGAATGCTCCCGCATCGAATCGCAACAGCGACATTCAGCAAACGCAACGGCTGCCGTTGTGGCGTAACGAAGAATCAAATGCAACAGCGGTACTTACGCATAAGGTTTTAGCCGCGACTTGCGTTTCTACTCTTCAATTTGCTCGATGCCGTTGTCAAGCGCAATCTCAAGTTGATACAGCTTCGCGTATCGCTCCACGTTGCACGCGTCAGCTAGATTTAAAGAAACAACACCCGATATCAAAAATGAATATCGTCAAGTTGGAACCGATTTCGATTCAACTTTTACTGGAAAACCAATGGGCGTACTATTCACCCCGGCGACCTTGAAAGCTCTCACGCTATCTGATCGCATCGTTGTTTCACCCATGTGCGAATACCGTGCGGTTGACGGCAGGGCGAGTTCGTGGCACTTCGCGCATCTTGGTGGCTTGGCGCAGTCGGGCGCGGGCATGATGATCATCGAGGCGACGGCTGTCGAGCCCGAAGGGCATATAACCCCTGGCTGCCTTGGATTGTGGGACGACGAAACCGAAGCCGCATTGAAGCCAGTCGTGCCGGCTATTCGGGCGAATTCCAGCATTGCACCTGCAATGCAAATCAGTCATGCCGGCAGGAAGGCGTCGAGCGAGGTTCCGTGGAAGGGGGGCAGCTTATCCGCGTCGAACAGGGCGGCTGGCTTGCGCATGGACCGTCGGCTTTGCCGCAAAAGGAGGGCGAGGCGCCGCCTGCGGCGCTTGATGGTGCTGGCTTAGAGCGTATCAAACGACCGTTTTCCAATACCGCAAGGCGTGCCGCGAATCCTGGACTTGATGCGCTTGAAGTCCATGCGGCGCATGGCTATCTGCTCCACGAATTTCTCTCGCCAATTTCCAGCCAGCGAGCTGGTTCGCGATGCGTTTCCGGCGGATAAGCCGGTTGGCGTGAGGATTTCAGCAACGGATTGGGTCGAGGGTGGCTGGGACATTGAGCAAGCCGTGCTACTGGCCCATGAATTTTGGAAAGCGCGGAGCGGATTGGGTCGATGTTTCATAGGGTGGAATCTCACCGCTGCAGAAGATTGTTGCTGGCCCGGGCTATCAGTTGCCCTTTGCGGAACGAATTAAACGAGAAACGGGAATAAACACCATTGCGGTGGGGATTATTACCGAACCGCAACAAGCTGAAGAAATCCTCGTCAGCGTCAGGGTGGACTTTGTTGCTGTTGCTTGGGGGTATGCTCTACGACCCGCGATCGGGGTGGCACGCGGCTGCCGCGCTTGGAGGCACTCTCGAGGCAGCTCCGCAGTACTGGAGAGCTTTTCCGCATCGCTATCCGGATCTGTTTAAGAATGTCCTCTATAGGGCGCGCTAATCGCAAAACGATGGCCGGCGCGCCACTGTATCGACTCAAGACGAGCACGTACTCGTGGCTGTCTGCGGTTTTCCAGCTGGCAAACGATGGGCCAAACTAGTCGCTCTTCTTCAATATCAAACTACGGGGTCGACGCAGCGAGAGATCCGATTCACTTCGTCACAACGGCGCGCGCCATGCTGCCCGAATATGCTGATGTTCGATCGCATCATTAGCGGCGCCGCCAATCGTCGTGCCAGCGAGCGTGGTTGGGAACGAGAATTTGAAGCAGAAACGGCTCCGGCCGGATGGCGCCACAGCCCACGCGCCCGCAGCGGCGGCCGGAGGGAGCGTAGTCCACGCCGAGCAGCCATGTTTGAATGCGAAGCAGCGGCCAAAATAGGAACATTGATGAATCTGTTAATAGCCGCGTGTTTCGAATGTCAGCGCAGAATCGTCAAGAACAGAGTCTCTTTGAAGTTGACCACTGGCGTAGGATCGCGATGCAGTTTTGCCATCAAATACGCGCCCTGCAGAGAAGACACAATGAATGCCGCGAGCTCCTGGCAGTTGGTGTCCGCACGTAGTTCCCGGACATCAACTGCCGCCGCTAGACAGTAAGCTACGCATTTTTCGATTTCGGCAAAGATCTGGACTATGCGGAGCCGAATGGCTTCGCCGCTGTCACCGGCCTCTGCGGCGAAATTTCCGAACAGGCAGCCATTGCGGGAATCGTTACGACTGATGTGTCGGATGCTCGTGTCAATATATTTGCGCAGTCGGAACATCGGGGCAAGTTCATCATTGCATAGTGTTTCGCGAAGATCGCGGCACGCGTCCGCAAAATACAGGTCGATCACTTCTAGACCGAATGCTTCCTTGGACGCGAAATGATTTGTGAAGGAGCCGTGTGGAACTTCCGCCGCTTGGACGATATCGCGCACGCTCGCGCCGTTGAAGCCATGCTCGTGGACAACACGCATTCCTTTGGAGAGGAGGGTTTCTCTGTGCGAGGGTCTAGACATAGCAAGTGCAGAATTGTACGGACGTACATATCATAACACGCCAGATTGATGTCCTTGTTTGCTGGTTTTTCCGCGCGTCGCCTCAGAGTTACGGGCTAGCGAGGAGGACTTCGAATGAGACGAGGTATTGAAAAACCGAATTGCCGCCGCAGGGGCAGCTAGACTATGACTCGTCAAGCCCAAATCTTAACGTACACGTTGATTCGGCAGCGTGTACGCAAACACCGTACCTAGCTTCTCGCGATCACGCGACGGCAGTCAGCATGTACCATATTTCCCGGAACTCAGTGTCAATTCTGGGCAATCGATGGCCCGATTTCTGTGTTTTGTCCCAGTTTGAAATTGGTCTGCGGTGCGTACTACGCCAAACTGTGCATTGCGCCAGCGTGCGTAGCCCTCAGGGCGGGCGCCAATGCGATGACATACACTCGACTAACCCAAAACTACAGGCGACGTGATCCGCATTGTTTGACTCGTCTAAACTACCTAGGCGAAAAAACGTGCTTTGTTTTGTAGCATTGACGACTGAACCAGGTATCCGCCCTCTCTATGTCAGTTAGATGTGGCCAGGTTCAAAACTCAACGTTACCGCGCCGAGCAGCCGGGTATATTGACAGGGCAAATATGGACGAGCATATTGAAAGAATGGCCAAGAGATCGAATCGAGAAAAACTGTTGACGGAAGGCTTTCGTGTGCTGCAGGAGCGCGGGTGCGCAGGCGCGGGCGTTCGAGACATTATTAGCGCCGCGGGGGTATCGCGGGGGTCATTCACATATCACTTCGGGTCGAAAGAAGATTTTTTCCTGGAAGTGCTTGAGATATACGTTGCTAGGCTTCGGCGGACGGCGGAGGAGACCCTACTCAATGGCGAGTTGTCGCCGTTATCGCGACTCGGAGCCTACTTAGAAGCTCGTGTAGATTGCGTGGGTGGGTTCGGTGTACAGAAGGGGTGCATGCTTAGCAATTTTAGTGTCGAGGTGAGCGGTCGCAGTGAGAACATCAGGCGCCGACTCCTTGAAGTCTTCGATGAACTGCAGTCTTACGTTGCCGGGTGTCTCCGCGACGCCGTTACGGCGGGAGACTTGCCCGAGAACTCGGCATGTGACGAACTCGCGGTGATGATTGTGGACCTAATGCAAGGTGCGATGTTGCGCAATCGGATTCATCGCGATAGTGCTCATCTGCAGTATGTGAAGACATCGCTCATGCGAGCTGTTGTTGGTCGTTTCGAGCGGCAGGTGAGCGTAGCCCAGTGGCCAACTTGACGCGAGTCTCGCGATGTTCCTCTGGTTGCTTCGATGGAGCGTCGATCTCTGCTGCACGCTGGGTTTCCCCGTGGTAAGTCTCTCTATGTGAGCCGTGTAGTGTTCGGTGTTGCCGTCGATTCTCACGACGATTGAGAATTCGATTTATGGAAGATTGCAAGCGCGTGGGAGATCTAGATGATCTGGTCTTACCCACGATTCACCGAGGCACTTCAGTCGTTGGACGGAGCGCGAAGTCGGCAACGAAGAAAATCGGCCAAAGGAGCGACCGATGCAACAGGAAGTGCATGACGCAGAAGAGATTGAAGCCTTGTGTTTTCGACTTTTCGACGGTTGGTGCGAACGACGCAGCGTCATCCCGCTCGCATATCTTATGCATGCGTGGCCCATCACGACGTCTGACGGTTTTTCAAATAGGCGGATTCAAACCACCTTACGAGAGCTTCAAAAATCTCATCCGGATTCGCTTACACCCGCAGACCATCTGGATATCAAGCGCGTGCTGACGGTCGAACAGCGCTGGACGAGCGGAAATCCCGACGGCTGTCAGCCAGGCAACCGAGATCTAACGAGGGGGCTTGTTCTTCTCAGTCAATCGACTCAGTCGATTAAAAATCCGGCGACAGAGTCAACGTGTCACTGCGCGGAATCGACTGAATCAAACGAGGCGTACACCTTGAATCCGTCTTGTGCAGAAGCCCAATGAGTTCAAAAACTATTGTGCGGAGCGACCTGTTGGTAATTTTGTTTTTTTGATAGGAGAGTTGTTCGTTAGGTATGGGAGCAACATCAAAGATGCCGGGCGTTAAGTCGTACTATTTGCTCTCGCAGTGTTTCGCATAGCGGGCGGCTTGCGAACATTGATTGTCGACTGCCTGGATGCATGGGGATAAAGGCAGATGGGATAAGACTGTCAATCCCTTAATTCTCGATCGCAAGTCTCAAGGGTGCAAAAAAAGGCAGGCGGCATCGGATCAATGACGCACTCTCAATTTTTGTGTGGGGACGAACAATGATAAAGCAGTCGCGAGAACTTTTCAAAATGAAACGATACGGAAGATGGCTAAAGGTCGGACAATTGTTTGCGAGTGGATCGTTTGCATGTTTGCCGCCGAATTTTCCGGACCGTTACGCATGACGGCTCGCTCACCGTATGGCTATCACGGTAGGCATTCAGTCGATGGCATAAATGCGGCCGATACGCACGTATCGAGCTCACTATTCGAGGAGATTGCGAGGACCGCCGCGCTCATTTGTCAGGTGCCAATCGCTGCAATTACGTTTTCGGACCCAAATTTGCGATGGCTGTATTCAGAAATCCAGATATCCCATGCGGACTGGATGGCTGCCGAAGCAGTGTTCCTCCCTTGCTCCCCGATCGAAGATCGTGGCAAAGCAGTGGCCGACACGATTGAAGATCCCCGCTGTTCCCAAAAACCATTCGCGCTTGATGGTATTGACATCCGTTTTTATGCGAACGTCCCCATTCGTCTCGTGATCGAGGACCGCTGTGTTGGAATTCTTTCGGTGGCGGCCTGCGAGCCTCGTCAGTTATCCGATGTCCAGAGACTCGCCTTGGACAGTTTGGCTCGGCTTGCCCTCAGTTCTCTATTGAATTCGTCTTCTCTCGCGAGCGCTTGGATTGAAGGTGAGGCAGATTCGAATCGGAACTCTGATCTGAATTTTGTCTTACTTGCCGACTGTCGCGGAAGAATTGATTGCGCTAATCCAGCATCTGCTCGCTATCTGGAGAGCATCTCGTTGGGTCTGGCCGACATCAACCTGCGCGATCTCGTTGACCCGGAATATTGGACGTCGGTCGATTCGGCTCTTAGCGGGGCGATTGAGCGGCGACTAAGTTCACCTTTCATCGTACGCGTGGCAGGACATGAAAATACTGATCGATGGATGCGGTGGATTTACCAATCGGTCGCGGATCTTCAAGGTCGGACTGTGGCGATTTATGCCGTCGGACATGACATCAGTGAATTTAGGCAAGCGGAGCTTGCATTAGCAAAGAGCGAGCGACAACGCAGGCAACTGTTCGAGCGCACGCCGGCGCTGCTTCATTCGATGGATGCACAAGGTAACGTCCTCAGCGTTAGCGATTTGTGGCTTTCTACGCTCGGGTATAGCCGCGATGAAGTACTGGATCGATCTTGGTCCGACTTCTTGACGCCAGCGTCACGTGAGTATGTCCGCTCTGTCGTGCTGCCTGAATTTTTTCGTATCGGCCATTGTCGCGGCGTGAAGTGCGCGATGACGCGAAAGGACGGCAGGGCAGTTGATGTCCAATTGGCCGGCGTCGTGCTGGATCGGCGCGACGACGGGACACCATTGCGGTCCATGATCGTGGTTGAAAATATTACAGATCACAGGAAAATTGAAGCCATTTTATGTGAGAACGAGCGTCGATCCCGCGCGCTGGTCGAAAATCTTCAAGTAGGATTCGCGATGCTGGAGACTATAAGCGACGATGCCTCGAAGATAGTCGACTTTCGGTTCGTTGCGGCAAATGCGGCAATAAGCAAGACGAGCAACTTTACGCCAAATCTCCTAATCGGCAAGACGGTCTCTGAGGTAGTGGGTAGATCCGGTAAGCCCGGATGGGACTGGCTCGGCACGTTCACGTCGGTCGTGAGTACCGGAAATCCGATCGCGCTGCAGGAAGTACCGACGTCGTCGGGTGGCTGGGTTGACATGGTCGCGTATTGCCCGGGTCCCGGTCAATGTGCTGTCCTGCTTCTGGACATGACCGAACGAAAGCAAATGCAGTCTTCCCTTGCGGAACAGCATAAGTTGCTGAGAGTGACGCTACATTCAATTGCCGACGGTGTGGTTACTACTGATCAGGAAGGTTGCATCACATATCTTAATCCAGCTGCAGAACGGCTAACGGGCTGGTCGATCGAAAATACGCATGGGTTACGGTTGAAAGATGTATTCGATGCGCGTAGCGAACGGTCTGGGAAACAGGAACTGGATCCAGTCAGCAAATGTCTCGCCGAGAACCGCGTGGTGAATAGCGCAGACAGCATCGTTCTAATATCACGGGTTGGTAGAGAGCACGTCTTAAATACTTCTGCTGCCCCGATCGTGAACGCAGAGGGACAAGTCCTTGGGGCGGTGTTGGTGTTCCACGATGTTACCGAGCAACGTCGGCTCGCGAAGGAAATGAGTTACCGTGCCACACACGACGCTCTGACCGGGCTATTGAATCGCGCGGAATTCGAAACGCGACTTGAGCGCATGCTCACTGATGCGCATGAGACAGGTAGCGAGCACGCGATGCTGTATATCGACTTGGACCAATTCAAAGTCGTGAACGACGCGTTCGGTCATATCGTCGGTGACCAAATGCTCCAGCAGGTGACGGAACAATTGGCGCAATGTATCCGAACGAACGACACACTCGCCCGGCTAGGAGGCGATGAATTCGGTGTCATCCTGGAGCAGTGTGATATGGAGTGGGCGAATCGGATCGCCACCCGAATCTGCGAACATCTTGACGAATTCCGGTTTACTTTTAGTCAACGACGCTTTCATATTGGTGCAAGCATCGGTCTTGTTCCGATTGATAATCGATGGCCAACCGTTGCGAGTTTGCTTCAGGCCGCAGATAGTGCATGTTACGCCGCCAAAGATGCCGGGCGCAATCGCGTGCATTCATGGGTGGACGCGGATGAGGTAGTGTCGGCGCGACACGGCGAACTGCTATGGATCACTCGCTTGGAGCAGGCGCTCGACGAGGATCGATTCGAGCTGTATGCCCAACTCATCGAACCTCTCGATTCGGAGGACAGCGGCGTTCGCTGCGAACTGCTGTTACGTCTACGTGAACCTGATGGAAATCTGATATTGCCTGGAGTCTTCCTCCTGCCGGCTGAGCGCTTCCAGATGGCATCGCGCATTGATCGTTGGGTAGTCAAGCGAGTGTTCGCATGGATGGCGTGTCACCGCGGTCGGTTGAAACACGTGAAAAGCATTTCAGTCAATCTTTCGGGCCAATCTATCGGCGATCGTAGCTTCCATCGCTACGTGCGAGATCTGGCTGACACGTTTGATATCGAACTAGATAAGCTGTGCTTTGAAATAACAGAGACAGCGGCTATCACGAATCTTCGCGTGGCAACGGAGTTCATTGAGTTGCTGCGATTGCAGGGCATAAGTTTCGCGTTGGACGATTTTGGCAGCGGTGCGTCGTCTTTCGGTTATCTCAAGGCGTTACCTGTAGACTATTTGAAAATCGACGGACAGTTCGTCACCAATCTGGACAAAGATCCCATTGATCGAGCAATGGTGCGCTGCATTAGCGACGTAGCAAACGCACTAGGCAAACGAACCGTCGCAGAATTCGTCGAGACATCGGCGGTTGCCGCTTTGCTGCGAGATATGGGTATCGACTACATACAAGGCTACTTTGTTCATGTGCCGGCCCCAATGGATGAGGTTCTAGCGGCAGCCGACGGGTAGGGACGAAGAGAGTAGGGCGTGCGTGTCAGTTCGGCGATCCTGCTTGCCGTGAAAATCGGATTTGGTCGCGGATTGCTATCAGTGGTGTCGGGGATCACCTCCCGGGGTCGGGTAGGTAATGACTAACTTTTCGGTTCAGACTGAATGCAAATATTCTGAACGTCGATGTGTCTGGTTGGCATGTTCGCCACTCCTTAGAGCCGCTTGGTCAAGTCGGTCGAACCGCGCCGGATGCTTCGCGGACCATCGTAAAGTTTGAGCCGATCGTCGGGCCGAAGAATCACGGGGGCTCCGTGTGCAGTATTGTAGTACGCCGCGTATGACCCGCGAGTCTGTTCCGAACTGTCCAGCGCGCTGACCGCTCAGCAGAGCTCTGGAGAATGCGTTGGACAGCGCGGTGACTACGTGTGGAAAGGATTACGACGAGTAATCGGCACTTCCTGCCGCAGGATGCGCGTGACCCGAAGTCGATCAGCTACTGCGCGCCGTCTTTTTGAGACCACTTCGACTGAAGCAGTGCGAAATCGGTTTTGACGATAGGAGACGAGATGGGCCTACGCAGAAATGCCGTGACCTTCAAGCCTTTATCTGTGAACCACTCAATATTGTGATCGAGATCGTGGTCAGACTTTTGAAACGAAGTTGAGGCATTCCGCCTTCGGCGGCATTAGAGGATGATTGATGGACCATTTAGAATCTTTGCGAATTTTCTGTGCTGTTGTCGAGGTGAAAAGCTTTACTCGTGCTGCCGAAAAGCTAGGGCTGTCGATACCGAAGGTATCCCGGGCCGTCACGGATCTCGAACACAAGCTTGGAGTACGACTCTTTCAGCGTTCAACGCGTCACATTTCGATGACTGAGGCGGCGGAACGTTTTTTTGTGGGATGCGAGCGTATTCTTGTCGAGCTCGGTGCGCTCGAGACGGAGGCGCGACATGGAACGACAGAACCAACTGGAGTGTTACGACTCGTTGCGCATACGACGGCGACGGTGAACGTTCTTGTGCCATTGATTGCAGACTTCAAAACGCAGTTCCCCTCCGTACATCTCGATATCACACTCACCGAACGATCTGTCGATCTTGTCGAAGATGGCTTTGATTTAGGTATTCTTTTTCCGTTTATGCTGACCACGGATCGGATGATCACGCGGTTCCTTACGCGCCTTCCAATGACGATGGTTTCGTCGCCAGCCTATCTCGCGTCCCGTGGGCAACCGCAAACGCCGGACGACCTTGTGAATTTCAACTTTGTGGCGATTTCTCCCTCCGTGCAGGCTCCTTTGCTGCGTTTGCGACGAAACGATCAAGAAGACACGATCAACGTCAATGTCGAGATCGCTTCCAACAATTCGTCACTGCGAAAGGAAATGGTGGTTCGGGGATTCGGGCTTGGCGTCTTGCCTGAACCATTGATAGATGAGGAGCTTAAAGATGGACGGCTGGTTCGGGTCCTTGACGAATATGACGTCGTCGAAAGCGGTAATGAGTTGCGTCTTGCATATAGCGCCCGAAAGTTCATGCCAGCGAAAGTTCGTGCGTTTGTTGATTTTGCGACTTCGTACTATGGGGTTGAATAGAGTAATGAGATGGGCGGTCAAGATAGATCTTGCAGGCTGCTGGATTGGCGATTTCGCAGTCATGGAAGGCGTACTCACGACGTCGTATCACCTTTCTACTGTGTTTTTAAAACATCGCCTGTGCCGTGTAGACGGTCGTGAGTAGGACGATGCGGTAAAGCAATTCACATCATCCAGGTTCACGACGTCAACGATACCGATCGCATCGAATCCTTTGCTTGTCTCCTGCGGGACAGGGAAGGGGAATCTGTGATCAGAAGAATTTGGATCTTCGGCCCGGACGACTTTGATCGTGCGAGATTTCGGGCCCGTTAAGTCGGGTTGGCGACTGCTTTCTGTGCGGGCCTGGACAGTAGCGCTGATCTCGTCCAGCGAAGGATCCAGGACCGCGAAATCGTCGTCTAAGTTTGCCCCTCAAGCGCTTGGACGTCGTCGGGAATCGGGACCCAACCCTGCGCACTCTTCATCCAGATGAACTGAGCTGGTCGGAGCCAACTTGTGTCATCGAGAGTGCCGGGCTTGATGGAAAGTACGTCCTGGACGGACTTCAGCGCATGATAGATGCGGACGCCGCACTCGGGGCAGAACACACCCGTAACTTCACCGCCGCTGTCACCGATACGCGTAAATTGCTTCGTCGAGCCGGTCAATGTCAGACCGTCCTTCTTCACCACCATGAACATGCCAAAGGCGCTGCCTGACTGACGCTGGCATTCTTTGCAGTGGCAGGCAGCTAGGCGAATTGGCTCCGTCGTCAATACGTAACGCACGGAGCCGCATTGGCAGCCGCCAGTGTAGGGTGCGGGCATGTTGTCTGCTCCAGTATCCATCGTCAATTGATTGCAAGGGGCTACCTTGCGTGAGGTAGTGATTGATGCCTTCCTCCCGACCTTGTACGAAGACGATAGTACGCATCGTTAAAGAACTGACGAGGGCACCATCTACCCTCGGCCAAGCCAGAGCCTCCTTAAACAGACAGCCTCCAAACCAGCGTATCAGGCGGCAAAGTATTGGCGCGCGGGATCGAGGTTCATGCCTATGCTGGCGCAGTACCGCAACCAACCCTGGAGTCAGCATCAGCTCGAAGGGAAAAGCGATCTTACTGAATTGGTCATTGTTTCCAAGATACCGATGCACTTTCACCGCACCTTCAAGTTTCAACATCCAGCCGATAATTGGCTTGAACGCGCCGTTTGCGAGATCCGTGATACCGAATTATGCCGCGACCATTCAGCGTGCGTCGGCGTCGTCGATAGCTAGATGTTGTACTTCTTGCACTGCTGGTTTCTTGCCGATCATATCATCACATCGGCATCCAGGGTGTCATCTGGCGCGGGGTACGCCTTGGATGTAGGCGATATCGTGATTGATGGATGCGAAGATCAACTTAAAGAATCTGAATCACTCAGGCGATCGAAGGCAACATGCGCGGTGGCCGTTCACGATATGCATCGCTTCCGCAACAACATCTTGCTAGTTGATACAAGGAGATGCGCCGCTCCGGCCTCGTGAAGCCGCTTTCCCACCGAAGTGCGCGCCCGCGCGCCGAGGCGTTTTGGCCTGATTCGTAACTTGCGTCGTCCAACCCGACCCTGTCAGAAACAAATGATTTAGATTTCTTGCCTTCTGCCAGCGCGTTATCGAATATTGGAAGCAAATTTTGCCCCGCGGGGAACGGACTTTTATGGCATAGCCAGGTGTCGAGTGGCGTACTCTGAAGCTAGATCAGATCGGCTCCCTGTCCTGTTGCGGGGCAATGCGCCATCCAGCAATTTTTGTGGCGAAAATGTTAAGTCGACCAGCAGATCATGCTGAACCAACCCAGCTTAATCTCAATCGCAGGTGAGATCGTTCATAGGAAGCAGTTGTACAGTTCTACATGAAGTAGCTGCACAAGCCGCGTATCAAGTTGTTCGTCAATGCGGAGCCGGATTCAACTCTTGCGGACGCCTCAAGGGAGTTTTGTCGCAGATGATCCCACCTGACCGACCTTGCCTTCAAAGGACTGCGTTTCATCCGAGAAGGCCCCCCGATGAAACTTACAATGTCGTGGGTGAGTGATTTTCCAGACAGTCACGCGACTGAGAATGTCACGTTTCTTTTTTTGATTGCCGGTTCTCGCGGCTCAGCCGCGAGGGCTTCAGTCTTTCCGCCGCGATCCTAGCGTCTCACTCAGGCAGGCGCTAAGATTGACCTGCGCCATTTGTTTGACGATGGCCTGCGCGATTGTCCCGACTCCCACTGCCACAAGGCAGACCATTGAGGGGAAGATCATTCGACAGTGATCCGGACCGAAAATCTCAACGGCATGATGATCAGTCGTTTGCGTATTGATGTACCAGTCCGGAAGTGTCGGCGACGGCATGCAGTGCAGCGATGTCCGAGAT
>NZ_FPBH01000011.1 GCF_900116445.1 Paraburkholderia aspalathi
ACACCATGGGCTGCCGAGCCTCGCGCATGAACGATGCGCTCGGGGATACGTTCGTGGTCGAAGTGCGTGATCTTCTCACGCATGATGAAATCTTCAAGCAGCGAGGGGCCGCGCGGACCGGCGCGCAAGGTGTTCTGATTATCGGCGATCTTCACGCCCTGATTGGTTCGCAGCGCCTCACCTTCGGGACTGACTCGAAACGGTTCGAGATCCTTCGACTTCGGATCGTTGGCGTGTCCGGGTTTCACTGCGGGCTTCCGTGTATTCGTTTTTCCTGCCATGAGATCTGCTCCTTGCGTTCGGGCGCGCCGGGGAATGTCCGGTTTAACGCACTCGAAGAAGGCAGCAAGCGATGTACCCGCGAACATTCAATCGCGGTTTGGATTTGCCGCTGGATCAGACTGATGACTGATGGACTAAAGAAGCGGCGCGCCTGAATCACGCGCCTGCGTCCATGCGGTCAATGTCGTCAAATAGAGAGCCGCTGCGTCAGAAGCGATAGTTGATAGAGATGTCGGCCACGCCCGTGGCCCTGGTGTGTGTAATCGGACTATTGCCCGCACTGCCGACCAGTTGTTCGAATGCGCCGTCGGCAGTGGCGAACCAGTGCTTGTCGAACAGCCACACCACGCTAATGCCGAAACCCACCGATTTGAAACCGGCACTCGCGTGATACTGCGAGTATTGCGAGTGCGCCGCCTGGTTCTGATTCACACCGTACCAACTGTTCATGTAGGTGGAGTCCGCGAGCGTCACGTTCGGCCCGGCGAACCAGAAGAATTTTTTGGTGCTGCCCGGCATCGGCATATAGGCGCCCAGATCGCCGATCCAGCCGTTCGAGCCGCCGAAATAGCGTCGCACGTCGGCGCGCAGCACGAGCGGGAAATCTTTCGACACGACGTATTCGCCGGAGAGTTTGACGCCCGGCGCCGGATTGATGTTGCCGAGGCCGTTCAATTCCTGCGGATCGTCGTGCGCACGACGTCCGAGATCGTAGACGGCCGCGAGACTCGCGCGCCAGTTTTGCCCCTGCGCGAAGTTAACCCCGAGGCCTTCGCCGCTCGAAAAGAAGAACAGATCCTTGTAGCGCACGTCGATGCTCGGACCGGCCATCACGTGATACCGGTCGGAGCCCTCGTAACGCGGCTGGAACGATGTCGCCGCGCCGACGCGTAGCTGCCAGTCCGGAATGTCGGGCTGCCACATCTTCTGCAGCGGAATGCCCACGGAGTACTGCCATTCGCCCAATGGCGAGGGGGTTTGGGCGAAGGCCGAACCCGGCAGAATGCCAATACCGCCGAGGGTCACGGCGACCAGCGATGTTGCCGCGATGCTTGTTTGTTTGTTGCGGATCTTGCCGATCCGCTTTCTACGGCTGATCAACACCAGAAGCCTCCGTTTCTCGCGTATCGCGAAGAGGTTTATGTTCTCGCCCGAAGTCCACAACGGATTGGACACCATCCGGGCAACCGCCGCATTGCTACGCACGGCATGTAATTTTTTCAGCAAACGACACACCTTGCCCAACAAAACGCACCATTCGGTCCTGATACCGCCCCGTCAATGGGGCAATTGTATGAACAGATGCGTGCGAAAGATTTGCCGACGCACGCTGCTGTGCAAAATGCGGGCCTGGTCGCTGGGGAGCCAACTCTGATCGGAGAAACGGAAGGACAGACCGACGGACGCTGGCAAGCATGCCGTGGCGATGATGACAGGCAGAATACAACCACAAAAAAAGAGTGGCCGGCGCCGCGCGATGCGGCGCCGGCAAGCTCAGCGAGAGAAGATAGCCGCCGGCGTGGCGCTCGCCCTGTTACTGCGCCGCTTCGACCAGCACCGCCTTGTCGCGATAGAGATTCGGAAACAGACGCTTCAGGTTGGCGACCTTCGGCATGTCGTTGATAGCGATATACGCCGAGTTTGGATGCAAGGTCAGGTAGTTCTGATGGTAGGACTCAGCCGGATAGAAGCCTTTGAACGGTTCCGTTTTCGTGACGATCGGCGCCGGAAAGGCATGCGCCTTCTCGAGTTGCGCGATATAGCTTTGCGCGACGTGCCGCTGCGTGTCATTCAATGGGAACACGGCCGAGCGGTATTGCGTGCCGCTGTCCGGCCCCTGGCGATTCAACTCGGTCGGGTCCTGAATCACCGAGAAGTAGACCTGCAGTAACTGCCCGTAGGTGACCTTGGTGGGGTCGAACGTGACCTGCACGGATTCCGCGTGGCCGGTTTCGCCGCCACTGACGGTCTCGTACTGTGCGGTATCGCGCTGACCGCCCGAATAGCCCGATACCGCCTTTGTGACGCCTCGCACGTGCTGGAACACGCCCTGCACGCCCCAGAAACAGCCGCCCGCGAACACGGCGGTCTCTTCGTGTGCGGTCGTGGCGGAGATTGGTTCGTCGACCGCGGGCGGCGCAATGACAACCCCGGCTTCCGACGAGAATGCCATGCGCTGCGCCAGCAGCAGCGCAAGCGCGCCAAGTCCGACCGAAAGCGCTATAGCCGCCCCGCGCGAGCGGGCCGGTTTGCCGGTGATGCGTTTTTCGATGTTCATGATGTCCGTCCTGATTCGATCAACTCGTGCCGTGCGCGGCAGGCGTAAAAGTCAACGCGAGGCCGTTCATGCAATAGCGCAGGCCGGTCGGTTTGGGGCCGTCGTCGAATACGTGACCCAGATGGCCGCCGCAGCGCCGGCACAGTACTTCGTCGCGCGTCATGCCGAACGACTTGTCGGTATGCGTGATGACCGCGTGATCCATCGGCTGCCAGAAACTCGGCCAGCCGGTGCCGCTATCGAACTTTGTTTTCGACGAAAACAGCGGCAGCGCGCAACCGGCGCACGCGAATGTGCCGACGCGGTGCTCGTCGTTCAGCGGGCTGCTGAATGGGCGCTCCGTGCCCGCTTCGCGCAACACGCGGAATTGCGCGTCCGTGAGCAGCTTGTGCCATTCGGCGTCGCTGTGCGCAACCTCGTAGGCCGCCGCTGTGCCCAAGTCCGCCGCGCCTGCCGTGCGCCATGCCGCGGTGCCGCCGGCGAGCGACGCCGCGCCGATTAACCTGAAGAATGTCCGTCTGTTGCAAGCCATGATGATCGCCCCGGAAAGTCCGTACCGCCCACCCGCTCAGGCGCTAAGCGCGCCGCCCGCGAGTGGTCCCGACACTTAGTCGTCCAGCAAGGGGATTTATGACAGCATGCGCGTCTTTTAACTTGGCGGCAGCGACTACAGCGGAAATTTGGTGGTCGACAGGATTTCCTTGAGTACCATAAACGAGCGGATTTGCCGGACGCCCGGCAAATAGAGCAACTGTTCCGCGTGCAGACGGTTGAAGCTGTCGCTATCGCGCGTACGGATCGTCATGAAATAGTCGAATTCGCCGGTCACGACGTGGCACTCCATGCACCCCGCCACCTTCTGCGCCGCTTTTTCGAACTCGGCAAACGACTCCGGCGTGGAGCGATCCAGCACCACGCCGATGATGACCAGCATGCCCGCCCCGGCGGCCTTCGGGTCGATTAACGCGACGACGCCGCGAATCAGCCCCGATTCCTTCAGCCGCTCGACGCGCCGCAGACATGCCGGCGCACTCAGTTTGACTTTGGCGGCGAGCGCGACGTTCGAGATCGACGCGTCGGTTTGCAGTTGACGCAGGATCGCCCGGTCGATGCGATCGAGCGCGTGAAGCGGATCGGCTTCCGCGGATGAAGCGGCGGCAACTGCGGCGGCAGTCATCGGTGCTTTACGAACTTTTGTTGCGTTCATTGATTCCTGCCTGGCTGTTTATTAAGTCATTTTTGAGTGCGTCGCTCTAAAAGTAGGCGGAACAGAATTTATTTGCAAGCTCATTTCTAGCGCTTTTCCCTACCATTTGTTGTACCGCGACGGCTTGTTGCTCGCGTCAAACCTACAATTTTGGAGCTGCCATGAACCTGCAACGATTCCCTCGCTACCCGCTGACATTCGGGCCCACACCGATCCAACCGCTGAAGCGTTTGAGCGACCACCTGGGCGGCAAAGTGCATCTCTATGCGAAGCGCGAGGACTGCAACAGCGGCTTCGCCTTCGGCGGCAACAAGACACGCAAGCTGGAGTATCTGATTCCCGAGGCGTTGGCGCAGGGTTGCGACACGCTGGTGTCGATTGGCGGCATCCAGTCGAACCAAACCCGCCAGGTGGCGGCGGTTGCGGCGCATCTGGGAATGAAGTGCGTGCTGGTACAGGAGAACTGGGTCAACTATTCAGACGCCGTGTACGACCGGGTCGGCAACATCCAGATGTCGCGCATTCTGGGCGCGGACGTCCGCCTGGTTGCCGACGGCTTCGACATTGGCTTTCGCAAGAGCTGGGAGGATGCACTGGAGAGCGTGCGCGCCGCAGGCGGCAAGCCCTACCCGATCCCGGCCGGCTGTTCCGACCATCCGCTGGGCGGCCTCGGCTTCGTCGGCTTTGCTGAAGAAGTCCGCCAACAGGAAGCCGAACTGGGCTTCAAATTCGACTACATCGTGGTGTGTTCCGTGACCGGCAGCACCCAGGCCGGCATGGTAGTGGGCTTCGCCGCCGACGGCCGCGCCGAGCGCGTGATCGGCATCGACGCATCCGCGAAACCGGCACAAACGCGCGAGCAAATCACCCGAATCGCGAAGCAGACCGCCGGAAAAGTCGGCCTGGAGCGCGACATCACGAGCAAGGACGTGGTCCTGGACGAACGCTACGCCGGCCCCGAATACGGCTTGCCGAACGAAGGCACGCTGGAAGCAATCCGCCTATGCGCGCGCCTCGAGGGCGTACTGACCGACCCGGTGTACGAGGGCAAATCGATGCACGGCATGATCGACATGGTCCGAAACGGCGAATTCCCGGAAGGCTCACGCGTGCTGTACGCGCACTTGGGCGGCGTGCCGGCGTTGAACGGTTACAGCTTCATTTTCCGGAACGGCTAAGCGGCGGTAGGCTTGGGAGTGGCGGACGGCGGCGGCGGCAGCGGGCGGCAGCGGGCGGTGATTAGTCTGCCGTGACAAGGTCCGCCGCTGCTCCGCGAAGTGTCGCTGATCAGTGGCGAAGCCGGGGACTGAAACGCAGCGATCGGTTTTATGAATTACTCTTCGGCGCGCGCAGCGCCGCCGGAAGTATGACGCCCTTGTCACAAGCTTATGCAGGGGCACGAACCCAGATTCCAGATGCACCACTACCCTGAGCGAGCTGCGGTGCCCACTTAGCAGGGGCTTCTAGCCGCTTTCTTTGCTTATCTTTCTTTGCGGCGGCAAAGAAAGTAAGTGCCGCCCCGCACAGGGGCAACGCTAATAGACCACTAACAAAACAAGGAAAGGCACGAAAGCCAGAACAAGGAAAGGCCAAAGCCCCAGGCACACAGACAAACAAGCGCCGCGCAGGCAAAAAACATCAACCCATCAACCTCTTCCTCAAACTCTCCCTCAAAAACTCAACAAAAACCCGAATACTGACAGAGCTCTGCCGATGCTGCGGATAGACAGCATAAACAGTAGTCGCCGAAGGCAAGAACTCCTCGAGAACAGTCACAAGCAACCCACTCCCCACCGCCTCAGCGACAATAAAATCAGGAAGCCGAACAATCCCCAACCCAGCCACAGCCGCATCGCGAACCAACTCCCCATTATTAGCCCGAAGCGGCCCACTAACCTCGACTCCCTTAGAAACCCCATCAACAACAAAATCCCAACTCACAACCCCACCATGCCCATACAACAGACATGAGTGCCGCGCAAGATCAGCAGGCACAACCGGCGCCCCCCGCCTCCGCACATACCCAGGACTACAACACACCACCATCCTGACATCCACAAGCTTCTGCGCAATCAAAGTGGAATCCGGCAACGCGCCAATCCGAATCGCCATATCGAACCCCTCGCCGACCACATCGACAGTACGATCGCTCAACTCCATATCGAAGCGCACATCTGCATGCTCGCGCAGAAAGCTCGCCACCAATGGCGACAGATGCATCATCCCAAACGACATCGGCGCACTAACCCGCAAGAGCCCGCGCGGCCCGGCGCGCCGCAACGACATCGCCTGCTCGGCGTCTTCCACCTCACCCAGAATGCGCCGCGCACGCTCATAAAACTCTTGCCCGAGTTCGGTCACAGCCAACTTGCGCGTATTGCGGATCAGCAGTTGCACGCCGAGCGCCTCTTCCAGCGCCATAACGCGCCGGCTGACGAACTGCTTCGACAGCGCCAGCCGTTTTGCTGCGGCGGTGAAGTTATGGGCGTCGACCGTGGCGACAAAGATCCGCATATCATCGAGTTGCATCGTATTGTCCACCTTACGGAGACAGTGTTTCCTATATGCATCCGATTATAACCATCCTGATTGACCTACACTGTCATTCATGGATCGCGGCCAAACATCCGGCCGGATCGCACAACCGGAAACAAGGAGAAATACGATGCTCGAAATCAGACACGCCAATCAACGCGGCCGCGCGGAGCACGGCTGGCTTAGCTCGCGTCATACGTTTTCCTTCGCGAACTATCACGATCCGAAGCAGAACGGCTTTTCCGACCTGCTCGTGATCAACGACGACCGTGTCGCACCAGCGCAAGGATTCGGCAAGCATCCGCACCGCGACATGGAAATTTTTTCGTACGTGCTGGAAGGCGCGCTGGAACATAAGGACACGATGGGCACCGGCTCGGTGATCGTGCCTGGCGACATCCAGTTGATGAGCGCGGGAACCGGCGTCGCGCATAGCGAATACAACCATTCGAAGACCGACCCGGTGCACTTCATGCAGATCTGGATTGCGCCGGCGCAGAAAGGCACCAC
This sequence comes from Paraburkholderia aspalathi, assembly GCF_900116445.1. Taxonomy (GTDB): domain Bacteria; phylum Pseudomonadota; class Gammaproteobacteria; order Burkholderiales; family Burkholderiaceae; genus Paraburkholderia; species Paraburkholderia aspalathi. Next base: position 6,813 of record NZ_FPBH01000011.1, read on the forward strand.
GCCGCGCTATCAGCAACGGCGCTTTGGCGCGGACGAGAAGCGTGGAGTGCTGCGCCTCGTGATGTCACCGGACGGTGCGAACGACTCGCTGGTGCTGCAACAGGACGCGCGGGTCTATGCCGGTCTTTTCGACGGTGACGAAACTGCGCGCCTCGAACTGGCCAGTAATCGCTATGCTTATATTCACGTGGCGCGCGGCAGTGTCACGGTAAACGGCGTCGAGCTTGGCGAAGGCGACGGCGCGCGGGTCCGCGGCGAAGAAGCCCTGACCTTCACGCAAGGTCACGACGCGGAGGTGTTGGTGTTCGATCTGCGTAATATTGAAGTATCGGAGTTGTGGGCTTAAGCGGCTCAATCCTGTCGTTAGATCTGGCCGGCTCAAGCGTGGCTCGCCGCGAAGTTTGCGGCGAACCGCACCGTCCCTTACCTACAGAGAAAAATCATGCGCTATACGCTATTTGAAAACCAGAAAGACACGGTCCTTCTCATCGCCCGCATCCTGTTGATGGTGCTGTTCGTGATGTTCGGCTGGTCGAAGCTGACCGGTTTTTCCGGCACCGTCGCTTATATGACGTCTACCGGCGCGCCTGCGCCTGAGTTGTCGGCGGCCATCGCCGTCGTGATGGAACTAGTGGTGGGCATCGCGCTGCTGGTGGGCTTCTATACGCGGCCACTTGCGTTGCTGCTGGCGCTCTATACGCTCGGCACCGCGATCATCGGCCACCACTACTGGAACATGACGGGCGCGGTGCAATACGACAACATGATCCACTTCTACAAGAACATCAGCATCATGGGTGGACTGCTGTTGTTGTGTGTGACCGGCGCCGGCAAGTACTCGATCGACCGGCGTTAAAGCCACGCTGCCGCAGTTCGATAAACTCGATAAAAAAAGCCGCCCGACACTGCCCGGGCGGCTTTTTCTTTGCAAGAAGCAATCCACGTTAGCCGGCAAACTGCGCCAGCACGCGCTCACGAATGGCCGGCCGGATATTCGACTGCGCCATGTTGCCTTGATAATGCGCGACCACACGCGGGTTCATCACGCGGAACCACAGTGGCGGCACGTACGCGAGCATGATCATCGTCGCGTAACCGGAAGGCAATTGCGGTGCGCCATCGAAATGACGCAGCGCTTGGTACGAGCGCGTCGGATTCGCATGATGATCGGCATGACGCTGCAGCTGATAGAGAAACAGATTCGTCACGATGCGATTACTGTTCCATGAGTGCTGCGGCTGGCAGCGCTCGTAACGGCCGCTCGCGAGTTGCTTGCGGCCGAGCCCGTAGTGCTCCAGATAGTTGACCACTTCCAGCAACGAAGCCCCGTACGCTGCCTGAATCAGCAGAAACGGAATCACCGCTTTGCCGAACAGCGCGATCATCGCACCCCATAGCACTACCGTCATGGCCCACGAGTGCAGGACTTCATTGCGCCATGTCCAGGGCGATTTGCCGAGGCGTTCGAGCCGATGCTTCTCGAGACGCCACGCCGACGCGATGCTGCCGAATACCGTGCGCGGCAGAAACCGCCAGAATGATTCGCCATAGCGCGCGCTCGCCGGATCGGGCGGCGTAGCGACGCGCACGTGGTGTCCACGATTATGTTCAACGAAGAAATGGCCGTAGGCGACCGGCGCCAGCGTGATCTTGGCAAGCCATCGTTCGAAACCATCCGTCTTGTGACCGAGCTCGTGCGCGGTATTGATCGATACGCCAGTCGCCGCGCCCAGTGAGAGCGCAAAGCCCAGATAGTCGTACCACGTCAGAGCGTGCGTGCCGACGATCCACAGCGCGCCGAAGAACGACACGTATTCGATGAAGGTAGCCAGATAGACCACGCGACGGTAATAGCGCTCCCGTTCGAGCGTGGCGACGACTTCCTCGGGTGGATTGCTCGGATCGTCACCGATCAGATAGTCGAGCACCGGGATAATGCCGAACACGAATATCGGCCCAAACCACCAGAAAATATGCCAGCCAGTCTGCAATGCCAGATTGGCCGCATGCAGCGGCAAGGTGATGGTGAGTGCGCCCAGCAGCCACAGATAGCGCTTGCTGTCGACCCACCGAGCGGGGGCCGCCTGCGATGTTGCCATTGTCTCCCTCCTTGTTTTATGTCGCCTGGCATCGGCAAGCTGCGCGCTTGCGAGCCAGTACGCATGTCGGCGGGACCGTGCCCGATTCCCAGATTTATATGGCCTGACGGGTGGGATAGCCAAGGAATTAGCCTAGGTGGGAGGCTCCAAACGAAGGGGGTGTTGATGGGGCGTTCGGGGTGGGCGTTGAGCGGGTGAATGAAACGGGTGTTTCGGTGCGGCAAACGCTGCCTGCGAGTTGCAGCCCAGCGTGGGCCTCCACCTGCTGCAGTGCGTCGCGCCCTCGGCCGCTTGACCGCGGCTGGTCAAATTCATATAATCAAACCTCAAAACTACGTACGAGCGGGTGTGAAAAACGTAGCGCCGCCCGGGTCACCGGGTTCCACCTGGAGTGGAAATTTCACCGCAAGGTGAATAGAGAGTCCCGCATGCGACGGCTGCCGAAAGGCAGCCGTTGGTTTTTGTGGCTTGCCATCGCGGCTAGGGGCGTATCTTGCGCCCCTCATACGTTGCCCGCAGCGGGGTTCTGAACGCAACCTTTTTCGCTTGCCGCTGACGCTTCGTCAGTTCTTTCTCAAGAAGATAGGCAGACTGAACTCGTAGAATCAGACGCTGCTTTCTTGCCCTATCCTTCTCCACTTCAAAGAACACGGCGTATAGCGACGATGTGCCATCGGCATTCGTTTGCTGCAGCGTCATGAAGTTCGGCTGCTTTTCGTCGGCGACGACCATTGGGCGCTCACCCATCGTCACAACCAAATCCCGCAGCAGGTTCTTCGACAACTCATAGCGGACCGGATCAAGAACTCGCTGCTCACGACCGTCGTTATAGATCTCGACGCTCGGAATTTCAGCGCGCACTCGTCCATCCCGAGCAAAGCTGCGGGAAAAGCAATGACACGAGAACATCACGAGCACGGTTATCGCGCAACCCCGACCAAGGTCGCATTTAAAGGCAAAAGAATCGAGGTGACTCAGGTCCCACGTCGTCCCAAGGTGAACAACGGGTTGAAAGCAGTGAGTAACATATTCGGGCGATTCAAACACTTGTACTTCAAACTTCGGCATAGATAATCGACGGCTTTGGATCGGTCAATATTCTACGTCTGTCGAAGTCGTTCGTTTTCCGAAATAACACTGTCAAATGGCATAGGAATCTGAGCTTTTTTCAAAGCACACTCAAGACCTCCGAGAAAAGCGATTCCTCAGCAGGGCGGCGGTCAGATTGTCCTGACAGACTGCCGTCCCATCCTTCGCTCAGCCAAAAACAAATCCCGCTCAAAAGCGGTCCTGATCTCACCGCAAACAAAAACGGCGGCCCTCAGGCCGCCGTCCATTACGCACACAACACCATCAAGCTGTCGCTTCAGTTTCCACTTCGCTCACCACTTCGTCCACGTCGCTGCTACGGATCAAATGATCGAACGCGGAGAGCGATGCCTTCGCACCCTCGCCCACAGCAATCACGATCTGCTTGAACGGAACGGTGGTTACGTCGCCGGCGGCGAACACGCCCGGCACCGAAGTCGCGCCACGTGCATCGACGATGATCTCGCCGTGCTTCGACAATTCGACCGTGCCCTTCAGCCATTCGGTATTCGGCACGAGACCGATCTGCACGAAGACGCCTTCGAGTTCGATGCTCTTCGTTTCGCCCGAACGCAGGTCCTTGTAGACCAGACCGTTGACCTTCTTGCCGTCGCCGGTGATTTCCGTGGTCTGTGCCTGCGTGACGATCGTCACGTTGGCAAGGCTGCGCAGCTTACGTTGCAGCACTTCGTCGGCACGCAATTGCGCGCCGAATTCGAACAACGTTACTTCGCGGACGATACCCGCGAGATCGATCGCCGCTTCGACGCCCGAATTACCACCGCCGATCACCGCAACGCGCTTGCCCTTGAACAGCGGACCATCGCAGTGCGGGCAGTAAGCCACGCCATGGTTACGGTACTCGCGCTCGCCTGGCACGTTGATTTCGCGCCAACGGGCACCTGTTGCCAGAATGATCGTCTTCGCCTTCAACACCGCGCCGTTCGCCAGACGCACCTCGTTGATGCGGCCCGGGATCAGCGCTTCAGCGCGCTGCACGTCCATGATGTCGACTTCGTAGCTCTTCACGTGCTGTTCGAGCGCCGTAGCGAACTTCGGTCCTTCGGTTTCCGTTACGGAGACGAAGTTCTCGATCGCCAGCGTATCGAGCACCTGACCGCCGAAGCGTTCCGCCACGACACCCGTCGCAATACCCTTGCGCGCCGAGTAAATCGCCGCAGCCGCACCCGCCGGGCCACCGCCGACGATCAGCGTATCGAACACCGGCTTCTTTTCCAGTTCCTTCGCCGCACGCGCACCGGCATTGGTGTCGAGCTTCGCGAGGATTTCCTTCACACCGCTGCGGCCCTGGCCGAACACTTCGCCGTTCATGAACATGGTCGGTACCGCCATGATCTGGCGCGCTTCGACTTCGTTCTGGAACAATGCGCCGTCGATCGCCACGTGGCGGATGCGCGGGTTGATCAGCGCCATCACGTTCAGTGCCTGGACGACTTCCGGGCAGTTCTGGCATGACAGCGAAAAATACGTTTCGAATTGATAGTCGCCGTCGAGACTGCGGATCTGTTCGATCACCGCGTCTTCGAGTTTGACCGGATGGCCACCGACCTGCAAAAGCGCGAGGACGAGCGACGTGAATTCGTGCCCCATCGGAATGCCTGCGAAACGGATACCGGTTTCCTTGCCCGGCTCGCCGATCGAAAACGACGGCTTGCGTTCGCTGTCGCCGCGACGTTCGACCACGGTGACGCGCTCCGACAACGTCGCGATATCGCTCAGCAATGCCAGCAGCTCTTGCGATTTCGCGCTGTCGTCGAGCGAGGCGACGATCTCGATAGGCCTGCTAACCTTTTCGAGGTAGGATTTCAACTGAGTCTTGAGATTGGCGTCCAGCATGGCTATTCGATTCCGTGACGAGGGGTGTTGGATCCCGGGCGCCGCACGCATCCGGGTAGGAGGCGTGCAGTCCGGGGACGTGCGGACCGCTGTATCAAGCGGTCCGCACGGCGATGCGCCGTGAAGCGCGCACTGCGAAAGGCTTTTAAACCTTAGATCTTGCCGATCAGGTCGAGCGACGGCGTCAGCGTTTCTGCGCCCGGCGTCCACTTGGCGGGGCAAACTTCACCCGGGTGAGCCGCGATGTATTGCGCAGCTTGCACCTTGCGCAGCAGTTCGCCAGCGTCACGGCCAATGCCGTTGTCGTGAATTTCGGCCAGCTTGATTTCGCCTTCCGGGTTGATCACGAACGTGCCACGCAGTGCCAGACCTTCTTCTTCGATCAGCACGTCGAAGTTGCGCGAGATTGCCAGGGTCGGGTCAGCGATCATCGGGTACTTGATCTTCTGGATCGTGTCCGACGTGTCGTGCCATGCCTTGTGCGTGAAGTGCGTATCGGTCGAAACGCTGTAGATTTCGACGCCGAGCTTTTGGAATTCGGCGTAACGATCTGCCAGGTCGCCCAGTTCGGTCGGGCAAACAAACGTGAAGTCAGCCGGGTAGAAAACGAAAACCGACCACTTGCCCTTCAGGCTCTCTTCAGTGACGGTCTGGAAGTCGCCATTGTGATAAGCCTGTGCCTTGAACGGTTTGACTTGACTGTTGATGATCGGCATTTACTGAGTCCTCTTTCGGAGTGGTTGGAAAGTGGAGTCAGTATGTCAGACGTCGCTTAATAGGTAAAGCGGTGTGTTTAAATTATTTCAATAGTTTATTACTATTTGACTGGCTACCGGTGACTATTGCGTTGCACCAATCCTGGGATCAGTCTCTCATGAGCCGCCAGAGGGTCGTGCGGCCGATTCCCAGCGCCCGACTTGCTGCAGCGCGATTGCCGCCAGCCTGTTCGAGGGCCCGAACGACATCCTCGCGGGTGGGTGAGCGACGGGCCGAGAGGTCGCCGGCGGCGTGGGCAGGAGCCACGGCTCCAAGCACGTCCGCGGCTGTCTGCCGCATGCGCCCAAATTCCGGAAACACGGCCTGCAGATCCTGCCACTCCTCGCCGGCCGAATCGCTCAGATAAATCGCGGCGCGGGCCAGCAGATTTTCCAGTTCCCGTACATTGCCGGGCCACGCATAGTGTTCGAACAAGGGTGTGAGGAACGCCAGCACCCGTTCGAGCGCTGCGCCCGACAGCCCATACTGGAGCGCGCTGCGGTTCAACAAATGCCGCGCCAGTTGCGCGACATCGCCGCGTCTTGCGCGCAGCGGCGGCAATTCTATCTGAAGCAGATTCAGCCGGAAATACAGGTCCGCGCGGAACGCACCCTGCTCGACCAGCGCGTGCAGATCGCGATGGGTGGCGGCAATCACCCGCACGTCGACGGGGGTCGCGCGCCCGGAACCGAGCTTCATGACTTCGCGCTCCTGCAACACTCGCAGCAGCCGGCTTTGCAGCGCCGCCGGTATCTCGCCGATTTCGTCAAGGAAGATCGTCCCGGTGTGGGCGATTTCGAAAAGGCCTGGTTTGCCGCCCCGGCGCGCGCCGGTGAACGCACCTTCCTCGTGACCGAACAGTTCGCTCTCGATCAGCCCTTCAGGAAGCGCCGCGCAATTGAAGGCGACAAACGGATTGCCGCGCCGCCGGCTGGCATTGTGGATACCCTGCGCGACCAGTTCCTTGCCGGTGCCGCTCTCGCCGCTCAGCAGCACGGTGGCGTCGTGAGCCGCGCCTGCGCGGGCCAACCGCCGCACCCGCTCCAGAGCCACCGAACTGCCGATCAGATCGTCCAGATGGTGCCGCGCGACCAGATGCTTCGGCCGCTGGCTGGTACGCAGCGAGCGGTCGATCCGTTGCGCGACCAGCGCGTCCTGCACCGTGACCACCGAGCCCGAACGCACGCCTTGCTCGAGGATCGGCACACAGTTGACGATCAGCGCGCGGCCACCGATCTGCTCGATACGCTCCTCGACCGGCATGTCATGCTCGAGCGTCTCGCGCAGTAACGGGCCGACAACGCGCGTCAATTGCGCCGGAACGTCCTGTTCGCGGTCGAGGCCGAGCAGATTGAGCATCGCCGGATTGACGGCTTCGAGTTGACCGGCGTCGTCGAAGGCGGCCACGCCGTCGCGCAGATGGGCGACGATCGTGTTCAGGCGTACCCGTTTCGATTCCTTCTGACGGCTCACGCGCGCCAGTTCGACCGAGCGCTCGAACGCTTCTTCGACTGCGCCCAGCGAGTACAGGAAGACGCTCTCCAAGCCGGCTTGCTGGGCAAAATCACAGGCCATGCCGGGGCCGATGATGACGCTGCAGCCCTCTGCTGCGAGGCCCGCAACCGCGAGCCGCACTTCATCGATTGACCGGTAGGCGCGCTGTTTCAGGCCGACATTCAGCCACGCGCTCAGGTCCGCGAGTTCGTGCGAGATGGTTTCGTGCAGGACAAGGCCGATCTTTGCGCCGGGCCAGGTCGTCGTGGCGCGGGTGATCGCGCTCAGTACGTCGAAGCCGTTCACCTTGACCATCACCACCGGCACGCTAAGGTTGTCGCGCAAATAGGCGCCGTTCGATCCGGCTGCCAGCACGACATCGACCGAACCCGCGTCCACATAGGCTTGCAGGGCCGTGACGGCGGCGCCATAACCTTCCCGGACCGAAAAAAATCTGGCCCGCCCGGTATAGCGCGGCGCGACCGTCTCGCAAAGCGATTGCAACCGGCTGATACTGACTAGGGCGACGCCTGGTCGGCCGGAATTGGAACTGGCAAGGGACGACGTGAACGTGGACACTGCGACACTCCGCTCGTAGCTGAAACGTTCCATGAAACGTTTCATGGAACATATTGGCTATTCTGCCACGAACAGCGGCACGGCCCCTTTCCGCCTAAGCTTTTGATTGTCCGGCACAAATCGTGAAACGCGGCAAATGGCATGCTTCCTGCAAATTGAGCTCAGCGTTCTATCACCCACTTCCCATCTGGAGAGACACCGTCATGAGCACTTCCGCTAATCGCCGCGCCGCGTTCCGCGCCAAAGTCAATCAACGCCAGGGCCTGCTCGTGCCGGGCGCCTTCAATGCGATGAGTGCGCGCGTGATTGAAGACGCCGGCTTTGAGGCGATCTACATCACGGGCGCGGGCGTCACGAATATGTCGCTCGGGCTGCCCGATCTTGGCTTCATCGGTCTCGCCGAAGTCGCCGAGCATTGCGCGCGGATTCGCGACGCGGTCGCGCTGCCGCTGATCGTCGATGCCGACACCGGTTTCGGCAACGCACTGAACGTGCGCCAGACCGTGCGCGTGCTCGAGCGCAGCGGCGCCGACGTGATCCAGTTCGAAGACCAGATCATGCCGAAGAAATGCGGCCACTTCTCCGGCAAAGAAGTCGTCAGCACGAGCGAGATGGTCGGCAAGATCCGCGCCGCCGTCGACGCCCGCGAAGACGGCAATCTGCAGATCATGGCGCGTACCGATGCGGCCGCGGTCAACGGCATCGAAGACGCGATCGAGCGCGGCCATCGCTTCATCGAGGCCGGCGCGGACATTCTGTTTATCGAAGCGACTGAATCGCTCGCCGACATCGAGCGTCTGCCGGGGCTTTTCGACAAGCCGCAACTGATCAACATCGTGATCGGCGGCAAGACGCCGGTGCAATCGCGTGAAGCACTCGCCAAGCTCGGCTACGGCATCGTGCTGTATGCGAACGCGGCGCTGCAGGGCGCGGTGCTCGGCATGCAGCGCGCACTCGGCACGTTGAAAAGCAATGGCCGCCTCGATGAAGACGCGACGCTGGTCGCGCCGTTCAGCGAACGCCAGCGCCTTGTCAACAAGCCGCTGTACGACAAGCTCGATCGCGAATACGCAGCGAAGGACTGAGCGGCAAGAAAGCCGTGTTTCCGGCGCGGCCCCGCCACGCTGGCGCCGCGCACCGCTGTCTGCAGCGGCTTGTTGCGTTACGATGCAGAGCTGGCTGACGCCAGACAGGCCGCGACCTCGTTGCCCGTCCATCGAGGAATGCCGGAAACACGTTTTCAAAAGGTTGTCGCAAGAACATGAAGTCATCACAATCGCGCGGGACACGCCGGCACGCTAAGGACGCCAAACGCGTCATCGAATCCACCCGCAGCAGCTACGTGTCGAGGACGGCGCCATGACCGGCGACACACGTAATTCACATGTCGGCTGGCTGCCGTACATCGTCGCGGCCACCTTCTTTATGGAGTATCTCGACACCACGGTGATCGCCACTGCTTTGCCGCAGATGGCGCACTCGTTCGGCGTCGGGCCGAACAGCCTGAGTCTCGGCATGACGGCCTACATGCTGGCGCTGGCGATTTTCATCCCGGTGAGCGGTTGGGTTGCCGACCGCTGCGGTTCGCGCACGGTGTTCTTCAGCGCGATCGGCGTATTCACGGTGGCTTCGGTGTTGTGCGGCTTGTCGCAGAACGTGACCGAATTTACCGCCGCGCGGCTGCTGCAAGGCATGGGTGGCGCGATGATGGTGCCGGTGGGCCGTTTGATCGTCGTCCGCAGCACGGAAAAGAGCCGGATGATGCAGGCGATCTCGACCATCACCTGGCCGGCCATTGCCGCGCCGGTGGTTGGGCCGCCGGTCGGCGGCTTCATCACCACCTATGCGTCATGGCGCTGGATCTTCCTGCTGAACGTGCCGTTCGGTCTGGCAGCGATGGCCGTTGCACTCGCGCTGGTGCCGAACCTGCGCGGCACCGAACGCAAGCCGCTCGACGTCGTCGGCCTCCTGCTGAGCGCCACAACGCTCACGGCGATTCTGTACGGCGCTGAACTGGCGAGCCAGCCCGGCGAAAATCCCTGGGTGGCGGGCGCGTTTATCCTGGGCGGATTGCTGATGGGCGTGGTGGCGTTCCAGCATGCGAAGCGTCACCCGCATCCGCTGATCGACGTCTCCACGCTGAAAATCCCGACCTTCTCCGTGACGGTGGTAACCGGCTCGTTCACGCGGATCGGCATTGGCGCGGTGCCGTATCTGATGCCGCTGCTGTTTCAGGTCGGTTTCGGGTTGTCGGCGTTCAAGTCGGGCCTGTTGCTGCTCGCGAGCGCGCTCGGCAATCTCGGCATGAAGGCGCTGACCACGCGCATTCTGCAACGCTACGGCTTCCGCATGGTGTCGATTATCGACGTGGTGGTGGCCGGCGTTTTCATCATTGCCTGCGGGCTGTTGACGCCGAACGTGCCGCTCGCGCTAGTGCTGTTCGTCGTGTTCATCTACGGCGTAGCGCGCTCGATGCAATTTTCGACGCTTGCCACCCTCGCCTACGCCGACGTCGCACAGCCGCAGATGAGCGCGGCAAGCACGCTATGGAGCGCCGCCGCGCAGATGACGATCGGTTTGGGCATCGCCTTCGGCGCCGTCTCGCTGCGCGCAGCAGCGTTCTTCAACGGCGAGACGACCGGCCGTGTATTCACCCTGGACGATTTCCGCCTCGCGTTCCTGTTTGCCGGCGTGCTGACGCTGGTGTCCGTGACCGGCTACCTGGGCCTCGCGCGCGACGCCGGACAGAGTATTGGCGGCGGTTCGCGCGGCACCGAAGATCCGGCGAAGGGCTGAGCTCGCAGCGGGCCGGAAGGATGAAAAGGTTTGAAGCGGAGTTGAAGCAGCGGCGCAGTGCCCAACCGGCACCGCATCCTTTGATTGCTTGATCAGAACCAGCGGGGACGCGCAGTGCAAGCGAACGATTTGACGATTTCGAGCAGCAAGGCCGACCTCGACATAGAGATGGTCTACGCGTTTCTGTCGCAGGAAACGGCGTGGGCGAAGGGCATGCCGCGTGAGACGTTCGACCGGGCGATAGCGGGGCGCTATGTTTCGGCGCGTATGTCGAAGGCAGGCAGATCGCGTTTGCCCGCCTGATCACGGACCAGGCAACATTCGCCTACCTGTGCGATGTATTCGTGCTGCCGGCGTACCGTGGCAAGGGATACGCGTCGGCGTTGATGAAGCATGTATTCGGCAGCCCGTCGCTGACCGGTTTGCGCAGAATTGTGCTGGTGACGACAGACGCTCACCACGTCTACGAACCGCACGGCTTTAAGGGATTGGCAACGCCGGAGCGTTATATGGAAGTGCACAACCCGGACGTTTACAAGACGGCTTAAGCGGAGCGCGGGCGGCTGCTGACGGGACCGCCTATTGACATAGCACGCGCGCAGGCCGGGCGCCCTGTTCGCCTACGTCCGGGCGGACGAACTGCTCCTGATCGCCGGCAGCCGTTGCAACACTGTCATCTGCGCGCCACGTTCGACGGGTACTTTTCGGCGACAACATAACCCGTCCCGACCCGATGCCACAGCCTACCGTGCGCGACAGCCACAGCCGCACCACACAAGGCGGCCGCCTTGCTTAAAGCCGCCTCCACCAGTGCGCTGCTCAACGCCTTTCTCATGGCGCTGCAGATTGCCATCGGCCTGACTGCGCATTCGGACGGGCTGGTCGCGGACGGTGTCCACACCTTGAGCGACCTGGCCGCAGACGGCGTCGTGCTGATCGTGCTGTACCTCAGTTCGAAACACCTGAACGCAACGCCGCGTGAAGGGGACGGCAGCACCACTCAAGCCTTGGCATCCCTCTTCATCGCCGTCCTGCTGATTGTTACGGCAGCCCAAATGCTCTGGCACAGCATCGGCCAAACCGCCACGTTGAGCGGCAACACGACGATGCAAGTCGGCGCGCTCGCCGTCAGCGGCTTCGTCACGATCGCCAAGGAAATGCTGTTCCGCTACCTGCGTGCCGAAGGCCAGCGCACCGGCTCGGCGATTCTGCTGGCAAGTGCCTGGCACGCACGAATGGATGCAGTGTCGGCACTGGTCGCGACATTGGGAGTGGCCGGCAGCATCGCGGGCATGCCGATGCTCGACCACGTGGCAGGCGCGGCGATCGGCCTGATGATCATGCGCATGGGCTGTGTCGGCGCGCGCAGCGCATTGAAGCAACTGTTAGCAGCCGGTGATCCGGGAAAAGCCGCCGCACCGCACGCAGCCGAATAGCGCGTCTCAGCCGTACGCGCGCTCGCGCATCCACTTCGTCATGATCCATTTGTCGCCGCCGAGCACCGGCGCGCCGCCGTGCAAGGTCAGGGGATCGAGTTGACGCTGGCCGTTCATATAGCGGAAATACACCGCCCCACCCTTGACCGCCGCGACTGACATGCCCGCTTCCGGGAAGATCGTTTCGCCGCCGTCGGGCACGTCGTTCAGATAGATCACCAGAGTCGACACGCGCTGGCCGCCCTGGGCGGTGTGCACCGCGCTGCCGGGCTGATCGGGCGGGAAATAATCGAAGTGCGGGCGATATTCGCCGGTCGTGCCGTAATGCAGAATCTGCAGCCCCTCGCCGTTTTCAACCGGCCAGTTCATCAGGCTCGAGATGCGGCGGTCCATCTTTTCGATGAACGCGTCTTCCCCGCGCTGATACCAGATGCCTTCGCTGGTACGGTTGCGGATCACGTCTTCCTTGCCGGTGGCGGGATTGACCGTGGTTGAGCGTTTCAATCGATGACGCGAACGCTCGATCATCTCGTCGCATTCGTCGGGCGAAAGCACATCCCCGAACACGATCACCTGGGGCCGCTCGCAGCGCATCAACACGCGGACGTCGCGATCGTGCGCACGGATCACATTGCCGCGTGCAACGGGCGACTCGTCGTATTGGTAGGTTTGCGGCGAGGTTTTGACGAGAGCAGCCTCGGTCGCTACGGCCGCCGGGGCGGCTCCTGCGTCGGCCGGGCTCATGCCGAACGCTTTGCGCACTTCCGCGCGCGCGGCTTCCGTGGCGAAGCCGGCTTGCACCATCGCGTCGATCATCGAGTCGATGCTGCAACCGCGCGCTACGTTGCTGCTCAGCCACGCTTCCCATGACGCATCCACTACCGGCATAGAACTCCCCGCTTGTCGATATCACGAAATACTGCATCAACTGGCCGGTTCATAGCAAGACTGGGGTATGCGCCGGGATGCCCCCTGGTCGGCCCCGGGGCTCACCCGTTAAGCGCTGCGCTGCCGGCGTCGATAGAGGTCGAGGCCTTTTCTCGCCTGCGCCCTGATCGCGCCCTGTACGAACGGTGTCCAGCCGAGCAGCAGGCCCTTGAATCCTAAAGCCTGACGGGCCCAACGCCAAAGGTCGAAGGTATCGCGATGTTCGACGATACGGCCGTCGCGGAACACGAAGCGGGCGTCGATGCTGTTCACCACCGTGCGGCCCGTCTGACTGAACGTGTAACGGGCCACCCAGTGGGCGCGGCCGCTGAGCTCGTCAGCTTCGACGCCGTCGAACGTCAGCGAGAAGTCCTGCGCGCGCGACACCAGCATGCGCCACATGTCGCGGGCCTCTTCGCCACGCAGCTCGCCAAAGGCCGGATCGCTGAAGACCACATCGTCGGCATAGCAGCCAGCCATCGTTTCCGCGTCGCGTTGCTGGAACGCGGTGTAAAACCGCTCGATCAGTTCGGTGTTGGGATGGCTCATTTTCTTGTGTTTATGCGTTACCCGGTCAGCCGGTGGTGGAAACGGCCCGGAAAGGAGCGCGCGCCTGAGCGCGCACGCTGCACACGATATCGGAAAATGGGGCCGCCGGGTCGGCGACGCCCACCCGGTAAAAACGCCGCGGCTACCCTCACGCCGCCTTTCGTTATATCCTGTCGAATATCACGGTATGCTTTTGTGCAGCGCAGCGACCCGCCCGCCAATCGCGTACGACCAAGCAAAACAAGCAAGCAGGAGCCAGCAGCAGTGCCTAGTCGATCCACATCGCGACCCACATTGCGATCCCCGTCGCCCGACCCGGCGGGACGCCGCCCGAAAGGACTTCCGTCGACCATCGTCGCGGTGAAATCGGCGTCCGAACGTGGCCGCGCCGAACTGATTCGGGATGTCGTCGACGCTTACCGGCGCCTTTACGGCAGCGTGCAGCGCTTCGTGCTGATGCTGACGGGCGACCAGTTGAACTTCGCGTCGGTGGGCACATCGGGCTCGCACTCATTGAACCAGTTGCTGTCGATCCTGGCCGAACAGGCCAAGGCGACGGCTTTTGCCCGTCTGCGCGATCTGAAAGCATCGATCGAAGAGGCGCGCTCAGCCGAGCAACTTCGCGACGCGATCTTCTCGGATGCGTTCAGCAACGACCTGGCCGCATTACGCAAGGTGGTGGCGGAACTCGAACGGCTCGATACCGCGTTTATCGGTCTGTGCGTCGGGCATGTTCTGGATCAGCATGCACGGGCAGCCGGCGGCGCAGCGCCGGCCGGCACCCGTCGCGCCGCCGGCCGCACCACCGCGGCAGTTCCCGCCGCCGGTGCCGCCACTGCTTCTGTCACCGCTTCAGCCACGATCACGCAGCGCAAATCACGCGCTGAGCGGACGCTCGTCCACCCGAACGACTAATTCGTCATTGCCGCATATGAACGTTTTCTTTCACCGATCGCTATATCTTTTCGAATATATCGCCGATATCAACAGCAGCGCCTGCATGGCGCGGATGTCCAGCACGCACGTTCAGTCAGCCTGACGCCAGATCCGGATTCGAGGTCCTCATGCACACGCCGCCGTTTCGTCTCGCCCAGCCTTCGCGTCTCAAACTGTCCGGCGACGAGCTTGCCGGCACCGGCTTGCGCGTAGCCGATCCGTGCTGCACGCCCGCCAAGGAGTCGTTCTCGAACACCAAACGGCGCGCCCGCCTCGCCGAGCTCGATGGCCAGTTGCATTGCTCGATCATCGGCACCTGTCTCAGCACGCACGAACTGCGCAAGCTGGTGCCTAAATTTACCGGCCTCGATCGCCGGGACGCGAGCGATCTGGAGATTCATCACTCGGCAGTCGAACTCGCGATCGATGGCGGCGCGGGCGCCAAAGCCCTGCACAAGTTGCTCGACGAGCACTATGCGGTGGCGATCCGCCGTTTCGACAAAGCCGCCGACGATGTCGAGCTGCTGAAGCTCTGGGACGAAGCACTGAAAAGCGGTGAGATCCCGCCGGCTTACTGGGCCCTGATGACGCATCCGTGCGCGACTCTGCATGTGCGCCAGAAAGCGTTCGGTGAATTGCACATGCTGTCGCATCTGGTCGGTGCGGCGAATCGCGCGGACATCCGCAGGCTGGTTGCGCTCGAAGCGGAAAACGCCGAGTTGAAAGAGAAAGTCGAGCGGCAACAAAGCCGCTTGCAGGAACTCAGCACGCAGCGCGACGCAGCGATCGCCGCGCTCAACGAGCAGATCGCGCAACTCACCGCCCTCGCCACACGCCAGACGCCGACGGATCCTTCCGATCTCGAAGTGGAGATATCAAGGCTGCGCGACAAGCTCGCCGACAGCGACCAACGGGTGGCGTTGCATACGAGCCGCCGTGAGGCCGCTGAACAGCGTGTGCTGCAGGAGCAAGGCGCGGCACTCGCATTGCGCAAGAGCCGCGATGAGGCGTTGGCGCAGCTCCTGTTGGTGCAAAACGAATGCGACGCGCTGGAACGCGCGACGGTGAATTCAGCGGAAAGCAGCCATGGCGCGCAGACGCGGCAAGCCAGCCTCGACAGCGTGCGCGGCAAACGGATTGTCTATGTGGGCGGCCGCCCAAGCTCGAACGCCGCGCTCAAGCGGCTGGTGGAGGCCGCCGGTGGCGATTTCGTGGTGCACGACGGCGGTGTGGAAGATCGCAAAGGTCTGCTTGCCGCCGCGTTGCCGGGTGCCGATATCGTCGTGTTTCCGGTCGACTGCGTCGATCATGATTCGATGAATACGCTCAAGCGCGTGTGCGAGCGCCATCAGATCGACTATCACCCGTTGCGCACGGCAAGCGTGGCCAGCTTTGTGGAATTGGTGGACCGGCTGCGCCCCGAGCATCTTGCCCAGTTGGGCCATCAACCGCCCTCGGCGTTTTGCCTGCGCCACGGCTGAGCGGCGAGTACGAGGGGCCGTGCTCAGGAACGAATCAGCCGGGTCAACTCGGCGATCTGTTTCGCGCAGCTTCGCTGGGCCTCATCTTCGACATCGCGGTACAGATGAATGATGCGTTCGCCGACCGGCGTCAGCGTGCAACCGCCGCCGCTTTGACCGCCCTGCTCCGAGTGCGTGGCCGGCGTTTTGAGCGAGCGATTCAGTTCGTCGATCAGCAGCCAGGCGCGCCGGTACGACATGCCGAGGCTGCGCGCCGCAGCCGAGATCGAGCCGTATTCGCGCACGGCTTCCAGCAGTTCGACTTTGCCCGGTCCGAGCGCGACAGCGTCGCCGCTGCGGATGCGCATTCTGAAGCGCACTTCGGGGCGTGGTTTCGCGGATTTTGTCGCGGGGCTTGGTTTGGTTTTCGCGGTATCAGCCATGCGCGAAAGCATACACGAACCGTCTCGCGCTGCCATCCTGGCTGAATGGCCTTCATCGGCGGTCGGGAAAGCAATGCCCATAGTCTTCGCAGCCCGGACAACCGGGTGCCGGGCCGGGCTGAAGCCCTAAGGAAAACGCGCGTTGCTGAGCGAGGAATTTCTTCCAGCGCAGATTCTCGACATTCAGCAACACGAGCGTGGGGAAATAGCGCGTCAGCATCCATGTGACTTCTTCCCGGCCCGCAAGACCGAGGTCACGCCATAGGTGATCCGGCCGCAAGCATGCGTGAGCGATGATTGAGGCGAGGCAGCGAGCGTCGTTCGTGTCGACGGCGGTACTGGCGTACGTGAGCAGGAGTGCGTGCAGCGTGGAGACGAATGCCGCGTGTTCGCTGGTGTCGACAGGTGGCAATGCGGGCAAGGAGGCAAACACGGGCGCAGAGGCACGCACAAAGTGCCGCTCCAGCAGCGCGCGCCACGCTGGCTGCGACAACCCAAGCAACACAAGTTCGTCGCGCACGTCGCGCGCGGCAATCAGCTTGGCGAACAATCGCGTATCGGGTGACGCGGGGTCCGTGGCTGCAACCAGCCACTTCGCCGTGCGCTCGGCAACCCGCGCATCGAGCGACGCGAACAGCGGTTCGGGGCTGGGCGCGGCAGGTTCCGCAACAGGCGAAAGCGGTTCGTCAGACATGGCGGCAGCACGATGAAGAACATCGAACCATATTACGCCCGTCATTCGAATCACCTACGCCAAGGGTTTTAAAACATGCGCTTCGATACGCGCGAGCCGTTTGACGTGGCGTGGCGCGGGCAGAATATCCGAGCCGGAAAACAGAATCGGCACACCGTCTTCAGCATCGAGAGCGCGGCCGTCGCATTCATACGCAACGAGCACGTTCTCGCCGATCGGCGTGTTGAACAGTTCGTGCCATGAGAATGTCACAACGTAGCCATCGTGCCCCACCGCCACGAACACCGTCCGCTTGAACTCGCCCGGCACCTCGTTCGGCAAACCTGCTTCCGAGATCAGGGTCGTCAGACGCACACCGCGGTAAGGCTCAACGCTACGAATGAAACGATTCGTCGTGTAACAACGCAAATCGAATGGCCTGGCTAGAACGCTTTCGTAACGCTTGAGCCGCTCGAGGTCGAAAGACAGCGTCCGCTGGAACCGTCCACTCAGGACAAGCGCGCTTTCAACGGCAGGCGCGGCAATCACATTCACACTATCCATACGCAGTTATCTCCAGCATTGAAGCCTGACCAGGTTGTCCACCCGTTATTTCCGTGTGTATATTACGCTGCGATGGCCGCCTCGGTGCAAAAGCGCATCGATACGCAATATATTGCCAGGCATATCGGCCACTCCGCCGGCGGTGTCCACATCCATAGACCACACAGAGCGCGCAGCATCCCACAACGCAACGCGATGGCGTCGTAATATAGCGCTCTTAATAACGCATCGGGGTTAATCGCATGGTTCGCAAGCTGCTTGCATCTTTCGTGGTCGTCGCCGGCGTGGTGACGGCTGTGCCCGCCTTCGCACAGGACGACACGGTCAACGTGCTGTACGCCGGTTCGCTCGTCAACCTGATGGAGCGCAGCGTGGGACCGGCCTTCGAAAAGGCCACCGGCCAGCACTTCCGCGGCTATGCGGCGGGATCGAACAAGATCGCCAACGAGATCAAGGGCAAGCTGCGCCGCGGCGACGTGTTCATTAGCGCAAGCCCGAAGGTGAACACCAGCCTCATGGGTCAGGCGAACGGCGATCACGTCACGTGGTACGTGAACTTTGCCGAATCGCCGTTGATGATCGGCTATAACCCGCAAAGCAAATTCGCGGCGGACTTCAAGAGCAAGCGCTGGGATCACGTGTTGCAGGAGCCGGGCATCCGCATCGGCCGCACCGATCCGAAGCTCGATCCGAAGGGCGCATTCACCGTCGAGATGATGACGAAGGCCGCGGAGCTCTACCATCAGCCGGACCTCGTCGAGAAGACGCTGGGCGACGCGGAAAATCCCGCGCAGGTTTTGCCGGAAGAAACGCTGGTGGGTCGTTTGCAATCCGGCCAGCTCGATGCCGGCTTCTTCTATTCGACCGAAACGTCCGACCTGAAAATTCCGGCGCTCCGTCCAGCGCCCGAATTGCAGGCCAAAGCGAGCTACACGCTGACGATTCTCAGCGACGCACCGAACCATGCGGGTGCCAGCAGCTTCGTCGACTTCCTGCTGAGCGCGCAAGGCCGCGCGTTGCTCAAGCAACACGGCGTGGACGTGATCAAACCGACCATTTCCGGCAATGTGCAAGCCATGCCGCCTTCGGTGCAAGCCGTGATCGACGCCGCGCAATAAGGCGGTGGAACAAGCAGTGGAACAGGCGGTGAAGCGGTCCGCCGCGCGGCCGTTGCTATGGCTGGCCGCGCTGCTTGCCGTCTATTTGTGCGCGCCGTTTATCGCGAGCGTGCCGCAACTCGGCGCGGCCGATTGGCCGAATGTCGATTGGCGCGCGGTGTGGTCGGCGGTCGGCATCTCGGCGGCGAGCGCCAGCGTGGCCTCGTTCGTGATTCTGCTCGGCGGCGTGCCGCTCGGCTATCTGCTGGCGCGCTCGAACTCGCGCAAGATGGCGCTGCTCGGCTTCGTCGTTCAGTTACCACTTGCCTTGCCGCCACTCACGAGCGGCGTGCTGCTGCTGTTTCTGCTTGGGCCCTATAGCTGGGTCGGCCGCTTCACCAACGGAGCGCTGACGGATTCGTTTGCCGGCATCGTGCTCGCGGAAATCTTCGTGGCCGCGCCCTTCCTGATCATCGCCGCGAAATCGGCGTTCGCCGCCGTGGACCCCGTGCTCGACGACGTGGCCGCGACGCTCGGCCATCATGCAGGCAGCCGATTCTTCCGCGTGATGTTGCCGGTTGCGTGGCCGGCGATTCGCGCGGGACTCGCGCTGGCGTGGTTGCGTGCCTTCGGCGAATTCGGCGCGACGGTGATGGTGGCCTATCACCCGTATTCGCTGCCGGTGTACACGTACGTCGTATTCGGTGGCCAGGGCCTGCCGGCGATGATGCCGTTATTGCTGCCGACGCTCGCGATTGCGATTGTCTGCGCGGCGCTGTCGATCTACAGCCTTCGGCAGAAAGCCTCGCTCGAACAAACTGAAAACGGCGACGACGCGCTGGAACCCGGCACGGATCCGACGGCGAGCCGGGGCGAAACTTCTGACCTTCGCCTCGCCTTTCATTTGCAGCGCCGATTAGGCGCGTTCGAACTCGACATCGCATGGGCGCCTGCCACGCGGCGGCTTGCGATCATCGGCCCGTCGGGCTCCGGCAAATCCCTCGCATTGCGTCTGATTGCAGGGCTTGAATCCAACGCAGCCTGTTCCGTTCGGCTCGGCACAACCGACTTGAGCACACTGCCGCCCGAGCGCCGCCAGATCGGCTACATGCCACAAGACTACGGCCTGTTCCCGCACATGACGGTGGCGCAGCAACTCGCGTTTCCTGTCGACGCCGACGCCGCCAGCGCGCGTTACTGGCTCGATCATCTCGGTCTCGCGCAACTGGTTGCGCGCTTGCCGCATCAATTGTCGTTCGGTCAGCGGCAACGCGTGGCGCTGGCGCGAGCACTCACGCGTCACAGCGAATTGCTCCTGTTCGATGAGCCGTTCGCGGCGCTCGATACGCCGCGGCGGCGTCGTTTGCAGCAGTCCCTGCGCGCGTTGCAGCGCGAGATCGCGGCGGTGACGATCATCGTCACACACGATCCCGACGAAGCGGCTCTGCTTGCCGACGAAATGCTGGTTGTCGAACAGGGCCGCGTGCTGCAGGCGGGTTCCATCGATGAGGTGTTCGAACGGCCGGCTTCGATGCGGGTTGCCGAGTTGCTCGGCTTGCACAACGTCGGCGAAGGTTTGATGACAGCGCCTGGGCGAGTCGAGATTAGCAATGGGTTCGCAATCGCGACGGGCGATAGCGGCTTTGCGATTCCTGGCGGGCAACGGGTGATG
Organism: Paraburkholderia aspalathi; assembly: GCF_900116445.1. Taxonomy (GTDB): domain Bacteria; phylum Pseudomonadota; class Gammaproteobacteria; order Burkholderiales; family Burkholderiaceae; genus Paraburkholderia; species Paraburkholderia aspalathi. The sequence goes on from NZ_FPBH01000011.1 coordinate 27,240, forward strand.
TGGCGCATCTCGTCCCACGCCGTGGTTATTTCATCCGACGGCGCCTACGCCGGCACGGTCGACGCGGTCGAGTTACGGCGCGGCGAGCGGTATGTCCGCCTGAATATCGCGGGGGTGCGCTTCGACATCGCGAACGAAGATGCCCGCTTGCGTGAAGGCAGCACTTGCCGGATCGACGTTGACGCCAGCGGCGTGTCGGTCTGGCATGTGAACTGACATGTTGGGCCAAACAGCCGACTAGCCCTCAGCCGCGTGAGCCCTCTTCCTGATTTCAGAAAACGCCGCATCGACGAGCAATTTTCCGGAATCGAAAACCGTGACGAGCGCCTCGTCCCAATCTCCTTCAACAGTGCGGCCATCCCACGCCACCGGCAGCGTCACTGTCCGATACTCGCCGGTGTGACGATTCACCAGCAGCGTAAGCCGCCCTTTCATCGACCGCTTGCCGGCATCCGTGACCGGGTCCTTGCGTACGTCATGCCATTCATCGCCAAGCCGGATGGCCGAACACTTCATGGCGAAGCGCTGTGTATCGCGGTTGATCTGCTGCAACAACGCGCCACCCATGCCGAAGACGATGTTGTCCGCCGCAAAGCCGGCCTCATCCATGGCCGCAAGGATCGCTTCGATCGATTCCGGATTCACGCCGTCGCCCTGAATCACGCGCACGTTGTTGAGCACGCGCCGCCCCTTGCCGTTCACCGTCGAACCGAACGACGCCTCGAGCGCCCGCATGGTCTGCAGGACAATCGTCAGCGGATCGCCGGAATCAGGCCGGATCACCAGCGTGCCGCCGGAGTCGAGCACGGCCTGCTTCAACGTCGTGCCCCAAACCTCGAGCGCGGCGAACAGGTCGTAGGAATCGGACACCACCGAAACGATCGCGCCAGGCTTGCCGAACTTCGCGATCATGTTGCGGAATGCGTCGGTCTCACGCTCGCGCCCCCATGATGTGATCGTGCTGTGCTCCGCGGCCGGCACGGAAAACGCCGCCATCGGTTCGTTGTAGTAGTGGTTTGCCGCAACCACACCGAGCACCGTATCCGAACCCATGAAACTGACCAGATGCGCCGAGCCGCCAATCGCCGCCGACTCCGCACTCGACACGCCGCGCGCGCCGAAATCGTGCAGCTTGAACGGCAATTGCGTGAGGTCGTCGCTGCTCTTCTCCAGATACGCGCGGATCGTGTTGCGCAGATGCCAGCTTTGCGTCGCGACCGTAATCGGATACCACACGCGCAGCAACATCGTTTCCAGGTACGAGGCCAGCCAGAACACCTCCGGATCGTCGCATTCGACCGTGACCAGAACGTTATGCGTGGGCACGACCGAGCCTTCCGGCACCGCGCGAATCCGCACGGGCAGATAACCGTTATGGTGTTCGACGATGTAGCGCCAGCCGGCTTCGTTGAACGGTTCGCCATGCGCCGTGAAGAACGCCTTCGCCTGGTCGATCATGGCCGGCGTGATGGGCCGGCACAGATACTCCTTGATCAGCATCTGCAGGCCGAAGAACAACGTGCGGTCGTAGCGTCCCCCGCGCGACTCGATGTATGAAAACATCGCCGACGCTTCCGGCGGATACTGCAGGTAGTGCGACGCCTTGTACGAATCCGTGTTGAGGATCGGATTGGACAGAATCGACGCCATGTCGTGGAACGGGTTTGTATCGCTTTGCATGGATGATGTGGCGCTCGTGCGGATCGATCAGAGGTAGTCAGGCGGATTGGGGGTTTACCGTTTAGCGCCGCTCATTGCGGCTCATTGCGGCTTGCACCGCAAGAAAAACTACACGATACACCGTCAAAACACGCCCGGAATTACCCGGAACCGCACCTTACCCCTGTACGTCCGATACCGCTCGTCGTCGGACAGGAGCCGCTCCTCCCGCACGATGCGTCCAACCTGCAGCGCAAACTGGCATCCGTAGACAATCACGTTCTGAATCCCGAAGTTCGCGAGCAGAAAACCCACGTCCGTCACGAAATACCCCAGGTACATGGGATGACGCACGAACCGGTAAGCCCCGCGGGAAACAACCCCGCGATTGGCGGGCAAAATGCCGAACGACCTGCGCAGCGACACCTTCGCGAACAGTTGCCACAAAATCCCCAGCAGCTGCAGCGACGCGCCGGCCGCCTCCGGAATAAGTTGGGTGCCGGGCGAAAGCCGCACCGCAAGAAAATAGAACGTGCCGCCCACCGAGCAGATGAAAGCGAAAGGCGTCCAGTCACGGTGGATGGGTACCCGCGCAAACAGCGACAACCCCAGGGTCATGAACGCACTGACCACCAGCAGCAGCAAGGTGATCCGTGTGGGCGCCGCGAGCCATTGCTTGACCGCCGCGTAAGTAAAGATGCTCAACATGAGCGCCGCGGCGACGCGCGCGAGGATTTCGACCAACGCCTCGCGCATGCCGCCAGCCGGCGCCACGCCCTCTCCACCGTCGGCGCCGGGCGCCGCGCCCGCCGGGTCCACGATCGTGGCATCCTGGAGACGGCCCTCACCATCGAATTCCCGCGAAGGTGTGGTCTTTGTCATTGCACACTCGTTTCGATATGCGAATTATTATTCAAGCCTGCTTCATGAAGGCTTCCGGTCCGTCGGTGTCGCAGCGTAGCAGTCACACCGGACGAATGTCCATATCATGCCACGCCCGCCTGGATTCGATTCTGGCGGGCGGGTTTCGGTGATCGGGTGGGTCCAGCGGCGGAATTGAGTTGCGAAGGCGACGACGACCGGCGGCCTGAAGCCATCCGGCCGACAAGGCCGCGCCGATAACAGTCGAGATTCAGATGTAATCGTCGGGTCCGGCTGGGTCGACGTCCGCACCGCGCTCGTAGCCTCGTTCGGGCGACGGCGGCATCTCATGGATCGCGTCGCGCAGCGCATCGCGCTGAATCTCGGGTTGAGCCTTGCGTTTCATCGCCTCGGCGATCACCAGCGTGAACAGATCGGCCGGCGGCGCGGCGAACAAGCTACGCGGCCGTGCGACAAGACGCTGATAGGAGAGAACGGCGCCGTGCGCCATGGTGTGATGGTCCAGCCGCAGTGCGGCCAACTTGCTGATCGTTTTCATGACAACCCCCGAATGGTGAGCCATTTCAAGCCTGCGTCCAGGTAGGCCGTGCCCGCGCAATCGCGCCGGCACGGCGCCCAGTCCACCTCGTGAAGCGCGCCCCTCTATGGAGACTAAGACCATCCTCCCCGCATCGTCGCGCCGGCTGGTCCTGACCGTGCGCTGCCCCGCCCCTGCTCTGTGCTGTACGTCGCGTGCCCGCAATGTGCTCGAGCACGGTACCTGTCGCTATTGCGATCAATTTAATTTCGGCCATCAACGCCAGGTCCGTCCAGTCTGACGGAAAAATGGCGAGGTCAGCGTTTTACGTCGTCCGGTGAAGAATGACCGATACTCCGCACCGACCATTCAGCCCACTTTTTTGACGTCCGTTTTTCAGTGGCCCCGCCACACCCTCGTAAGACACATTGGCTTCCCCGGCCGCGCTTACGAAGACGATGTTCACCGCCGGGCTCCGGCTGCTTTCCCCGAGCTACCGGAGCGGGCGGCAATGCATTCGCTTGTAAAGCTCCTATTGCAATGGCTGTGCCATGCGCTCTCAACCCCTTGATGTACGGTGAATTTCGCTGCCGCGCACCCCGCTGGACCCTGCCTCACGGCACACGTTGATTCGGATTTGACACGCGCGGCGTTCATCCTCCAACGCGCTGCAGAAGGATCTACCGGTCGGCGGGCCTGGACGCGCGCCTGGCCGGCCCCTGTCCGGCCGCGCTTTGCGACGTAGCCCGGTCAAATATGCCGATGCTTCGGGCCACGAAACAGCTCTCGCAGCCCTTGCCCAAAATGTCGCAAGCTTGAGACACGGTGATTCGACGGTGCGGCATCCGTTGCACGACGACCACCCTGCGATTTGCAACGCTATGTGGGATTTCGCACATAACCGAGGTTGACCAACCATTCTTGAACCGCAAAAAGGCGCGTTAAAGCGGGAAAAACGTTTCTGAATCCAGATTTGTTTGTATGGCGCTCGAAAGCACTTTCGCTTATCGTTAAGCAATGCGCCACGTAGAGCGCGTCTGCCAGACCATGGAGGTAGAAAACGGCTTTTGTGATTCGGGGATGAAATAGTCAGGCGGCCTCACCGTTAAATGCTGTCCTGCTATCTGTCCGACGCGTAGCACCTCGCGGTTTATGCCGCCGCTCTGCGTCCCCGCCATTGCCGCTACCGTGAATTCGTCATTGCCGGTCTGTCCAGTTCGTCGAAGAGCAGTTCTGAGAGCAGCAACAATCCGGGGGTCACATGAACACGACTTGCACGCCTGTCGACACCGAACGCACCGTTCTGTACGTGTCGAACTCGCCCGATCGGGATCTGGCCAGCTTCCTGGCCGCATCCGGCTGGCAAGCTGTGCACGCCAAAAGCACGGCAATCGCCGAACGCATGATCGAGCGCGACAATATCAAGGTCGGCCTCGTCGAATTGCCGGGTGACTGCACGTCCCAGCATTTGTCCGCTCTCGCCTCCTGTATGCGTCGCGTCGAAACCAATTGGGTCGCGCAGATCGCACCGGGCCAGTCGGACGACGAACTGGTCAGCCGCTTCATCCTCGATTATTGCTTCGATTTCGTCACCCGGCCCTGGCTGAACGAGCGGCTGGTCTTCGCGCTTGGCCACGCGCATGGGCTGTCGAGCCTGCGGCACGCGCCGGCCGCCCCCGAGCCTTCGCTCGGCCGGCACGGCATGGTTGGGCAATGCGAGGCGATGCAGCAGTTATACCGGCGCATCGACAAATGCGGCGTGACCGATGCACCGGTGTTCGTCGCCGGCGAATCCGGCACTGGCAAGGAGCTGACCGCCCGTGCGATTCATGAGCGCTCGCCGCGTGCCGGCCGGGCCTTCGTCGCGATCAATTGCGCGGCCATTCCGCCGAGCCTGCTGCAAGCCGAATTGTTCGGCCACGAACGCGGCGCCTTTACCGGCGCGTTGCAACGCAAGATCGGCCGGATCGAAAGCGCTAACGAAGGCACCCTGTTTCTGGATGAAATCGGCGATATGCCGCACGAATGCCAGGCGGTGCTGCTGCGCTTCCTGCAGGAAGGCACCATCGAACGGCTGGGCGGCAATGGGCCGATCAACGTCGACGTACGGGTGATTTCGGCGACCCACGTCGATCTGGACAAAGCCGTCGAGGACGGCCGCTTCCGCTCCGACCTGTATCACCGCCTGTGCGTGCTGCGGCTCGTCGAGCCGCCCTTGCGCGAGCGCGGCGGTGACATCAAGCTGCTCGCCAACTATGCGCTCAGCATGTACCGGCAGGACGGCGCGCGTAAATTGCGCGGGCTGTCGAGCGACGCGATCGTCGCCATGTCGAACTATCCGTGGCCGGGCAATGTGCGCGAGCTGATCAACTGCGTGCGCCGGGCCGTGGTGATGAGCGAGGGCCGCTTTATCACGGCAAGCGACCTCGGCCTGCCGGAAACCGACAACGGGCCGGCCGTGACGCTGGCGGAGATCCGCAGCAAGGCCGAAAAGGACGCCATCGAGCATGCTTTGCAGCGGCACGGCTACAAATTGTCCGAAGCCGCGGCCGAGCTCGGCATTTCGCGGGCCACACTGTATCGCCTGATGCACGCAAGCCGGCTACATCAGGACCCGGCGGCCGGACGCGCGTCGAACGTCGACGGCGGCGGTGCGGATGCCGATGACGAGGCAGAGCGGCAGGCGCCTTCGCTGGTTTAACCTCGCAGGTTTAACTCGCAGGTTTGACCTAAGGTCGCCTGAACGGGCAAATCTCCGCAAATAGCGCCGCGACCGCGCCGCCTCACGCGGCTCGGCCGGCCTGGCGCCGTAACCGCCTATCGGTTCTCCCTTGGCGTTGCTATGCTGAAAGCCGTTCATCCACCCTGGAGTGGACGTGGCCGATCAGCACGCCCCGGCGCTCGTGCGCCGCCCTTCCTCCACGCTCCCCGCCCAGGCGAGCCCGTGCGACGCGTTGGCCATCCACGCTCAGCCCCTCAGCTTCGATCATCCGTGCCGGCGCAAAAAGCTCGCGCTCGCCGCGACCATCCTCGGTTCGAGCATGGCGTTCATCGACGGCTCCGTGGTCAACGTCGCGCTGCCGTCGATCCAGACCGAACTGGGCGCGAGCGTCGCGGCGATCCAGTGGGTCGTCAACGCATATCTGCTGTTTCTCGGCGCGCTGGTGCTGGTGGGCGGCTCGCTCGGCGACAAGCTCGGCCGGCGCAGCGTGTTCATCGCGGGAATCGGCTTGTTCACGCTGGCTTCGATCGGCTGCGGCCTGGCGCCAGGCGTCGGCGCCCTGATCGCGGCGCGCGCCGTGCAAGGCATCGGCGCGGCAATGCTGGTGCCGAGCAGTCTCTCCATCATCGGCTCGGTATTCGACGACAAGGAGCGCGGCAAGGCGATCGGCACCTGGGCCGGCGTCGGCGCGATCACGTCGGCGGTCGGGCCGGTGGCGGGCGGCTGGCTCGTCGATGCGTTTTCGTGGCGGGCGATTTTCTTTCTGAACGTACCGATTGCGTGCGCAACCATCGCGCTGGCGATCGTCGCCGTGCCGGACAGCCGGCAGGAGAACGATCCATCGGACCCGGACCCCGCGCACAAAGGGCAAGCGCTGCCGAGGCTTGACTTGCCGGGCGCCATCACGGCAGCCGCAGGGCTCGCCGCGCTGACCTACGGCCTGACCATCGCCTCGGCGCGCGGCTTCGGCGACCGCTGGGTGCTGGCGTTGATCCTCGGTGGCCTCGTCGTGCTGTCCGGCTTCGTGATGCTCGAAGCGAAGGCCCGCAATCCGATGATGCCGCTCGACGTGTTTCGTTCGCGCGACTTCGTCGGCGCGAATCTCGTCACGCTGCTGCTCTATTTCGGGCTGGGCGGTGCGCTGTTCTTCCTGCCGTTCACGCTGATCCGCGCGTATGGCTATAGCGCGACCGAGGCGGGGGCCGCTCTGCTGCCGGTGCCGGTCACGATCGGCCTGCTGTCGCGTTTCACCGGTGGTCTGACGAGCCGTTACGGCGCACGGGCCTTGCTGGGCGTCGGGCCGGTGATCGCGGCGATCGGCTTTGCGATGCTCGCGCTGCCGTGGGTCCGCGGCGACTATTGGCGCGGCTTCTTTCCGGCGCTGGTCGTGCTCGGGCTCGGCATGACGATTACCGTCGCACCGTTGACGACGACGGTGATGACATCCGTATCCGCCGCACGCACTGGCGTCGCCTCGGGCATCAATAACGCCGTCGCCCGGGTGGCGAGTCTGCTGGCGATCGCGGTGCTCGGGATCGTGTTCGTGTGGTCGCACGACGCGGCACTCGACGCGCGGCTCGCTGCGTCGAACGTGCCGCAAGCGGCGCGTGAGTCGGCACGGTTGACGCAGGACACGATGAATGCGAGCTCGGCGGCGCCAGGCGCAACGGACGCCGCCACACGAGCCGAAGTGGCGCGCGCGCAAGCCGAAGCGCTCGGGCCGGCCCTGCGGGCGGTGGCGCTGGTATCGGCGATGTGCGCGCTGGCCGGCGCGGCGCTCGCGGTGTTGACGATCCGCAAGGCTAGTGGAAAAACGACGGCACCAAGTTAAGAGGTAGGCCCCGAGGCACCGCGCCGCTTGCGATCCGAGCGGGCCTTCATACCGCCATTGAGCACGGCCATTAAATGCCGCCCCCCGCTCAACGACCGTTCAGAACGCAGTGAAACGTCGCAGTCGAGCAGTCTTCATACTGCTACTCACCTGCTTCAAACCACCCCCACCCGATCGGGAGCCTGCACATGACGATTACCTGCTTCATCCGCTATCAGATCGACCCGTTCCAACGCGAAGCCTTCAACGACTACGCTCGCAACTGGGGCCGCATTATTCCGCGCTGCGGCGGTCATCTGATCGGCTACTTTCTGCCGTACGAAGGGACCAACGACGTCGCCTGGGGATTGATCGCGTTCGACAGCCTCGCCGCGTACGAAACGTATCGGGCGCGGCTGCGCTCCGACGCCGAAGCCCGGGAAAATTTCCTGTTTGCGCAGACGAAGCGTTTCATTCTGCGCGAGGAGCGCACCTTCACCGAGGTGGTCGAAGGCACGCTCGGCGTGGCCGCGACGGATTCGGTGGAAGCAACGGAATAGGCATTGCCGGGCCTGAGCACCCTGTGGCGCAGAGCCCGTGTGCTTTCGCGCCAACCCTTTTGACGACGCAGCCCCGCGCGGGGCTGCGTCCGCGCATGGCCGCTTGTCCCACGGCGCCTGCCGCCTCAGTAGGTTTCAAGCCGCGCGACCTTGCGCGCTACGCCGCGGACTGCGCCTCGGTCGGGCAAGCTTTCTGCTGCCTGACGTTACAATTCGGACCAACTGGCCGAACCTCCGTGTGAACACCAATACCCGCCGCGGATGGAACTTGTACGACTAAACGCGTGTCGGTCCAAGGTCACCCCGCCGAATCGACCTGCGCGTCCCGGCACCGCCGTTCGCACCTGGTACCCCGCCTTACACCCTATGCGCAAAAAACTCCAAGCCTGGCTTGTCATTTTTCTCCTTCTGAGCGCCTCGCCGGTCTTTGCTGCCGCGGCGCAACCCGCCGCCTCAGCCGCATCCGGCGTCGCGCCTACCCTGACGCCCGAACAGGCCCGCCAGGCCCTCAGCGTCCTCAATGACCCCACACGCCGCGCGCAAGTCAGCGACACGCTACAGGCAATCGCCGCAGCGGGCGCACTCAGCGCTCCACCGGCCTCCACGGCCGCGGCTGCGTCGGCACCCGCCGCGGGCAGCAGCGCCAGCGCGCTCGTCCCAGCCGCCTTCAAGTCCAATGGCCTCGCCTCGCAACTGGCGCGTCAGGGCGCGCATTGGGCTGTACACCTCGGCAAGTCATTGCGCAGTTCGGTCGCCGCGCTGCTTGACCTCGCTTCGGTGCGTGCCTGGTGGCATTGGCAATCGACCAGCCCGCAAGCGCGCGGCGTGCTCGGCCAGGTCGCATGGTCGCTGCTGGCGGCACTGCTGCCCGCGCTCGCGCTCGAATGGCTCGCGCGCCGCCTGTTGCGCCGTGCGTACATGGCCCTTGCCGCGCGCCGCGAACGTGGCGATGAAGACGGGGCATCGCAAGCCGACCTGCCCGTCGACGTCCAGCCGCAACCGGCCGATGCGCCGAATGCCGCGCCGCCGCTGCCCGTTTCACCGGCTTCGCCCGATGCAACGGCACAGGCGGCGAAGCCCGGCGCGGCCATAGCAACGCCTACGCCCACCACCGGCAAAGCCACCGACGCCAAAGGCGAGCAGAAGGCCGTGCATCACCTGACGCTGCTGCAGCGCCTGCCGCGCGCGCTCCTGACGATGGTGCTGCGCCTGTTGCCGCTGGCGGTGTTCGTCGGCGCCGCGAGCGCGCTGATGTCGATCGTCACCGAGGACGGCACGCCGCAGGACCGCGCGCTCGATTCGCTGATCGACATCTACGTGCTGTGCCGCCTGATTGTGATCGTCAGCGGCTTCTTCCTGCAGCCGAGCGCGCCCCGCCTGCGCCTGTTGCGCATGAGCGATGCGTGGGCTGCTTTCGTGCAGCGCTGGATCGTACGGATCGTCGCCGTGGTCGGCGCCGGTTCGGCGATCGCGGAGATCGCGCAGTCGCTCGGCTTGAACGACGCGGCGCATCTCGCGCTGATGAAAGTGGTCGCGCTCGCCGGCCACATCATGATCTCGATTCTGATTCTGAAATGCAGGAAGCCGGTCGGCGAATTGATCCGCAGGCGCTTTGCCGCGAGCGAATCGCTGGAAATGTTCGGCAACGCGCTCGCCGATGCGTGGGCCGGATTCGCGGCGTTCGTGGTGATGGCGCTGTGGTTCATCTGGGCGCTCGACGTGCAGAACGGCTATCGCACCCTGCTGCATCTCGGCGGTATTACGCTGGCGATTCTGGTGGGCGCGCGAGTCGTCGCGATCGTAATTTTCGGCGCCATGGCGCGGCTCTTCAACGTACAGGGCGACGCGGAGAAGTCGCTCGTGCAACAGCATGCCTACCGCTATTACCCGCTGCTGCGGCGGGTCGTCGCGTGGCTCATCGGCATTGTCACCGCGCTCGCGCTGCTGCAGGTTTGGGGCGTCGACGTGGGCGAACTGTTCCGGGCCGGGTCGATCGGCCATCGGCTGGCTTCGGCGCTGGTCACGATCGGGGTCGCCGCGGTGATCGCGCTGGTGGTGTGGGAAGGCGCCAACGTGTCGATCGAACGGCGGCTGGACCGTTGGACCACCAGCGGCGACCTCGTGCGCGCCGCACGTCTGCGTACCCTGCTGCCGATGCTGCGCAGCGCGCTCTTTTGCGTGATCGCGCTGGTCGTGGTGCTCACCGGCCTGAGCGAACTCGGTGTGAACATCGGGCCGCTGCTGGCGGGCGCGAGTATTTTCGGCGTGGCGCTCGGCTTCGGCTCGCAAAAGCTGGTGCAGGATTTCATCACCGGCATGTTCCTGTTGATGGAAAACGCCATGCAGGTCGGCGACTGGGTCACGCTCGCGGGCGTATCGGGTACGGTTGAATATCTGTCGATCCGCACCGTTCGCTTGCGCGGCAGCGACGGTTCGCTCTTCACCGTGCCATTCAGTTCGGTCACGACGGTGAACAACACCAATCGCGGACTCGGCAATGCCGCGGTGAAAGTGAATATCGTGTTCGGCGAGGACGTCGATCTGGCAATCGCCACGCTGAAGGAAATCGGCGCCGCGCTGCGCGAAGACGAGAAGTTCAAGGACGGCATCCTGTCCGACTTCAGCTTCTGGGGCGTGGACGGCGTGGACGGTTCGGCGGTCACGCTGGCCGGGCAGATCCAATGCCGCGACACCGCGCGCTGGGGCGTGCAGCGCGAATTCAACCGGCGCATTCTCGACCAGTTCAGCGCGCGCGGCATCGAAATCGCGAACCCGCAGCGGCATTTGCTGACGTGGGACCCTGAGAGCGTACCGGCCAAAGTCGAATCGAACGGCGCGCCGGACGTAGGCCCCAACGCTGCTGCGAAGAGCGAACCGGCTTCAACAGCGCCTGCCGACGCCTCGCTGAAAGCGGCGGCCGGCAAGGCCGACGCGCCGGTTGAAGATCAAGTGCCGGTCGACCCTAAACCGGCCGGTGGCCCAGGAACGCCAGCAAATCCTGGTTCAGCTTCTCCGCATGAGTGAAGTACAGGCCGTGGCCGGCGCCTTCGTAGACGTTCAATGAAGCGCCTTCGATCAGCGCCGCGGTCGGCCGTCCGGTCAGCTCGAGCGGTGCAGAGGCGTCCCGATCACCGTGCACGACGAGCGACGGCACCCGGACGCGGGCCAATTCCGCGCGGAAATCGGTGATGGTCTGGACGCGGGCGAGTTCGAGCATGGCCTGATGCGAGGTTTGCAGCATCATGCGGATCGTCCAGTCGAGCGGCGCGCGCGACACACCCGGGCCGAAGTACGGCGCGGCATTCGCCTCGATCCAGTCGGGGAAGGAACGGCTCAGCGCGAGGCGGCCTTGCTCGAATAATGCGGCGTCGATCCCGCTCGGGTTGTCTTCGGTTTTCAGCAGATACGGCGTGGCTGCCGGCGCGATGAATGCAATCCGGGCCACGCGTTCCGAACCGTGCCGCGTCAGGTAACGCACCGCTTCGCCGCTCGCGATCGAATGCGCGACCAGTGTCACATTGTTCAGATCGAGTGTGCTGAGCACGCTGTCGAGATCGTCGGCGAGCGTGTCGAAGTCGTAGCCACGCCCGGGATCGCTCGACCGGCCGTGGCCGCGGCGGTCATAGGCGATGCAGCGGCAGCCGAGGCGCGATAGCGGCTCCATCTGATACGACCACATGTCGGAATTCAGCGTCCAGCCGGACAGGAACACGAGCGGCGCGCCTTGCCCCCAATCGCGGTAGAACAGGCGCGTGTGGTCGGCGGTGCGGATCGTGTTGGGCTCGTCGGTGAGATACGGTGCGGTCGCGTTCATTGAAGCCTCCTTACCTTGGGTTGGAATCGTTGTGCCGTGCCGCCACTTTGCCTGGCGGGTGTAGGCAGGTCGATTACCTGGGAGGTAAAGAGATGGGCTTGCGAGCCAGCGATGAGCGGCTCATTGTGCTTGCTTATTGCACCTGCCACCAGCGCGGCAACAGCCGCCGCACTTCCGGCCGCCGGTACCGGTCGTCGATCAGATGCACCACCCCTTGATCCTGCTCCGTGCGAATCACGCGGCCGGCGGCCTGCACGACCTTCTGCAAGCCAGGATATAGGTACATGTAGTCGTAGCCATTGCCAAACTTCGCGTCCATCGTGCGGCGCATCTGCTCGTTGACGTCGTTCATCTGCGGCAGGCCGAGCGTCGCGATGAAGGCGCCAATCAGCTGCTGCCCGACCAGATCGATACCCTCGGAGAACGCGCCCCCTAGCACCGCGAAGCCAACGCCCTGGTTCATGGTGCGAAAGCGCGCGAGGAACGCGTCGCGCGCGGCCTCGTCCATTCCCTGTTCCTGTGCCCATATTGGCAATTCCGGATGACGCGAGCGCATCAAGCCCATCACCTGTTGCAGATACTCGAAGCTGCTCAGGAAGCCGAGATAATTGCCCGGCTGCGCGGCGTACTGCTTGGCGATCAGATCGACGATGGGCAGGAGCGAGCGTTCGCGATCACGCCAGCGCGTGGATACGTTGCCGGCCACACGCACCTGCAACTGTTCGGCGCGAAACGGCCCTTCGACCTCGAGCCAGTTCGTCCGCTCCGGCAAACCCAGCGTGTCGCGATAGAAATGATGCGGGTTGAGCGTGCCCGAAAACATCACCGTGGTCCGCGCGGCAGCATAACGCCCTGCGAGGAACGGCGCCGGGATCACGTTGCGCACGCACAGCATGCTGCTGCTTTTGTCGCGCGGCGCGTAGCGATCCGTGGTGAGGGTGATGTCGAAAATCGAATGCTCGCCGAATTGCTCCGCCAGCGCGACGAAATGCATGGCGTCGAAGAAAAATCGCAGCGAGGCTTCGTCGATGGAAAGCGGGGCTTCGGCGAGTTGATCCGTCACTGCGCCGATCAGATTCTGTGCGGCCGAAAGCAGTTTGCCGGGGACGTCGGGGTAGACCTGATACGCGTCAGTCTGAGCGCGCTTGACGGCGTTCCACTCGCGCTGAAGCCGTTCAAGCGGCTTCTTCAACGTCGCGGGCGCGGTTTTGCGGGCGAGCCGAAACGCCGCCTGGTCGAGCGTCGCGCTGTACATGCGCCGTGCCCGCTCGAGCAGGTTGTGCGCCTCGTCGACCAGCACGCCGACGCGCCATTGATTGATCTGCGTGAGCGCGTACAGCATCGCGCTGCTGTCGTAGTAGTAGTTGTAATCGCCGACCACCACGTCGGACCAGCGCGCCAGTTCCTGCGCGAGATAGTACGGGCAGACGTCGTGCCCGAGCGCCGCTTCGCGCACCGACGCCCGGTCGAGCCGCGGTCCGGCCAACGCCGCGCTGCGTGCCGCGTCGAGCCGGTCATAGAAGCCTCGTGCGAGCGGACAGGACTCGCCGTTGCAGGCCTTGTCGGGATGCTCGCAAGCCTTGTCGCGCGCGACCAGTTCCAGGGTTCTCAGCGGCAAGCGCGCGGAAGTCGGCTCGGCGCTTTGATGGAGTGTTTCGATCGCATCGAGGGCAAGTGCGCGGCCCGGCGTCTTCGCGGTCAGGAAGAACACACGGTCGATCTGATCCGACGCACACGCCTTGAGCAGCGGAAAAATCGTCGCCAGCGTCTTGCCGATGCCGGTCGGCGCCTGCGCCATCAAGGGCTTGCCGTCACGCGCCGCGCGATACACCGACACCGCCAGCTCGCGCTGACCACTGCGGAATTGCCCATGCGGAAACTGCAACGCACTGAGCGCGGCGTTGCGCGCGGCGCGGTGCGCCTCTTCCTGCACGGCCCAATCGAGAAAGCGTTCGCATTGCTCGACGAAGAAAATCTCCAGCTCACGCGCCGTGTGCGTTTCGGTCAGCAAGGTTTCCTTCTGACTGCCGACATCGAAATACACCAGCGCGACAGTCAATTCGGCGAGCGAACGGGTCTGGCACAACAGGTGACCATACACCAGCGCCTGCGCCCAATGCAGCGTGCGGTGATTGGCGGGCATCCGTTCGAGCGCGCCACGATGGGTCTTGATCTCTTCCAGACGGTTCGACACCGGGTCGTAACCGTCGGCGCGGCCACGCACGGTCAAACCGCGATGCGTGCCGGTCAGCGTAATTTCGGCTTCGTAGCCGCTCGCGCGCCGCCCGGCGACCGTCACATGGCCGGCCATGCCCTCCAGCGAGGTGGGCGCGGGCGTGAAGCGCAGATCCAGATCGCCTCGCCGCGCAGTGAATTCGCACATCGCCCGGACGGCGACCACGTAGGTCACGGCGTGATCTCCGTCACGACTTCCGACGCGACGATCTCTTCATCGGCCCATCGCACGTCGAGCACGCGCACCGGCATGCCGTGCTGCGCGCAGTACGCGAGCCAGCGGATCTGGTTGTCCTGCAAGCGGTCGCCGGGGCCTTTCACTTCGATCAACTCGTAACGGCGCTCGGCCGGCCAGAACCGGATCAGGTCCGGCAGGCCCGAACGGTTGCCGCGGATGTCACGCAGCAAGCGCTCGAACCATAGTTTCAGATGCGCGGCAGGCAGGCAGTCGAGCGCCAACTCGACCAGTTCCTGCGTCAGCAAGCCCCAGAATACAAACGGCGATTGCAATCCCGCCTTGCTTTGCAGATGCCGCAGAATCGTCTCGCGATAGGCGCTGCTGTCGAGTTGCGCGAGACACGCGGCGAATTGCGCGGCGCGGCGCGCATGAAAATCAGGCGCATGCAGATCGGCCGGACCGCGCTGGAACGGGTGAAAAAACGCGCCGGGCAGCGCCGAGAACACCGGCTCCCAGCACAGCAAGCCGAACAGCGAGTTGATCAGCGCGTTTTCAACGTAATGAACCGGCGCCGCGTCGCAAGTCAGATGGTCCCGGGCGACGTATTCGACCGGTTGTGGCGCGTCTGGCCTCGGCAAAACCAGTGTGCTGCGCTCGACCGGGCGAGCTGCAGCTACACGTGCCACCCGCTCGCCGCGCTTGCGCTGCAAACGCGGCAACATGCGCTCGATGCGCTGCGCTTCCTCTTCGCTTTCAGGTTTCGCAGCGGCTTGCAAAGCGAGGGCGAAGGCTTCGTCAAATCGCTCACTGCGTTCCAGCACTCGCAAGCGCCGATGGCGCGCGCCAGGCCACGCGCAGCGCTCATAGACAGCGAGCGCTGCGCGCCAGTTCTGTTGACGCTCACAATGCTGGCCGATACGAAACAGCAGTTTCGCGCGACGCGTTTCGAGCCACGGGTTTGAGGTTTCGATCGCAGCAATCGCGACGACGAGCTCGTCGATCGCCTCTGACTCCGCGTTACCCGCGGGGAGCCATTCGAGCGCTTCGCGGCATGCATGCAACGCAAGATAAACGTCGACGTCCGCGCGTTGCTGGAAGGCGCGCGACGACGGCGCGAACGCAACCTTCTCATACTGGAACACACCAAGATCGGCGAGCACGAACTCCGACCAGTCCTGCTGCAGATTGCCGAAGAACATCAGGCGCAGACGCTCGCAAAGGGGCGCGATGGCGACGTGGAAGACGCGGTCGGTGGTCTGGGCGTGCCACGCGGACAACGGCTGCGCGGTGACGCCTCGTTCGTCGCATTCGCCCTCACCCGCTCCTTCGCTTTCGTAAAACGGCCGCAGCGTTTCCAGCAGATCGGGTTTGCGCAAGCCTTTCGCGCCGGGAATCAACGCGATGGCGTCCGCCAAGATCAGCAGCAATTCGGGGCGCGTGGTGAGCGCGAACAGATCGTCGAGCGTCAGAACGGGTTCCGTGTCGACCCAACCGAGCATTGCCAAGGGTGCAACTGCCTGCAAAGGGCAACCGATCTCGTCATAAGACAGGCGGCTGGCGCGGAACAGCGTGCCCTTGCGCATCAGCATGCGAACCAGCAACGCGCGCGAGGGTTGCGGCAAAGCGGCGAAATCGCGCAGGAAACCGTGTTCGCGCGCGTCCAGCAGATCGTCGTAACGCTCGGCGAGCCACGCCAGCGCACGCTCGAAGTTCAGCAGGTAATAAGGGACACCAGAACGGGGGTCCGACGGAGCATCTATCGCCACGGAGCGTTTACGAAACCTGTATGTTTATACAGTGATGATATCAAAATATAAGTACGCGTCGATACCCGCTCCGTATGCGCATGGAGAATCCGCTCACTGGTCCTCGTCGCCCGAAATCGCCTGGGCCGGCCCCGGCCAATCCAGAAAACGCGTTTTCCTATATGTAGGCAGAATGTCACGCATATGATATAGATCGTTCTACAAAGACGGCAACGAAGCTGAGTTACGTCTGGTGTTAAGATTTTTTGAAACAAGCCCAAGTGAGAGCTGATCTGCATGCGTGCAAGCAAACGACAACTTGTCGTCGATAAAGCCACCCAACTATTTTCGATGCACGGTTTCCAGGCCGTCGGCGTGGACTGGATCATCGACGACTCCGGCGTTGCGCGAATGACGCTATACCGCCACTTTTCAGGCAAGGACGAATTGATCCGGGAGGTGCTGCTGCAACGCTATGCGCTGATCGTCGGCAGTATCGAAGCCCGTCTGCAGACGCTTGAGCTTCCGGAGGAACGGGTCAAGGCAATTTTCGACTGGTATGGCGACTGGTTCGCGACGCCAGAATTCGCGGGTTGCCTGTTTGAACGCGCACTGGCGGAGTTTGGCACCGAGTACCCCAAGATCTCGGGCGTAGCCATCCAATATCGGACAAAGATGACCACCTGGATAGCGGAACTGCTGCAGGGTCTCATGCCGGCGTCTGAGGCAAAACGCCTTGGGGATGTCTTCATGATGTTGCTCGACGGGGCAACCGTCAACGCACGCGCGGCGAATGATCCCGGGCCGGCTTCGCAGGCTTGGACTGCCGCCGAAGTTCTGCTGCGATCGGCAAAAGCCAAAGCAGCGTGACCGGGAGCCCGCTCACGCGCTAGATTCCTCGCTGTGCCTGCGGTGCCGCCATCCAAACCACTGTCAACGATCGCACCCCCTGCGCACCACGAATCAGCACGCCTTCGATATCCGCGGTGGCCGAAGGGCCGGTGACCAGCGCCGCATAGCGCGCATCGCGGAAGTCGTCGCGACGGTACACGTCCTGCAAGCCGTCGAGCAACTGCGCCGGATCGAGCAGCACCACCAGATGCTGCACGATGTACCCCAGCGAGTTGACCACATACTCGCGCTCGCTGAACCACACCGAGCCGGTTTCAGCCACACCGAAGCGCCCCCGCACCACGCCCACCTCGATATCCTGCAACGAAGCCGGTTCGGTTTCGGCGGTAATCACGCGCGTGCCGGGCACTTCGGGCGTCGCCGACGCCACCGACGCCGCATCGCCGAACCGCTCACGGATCAGCGCAAGCACGTCACCCGCAGCCGGCGCTTCGACGCACGTGCCGCCCATCGCCTGCAATGCTGCCGTGAAGCGCGCCCGCAAGTCCCCGCCCGCCGAAGCGAACAGCGGCACATCGGGCCGTGGGCGCGCCGGCGGCTGCGCGTCACGCACCTTCGCCAGAAAAGCTTCACGCGTTGCCATCGCCACCTCCACGATTCTTCTTGTACCAGGCGTGGAAGGTCAGCTTCGGCGCCTCCGGCAACTCACGCTGCCGGCCCCAGATGTTGAGCGGGTTATACAGCACGAAATTCGGCAAACGCCGCAGCGCGCCGCCCATCGACGACACTGTCGCCCGATACAGCGTCGGACTCGCAAGCAGGCGCCCCGCCATCTTCAGCACTTCCTGCTTCACGAATGGCACCTCATGACGTTCTGCGATCACCGTTCGCCATTTGTAGATCTGCTCGTGAATATTGATCTTCACCGGACACACATTCGTGCAACTGCCGTTTAGCGTCGACGCGAACGGCAACGCGCTATAACGCTTCAGGTCGAAGGTCGGATTGATGATTGCGCCGATCGGCCCCGAATACGTGCCGCCATACGACAAGCCGCCACTGCGCCGATACACCGGGCACGTGTTCATACACGCGCCGCAGCGAATGCATTTGAGCGAATACCAGAAATCCTCCATCGCAAGCCGCTCCGAGCGGCCATGATCGACGAGGATGAAGTGCATCTCGGCGCCCGGACGCGGTGCCCGGAAATGCGAGGTGTACTGCGTAATCGGCGAACCGAGCGCGCTGCGCGACAGCATGCGGATAAATACGCCGAGGTCCGACACCTTTGGAATCAGCTTCTCGATACCGATCGACGCGATATGCAACGGCGGCACATTCGCCGACAGGTCGGCATTGCCCTCGTTCGTACACACGACCACCGTGCCCGTCTCCGCCACCGCGAAATTGCAGCCCGTCATGCCCGCCGTTTTCTCGCGCACGAAATACGGCCGCGTATTCATCCGCTGGCTTTCAGCGAGGTAGTGAATATCGCTGTTTTGCGGATCGGTGCCGATGGTTCGACCGAACAGTTCAGCCACATCGGCGCGTAGTTTATGGACCGCGGGCACCACCATATGGCTCGGGTCCTGATGATCGAGCTGCTGGATGCGCTCGCCGAGATCGGTCTCCATCACCGTGATGCCGCGCGGTTCGAGATACTCGCGCATCTTGCATTCGTCGGTGAGCATCGACTTGCTTTTGACGAGCGTGGTCATGCCGCGCTCGGACATGATCTGGTGGACCAGCGCATTGTGCTCTTCGGCGGTCGCGGCCCAATGCACCACGACACCATTTGCTTCGGCCGCAGCGGCGAACTGTTCGAGATAGTTGGACAGATGCGACAGCGTGTGTTCCTTGATACCCGATGCCAGTTCGCGCAGCGTCTCCCACTCCGGGATGCCGTGCGCCTGCGCATCGCGCTTCTCACGCAAATCCCATAGACGTTTGTCGTGAAACGCGACGTGCTCCGTCTTCCTGATGAAAGCGCCCGCGGCTTTCGCGTGATCGACGCGGCTCATGCGCGTGCTCCATTGAGAACCTGCGCGATATGGATGAAGCGTGCGTCGGCTTTCATGCGTTCCGCGCAACCTTGCTGGTGCATCAGGCACGACATGTCGCCCGACACGATGTACTCCGCGCCCGCGTTGAGATGATCGCGAACCTTGTCCTGCCCCATGCGCACCGACACCGGCTCTTCGGTCACCGAGAACGTGCCGCCGAAACCGCAGCATTCGTCGGGCCGCGACGGTTTGACGAATTCGATGCCTTTCACGCCTTCAAGCAAGGTGCGCGGTTTCGAAAACGGCAGCGCGGAGATCTCCGAGACCGACGCTTCCTTCAGATGCCGTAGCGCGCTGCAACTGTTATGCAGACCCACGCGATGCGGAAACTCGGCCCACGGAAACTCACGCGCACCGACCACGTCGTGCAGAAACTCGACGAGTTCGTAGGCGTTGGCGCGAACCTTTCTGACTTCATCAGTCTGCTCGAGCGCGGTCAGATGCTCGCGCACGTGATGAATGCAACTCGCCGACGGTCCGACGATGTAGTCGTAGCCGGCGAAGTTGCGCGCAAACACGCGCTCGGCGCCGGCTGCCTCGGTGTGCGCGCCGCTGTTGGCCATCGGCTGGCCGCAGCAGGTTTGCTCCTGCGGATAGTCGACCTCGATGCCGAAGCGTTCAAGCAGCTCGAGCGTGGCGATCCCTACTTCGGGATAGAACGCATCGATGAAGCACGGGATAAACAGGGCGACTTTCATAGGCTCATTTGAATGAAGTGCGGCGGCCGCTGATTCACTTACTTTAGTGCGGAATCATGGCGGCGCACGCGTTTCCTGCCGACAGCGTGTTCGCGGCCGGTCAGTAAGACTGGTATTGTTGGTCTGACCAAGAAATATAAGGAAGTCGCCGGGCGGTGTCAACCGCGAGAACGTTGGTGAAGCAGACTGGACAGGCCTCAGCGCGGTTATGGGCGCACGCAACCCGCTGCCCGCGCGTGGGCAAAAGCGGTGGTCAGGAGGTCAGCAAATCAGGAAATGAGGCGTCGGCCAGAGGCCGGCAACTCAGGAAATCACGCTCGGCGACGGTCTCGCCGCGTCGTCCTTGTACATCTCGCGCACATAGGTCAGATGACGCTCGGCGGCCTTGCGCGCCTTTTGTGCGTCGCGGGCGATGACTGCGTCGTAGATGGCCTGATGCTGGCTCATCAACTGCTTTTCCATCGCGTCGTCGTAGTCGATCAGACGATGGTACTGGCGCATGCCTTCGCGAATCAGCGTATGGATGCCGTGCATCACATGCGCGAGCGCGATGTTATGTGTGGAGTCCGCGATGGCGAGATGAAACGCGGCATCCAGTTCCGCGAGATTCACACGGTCTTGCGACTGCGAACCGGCCTTCAATGCTTCGAACGCCTCGGTGATCTTCTGCAGATCGGCTGGCGTGGCGCGCTCGGCGGCATACACCGTCGAAATCGATTCGAGACCCTGGCGCAGTTCGAGAATATCGGCACTGGTGCGCGGATTTTGCAGTAGCAGTTCCGCGAGCGGCTTGGAGATGATCGGCGCGGTGACGTCGACGACCGTGAAGCCGCCCCGCCCCGACGTTTCAATATACCCGTCCGCTTCCAGCCTGATCAACGCTTCCCGCAACGACGGCCGCGACACCCCGAGCTGCGTGGCCAGATCGCGTTCGGCCGGCAAGCGGTCACCGGGCATTAGCGCGCCGTCCGAGATCAGTTGCTTGATCTGGTCGGACACCACGTCGGAAAGTCGTTTGCGCGTGAAGGACTGGATCGGGAGAAATGGCATGGGCGGCGCGGGTTGAAGCCTGGTTAATGGAGCCTGATTGATGAAGCCTGGTTGGCGAAGCCGTGGACGACGGCATGAGCGCACCTTCGAACGGGTGCGTCAAAGTGCAGGAATTATACCGTTCAACGACTTGCCGCTGCCTGCCAGGCTAGCCCGCGCCCGCCACATACAGCAGCGGCTTTCCTGTTCACAGCCTACACGTTCGTACGCACCGGCAATCCACCGACGAACGCAGCAATCCGTTCGCAAGCATCGATCAGGCTTGCCTCGTCGACCACAAAACCCAACCGCACAAAACCATTCGCGGTCTCGCCGAAGGCGCTGGCGTCAAGCAACGACACGCCTTGTGCCCGAAACAGTTGCCAGGTGAAATCGACTGTATCGAGGCCCGTGCCGCTGACGTCGACCATCATGAACATGCCGGCTTCCGGCAACAGGCAACGCAAGCCCGGCACGCGGTGCAGGCGCTCGAACACGACGTCGCGGCGGCGCCGGTAAATCTCGCGCATCTCGGCGACGATCGGCGCCTTGTTCTGCAGCGCGGTCAATGCAGCCTGCTGGATGAAACCTGGCAAGCCATACAGCATTGCCAAGGCGAGCCGCCCCATATGCTCGATCAGCGTGGCGGGCCCGATCGCCCAACCCACGCGCCAGCCCGCCATGGCATGCGATTTCGACAGACTGCCGAGCGTCACCGTGCGCTCCGCCATACCTGGCAACGCCGCGATGCTCACGTGCTCACGCTCGAACGTGAGATCGGCATAGACCTCATCGGAGAGCACCCACAGGTCGTGCTCGCACGCGATCCGCGCGATGCGTTCCAGATCGGCGCGCGGCATCACCACGCCGGTCGGATTACACGGTGTCGCGAAGAAAATGGCTTGGGTGCGCGGCGTGATGGCCGCTTCGAGCGCGTCGCAGTCGAGGTGAAACGCCCGCGCCGGATCGACCGGCACCGGCACAAGCGTGGCGCCCGCGGCGCGCACGCAGGCTTCGTATGTGAGGTACATCGGCTCGGGGACGATCACTTCGTCGCCCGCTTCCAGCAGGCACAACGAGGTGGCGAACACGCCGTTCTGCGCCCCCGCAGTCAGGATCACGTTGGCCGCGCTTACGGCGCAACCCGTGGTGCGCGCATGGTCTTCGGCAATCGCCGCGCGCGCCGGCTCACGCCCGGACACGGCGCTGTAATGCGTATCGCCGCTACGCAACGCTTCGATGGCGCGCTCGACGATCGGCGCGGGCGTCGCGAAATCGGGGTCGCCGACGCTCAGCACGATCACATCTTCGCCATTGGCGAGCGCCTGCTGAGCGACACGATGGATTTCCCACGCCGAGGTACGCCTGCCCTGCAAACGCTCAACCAGATTCGAATACTTCATGGAACTCACCCCGTTTCGACTTGAGCCGCCAATGTAATGGGGCGCGTGCGAAACGTCCAGATACGAAAAAGCGCCACGCGAGCACTGAGACTCGCGTGGCGCTTCGCTGAAGCCCTGGCCCCGAAGGGCAACGCGTTTAAACCTGGCGGCGCAATTCCGCCGGCGGCACTTTCATCAAGTGGCGATATTTCGCCACGGTACGCCGCGCCACCAGTACACCCTGATCCGCGAGCATCTTCGCAAGCGTCACGTCCGACAGCGGATCGTGGGTGTTCTCCGCGGCGATCATTTCCTTGAGCAACGCGCGCACGGCCGCGGCCGAACAGGTACCGCCGCTTTCTGTGCCGAGTTCACGCGGGAAGAAGTGCTTGAACTCGAAAATACCGCGCGGCGTGGCCATATATTTGTTGCCGGTCGCACGCGAGATGGTGGATTCGTGCAAACCGAGTTCCTCGGCCACATCGCGCAGCACCATCGGCTTGAGCGCGATTTCACCGTACTGGAAGAAGGCTCGTTGATGCGCGACGATGCACTCGGCCACGCGTTGAATCGTATCGAAGCGCTGCTGCGCATTGCGGATCAGCCAGCGAGCTTCCTGCAATTGCTGCGCGAGCGGCGAACGGCTGGCACCGGCCGACTGCGCGAACAGCTCGGCATACATGCGATGGATGCGGGCGCGCGGCTGCACGGCCGGGTTGATCGTCACCGCCCATTTGTTGCGCACCTGACGCACGATCACGTCCGGCACCACGTAGTTGTCTTCGGTACGGCCGTAGTTGTTGCCCGGCTTCGGATCGAGCTTGCGCACCAGCGCGCAGGCCACCCGCAGTTCCTCGGCGCTGCAGCCGATCTGCTTTTGCAGTTCAGCCTGTTCGCGACGCGCGAGGCGCTCCAGGTGATGGTCGACGATTTGCCGCGCCACATCGCGTCCAGGCGTGTCAGCGGGCAACGCGTTGACCTGCAGCGACAGACATTCGGATAACGAGCGGGCGCCAAGACCGGGACGATCGAGCGATTGCACGAGGCGCAGCGCCACCAGCAATTCTTCTTCAGTCAGTTCGGGTTCGAGGTCGACGCTGTCGGCGAGCTCGGAGAGTTCCTGACGCAGATAGCCGTCGTCATCGAGCGCCTCGATGATAAAACGGGCCACCGCGCGGTCACGGTCGTCGAGTCGATAGAGACGCAGCGAGTCGTGCAACTGCTCGCGCAAGGTCGGTTGGGAACGCGCCCATTCAGCGGGATCGCTACTGTCGGAGTCGCCGTTCTGGCGCGTCGAACTACGGGTGCTGTAGTCGCCCGAAAAGTCGCCGGGTATGTCGTCCTGCCCTGCGCTTTCCATTGTGTCGCCAGCGCTGTTGTCGACCGGTGACGATTCAGGTTCGGCCGCGGCGACCGTGTCCGTGGCGGGCGTCCCACCGACGTCATCGCCTGGCGTTGCAGTGGCGAGCGCGACGTCTTCCGTGTCGGTCGAGTCGTACTCGAGGAACGGATTGGTGTCGAGTGCAGTGCGCAACTCCTGCTGGAACTCGAGAGACGACAACTGCAACAGACGCACCGATTGCTGCAGACGCGGCGTGAGTGCGAGGGACTGCCTTGCGCGTAGTTCGATTGACGGCATTGTAGTGAGGTCCCGTTAATAGCTTGGAAAAGGTATCTGGCCTCAGTAGAGCAACTGTCATACCAGCTCGCCCAACACACTGTTTTTTCTAAGTTTTGCCTTTTCAGGCCCGCCAATTGCGCAGTGGGCGCGCGCCCTTTTTACAAGGACCCGGCAATTTCCGGTCGCCGGCCTTACGGACCGTCGAACAGCCCGCCGCACGTGGCCGCCCCTCTATTCCTCAGCCTAAACGCATGTGCAGCACCGGCTTGTCCCGGCATCGGGCATTCGTGCGGTGTACCGGGCACACAGCTTGCGAATCAACACGGTGTGGACGGACGTGGGTCTTTGCACGCGAGTCGATCGCGAGGTAGCGCAAGCAGCAACGTAGCCACGCAAACGAAACACATGCATAGACCATCGTCCGGTGTCGATAACGGGCCCTGACGGAACCGTAGCGGCAACGACCCCACGCGAGTCATCAACGGTTTCGGCCGCGATCGACCGCAGGTAACAAGACCGCATTTTTTATCAACACCCGAAGGAGAAACCATGAAGACCATCCAACTTCTGAAGACCGCAGGCAGCATCGCTTGTGTCGCATTCGCTCTGAACGCTACGGCGCAAACCAGCGGCTCGGCCCCGTCGGCAGCATCCGAAACTATCGGTCAGCACGTCGACGACGGCACCATCACCACCAAGGCCAAGGCCGAACTGCTCAGCGCGAAGAACGTCAAATCGACTCATATCCACGTGAAGACCCGCAAGGGCGTGGTGTGGCTCACGGGTTCAGTGCCTTCGTCTGACGACAAGGCCGCAGCAGGGGAAGTCGTGAAGGGCGTAGATGGCGTCTCGAGCGTGAGGAACCATCTGAAGGTCGTAGCGGAATAACTGCGCGGAACAACAGCAGCGTCTTCGCTGCTGTTGTTGTCCAGCTTCAAAAAACCGGCGTTCTTGTGAGCGCCGGTTTCCTTTTCTACCTGCAGTTTTCTATCTGCAATTACGGCTTGGCCGCAGCGTACTGATCGCGTAAGTCACGCACGCGATCATGGTTTTGCAGTACGCCCTGGTACTGACGCTCAACCAGCGCCCGGACGTCCAGCGGCAACTCCTTTTCAAGCGCGTCGTGATAGCGCTTTTTCGCAACGTCTTCGCCCTTTTCGCATTCGGCGAGGATCTCGTGATCACTGCGATCCGACACAGCCGACTTCACGTCGACCCAGCCGCGATGCAGCGCACCGCTCATACTGCCGCCTGTTTCGGGCTTGCCGCCCAGCGCCTGAACCGCATCCTGCAATTCACGCGCACCACGCGTGCAGTCTTCGGCGCGCGACAGAAACAGCGATTTCAGCTGCGCGTCATGCGCGTCTTCTGCCGCCTTGCGAAAGCCCTTCTCGCCATCCTTCGACGTTTCGACCAGATCGTTCAGCACGGAGACAACGTTCGTAGCCATTCAATACCTCCAGGGGTTTCGTTAATCGAGGAATCCGCCGCTACGCACTGCCATGTAGCCGCGGGCTTCGCATGTCTATGCGCATGAGGCGTGCCCGGCTCGCGAATACCCCCCGGCATGAATGCAAAACGGCCCGACATTTGCCGGGCCATTCTGTTGTTTGCAGCGTCTCCACTCAAACGAAAGCGATCGCCTCACTTATTGCCTCATTTATTGCCTCATTTATTGCTTCACTCAGGCATGCCGTTCGCTGAATTCGCCGAATTCGTTGAGCGGTTCGGGCGTTTTGAGCGGATCGAAGTCGGCCCAGCGCCCTTGCTGCCAGCGCCCGCTCGCGCGTTCGATCGCGAGGCCCCCTGCTTCGCGCAATACCTTAGCCGCGTCGAACTGATTGTCGGGCGATACATGCACGGCAACCAGCACGCCGGAGTCGCGCATTTCCT
Source organism: Paraburkholderia aspalathi (assembly GCF_900116445.1). GTDB lineage: Bacteria > Pseudomonadota > Gammaproteobacteria > Burkholderiales > Burkholderiaceae > Paraburkholderia > Paraburkholderia aspalathi. The sequence continues at coordinate 52,900 of NZ_FPBH01000011.1, forward strand.
GATGGAAGCGCAAATGGTGGTGGCCGGCCTCGCCGCCTTCGCGCGTGCGCGCCATCGCACCGGCGAGGGAGCCTATGTATGCGCCGACGCCGGCCGCGATCAGCGAGACGAGAATCGGCGCCGAAAACGCCGCGAAAATCCCGACGCCGACCACAGCGCCCACTACCGCGCCGATCGTCACGCCCATGCCGGCGCCCTTCGGGGCTTCTCTCGCCCCCGGATCGGTGCCGGTATCGCCGCCGATCGGATAACGCGCGTGCTGGCCACGCGGATTGACAAAAAACAGCGTGACGTCTTCTTCGACGAAACCTGCGTTGAAGAGCTTTTGCGCCGCATCTTCGGCGGCGGGGAAAGTCGTAAACCGTGCTGCGACGATGAGTGACATAAGGCCTCCTTACATCGTTGAAACGCGTTTTGCGGACCCTGCCGCCACACGGCATCGCGCTGCGCTGCAAAAATACACGCGGGAGGTAGGCGTATGCCCGGACTACGCGGCGGTGCCGCGATCGGGCTCCATGCCTTCCACTCTGAACAGTCCACTATGCAACACTACGCCTTCACCGGCGTTCTGGTCGAGTGCTTCTGCGCAAACCGAGCGGATACGATTGCGCCCCTTGTCGAAAGCGGCCATCAGGGCGGATTCGAGCGCGGAATCGGCGCCGAAATGATCTTCCAGCGCCTCGGCCGTAATCGCGCACACAACCGCTTCGCCGTCGACGCGCGCCATGAAGCGCACAGTCAGATTCGCTCCGTCGAAGAGCGGCTTGTCGTCGGGAAAAGTGATCTGCATAAGGGAGTCCTCATAGGCCGGCCGGGGCAGGATCGCGTTCATGACGAACCCTTCATTGAACCGGCCAGTTGCTGCGCCATCGCGAGGTGATGTTTGATCGTCGGCAGCGCGTGCGCGGCGGCGGCCTTCAGTTGTGAGTCGGTGCCGCTCTGGCTCTCCTGCTGGAACAGGTCGACCGCTCGCTGATGCGCTTCCACACCGATCTGCTCGACGTAGGCCTGATCGAATTCGTTGCCCTTGAGCGTCTGCAGTTTTCCGACCAGCGCCGAATCGGCGGACGGCGTCGTCGCAAGCCCCTTCTTCGCGACGATTGCGGCCATGCCGTGCGAGAGTTTCGTATGGTCGGCGATCATTTGCTGCGCGAATTTCTTGACGTGCGGATCGCTCGAATTCTTGAGTGCGATTCTGCTTGCCGCGATTTCGGTGGCGTCGGCCTGTGAGGCATCCTGCACGAACTGCTGGTCTGCAGGCGAGAGCTTTGTGCCGCTCACCGGCGCAGCGCTAGCGGGGGCGTCACTGGCTTGTGCGTATGCAGGCCCGATCGACGCTGCGCCAAGCCCCAGCGCAAAAGCCATCACTTGTACGGAATATCGGAATTTCATACGTTTTCTCCCTGGTCGACCTGTCTACCGAAGCGGGCTGAGCGATGAGACCGCGGTATTTCAGAACCGCTTCTGCGTCCCTTGTCTCTGTCCGTTCGTTACGTCCGTAGTCAGCAAAAGACGTGCCCATGCCTGACCGCCGCCTTCAGCACCGGTAGCAAGGTGCGTAAGGACTGTTCCGCCCACGCACGCCACCATGCGCAAAGCGCGCGGCGGGCATCGCTTTTGCTCGCGGCCAGTCATCGGCGCATACGCGCTTCATGCTTGAAACTTCTACCTGCAACCATGGCTGCCACGACCCAACCGATGCAACGCCGCACGGAGCGCGCCGGACGCGCGGACGAAACCGCCGCGCAACGAGCCGCTCCCGCCGACCTGCCGCCGGGCCTGCGCCATGCCGACGACAGCAAGCCCGGCTACACACGCAAGCGTGAAAAAGACGGCTTCATCTACATCGACCTGAGCGGCAAGCGCATCGACGATGAAGAGGAAATCAAACGCATCAGTGCCCTCGCCATTCCACCCGCTTACGAAGACGTCTGGATCTGTCCCGACGCGCGCGGCCATATCCAGGCGACGGGCCGAGACGCACGCGGCCGCAAGCAATACCGGTATCACCCACGCTGGCGCGAGACACGCGACGCCGACAAATACGAACGCATGGCCGAGTTCGGCCGCGCGTTACCGAAAATCCGCGCACGCGTCGCTCGCGACCTGAAGCTGCCGGGCATGCCGTGCGACAAGGTCATCGCGGCGATCGTGCAGTTGCTCGACACGACGCTGATCCGCATCGGCAGTGTGGAATACGCGCGCGAGAATCAGTCGTACGGTTTGACGACACTGCGCAAGAAGCATGTGAAGATCGAAGCGGGCCAATTGCGCTTCAAATTTCGCGGCAAAAGCGGCATCGAGCATGACGTGACGGTGGACAATCCGCGCATCAAACGCATCGTGCGCCGCTGCGCCGAACTGCCGGGCCACGACCTGTTTCAGTACCTCGACGAAGACGGCACGCGCCGCACGATAGGGTCGGCCGACATCAACGACTACCTGCGCCGCGCGAGCGATGCCGACTTCACCGCGAAGGACTACCGAACGTGGGCCGGCAGCGTCTATGCCTTGGCCGCGCTACGGCGGCTGGTGTGCAGCAGCGCTACGGAGGCGCGCCGCCATATCGTTGCGACGGTCAAGGATGTGGCGGCGCTATTGCGCAATACGCCCGCGGTTTGCCGGCGCTGCTACATCCACCCTATGGTGATCAGCGCGTTCGAGGCGGCCGAATTGCAGAGCTTGCCACCCGGCCAGGCACGCCGTGGATTGAGAGTGGACGAAGTGGCATTTGCCACGCTGCTTGCCCATGCGGAGAAACGTGCGGCAAAGCTGGCACGCACGGCCGGCGCCAAGGGCCGCAAGATGCGGGAGACGGCGGTGACGGACAGCATCAACGGCTCCTTGACCAGTCTGTTGAAAAAATCTCGCGTGGTGGCGCGCAAAAACGCTGCGGCGAAGACCGGCACGCAAACCGCACGGCGGTCGGCCGCGTCGCGCGAGGTCACGGCATCGCGTGACGCCAAGCAGGCGGCTCGCTGAGCAAAACTGAGGTTCGGATCTCCGACCAAGCTCTTATTGACTGGCGCCGGAGGCCGCTGAGGCTGCGCCCGACCTACTCGCCGCTTCGGTGGCGGCAGCCGCCGCCGCGCCGCTGCTCGTATCTGCAGTACTGCCGGTGGCCGCGTTGCCGTTCATCACGCCGCTGCTGGCCAGCGCGGAACTGGCGGCAGTAGACGTATCCGCGCTGCCGTTATCGGACCGTTTGCAGCCTGCGGCCGCGGTCAATAACACCACCGCTGCCACGATCAGCACCTGCTTGCCCGCGCTTTGTCTGGATAGCTGTTTCATCTTTCTCCTCCGTCATCGGTCAGGTGAATCCGCAACTGCATGACGCGAGCGCGGATTCGCCTGCCATCATTGATGTTCATCGCCTGCGTTATTGGCCGTTCGTGCCGCTGCCCGCGTCCGCACCCGGCGTATTGGTCGAATCGCTCATTGGCTTCTTGGTCTTCGCCTTCGACTTCGACATGTGATGCGTTTTCGAGCCACTGGCACTCATTGCCCCCGAAGTCGACCCTGCGGATGCCGCATCATGTGCGGCGTTGTTGCTCGAGCCAGCGGATCCGCCTCCGCCCGCGCCGCCGTTACCGTTGCCGCCCGCTTGCGCGAAAGCGACGCTCGACATCGCGACCAATGCCGACACCAGCAATGCTTTTGAATAGTTCATCGAAGTCTCCCTAAGTGAATGGACGGCGTTTGCCGCTTGCAGCGCGAGCTTGTCCAATCCGTGCTTCTGCCGCTCGAGCTGGGCACTGGCACTCATGCTGTTGGCCAAAGCCGCAGCAAGGGCTATGCCGCGCTGCTGCGAATCGAAGGAACGCCGATTGCTCAGTTCTCTCCACACATCGAACCGGTAAGGAGAAACATCATGCTCAACCAGACACAGACCCAAGGCGGCACGCGGCAGGGCCAAGGCGCACGTATCGTCGGCAAAGGCAGCGCGACTGCAGACGGTCCCGGCCCGGAAGTCATGGCCGCGGCCACCCTGGATGGCAACAAGGTGATTAGCAGCGATGGCGAAGACATCGGCAAGGTCAAGGACATCATGCTCGACGTCGGCTCGGGTCGTATCGCCTATGCGGTGCTATCAAGCGGCGGCTTTCTCGGCATCGGCGACAAACTGCTGGCGATTCCCTGGCGCGCCCTCACGCTCGATACACAAGAGAAGTGCTTCGTCCTCGACATGACCGCCGAGCGCGTGAAAAACGCACCGGGGTTCGACAAGGACCACTGGCCCGCCATGGCAGACCAGACATGGGCCACGTCCGTACATCAGTACTACGGCAGCGAGCCCTACTGGGGACGCGACCCGTATGACCGGCGCGACGATCTGGGTGCCGGTGACATTCCGACGGGGTCGTCTGATGCACCGGAGGCCGGCGGGTTGAAGCTGTAGATCCCGTTGTAAATCCTGTCGTTCGCACACAGGTCGCGGGCAGATGCGGCTCCTTGCTTCGAGCCGCATCTACCTTGATGTGCCGGCCGCGCATGCGTCACCTGCATGCCGGCCCCAACCGGATCCTCATGCACGAAACACTGTGGTTTCTCATCGTCGGCGCCGTGCTCGTGTTTATGGGCGTGGCAGCGACGACGCTGCGGCGCCTGCCCGTTAGCGCCGCCATGTTCTACCTCGCGATCGGCTACGCCCTCGGGCCGTCCGGCATCGACCTGTTGCGCCTCGATATCGTCGCCGATGCACATTTGCTGCGAACCGTCACCGAAGTCGCGCTGCTGGTGTCGCTGTTCGCCATCGGGCTGCGTTTGCGGCTCGGCGTATTCGAGAAGCTCTGGACCGTACCGCTGCGCCTCGGCTTCCTCGCCATGCTGGCGACTATTCCGCTGCTCACGCTGTTCGGCGTCTACGTATTGCATCTTGGCTGGGGCCCGTCCCTGCTGCTCGCGGCGATCCTCGCCCCGACCGATCCGGTACTCGCTCATGACGTCCAGGTGCACAATCCCGGCGACCACGACCTGCTGCGCTTCGCGCTCTCCGGCGAAGGCGGCCTGAACGACGGCGTCGCGCTCCCCTTCGTCATGCTCGGCCTCGCGATATGCGCGGCGCCTGCCGCTCCAGTCACCGACGTGCTGAGTTTCCGGCTCGCCGGCAGCATCGTTTGGGGCGTGGCCGGCGCAATCGCGATCGGCGGCCTGCTCGGCTGGGTGACAACACATGCGGTCACCTGGCTGCGTACGCGCCATGCGCAGGCCCTCGGTCTCGAGGGCTTCTTCGCGTTGGGCCTGATCGAACTCTCGTTTGGCGCCGCGCAACTCGCGCATACGTATGGCTTTCTGGCGGTGTTTGCCGCGGGCGTCGCGATGCGCCGCGCCGAGCATCGCGCGAGCGGCGGCGCGTCACCTCGCGAGGCGATCGGTACGGTCGATTCCGAAGACGTCGAAGCAACCGCGGCAAATCCGAGCAAAGCCCATGCGTATATGACGGAGTCGGTGATGGGCTTCACGATCGAACTAGAACGCATCGCGGAGGTGGCGGTGATGGCGATGGTGGGCAATGTGCTCGCCACGCTGCAAGCACCGCTTTTCACCTGGCAGACGGTCGCGCTCACGGTTGCGCTGTTCGTGCTCGTACGGCCGGCGTCGGTGGAATTGTCGCTGCTGGGGTCGAGCGCGACGCCAGCGCAGCGGCGTTTGATCAGCTGGTTCGGCATCCGCGGAATCGGTTCGTTTTACTACCTGGCGTATGCACTCGAACACAGCGTGGCATCCGACGTCGTGCCGCTGGTGCCGCTCACGCTGGCGGTCGTTGCGGCTTCGGTCGTGATTCACGGCGTCTCGGCTACGCCTCTGATGAGCTGGTACCACAGCCTGCGCAGCAGCGAAAACCACGATGTCCGCCGTGGACCTCGCTAGAATACGAGTCCCTCGTGCTGCAACAAGCTCCCCCCATTCGATGACCGCTCCCGACGAATCAAGACGTGAAGCGCGGACGAACGCCGCCAATTCGCTGTTTGCTTTTCTCAAGGCGCTGCCGCTGGGCGACCGGCTGGCCGAAGGCAGTGTGATGGCCGCGCAGGCAGTGGCCGGCGGCAGCCTCGCCTTCGTAATCGGCCGTTGGCTGCACACAGAGCAAGCCTTCTGGGCCGCGATTACGGCGATTGCGGTCAGCCAGCACAGTTATATCGACACCCGCAATCTGTCGCGCGATCAGTTCATCGGCGCGATGGTCGGGGCCGTCTGCGGGCTCATCGGCGCAACCCTCGGCGGCGGCTATCTCGCCGCTTACGCGGCCACCGTTGGCGCGGCGATTCTGATTTGCTGGGTCGTGAACGTGGGCAGCGCCGCGCGTCTGGGTGGCATTACGGCGACGATCATGCTGCTGGTGCCGGGCGTCGGTTCGCCGTGGGACAGGGCCTTGCTGCGCCTCGGCGAGGTCACGTTAGGCACCGTCTGCGCACTGCTCGTGACCTTGATCATGTCAAGGATAGAGAAGCACTGGTTCGGCCGACCCGACAAAGCCTAGCCGGACTTCTGATCGTTCTCTTGCGGCTGACGCCGGTAACGTCCCGGCGTCGCGCCGACGCTCTGCTGAAACGCCTTGCCGAAGGCGGCTTCCGATTGATACCCCACGGCCTCACCGATCTCCGCGGCGCTGCGCTGCGTGCGCAGCAGCAGATCGCACGCGATCGTCATACGAATCTGCGTGAGGAAATCCATCACCGTCATACCCGCACGCTCGTTGAAATGGCGTGCGTAAGTCGCGCGGGACATCGCCGCGCGTTCGCCCAGTTCGGCAATCGTCCAAGCCCGTTCGGGGGCGCTCAACATGCCCTGTACGGACGCGCCCAGACGCGCATCTGCCAGCAGTGCCAACACGCCTGCAGTCGATGCATTCTGTTCGCCGTGCACGCGCAAGGCCATTGCGAATAGCGCGTGGCTCAATGCGGTGACGATCGCGAGCGCGCCGGGCTGACGTTGCTCCGCTTCGGTTCGCATCAATGCAATCACCGTCTGCAACGCGCCGAGCGTTTGCACGCTGCCGAGCGACACATGAAATGGGTCGGGCAACGCGTTGAGCAGCAACGCCGAGGAACCGGGCGCGTAGACGAACCGGCCGCATAGCAGATCGAGATCGGCGCCGCCCTCGTCCTCGTCATTGCGCTCGTCATTGCGGCGCAACGGCAGCATGCCGTCATGACTCAACGTCAGCGGCGCGGTGGCAACTGTCCGCCCGATATCACGCACCCGATGCGCGGCGCCACGCGGGAACAGCATGAAATCGCCCGCCTGCAGCGCAACCTGCGCGCCACCCGCAGTCTCGACGACGCATTCGCCGTCCAGCACCAGATGAAACGGTGCAATGCCCGCCTCCATTGGCGTGTGATCGATGTCGAAGCCCCCCGTGAGCAGGCAACGCAGATCGAGGCTGGCTTGCGGCCGGGCGAGGTCGATCAGTCGGCTGAGCGTATCCATGAGACGGTCGCGCTAAAAGTTGAGCGAATCGAGTATTCAGGATATCGCGGTGCCGCGCAATACTTTGCCTAACGACACCGGCACCCGCCGGAGCCTGGCAAACAAAGGAGCACTGTCATGTTGAACTGGATCGATTACCGCAAGGAACTGTTCGGCCGCATCGGCGAGATCGCCAAACTGTCGCCGGATACGGTGAAGGCCTATCAAACGATGTCGAGCGCGGGCCAGAAGGCCGACCTTCTGGGCGCGAAGACACGCGAACTGATTTCGCTCGCGGTGGCCGTGAGCTTGCGATGCGACGGCTGTATCACCGTGCATACCGCCGAAGCGCTGAAACACGGCGCGACACGTGAAGAGATCGCCGAAGCGCTCGGCGTGGCGGTCGCGATGAACGCGGGCGCCACCATGGTGTACTCGGCACGCACGATGGACGCCGTCGCCGCTTATCAGGCGGACGGCAAGCCGGCAGCGTGAGGAACGTGGTGTAGCGACGTGACGGCACGCCGCTGCACCACTCACCCACGAGCTATCCGGCGTGCAACGCAAGCCGCGCACGCCGCGACTTGCAGCTAGCGTTACGCCGGATGACGCGCCTCTTCAAGCTGCTTGCGGCGCACGTCGCCCTGACGTTCCAGCATCCAGCCCGGGTACTCAGCCGGCAGCGTGCTGACCTTATCGAGCTTCGCAAGCTCATCGGCGGTCAACGTGACGCTCGTGGCGGCGATGTTGTCATCGAGTTGCTCGACTTTCTTCGCGCCGACGATCACCGAGCTCACCACGCGTTGATGCAGCAGCCACGCAAGCGCGATCTGCGCCACCGACACTTTCTTCGTCTCCGCGATATCGCGCATCACGTCGATACAGTCATAAGCGCGCTCGCGATTGACCGGCGGGAAATCGAATGTCGTGCGACGGCTGCCCGCCTCGCCCTGCTGTTCGCGCCCATATTTGCCGCTCAGCAAGCCGCCCGCGAGTGGACTCCACACCATCAGTCCAAGCCCTTCGCTGTGCAGCATCGGCACGAGTTCGCGTTCGAGGTCGCGGCCCGCCAGCGTGTAATACGCCTGTAGCGATTCAAAGCGCGCGAGGCCGAGGCGCTCCGCAATGCCCAGCGCCTTCACGATCTGCCATGCGGCCCAGTTCGACACGCCGACATAGCGCACATGGCCATGCTGAACCAGCGTATCGAGCGCACGCACGGTTTCTTCGATCGGCGTGGCCGGATCGAAACCGTGGATCTGATACAGGTCGACGTGATCGAGTTGCAGCCGCTTCAGGCTCGCCTTGATCCCGTCGATGATGTGGTAACGCGAGGCGCCACGCGCATTCGGGAACTCCGCCGTCTGGCCGAACACTTTGGTTGCGACCACAACCTTGTCGCGCGGCACTTTCAGGTTCTTCAACGCCTGACCGGTGATCTGTTCGGATAGGCCATCAGCATAAACGTCGGCCGTGTCGATGAAATTGATGCCCGCATCGAGCGCCCGGCCGACCAGCCGCTCCGCGTCCCCCTGCTGCAGATCGCCGATCTGCTTCCAGATGCCCCCGCCACCGCCGAAGGTCATCGTGCCCAGGCACAGCTCCGAAACAAACACACCGGTACGGCCTAACTGGTTGTATCGCATCGTCGAGACTCCATCGTGGATTCGTGGATCGGTGAGCCGTACAGGGTACTGCACCCGGCAAATTTCGGCAGGACCCGGCGCGCGTCCTGATCCGCCGCCCGACGAACGAATGTTTCAAACCACTTACGGTTCGCGCAGGAGTTACCGCAGCGCTTTTTCGGTCCGGAAAAAATGCCTTCTCCTGCGAAGAGCGAGGCGCCATGCGGGTCTCGGTCAAGCGTCGGCGATTCGCAACATATTCGTAATGTTATGTCGGGGACGTTTGGAAAGTTTTGGTAAGGCGTGTATAAGTCGGACCATTCCGCTCGTATGGTGCAGTGCCTTTAACAAGGACCGTGCGTATGAAGAAGAAGAAAACGTTTGGAATCGGCCTCGGCAGCGTCGTGCTGCTCACAAAGGCATTCACCCCCTCAGCCATGGCCGCGTGCAGCAATACCGCGCCGCCGAGCAATACGACAGTCACCTGCACGGGCAGCGGCATCGCCGCCGTCATTGCGCAAACCGGCAGCACCGGTGTGACGATCAATGCCGATAGCACCGCCTCGGGCAGCTTCGTGCGCAGCGCCAATCCGGTTATCTTCAGCGTCGACGCCAACAGCACGATCAACAGCAGCGGCAACTTCACACTGACGGGCGGCGGCGGCACGGGCACCGTGCGCGGCGCGGTATTGCTCGGCGTGGGCAATGGCAATCAGATTACCAACGCGAGCGGCGCGGTCATCACCACGACCGGCGCCTTCAACGACGGCATGGCCGCCAACGGCAGCGGCAACACGCTGACCAATCGCGGCTCGATCACCACCAGCGGTCCCAACGCTTACGGCATGACGGCCGCGTGGGGACAAACGAACGTCGGCCAGTTGAACAACACGTTGATCAACAGCGGCAGCGTGACGACCTCGGGCAGCAACGCGCGCGCGGCATCGATTCTGGGCGGCAGCGGCACCATCAACAACAGCGGCACGTTGACTACCACGGGCTCGGCCAGTCCAACCGCTTATCTGCAAGGCAACAACGACCAGTTGATCAACAGCGGCACGATCAGCGCGAGCGGCAGCGGTTCGGATGCGGTGTTTTCCAACACCGCGGGATCGAGCTTCGTAGCGACGATCCAGAACCTCGCGGGCGGCAGCATCATCAGCCAGAACGGCTCCGGCATCCGCACGCTCAACGGCAACAGCACCATCATCAATGCAGGGCTTGTGCAAAGCGGTATCGGCACGGCCATCACGATGGGCAACGGCAACGATTCGCTGATTCTGCAAACCGGATCGGTGATCAACGGCACAGCCGATGGTGGCGCAGGATCGAATACGGTGACCTTGCAAGGCTCGGGCACGGCGTCGAATGCGTTCACCAACTTTCAGACCTTGCTGATGCAAGGCACGCTGTGGAACTGGACCGGTAGCGGGACCTTCACGCTCGCACATGTGCAAACCGGCACGCTGAATCTCACCGGCACGTTAGGCGCGAGCGCAACGGCGCTCGTCGATAGCGGCGCGACCTTGCAGGCGACTGCGCAGAACCTGCCCTCCACCGTGACCGACAATGGACTCGTGCGGTTTGCCCAGGATAGCGCGGGCACCTACACGGGATCGATCAGCGGCACCGGCGCAGTGGATAAAACCGGTGCCGGCGTGTTGACGCTTGCACCGGCTGCGGCGAGCGGCAACACCTATTCGGGCGGCACGACGATCGATCAAGGCACGATTGCCGTCGGCGCGGACAACGCGCTCGGCGCGAACACGGGCGGCCTCACGTTCAACAGCGGCACCCTGCAATTGACTACAAGTTTCGACCTCGCCGCCACGCGTGCCATCACGTTGGCCGCGGGCGGCGGCACGATCGATACGCAATCCTTCGATAGCACGCTCTCCCAGGCGGTGAGCGGAACCGGCGCGTTGACGAAAGCCGGCAGTGGCAGCTTGCTGATGACCGGCGTGAGCACCTATAGCGGCGCAACCACGGTCGCGGCGGGCACCCTCGCGATCGGCGACGCCACCCATGCCAGCGCCGCGCTGACGGGCGGCGGCGCCACCACGGTGGCCTCAGGTGCGACGCTCGGCGGCTATGGCAGCGTGACGGGCGCGGTCACGAACAACGGCACGCTCGCGGTGGCGAATGCAGTGCCGTCGTTTGCCAGCGAAGGCAACGGCGCGTTCTCGATCAACGGCTCGCTGGTCAATGCCGGACTCGTGCAGATCGGCGGTCCTGCCGCCGGCGGCGTGGGCAACCGCTTGAATGTGGCGGGCAACTACACCGGACAGGACGGCACCATCGGCCTGAACACCGTCGTCGCCGGCGACGGCGCGGCGTCCGATCGCCTCGTGCTGAGCGGCGGAACGGCCACTGGTTCGACGCACTTGCAAGTCACGAACGTCGGCGGCCAAGGCGCACAAACAGTAGCGGACGGCATTCAGGTGATTCAGGCGACCAATGGCGCCACCACCGCCTCGAGCGCCTTTACGCTGGCTGCACCGGTGAAGGCCGGCGCGTATTCCTACTATCTGGCCAAGGGCGGTGTGAGCAGCGGCACGACGGACAACTGGTATCTGCGCAATACGGTTGCGCCGCTGCCGACCGCAACGGTACCCGGCCAGCCGCCGGTCACGACGCCGGGCGCCCCTGGCGAACCACCCGTTGTCGCGTCGGGCGTGCCGATTGCGGCTGAGGGCACGCCGCCCTTGCCGCCCGCGCCCCCCGCTGGCTCGGCCGCCATACCGCTGTATCGCGTCGAAGTGCCGGTCTACGCCGCAGCGCCCGGCGTCGCGCGTGAACTCGGCCTGATGCAGATCGATACGTTTCATGACCGGCAAGGCGATCAGGCCTTGTTGAGCGAAAGCGGAAAATTGCCTGCCGCGTGGGGTCGCGTGTGGGGCGGCCATAGCGTGCTGAGCCAGAACGGCACGGCAAGTCCGCAATTCGACGGCTCCGTGTATGGCATCCAGGCCGGGCAGGATCTTTACGCGGATCGCAGCGCGAGCGGCCAGCGCAATCACTACGGTTTGTTTGTCGGTTTCGCGCGGGCCACCGGCGACGTCGACGGCTTCGCGCTCGGCATGCCCAATCTCGCGGTAGGCCACCTTGCGATCAACGCGTACAGCCTCGGCGGCTACTGGACGCATATCGGCCCAAGCGGCTGGTACACGGACGCCGTGCTGATGGGAAGTTCGTTGACCGTCGATCCGGATTCGCGCGACGGCCTCAATACGACGACGCACGGCAACGCAGTGACCGGCTCGCTCGAAGGCGGTCTGCCGATTCCGCTCGGCGCGGGGCTCACGCTCGAACCGCAAGCGCAACTCGTGTGGCAGCACCTCTCGCTGTCCGATTTCAACGATGGCGTATCGAGCGTCGGCTTCAACAGCGGCAATACTTTCGTCGGACGAATCGGCGCGCGCCTGCAAGCTCAGTTCGATGCCTTCGCGATTGCCTGGCGGCCCTATCTGCGCGTTAGTTTCCTACGCGAATTCGGCTCCGACGACAAAGTCACCTTCGGCGGCGGGACCGTGATTCCGGGCACTGTCGGGCAAACCGCGGCGCAACTCGGCGCGGGCGTGGTCGGCAAATTCAGCACATCGGGCAGCGTGTTCGCGACGCTCGGCTGGGTGACGAATCTGGGTGGCGCACACCAGAGAACGGTGACGGGCGACGCAGGCGTACGCTGGGTCTGGTAGTTTTGCGCCGGACTGTGCTGCAGGTGCGGTGCGGTCCGCACCTGCGGTTTTTGCCGCCTTATTCAGCGCGATTGCCGCCACCCAGGCATCGGCAAAGCCGCCGAAAACCTGCCAGACTGATTGTTGATCCTCGAAACAGGCCGGCGCTTGCCGCCCTCTGGAGATGGCACATCGCGTCCCCATCTATGCCAGCATGACTTCGGCCTCGACATCCACCGCCGCGTTGGACGAGCGCTCTGATTCTTCGGGCGTCGATCCGGTAGTGCAGCCAACTTCAAACGCTGCTTCGGGCCCTTTCACGCCTGGCGCGCTGGATGATTTCCATCCGGCAGTCGCCAGCTGGTTCCTGAAGACCTTCCCCGCCCCCACCGATGCCCAGGCCGCCGCCTGGCCGCAGATTCGCAGCGGACGCTCGACGCTGGTGGCCGCGCCGACCGGTTCGGGCAAAACTCTCACCGCCTTCCTGTCCGCGCTCGACGAACTCGTCCAGCAAGGCCTCGCCAACGGCGGCGCGTTGCCCGACGAAACCCTCGTGGTCTACGTCTCGCCGTTAAAAGCGCTCTCCAACGACATCCGCATCAACCTGGAGGTGCCTTTGCAAGGCATCGCAGCGGAACTCGAGGCGCGCGGCCTGCCGCCGCTCGACATCCGTACCGCAGTACGCACAGGCGACACCACGCAACAGGAGCGCAACGCGCTGAAAAAACGCGCGCCGCATATTCTCGTAACCACGCCGGAATCGCTCTACGTCCTGCTCGGCTCAGATTCCGGCCGGCGCATGCTGTCGACGGTGCGCACGGTGATCGTCGATGAAATTCATGCGCTTGCCGGCAGCAAGCGCGGCAGTCATCTGGCGCTCAGTCTCGAACGTCTCGACGCGTTGTGTCAGCGGCGCCTACCGCGGATCGGTCTGTCGGCAACGCAAAAACCGGTCAGTGCTGTCGCACGCTTTCTCGTGGGTGGCGCGAGCATCGAAAGCGATATCCCAGCGGACTGCGCGATCATCGACGTGGGTCACATTCGCGAGCGCGATCTCGCGCTGGAGATTCCGCCCGTGCCGCTCGAAGCGGTGATGCCGAACGAAGTGTGGGAACGCATCTACGACCGCCTCGCCGAACTGATCGCGATGCATCGCACCACGCTGATTTTCGTCAACACGCGCCGCATGGCCGAACGTGCGGCGCGTCATCTGACCGAGCGGCTCGGCAAGGATGCGGTCGCCGCGCACCACGGCAGTCTCGCCAAGGAACATCGCTTCGACGCCGAGCAGCGCCTGAAACGCGGCGAGTTGCGGGTGCTGATCGCCACCGCTTCACTGGAGTTGGGCATCGATATCGGCGACGTCGATCTGGTCTGCCAGATGGGTTCGCCGCGCGCGATCGCGCCGTTCCTGCAACGTGTGGGACGCTCGGGTCACCATGTGGGCGGCATGCCGAAGGGCCGGCTCTTTCCCGCTTCGCGCGACGATCTCATCGAATGCGCCGCACTGCTCGATTGCGTGCGGCGTGGTGAACTCGACGCGTTGCGGATTCCGCGCGCGCCACTTGACGTGCTTGCACAACAGATCGTCGCTGAAGTATCGAGCGCCGAATGGAGCGAAGACGCACTGTTCGAGATGCTGCGGCGCGCGGCCCCCTACGCGGGCCTCGAGCGCGAGCAATACAACGCGGTGCTGCGCATGCTGGCCGAAGGCTATACCAGCCGTCACGGCCCGCGCGGCGCCTATATTCATCGCGACGTGGTGAGCGGCACCTTGCGCGGCCGGCGCGGCGGCAAACTGGTCGCCGTGACCTCAGGTGGCACGATTCCCGAGAACGCCGACTATGCGGTGGTGCTCGAACCGCAGGCGATCAATATCGGCACCGTCAACGAGGATTTCGCCGTCGAGAGTCTGGCAGGCGACGTGTTTCAACTCGGCAATGCGTCGTACCGGATTCTGCGGATCGAGAGCGGCCGCGTGCGGGTCGAGGACGCACAGGGACAGCCGCCGAATATCCCGTTCTGGCTAGGCGAGGCGCCGGGGCGCAGCGATGAACTGTCGTTCGGCGTCGCGCGCCTGCGTGAGCAGATTGGGCGCCTGCTCGATGGGGAAGAGCTCATGACGGCGCGCATCCAACGCGCAATCGACTGGCTCGTCGACGCCCTCGGTCTCGACGAAGCCGCCGCGCGGCAAATCGTCGACTATCTCGCCCGCGCACGCGCCGCGCTCGGCGTGCTGCCGACGCAAAACACGCTCGTGATGGAGCGCTTCTTCGACGAATCCGGCGGCACGCAACTCGTGATCCATGCACCGTTCGGCAGTCGCGTGAACCGCGCGTGGGGTCTCGCATTGCGCAAGCGTTTTTGCCGGACCTTCAACTTCGAACTGCAAGCCGCCGCCACCGAAGACGCGATCATCCTCTCGCTGACCGGCAGCCATTCCTTCGTACTCGACGAAGTATGGCGATACCTCCATTCGAACAGCGCCGAGCATCTGCTGATCCAGGCGCTGCTCGACGCGCCGCTCTTCGGCGTGCGCTGGCGCTGGAACGCGACCACCTCGCTCGGCCTGCCGCGTTATACCGGCGGGCGCAAGACCCCGCCGCAATTGCAACGCATGCGCAGCGAAGATCTGCTGGCGAGCGTGTTCCCCGAACAGGCCGCGTGCCTGGAAAACATCGTCGGCGAGCGCGAACTGCCGCATCATCCCTTAGTGGACCAAACCGTCGACGACTGCCTGCACGACGCGATGGACAGCGAAAGCTGGATCGCCTTGCTGCGTCGTATTGAACGGGGCGAGGTGCAACTGATCGCCCGCGATCTGCCGGCGCCCTCGCCGCTTGCGGCCGAAATCCTCACGGCCAAGCCCTACGCCTATCTCGACGATGCGCCGATCGAAGAGCGCCGCACGCAAGCCGTGCAGAACCGCCGCTGGACCGATCCGTCCAGCGCCGACGACCTCGGTGCACTCGACGCCGACGCGATCGACAGTGTGCGCGACGAGGCATGGCCGCAGGCGCGCACCGCCGACGAGATGCACGAAGCGCTAACAGGTCTCGCCTGCATCACGGAGGCTGAAGCGCGCAATATCGAAGCGTGGCCGGCATGGCTCACCTCGCTTGCCGAATCCGGCCGCGCGACCCGCCTGCGGATCGCGGCTGAGGACGCGCTGTGGCTGCCCGCCGAGCGCCTGACCTGTTTCCAGGCGCTCTACCCAGACGCCCGGTTTGAGCCCGCGCTCACCGCACCGAAGGGCTATACCGATACCTGGAGCGCCGACGACGCCCTGCTCGACGTGCTGCGCGCCCGGCTCACCGGCTTCGGCCCACTGCCGGTGCGTGCAATCGCGCAGGCACTGAACTTGCCCACGGCGTCGGTCGAACACACGCTGACGCGCCTCGAAGCTGAAGGCTACGTGATGCGCGGCCGCTTCTCGCCGGGCGCAACCGGAGAAGAATGGTGCGAACGCCATCTGCTTGCGCGGATCCACCGTTACACGGTCAAACGCTTGCGACGCGAAATCGAGCCGGTGGAACGGCACGACTTCATGCGTTTTCTGTTCGAGTGGCAGCATTTGACGCCGGACACCCGCAGCGAGGGACGCGACGCGTTAGCCGCCGTTCTCGACCAGATGGAGGGTTTTCAGGCCGCAGCGGGGGCATGGGAAGAAGATATTCTGCCGGCGCGCGTAAAGGCGTACGCGAACATTTCGCTCGACGAACTATGCCGTGCCGGCAAGATCGTCTGGACCCGTCTGACCGAGCGGGCACGCGGTACGGCGGGACCGGTGCGCAGCACGCCGATCGTGCTGTTGCCGCGCGCGCAGGTACGCGTCTGGCGCGCGCTGATCGATCCGTCGAAACAACCGGAGCTATCGGCGCGCGCGCAGAGCGTCCATGACACGTTATCGCAGCATGGCGCGATGTTTTTCGACGAATTGCTGGCCGAGGTACACGGCTTGCGTATGGAACTGGAGAACGCACTGGGCGAGCTGGTTGCCGCGGGCCTCGTGAATTCCGATAGTTTCGCCGGCTTGCGGGCGTTATTGAAACCCGTCGCCAAACGCAGTGCTTATTCCAGTAGCCGGCGTGTCAGGTCGAGTGCATTGATCGGAGGAATGGACGACGCGGGACGCTGGGCCCTCGTCAGCCGGCAGCCCGTTGTTGTGACATCAGAAGCATCGCCGGCGCGCCGTCAGCAATTCGCCCCCGAAGTACTCGAGCATGTCGCCATGACGTTGCTGCGCCGCTATGGCGTGGTGTTCTGGCGCTTACTCGAACGCGAGGCCGAGTGGCTGCCGCCGTGGCGGGACCTGTTGCGCGTGTTTCAACGGCTCGAAGCGCGCGGTGTCATTCGTGGCGGGCGGTTCGTGAATGGCCTCGCCGGCGAACAGTTTGCTTTACCGGAAGCGATTCCAATCTTGCGTGAAGTTCGACGGCATGCGAACGATGGTGCTTTTGTGTGTGTCGCCGGAACCGATCCTTTGAATCTCGCCGGTACGCTGCTGGTGGGCGAACGCGTGCCTGCCGTTGCCGGGAATCGGGTTTTGTATCGCGATGGAATCGTTATCGCGACGCTGGTTGCGGGGACTTTCTGGTTTGACCCCACGGTGGAAACGATTCCCACAGAGCGGGAACACGCCCGAAGCGCGTTGGCCCGGCGGTTTTGAGGCAGTCCTGAGCTAATTCCGCGGCGGTTTAACGCGGTTTTAATGCGATTTCGACGCTTCAGGCCAATGCGCACGCCAAAACAAAAGTCTTAAGACGAAGGCCATCACGACCGTTAATGTTTATAGGCCCGAAGGCCAGCCGCTTCGCTACAATGGGGTCAGTCTTTAAGTATGATGAAGACTGTTTGCCGCCACCCCACCTTTATGGTTGGCTCATCGGCACACCGCCCGGGGATCTCATGAACGACGACCAACACGATCAGGTGCTGTTTGCCCAGTTCGGCACAAGCAGCCCTTGCTGGCGTCTGTCGAACGACAGCAACGCGCTGGAACTCACGCCCGTCACCGGTGACGTGCCGGCTAATGTCGCCATTCCGCTGAATCCCCAACAGGCCTCGCAAATCCGCTGTCTCACCGGCATCACCTCGCACCTCGTCCTCGACGTACGGCTGTTCGGCGAACCGCTGCGCCTGCACCTCGTCGGTAAAAAACTCGCCAGCAATACCTGGGCAGGCACCGCCTCGGCCTACGACGATACGGAGTCCGTTGCACGCGACCTCGTCCATGGTCTCTCTTTCGCGGAACAGGTCGTGTCCGAAGTCAATTCGGTCGTGGTGATCGTCGACAGACACGGTCGAATACAGCGCTTCAACCGTCTCGCCGAGGAACTCACCGGCGTCAAGGAAGAAGACATCGTCGGCCGCAATGTGTGGGCGCTGTTCATGTCCACTGAGTCCGGCGCGGCGTCGAGCCAGAACATCACGGGTTTCTTCAATCGCGGTGTCTCGTACGAAGTCGAGCGGCGCGTGAAAACCCTTCGCGGCGAACGGCTATTCCTGTTTCGCAACAAGTTCGTTCACAGCGGCAGCGGCGTCGAAGAACAGTTTCTGATCTGCTCGGGCACCGACATCACGGAAGAACGGCTCGCGCAGGAACGGCTCACCGAACTGGCGAACACCGATTCGCTCACCGGCCTCGCCAATCGCAACGCGATCCAGGACAAGATCAGCGCTGCGATCGAAGCGGCTGCCCCAGGTGAATCGGTCGGCGTGCTGTTCCTCGATCTGGACAACTTCAAGAAGGTCAACGACCACTACGGCCATGTCTTCGGCGACCGGTTGATCCGCGATGTGTCGTCGGCGATCAGCACCTGCCTGAACGAAGGCGACGTACTCGCGCGCCTCGGCGGCGATGAGTTCATCGTGCTCGCCGCCCAAGGCACCGCCCACGATCTCGAAGCCACCGCGCAGCGCATTCTCGAACGTCTGCGCACGCCGTTCAGCCTGGGGCTCGTCGAGGTCTACACGGGCTGCTCGATCGGCATCGCGCGCTATCCGGAACACGGCAACGACCTCGAATCGCTGATCCGTTCGGCGGACACGGCCATGTACGTTGCCAAAGACGAAGGCAAGCGCACCTATCGCGTGTTCTCACCCGACATGAACCGCAAGGTCGCCGAGTACATGTGGCTCGACACCAACCTGCGCCGCGGTCTCGAAGAGGGTCAGTTGACGCTGCACTACCAACCCAAGCTCGTACTCGCCACCGGTGCGGTGCAAGGCGTGGAGGCGCTGGTGCGCTGGAACTCGCCGGAGCGCGGGCAGATCATGCCGGTGGAATTCATTCGCTATGCGGAAGAATCCGGGCTCATCGGCGTGCTCGGCCGCTGGGTCATGGAAACGGCCGCGAAGCAGGCAGCCAAATGGAAGGCGGACGGCTACAACCTGCGCATCGCGATCAATGTGTCGGCACGGCAACTCGTGGATACGGCGGTGGTGCGGCATTTCAGCGAAGCGCTGCAGCGCGCGAATCTCGATCCATGCCTGATCGACCTGGAACTCACTGAGAGCTGCCTGATCGAGGACGAAGCGGCGGCAATCGATCTGATCAAGCAGTTCCGCCAGCTCGGCGCGCAGGTTCACCTGGACGACTTCGGCACCGGCTATTCGTCGCTCTCGCAGTTGGGCCGCATTCCGCTCGACGTCATCAAGCTCGACCGCAGTTTTGTCCGCTCGATCAACGCCGACACCAAGGCGCAAGCACTCGTGCGCTCCATGGTGGTGGTCGCGCAGGAGTTGAATTTCAAGGTGGTCGCCGAAGGCATCGAAACCGAATCGGAAGAGGTGTTCATGAGGGGGCTGGGCGTCGATTACGTACAGGGCTTCCTGTACGGCCAGGCCATGCCGGTCGCGGAGTTCGAACGCTGGTTGCAGGACAGGCAGAAGCTCAGACTGATTGCCTGAGCTTCCACTCGCCCGAAAAACACGTCCCTTGGGGATTGAGGAACTCGCCCACTGCCGCTCGATAGGGTCGAGACCCGGAGCGATTCAGGCGAAATTGGCCGCGCTGGAGGCCGTCTGGCGCAGGTTCGAAGTACGGCGGTTCTGCAGCATCACCAGCCGCTCCATAAAGACGAGGTCCTTCTCCTCGATCGTGAACGCGGCATCCACCCAGTCCTCGGTAATTTCCATCAGCTCGGCGCGCGAGAGTTGCAGCACCCGTTGGCGTGCCCGCAGCATCGCGCGGATCCCGTTCATCTTCGGCCGGAGCGTATCGATGAAGGTGCGCGTCGCCATATAAGCGTCGCCCGGCTCGAACAGCTGATCGACCAGTCCCTTGCCGTGGTGCCACTCAGCCGTGTGCGACTCGCCCATGCCGATCAGTTCCTCGGCCAGACGCATCCCCACCTTGCGCGCGACCAGCGAATAGCCGCCCATGCCCGGGAACAGATTGAACGCGATCTCCGGAAAGCCCATGCGCGCGTCGTTCTGCGCCAGCAGGAAATGATGCGCGAGCGCCGCCTCGAACCCGCCACCAAGCGCAGTGCCCTCCACCATCGCGATCGAAATTGCCCCCGTATCAAAACCGCGCGCGGCAGCATGCACGCAATCGACGCAGGCGCGCGCGTACGCCATCAGCGCCTGGCGCTTGCCGGAGCGGATCGTGTCAGCGAAGAAATCGAGGTCGCCCCCGACGTTGAACATGGTCGGAATCAACGAGCCGGTCACCCAGAAATCGATCGGCAAACCGGATTCTCGTGCTGCCTGCGCGAGACCCAGAATGTCATGCACCAGATCGAGATTAAAACAGGGACGCGGCTGCGCCCGCAGCATCATCCACATGATGTTGCGGCCTTCTTCATAGTAGGCGGAGACTTGCGACAAATTGCCGGCTTCAAGGAACGGACGGCAGGCGTGGTGGTTATGCAGATTCATTTTGAACGGTCCTTTTAAGGTTAAACACTGGCATTGCAATGCGAGCCTAAAGCAGACCGGAATCGGATGGGAGCGGGGTAACCAACAGATGAATGCAACACGCGCGTGAAGCCCCGCCAGACGGCGCTCTGCGGGGAGGCGAACGGATGGGTAAAAGATCCTGCGGACGCAAACGCTTGCGCACCGGGGAAGGGCGAAATTAGCCCGCAAATGAGCATCCGGCTGCAATAAATTAGCGAACGAACAAAGCTTGAATTTTTTGCCGGATTTGGAAGAGAAAGAAATAGTCTTCGATTAGGTAATGCAATCGAAAATATAGCTTGTAGAGGTTTGTTTTTTATTTGTGGGCTAACAGACGGACTATTCAATTCGCATATTTAAACGCGGGCGCCCCGGGGCGCCCGCTAATTCGCCTGCTGCGTCATTGCAGCGAAACGCTCATCAAGGCGCGGCCGCGATCACCTGAGCAACGGCTGCCGTGAGCTTCTTGCCATACGGCACGTGCAGGAACTCGTTCGGTCCGTGTGCGTTCGATTTCGGCCCGAGCACGCCGCACACCATGAACTGCGACTTCGGGAAGCCCGACTTCAATACGTTCATCAACGGGATCGTGCCGCCCTGCCCCATGTAGGCAACGTCCGCGCCGTAGTGGGTGCGCGACGCGTCGTTAAGCGCGGTGGCGAGCCACGGTGCGAGATCGGGCGCGCTCCAGCCGCTCGCCGCGCCGGCGTCCGGTTTGAAGGTGACCTTGGCGTTGTATGGCGGATCGAATTCGAGCAACGCCTTCAGTTCGGCGACCGCCTTTTCCGCTTCGATCAGCGGCGGCAGGCGCAGCGACAGCTTGAATGCCGTGCGCGGACGCAGCACGTTGCCGGCGTCGGCAAGCGCGGGCAAGCCAGCCGCACCGGTGACCGACAACGACGGACGCCATGTCGAGTTGAGCAAGGCTTCCTGCGGATCGGTGGTGGTGGGCAGCACCTGACGGCCGTCCTGGCCGCAGGCCCACGGCAGTTTCTTCCAGACGTCGTCGCCAAGAATCTGCGCGGTCGCTTCCGTTTCGCGCAGACGGTCCGCCGGAATCTGAACGTGGAAACCCTTCGGCAGCAACGTGCCGTTGGCGGAGTATTCGAGGCGGTCGAACAGTTGCCGCATGATGCGGAAGCTCGACGGTGCGATGCCGCCGTATCCGCCCGAGTGAATGCCTTCGTCGAGCACCTGCACTTCGAGGTCGCCGGCAACCAGACCGCGCAACGACGTAGTGAGCCACAGTTGATCGTAGTTGCCCGCACCCGAGTCGAGACACACCACAAGTCCGACTTTGCCGAGCCGTTCACGCAATGCGTCGACGTACGGCAGCAGATCGTAGCTGCCCGACTCCTCGCAGGTTTCGATCAGGCCGACGCAGCGCGGACGCTCGATGCCTTGCGCGTCCAGCGCGGCCAGCGCCGTGATGCTCGCGTAGATCGCATAGCCGTCGTCGGCACCGCCGCGGCCGTACAGCTTGTCGTTTTCGAGCTTCGGCGTC
Organism: Paraburkholderia aspalathi; assembly: GCF_900116445.1. Classification (GTDB taxonomy): domain Bacteria; phylum Pseudomonadota; class Gammaproteobacteria; order Burkholderiales; family Burkholderiaceae; genus Paraburkholderia; species Paraburkholderia aspalathi. The sequence goes on from NZ_FPBH01000011.1 coordinate 75,021, forward strand.
CAGGGGCCGAGGTCGTTGCGCCAGCCGTCGAATTCAGGCTGCTTGTCGAGGTGGCCGTAGAGCACGATGGTTTCTTCGCTGCCCGATCGGGTCGCGGCCGTTTCGAAGAAAATCACCGGCGTGCGGCCCGGCAAGCGGATCACTTCGAGTTTCAGGCCGCGCACGGGTTGCTGTTCGGCCCATTGCGCCGCGTCGGTAATCACGCGCTCAAGGTAGCCGTGCTTGACCCACTCGGGATCGAACGCCGGACTCTTGGCCGGCACGGCGATGTAGTCCGTGAGCGCAGGAACAATCTCGTCATTCCATTTACGGTCTACGAATTCGCGTAGCGTGTCCTGGTTGATGCGCTGGGTCTGCTGGGTCGTATCGTCGGAGATCATGGTGGCGGTCCGTGGCGGTTCTGTTCAGTCGAAACGTCCATGATAGTCCTGATGGGCGACGCGCTGAACCCCCTCGCCTTGCATGCAGGTTTCGGAACAACCCAGCGCAAAGAAAACAATCGCGCGACAATCGGGGGATACATCGCGTCCTGAGGAGCCAGGCTATGGGTGGCAACGTCGTGGTACAGGCCATCGCCGCGGTGCTCGCGCTGGCGCTGTATTTTCTGCCGAGCATTCTCGCGGACCGGCGCAAGCGTCATGACGTGCTGACGCTTGCGCTCTTCAACGCATGCCTCGGTTGGACCGGCTTCGGCTGGCTGCTCGCCCTCTACTGGTCGCTACAGCCCAACCCGCCGAAGAACGTGGCCGGCGAAGTGGTAGAGACGCGCAAGATCGTGCGGATGCGCGCGTTTTCGTCAGCCCTTCTGGTACGCGTGCAAAGGCGGTCCGCGGCGCGTGAGCGTCCGGAAAACAAGCAGCCTTGATTCAATAACAATTGTGCGCAGCAACCGCAGGCAGCCGGCTAGCGGTGCGTTTGCTGCCGCGCGTCATAGCGCTCACGCGCAGCGTCGAGTTCGGCCGCGTTTTCCTCGGCCCAATGATCGAGCGTCACCAGCGCGTCACTGAGCGTTCGCCCCAGTTCGCTCAGCCGGTACTCCACGAGCGCCACCGCGCCCGGCTGCTCCTCGCGGATCACCAGCCCGTTCCGCTCGAGTTCCTTGAGCGTCTGCGTCAGCACCTTCTGTGAAATGCCGCCGATCTTGCGCAGCAAGGCGTTATTGCGCATCGGGCCGGGCAGCAGCGCCGGCAGGATGAGCAGCGTCCACTTTCCCGCGATCAGTTCGAGCGCGAGCCGCGACGAACAGGCGGCATCGAAAACGTCACCGCGGTAGGGCTGTTCGGTCGAGGCGAGGGGCGCGTTGGTGGACTCGGGCAATGCCATGGTTACCAGTGGGTAAGTAATGGTGAGCGCATCACTATAGCCCTAAGCTGGCCGCTCATTCACCACTCACCGATGGGGCTCACGATGGCATGGCTCATTCTGCTCGCCGCAAGCGCGGTCGAAATCCTGATGGCGTTGGCGTTGAAATATGCAAACGGATGGACGCGCTTGTGGCCGAGCATCGGTGGCGTTGCAGCCGCGCTCGGCAGCGTGTTTTTACTGACGCTGGCGATGAAGCATTTGCCGGCCGGTACGGCCTACGTGGTATGGACAGGGATCGGATCGTTTGGCATCACGGTGCTGGGCGTGATGCTGTTCAACGACCCGGTTTCGGCACCCCGCGTGATCTGCATGACCTTGATCGTGCTGTCAGTGGCGGGGTTGAAACTGATCGATGGATAAACCGGTTCGCGGGGCGCATACGTACGCTGGGCCGCTTCTCTCAGGCAGCCCGGCCCATTCTGCCCCACATCACCGAGCCGGCGGGAATCGAGCGCGGCTCAGCCCGCACGCTCTCGTGCGCGAACATTTCGCGGCGCAGCTCGCCATGTTCGTCGAACCACTCGCAAATCAGCCAGTCGCCCGGATTGAGCGCCACCGGTCCCGCATACGTCACCGTCATGCGCGGACCGCCTTCCTTCAGCGTGACGACATCGCCGACATTGAAGCGTGCGGCTGGCGGTGTTTCGAATACGTCAATGGTAGCGGTCAGCATATTCAATCCCCTGCGGAACCCGTTGAGCGGAATAAAGTCATCGCACCGTGCTTTGCAACATAGAACCCTGCCGAATGAAAACTCTAAAAAGTTGGCCAAGATTAACAATCGAAATTAACTACGGCAAGCGCTTTTTATTGATACCGTTTTCATTGGGACTGGAATAGGTTTCCCATCCCGGCAGTCGATGGGTAAAACCGGGGAAAACCCTTTATAACGGCGCCAGGCCACCACCCGTGCGGCATTGCACGATCGCAAAACTTACGGCGGCAAACCCGGTGCGCCAGTAGAAAATGCGCGCTGGATTTGTCATATCTAAACAGCCACCGACAAACCCGATTCGGGTTTATTCCGATCGCTCACACGCGGAATTACCTATGAACGGGAAACTCATCGGTAAATGCACCCACTCCAAAACCAGTTTTGTTTAAAGTGCATAATAGTTTTTAGCGACCACCGTTGAAAACGATCTCCGGTCCGCTATTTTTAAACCGGCTGTGCAGCGCGACGCAATGCGAGCTGTTGATGCCGCACCAGCAGCACGCTCAAACCGATACACACGAACATCAGACACGCGTTGATCGCGAGGCTGTACTGGAACGCGTGCGCATAGACAGCCGACGTGTCGCGACCGCCAATCACGCCGAAAAACGCGCCGCTGATGGCCGCCGTGCCGAACGCCGAGCCGATCTGCAAGGTCGACGACACCACGCCCGAAGCAAGCCCTGCCTTCTCCGGCGCGACTTCCAGCAGCACGATGCGCATGATCGACGGCAGGAGCAGGCCGTGACCGACACCCGCGCACACCAGTCCGCAATAGAACAGCAGATCGGGCGTAGCGGCATGGGTCGCGGACCAGCCGGTGACCGTGAAGCCGACGGCCATCATCGAAAAGCCGAGCGCCAACACATGACCGCCGATTCGCTTGACCACCGCGGGCGACGTCAACGGCCCGATCACGAAGCCGATCGCGAACGGCATGATGGCCATGCCGGAAGCGAGCGGCGTCCAATGCAAGCCGGTTTGCAGGAAGATCCCGTAGGTCAGGAAAAACGCACTGTTGCAATAGAACAGGAACGCGAGCACCAGGCCCAGTGCGAAGGCCGGGTTGCGGAACAATTGCAGATCCACCAGAGGATGGCCACCGCCGCGCTCGACGCGCCGCTCGGTCGCCACGAATAGCGCGAAGACGGGGACGGCCAGTGCGAACATCACGAAGGTCCACGCGGGCCAGCCGGCTTCACGGCCGTGCGTCATCGGATAGATGATCAGCAGCAGGACCATCGAGAGCAGCGCGACGCCCTTCAGGTCGATGCCGGTGTTGGTGGCCGGCTGATTTTCCGGCACGAACTTCCATGTGCCGATGAAGGCCACGATGCCGATCGGAATGTTGATCAGAAAAATGATGCGCCAGTCGAGCCCGAACGGGTGATACGTGATCAGCGCGCCGCCGCCCAGTTGACCCACGATCGACGACAGCCCGAAGACGAAACCATAGAGGCTCATGACCTTGGTCTGCCGATGCAGCGGCACGACCGCGCGGATGGTGGCCAGCACTTGCGGCGCCATGACCGCGGCGGCGATGCCCTGCACGATCCGCGAGATCACCAGCATGTGGCCGCTGGTGGCGAAGCCACACAGCGCGGAGGCGACCACGAAGGCCGCCATGCCCGTCATGAACATGCGGCGCCGGCCGAACAGGTCGCCGAGACGCCCTCCCGTGATCAGCAACACGGCATAAGCGGATGCGTAGGCGGACACCACGAGTTGCAATTGCGCGTCGGTAGCGTTCAGGCCGGTGTGAATCGACGGCAGCGCGAGGTTGACGATGAAATAGTCGAGCGGCGCGAGGAAGGCGCCGACGAACAGCACAGCAAGCGCGAGCCCCTGGCGCTCGAAGCCGGACGCGGCCTTTGCAGCGTGGGTGGCCTTCGTAGCAGTGGCAATCCCGCTAGCGGCAACCGCACCCACGCCTGGACAAACGGCGGCGGCGGCTCCGCCTGCCGGACCAACAAATGCCGCCGGAGCGGGCTTGATCGGGTCTCTATTCATGACCGTTCGTTCAAAAATTAGGTAAAAAAATTAGACGAGCGCACGCATGGCGACGTCCACGATTCCGATCAGCGCATCTTCCTTGTGGGCGACTCGCCCCAATACGCGCAGTCCTTGCATCACGCACAGGAGGAAATCGCCAACGGCTTTTTCATCGAGCGTGGAATTGAAGGCGCCGCTCGCCTGGCCGCGAATCACCGAGGCCGCCAGCAGCGTAGCCATACGACGTTGAATCGCCGCGACGCGGGTGCGCAGTTCCTCGTCCCCGGGTTGCATCTCCAGTGTGGTGTTGGTGATGAAGCAGCTGCGCTCGCCGGTCAGCGCGCACGCGACCCGGGCGTAATGCAGCAAAGCATTGCGCAGTGCCTCTTCCGCCGGCACCGGCGCGTTCAGCCGTTCGGCGAGCCGCGCGACCGAACCTTCCGCGTAGTGATCGAGCGCGGCGAGCATGATGCCGTGCTTGTCGCCGAATACCCCGTACAGACTGCCCCGCAACAGGCCGGTGGCCTTACAGAGGTCGTCGATCGAGGTGGCGTGATAGCCGTGATTCCAGAAAACCTGGCTTGCGCTGGTTAAGACGGTGTCCGTGTCGAACTCGCGCGGCCGCCCCCGAGGGCAGGCCTCACCGTCTTTTTTCGCGAATTGCTTCGAATTGCCAGATTGCTTCATGTGACGGATATTATGACTAACCGTTCAAGAAAGCAAGGCGAGATTCGAAACGGGTACGGCCGTCTATTTGCCCCACTTCTGCGCGGCGCTCGTGAAGAGCTGGTTGATCTCATTGCCGCTGGCGGCTTCTTTCGTGTAGTTGAAAGTGCCGTGATCTCGCATCTCGTGCGCGGCGCGGAGAAATGCACCCAACGCCGCGCGCGCCAACGAGCCGCCCACACTGACACGCCGCACACCCAGCGCCTGCAGGTCCTCGAAACTGAGCAGCACGCCTTGCAAGCCCATCAGCACATTGACCGGCCGGTCGAGCGAACTGACTACGGCGGCGATCTCTTCGCGCGTCTTCAGGCCGGGCGCGTAAAGCACGTCGGCCCCAGCCTCCTGGTAAGCCTGCAGACGCCGGATCGTATCGTCGAGATCGGGCCGGCCCACCAGGTAGTTCTCGGCACGCGCCGTCAGCGTGAACGGAAACGGCAGAGCACGCGCCGCGGCGACTGCCGCGCGCACGCGCTCCACGGCAGCCTCGAACGGGTAGATCGGTTCATCCGCGCGGCCGGTTGCATCCTCGATCGAACCGCCGACCACGCCCGCAGCCGCGGCCTGCCTGATCGTCTCGGCACAGTCTTCCGGGGCGTCGCCGAAGCCGTTTTCCAGATCGGCGCTGACCGGCAAATCGGTCGCACCCGCGATTTCGGCGAGGTGCACCATCATCTGCGCGCGGCCGATCGCGTTATCCGGCAGGCCACGCGAAAACGCATAGCCGGCGCTACTGGTGGCGAGCGCCTTGAAACCGGCCAGCGCGAGCAGCCGCGCGGTGCCGATGTCCCAGGGATTCGGGATGATGAAGCCCTCGCTCGCTGCGTGATATGACTGGAATTGCCGTGCTTTTTCGGTTTGCGTTGTCATCGACGGTCCCATTGAAAACGACGACCGGCGTTTTGCGCCCACGCGCTGCCGGATCGTCGTCGTGTGTTCGTTAAATAAGCAGTAAACAGCAAGAACGGAGAGTGGCAGCCGGCGGTCTGGCTACCGCCGCCAGCCAGCCCTTCATCTGTCCGCAATAGACAAACCGCGCGCTCAGGTTTCGAGCTTTGCGTCCATCGTGATGGTGGCCTTCAGTACCTTGGAAACCGGGCAGCCCGCCTTGGCGTCCGCGGTCGCCTTCTCGAACGCGGCTTTATCGCCACCGGGGATTTTCACGGCTACATCCAGATGCACCGCGGTAATCGAAAAGCCGCCGCCGTCCTTGTCGAGCGTGACGGTGGCCGCTGTGGCGATACGTTCAGGGGTGATGCCGGCCTTGCTCAGTTCGGCCGATAGCGCCATCGAGAAACAACCCGCGTGCGCAGCCGCGATCAGCTCTTCCGGATTCGTGCCGATGCCGTCCGCGAAGCGCGTGGCAAACGAGTATTGGGTGTCCTTGAGGACGCCGCTGTCAGTGGAAATCGAGCCTTTGCCGTCTTGCAGGCCGCCTTGCCAGACTGCTGATGCCTTGCGCTTCATTGCTCTCTCCTGTTTGCCCTGCTTCGCGCCGCTCCTCAACCCTACGTGATGCCGCCCACAACGGTCCAGCCCGGGTATTCGTAGTATCGGCATCGGTCGTGAGTGCCCCAACGGAACTTCCTTCGGGGCGTGCCGCGCGGCGCAAGAGGTGCGGGCGTGGACCGAACTTCATCATAGGCGCTTCCGTGTGCCAGTGTCGTGACGACGCCGGCACACGGTTCGCTGATGCACGTCACGGTCCGTGCCGCAATCCGTGTAGCAGACTCAGGGCGCAGTCGCTACTCGGCGAACGGCAGGCTCTCCTGCCTCACTGCGCGCATGTCGAACACGTTCAGTGTCATCGCCACCAGGGCGTAGTAGCCGAGCAAGCCCACCAGGTTGATCACCACCTCGTGGCCGAAGCGCTCGACCGCCTTTCTATAGGTGACATCCGACACCCTTTTGGTGTCGTACAGTTCGCTCGCGAAGTCATGGATCAAGGCGTCGTCAGCATCCGCGAAAGACGGCCGATGACCCTGCCGGATCGCCTCGGCATCCGCTTCGGCCACCCCGGCATCGAGGGCGATCGGATAGTGGATATACCACTCGGCCTGCGCCTGCCAGCGCGCTGCGGTCACCAGAATCGCCAGCTCCGACAGGCGCAGCGGCAAGCCGGTGCGATAGCGACAGAACGCGCCGAGTCGCTGCGCCTGCTGCGCCAGCTCCGGACTATGAATCCAGCCCAGAAACGGCCCGTTCAGATTGCCGCGTGGACCGGACAGAATCTCGTCGAGTACGGCCTTTTGTTCGGCTGTGGCATCGGATAGTTCGAAGTGAGGCAAACGGTCGGTCATCGTAAAACTCGCAGAGATGGAAAGGGTGTCAGATGGCAGTCAACGCGCCTTCGACCGCATCGGTCAAGCGGCCGACGATCTCGTCGATGTCGCGCGCGGTGCAGATAAACGGCGGCGCCAGCAGCACATGATCGCCGATCTTGCCGTCGACCGTGCCGCCCATCGGATACACCATCAAGCCGCGGGCGAACGCTTCGCGCCGGATCGCAGCATGCAGTTTCAGCTTTGCGTCGAACGGCGTTTTAGTGGCGCGGTCCTGCACGAGTTCGACGCCGACAAAGAGCCCTCGTCCGCGCACGTCGCCGATATGCGGATGCTGCGCATAGTGTTCACGCAGCCGGCCACGCAACTGTTCGCCGCGCGCCTGCACGTTCGCCAGCAGCTTGTCATCGGCAATCACGCGCTGCACTTCGAGCGCCGCTGCGCAGGCCGTGGCGTGGCCGATATAGGTATGCCCATGCTGAAAGAACCCCGAGCCGCCGACGATCGCCTGGTAGATCCGGTCGCTGACCAGCGTCGCGCCGATCGGCTGATAGCCGGCACCGAGCCCCTTGGCAATCGTGAGGATGTCCGGCGCGATCCCGTCTTCTTCACAGGCATACAGGTAGCCTGTGCGGCCCATGCCCGACATGATCTCGTCGAGAATCAGCAGCACGCCGTAGCGATCGCACACCGCGCGGATCTTGCGGAAGTATTCGCGCACCGGCGGCACGGCGCCGGCCGTTGCGCCCACCACCGTTTCCGCAACGAATGCGGCCACCGTGTCAGCGCCGAGTTCGAGAATCTTCTGTTCGAGTTCATCCGCGAGACGCTGTGCGAACTGCTCTTCGGTTTCGTCGATGCGCTGCTCGCGATACGCGTAGCACGGACTCACGTGATGCGCTTCGATCAGGATCGGCAGAAACGGCTCGCGCCGCCATGCATTGCCGCCAATCGCCAGCGCCCCCAGCGTATTGCCGTGATAGCTCTGACGACGCGCGACGAAATGACGGCGCTGCAACTCGCCCTTCTCCACAAAATACTGCCGCGCCAGTTTCAGCGCCGCCTCGATCGCTTCCGAGCCGCCCGACACGAAGTACACATGTTCGAGCCCTTGCGGTGCGCTCGCCACCAGGCGGTCGGCGAGTTCCTCGGCGACCTGGGTGGTGAAGAACGATGTGTGCGCATACGGCAATTGCTGCGATTGCCGCTTGATCGCGTCGATCACACGCTGGTTGCTGTGGCCGAGGCATGAGACGGCTGCGCCGCCCGAGGCATCGATATAGCGTCTGCCGGTGGAATCGATGATCTCGATGCCGTCGCCGGCGATAGCCACCGGCAGTGACTGCTTCGGCGAACGATGGAATACGGTGGACATGGTTTTCCTTTCCCTTCTACTGCCGACGGTTGATCAGACGCGGGGCGGCACGCATGGGATGACGGTGTCGAACGCGCATTGCCCTTGCCGATAGACTTTCATCGAGACATCGGCGCTGCCGATTTCGAAGAGCGCCGTGGCGAGCGTGTTTTCGTCGTCGGGATCGAGCGGGTCGTCGCGGTAGATCGGCAGGCCTGCAGGCGCGCGATCCTGCAACACATCGAGCAAGGCGGCGGGGGTAATTGGACTGGCGAGCCTGGGCAGCAAATGTTCGACGCGCGTCTGCCTGTCATGCGAAGAATCGGTGACGATTTGCGCCTCGGCTTCGCAGCCTGGATGGATCAGATGGTTCGCATGGCTGGATATAGCGTGCCAGCGTCGAACCGCCTGCCACGCGCTGCTTTGCTCCATGTATTCGGTGAACACCGGTCTGGCGATTTCACCCAGCCGGTAGCCGATGTCATACGGCTCACCACTTACCTGAAAGAGACTCAAATCCTGCTTCGACGCCACGGCCCGCACCCATTCAACAATCGGTATGCATTTATACTGCCAAACAACATTTGTTGTCAAACGATGCGATGATGAAGCAAACGGAGTGTCTGCGCTCCGTGACATGCTGCTGCGTGGTTCAAGGAAAAAACTTCAGGGTACGTACGCGCCCTTTTCGTGCAGCGACTGCTCGGCGATGCCGAGTTGCTCGACGGCCCCCGCTCCTTCCAGCGCGAGCAGATGCGCGACCAGCGATTCGGCAATCGCCGTGGCCGCCACCAGCGAGGGGAAGAACGACGGGCTTTCGTGCGAAAAAATCAGCACCTTGTCGGCGTTCAGCGCGATCGGCGAAACCGCGCTATCCGTGATCGCAATCAGCTTGCTGCCTTTTTCCAGCGCGGCTTCGGCCACGCGCGCCGCTTCAACTGAATAGGGCGCGAAACTGATGACGATGGTGGCGCTGTCGCGCGCGACCGTGCGCAACTGCATCTCGAGCGTGCCGGCTTCACCGTTGAGCAGCGACACCGACGAGCGAAACAGCCGGTAGCCGTAGACCAGCCCGAACGCCACCGCATAACAGGAGCGAAAGCCTGCTACATGCACATGCGGCGCGCGCCGCAACAAACGCGCGGCTTCCACGATCACGCGGCCGTTATGCGCGGCGGTGACCTCGAGGTTGTGTTGTTGCGCGACCAGCAGGTCGCTGGCCAGCGCATCTTTCGATTTGACGAGAGAACGGGCCCGGCTCGTGAGCGGCTCGGGCCGCGTGCGCACGCGCGCGACGAACAGGTTGCGCAACTCGTTCCAGCCGGGAAAACCCAGTTGCTGCGACAGACGTACGAGCGAGGCCGGTTGCACCTGCGCCCGCTCCGCCACTTTGCGCATGGACGAGACCGCGACTTCGTCGGGATGATCGAGCAGGAACCCTGCCCCCATCTGAAACTGCGGACTCAGTTCAGAGAAGCGCGCCCGGATCAGGGCGGCGAGCTGGTCAAAACTGTCTGGCATGCGATATACCGGGCGAACGGTCGATAAGGATGACAACAAATGTTACCACCCGGTGTATCGCACCCAACAGAACTTCCAGTTTGAGCCGTACGCGAAATACGCGAATTCGCACTCGGGCCTTCTTTGCAACCGGAGACTTGGCGCCAATTCACGCCCCACCCTTATACGTCGCAACAAAGCTCGCAAGGTCGCCCCAGTTCGGCGAAGACAGCAACTCCGGATGGTCCTGCTGGACCTTAAGCGCGACGCTACGAAAGGCTTGCGCGCATGCCGAGAAGCCATTCGGTGGCGCAACGGGAGCCGGTGCAAGTAACTTGCTCGCTATGGGGACATTTAGCTTCGGTGCAGAGCCCGGCGTTCTGGTTTCAGAAAGAGCGGAGCTGAGCTTCGAAAGCTGAGTGCGTGCGCTGACCGGGGCAGAGTACGTACCACCAGCGTTGAATTTATCCGCGAGAAGCTGAAGTATCGACGTATGGTCCAGGTCGCCGGAGAAGACGCCCCCCGGCGCGACATAGGGTGAGACCAGGAACGCGGGTACACGCAGCCCAGTAGTTTGAAACTGATAACCGGCGACGTCGGTCGAAATCTCAAGCGGGCTTACATGGTCGAAGAACCCCCCGTGCTCGTCATACGTGACAATCATCAGCGTCTCATCCCATCGCTTGGACGCAGAAATCGTTTGATAAATGTCCGCAAGGAACGCTTGCCCTGGGGCGACGCCAGTAGGCGAATGGTCGTCATTCGGTACCCTGTGCGGCCCGTCCGTGTATTCCGGCTCGATGAAAATGACTTGAGGCAAATTGCTACTGTTCGTCCAGTCTTCCTTGAAACGCGAATAACGCCTGAACCTCCCTCCATTGCCATCTAGCGGCAAGGCAAGCGAAGTGACTATCTCAGGCAACCACTTGGGCATCAAGCTGAAGAACGGGAAGAAGCCTCCCGACTGGTAGACACACCAACTTGCGCCGTGTGCGGTCAGCCAGTCGTAAACCAGGGATTGCTCGGGAAGAAAACCAGAAACGTTGTCGCTAATCGCACTCTCTCCCGCCATTGCCATCAAGCGATTTGCCTGGGTTCCGGTCGGAAGTGGCGCGAACCAGCTATCGCAGATCGTGAAATTCTTTGCGAAAAAATCATAAACAGGCAGCGCACCCGCCGTGTAGTAGCCCATCACCATCGACAGGTCGGCTGGCGGAGGGTTTCTTGTCGCATAGCTCGCGACGAATCCACCCAGTTCGGGACAGCCCCCATTCGCGCACGGCGTTTTTATTTGCGTCGAAATCGGCGTGCGGTCATGCGGTGGGTCGGGGATAAGTTGGGTCGACGGCGAAAGCGCATGTATGGGATACGTTTTTCCGCCGTAGAGGTTCGTGAAATTCTCTTGCCAGGTGGGGTCGGCCGAGAGGCCGTTGACATCCTTCCCGTCGAGGCTCAGGTAGCCAAGAACGTGGTCGAAAGACCTATTCTCCATCATGACTATGATGATGGTCTTAATGTTGTCAACGGGCATGCTCTCTCCGATATAAGGGCATCAGGGCGACGAAGTCACCTACAAACGTCCCAACCCGAAGGAATCACCAGGCGCGCGGCACGGGAGGTCTCGTGACACGAACCTGTTTCCTGCTCAGGTCCTGCAGCGCTTGCCGGAACCGGATAGGTCAAACGTTCGCCACAGGCGGTTCACACCTCCGACGAGGCTCGATGCCAAAAGGCTCGCTTCCGCGCCAGACGTTAAGGCTAGTTCACGTTACATGACTGTTCAAGTTCAGTTGCGCGGTAGCGTTACCCCGTTCACTTGCCACGCGGCTCAGCTGCAGGTTGTGAAGGCGTATCGCCCACGCGCTACGCCTTCAGCAGTAACCGCACGTTACGAATCTCGCACCGCCGTTTCACATGTGTCCGACATCGCTCCTTACACTCCGAGCCGTAGTCACTGACATTGCACTCAATGTGTGAGGAGTAGCGAAGATGAACAAGAAAATTCTCGGCGCAGCGCTCGGTCTGGCGGTACTCGCAGCATCAACGGCAGCATCGGCACACGTCGACGTCGCCATTGGATTGGGCATTCCCGGGGCTGTGTATGCGCCTGCAGAACCGGTGTACGCACCGCCACCTCCCGTCGTGTACGCTCCCGCACCGGTCGCCGTCGCGTACGGCGGTGACGGCGACTGGCGAGCCCGCGAATGGCGCGAGCATCGCGAGTGGCGTGAACGTGAATGGCGCCGCCAGGAATGGCGTGAGCACGAGTGGCGCGAGCGTCACGATTGGCGCGGGTATTGAAACGACACCGGACGGCGCCACGTCCGAAAAATTCAACCTCTGAGTATTTTCAAATGAACGCAAGCTTGATAAGAACCGCCCTGATTGCAACGGCGCTGGCCTTCGCAACAGCCGGCACGGCAAATGCCGCGGGCTGCCTCAAGGGCGCAGCAGTAGGCGGGGTCGCTGGGCATTATGCGGGGCACCACGCAGTCATCGGTGCGGTCGGAGGTTGCATGGTCGGTAGGCACCTTGCAAAGCAGCACGCTCAAGAACAGGCTCAACAGCAAGCCGCCCAGCGTCAAGCAGCACAGGCGCAATAAAGCGTCGTCGGCGTGGTGTACCCGGTGGAACCAGAGAATTGCTGGTCCACCGGGTATCTGACCACTACGTTCAGGTCGTTAGCTCGGCGCCGGACTCGACTGTGGCCAACGGAGCGAGCACGGCCACCGCACCAGCCCGAATTGCTTCCAAAGTCGCTTCAATGCCGGTTGTAGCCTTAGTAGCCGGTAGTCAGACTCACAACGCCCGTGCCGACAGACGGTACGTAATGGTCCGCGGCATTCCTGCTTTGAAGACCATTCCGGAGCGGTCGGCGAGCGGATGATTGGCAGGCGGAATCGCCACCCGGCCGAGGTCAAAGAAACTGTTGGCCGGCTCCACCCCTACAGCGAAGTGCCGCCCTGACCAGGGTTCGTGCGTACGCCCGCCGTTGCTAATCCAAAGCAATGCATCGGGAAGCTCTTCTGCATTCCAGTCGAGAAACACATCGGCGTGTTGCTCCGGGTACCGCAACACAAACGGTGGCTTACATTCCGAGATTTGCAATAACTCTTCGGTGGTTTCGGACAACGGCAGGCGGGTCGCATCCATAAACCCTCGTGTGGTCGGAATTTTCTTCAGGGTCGAGATGGTGCGGTTCGGGAGAATTCGCGAGACGCCGGGCTCCGGTTGAACGGGGTAGCTGTAAATAGCCTGATGCGCGCAAGCGAGGATTTCAACGCCTCCTACTGGAACAGCAAAAGTTGGATGAAGAGCGAACGGCAAATTCACGTCACGACGGGCATGGACGGTAAGTGAAACGAGCAGCGCTGGCGCGTCAGGCTCAACTTCAATCGTGCGCTCAAGCCTCTCGATCTCGCTCTCAAAGGGGTAGGCGATTTGAAGCGCAAGCATGCGGTCGCCTTGCCCCATCAGTTGCCACATGTGATTCGCGCCATACCCGTGAACCCAGTCATCATCGGCGTCACGAGTCCGAAAATCAGGCGGCAGACCCGCTGGCGCAGCGACCATCCCGAACGGAACACAAGGCCATTCCCCGCGCAACGCGCGCATAAGACCAGGTCGGCGCAGATCATCCCCCCATGGAGCAACGTGCAGCGGCGAGACAGAACGTCCGGCTCCAATGTCAAATCGCACCGGCGCAAGCATTCCACCAAGCGCTTGAACCTCCGCCTCGCCGTGTGCCCATTTCAACGTCCAACGCTTGATTGATTCCATCGTGAAGTTTTATCCATGTTCAACCGGAAACCCATTGATACTCGAGGAGACCAACGCATAATGCATCGCCTCGTGGAGTGCCAGAATCCCCCAATGTGCCTTACGATGGCCAATGGAATTGAACATCGGCACGCTCTCTAGTTAAATCAATCGAGGTCGCGTTCACTTCGTCAGTTTTCTGAACCCACTGTTCTGCTGCAGCCTGGTCCCGGCCGAAACCAATATGCCGGCTAACAAGACGCTGCCGTCGCAGATCCGAGTCGACGTTGACATACCAAACTTCGTCGAGCAACGGTCGGGCAGCTTTCCAATGGCCATGCTCTAGAAGGAGGTAATTCCCTTCAGTAATTACAAGCGGTATATCAGGCGCCACAGGGATTGCGCCCGCGATGGGTTCTTCAATTTCCCGGCGAAATGTGGGAGCGTAGATTGTTTCGTCGTGACGCTGCTCACGCAGGCGCCTCAGAAGTGCAACATACCCCGCACTGTCGAACGTATCTTCCGCACCTTTGCGGGATGCGCGACCGAGCCGTGCAAGTTCGACATTCGCAAGATGAAACCCGTCCATCGGCACAACCGCCGCCTTTCCGGGAAAAGCATCAAGGATTGCTTGCGCCAGTGTCGATTTGCCTGCACCGGGCGCACCAACCAAACCAAGGATTTGGCGCCGCCCGTCAGAAATTAACTGGTGGAGGCGCCCCAGGTAGCGGTCTTCAATCGTCGACATAATCCGAGGTATTCCAAAAAATGGCGGTCGGCGAGCACTATTCTTATCCTCACCGAGGCCCGATTGTCGAACCGCTCGCGTCAACATTTCTCAACGCTTTGTGGTGTCGCGACACTTACTTCACCCGGTGGGCGTCTAGTGATGCGATTTTGCTCGCGCGGCGGCGTTGATGCCACCCGCCATAAACTCCCGCGCATGTTTCGCCAGGTCCATACTGTCATCCCACAAGTTACGCCAGATTGCCAACGCATTGGACAACTGCTCGTTGACGACCGTCGACGAAAAGCTCTCAAAAGTCACGACTCCCTTGTAGTCAATCATGGCGAGTGCATGGAAGAACTGAGAGAAGTCGATAGTCCCCGACCCGAGGTACCCGCGATTGCTTTCCCCAATATGAACATAGCCAAGACGCTTGCCACATTGCAGAACCGGCTGCATGAAATCGGACTCCTCAATGTTCATGTGATACGTATCGAGATGAACGACAACATTCGGCGCATCGACTTCGTCAATCATGGCAAGCGCCTGCGATGCAGTGTTCAGTAAATTGCTCTCGTAGCGATTCACCACTTCAAGCCCAAGCGTCACGTTCTTCTTCAACGCGAAATCAGCAATGCGCTTGAGCGAATCAATCGCGTTGCGGCGGCCTTGTTTGGTAACCGGCGCGTTGTATTTTCCCATCGCGCCGTAAAGAATTCCTCCGAAGTAGCCTCCACCCAGCTCTGCCGTGACACTTATGCCCTCCTCCAGCATCGAAACTCCGCGTGCGACCGTAGCAGAATCCTCGCTGGACACGTCCGCATCAAAGGTGAGACCGCGCGAGCAACCGATATCCAGCTCATGCTCTTGCAGCAAATCGCGCGTGAGCGCCAGGTCCATGACCTTCGGACCATGCAAGGACAGTTCAGCCAGGTCGAACCCGGCGGCTTTGGTCTGGCTCAAAACCTTGCGAGTCGATTCGGGGGTGAGGTCGCCAGCCCATACCAGTGCGTGTACGCCAAGCTTATTCATTGTGTAACTCCTTCAGATGCGGTCACGCGCCTGCGGACCAAAGTTTTCGAAATGCCGTTCGCCCATGCCCAACGGAAGAGCATCACGGCAAGCAGGAAGACACCCCACAACGCAGTCGCCAGGTGTTGGTTGGCACCGAGCAAATTGAGACCTGAAGCGATAACCTGCAGAATTACAAGTGCAATCACGACCGGGACCACGCGGCCAAAGCCGCCGAATGGATCGACGCGGCCCAGGAAGCACGCAAGCACGGAGATGAGCAGAAAGGCCTCTCCATGACCAACGCGAACCGAGTTGAACTGGGCCGCCATCACCACGCCAGCGACGCCGCACATCAGCCCCGACAGCATGTAGATTCGGGTGACGGCGCGTGTCGTCGCGATGCCGGAATATCGCGTTGCTTCCAGATTTGAACCAATCATGCGTGTGGCGAAACCTAGCCGCGACCGTGTCATGACAACGTGCCAAAGTAATGCGCAGCCGAGAAAAATCAGAAGGGGAATCGGTACGCCGAGGAAGACGCCGTTGCCCATTTCGCGCACAAACGGCGGAAACCCGGAGATGTCGCCCCCACGTGTGAGGAACTCCCCTAATCCGCGCAAGAAAATCATCATCGATAGAGACACGAGGATTGGGCTTGCGCCGGTGCGCGCAATAACGGCACCCATCACCCAACCGGCCGCGGAGCCGGTGGCCAATGCGGCAGCTATGCCGAGGATGATGGCTGCGGCGCCGGCGTCCGCTCCGCCATACGTATGAAGTACCCACGCCATCGCCAACCCCGATATGTTCGCGGTGAAAGTCACCGCGAGATTGAAGCCACCGGAAATCAAGGGCATCAACATGGCCAGCGTAAAGAAGCCGAGTTCCGGCAACTGGAACGCTATCGACACGAATGTGCTCGCTGAGAAAAAACGGTCAGATGCAAAGCTCAGGACCGCGATGACCAGGAGCAGAAACCCAAGCAACCCGGCGACGTCTGCCGGTACGAGCGGCGCGGCCGCGCGTTGAGATGAGGAGATTTTCATGACGGGGCCTTTACGCTTTGTGACGTGAATCGCGTTCCGACGAGTTTGGCGAAACCACCGCTCGACAACGTAATGGCGATAAGAATGATGGCTCCGATAATCATCTTGAACGCATACGGCGAGATACCGAGCAAGTTCAGGCCGTTGGCGGTGATAGCGGTCAGGAGGATGCCAAGAATGGCGCCGAGGATTGTGCCGCGCCCACCGCCTAACCTTGCACCACCGAGCACCACAGCAGCGAGCACATCCAGTTCACGGCCATAAAATGCGTTCGGAACGACTTCCTGCACGTAGTGGGCTTGCATGAGTCCGGCAATCCCCGCCATCATGCCGAGCCAGCCAAAAGCGATGTAATGCATCGCACCTATGTTGACCCCCACGCGTCGCGCTGCCTCGGGGTTGTCGCCCATGGCGTAGAGCTGTCGGCCGGTTGTCGTGCGCCGTAGCAGAAACCATGTTGCTATGACCATGACGACCATCACGGCAACAGGCAGTGCGAGATTTGCATTACCACCCGCGGTGTTGAAATTGATAATGGAAACTCTGCTAGTCCACCAGTCCGGCAGATCGTAGATGGACACCCCGCCCGTGAGAAACATCAATCCACCGAAAAACACGTTGAACGTGGCAATCGTCACGACAATCGAGACGATGCGAAATCTGTAGATAATCGTGGCGTTGATGGATCCAAGCACGAAGCCGAAGCAGGCAGAGACAATGAAGCCGAGCGCCCAGTTACCACCGCCGAGTCGCAACACTGTCAACGCAGTGAGGTACTGGACCACCGATGCGCCGACGGCGAATGAGATATCAATGCCACCAGCAATCAGCACGACCAGTAGCCCGACTGCGAAAATGATGTTGACGGAACTCTGATTAAGCAGGTCGAACAGGTTTGGAAGCGTAAGGAATGTCGAGGTTGAAAGGCTAAGGCCAATCACCATGACGGCGATAACGAGAATCAGCAGAGCCTCAATCGAACCGATTCCGAGTTTGCGAAAATCAGGCATGGACGTCTCGCTCGATTTGTTCCATCGTTGTCGTTCCCGGCACGTACTCTTTGACGATGCGACCTTCGCGCATATGCAGAATTCGGTCGGAATTGAAGTAGACCTCCGGAATTTCGTCCGATATCAGCAAGATGGCCATACCCTCAGCAGCGAGCTTGTGGATGATGGCAAAGATGCCAGCACGGGCGCCGACGTCGACGCCGACGGTGGGAGAATCCAGAATCAGAAGCTTCGGGTTTGTTGCCAACCACTTGGCGAGCACAATGCGCTGCTGATTCCCGCCGGACAGCGTTGAGACCGCGTCGTCCGGTTTCCCGATTTTCACGGCCAGTTGCTGAATCCAGTCTTGAATCAGCGCGTTTCGCTTTTTGGAAGCGATGAGATGGGTGCCGTCCAGAAGGTTGTCCAACACCGCCGCGACTGTGTTGTCTCCGATTGATTGCGGCTGCACAAGGCCGAGTTGAAGTCGGTCTTCGGATACGTAAGCTATCCCGGCCTGGATAGCGTCACGATTTGTTCGCAGCGAAATCTCTTTTCCGTCGAGCTGGATGGAACCCGCACCGGGGCGGGTCATTCCGAAAAGCGACAATGCGACTTCTGTTCTTCCTGCGCCAAGGCGTCCCGTGACGCCAAGAATCTCGCCTCGTCGCACTTTGAACGACACGTCATGGTATTGACGGGCTCGTGACAACCCCTGTACCTCCAGCACAACCGGCGCTTTCGTCAGGTCTGTCGTGCGTACTTCATAGTCGAAAGTGCGGCCCGTCATCAATTCCGTGAGGCGGGTTTGCGTCATCCCTTCGGTGGGAAAGGTGCCGACGTACTGTCCATCGCGGAAAACGGTCACGCGAGTGCAGACGTCCAGCACTTCAGCGAGGCGATGGCTGACGAACACCACGGCAATTCCGTCCGCAGAAAGTCGCCGGACAATTTTCAGCAGAGCTTCGGTCTCAGCATGACTGAGCGAGGCAGTCGGCTCGTCCATGAAGACAAGACGTGCGTCGCGAACAAGCGCTCTGGCGATTGCCACGACCTGGCGCTGGGCGATTGATAGCGAGCGAACAGAACGGTTGAGGTCGATGGAGACTCCGAGCCGCTCGAGAATCCGGCGTGCCGCCTCCTTCATCTTTCCATATCTGACGATACGCGGACGAGACCCCAGGTTCTGCTCGAAAGCAATGTTTTCCGCGACGGTCATTTCGGGGAAAAGCGCAAGGTCTTGCCAGATGACCTGAATGCCGAGGTCACGGGCCCTGGCCGGGTCGAGTCCTTCGATTGACTCACCGTCCATGAGCATCACCGCGCCAGGTTCCGGCTGATAGACCCCACTGATAATCTTGATGATGGTGCTCTTGCCGCAGCCATTCTCGCCCGCAAGGCAGAGAACTTCTCCGGGCATGATGTCGAACTTCACGGCCCGCAGCGCCTTAACACCGCCGAAGATTTTCGAAATGTTCTCGAGTTTAAGCAGAGGCATGCGGTCGGTGTCGAGCGCGCCCGCTGCCGTATGCGCATCACCTCGTTGAGAACGGTGGACGTTGATGGAAGCTGGTTGACTCATGGAAACGCTCCGATGGTACTTGCACATGACTGGCTGGCGACCAGATGTGTCGTACCGTTAACTTCCGGGTGAGCAGCGCTACACCGGCGCTCACCCGTTCGGCAAAAGGATTGCGGTCAGAGGCCCATCTTCGCGAGGTCGTCAACGGTTTTGGCGTTGAGGTCCACCAGTTGGTCGACAATCAGGTTATGACCGTCGGGATGAACAACACCCAGACCCGGGATATTCGTGCCGTCCTTAATCGGCTGCCCCTTTACGAGCATCGTGCCCAGCGTCACAAACACTTCACCGGCGACTTCCGGATTCCACATGTACCCGCCGCTCAACACGCCATCGTGGACGAGTTTTCGGCCCTGTCCAGGCGAGAACGGCCCAAGAACCAGGACCTTTCCTTTCGCCTGCTGCTCCGCGACTGCGCGAGCTGCCCCAATCGGGCCCTGACTGCCGAACGCAAGGATGCCCTTCAAGTTAGGATGAGCGCGCATCAGGTCAAGCGCAGTTTTGCGCGACGCGTCCACGTCTTCAGCGACGCCGTAGCGGTCGCCGACGAGGGTCATCCCGGGAAAGTTGGCCTTGATGTAGGCGATTGCCGCATCCGCCCAGGCGTTATGGAGCGGCACTGTCAGCGAGCCGACGAAAACGGCGTATTCGCCCTTCCCGCCCAGCGCCTCACCAAGGCGTTTTCCGTAGGCTTCGCCGAAACCTTTGGACGAGGCCAGCTCAAAGTCCCAGTCCACGTTCTGCTGCTTCGGGGACTCGTGGGTGATGACCTTGATACCGGCGGCTCTGGCGCGCTGAAGAACGGGTTCCAAAACCTGTGCGTCGTTCGGCACGACGCCAATGACGTCTACGTGCTGCGCAATCAGGTCCTCGATTGCTCGTACCTGCAGCGCAGGGTCTGCGCTCGTTGGTCCGACCATGAATGCCTTGACGCCGAGCTGGTCAGCGCGCTTCTTGATTCCCGCTTCCATGGCGTTGAACCATGGAATGCCGCCAATCTTCACAACAACACCGATTACCGGCTTGTCAGGCGAGGCCGAGGCAAAACTCGTCGTCAAAGCGAGCGCGACTGCGCCGGCACCCAAAGTGCGGATGATGTTCTTGAACATGTCTCCTCCGGTAGACGCCTGGGCACGCAGACGCCCTAAATGAGTGATGAAAGGCCCGACTTCGTATTCTGCTAAAGTTGCTAAATCCATTTAGCAATTCGGGTGGGTGTATGCTGAATCTATTTAGCAGTTCGGTCGAGCCGTAAAAACCCTGGTGTTGGGTACTGTCGCGAAACGGCTACCTTTTCGGGACACAACGGCGCAATGCCCTCGGAGCAACTTGATGGCAAGCAGCAATCCAGGACGCAAGTCCACGATTTATGACGTCGCAAAGGCGACAGGCTCCTCGACGGCTACGGTCAGCATGGTGTTGAACGGCAGTTGGGTCCGCTATCGAATCAAGGAGGAAACTGCGAACCGCATACTCGAAAGCGCCCGCCAGCTTGGGTATAACGTCAACATGAAAGCTCGAGGACTCAGGCTATCGCGCTCGGGTCTAGTGGGTATGGTTCTTCCCCATTATCGGAACCGTTTTTTTGCGGGACTCGCCGAGACCTTCGAAGAGCAGGCGCGTAGTCGTGGCCTTTGTCCGATCGTTGTCGGCACCCAACGCGACCCTGCAGTCGAGGTGAGCGTTACTGAAACACTTCTATCGCAGCGGGTTGAGCTGCTATTTATCGCCGGCGTGCGCAACCCGACACCGCTGAACACGCTCTGTTCGGCTGCAGGCGTCCCTTCCATCAACTTGGACCTGCCAGGAGACGGTGCGCCGTCGGTCGTTTCCGATAACCGCAAAGGCGCTCAAACTATTACGGATGTGCTGATTGAAAAGCTGCTAGCACGGGGCGCGGCACCAGACGAGTTGGTCTTGCTAGGAGGTGTAGCGGATGAATATGCAACTGAAATGCGTATCGCAGGATTCAGAGATGCTTTCGAAGCTCGTCACATGACGCCTGCTGCAGATGCAATCGAGTGTTGTGGATATAACGCCGCTGCTGCCAAGCGCGTACTCTCAATTCGCTATGAAAAACTTGGGCGACTTCCAGCCGGTTTGCTGATGAATTCGATTACCGCGTTTGAAGGGGTGGTCCAGTTCACGTCAACGTTGTCGCCCGACGCGTGGAAGACTGCGGTTGTTGGCTGCTTCGACTGGGACCCATTCGCGGCAAACCTACCTTTCGACGTGACCATGTTGAGGCAGGACGTGCAAGCAATCATCTCTGAAGCGTTCAAGTTGGCCGAAAACTATGACCCGACAGACCAGTCTCTGATTCTCGTGCCAACAGTTCTGGGCAAGAAGTTTGAAGAAGCTGAGCAAACGAAGGAGTTTGACCGATAACTACGGTCTAGAAATGGTTGCGGTCACAATCATCAGTCGTAGTTTCCGAAGCGAGACAAGATGCAGACCAACTCCACGCCGCGCGCCAGCACGCTTAGCCAAATCCCACGTGGCATCTGGATGCTCGGCTTTGTCAGCATGTTCATGGACATTTCTTCGGAAATCATTCACAGCCTTTTGCCGATGTTCCTGGTGACGAGTCTGGGCGCGAGCGCGATGATGGTGGGCTTGATTGAAGGCGTCGCGGAAGCGACTGCACCCATCGTGAAAATGTTCTCCGGCGCGCTCAGCGACTACCTTGGCAACCGGAAATGGCTCGCGGTCATCGGATACGGCATGGGTGCGTTGAGCAAACCGTTGTTTGCGCTCGCGCCAACAGCGGGCATCGTTCTGACGGCGCGCGTCGCGGACAGAATCGGGAAAGGTGTGCGGGGTGCGCCGCGCGACGCGCTCGTAGCTGATATCACGCCCGCTCACCTGCGTGGCGCCGCCTATGGTTTGCGACAGTCGCTCGACACGGTCGGCGCGTTTCTCGGGCCGTTGCTCGCCGTCGTGTTGATGTTGCTGTGGGCAGACAACTTTCGTCTCGTATTCTGGGTGGCTGTGATTCCAGGGCTCGTTGCGGTGTCGTTGCTGGTGTTCGGCATCAAGGAGCCAGCGCACCGTTCGGACGCGAAACGCGTCAACCCGATGAAGTTCGAAAGCCTGAAGAAGCTGAGCCGGCCGTACTGGTGGGTTGTATTCATTGGCGCGGTGTTCACGCTCGCACGATTCAGCGAGGCATTCCTGGTTTTGCGCGCAATGCAGGGTGGCGTGCCGGTGGCGCTGGTGCCACTCGTCATGGTTGCGATGAACCTGGTGTATTCGACGTCTGCTTATCCATCTGGCAAGCTGGCCGATTCAATGAGCCACACGAAACTTCTGGCCATCGGGCTGGTGGTACTCATTGCATCGGATGTCGTACTTGCGCATGGCAACCACTGGCCGGTCGTACTGCTGGGTGTCGCGTTGTGGGGCCTGCATATGGGGCTCACCCAGGGCTTGCTGGCGACCATGGTCGCCTATACAGCACCACCGGACCTGAAAGGCACCGCGTTCGGTTTCTTCAATTTGATGAGCGGTCTGGCGATGCTTGTGGCGAGCGCCGTCGCAGGCGAATTGTGGGACCGTCTGGGGGCCGGCGCGACATTCTATGCGGGAGCGGGGTTCTGTTTGCTGACCCTGTGCGCTCTGGCTATCGGTGGAGGACTGCGCCGATAGCGCGCCTTCCAGGCTGAATACGATACCGAGGAAGTCGTCACAACCTTGATGGAAACAAGAAAGCAGTCCCCGCCCCTTGCCGAAATTTTGTAAGGCAACCCAATACCGATTGAGTGCAAATCTGTAAATCCCGCACTCTATAAAGGGCCGCCCAATGGGCGGTCCTTTTTTGCGTCGCTATATAAAACAGGTGGCCTCGCACTCACCGCCTTGCACCAAAATCCGCGGACATCGTCTGTCCGTTAATGAATTCGCCACAACGCAGGACAACATTGATTGCGACTGCATCTATAGCAGCGCGACCACCCGCACATCACCCTGCTCGGCCGCCGACGCGACCACCTTGTCGCCGATCCGCCGGAACGTGATCGACACCGACGAATCGCCTACCCTTAGATCGCCGACTTCGAGCCAGTCGATACCCTCGGGCAGCATGGGCTGTTCGATGACGACTTCGCGCCGCTCCGCATCGATCGTGATACCCAGACAGGCTTCGAGCATCATGAACGGTGAGCCCGCCGCCCAGGCTTGCGGCAGGCAGGCAACCGGATAGGCGGTAGGCGGCTCGCCCCGCCGCCGCGGGAAACCGCAGAACAGCTCGGGCAGACGCATGTCGAAATTGACCGCTGCCTGGAACAGTGCCTGCAACAGCCGCACGGCCGCCGCCTTGCCGCCGTAACGTGACAGGCCGCGTGCGCAGAGCGCGTTGTCATGCGGCCACACCGAACCGTTGTGGTACGCCATCGGATTGAAGCGCGCCTGGCTTGCGGCCAGCGTACGCACGCCCCAGCCGGTATGAAACAGCGTGGAGTCGAGCGCGTGCACCACCGCTTCGCCCCGCTCGCGCGAAGGCAGACCGAAGGCCAGCAAGTGACCCGCATTCGACGCCATTACGCGGCACAGTTCGCCGTGGCCATCAAGCGCGATGCCGTAGAAGCCAGACTCTTCCATCCAGTACTTTTCTTCGACGCACTGACGGATTTTCTTCGCGCGCTCGCTGTATTGCTTGGCCTGATCGTGCAGTCCGCGCAGCTTGGCGAAGTGAGCCATCGTATCGAAGGCGGCGCTCGCATACGCCTGCACTTCGACGAGTGCAATGGGACCATCGGGGAAACGGCCATCCGCGTGGAAGACCGAATCGTGACTGTCCTTCCAGCCTTGATTAGCGAGGCCGCCGTCGGACTCGCGCTGATAGTCCAGCAGACCGTAACGGTTCTTGTCGCAGACGCCCGCGACCCACTGCGCCGCGCGCTCCAGCGCCGGCCACAACTCGTCGACCAGTGCGAGATCACCCGTGCGTGCCGCATAGGCGCCGGCCAGCACGATGAAGAGCGGCGTGCTGTCGACGCCGCCATAGTACAGCGCGAACGGCACTTCGCCGGTGGCGGCCATTTCGCCCTTGCGCATCTCGTGCATGATCTTGCCGGGCGCTGCGTCACGAAACGGCGAATTTTCGCGCGCCTGATGTTCGGCGAGAAAACGCAGCACGCCCGCGGCCAGATTCGGTTGCAGCCACAGCGTCTGCAACGACGTGATGATCGCGTCGCGGCCGAACGGAGTTGAAAACCACGGGATGCCGGCGTAGGGATACGGACCGGTGGCGAGATCGGTCGTCAGCAAGCCGAGGTCGGCAAGCGAACGGTCGATCCACGCGTTGAAGAGCGGATTGCTCGAACGCACGCGAGCGGTGACGCGGCGGCGCTCGCGCATCACCAGGTGGGCGTCGACCAGTGCGGCGCGCACAGCAGCGCGGCCGACGCGCGGGCGCTCCGCATCGATTTGCGAGAGATGGGCTTCGCTCACTGCGTGCGAGGGTTGCGCGACGCCTGCGGCGGGTTTGTCGGCTTGCGCGACCACTTGCACCGAGACGGACAGATAGATCGACACGCACGCTTGGGCCGGCAGCTTGACGGTGTAGTCCGCGCGATCGGCGAAGAGCTTGTCTGGTTCCGGCGAAAAGGCAATCTGCACATTGCGCGCCACGTCGTCGAGGCCGACATAGCCGAGCAGCACTTCGCGGTTCTCGACGCGCGCCGGTTCGACACGCCCCTGTTTGTCGCGCCTGAGGCCGCGCACTTCGAACATGTCGCGAAAGTCGCTGGCGAAGGAGATGGACAGCGGCACGACTGCATCGCTCGTGCCGTAGTTGGTGAGTTCGATTGCTTCGTTGAGCACGGTGCCCGAGAGCACGCGCACGCGTTCGACGTGGATCACGCCTTCCGGGGTGCTGTCGCCGCCGAGCGGCGGCAGGGGGCGGTTGGTCAGGTGTGCAGTGAACGAGGTGTTGTCGCTGCTGACGCTGCCTGACAGCAACGAGGGCGCGCGGCCACCGAAGGTGAGGCGCAGGTTTGACAGGACGCGGGTGTCGTTGACGAACAGGCCGTCGTCGTGGCCGGTGATATCACCGAGGGGATCGTTGACGATAAAGGTGTCGCCAGACTTGAGCACATGCTGGGTGGCGCTTGCGACGTTGAGGTTTTCCGTCGGGATGAATGCGCCGTCCGGCTCGGGTTCGCGGTGGTCGATTCCGCCCGAGTGGGACAGGCCGCCGAGGGCTTCTGGCTGCTGCATCAGAGACGCTCCTATAGTGTTCGCTTTCGGGTTAATTTCCAATTTCGGATGCCGGTGGGGGCTGGCTGGTCGATTCCGATTGTAGAGGGTCTGTCCGCGTCAGACGAACTTATCACAGGGGAGTTTCTTGTTTTTGGTTTTTGGTTTGGCACGGGATGTGCAGGGGTTTTGCACCAAGTGCAAGGGGGTTGCCTGCGCGGCGCTTGTTTGTCTGTGTTCTTAGGGCTTTGGCCTTTCCTTGATTTGTTAGTGGTCTATTAGTGTTGCCCCTGTGCGGGGCGGCACCTACTTCTCTTTGCCGGCTGCAAAGAGAAGTAGGCAAGAGAAAGCAGCTCAAACCGCTAATGCTAAGTGGGCACCGTGGTTTGCTACGGGTAGTGGTGCGACTGGAATCCGTGCTCTCCCACATTCCGCGTTAGTGACAAAGGAGTCATCAGCTCCCACTCCGCACTGCGTGCGTCGCGGACGGGTTTGCATGGGAAACCACGGGCTTCGATTGAGGTTTGTGGGGGCCGTCGGCTTCGCCTCGGCGACGCGCCGAGGCACTCACCAGCCTCCCACTTCAAATGATTTGTCGGCGTGCTGTAATCACGATCATCGTTGCGATCGCAGTTCCAATCGCAATCGCAATCGCAATCGCGGAGACGGAGACGGAGACGGAGACGGAGACGGAGACGGAGACGGAGACGGAGACGGAGCAATGATGAGCCAAGGCCCGGTGGGAAACACGGGCACAAGACGTAGTGGGAGGTTTTAAGAAGTGCTCTTCGGCGCGCGCAGCGCCGCCGGAAGTATGACGCCCTTGTCACAAGCCTATGCAGTGGCACGAACACAGATTCCAGATGCACCACTACCCGTAGCAGACCACGGTGCCCACTTAGCATTAGCGGTTTGAGCTGCTTTCTCTTGCCTACTTCTCTTTGCAGCCGGCAAAGAGAAGTAGGTGCCGCCCCGCACAGGGGCAACGCTAATAGACCACTAGCAAATCAAGGAAAGGCCAAAACCCTAAGAGCACTGACAAAAAAAGCGCCGCAAAGGCAAAAAAAACCCAAACCTTTACCGCTTGGAAAGCGCCCGAGCCTCCCGCTGAGTCTCCCCAACAAACAATTGCCGCGGCCGCCCAATCTTCTGCTCCGGATCAGCAATCATCTCATTCCACTGCGCAATCCACCCAACAGTCCGCGCCATCGCGAAGATACAAGTAAACATCGCCGTAGGAATCCCCAGTGCACGCTGCACAATCCCCGAATAAAAATCGACATTCGGATAAAGCTTCCGCGAAACGAAGTATTCGTCCTCAAGCGCAATCTTCTCAAGCGCCATTGCGAGCTTGAACAACGGGTCATCATGCAGACCCAGCTCTTCGAGCACTTCGTGACAGGTCTCACGCATCAGCTTCGCGCGCGGATCGTAGTTCTTGTAGACGCGATGACCAAACCCCATCAGCTTCACGCCGGAGTTCTTGTCCTTCACCTTCGCAATGAACTCAGGAATGTTGTCGACCGAACCAATCTCTTCCAGCATGTTCAATGCGGCTTCATTCGCGCCACCGTGCGCCGGACCCCACAGGCATGCAATACCCGCTGCGATACACGCGAACGGATTGGCGCCCGACGAACCCGCGAGACGCACCGTCGATGTCGACGCATTCTGCTCGTGATCCGCATGCAGAATCAGAATGCGATCCAGCGCCCGCACCAGCACGTCGTTGACCTCGTACTCTTCCGCCGGATTGGCGAACATCATCCGCATGAAATTCGCGCTGTATGACAGGTCGTTCTTCGGATAAACGAAAGGCTGGCCCACGGTGTACTTGTACGCCATCGCAACCAGCGTCGGCAGCTTCGCAATCATGCGGATCGCCGATACGTCACGGTGCTGCTGATTATTGATGTCGAGCGAGTCGTGATAGAACGCCGACAGTGCGCCCACTGCCGCGACCAGAATCGCCATCGGGTGCGCGTCGCGGCGGAAACCGCGGAAAAAGAAATGCATCTGCTCGTGCACCATCGTGTGCAGCGTGACAGTGTTGACGAACTCTTCCTTCTGCTCCGCATTCGGCAGTTCGCCCTTGAGCAGCAGGTAGCAGGTTTCGAGGAAGTCGGCATTCTGCGCCAGATTGTCGATCGGATAACCGCGGTACAGCAGCTCGCCTTTATCACCGTCGATATACGTGATTTCGGAATTGCATGCCGCCGTGGACATGAAACCCGGGTCGTATGTGAACTTGCCAGTCTGGCCATACAGCTTGCGAATGTCGATGACATCCGGCCCGAGCGTGCCCTGATAAATCGGCAAATCAATCGTCTGATCGCTGTCGGAAAAGCTCAGCGTTGCGTGTGTCTTCGAGTTCATCTACACGTTCCTTTTACTTTCACATCGCACACATGCCGGCATGCTCGATCGTCGGATCGCCGCGTGGCATGCTCAGGCTCCGCTTCGCATTCTACGGTCCGAAGGTGCTTTGATTGCGGCGATTGGCAGCAACAATCCATCTCGGCTAGCGCAACATTCGTTGCCTGATAGATAGCCGTAATCGCCGGAAACATGTGGAAATAAGCGGAAGTACGCAGCACGAAAACGCGCCGAGTCCACCCGGCGGCGTTGCCAGCCAAATGAAAGTTAGTACGCTTGCTGCAACAATGTTTTGCGGCCACCAGGCTGCACAAGCGACGCTGCTCTGCGATACTGAATCCGTGTTTTGCTTCCCCTGCGAACACATCGCTGTCTTTGGCCCGCCGTTCTACGGCGGGCCTTTTTAATCAGCCAAAAGAACAAGGAAGGACCAGATGAACGCCTCACTCGAAACACTGTTTCCGGATCACGTCCATACCGAAGACAACATCGTCACCGCGCTGAATCATCAGGATATCGTCGTGGCGCTGTCAGCAGCGTTGAAGACGCAAGACGTGGCGGTGCTGCATATGCTTTACCCACGTACCGACGCGCGCACCCATCGCAGCCTCGATACGCTGGTGAATGTGCTGCATGGTCATGGCCTGCATGAAGTCGCGGATCTGATCGCGCAGGAAGCGCACTATCTGCTGTTCAAAGACCCGGTGAAGGCATGGAAAGCCTTCCACGAAATTCGCAACGACTCGCTCGCAATCGGCGTGCATCTGTACTACCACGGCCTCGTCGGCGAAGCCGCGGAACGCGCGCTCGATAAAGACGCGCATCGCAAGGCCTGAACTACACCGGCATTTCAAACGTCCTCTGAGCGAATGAACTCGTCGACGTAACGATTGAACGCTGCCGGATGCGCGAGATTCATCCCGTGCGAGGCGCCGCGCACCGTTTCGCGGCGTGCGTCCGGCAGCCATGTTTGCAGCGCCGTCGCCGTGCGGCGGAACATGTCGGGACTCTTTTCGCCGTCGATCAATAGCACCGGGCAACGCACCTCAGCCGCATGTTCGGGTACGTAAGCCGGCAACGGGTCGCGGAATTGGCGCGCGAGCGTATGCGCGTTGTCGGTCGCCATCTTGCGAAAAGCCGGTGTGCTCATCGCCCAGAAACCAGGGCGGCTCACCGAATCGACGAACAGCTGCAAGCCCGCCTCCACCTCACCTGTTTCGATCAGCTGCGCGGCTTTTGCGCGCAATGCGTTCACGGTCTCCGGCAAAGTTGCGGGCGGTCGCCCGGCAATCTGCAACGGCCCGCCCGGGTCGGCGAGCGTCAGCGTGCGCACGTACTGCGGATGGCGCCGCGCGAAATGGAACGCCACGCAGCCGCCGCGCGAATGACCCACCACGTGCGCCGGCCCGGCGCCAAAACGATCGATGAATTCGGCCACGTCATCCGCATGCTCGCTCCAGCTAAACGGCTGGTCGGGCTCGGTATCCGTCACCGGCCAGTAATGCGTGAGACTCACCGTGACACAGCGGTATTGCTTCGACAGACCCGCGAGTTGCGGTTGCCAATAGCGGTAATCGCACAGCGAGCCATGGACGAACAGCAACAGTTCGCCTTCCCCGGTTTCCACATAGGGCATGCGCAAGCCGCTATGCAATTCGATAAAGGACGGGGACGCGGGAGAGGACGAAGCGGAAACGGATTGATTCACAGGTGGTTCACGGACGGCGCGGCAACGGCTGAAACGATCAGCGGCGCCGGCTAGAAATGGATTCGAAGAAGAAAGCGTATTCGCGTCCCTGAAAGTGGGACGAGGGACGTATTGTCACACAGCCATTCAATATCCGCCGGGCCTCATGCGGTCGGCCTGAGTCGCGGTCACCTGCAACGCGGGACGTCCCGCGTCAAATCATTCGTAGGCGGTGTCGTCGAGCAAACCCGCAGCCGCTGCCGCGCCCGCGCCACGCACCGCGCAAGTGAGCGGTTCAT
This sequence comes from Paraburkholderia aspalathi, assembly GCF_900116445.1. Taxonomy (GTDB): domain Bacteria; phylum Pseudomonadota; class Gammaproteobacteria; order Burkholderiales; family Burkholderiaceae; genus Paraburkholderia; species Paraburkholderia aspalathi. The sequence continues at coordinate 104,629 of NZ_FPBH01000011.1, forward strand.
CGGCGACGCGGACCTCGAGCCCGAGCTCATTGGTCAGGCGCCGACCCAGATTGCCGAGCAGCGCACCACCGCCTGTCAACACGATGCCGCTGTGCGCAATATCGGTCACCAGTTCGGCAGGCGCCGTTTCAAGCGCACGTTTCACCGCGCCGATCACCTGACGCAGCGGACCCTCGATCGCGTCGGCGATATCGTGATTGCTCAGCTGAACTGTGCGCGGCAAACCGTCGTCGACGCTGCGCCCGGTCGCGTTCATATGTTCGACCGGCACTTCGCGCAAGGCCGAACCGATGCCCTTCTTGACGTGTTCGGCGGTTTGTTCGCCGAGCAGCACGCCATACAGATTCCGTACGTAGCTGACGATCGCCATGTCGAAACTGTCGCCGCCCACGCGAATCGAGCCGCTATACGCGAGGCCGCCGAGCGAGATCACGCCGACTTCGGTCGTGCCGCCGCCGATGTCGACCACCATCGAGCCAGTCGCTTCGGAAACCGGCAGGCCCGCGCCGACCGCCGATGCCAGCGATTCACCGATCAGACTGACCTTCCACGCGCCGGCCGCTACCGCCGCTTCCTTGATCGCGCGACGCTCGACCTGGGTCGCGCCCGCCGGCACGCACAAGGTGAAGGCGGCGCGCCGGCTGAACAGCGGCCGCGGCCGGGCCATGTCGACGAATTGCCGGATCATCTGTTCGGCAGCGGAAAAGTTGGCGATCACGCCGTGCCGCATCGGCCGTATGGCTTCGACGTTGCCCGGCGCGCGGCCGAGCAACTGGCGCGCTTCGGTGCCCACGGCCGTCACGCGTTTTTGCCCGGCGGCGGACTCTTTCTGGAACGCCACGACCGACGGCTCGTTCAGCACGATGCCGCCATTGTCGGTGTAGATAAGGGTATTGGCCGTGCCGAGGTCCACCGCCACGGAATGACGGAACAGTCGATCGAAAAGCGGGTAATGCGGCGTCGGTCTGGCCATAGGAAGGCTCTGATGTGTCGTTATCCGCCCTTGCAGGGCAATATGGAAAATGCGCCCCCGGTCACCCGAACCGCTTGGCACGCCCAGATGGGCGTTGCGCGATCCGCGCGGCGGGAGTGATTTTCATGCTAATGAGCAGTTAACGGCAAGCAGATCAGAATCTTTAGGGCCACTTTTCAATTGGGACCGTGTCAGTCGCGCGACAAAGTACCGAGCGCATGCTCCAGCGCCTGTTTGCCGAGTTCGACGCCGTCCGCGTTGATCGTGTGGCCGATGCCGGGCAAGGCGTAGGCATCGACCGTGTAGCCGGTGTTGCTGAAGGCGTCCGCGGCGTATTCCAGCTCCTCAACCGGGATCACTTCGTCGTCTTCCCCGTGCACGAGCGTGAGCGGCGTACCGTTCTGCGCGACGATCACCGAGGCGAGCCGCCCCGAATACGCGACGACGGCAGCAGCGCCTTCCGCACTGGTCGCCACGTGATGCATCGCCATGATCGAGCCTTGTGAGAAACCGACCAATGCAAGGCGATCGAAAGAAAGCTGCCAGTGCGCCAGTTCCGCCTCGAGCATGTGCCGCAATGCCGGATAGGCGGCGGCCACACGCGCCTCGCGATTGCCCTCGTTGACATCGCGCAGGCTGAACCACTGGCGCCCGCCAAAGCCGCCGTCGAAAGCGTCAGTACCGTCGAGCGAGACAAACGCCACATCCGGCAGGCTCTCGCTCCAGATGTCCGCGAGCGGCATCAGATCGCGCGCATTGCTGCCTACGCCGTGCATCAGCACCACGAGTGCCTTGGCCGGCGTTATCGCCGGCGCGCGCCGCCAGCCGTGTTCGAATTGCTCCCAAGCCATATTCAATTCCTCTCTCTATTCCCGCAGTACTTTAGATTTCACCGCGCGTGGTGTCGCTCCATGCGGCCTCAGGCGGGAGCATACGCTGCCGGATTCGGTTCTGTCGCCCGATCTGCATGGCTCGACGACGCCCAAACGCGAATACAGGTATGCTTTTTTGCGAGCATTCGATGGACCGCCCGGCTCATTGCCGGGTGGTGAATAGAACGCCGTGCAGAACGTCCGTCGCATCGCCATCCGGAGAATCGTTTGAGCCAGCCCTCTTCCCCGCCCGCCGCTGCCCCGCCTGCACCACCTGCACCGCCGCCTCTGCAAGGCGGCAAACTGGTTCTGGCGACCATCGCCGTTGCGCTCGCAACCTTCATGAACGTGCTCGACACGTCGATTGCGAACGTCGCGATTCCCACCATCTCGGGCAACCTCGGCGTCTCGGTCGATGAAGGCACATGGGTCATCACGGTGTTCGCCGCGGCCAATGCGGTCTCGATTCCGCTAACCGGCTGGCTCACGCAACGCATTGGCCAGGTCAAGCTGTTTGTCGGCGCGATTCTGATGTTCGTGCTGGCGTCATGGTTGTGCGGTATTGCGCCCACGCTGCCGATTCTGCTGGTCGCCCGAGTGTTCCAGGGCGCGGTGGCCGGTCCGCTGATTCCACTCTCGCAAGCGATTCTGCTCGGCTCGTATCCCAAGGAGAAATCGTCGACCGCGCTCGCGCTCTGGGCCATGACGGCTACCGTCGGCCCGATTGCCGGCCCCGCGCTCGGCGGCTGGATCACGGATAGCTACAGTTGGTCGTGGATCTTCTACATCAACATTCCGGTCGGCATTTTCGCGGCCGGCGTGACGTGGATGATCTATCGCACCCGCGAGTCGGCAACCCGCAAGCCACCTATCGACGTGGTCGGGCTCGGCCTGCTGGTTACATGGGTCGCGTCGCTGCAGATCATGCTCGACAAGGGCAAGGACCTCGACTGGTTTTCGTCGCCGGTGATCGTGATTCTGGGCATCACCGCGGTGATCAGCTTCGCGTTCTTCCTCGTGTGGGAATTGACTGAGGAAAACCCGATCGTCGATTTACGGCTGTTCCAGCAGCGCAATTTTCTCGGCGGCACGATTGCGATTTCGGTGGCGTACGGCGTGTTCTTCGGCAACCTGGTGCTGCTTCCGCAATGGATGCAGGAGTATCTGAACTACCGCTCCGTGGATGCGGGTCTCGTCACCGCGCCGCTCGGCATCTTCGCCGTGCTGCTCGCGCCGGTAATGGGCCGGGTGCTGCCGCGTTCGGATGCGCGCATCATCGCCACGCTCGCGTTTATCGGCTTTGCGATCGTGTTTTATATGCGCTCGAAGTACGTGATCGAAATCGACACGTGGCATCTCGTACTCCCCACGTTGCTGCAAGGCATTCCGATGGCGCTGTTCTTCGTGCCGCTGACGGCGATCATTCTGTCCGGTCAGCCGCCGAACAAGATTCCGGCGGCCGCCGGCCTGTCGAATTTCGCGCGGGTGTTTTGCGGCGCGGTGGGGACCTCGATCGCCGGCAACGAGTGGAACAACCGCACGGTGCTGCACCATGCAAGGCTGACCGAGCAGGCTACCGTGAACAACCCGCTGTTCAACCAGCAGATCGATTCGACCCAGTCGTTGCTCCATCTGAATACGCAATCGTCGCACGCGCTGTTCGATTTCACGGTGAACACTCAGGCCGCGATGATGGGCCTGAACGACATCTTCTTTGTGTCGGCGATCATTTTCATTCTGATCATTCCGCTGATCTGGATTACGAAGCCGGCCAAGGGCGGCGGCGGAGCGGCTGCGTCGGGCGCGCACTGATCGCGGTGTTTTTTGGCACTGCCTCAGCGGAGTCAACGGAGTCAGCGAAGTCACCGGAAATAGCGGGCGGGCGTGTCGCCGAAGGCATCGCGAAACACCGCGATAAACGACGACACGTCGTTGTAGCCGACCTCGAGCGCCACCTGCGTGACGCTCTCTCCGGCGCCGAGATGCTCCAGTGCAACCAGCAAGCGCAGTTGCTGCCGCCACTGGCCGAAAGTCTGCCCGGTTTCCTTGACGAAAAGGCGCGCCGCCGTGCGAGCGGTGACGCCCGCAGCCCGGGCCAGATCGTCGAGCACCGCCGGCTCCGCCGGGTTAGCGCTCAGCGCCTCCACGATCCGCTGGATCCGTGGATCTTGCGGCCAGTGCAGCGCCAGAGGGGCTGTGGGCAACCCCGACAGTCGGTCCAGTAAAACTTGCAGAAGACGCTCGGCCGGCTCGTCGAGCGGTTTGTCGTGCGGCAGATCAGCTGCGGCACTCAGCAAAGCTTCCACCAGAGGGTCGAGCGCCAAGGCAACGCCTTGCGCGGGTAGCGGCGCAGCGTCCGCATCGGCATACAGCGAATGGAGTTGCACCGGTTCGGCAGCCGACAGGTAATGCTGCACGTTCGCCATCAGCCAGAGCGCGTGCCCCGGCGGCACGACCCATCGTGCGGTTTCGGTGCGCACGGTCAGCACGCCGGCGCTCACGTGGATCAGCCGCGCGCGGCGGTAGGCGCGCCACGGTTCGTCCAGCACGTTGTAACGCTCATCGACCACGAATACCGGACGCTCGACGCCATCCGGATCGAAGGCTTGCGTCATGAAATGTCTGTTTTACCCGGTTACTGTAAGAAACACAGTAAGACTAGCATAGCCTTCGCGAAACGCCGTTCGAACCCGGCAGCGCCTCGCCGCACGAACAATTCGCGCCAGGTTGCCAGTAGAATCGCGGCTTCAAACGGTCCGAGCTCAATGAACTACGCATCCATCCTCGAACAGATTCAACGCGATCTTCAGCCTTATCCGGGTACCGGCAAGGTCGCCGATTACATTCCAGAACTGGCAAAGGTCCCGGCCGACAGCTTTGGCATGGCGATCGTCACGCCGTCCGGCGAAGTCTTCCGCATCGGCCAGGCCGATACGCGCTTCTCGATTCAGAGTATCTCCAAGTTGTTCGCCTGCACCATGGCTTTCCGGCTGCTCGGCGACGAGCTGTGGCTGCGCGTCGGCCGCGAACCGTCGGGCACGCCGTTCAATTCGCTGGTGCAGCTTGAAGCGGAGCAAGGCAAGCCGCGCAACCCGTTTATCAACGCCGGGGCGCTGGTTGTCACCGATGTGCTGTGCCGCCGCTTCGTACGTGCCGAGACCGCGCTGGTGGAGTTCATGCGGCGGCTGACTGGCGAGATCACGATCGACTACGATTCGCGCGTCGCGCAGTCAGAGCTTCAACATGCAGATCGCAACCAGGCGATGGCGCATTTCATCGCGAGCTTCGGCAACATGGACATGCCCGTCCACGCTGTGGTCGAAGCGTATTGCCGGCAGTGTGCGATTTCGATGAGCTGCGTCGAGCTGGCGAAGGCCGCGTTGTTTCTAAGTAATGGCGGCGTTGTGCCGTCGACCGGGGAACGCATCCTCGACAGCAGTTCGACCAAGCGTTTGTCGGCCCTGATGCTGACCTGCGGCACCTACGACGCTGCGGGCGACTTCGTCTTTCGTGTCGGCTTGCCGGCAAAAAGCGGCGTGGGCGGTGGCATCGTCGCGGTGCTGCCGGGTGAGATGGCCGTGTGCGTGTGGTCGCCCGGGCTCGACGCGAACGGCAACTCACTCGCCGGTGCGAAGGCGCTGGAATTGCTGACCACGATTACGGGGCGGTCGATTTTTTGATTTTGTTGAGAGGGCGTTTCGGCGACGTATGCGATCCAGACGGTCGATGTCGGTCGCAGCGAGGCGCCTTTCCTCTGCCGGTCAAGCCACTCCGATCAGCACATCAGCAGGAATGTGCAATCCCGCGTGAAGGCGGCGAATCATCGTCAGGCTGAGGGCACGCTTGCGGTTCAAAACCTCGTAGACCCGGTTCGCGTTACCGATGTACGGCTGCATATCCGGGACCGACAAGCCGGCCTGCTCCATCCTGAATTTGATGGCCTCAACAGGATCCGGACTTTGCAGCGGAAAGGTTTCAGCTTCGTAGCGCTCCACCAGGATCGACAGAATATCAAGGCGATCACCATCCGGCGTGCCAGGCGCCGGGTCGGCATCGACAAGTTCGGATACGGTCGCGAGCGCGGCCTTGTAATCGTCCTCAGTATGCAGGGGGCGGATATCCATGTTCATTACTCCAATTCCACGGTTTCAGCGTCGATCTTGTCATACTCGGCGTGAGTGCCAACGAATTGGACATAGACCACACCGATTCGATACGCGATCGCGACTATCAATCGAAAATCGTTGCCCTTGATGTTGAACACCACTCTGTTTTTCCCAATGAAACTTGCCGAGCCATATTGATCCTTGATGTCCTGTGGCGTTTTCCAGTTCGCTTTAGAAGCTTCCGCGTGCCACGCCAACAGAGATTGCCCGGCTTGAGCGTGCCCTTCGATGAAGGAAAGAATGGTTTTTTTGGCAACGATTCGCATGCAAGACATTTTAGTCCCAAATTGGGACTGCCGCAACCGACGCGTTGAAATACAGACCTGACGATCCTCCCAGGGAATCAGCTTTCTACTCCCACTTCGCCGCCTTCTTTTTGTCGCGCAAGACGGCACGCACTGCGTGTCCCGCGTCCAACAACGCGCGTGCCGCCGCGCCGCCCACCTTCCCTCTCACACCGGTAATTGCATACCTCCTCATCGCTCCTTGAATACGGCCAATGCCGTTCTGAGCGTGATTCCCGGCGTTTACCGATGATTTCACGAGAGCATGAATGTCATCTGCTCAGTGACTCGATGGCATGAAAAGCCTGATCCGAACCCCACCGGTGCAAAAAATGAGTTTGACAAACTATCTTTAGATATATATCTTACGACACATCTTAAGACACAAATGGGAGTACCCAACATGCGTCATCACCACCGTTTTTCCCGTTCGCGTGGCGCGGACGAAGGTTTCTTCGCAGGGCATGACCGCCCGTCGCTGCATGCGCTTTGGCATGTGTTCACCCGTCATTACGAGTTCCACGGCGAGCGCGCCGGCGAACAACGTGGCGAAGACTTCGAACGCCGTCATGGCGGCCGTGGCAGCCGCGGCGGCCAGTACGAGTTCCACGGCGACGAGCGCGACCATGGCCGCCACGGCGGCCGCAATGAACACGGCGAGCGCGACGGCTTCGATCACGGTCACCGCTTCGGCCATCAAGGCTACGACCGCTTCTCGCTTCACGCACTGTGGCACGCAATCGGCCGCCACGACGACTATCGCGGCGGCGGCGGTCGCGGCGGACGCTTCGGCGGCGGTGGCCCGGGCGGCTTCGGCGGCGACGGCGACGGTTTTCCGCGCGGCCGCAAATTCAGCTCCGACGATCTGCAATTGCTGCTGCTCTCGATGATCGACGCGCAGCCGAGCCACGGCTACGAGCTGATCAAGGCGCTCGAAACGCGTTCGAACGGCTTCTACAGTCCGAGCCCGGGCATGGTCTATCCGGCGCTCACGTATCTGGAAGAACTCGGCTACGTGACCGTGCAACTCGAAGGCAATCGCAAGCGTTACGAATTGTCGGAAGCGGGCCGCGAGTACCTGGCCACCAACCGCGACCGCGTCGAATTGATGCTCGCCAAACTGTCGCACATCGCCCGCAAGATGGATTCCGTGCGCCGCGCGTTTGCCGGCGAGGAGCCCGCCGACATCAGCGAAGGCGGCTGGCTGCCCGAACTGAGCGAAGCACGCCGCGCGCTGAAGCATGCGCTCCTGCGCCGTGACAACGTACCGGCTGCCGAACAGCGCCGCATCGCCGCGATCCTGATGCGTGCGGCGAATGAAATCGAAGGCGAAGGCAAACCCGGCAGCGACCAGGGCGGTGATCAAGGCAGCGAACCGAGCGCTTGAGATCGCGCTATCCGACACCCGCGTTCGAAGGCGCCCGTGTGCACTTTCGAATGCCAATCAAACCGACAGGAGTGGCACCCTTATGCTGACAAATGACAACCGAGCCGATCTGGCCGTCCACCGCGTGCGGCATCCGCTGAAGTTCCGTCTGTTGCAGGTCAAGAAGGTCCACGCGCTGAACCCGCATCTGATTCGCGTGACCTTCACGGGCGAGGATCTGCACGACTTCGTTTCCGCCTCGTTCGACGATCACATCAAAGTGTTCTTCCCCGAACCCGGCGCCGACAAACCCGTGCTGCCGGAAAGCGGCCCTGACGGTCCCGTGTTTCCCGCGGGCCAGCGACCGATTGCCCGCGATTTCACGCCGCGCCGCTTCGACGCTGAAGCGCGCGAACTGGACATCGAGTTCGCCATGCACGAGGCCGGCCCGGCTGCAACGTGGGCGGCGCAAGCCAAAGTGGGTCAGTACCTCGGCGTCGGCGGCCCGCGCGGCTCGCTGGTGATACCGACGGGCTTCGACTGGCATCTGCTGATCGGCGACGACACGGCGCTGCCGGCGATTGCTCGCCGCCTGGAAGAGTTGCCGGCAGGCACACGCGTCGCGGCAGTGATCGAAGTGGCCGATCCGTCGGCACAGATCGAATTCGCAACGAAGGCCGAACTGCACATCGTCTGGCGCCATCGCAGCGAATCGGGCTATCGCGGCGAGGCCTTGCTGCAAGCGGTACGCGAAATCTATCTGCCCGAAGACGGTGAAGGCTACGTATGGGCCGCCGGCGAATCCGCGACGATGCGTGCAGTGCGCTACCACCTGTGCACGGAACGTGGCGTCGACAAGTCGCGCATTCGCGCGGCCAGCTACTGGAGACAGGGCGCCGAAGCGGTACATGAAACGCTCGACGACTAACTCTCTGCAGCGTACGCGCAATGAACTGCGCGAGCTCAGCAAGCGGCGTGCGTCGAACAAAAATAAGGAATTGACCGATGTATTCAATTAGCACAAAGCACGAGCGACGTTTGCTGTGGCTGCTTGCGCTGACGCAGTTCACCATCATCATGGACTTCATGGTGATGATGCCGCTCGGCCCGCAGATCATGCACTCGTTCAGCATCACACCGGCGGCGTTTGCGACGGCCGTATCAGCGTATTCGTGGTGTTCGGGGCTGTCGGGGTTGTTCGCAGCGACCTATATCGACCGTTTCGACCGACGTCGTCTGTTGCTGACGATGTATGCACTGTTCGCGCTGTCGAACCTGGCGTGCGCGTTGGCGAGCAGCTTCCCCCTTCTGCTGGTCGCGCGCGCGTTTGCCGGCATCACGGGGGGCGTGTTGGGCTCGGTGATCATGGCGATTGTCGGCGACGTGATCCCGGTGCAGCGCCGTGGCGCCGCGACGGGCACGATCATGACCGCCTTTTCATTGGCCGCGATTGCCGGTGTGCCGGCAGGCGTGATGCTTGGCGCGCATTTCACCTGGGCAGCACCGTTCTATTTGCTGGTGGTGTTGTCGGTGGCCGTCTGGATTGTGGGGTGGCAACTTGTGCCATCGCTTGCGGAGCATTTGAGTCGTCGCCAGCCGGCGCTCGGCGAGGTGCTGCCTGATTTGTGGCGGCTGCTGAGCAACCCGCGGCATATGAATGCGTTTGCGCTGACTTTCATGATGATGGTCGCGCACATGCTGGTGATCCCCTTCATTTCACCGGTGCTGGTCGCCAATCATGGCGTGGCGCCCGCGCAATTGTCGTGGTTGTATATGGCCGGCGGCGCGGCAACATTCTTCACGTCGCGCCGGGTCGGCCGGCTGGCAGACCGGTTCGGCACGCGGCTCGTATTCCGGATTGCGGCAGTACTCTCGTTTCTGCCCGTCCTGTTTGTGACCCATCTGCCAAACCTGCCGTTCTACGCGCTGGTGATGTTTTTCCCGTTTTTCATGGTGCTGATGTCCGGGCGGATGGTGCCGATGCAGGCACTGCTGACGACCGTGCCGGAGCCTTCCCGCCGGGGTGCTTTTCTTAGCGCCAACAGCGCGCTGCAGGCATTGGGCACGGGGTGCGGCGCGTGGATCGGCGGCTTGATGCTGAGCAGTTCGCCCACGGGACAGATCGAAGGATATGGGACCGTCGGATGGGTGGCAGTTGCCGTCGCGTTAATCGGGGTGCTTTGGGTTTCCCGGGTTCGGGGGGCGCAAAGCACCGTGCCGCCAACAGGTGTATTCAGGGGCGACACCGTAGGAGAAGGTTGACGTTCAAGCGCGCCGACGCAGTCTGAAACACCGCGTCGGCGGGCGCAGCCTTTAGCCTTCTTCAACCCCCAACCCAACCAGCGGATGCGTCTCCCGCTTCCACGGCGAGCTCAGAAAATGCCGGACGCGTTCCGAGCGCACTTCCGCAAGCGTCGCCGGCGCCCAGCGGCTCTTGCGATCCTTGTCGATCAACTGCGCCCTCACGCCTTCGCAGAAATCGCCTTCCTCGATCACCCGCTTGACGATGCCCAACTCCATCCGGAAACACTCCGCCAAGGTCATCTGCCGGCCGCGCAGGAGCGCCTCGCGCGTGACATACAGCATCGTGGGCGAGTGTCCAACCATCGCGTCATAAGCAGACTGCAGCCACTGTTTCACCTCACGCGCGGGCTCGCGCTCCAGATCGTGACGCAACGTGGCGACGATCCGCTCGATGCTCGAGCGCCGGTCGAAATGCCGCAGAATCAACTGCGTAAACGGCCCCAATGCAGCATGCGGAATGATGTTGCACGGCGGCTCGAACACGCCGCGCAATGCAGCCATCAAATCTCCCGCGTGCGACATGCGCTGCAGGCGCTCTTCGAAAGTACCAAGCCACTCGGCCGGCACGCACAAATCCGCCAGTTGCAGGCGCAACGCATCGGCGCCGGATAAGGTCACGCCGGTGAGCCCGACATATAACTCGACCTCCGCCGGCATCACACTCAGGAATCGTGTCGCACCGACGTCGGGCAGGAAGCCGATGCGCGTCTCCGGCATCGCAATCTTGCTGCGTTCCGTGACGATGCGCAGCCGCGCGCCCTGACCGAGCCCCATGCCGCCACCCATCGAGATACCGTCGAGCAAGGCGACCACCGGCTTCGGAAACTTGTGCAACGCGTAGTCGAGCCGGTATTCATCGGCGAAGAACGCAAGCCACCGGCTGTCGTCATTCTTTGCGAGCCGGTACACCTCTCGCACGTCGCCGCCGGCGCAAAAGCCCTTGGCGCCCGCTCCTTTCAGCACGAGTGCAACGATACCGTCGTCGGTACGGCAATGTTCGACCAGTACGGCAAGCTCGCGCACCATCGCGTGCGATAGCGCATTGAGCACGGCCGGCCGGTTCAGCGTGATGATCGCCACGCGGTTGACGACCCGAAACAGAATTTCGCGCTCCGCTTCGACACCCGTGTCGACCGCGACGCTCTGCAAAGCGCTCATCGATGCGTCTCCTGCCCGGCGTTCGCGGCCGGCTCAGTTTGCGTCACCTGCCAGCGTGGCGCGCGCTTCTCGAGAAACGCATTGACGCCTTCGCGCTGATCGGCGCCGTCGAACAGATCGACAAAGCGCTCCCGCTCCACCGCCAACGCCGCCGCACGCGGCACGCCGTTGCGACCCTGGTGAATCAGCGTCTTGCTGAAGCTGACCGCTTGCGGGCTGAGGCTCGCGACACGCGCCGCCATCGTCAGCGCAGCCTCGCGCGCGGCGCCTTTTTCCACTACTTCTTCGACGAGACCGATACGCAATGCGGTCGCAGCGTCGACGCGTTCGCCGGTCAGAATCATCCGCTTGGCCCAGCCTTCACCGACCAGCCACGGCAGTGTCTGCGTGCCGCAGCCGCACGGCAGTAAACCCACTGCCGTTTCGGGCAAAGCCATCAACGCGTGTTGCTCGGCGATGCGGATATCACAGGCCAGCGCGCATTCGAGCCCACCGCCCATCGCGTACCCGTTGATCGCGGCGATCACCACCGGTCGCGCTTTCTGCAGAGTCTCGAACGCCGCGCCGAAGCGCGTTGCCGCCGTACGCGCGACTTCGCGATTACCGTCAGCAAACGTATTCAGATCGGCGCCTGCGCTGAAGAACTTCGGGCCGTCGCCCGTGATCACGATGGCCCGCACGCCCGCTTGGCCGTTCAGACGCTCCACCGTCTGCTGCAATAGCAGCAAACCGTCCGGCGTGAACGCGTTCGCTGGCGGCCGTTTGAGCGTCAGCAGCGCGACGGCGCCGTCGTGTGCGTAGTCGAGTTCGATCATTACGCGTCTCCGTCCTTGCTTTCCTTACGATAGAGCTTGATCACCGCCGAGAAGTCCAGACGGCCTGCGCCCTTCGTGCTCATCGTCTGATAAAGCTGTTGGGCCAAAGCGCCGAGGTACACCGGTTGACGCGCGAATTTCGCGGCGTCGGTGGCGAGGCCCAGGTCCTTCAGCATCAGATCGGTGCCGAAGCCACCAGAATAGCCGCGCGTGGACGGCGCGGTTTCGATCACGCCGGGCATCGGGTTATACGTGTCCGAACTCCAGCAGCGGCCCGTCGAGGTGTTGATGATGCCGCCCAGCACTTTCGCGTCGATGCCGAGCGCCTCTCCCAGCGACATCGCCTCGGCCACGCCCGCCATCGTGATGCCGAGCACGAGGTTGTTGCAGATCTTCGCGACCTGACCGGTGCCGGTGTCGCCGCAATGCACGATGTTCTTGCCCATCGCCGACAACACCGGCTTGACCTGCTCATACACATCCGCACTGCCGCCGACCATGAAGGTCAGCGTGCCTGCCGCCGCGCCGCCGGTGCCGCCCGAGACGGGCGCGTCGACAAAGGTATTGCCGCGTTGCTCGGCCAGTTCGGCAAACGCCTTCACACTCGCCGGATCGATGGTGCTCGAATCGATGATCGTCACGCCTTCGGCGATGCCAGCGAAAACACCGTCATCCGCGATCAGCACGCTGCGCACGTGAGTGGCAGCGGGCAACATCGTCACCACACATTCGGCGTCGGTCACTGCGGCTTTCGGCGAACTTGCGGCTTTGGCGCCCGCATCGACGAGTGCCTGCACCGCTTGAGCGTTGAGATCGAATACGTTGACCGCGTGGCCCGCCTTCAGCAGGTTGAGCGCCATCGGCGCGCCCATGTTGCCGAGTCCGATAAAGCCTATTTTCATGGTCGTCTCTCCAATAGACTGAATGGCTCAGCGCAGGCTGATGGTCGTGTTGACGCCGTCGTTGACGGTGTCGTCGTCGAACCAGCGGGCGGTAACCGTCTTGGTCTGCGTGTAGAACTGCACGACCTGTTTACCGTACGGCCCGAGGTCGCCGAGTTTCGAGCCGCGCGAGCCGGTGAAACTGAAGAACGGCACGGGCACCGGAATCGGAATGTTGATGCCGACCTGACCGATATCGATCTCGCTCTGGAATTTGCGCGCCGCCGCGCCGCTTTGCGTGAAAAGACCCACGCCGTTGCCGAACGGATTGCTATTGACGAGCGCGATCGCGTCATCGAGCGTGGCGGCATTCAGCACCACCAGCACCGGGCCGAAGATTTCCTGTTTGTAGATTTCCATTTCCGTGGTGACGTCCGTGAACACCGTCGGGCCGATGAAGTTGCCTTGCTCGTAGCCCGGCACCTTCACGTCGCGGCCGTCGAGTGCCAGCGTTGCACCCTCTTTCACGCCCGTTTCGATCAGGCCGAGAATGCGCTGCTTCGCAGCGCGCGAGACGACCGGGCCGACATCCGTGCCCGACTCATTACCCGCGTTGACCTTCAGCGTCTTTGCCTTCGCGACCAGATCGGGCAGCCATTGCTGCGCCGCGCCGACCAGCACGACCACCGAGGTCGCCATGCAACGCTGTCCCGCTGCGCCGAACCCTGCGCCAGCGAGGGCATTCAAGGTCTGCTCGCGATTCGCATCCGGCAGCACCACCGCGTGATTCTTTGCGCCCATCATCGATTGCACGCGTTTGCCGTGTTCGCTGCCGAGGCGATAAACGTGCGTGCCCACCGCCGTCGAGCCGACGAAAGAAATCGCCTTCACCAGATCGTGCGTGCAGAGCGCGTCAACCACGTCCTTGCCGCCATGCACGACATTCAGCACGCCCTTCGGCACACCGGCTTCGAGCGCCAGTTCGACCAGTTGCATCGTCGACATGGGGTCCTGCTCCGAAGGCTTCAGCACGAACGTATTGCCGCAGACGATCGCCATCGGGAACATCCACAAGGGGATCATCGCGGGGAAATTGAACGGCGTGATGCCGGCACATACGCCGATCGGCTGACGCAACGTGTAAGTGTCCACACCACCGGCCACGTTCTCGGCGAACTCCCCTTGCTGCAAGGTGCCGATCGAGCAGGCGTGCTCGACCACTTCGAGTCCGCGGAAAATATCGCCTTCCGCGTCGGGGATCGTCTTGCCCTGTTCGGCGCTCAAGGTTTTGGCGATACGCGGCGAATGCTCGCGAATCAGCGCCTGGAACTTCAGCATGATGCGCATCCGCGCACCGATCGGCGTGTCCTTCCATGTCTTGAACGCGGTGTGCGCGGAGCGGATCGCTTCGTTCACTTCATCGGCGGTGGCGAACGGCACGCGTGCGAGCACCTCTTGCGTGGCCGGGTTGACGATATCGCGCCATTCGGTGGTTTTGGATTCGACGAATTCACCGTTGATCAGCAGCTTGACGGTGGCGACCTTGTTCGATGCAGTTGCGCTCATGCTGAAACTCCTGTGCGGTGGCCGTGTATCGGCCGGCCAGTGACTGGAAATAAAAATAATCAACGCAGATCCGGGAAGTCTTCTTCCCAATACTCGCCCGGCAGGCGCGCGGGTTCGGCTTCGCGCTCCATTTCGCGGCGCCGCAATTCGACGCGGCGGATCTTGCCGGAGATGGTTTTCGGCAGCTCGCTGAATTGCAGGCGGCGAATCCGCTTGTACGGTGCGAGTTTTTCGCGCGAGAACGCGAAGACGGCACGCGCGAGTTCGGGGCTCGCTTCATAGCCCTGGCGCACGGTGACAAACGCTTTGGGCACCGCGAGGCGCAACGCATCGGCGCTCGGCACCACGGCGGCTTCGCCGATCGCTTCGTGTTCGATCAGCACGCTTTCGAGTTCGAAGGGGCTCAACCGGTAATCGGAGGATTTGAAAACGTCATCGGCGCGGCCGACGTAGACGTAGTAACCGTCATCACGGCGCAACGCGACGTCGGAGGTGTGGTAGAAGCCGTTGCGCATGGCTTGCGCCGTGGCGTTGGCATTGTTCGCGTAGCCGGTCATCAAACCGAGCGGACGTTCGGCCAGAGGCAACGAGATTTCGCCTTCGGTGACGGGTTGATCGTCCGCATCGAGGAGCTCGATTTTGTAGCCCGGCAGCGGACGGCCCATCGAACCCGGCACAACCGGTTGGCCCGGCGGGTTGCCGATCTGGCAGGTTGTTTCGGTCTGGCCGAAACCGTCGCGTATCGTGATACCCCACGCATGCCTGACGCGTTCAATGATCTCCGGATTCAACGGCTCGCCCGCGCCGACGATCTCGCGCAGCTTCACCGGATAGTCCGCGAGATGCTCCTGCACGAGCATGCGCCACACAGTAGGCGGTGCGCACAGCGTGGTGACATTGAAACGCACCAGCACGTCGAGCGTGTCTTTCGGCACGAAGCGCGGAAAGTTGAAAACGAACACGCAGGCCTGCGCATTCCACGGCGCGTAGAAGCAGCTCCACGCGTGCTTGGCCCAGCCCGGCGAACTGATGTTCCAATGGATGTCGTTCGGTTGCAGGCCGATCCAATACATCGTCGACAGATGGCCGATCGGGTAGCTCTGATGCGTATGCTCGACCAACTTCGGCTTGGAGGTCGTGCCCGAGGTGAAGTACAGCAGCATCGGATCGGTGGCGTGCGTGACGCCGTCGGGCGTGAATTGCGGCGCTGCGTCATAGGCCGCGGCAAGATCGATCCAGCCGTCGCGCGGCGTGCCAACCGAGATGCGTGTGAGCGGCACGTCGAGTGCGTCGAACTTGGCGAGCTCCGCGCTATCGACCACCACGAACTGCGCGCCGCCGATCTGCACGCGATCGCGCACGTCGTCGGCGGAAAGCTGGGTGGTGGCCGGCAGCACGATCGCGCCGAGCTTCATGGCGGCGAGCATCACGTCCCAGAGTTCGACGCGGTTCGGCAGCATCAGCAGCAAGCGGTCGCCGCGCCCCACGCCGAGACCGCGCAGGAAGTTCGCCATGCGCGACGAGCGCTCCGACATCTGCGCGTAGGAGAGGCGCAGGCCGTCGCTGGCCGGATCGTCGACGATCCACAGCGCCGGGTTGTCGTTGTCGCGCGCGATCACGTCGAAGTAGTCGAGCGCCCAGTTGAACTGGCCCGGCGTCGGCCACGCGAATTCGCGGTAGGCGCGGTCGTAGTCGGTTCGATGGCGCAATAACAGGTCGCGCGCTTCGAGAAAGCCCTTCGCTGCAGTCATCGTCGTCTCCAATTCCATGCTGGTGGCGCGGTATGCGCTCTGATTTTTGCCTGTGCATTTGCCCTGCCGGCAGGCTATTTTGCGCTCAAACGCCGTTTAATTTGCGTTTAGACGTGGCGCGCAATAACCATCCGCTGCACTTCGCTGGTTCCTTCGTAAATCTGCGTGATGCGAGCGTCGCGATAGTGGCGTTCCACCGCGTAGTCCTCGAGATAGCCGTAACCGCCGTGAATCTGGATCGCATTCGAACAGATCTCTTCGGCGAGTTCCGACGCAAACAGCTTGGCCTGTGACGCCTCGGACAAACACGGCTTGCCTTCCGTGCGCAGACGCGCCGCGTGGTGCACGAGCAGACGCGCGGCGTTCAGCCGAGTCGCCATGTCGGCGAGCATATTGGCGATGGTTTGGTGCTCCTTCAGCGCCTTGCCGAACTGCACGCGTTCGTTGGCGTAGAGGCGCGCAGCATCGAATGCGGCCCGCGCAATGCCGACCGCCTGTGCCGCAATTCCGATGCGCCCGCCCTCGAGATTCGACAAGGCGATGCGCAGGCCTTCGCCAGGTTCGCCGAGCAGATTGGCTTCGGGCACCGCGCAATCGTCGAACGAGATCGGGCAGGTATCCGAGGCACGAATGCCGAGCTTGTGCTCGGGCTTGCCGACGTTGAAGCCCGGCGTATCGGTCGGCACGATAAAGGCCGACAGGCCGCGTTTGCCGCGATCGGGATCGGTGACGGCAAACACGATCGCGATGTTCGCGCGTGCCCCGTTGGTCACGAACTGCTTGTTGCCGTTGAGAATCCATTTGCCGTCGCGCAGCACCGCACGGGTGCGCAGATTGTTCGCCTCAGAGCCGGCTTGCGGCTCGGTCAGGCAGAACGCGCCGATGCGCCGGCCCGTGGCGAGGTCTTGCAGATAGCGGTCCTTTTGCGCGTCCGTGCCGAAGTTCAGAATCGGCCCGCAGCCGACCGAGTTGTGCACGCTCATCAGCGTGGCGCAGGCGGCGCAGCCCGCGGCGATCTCCTCGAGGGCGAGCGCATAGGCCACGTAGTCCGTATAGGAACCACCCCACTCGGACGGCACGATCATCCCAAGAAAGCCCAGCTCACCCATTTGCGTCACGACTTCAGAGGGCAGTTTCGCGTCGCGATCCCACTGTCCGGCGTAGGGCGCGAGACGTTCGGTGGCGAAGTCGCGGGCGGCGTCGCGGATCATCCGCTGTTCGTCGGTGTAGAAGCTATCCATGGCTCGATCCTGTTGTATGCATCGCGTCGCAGCGACGAGGCGCTGCTCGTCATTTGCGGCTCATCGCGGGGGGATGACCGGCTTCGCCGTTGTGTCTCCGGGGCGAGGCGTCCCGCGATGGGTTCAGGCCAAGTGTAGGGAAGCTACTGGACAGGTTCGATGCTCAGCCCGATCATTCTGACTGAGCGCATTTGCCATACCGGTATCATACAAACCCGATTCCAACCGCGTTTTCAAAGCCTTAGCGAAGCGCCCCAAGGAAAATGTTGAGCGCATTTGCCAGATAACCATGAAAAACGTGAAAAACGCCAGGGACGACAAGGGCACGATTTCCGTCAGTCTCGTCGAGGAGGCCCTGACGCTGGCGCGAGCGCGCGGGTTCGAGGCGCTGCCGCTCGCCGAAGCCGCCGGCATCGCGGCAACCATGCTGGCGTCGCCGAAAAGCCGGGTCTCGTCGGCGCAGTACGGCGCCCTGTGGGCCGGCATCGCCCGCGCGCTGGACGACGAGTTCTTCGGCCAGGACTCGCACCGCATGAAGAGCGGCAGTTTCATCGCAATGACGCAGACGGCACTGAGCGCGCGCAACGGCGCGCAGGCGCTCGCGCGGGCGATCGGCTTCATGCGGCTCGTGCTGGACGACCTCGGCGCAGAGATCGAAACGGATGCGCGGCGCGTGCGCTTGCGGTTTGTCGAACGCGAAGGTGCAAGACCGCCCGCCATGTTCGCTTATGCGACCTACTTCATCGTGGTTTATGGCCTGCTGTGCTGGCTGGTCGGGCGGCGCATTCCGCTGATCGAGGCGCGCTTTCGCTGCGCCGAACCGCCCGCCGCGCATGAATACCGTCTGATGTTCTGCGACGACATGGCGTTCGATCAAACCGAGTCATACGTCGATCTATCGCCGGCGTTTCTCGAACTGCCTGTGATCCAGACCACGAAGTCGGTCAAGCCGTTCCTGCGCGATGCGCCCGGCAGCTTCATCGTCAAATACCGCAATCCCGGCTCGCTTGCCGCGCGCGTGCGCAAGATGCTGCGCGCGCTGCCGATGGCCGGTTGGCCGGCCGCCGACCAGATGGCGCTGCGCCTGCACGTCGCCGAAGCGACCATGCGGCGGCGTTTGAAACAGGAAGGCTATACCTATCAGTCGATCAAGGACGACTTGCGGCGTGACATCGCAATCGGCGAACTGCAGGACACCGATCGCACGATCGCCGACATCGCCACCGCCGTGGGTTTTGCCGAACCGAGCGCGTTTCATCGCGCGTTTCGCAAGTGGACCGGGATGCGGCCGACCGACTACCGGCCGGCGCGCGCGGATTTCACGCGCCGCGCGGAATCGGACTAAGCTGTAAGGAGCAGGCCAGCCTTTTTGGGGTATCGGCCCGCGCCGGTCGATACCCATCGGCATGGCGCGGCAGCCGTCAGCGATGAGCACGTATCCGCGCCTCCCGTTCCGGCAGTCTGGTCCGCGCTTTGCGCATATCCGTGGCGGAGTCGTGGGCCGGTTGATGCGCGGCATGACCGCGTTCGGCGCCCTGTTGGCGCTCGGGTTTGCATTGTGCGAAAACGCGCCGCGGGTTGGAGTCGCCGAGGCCGCCGTCGCGCCGAATAGCGTTGTCGTGATCCCGGTGAACGGCGCGATCAGTCCGGCCAGCGCCGACTTCATCGTGCGCAGCCTGCAGCGCGCCGCCGACGAACGCGCGCAACTCGCCGTGCTGCAACTCGATACGCCCGGCGGACTCGATACGTCGATGCGGCAGATCATCAAGGCGATTCTCGGCTCGCCGGTGCCGGTCGCGACCTTTATCGCCCCGAGTGGCGCGCGAGCGGCGAGCGCAGGTACCTATATCGTCTACGCCAGCCATATTGCGGCGATGGCGCCGGGCACCAATCTCGGTGCGGCTACGCCGATTCAGATGGGTATCGGTGGCGCGGAGCCGCCTGCGGGCGGCGGCGGGATGCCCGGTTTGCCCGGCACTGGAGGCGGCGCCGGCGCGCCAAAGAACGCGCCCGGAACGCAGGCCTCTGGGGATTCGGCGAACCCGGCGTCGCCAGCGAACTCTGCCAACTCAGCGAGTGCCGGCAACTCCGCCAGCGCCGCCCTCCCACTCGACACCCAATCCACCGAACTGCGCAAGCAGGTCCACGACGCGGCCGCCTACATCCGCGGCCTCGCGCAAATGCGCGGACGCAACGCCGACTGGGCCGAGCGCGCCGTACGCGAAGCCGTCAGCCTGTCGGCCAGCGAAGCGCTCGCGCAGCACGTGGTCGATCTGAATGCGCGCGACATTCCCGACCTGCTGCGCCAGGTGGACGGCCGCACGATCAACACCAGCCACGGCGACGTCAAACTCAGCACCGCCAACGCGCCGGTGGTCACGCTAGAAGCCGACTGGCGCAGCCAGTTTCTCGCGGTCATCACCGATCCGAACGTCGCGCTGGTTCTTCTGATGATCGGCATGTACGGCCTCTTCTTCGAGTTCGCCAATCCCGGCTTCGTGCTGCCGGGCGTTGTCGGCGCGATCAGTCTGCTGATGGGACTCTTTGCGATGCAGATGCTGCCCGTCAATTACGTCGGACTCGGCCTGATCTTTCTCGGCATCGCATTCCTGATCGGCGAGGCGTTTCTGCCGACCTTCGGCTCGCTCGGCTTCGGCGGCGTAGTCGCGTTCGTGATCGGCGCGCTGATGTTGATCGATACCGACGTGCCCGGTTACGGCATTCCGCTGCCCCTGATCGCGGCCGTGACGGTGTTCAGCGTCGCGTTCGTATTCGGCGTGTCGAGGCTCGCCTTGCGGGCGCGCCGCCGGCCCGTGGTGACGGGCTCGGAAGCGCTGATCGGCAGCCTCGGCGTCGTGCTCGACGGCGGCCTGTCGCCGGACGGTGGTCCGCTGCAGGGCGACGCAACAGCAAACGCGGCAGCGGGCGGCACGCTGGCCGGCTGGGCTCAGATACATGGTGAACGCTGGCGGGTGTCCAGCACGGCCCCGGTCGCGGCCGGTCACGCGGTGCGCGTCACGGCGCGCCGCGGACTGACACTGACCGTGGTGCCCGCGGAAGCACAACAACAAGGAGAACGCTCATGATCGGTTTCACATTCGGCTTCAGCAGCATTCTGATTCTGCTGGTGGCCGCGCTGATTGCATCATCGATACGGATTTTTCGTGAGTACGAACGCGGCGTGGTGTTCATGCTCGGGCGCTTCTGGAAGGTCAAGGGGCCGGGGCTCGTGCTGATCATCCCGATCGTGCAGCAGGTGGTGCGCATGGATCTGCGCACCGTCGTGTTCGACGTGCCGCCGCAAGACGTGATTACGCGCGACAACGTGTCGGTGAAGGTCAACGCGGTGGTGTATTTCCGCGTCGTCGATCCGGAAAAGGCGGTGATCCAGGTGGCGCGTTATTTCGAGGCGACCAGCCAGTTATCGCAAACCACACTGCGCGCGGTGCTCGGCAAACACGAACTCGATGACCTGCTGGCGGCGCGCGAGCAACTGAACGCCGATATTCAGAAGGTGCTCGATGCACAAACCGACGCGTGGGGCATCAAGGTGGCGATCGTCGAGATCAAGCACGTGGACATCAACGAAACGATGATCCGTGCGATCGCACGTCAGGCCGAAGCCGAGCGCGAACGGCGCGCCAAGGTGATTCACGCAGAAGGCGAATTGCAGGCCTCACAGCATCTGCTGGAGGCAGCGCAGACGCTGTCGAAGCAACCGCAGGCGATGCAGTTGCGTTACCTGCAAACCCTCACGACGATCGCCGCCGACAAGAATTCGACGATCGTTTTTCCACTGCCGATCGATCTGCTGAGCGCGGTGCTGGATCGCTTCAGCAAAACGTCGGCGTCCTGAACCGGGGGCGCGCCGCTTCGCGTTTGCCCGCTTTGGATCACGGGGTGAAATGGTGCATTGCCTGCAATCGACTTACTCGGAATGACCATGAAATTTAAAATTTAGGGGTTGTTTTTAACCGCTCCATAGGAGCCAATCATGAAAATCGTCTCTCTCGTTGGACTCGGCGCGTTGTTAGCCGCCGTGAGTATGAGCAGCGCGTTTGCGCAGACCTCGCGGCCTTACGACCCGTCGACGCCGCTAACGCGCGCCCAGGTGAAAGCCGATCTGGCAGCCTGGCGCGCAGCAGGCTACGATCCGCTCGACTGGATCGACTATCCGGACAACGCGCAACGCGCGGGTCGCATCGTCGCCGCGCGGCGAGCGCAGCAGATGGGTGGGAGCACGGCGCAGTAATCCGTCTCATCCTGGCCTTGAAGCGGCGGGCCGGACTGTTCGCGACTGCAAAGGTCGTAGGCGGCGCCGGCCTTGGATGCTCTGCACATCCCTGCTAGAACTGCCTGCCGTTTTAGCCCGAATCGTTCCAATTCACTCCTCCCCACCAGATTCCGCCTGTCCCCACGCCCCCGCAAGCCCACCGTTTCCAGCCGCAACATCGTAAATTCGCTTGCCGCACCGCCCCGCGCGCTGGCAAGGTATCATCTCGCCCCTTCGGCACAGCCCACAGTCACGCAACTCACGCAACTCACGCAAACCGGTGCGCCGCCAATCATGACTACAATCCGCCCGTAGGCTTCGCCGCGTAGTGCATCGGTGCCGTGTCGGACGGCACAGTCGCCCGCTTATTCGCGACGCATTGCCCGTATCAACCACAAGAAACGCTTTTGAACAACGAGAGACCCGCCTCATGGACTCCATAAAACGATACTTCGGCTTCGAAGCCGCCGGCACCAACCTGCGCACCGAGGTGCTCGCTGGGCTAACCACCTTCCTGACGATGGCCTACATCATCTTCGTCAACCCGGCGATTCTCGGCGACGCCGGCATGCCGAAGGACGCGGTGTTCGTCGCGACCTGCATTGTGGCCGCACTGGCCTCGCTGATCATGGGTCTCTACGCCAACTACCCGATTGCGCTCGCGCCCGGCATGGGTCTGAATGCCTACTTCGCGTACACCGTCGTGAAAGGCATGGGCTTCACGTGGCAAGCGGCGCTCGGCGCGGTATTCATCTCCGGCTGCCTGTTCATGATCGTCACGCTGTTTCGCGTGCGCGAGGTGATCGTGAACGGGATTCCGCATTCCATACGCATTGCCATCACCGGCGGCATCGGCCTCTTTCTCGCGATCATTTCGCTGAAGTCGGCCGGTGTGGTGGTCGGCAATCCGGCCACGCTCGTCACGCTCGGCGATCTGCATAACCCGCACGTGATCCTCGCGGTGATCGGCTTCTTCGCGATCGTCACGCTCGACTATCTGCGGGTACGCGGCGCGATCCTGATCGGCATTGTCGGCGTGACGGTGCTGAGCTTTTTCTTCGGCGGCAATCAGTTTCACGGCATCGTCTCCGCGCCGCCGTCGATCGCACCGACGCTGTTCCAACTCGACATTCGCGGCGCGCTCTCCGGCGGCGTGCTGAACGTGATCCTGGTGTTTTTCCTCGTCGAACTGTTCGACGCGACCGGTACGCTGATGGGCGTGGCCAATCGCGCCGGGCTGCTGGTCGAAGGCAAGATGTTCCGGCTGAACCGCGCGCTGCTCGCTGACAGCACGGCGATTCTGGCCGGCTCGATGCTGGGCACCTCGTCGACCACGGCGTATATCGAAAGCGCATCGGGCGTGCAGGCCGGCGGTCGCACGGGTGTGACCGCAATCACTGTCGCCGTGCTGTTCCTCGCGGCGCTGTTTTTCGCGCCGCTGGCGGGCGTGGTGCCCGGCTACGCGACGGCGCCGGCCCTTTTGTATGTGTCCTGCCTGATGCTGCGCGAAATGCTCGATCTGCCGTGGGACGACGCGACCGAAGTCGTGCCGGCCGCCCTGACCGCACTGTTGATGCCCTTCACCTACTCGATCGCCAATGGCGTGGCGTTCGGCTTCATCTCGTATGCCGGTCTGAAACTGCTGACCGGACAGGCGCGCAAAGTGAAACTGGTGGTGTGGATCATTGCGGCGATTTTCCTGTTCCGGTATTTCTACCTCGGCAGTGAATAAGCTGTGGCGGCAATTGACGTGAAGGCGCGGGAGTGAAAGCGCAGCGGCATCGTCGCCGCGTCGGTCACGGTTCGGTCTGGATCAACAATCATTTTATTGATGGGGCCCGTTCTGGTCGGGCACCCTTTATCATCTGATGATTGATAAAAACCAACGAACCGGTCACGGGAGTTCCCTGCATGTCTTCTTACAGCCACAGCCGCGCCACGGACCGTTATACATCGCCCGCCATCTTTTTCCACTGGGCGATCTTTCTGCTGATCGCGCTCGCTTATCTGGCAATCGAAATCCGCGGACCGAAAGGCTCCGACAGCCGGGTCTTCTGGAGCAGCGTGCATTTCTGGGCCGGTACCCTCGTGCTGGGACTGGCGGTCCTGCGCGTGCTATGGCGTCTGTGGGCCCGCGCGCCCGCGGAAATCGAAGGCAATCGCCTGCTCGCCTTTCTGGCGCGGGCTGCACATCTCGCCCTGTACATTTTTATCTTCGCGCAGCCGCTGCTGGGCATCCTGATGATCAACACAGGCGGCCATCCAGTCACGCTCGCCTGGGCCAACTTCAGCTTCACATTGGTCGGCGCGGATCCGCTTGCGCGGCCATTGCTCAAGACCGCGCACGAGTGGCTCGGCAATGCGTTTTACTGGGTAATCGGATTGCACGCGCTTGCGGCAATTGCGCATCACGTGGTGTTCAAGGATCGGACGCTGCGGCGGATGGTTTGATCGGTTTCCAGTCTTCGGCGCTTGCGTTTGCAGTATCTCCAACTTACAGCCGCACGAGCGCAGACCTGAGCGGCGCGAATGGCCGCGGCCAGTTGTTGACCCGTTGAGATGCGGACGCCGCGCCTGGGTTTGCGTCTCGTGTTGCTCTTGCGCGGCTGATTCTGCTTTCCTGCTCTACCCGCTCGTTGGGCTTACTTTTGGGCTTACTTTTGGACTGACTTCCGCGCTCTTTTCCGGGCTGACGCCGGACAAGCGCGGATTCGCTCAGTTGCGCCAGTTCGCCTCATAGAAGCGCACGTAGCCGCTTCTCAGCACCAGGCATTGCGCTCGCGTTTCCGATAGCAGGCGCCGTGTGGCCGCTTCGATCCGGGCCCGGTGTGCGTCGAATGCATCGACCATGTCCTCCAGACGCGGCGATGCGGCACCAAAGTGATCTTCCAGCGCCTCAGCGGTGATCATGCACTCCACCCTTTGCCCATCAACCATCGCCGGGAACGCCAAGGTAAGTTCGCGACCTGAATATTCAGGAGTTTCGTTCGGGAATAGGATCTGCATGGGAGTTCACCTGAAAGGTTGGGTGCTGCGCATGGGTCGATTGGTACTGCGCATGCTGGTTAAGACTGGTCGCACCTGCAGCGCGTGTCCCCCTTTTCGAATGCTGATGGCGCGGGTCCGTCACCCCATAGTTTCGCGAGCGCCATACTTCGCGCCCCGCGGAGGTGATTTGATTCACTGTAGACGAGTTCGGCCACTGCGCAAGTTTTCCTTTTTGTTTGCTTGATTTTGGTGCCTGACGTGGTCTTTTGAGGCACTTTTTCTCTCCCGCGCGACCTGGTTTTATTCATGCTGCGCGGCTTTCGCCAGGCTCCTGTTTCGTCCTGTAATATCGGTGTTCGGCCGCAGACGCGTATGTTGCACTGCGGAACGCAACGGCGGGCAACGCACCCGCCGGGTCCGATAACCGGAGACATGCTTTGAGCCATCGTTCTGCCACGCCGCCCACCGTTGGTCGGCCAGACGTCATCGCGCAAGCTCATGCCCGCTCGCTCGAAGTCGGCCTGCGAGCGTCGGAAACGCCGGACTTCCATCCGCTGCGCCGCCCCGCCCTGCGTGAACTCCTCGAACGAAACCAGTCGCTCTATACCCACGCGCTCCCGGTCATGGAGACGCTGCACGCGCAGATCGTCGACACGCAAAGCATGGTGCTGCTCACCGACAATCACGGCGTGATTCTCCACAGTCTCGGTGATAGCGACTTTGTCGAAAAAGCCAATCGCGTGGCGTTGTGCCCGGGCGTCTCATGGGCCGAAGCGGATCGCGGTACGAACGCGATCGGCACCGCGCTGATCGACGGGCAGCCGACCGTCGTGCACGCCGGCGAGCACTTCCTCCATGCGAACCGGATTCTCACCTGTTCGTGCGCGCCCATCGCTGATCCGTTCGGGCGCACCATCGGCGCGCTGGACGTCAGTGGCGACACGCGCGGCTTCCACAAGCACACGCTTGCGCTCGTGCGGATGTCGGCGCAGATGATCGAAAATCATCTGTTCTCCAATCAATTCGTCGATGCCATTCGCATTCACTTTCACGCGCGTGCTGAATTTATCGGCACGCTGTACGAAGGGCTCGCGGCGTTCGCGCCGGACGGCACCTTCCTGTCCGCGAATCGCAGCGCACTGTTTCAATTCGGGCAGCCGCTTGGCGAGCTGTTACGGCAACCGTTCGACGCGCTGTTCGGGATCACCTTTGCGAAAGTGTTGCAGCAGATCGCCCGCGCACCAGGCGAAAGCATCGAGCTGACGCTGCCGAGCGGCGTGCGTGTGATCGCACGCGGCGAATTTGCGGCGCCACGTTATGTTGGTTCATCAGAAGGCTTTGCTGACGTAACGCGTACGGCCACGTCCAGCGGCGCGCGTGCTGCGGCTCAGTCCTGCGAGGTGGCACCGCTCGCCACACTTGAAACGCTCGATACCGGCGATGCGGCGGTCGCGGCGATCCTGCGACGAGTCGCAAAGCTGCGCGGACGCGATATTCCCATTCTCGTGCTCGGCAAAACCGGTACCGGCAAGGAATGGCTCGCCCGCGCGATCCATCACGATTCGCCGCGGCGGCATGCGCCCTTCGTCGCACTGAATTGCGCATCGTTGCCCGACACGCTGATCGAGGCAGAGTTGTTCGGCTATGAAGACGGCGCGTTCACCGGCGCGAAGAAACGCGGCAGCGTCGGCAAGATCGTGCAGGCCGATGGCGGGACGCTGTTTCTCGACGAAATCGGCGACATGCCGCTCGCCCAGCAAGTGCGCCTGATGCGCGTGTTGCAGGAGCGCACCGTTGTGCCGCTGGGCGGCACGCGGGCGATTCCGGTCGATCTGCGCATTGTCTGCGCAACTCACCGCAACCTGCGCGAGATGATCGAAGCCGGCACCTTCCGCGAAGACCTGTATTACCGGATCAACGGGCTCGTCGTCACTTTGCCGGCGCTGCGCGAGCGCAGCGATCTGGCGAGGCTCGTCGAACGCATGCTGGCATTGCAGCCGGATGGCGAGCGGTTACCGCGTCGCGTGTCCGATGAGGTGCTGGAACGCTTTGCGCAATGCCGCTGGCCAGGTAATCTGCGGCAATTGGCCAACGTGCTGCGCACCGCCAGCATCATGGCCGAAGGCGCGCAGCAGATCGAACTCGAGGATTTGCCGGAAGATTTTCTGCAGGATTGCGAGGCTTCGCCGGTCAACGTCCGCGCCCAGGCGCACGGGGCGCTGTCGGACAACGTCAATGGCAATGGCGGCAACGGACGCGACAAGCCAGCTGCCGAGCCCGCGAATGCGTCGCCCGCGCGGATGGAGGAATGGCAGACCACATTGATTGCGCAAACGCTCGCGCGACTCGACGGTAATGTGTCGGCAGCGGCACGCGAGTTGGGGCTTGCGCGAAATACGGTGTATCGGTATCTGCGGCGTGGAAACACGACGCATTGAAATGGCAGCGCCGGAGCCTGGGCGTTTGGTGTGAACGTGTAAAGTGTGGCGCAATCCGTCACCGATTCACACGATGTCCGACTCTACCCGCCCACCTCTCGTTCGTGTCGAGCCGCTCGGCCAAAGCTTCGAAGCGCCCGATTCGCTGACGATCCTTGAAGCCGCCAGCTTTGCGAATCTGCGTCTGCCGCGCTCGTGCCGCAACGGCACATGCCGCACCTGCCTATGCAAAATGACGTCGGGACGCGTGCGCTACACGATCGAATGGCCGGGTCTTAGCCGGGAAGAGAAAGCGGAAGGCTACATCCTGCCGTGTGTGGCGATCGCGGAAACGGACGTGGTGATCGAGGCGCCGGACGCGGTCGAAATCTAGCAGCGAGTGGACTACGCCTCGCGCCGCCCGCATCGCATTCGGCCTTACCGACCGTTGCCCATCGCCCGGGCGATTTTCTTGTCGGTGTTGTACTGACTCAGCGCATACACCGACCAGATCGCGGCCGGGATCCAGCCAATCAGCGTGATCTGCAGGATCAGGCAGATGATGCCGGCAAAAGGCCGGCCGATCGTGAAGAACTGAAACCACGGCAGAATGATGGCAAGCAAAAGACGCATTCAGATTTCCTGTTTGTATTGATCTGGCGGCACACGTTCTTCGAGCGCAAACGTGATGACGATAACGATTGCCTGAACGGGGCAGCCTAGTTGATCGGTGCGAAGCGCGGCACCTCGGTGCCGTCGACTTCGACCAGCTCGAAAAACACCGAAGCCGGACGGGTCCAGATCGTACCATTGCTGGCTTTGTAGACGATCATCGTGACAGTCGGATCCGACTCGAGCGTGGCCTCGCAAACCAGTTCGTAAATGCCGCCTTTGTAGTGTCGATAACGCACCATTCAACTACTCCTGTCCCAGTCAACGGAATCTTTTATAAACGGGCCGACGTCCTCCGAAGCAGAGCACGTGGTTTTATTGCGGCTGCCATTGTAAACCTGTGCTGGACCGCGAAAGATCACTGATGCAGGCTTACGCTGTCGCCAACACTTGCAGAGAAACCTTCGCCCGGCACATTTCGACGCGTGCCAGGCCGTGGCATGTGCATGCGCTCAATCTTTTGACGTGACACCCAAGAGGACAATGATGACTCTCGCGATCGCAACCGCCACCTCGGACGCAGATTCACCCAACTATGTCGTCAAAATCGATGCGGGCACACATAGCCTGCTCGGCGATGAAGGGCCGCGCGAAGGGGGGCAGGATAGCGGCCCAGCTCCCTTCGAATTCGTCCTTTCGGGTCTCGCGGCCTGCACCGCGGCAACGCTCAGGATGTACATGCAGAAGAAAGCATGGCCGGGCGGCCGGATCAAGGTCGACACGCAATTGCACGTGGAGCGCGAAGGCGGTCAATACATTCGGCGCACCGTATCCGTCGATGGACCTCTCGACGATAGCCAGCGCAAGCGCCTTGGCGAGATCTGCGAGAAGACGCCGGTCACCCTGTTCATCAAGCGGGGAACACGAATCGACACGACGATGCAGTGGTGAGGCGGCCCACGATCTTTCCATTATTTTTGAAAATGATTCAAAAGGCACCCCAATTATCAAAAAACGCTCCAGCTCGCACAATGCGTCACGTCCTCAGAACAGTCCGGCGATCAAAAGCATCGAGTATCGATGCTTTTGACGGGCAACCTTAGATGGCGCACGCAACGCTAATGCAGGCTCATCCCGTAGCAAGGAGCAGAACATGTTTGTCTATCGCGGCTCGACCGCCCTGATTACCGGAGCCTCAAAAGGGCTCGGCAAGGTCTTTGCGGAAACGCTGGCCGCGCGTGGCATGAACCTTGTATTGGTCGCCCGCTCGGGTGACACATTGCAGGTTCTGGCTGAGGGACTTTCCGCCAGACACGGCGTGCGAACCGTTGCGCTCAATATCGACTTGAGCCATCCCGACGCCGCCCTCCAGATCGGCGAGGAACTCGAGCGCCGCGACATTCAGGTCGATCTGCTCGTCAACAATGCGGGGCTAGGTCTGACCGGCAGTTTCCTCTCGCACGATCCGACGAAAGAGCAGTCGCAGATTCAGGTCAACGTCCAGGCGCTCGTCGCTCTCAGTCATCGGTTTGGCAGCGGTATGGCGAAGCGCGGCAGGGGCGGCATCATCAACCTCGCGTCCAACGCGAGCTTTCAGCCCCTCCCGCATATGGCCACTTACGCGGCGACCAAGGCCTTCGTCCTGTTCTTCAGCGAGGCGCTGCAATTCGAACTCGTCGGCACGGGCGTGCATGTGATGGCCGCCTGTCCGGGACCTACGGCAACGAGCTTCTTCGAAGGCGTGTCGACCAATGTGTCGCCGAAAGACATGGACAGCTCGGAGTCCGTCGTTCAGGAAACGCTCAAGGCCTTCGATAAACGAAAAGCGGTTGCGTATCCTGGACGGACCAGCGTACGCGCTGCGACCTTGCTGTCACGCTTGCTTCCCAGGGGGCTTGTGGTCCGCGTCGCCGCCATGGCGAGCGGCAAAATGGGGCTGCATAGCTAAACGCAGCGGTTCTTCACGCGGTGCGGGCGTCATCTCCTGGGCGCATCGCCCCACTGGCGGACCCGGCGCTGGGCAGCGCTAGCCCACTACGATTTGCGGACCGTCAGCCGCCCTCTTTCATCTGCTTCAGAATCTTATAGACGGTAGCGCGGCCCATCGTTAGCACAGCGGCCACGTAGTTGGCTGAACTACGGCCGCGAAACGCGCCCTGCGCATGCAGCGCCTCGACGATTTCCCGTTTGTGTTCGCGCGTGAGTGCATTGATGCCGATTTGCCGCTCGCGCAGCCAGGTATGCAGGAACGTGTTGATGCGGTCCTGCCAGTCGTCGCGGAACAGTTCCTCCGCGGGCGCGTCCGTCAGATTGCCGCCTTTGATGAACAGATCGAGCGTGGAGCGCACATCTTCAAACACCGCGATGTTGAAGTTCACGCACAGCATGCCGGCCGGCTTGCCCTCGTCGTCGAACAGGATGTTGCTCACGCAGCGCATGCGGCGACCGTCCCAGTTGAGCTTCTCGTATGGCCCGATCGTCCGGCCGCGTGCCGCGTAGTGGACTTCGTCGAGCACCGAAGGGCCACCGACTTCGAGCTTCGACAGATTGTTCACGAGATACGCGATGGTCTGATCGCGCAGGTCGTGAATCACGACTTCGGCACACGGATAGAACAAGGCCGCGATGCCGTCTGCAATGGGTGCGTAGCGGTCCAGCAGCAGGTCTTTCACAGGAGAGACGGTTGAGTTGCGCATTGAGAAATCGCAGTGTTCCAGAGAGGCGCCGTCGCTTTAGCCTGATTGAGCAAAAAAAGGACGCCGAGGTTATGGCCGGCAGGCGAGCCAGGCAAAACAATGCCGGAAGCCGTGCGCTGCAACTCGCCATTGTAACGACCCCAATCGCCAGCGACGACCGCGGGGGCCGGCGCCGGCGCAGCCGTTATTTTATTGCGGGGCCGCATCACGCACCCGGCCTTGATGGGCGCTCGACGGCATACTGCCGCCCCCTTCCAGTTGTTGCATCCGCACCCGTGGATTTTTGTTCGCTTGGCATGCGATTTTTTTTCGTGCGATAAAAGAAGCAACTATTCCACGGAGCAACAGATGGCCACGCTCGAAGCGTTTCGCGCCGTGCTCGATGACGAAGGCACGCCTGAAATCATCCGCAATCACATCATCGATTCGCTGCAATACACGCTGCGCAATCACGGACAGATTTTTACCTCGAAGGAAGTCGAATGGCTCGCCGGCTGGGATGATGCGCGCATCCCGCTCGCGGCTTCACGCGAGCTGCAAAAGCGCGTCGCCGAAACCACCCGCTGAAACTCACCCGCCTTCACCCTCACGGCGCGACCTCACACCCGGCGTGCCGCTCATGCCCCGGCGCGCCGTTCGCGGCAACTCTTTTTCGCCCAAAGCCCAGCCGGCTGGGCGGTTTGCCCGCGCGCGGAACTTTTTGCTATCCAATTAGCCCCATTTAGTGCATCATATTGGAATAGCTGTATTCCGCATCCGCGCTATTGGGGATACAGCGCGGGAACACAAGCGGCAGTACCAAGCACAGTATCAATCGGCGTCTCCGCACCACCCCCGACTGTTCGACCGCTGCGTGTCAGCGATCCCGTCACTCCGGCAATGCGCCGCCTGCATTCGCCGTCGCGAGTTGTGCAGCTGAGTGGTTCAGCTTTTACGCGCCCGATGTCTGCGCGACATCAGCGTGTTTCTTCTCCATCGAATCCGCGATTTTGCGCGGCCGCGCTCATGCCCTTGCCATCGGGCCTGTGCCAACCTTTTTCCATGGCGGCGCGCCCCAAGGTGCTGCGCTGCCGGGTCTGTCGTGCCGCGCGTAACACGCGTGACACGGCGACCACGTAATACAGGACACGTGCTTCATGAATTCAGTTGTCAAGACGTACAAGGGTTATGAAATTCACCCGCTCGTCTATCCGCGCCGCCCGGCGGACGGTCAGACGGGCCGCAATCCGGACGCAGGTTACGACGCGTCGGTGCGCATCTGCCGCGTGGGCGCCAATCCGGCAGCCGACGGGCGTGTGTTCCGTCTGCAGTATCTGTTTCCGTTCGACGGCACGGGCAAGGCGCGCATTGCGTGCATGGCCCATGCCGAGCAATTGATTGACGGCCGTGTAGACGGCCAGTCCGTAGCCGATCTTTGAGCGGTACTATCAGCGAATCAGCTGGTGCCGCAGCAGCTGGCCTGAAAGCCGACTGCCAACCGTATCAGATGTTGCGCCATGCTTAACCGCGCGGCCAACACCCACTTATCCCATCGACCAGGAGTTATGCATGGCGAAAGAAGAACTGCTTGAACTTGACGGTATCGTCGACGAAGTACTTCCGGACAGTCGTTACCGCGTGACGCTCGACAACGGCGTCGTGGTTGGCGCTTACGCGTCCGGACGCATGCGCAAGAATCACATCCGTATTCTCGCGGGCGACCGCGTGACGCTGGAACTGTCGGTTTACGATCTGACCAAAGGCCGGATCAATTTCCGTCACAAAGACGAGCGCGCCACCGGTGGCGGCGGCGCACGCAATACGCAATTCCGTCGCCGTTAAGGCTGGCGGCACGCTGACCGTTTCCTGAGTTGTTTCATGGCCGGTCCGGGCGTGGTCAATTGTTGTTATCTGGTTGTTCGCGAAGCCTTTCGCGCGCCTTCTCCGGCTTGATTCGTTGACTCGAGCCTGAGCGGCGCGCCGCGGCGTCGCATGCGTTAACCCCTCCCTTCCTACACCCCGAACACCGCACCGAGATCTGCTCCTGCGGCGCTTTTGCGCACCTGTTCGACCACCCGCTCCTCCAGTTCCGACAGATGCTCGCGCATCGCCGCGAGAGCCGCGTGCAGATCTCCCGCGTCGAGCGCTTCGATAATCTGCATATGCTCGTCCGCGGAGCAGGCCGAACCCTTCGACGGGTCGAACAACGCCTTGTATAACTCGGTCTTTGCGACGAGCTGCCCAACCAGACCGAGCAATTCCGTCCCGCCCGCCAGTTCGGTCAACAACACATGAAACTGGCCCGCGAGCCGCACGGATTCCTCGATGGTGCCGGCGTGTGACGCCTTCTCTTCGCTGCGCACATGGGCGCGCAGGCGACGTTTGTGGGCCACGCTCAAACTCCCGCACAAAGCTGCAACGATGCCCGCCTCGACAATCTGCCGGGCGCGATACACCTGACGAATGTCTTCCTCCGACGGCGACGGCACGAACGCGCCGCGATTCGCCTCGAGCACCAGCTTGCCCTCGAAACCCAGCCGCGCGAGCACCTTGCGCAACGCGCCGCGCGTGCAGCCGAACGCCGCGGCGAGATCGCGCTCGACCAGTTGCGCGCCCGGCCGCAGACGGCCTTGCAGCAATGCCGCGGTGATCGACGCATAAATGCGCTCTTCGACGCTGATCGAGTCGTCTTCAGGCGCGCTGCGGATGGGTGTGCCGGTGTTGGCTGACGGCGTACGCGAGGAACGGGAGGCCATGAGTTCAGTATTGGAGAACGGAGCGATATCGCCCGGCATTGTAGCGACGAGGGGTAGCAGACGCCATCCGCGGGCGCTCGGACTTATACCGGGCATCAGGAAAATGGTCAACCATGCCATGATATTATGGTTAACCAAAATAGTCGCGCACGGTATTTTTCACCCTGTTCGCGCCTCGTCATCCGCCTTGCCGCCGCCGGTCGCGCAGCGCCCCGCAGCGTTCTCTTCCCGCTTGCAAGGTGTCGCCCACTCTCGCATTCAGGTCCCTTGTGAATTCGCACTCCAGCGCCAGCCCGACCCCAGCCCATGCCAACGACGCCTCCCACGCGCTCACGTGGCGAGACGCGCTATGGCTGGGCGCGATTGTCGTGATCGGCATCAATCTGCGGCCCCTGCTGACGTCGATCAGCCCGCTGATGACGACGATCCGCGATGCAACCGGCTTGAGCTTTTACGGCGCGTCGTTGTTGACCAGCCTGCCGGTCGTCGCGATGGGCATCGGCGCATTCGGCGCGGGCGCGCTAACCCGGTCGATCGGCGAAACGCGCGGCGTTGCGCTCGGTTTGCTGGCGATCGCGCTTGCTTGCGGCGCCCGCTGGTCGACCGCCGGCGGCGCTACGCTCCTTGCGACGGCAGCGCTCGCGGGCGTCGGTGTCGCGGCGATTCAGGCGCTGCTGCCCGCCGTCCTGAAGCAGCGTTTCCCTGCGCGCGTGCCGCTGGCGATGGGGGTTTTCTCCGCATCGATCATGGGCGGCGGCGGCCTCGGGGCACGCTTGAGTCCGTGGGTGAGTGCTGCGATGGGGTCCTGGCATGCTGGGCTCGCGGTATGGGCGATTCCCGCTCTCGTGGCCTTGCTGTGCTGGCTGGGTTTGAACCGCGGACCTTCGCACGGCTCAGCGGTACAGCGCGCTCCGGCAGATGCGATCGATTTTTCGCTTTGGCGCAAACGGCGCGCGTGGACGCTTGGCTTGTACTTCGGGATCGTCAACGGCGGTTATACGACGCTCGTCGCGTGGTTGCCGGCTTTCTATCAACAGCATGGCGCGAGTGTCGCGGAGAGCGGGTCGCTCCTTGCCGGCATGACGGTGTTTCAGGCCGCTGCGGCCTTACTGCTGCCTCTTGCTGCCGCACCATTCCGGGATCGGCGCCCCTGGTTGGTCCTCGGATTGTCGGCGCAACTGGTCGGCCTGCTTGGCTTGATCTTCTGGCCCGATGCCGCGCCGCTGGTGTGGGTCGCCATTGCCGGCGCCGGGCTTGGCGGCACTTTCTCGCTGACGCTCGTTACCGCTATGGATCATTCGGCACACCACAGCATGGCCGGCAAGCTTGTCGCGTTTACGCAAGGTGTCGGCTTTGTCGTAGCGGCCATTACGCCCATTTTCGCTGGCATGGTCCGGGGCTGGACTGGCGGGTTCGGTGCAGCCTGGGTCATGCTGGCCGTTAGCGTTGCCGCCATGATCGTCGTGAGCGTCTTCTTTTCGCCCCGCAGTTACGCGAAATGGAACTGATGCGTTGGCATGCTGCGCGTGCACGCGTCGACGGCCTTACACAGCCGGTAAATTTTCTGACCGAAAAATAGAAACGCCTGATTGTTTATATCAATCAGGCTATTTATTATCTTCATCAAGCTATTTATAGCGTCCAAACATAAGAACCTGACCGGCTGACTAACAGCCGCAGAAGGTCACGTACCACGCAGCCGTCACCAACGGTCATTAGTTAGGAATCTTAACTCGACGGCCCGAAAAATTGCCTGTGCCGGCTGGCCAAAGGACGGCCTATGGCTTTGGCACCGCTGATGACCGCCGTACGACTGCTTCATAAAAACAGGGGCAATCATTTCTGTATGTCGTACCGGGAATAAAACCGTGAAACAAAAGAAAGATGAGAGCGTGCGGAACGACTCTCGTAGAACAACGGCTCACGTTAGCGCGCTGTGGTCCAAAGGAGGTGCGCGCTACGCATTGAAAAACGCTGCCTGTATTTCGCTTTCGCTGGCACTTGCGGCATGTGGCGGAAACGTCGGCGACGATATGACGTCCGAACCAGCACCGCCCCTGGAAAAGACAGCGGCATTAGCGGCGGCATCAAACACTGTTCCTCTGCAATTGTCCTTAAAGATGAACACGAGCGGCCTGGCTTCCGACGCGTCCAACGACCGCTTCATTGTCAAATACAAAACCGGCACCGTTGAACGCGGTTCAGCCACCGCGGTCCAGTCAAGACTCGACAGGCTGACGAATGCCTTCCCTTCGAAAGCGCGCCATGTGCGCCGCATGGGCATCGGAGCCGATGTGGTCACAACGGAACGCAAGCTGAACGTCAAGGATGCCAAAGCATTCATGCGGGCCATTGCGTCGGACCCTGACGTCGAATACGTAGAGCCCGACACGCCGATGTCCGTGACAATGGCGCCAAACGATCCGGAATACAGCAGACAGTGGGGCTTAAGCTCGAACCAGAAACCTGGCGTCACCACTGCGGGCATACGGGCGGAGCCCGCCTGGGACATGGCTAACGGTTCCGGAACCGTGATCGCGATGGTCGACAACGGCGTGACCAGTCATAGCGATCTGAATGCCAATATCCTGCCTGGGTACGATTTCACCACGAACAATCGCGGCGGCGACGGCACGAATCCGGGTATCACGACAGAGACATGCGAAGTCGTGTGGCACGGCACTCACGTCGCGGGGATCATGGCCGCGCAGACCAACAACGGCATCGGTATAGCCGGCGTCGCGCCGGCGGCAAAGGTCGTGCCGGTCCGCGTCATGAATGCGTGCGGACGAGGCTTTACGTCAGATGTCGCCGACGGCGTAACATGGGCCGCCGGTGGCAGCGTGTCGGGCGTCCCGAACAACGCCTACCCGGCGAAAGTCATTAACGTGAGCCTCGGTGGTGCGGGCTCCTGCGGGATGACGTTTCAGAACGCAATTGACTACGCAGCCAGTCGCGGTGCCGTTGTCGTTGCAGCGGTTGGCAACAATGGCAACAGCGCAACGAATTTCACGCCCGCGAACTGCCGGAACGTTATCAGCGTCGGTGGAAGCAATCGTCCCGGCTTGAAGTGGGTTCTTTCGAACTACGGGCAGACCGTTGATATCGCCGCGCCCGGCGACTCGATCTGGTCCACCTACAACAACGGAACCGCCGCGCCGGGCAGTGAAGGCTATACGTATCTTGACGGCACGTCGATGGCCGCGCCGATGGTGAGCGGCGTTATCGCACTTGCTCAGTCAGTCGCGCCCACACCCCTGACCTCCGCTGAAATGAGAGCGTTGCTGACACAGAATGTGCAAGCGTTTCCCAACGGCAAACCGGATCAACCGATCGGCTCAGGCATTCTTGACGCGAACG
The DNA here is from genome assembly GCF_900116445.1 of Paraburkholderia aspalathi. Classification (GTDB taxonomy): domain Bacteria; phylum Pseudomonadota; class Gammaproteobacteria; order Burkholderiales; family Burkholderiaceae; genus Paraburkholderia; species Paraburkholderia aspalathi. The sequence continues at coordinate 141,087 of NZ_FPBH01000011.1, forward strand.
CGACTGTCATAGCCGCCCGGTCTGGAAAAATTCCAGCGGCAGCGGATTTCACGTGCTCTGAAGCTACGACGATCATGCAGGTGACATGCAAGGACCTGTCCACTGCCAGAGGTGCGCCGATCAAGTCATGGGCCTGGAATTTCGGCTCAGGGGGGCCTGATATAGTGCGCACGCAATCCGTCGCGCCCTATATGAACTATGACTATCCGGGGACGTATGAAATCACATTCACGGTGACGGATAGCACCGGGGCCGTTAGCAGGCTGACGCGCCCGTTTCAGGTCATTCCTCCAACCCTTACGGACCTAAGCGCCGGTAGTCCGTTGACGATCTCAGCGAAAAACGGCGAGATGCAAAATTACGCTCTGATTGTTCCCGCGGGCGTCAAGAGCCTGACGTTCGCCCTGTCGCCAGAAACAGCCAGCCAGATCGCGACTCTGTATGTCAGAGCCGGTACGCCGTCCTCGCTTCGTCCCGACTGTGAGTCCGTCATGGTGAGAGGTGGCGCAGCCACCTGCACGATCACCAACCCGGTGGCCGGAACTTACTACGGCATATTGAGTGCCGGCTCAAAACTGAGTGGCGTTTCTCTCCTGGCTACCTACGCGCAATAAATCGGCTAAACCAGCGTTGCCCCTGTGCCGCGACCGCGAATCGCAGGGGCGTACTTCCGATAATCCACGAGGAAGCAATGAATCTCGATGACGCAAACGTGAGCGCTTTCGTCGCGCGCGCAGATGTCCATTTTTCCGCGCGACGTATGACCAAGGCGATGATCGGTTACCGCAAGGTGCTCGCCGTGCGCCCGCACGATGCGCACGCGCTGCACCGTATGGGACTCGCCTGTGTTCATACGGATGAAATGGATCAGGCGCGCGCATACCTGGAACAGGCGTTGCAGGCAGCTCCTGAGCGGGCTGAATTGTGGGAACACGCAGGTCTGCTTGCCGCGTTGAAGGGTGACCATGCAGCGGCTGAAGCGTCCTATCGACGTGCGATCAGCCTGACTGGTGGTACCGCCAGTCTTCATCGAAACCTTGCCGACTGCCTGCGAGTGTCCGGCCGTCTTAACGAGGCAATGGTCCACTACGATAAGTCCGTTCAGATTGATTCGCGAGGACACCACGCCGTTCGCGCGCTGGCCCGAATTTGCACGGAGCTCGGGAAGGTCCAGGAAGCTGCTGACTACTGGCAACGAGCGTGGATGCTCGACCCGGCAAACCTGCAAGACGGACTCGACCTGATCGCGGCATTAGCTAAAGCCGGCCATAGTCGCGCGCTCGATGATGCAATCGGACAGGTCAGAACCCGCATTGCCGACAATGCCGATACGCTTAATTCACTCGCCTACGTGTTGAACACCCACGACCGCTTCAGCGAAGCGCTCAGCGTGGCCAAGCAGGGACTTGCGATCAATCCCCTACACCCGCTTCTGCATCACAACGCAGCAAGAGCACTCAGCATCACCGGCAACGTCGCCGAAAGTCGACCGCATAGTATCGAAGCAGCACGGCTTCTGCCGGATAACCCATACCTGCAGTTTCATCTCGCTGGCGTGCACCTGGCCCTTGGTGAGTTCGAAGAAGGCTGGAAGAGGTACAGATGGTTTTACGAACTCCCCGGCACGGAACACGAGCGGATTCGCCCAGACTTCCCCGAGTGGCATGGCGAACCCGTCGCAGGGTGCCGGTTCCTGCTCGTCGGCGAACAGGGGCGCGGTGATGAAATCCAGTTCCTCAGATTCGCCGATTGGCTGAGTCGTCAGGGTGCAATGGTGGATGTGCTGGTCAGCCAGCCGATCGCGGGGCTGGCTGCGAGCATGGCAGCTGTGCGGACCGTGTTCACCACCCTGCCTCCCGGTCCATACGACTACTGGTGTCATATGCTAAGGATGCCGGAGCATATGAGCCTCGATTTACCCATGCTTCCGATTGCCATGCCCTACCTCGCGGCGACACCGGAAAAACTAAGTCATTGGCAGATTCAGATAGCAGCAGCTCCACAAGACACGACGCGCGCAAAAAACAAACGTGTCGGCATCGTTTGGGCCGGCAACCCGAACCACGTTCACGACCGTTACCGGTCGATTCGACTCGATACGCTAAAGCCCCTACTTGGGCTTGCCGGGGTAACCTGGTATTCAGTGCAAAAAGGCGCCCGCGAGCGCGAAAGCGAGGGCCTGACGCATGAATACGACTTGCACACGCTCGGCCCTGCAATCCACGATTTCACGGACACCTTGGCGATATTGCAGACGCTCGATCTTCTGATTACCGTCGATACTTCCGTCGCGCATCTTGCCGGCGCGGCCGGGCTCCCCGTTTGGTTGCTCGCGCCGGCCTACCCGGAGTGGCGATGGCTGACCAACAGAACCGATAGCCCGTGGTATCCGTCAATGCGTCTATTCCGGCAGCAGAAACTGGGCGAGTGGGATCCCGTTGTCAAAGAAGTGCGAGCGGCGCTGCAACTGTGGCGTGACTCCCCGGCAACCCACCTTTGCGCTCATTAAAACAATGTTCATATCTCATGCGCCGCTTCGGTGCATGCCTTGCGCATGCCCCGTACGGGTGCAGGCCCTGCTGTCTAAACTATTTATAAGCCCATGATCGCGTTGCCTTCAGCGTAATCGTCCTGCACTGGCATACACGTTGCTTTATCGGTAGTCAGCCGTCGATAAACCACACCCCATGCTGCGTGTTCTCCTCGTAACCGATACCGACAAGCCGATAGGCGATCTGCGCGACGCCCTCGCACGACTCGGCTACGAGATGCTGGCCGGTACGGCGACGCCGCAGGCGCTGCATCGCGTGGTTCAGAGCGAGCGGCCCGACGTCATCATCATCGACACGGAATCGCCGTCGCGCGACACGCTCGAACAACTCGCGGTGATGAACGCCACCGCACCGCGTCCGGTGCTGATGTTCAGTCACGACGCAAACCAGCAATTGATCCGCGACGCGGTCGGCGCCGGGGTCACGGCCTATCTCGTCGAAGGGCTCGCCACGGAACGACTGGCGCCGATCCTCGAAGTCGCCCTCGCACGATTCGCGCAGGAATCAGAGCTGCGCGAACGCCTCGCGCAAGTCGAAAACGAACTCGCCGAGCGCAAGCTGATCGATCGCGCCAAACGCCTGCTGATGGATCAGCTGAAGATCACGGAACACGCCGCCTATGCCAACCTGCGCAAGCGCGCAATGAATCAGGGCGTCAAACTCGCCGAAGTCGCGCGCGCCGTCGTCGCGGCGGCCGACTCGCTCAAATGAAGCGCCGCACATGAACTCTCCCACCTCCCTCTCCCCATCGTCCGCGCCTGCGTCGCTCGAGAAAACCCATCTGCGGCTCGGTTTCGTTGCACTTGCCGATGTCGCACCGCTCGTCGCCGCGAAGCTGCTCGAATTCGGTCACGCTCATGGCTTGACACTGGAACTGTGCCGACAGCCGTCATGGGCCGCCGTGCGTGACAAACTGCTGTCGGGCGACCTCGATGCGGCGCATGCACTCTACGGTCTCGTCTACGGTGTGCAACTCGGCCTCGGTGGTCCGCAAACGGACATGGCCGTGCTGATGGTGCTCAATCGCAACGGCCAGGCAATCACGCTTTCGAACCGTCTCACCGACGCATTAGCCGAACACGGCACCCTGCCTAAGGCTTTGGCGACGCTCGAGCGCAAGCCGGTGTTCGCACAGACCTTCCCCACCGGCACGCACGCCATGTGGCTGTACTACTGGCTCGCATCGCAAGGCGTGCATCCGTTGCACGATATCGAGAGCGTGGCGATTCCGCCGCCGCAAATGGTCGCCGCGCTCGCGGAAGAAAGGCTCGATGGCTTCTGTGTCGGCGAGCCGTGGAATGCGATGGCTGAAGCGGAAGGCGTCGGCAGAACGGTCGCTTACACGAGCGAAGTGTGGCCCGATCATCCAGAGAAGGTGCTGGCGTGCCGGCGAGATTTTGTCAGCGCGAATCCGAATACGGCGCGAGCGCTGGTGCAGACCATGCTCGAAGCGTGCCGCTGGCTCGACGGTGCGGGGCATCGCGAGGAGATTGCGCGCTGGCTCGCGCGGCCCGAATTTATCGGTATCGATGAAGCGTTGATTGCAGCGCGGCTCGGCAGCGAGATTGCGGCCTCAGCGCCACGGGGTTTGCCCATGCGGTTCTTTGATAACGGCGCAGTGAACTATCCGCGAACAACCGACGGTGCCTGGTTCCTCACCCAGTTCGAACGTTGGGGCATGATCGACCTACGCGCGGATTACGCGGAAATCGCGGCGCACATCAATCAGACGGAGTTATATCGTGAGGCGGCAGCACGCGTCGGCATCGTGGTGCCGGGCGACGAGCGCTCTCAAGTGCTGATCGACGGTAAGGTGTGGGGTAGCGAAACGGAATCCAAGGCTTACGCGCAGAGCTTCACGATCCGCGCGTAGCGATGCGGTTGCAACATGCTCGTCACGCGGACTTTAACGCCGGAAACAGCACGCTAACCACCAACCCACCACCGGACGCATCGCTCAACGCAATCACCGCGCCATGCACGCGCGTGATTTCCCGCACGATCGATAAACCCAGCCCGCTGCCCTCGACCGCTTGCGTCGCTTCGCTGCGATAGAAGCGCTCGAACACCGCATCGCGTTCACCGATGGAAATCCCCGGCCCGTTATCGATCACCTGCAGCAACGGTTGCTCAGCTTCGCATGCAACGCGTACGGTAATCACCGCCCCATCGCCCGAATAACGAATCGCGTTGTCGATCAGATTGCCGACCAGTTCCGCGAGCAGATCGGTCTGACCCATCACGTCGATCCGCACGTCCTGTTCAAAACCGAGATCGATACCACGGGAGCGCGCCACCGGCGACCAGTCGAGCGTGACGCTGCGCGCCACTTTATGCAGCGGCACAGCGGCATGCTTGACCGTATAACCGCTGTCCGCATCGAGCCGCGAGAGCGACAGCAATTGCTGCACGATACGCACCGCCTGCTGCACCGCGCGATTCAGCCGTCGCAAATGCACGCCTTGCCGAGCATTGCCGTTCGAGGGCTCATCGCCACCGTCGATATCGCGCAACGCCAGCTCCGACTCCGCCTGAATGATCGCAAGCGGCGTCTTTAACTGATGCGCCGCGTCGTTAAAGAATCGCCGGCGCGATAACTGCATCAACTGCGTGCGGCCGATGTACTGATTGATCGAATCGACCAGCGGCGCGACTTCACTCGGCAGGTCCACCGTATCGAGCGGCGTAGGATCGTCCTCGGCACGCGCGGCGACTTTCGCCGACAGGCGGTTCAGCGGCCGCAAGCCGCGCGCCACCCCCAGCCACACGATGCCCAGCGCGAGCACCACCAGCAGGAATTCCTGTTGCAGCGAGCCGATCAGAATCTCGCGCGCCAATGCCTGGCGCTGCTCGATCGTTTCGCCGACCCGCACCAGCACCACACGCGTCTGCGCCGACGGCACATCATGGACTGGCAATCTCAGCATCGCGACGCGTAACGGCCGTCCGCGAAACACGTCGTCGTAAAACTGCACACTGTAGGGCTCGGCAAGCGCCTTCGTACCCGACGGCAGATCCGGATAGCCGGTCACCACCCGGCCGCCCTCCTCGCGGATCTGATAGTAGATGTTGCCGCCGCCGTTGGATTCGAACATCTCCAGCGCGAGATACGGCAAGTCGACTTCGATCTGGCCGTCGCGCAAACGGATACCGTCGCGTATCGAACGCAGCGAAAACTCTAACGTTCGATCGAAGGCCGCGTGCGCCGCGTTCATTGCACGTTGATACGTGAGCCATGCATCGAAGGCGAGCAGCAGAAGCAGCGGCAGCAACAACCAGAGCGCGACGCGAACGCGCAGATTCGGCCGCGTCATGCGTCTTTCGCTTCCAGCAGATAGCCAAGCCCGCGCAGCGTCACGATGCCGACCGAACTGCGTTCGAGTTTCTTGCGCAGACGATGCACGTAGATTTCGATGGCATCGGCATTCACCGATTCATCGAGCCCAAAGATTTTCTCCGAGAGCGTGTCCTTGTTGATCGCGCGGCCGTTGCGCAGGATCAGCACCTCGAGCACCGAACGTTCGCGCGGGGTCAAGGCGAGCGGCTCGCCATTGAGGGTGAAGCCCCGGTCGACGCTGTCGTAAAGCAGCGTACCGCATTGCGCATGCAGCGGTTCCTGGCCGTGGCTCCGGCGCAGCAGCGCCCTTGCACGCGCCTCGAGTTCGGTAAGCGCAAAGGGCTTGGCGAGGTAATCGTCGGCGCCGAGATCGAGTCCGCGCACGCGCTCTTCCACCGAACCATGCGCAGTCAGCATCAATACCGGCACCGCGTTGCGCCGCGCGCGCAGACGGCGCAGCACTTCGAGGCCGTCGAGCTTCGGCAAACCGATATCGAGAATCACCAGCGCGTAGTCCTGTGTGCGCAAAACATGGTCGGCGGATTCGCCGTCGTGCATGCAGTCAACCGTGAGTTTCGCGCTGGTCAACGCATCGGTTAGCGAGCGGGAAAGGATCGGATTGTCTTCGACGAGCAGCACACGCATAAACAGAATCCCAGGGAAATCCATGAGGCGAATTCGACCATTGTGACGCATTTTCCTCGAAAACTGAAAGCATTCAGAAAGCACGCGTCTCTTACCATTCGCCTACACAAAACAAACACAATGTTTTCTGGAGGAAGACGTGCAAATCTCTTTGAAGTATCTCGCCGTAGCCGTTGCATTCGCCGCAAACTCAGCATGGGCGGCCTTTCCGGCCGGTTATCCTAGCGATTATCAGACCACCGTTGACGGGGCAAAGAAGGAAGGCAAGCTGATCGTGTATTCGGTCACGGACACGGCCCTCGTGCGCCCGCTCATCAAGGATTTTGAAAGCTTGTATGGCGTCAAGGTCGAATACAACGACATGAACAGCACCGAGCTGTACAACCGCTACATCAGCGAAAACGCGGCCAGCAGCACGAGCGCCGACGTGCTGTGGAGCTCGGCGATGGACCTGCAGGTCAAGCTCGTCAACGACGGTCTGATGGCGAGTTACGAATCGCCCGAAGCGAAGCAGTTGCCTCAATGGGCGCAGTACCAGAAGCAGGCGTACGGCACCACGTATGAGCCGCTGGCGATCGTCTACAACAAGCGCCTGCTGGCCGCAGGGGAAGTGCCGCAAACCCGCGCCGATCTGATCAAGCTGCTGCAAAGCAAACCGGATCAATTCAAGGGCAAGGTCACCACGTACGACATCGAAAAATCTGGTGTCGGCTTCAACTATCTGACGCAAGATGCGCGCGTCAATCCGCAAGTCACGTGGGACCTCGTGAAAGCAATGGGTGCAACCGGCCCGAAACTGCAATCGAGTACTGGCGCGATGATGGAGCGCATTTCTTCGGGTGAGAACCTGATCGGCTACAACATTCTCGGCTCCTACGCGCTCACCAAAGCGAAGAAGGACCCGTCGATCGGCTACGTCTATCCGAAGGACTACACGCTGGTGGTGAGCCGCCTCGTGACGATTTCGAAGAAGGCGCAAAGCCCGAACGCCGCAAAGCTGTGGGTCGATTACCTGCTGTCGCAACGCGGCCAGACCTTGCTCGCGAACCAGGCGAGCCTGTTCTCGATTCGCGCGGACGTCGAAGGCGAAACGTCGATGGCGGGTCTCACGAAACAACTCGGCGACTCACTAAAGCCGATCCCGATCGGCTCCGGCCTGCTGGTTTATCTCGACCAGTCCAAGCGGCTTGAATTCCTCAAGCAATGGCAACAGTCGATCAAGCGCTAAGCCTCGGCTGACCTGACGGCGTCCACGCTGAAACGCGCGGACGCCGCGCCTTCCTTCACTACCTGTCGATATGCGGCTTTCACGCTGCAGGGGGACACTCATGCTTTCCACTAGCGCCACCGGACACCGCGATGCCCCACCTCTCGCGGCCGACGGCGGCACGATAGGCGCGCTGCCGCGCGGCGGTCTGCAGCCGTTTGCGGGGCTGCTGCGCTGGCTCGTCATCGCGGTGCTGACCGTCGCGGTGGCGCTGCCGCTCGGCTTCATTCTGTTCCAGAGCGTGCTGAACGCGCCGTTCTTCGACGCCAAACGCACGCTCGGTCTTGCCGGCTTCGAATTCATTTTCAGCGACCCCGACTTCTGGTCCGCGCTGAAGAACTCTTTCGTCATCGCGGCAGGGATGCTGTTCATCTCGATCCCACTCGGCGGCATTCTCGCGTTCCTGATGGTGCGCACCGACCTGCCGGGCCGCCGCTGGCTCGAACCGCTGCTGCTCACCCCCGTATTCGTTTCGCCGATGGTGCTCGCATTCGGCTATGTGGTCGCGGCCGGTCCGGTCGGCTTCTATTCGGTCTGGTGGAAGGCACTGTTCGGCACCGCCGAAGCGCCATGGAGCGTGTACTCGATTCTCGCGATTACGATCATCGTCGGCCTCACGCATGTGCCGCACGTGTACCTGTATTCGTCGGCGGCGCTGCGCAATCTCGGCTCGGACGTCGAAGAAGCGGCGCGCGTCGCCGGTGCGCGACCGTTCCGTGTCGCGCTCGACGTCAGTCTGCCGATGACGTTGCCCGCCTTGCTGTTCGCCGGCGTGCTGGTGTTCTTCCTCGGCTTCGAAGTGTTTGGTCTGCCGCTCGTACTCGGCGACCCCGAAGGTCACCTCGTGCTGGCGACGTATCTGTACAAGCTCACCAACAAGCTCGGCGTGCCTTCGTATCACCTGATGGCCGCGGTCGCCGTGTGCATCGTCGCAATCACGTTCCCGCTCGTGCTGCTGCAACGACGCCTGCTGAAGAGCGCGAACCGCTTCGTCACGGTCAAGGGTAAGGCAGGACGTCAAACCGTACTGCCGCTCGGCGCATGGCGCTGGGTTGCGCTGGCGATCGTCGCGCTGTGGCTGCTGCTCACGGTGTTCGTGCCGCTCTCCGGCATCACGCTGCGCGCGTTCGTCACCAACTGGGGCGAAGGCGTGAATCTCGCCGAAGTGCTGACGCTCGCCAACTTCACCGAGTTGTTCGAACAGGACAACCTGGTCCGCGCGATTCTCAATACGCTCGGCATCGGCGTGCTCGGTGGCGCGCTCGCAGTGGGTTTCTATTCGCTGGTCGCCTTTGCCGGTCATCGCCGCAACGACTGGGCCACGCGCCTGCTCGACTACCTCGTTCTGCTGCCGCGTGCGGTGCCCGGCCTGCTCGCCGGTCTCGCCTTCCTGTGGATCTTCCTCTTCGTGCCCGGCCTGAAGGAACTGAAGAACTCCATGTGGAGCATCTGGATCGCGTACACGGTCGTGTGGCTCGCGTACGGCATGCGCCTGATTCAAAGCGCGTTGCTGCAGGTCGGCCCCGAACTCGAAGAAGCGGGACGCAGCGTCGGCGGCACCCGCGCGCGCGTCAGTCTCGACGTGACGCTGCCGCTCGTGCGTTTCGGTCTGCTCGCGGCATGGCTGCTGATCTTCATGATCTTCGAGCGCGAATACTCGACCGCCGTCTATCTGCTCTCGCCCGGCACGGAAGTGATCGGCGCGCTACTGGTGTCGCTGTGGGCGACCGGCGCGGTCGATCAGGTCGCGGCGCTTTCTGTCATCAACATCGCGATGGTCGGCGTCGGACTCGGCGTCGCCCTGCGCTTCGGAGTGAAATTGCATGGATAAGCTCTCGGTCGACAACCTGTTTCTCAGCTATGGCGACAACCCGATTCTAAAGGGCGTGTCGTTCGAACTGAACCCCGGCGAAGTGGTATGCCTGCTGGGCGCATCGGGCAGCGGCAAGACCACCCTGCTGCGCGCAGTCGCGGGACTCGAACAACCGTCTTCGGGCCGTATCGAACTGGACGGCAAGGTGTTTTTCGACGGTGCGTCCAAAGTCGATCTGCCAGTCGAACAACGTTCGCTTGGGCTGGTGTTTCAGTCGTATGCGCTGTGGCCGCATCGCACGGTGGCGGACAACGTGGGCTATGGATTGAAGTTGCGGCGCGTATCAAGCGCGGAGCAAAAAAAACGCGTGCAGTCTGCGCTCGACCAACTCGGCCTCGGCCATCTCGCCGCGCGTTATCCGTATCAGCTTTCCGGCGGCCAGCAACAGCGTGTGGCGATTGCGCGGGCGCTGGTCTACAACCCGCCCGTCATTCTGCTCGACGAACCGCTGTCGAATCTCGACGCCAAGCTGCGTGAAGAAGCGCGCGCCTGGTTGCGCGAACTGATCGTATCGCTCGGCCTGTCCGCGTTGTGCGTCACGCACGACCAGACCGAAGCGATGGCGATGTCCGACCGCATCCTGCTTCTGCGCAACGGCCGCATCGAACAGGAAGGCACGCCCGCTGAACTGTATGGCGCGCCCCGCTCGCTCTATACCGCCGAATTCATGGGCAGCAATAACCGGATCGACGCGCGCGTTGCCGCGGTCGACGGTGAACGCGTGACGCTGGCCGGCGACGGCTGGCAATTGCAAGCCCAGGCGCGCGAAGCGCTTACCACCGGGCAAAACGCGCAGGCCGTGATTCGCCTCGAGCGCGTGCAGGTCACCGATGGCCCAGGCGCAAACCGCCTCGAGGCCGACCTCATCACGTCGATGTATCTCGGCGATCGTTGGGAATACCTGTTCCATTGCGGCGATCTGCGCCTACGCGCCTTCGGCCATGTGCCGCGCGCCGCCGGCCGTCACTGGATCGAATTCCCGGCCAACGACTGCTGGGCCTTCGCACAGGCGGGCTGAAGCGAGTTCAAACGTGCTGATGGACCCAGCCACACCGTATCCCCAACCGAAGTGAATAAACCAAGCACAGGAGACTGTTGATGAAGTGGAGCATGACAAAGGCGACCCTCGGCGTGACGTGCGCCGGCCTCGCTGGATTTGCAGCAACGGCGCATGCGCAATCGAGCGTGACCTTGTACGGGATCGTCGATGCGGGCGTCGAATACGTGAATCATGCGAGCAAGGACGGCGGCGCTGCGCGCCTCGTCTCGGGCGGCAAGAACACCTCACGTTGGGGCCTGCGTGGCGTCGAGGACCTCGGTGGCGGACTGAAGGCCGTCTTCCAGTTGGAAAGCGGCATCAACGTCGCGAACGGCCAGTTCGACGACGGTCCCGGCGCGATCTTCGACCGCCGCGCCACAATCGGCCTGAAAAACCGCTTCGGGCAAATCACGCTCGGCCGCAATTTCACGACCACCTACGACTACATGCTGCAGTTCGACCCGATGGGTTACGCGCCGAACTACTCGTGGGCGACGTCATCCACTGCTACCGGTGGTCGTAAGGACGGCTTGTTCTCGCGCTCGGCCAACGCCGTGCGCTATGACGGCACGTACGCCGGCTTCAAGTTCGGCGCCATGTACGGCTTCGGCAACGTGCCGGGCAGCATGAAGTCGAGCTCCAAGTACGACTTCGGTCTCGGCTACGAGAACGGTCCGTTTGCCGTCGTCGCCACCTTCGACCGGCAGAACGGCGCGAACGACAGCGTGACGCCCGCGGATACCACCAACTACATTCAAGGCATCCACGCGGGCTTGAGCTACGACTTCGGCACGGTGAAGGCCATGGCCGGCTATCGCAACTATCGGCGCACCTTCCACACCGCCGCGCCGACCTTGCGCAGCGATATGTACTGGGTCGGCGGCCAATACGATGTGACGCCGTTCTTCTCGCTGTTTGCCGCGGTCTACCATCAGGACATCAAGGACGCGAGCGACGCCGATCCGACGCTGTTCTCGCTGCGCGCGCAATACGCATTGTCGAAGCGGACGGTGCTGTATATGGCGGGCGGTTACGCGATGGCCAAGCATGACAACGCGGTCAGTCTGTCGCGTGACCTGACTGGCGCGGCGGATACGCAAGCGGGTGTGACGGCGGGGATTCAGCACCGGTTCTGACGCATCATGAACGGATAACGCATAGAGGCGTGCAGGCATCCAAAGCGGAGCGAGGCGCGGCGAAGGTCAATCCTTCGCCGCGCCTCGCTCGTTTGCTTTTAGATGGATTCGGGCAGTCCATTCGCCTAGAATGGATCAGACAAACGGAGCACTCGCCGACAGGAGCCATGCCATGTCCCAGGTAAGCCGTGATACCCGTAAGACGCCTCGCCACGGCCTGCTGTGGTTCATTGCATTGTGGCTGCTTGGCGTCGGCGGGACGGCACTGCTCGTGCTTCCGTTTCATCTCCTGGTCGCTGCAGCAATGCATCACTAGCATCGGCATGGTCGCCGGCGCTTCTGCGTCCGTCCTTGCGCAATTCAAGAATGTTCAAGCGTTGGTGGCAACTGTCCAAGTTGCCGGAACACCGATAGCCAGTCTTCAAGATGCCACGTCTTCGCGATTAAATTTCCACGCATCTGATGGAAAGAGTGAATCGCGAAGCTGATGTGTTTGGAACTGGCAGCAATGCCCAGTAGCGTCCCGGTTTGCGTACCCGTGATCTCTGCGCGAACGCCCACCCGGTCTCCATGAATCAACACGTCGAGAATGGTGATTTTCATATCCGGCAGTGCTGTGGCGATGTTCGCGAATATTTGAACCATCTGGTCAGGTCCCGGCGCCGCCCCAGCGGGCTCAGGAATATATTCCCAATCGGGCGTAACGACCTTTCGTAACAACACGACGCTTTTCTGCTCGAAGGCGCGATAGAGCCCTTCAATCGCTTCACGAGTGGTAGCTTCGTCGGTAGATACGGCCATGTCCGGTTACTCCTGAAGAATGCACACGGTCAGGCAAGCGGTTTGCGAAACACACTCCCGCCGTAACCGAGCACGATATTGTCGACTTCAAACGGTGACGCCTCCTGCGCCTCGAGGATGAATGCCACGTGGCCCGGGGTCAGTTTGCCGGATATCGATGCGACCAGGTCGTCGTCGAACGTCGCCTTGATCGCATGCTCAGCCAGTCCACCGCTCGCCCCTATCGTGAAGCCAAGTAGCGCCCCTGCCGGTCCACCAAGCATCCCAATCAAACCGCCCGTCAGCGCACCGATCACTGTGCCCCAAAACGGCCGGGTTTGCTTGTCGAGCAGGACCAGCTTACCTGTTGCGTCCTTTTGAACCAGCACGCCACTTTCGATTTTGAAACCAAGGTCTTTTTCCTCAAAATTCCGGAAATCCCGACCGGCTCTTTCGGCGACGTCCACACTGTCGAAAACCGCGACGATCAACTGTTGTGCCATTTGATAGCTCCTTGACTCGGCTACGTTGTCTATCAAAGATAGTGATTTTCGCATCGCGTGCCATTTGTTTATTTCCGATTCATGGTATCGGTCGAGGTGGGCTTTGACCTCGGCGCGCGCTCTGCCGAGGATTTCCGGCGTGCAATGGTTTAGCATCGTCACAATCAGTTGTACCCGCATGGGTATCTGACGTTGGGTCTGACTCAGGAGATTCAGTTCGAATGGCGGCAGCTCGAATTCCGGCAGGATTCGGACCAGCTTGCCCGCGGCGAGCGCATCTACGCATGCCGGCTCTTCCAGCACCCCGATGCCGGCGTCCGACAGGATCATTTCATACATGGGCCGCCAATGACTGGTCTTGATCGCAGTACGGATCGGCGCGCTCTCCACAATGTTCGCCATGTGCCTGAGCGGCAACTGATCCGTGCCGAACATGCCCTGAACCCGAATAAACGGATGCTTGCCCAGTTCAGACGGTTCGGTGATCGGACCGTGCTGGCTGAGATAGCCTGGCGCGGCAACGAGAACCCGCCCAACCTGCCCCAACTGACGGGCAATGAACGCCCCTTCGCCAAGTTGTCCAAGACGAAACGAAATATCGACGCCCTCCGTCACCAGGTCGACGATCCGGTCGTTCAGGACCAGCTCCAGGTCCAGTTGCGGATAGGCTGCGCGCACCAGCGTCAACGCTTCCGGCACGACCGTCTCGCCAAAACAATGAGGCGCCGCGATACGAATCGTTCCCGTGAGACCCTGCTCGTCGCTCGACACTTCAGCGACCGCCTGTTCCACGGCGTGCAGAATCCTCTTGCTACAGTTGTAGAAAGTCACGCCCTCGGGCGTGCGATTGAAAGCGCGCGCACTACGGCGCAGGAGCCGGCAGCCAAGGTACTTCTCCAGCCGCTCGATGCGTTCGCTCGCGGCCGGCTGCCCGATATTGAGGTCCCGTGCCGCGCCGGAGATACTCCCACGCTCAACCACCCTGACGTAGATGCGCATGGCTTCGAGCAGATTCACCGCACCCCACCTCCATTCGCAATGCGAATTATCTGGCGCAGCCTTTCTTGCTGCGATAGACAGCCTTGAACGGATGGTAACGATATGACAGGAGAATAAAAGGCCGCCAGTCCGATATGAAGTATCGAATGAGAAGCAGAGATTTACGACAAAACTATGTCGAACTTTATCGGCACATGATCTCGCCTGACGCCGCTTGATACCTTGCCGGCCGGCCAGCATGCAAAACACAATCGGGTCGCCCGTCTGGCTTCGGAATGCCGCATTCGGACTCATCCAGATCCTTTGCCCTGTTTCCATAATGTGCCTGGGCGGTATAACATCTCTGGACGCATAGTTGAACATCGACAATGTCACGTATATCTGCGCACCTCCTGATGACGAAGCAACGCTTAATGTGTACTTGCGGCGGCTGCGGCAGCACACATGCCTCAATCATCCGGACGAAAAATTTGCGCGAGCCTTAGACAGATGATCGCGAAGGCGGAAAGACATTCGCTCCATTCCCGGAATCAATAACGGTTCATCAATATTCAATCCGATGCCCAAAGACACCCCAGAATCGCAAGCCGTCTGTAATGACATCACACGTAGCGCGATCTTCATCGTCGCGACCCTCGCGCCCGGCCAGGAGCCCGCTGAACAGGTGCGTGCGTGGTGCGGGGACGTTGCCGCCCTGGTACGCTCGGTCGGCAAGCGCGTCCCCTCCGGCAACCTGTCGTGCGTGGTCGGCTTTGGCTCCGAAGTGTGGGACACGTTGTTCGGCGCCCCGCGCCCGGCGAGCCTGCATCCGTTCCGCGAATTCGGCGCAGGCGAACGCCGCGCCGTGAGTACGCCGGGGGATATCCTGCTGCACATCCGCGCGGATCAGATGGATCTCTGCTTCGAGCTCGCCACGCAGCTGACAGGACGGCTCGGTACGGCGGTCTCGGTCATCGAGGAAGTACACGGTTTTCGCAACTTCGATCTGCGCAGCATGGTGGGCTTTGTTGACGGCACCGAGAATCCGCAGGGTCGCGAGGCTGTCGATTTCACCCGCATCGGTGACGAGGACCCGGAGTTCGAGGCCGGCAGTTATGTCATCGTGCAGAAGTATCTGCACGACATGACTGGCTGGAATTCGCTTTCCGTCGAGACTCAGGAGCGCATTATCGGCCGTACGAAACTGGCTGACATTGAGCTCGATGCAGCGGTCAAACCGACGTGTTCACACAGCTCGCTCACCACGATCACCGAGAACGGCGAGGAAGTAAAAATCCTCCGCGACAACATGCCATTCGGCCGCCCCGGCATGGGCGAATTCGGCACCTACTTTATCGGTTACGCGCGTTCGCCCGAGCCTATCGAGCAGATGATGGAAAACATGTTCGTCGGGCGGCCGCCGGGCAACTACGACCGGCTGCTCGACTACAGCCGCGCGGTCACGGGCAACCTCTTCTTCATCCCGTCGGCCACCTTGCTCGAAGCGCTCGCAGATCGCGATCCGCAAGCGGCCGCCGCCGTTGTCGAGCAACCGCTCGAATCAACTTCATCCGCCGAGTCGCGTCACGACGGCTCGCTGAACATTGGCTCTCTCAAGGGAATCTCTCAACATGAATAATCTGCATCGCGAGCTTGCCCCCATCTCCCGTGCCGCCTGGTCGCAGCTCGAAGACGAAGTGGCGCGCACGTTCAAGCGCAGCGTCGCCGGCCGTCGTGTGGTCGATGTCAAGGGTCCTGGCGGAACCGAACTGTCTGGCGTCGGCACGGGGCATCAGATCGCAATCGCCGCGCCGCAGCAGGGCGTCGTGGCGAAGCTGGCTGAGGTAAAGAGCCTCGTGCAATTGACCGTGCCGTTCGAGCTGCAGCGCGAAGCAATCGACAGCGTCGTGCGCGGCGCGAAAGACGCCGACTGGCAGCCCGCGAAGGAAGCAGCCAAGCAGCTCGCCTATGCCGAAGATCGCGCGATTTTCGATGGATATAAGGCTGCGGGCATTGGCGGGCTTCGCGAAGGCTCGTCGAATCCGTCGCTCGCGCTGCCGGCCGACGTCAGCGATTATCCGAACACGATCAGCAACGCGCTCGAAGAGCTGCGGCTTGCCGGTGTCGACGGACCCTATTCCGTGCTGCTCGGCGCCGATGCATATACGGCGCTCGGCGAGGCGCGCGATCAGGGTTATCCGGTGATCGAGCACATCAAGCGGATCGTGAATGGCGACATCATCTGGGCGCCCGCGCTTGCCGGCGGCAGCGTGCTATCCACGCGTGGCGGCGACTTCGAGTTGCATCTTGGCGAAGAGCTGTCTATCGGATACGTGAGCCATACCGATACCGTAGTGCGCCTCTATCTGTGCGAGACGCTGACATTCCTGATGCTGACGAGCGAAGCGTCGGTGTCGTTGACGCAGGCAGAGTAAGCGCCTTCCGATTCCTGCTATCGGTTGCCGGGGGTTGCCAGATATCCCGGCCTCAGCCATCGTTGCACGTTCAGGCCCGCAACGATGGTGTTAGAAGTGCGGACACATCATCGTCGGGAACTACTTCCAGGCGACTCGTCACTTCGCCGTAGTCGACGTGCGCCCGTTCGAGGATTTCCGACGTGCACTTTCTCAACATCGTCACCATCATCCGTACCCGTGGCGGCACCGGACGTTGCGCCTGAATCAGGACATTCAGATCGAAGGGCAGCACCTCGAATTCCGGCAGTATGCGTACGAGCCTGCCCTCCGCAAGCGCATCGACGCATGCCGGCTCTTCCAGCACCCCGATGCCGGCGCCGGACAGGATCATTTCATACATGGGCCGCCAATGACTGGTCTTGATCGCAGTACGGATCGGCGCGCTCTCCACGATGTTCGCCATGTGCCTGAGCGGCAACTGATCCGTGCCGAACATGCCCTGAACCCGAATGAACGGATGCTTGACCAGTTCAGACGGCTCGGTGATCGGACCGTGCTGGCTGAGATAGCCTGGCGCGGCAACAAGAACGCGCCCAACCTGCCCCAGCTGACGGGCAATGAACGCCCCTTCCCCAAGTTGCCCAAGACGAAACGAAATATCGACGCCCTCCGTCACGAGATCGACGATCCGGTCGTTCAGGACCAGCTCCAGGTCCAGTTGCGGATAAGCTGCGCGCACGAGGGTCAACGCTTCCGGCACCACCGTCTCGCCAAAGCAATGCGGCGCCGCGATGCGAATCGTTCCCTTGAGATCCTGCCCGTCGTTCGACACTTCAGCAACGGCCTGCTCCACGGCGAGCAGAATCGCTTTGCTACGCTCGTAGAACGTGACGCCTTCGGGCGTGCAATTGAAAGCGCGTGCGCTACGGAGCAGGAGCCGGCAGCCGAGGTATTTCTCCAGCCGCTCGATACGTTCGCTGGTAGCCGGCTGCCCGATATTGAGGTCCCGTGCCGCGCCGGAAATACTCTCGCGCTCAACCACCCTGACGTAAATCCGCATGGCTTCTAGCAGATTCATAGTGCCCAACCTCCCTTTGTACCGATCTCGCATGATTCGAACCAGTTTTTACGCATCGGAAGGCCCCTGCGAGGCGGCCTGGCAATGCGTATTCGATGGAGAACAGGTTAAGGCTGGGTCATCAGTCGCTGAGTGCACACATCGGGCCGACTCGGGTCAGTACAGTTCTGCTACGCTCCTTGCACCGGGCGGCGGCATGGCGAGTCGAGCGCTTGCCAGCCGGGGGAGAGGCCGATGCAACGTGCCGCTGCGGAACGCCAAGGGAATCGTCCGATGAATCTCTACGAGAAGCTGGCCGATGACATCGAGAAGCTGATCCGGCAAGGCGTGTACGGGCATGGCGAACGCCTTCCATCGGTACGGCAGACCAGCCAGCAGCACCGGCTCAGCGTGACGACCGTCATCCGCGCCTATTTGCTGCTCGAAAGTCGTGGTTTGTTGACGGCAAGGCCTCAGTCGGGCTATTTCGTCAACTTCCGGGGCGACGGGGGCGAACGGAAAACACTCGAACTCCGGCCATCGAAGCCAATTCCGATTTCGTCGCCGGTCGACGTGAGCCGGCTGGTGCTGTCCACCTTGCGCTCGATCGGTGTCGACGATGCCGTGCCGCTCGGTTCGCCCTACCCCGACCCAGGCCTCTTTCCCTTCGAAAGGATCAATCGCTACGCCTACGACGCGGGACGCGGCAAGACGCGCTGGGGCGTGACCGACGCGCTGCCGCCCGGCAATGCGGCGCTTGTGCGGCAGATCGCGCGACGCTACCTCGAGAACGGCATGGCCGTCGATCCGAACGAGATCATCATCACGGTCGGCGCAACTGAGGCGATCAATCTGTGCCTGCAGGCGGTCGCGAAGCCCGGCGATGTGATCGCGGTCGAGTCACCGACGTTCTACGCGATGCTCCATGCAATCGAACGGATGGGCATGAAAGCGATCGAGGTGTCGACGCATCCGGAGCACGGCATCGATATTGAAGCGCTCGCCGCGATCGTGGAGTCGCAGACCATCACGGCCTGCATGGTCATGCCGAACTTCCAGAATCCGCTGGGTTTTCTGATGCCCGACGAACGCAAGCGCGAACTCGTGGAATTCCTGACGAAGCGGGACATTCCGGTCATCGAGAACGGCGTCTACAACGAGCTTCACTATGACAGCACGCATCCCAGCACGTTGAAGTCCTTCGATACGAAGGGGCTGGTGCTGCACTGCGGCTCGTTCTCGAAGACCCTCACGGCAGCCTACCGGATTGGCTGGGCGCTGCCGGGCCGATATCGCGATCAGGTGGAAAAACTCAAGTTCCTGAATACGCTAACCTCGCCGTCGATTCCACAAATGGCGATTGCCGAATTCCTCGAACGCGATGGCTATGAGCATCATCTGCGAAGGGTGCGCAGAGCGTATGCGCAGCAGGCCAATCTGATGAAGGCGACCGTCTCGCGCTTCTTTCCTGAAGGCACCCGCATGTCCAACCCCGCGGGCGGATATGTGCTGTGGATCGAGCTGCCGCCCAAGGTCGATGCCATGCGGCTCTATAACCTCGCGCTCGAGCAAGGTATCACCATCGGACCGGGCTACATGTTCTCGGTCTCGGAGACGACCTATCGGAACTTCATCCGCCTCAATTACAGCAGTCCCTGGTCAAGCGAGATCGAACAGGCGGTGATTACTGTGGGCAAGCTCGTCGCGATGTGCGCCAGGTAACGGCTCGATTGGGATCTTGAAGGCAGGAGCCTCAGCCGCCCGTCACCGGAGGAAAGAACGCGATTTCGCTGTCCTCGCGTACGACAAAGGCGTCGGCGACCATCTCGTGATTGACGGCTGTGCGGAGCGGCCGGCCCACGCGCAGTGCCTCGGCCATCCGCTCGTCTCTCGACGCGAGCCTGACCCGCAAGGAGTCAACGGGGAGTTCGGGCGCGTCTATGTGCACAATCTCCTGCGAGATGCCGAGTTGTTCACGAACGCTAGCGAAATATCTGATGGTGAGTTTCATTGATCTGTTCCTGTTGCCGGCGCGATGTGGGCGCACGTTTTGAGCGAATCGCGCATCAACCCCACCGTAGCATCGCCTGTTCGTCGTGCGTCTTGGCTTCGACCCATGTGACTTCGCCGTCACGGCGGATTTCCTTCTTCCACAGCGGTGCATGGGCCTTCAGGAAGTCCATCAGGAATTCACACGCGTCGAATGCTGCCCTGCGATGCGGCGCGGCCACCACGACGAGCACCACCGCCTCGCCAAGCGCGACGCGGCCCACCCGATGCACGATCTTCACCGCCTCCAGGTGCCATCGTGCGATGGCCTCCTCGACGATGCTGCTGAACGACTGCTCCGTCATCCCCGGATAGTGCTCGAGCTCGAGTGCGACTACGTCGTCGAAATCGCCGCAATGACGCACCACGCCGAGGAAGTTCACGATGGCGCCCACGTTGGGATTGCGCGTGACCGGCATGATCTCCGACTGGATGTCGATCGGCTGAAGCTGGACCCGCACTTCGAAGCCCGACGCGATGGTGGCCTGAACAAGCGCAGGATCGCTTGCACGCTTGCCGGCATGCGCCGCGTCTGGCTGTATGCGATAGCTGGGCGACGGTGTGGTCATGGCAGAACTCCGGTCTGTGTCTGCTTCGCAAGGACTCGCCAGGCGTCAACCGCCGACCAGCGACATACGGACGGTGGGATAGGCTTTCCCCGATCCTGGCCGACGCGGCGTCGAGCGAAGCTCAGAGTAGCGATCGTCGCGCTGGATCCACCGGCCGCGGACAACCCCAGCCAGTTCCTCGACTGAAGCGGCCTCCGTGAGCCAGGCCTTAAGGTCCGTGCCATGTGTGGCGAAAAGACATGAGTAAAGTTGACCGTCGGCCGATACGCGAGCGCGCGAACACGACCCGCAGAACGGTTGCGATACGCTCGCGATGAAGCCGACTTCGCCTGTGCCGTCGGCATGGCGATAGTTGACGGCGGTGCCCGTCTGTTCACGAACCACGACAGGAACGAGAGGAAACGCCGATTCAACGATGGCGCGCGTTTCGCGAGCCGTGATCACCTTCGTGTTCGACCAGCCGCCCGCACCGCCAACGTCCATAAATTCGATGAAGCGCACAGCCACGCCCGTTCCCTTGAACTGCCGCACGAGCGGGAGGATCTGGCTATCGTTGACGCCTCGCTCGATCACGGCGTTGACCTTGACCGGGTCGAGTCCCACCGCGCGCGCGGCCTCGATCCCGTCCAGGATCCGCGACACAGGCATGTCCACGTCACTCATCCGGCGGAATATGGCATCGTCCACCGCATCGAGGCTCACCGTCACGCGACCGAGGCCGGCGTCACGCAACGAACGCGCCTTTGCGGCAAGCAGGGAGCCGTTTGTCGTCAGCGCGAGCTCCAGCGGTTTGCCGCTGGGTGTGGTCAGTTTCGCGAGTTGCTCGATCAGGGATTCGAGTCCACGCCGCAGGATCGGTTCGCCGCCCGTGATGCGGATTTTCTCCACCCCGAGCAGTGCGAACGCTTTCGCGAGCTTGACCATCTGTTCAAACGACAGACGTTCCGAAGACGGCAGGAACCGGTAGTCTGCGCCGAAGGTCTCCCGCGGCATGCAGTACGTACAGCGGAAATTGCATTGATCGATAACGGACAGGCGTAAATCCCGCAGTGGACGATCAAGCGTATCGAGCGTAGTCGTGACGGCACCGGCGGATATGCCATGGGGAGATGCAGTGTCGGCGAATATGGGCTGGTGGACGATGTTCACGATCTATCCGAAGGTGGGCGGCGGCATGTGGCGTTGGCGGCAGTCGATCTGTCTGACCGGGACGACCGCCGGTTCGCCAATGTCCTGTTGGCAGGATAGTGCGTCGGGCTCGCCCTCGGGACGCACAGTCTGTGCCGAATTTCAGGAGTACAGTTCGCGCGCCGTATCGGGTGCGACGAAGAACGCCCCCTAAGTCAACTGATACGCGCGCACCGGTACGACCTCCTCAGGAAGTTCGCAGCCGCAAAGCTCGAGAATCGAACGCTCGATGTTGCGCGTCATAGCATCAAGCGCCAGCGCATTCGGCGCGACGGTAAAAGGCTCGGCGACTTCGCTAGCAATCGCTTCGAGCGCAATGAGCGTATAGGAAATGAAAACACAAAGAAGCGGCGTGAAGAACTCCGTCGAATCGACCAGACCGAACGGCAACAAAACGCAATAGGCGTAGACAGTGCGGTGCAGCAGCACACTGTAGGCAAATGGAATCGGCGTCGATGCGATCCGTTCACACCCTCCCACCGTCTTTCCCAATTCGTTGATCTGCGCGTCCAGCATCCAGAGCTGGGTATCCGACATCAAGGCCCGAACTTGCAGATCGGCAAAGTCGCGACGAAGCTCATTGAGCAGCGCGGTCGGTTTGTAGCAGGTGTGCTGCAATGCCTCGGTGCGCGTACGTCCGAGAAAGCGAACGAGATCGGAAGTCGGGTCGGTCCCACGCAGTTGATGCTTCAACGCGTACACACTCGCAATCAGCGTATGAGCCATTTGAACGTGGTGATCGCTCCGCGGCACGTAACACAGCATCTGCGAAGTCAGCGCCCGCGCCGAGATCAGGATGCTGCCCCAAAGATGGCGCGCCTCATTGAAGCGCTCGTAACTCGCGTTATTGCGGAACGCCAGGAAGATCGCAAGCGCCAGGCCGAATAATGTGAACGGAGCCGTATTAAGTGGGATCTTCTCGCCGAAAATGCGCCCTTGCGTCACGACAGCAAGACTGCTGACCGCGGCCATAAAAACCAACTGCGGAATAATCGACTGCAACACGGAACCGTTCCAGACAAACAGCAGCCGGAACCAGTTCTGCCCTGGCCTCACAATCATAATGTGCTCTTCTAATGGTCTGGCTGCGCCGTCACCTCAGTGGTAACCGGCATCCCCTTCGCGCACCTTGCCCCGGAACACGCGATACTGCATGACGTTGTAGACAAGGATGATCGGCAGCACGATCACCGTGCCGACCAGCGCAAACAACTGGCTCGAGTGGCTCGACGATGCTTCCCAGATCGTCAGCGACGGCGGAACGATGTTCGGCCAGATGCTGATGAGCAAACCGCTATAGCCGAGAAAGCACAGCGCGAGCGTGAGCAGGAACGGCGTCGCCTCGTGCTTCTGGCGAAGCGAACGGAAGACGCCCCACACACAGGCGACGACCAGAATCGGCACCGGCAGGAACCAGCCGAGATTGCCGCTTCCGAACCAACGATGTGCAACCGCCGGCAAGCCGATTACCGTCCATAGACTCACGACGACCATCACCCCGAGCAGGATGCTCACAAGCGGCCGCATCACCTCACGCATCTTGTGCTGCAATTCGCCATCCGTCTTCAGGACAAGCCAGCCGCAACCGAGCGTCGCATACGTGGTGAGTACGCCGATTCCGCAGAACAGGCTGAACGGCGACAGCCAGTCGAACGCGCCGCCGGCAAAGCGGCCATCGACGATCTTGATGCCTTGCAGCAGCGACCCCAGCACGATGCCCTGGCAGAGCCCCGCGAGCGCGGAACCGCCAATGAAGGCGAGGTCCCACGCGTGTTGGGTCCTGACGGCCTTGGCGCGCAGTTCGAAGGCCGCCCCGCGGAAGATCAGGCCGATCACCATCAGGATCAGCGGGAGATAGTTCGCCGGCAGCAGCGTCGAATAGACCACCGGGAACGCCCCGTAAAGCCCGGCGCCGCCGAGCACGAGGAATGTCTCGTTACCGTCCCAGACCGGCGCGATGGTATTGAGCATCACTTGCCGGTCGCCCTTCTCCTCGAAAAACGGAAACAGCAGGCCGATGCCCAAGTCGAAGCCGTCCAGCATCACGTAGATAAAAACGCCGAGTCCGATGATCGCGGCCCACACAACAGGAAGATCGATTTGCATGGCGTCACTCCCCTTCCAGTGCGTCCAACGGACGATTACGCAGGACCGGATGCCGACGGGAATCGCGGCGCTCGACGTGCTCTTCAGGTCCGCGCTTCATCATCTTCATCATGTAGTAGAAGCCCATGCCGAACACGAGGAAATACACCAGCACAAAAATCAGCAAGGAAACGCCGACCTGCTGGGAACTGACCGGCGAGACAGAGTCCGCAGTGCGCAGGACACCGTAGACCGTCCACGGTTGACGGCCGACCTCGGTCGTTACCCACCCCGCCAATAGCGCCACGATTCCAGAAGGTCCCATGCACAGAACGAAACCTTGATACCAGCGCGTCTCATACAGACGACCACGCACTCTCAGCAGTAAGCCAAGCAGTGCCGTCAACAACATCAACATGCCGAGACCCGCCATGATCCGGAAAGTCCAGAACACGATCGGCGAATACGGACGGTCCTCGGGCGGAAACTCTTTCAGGCCGCGAATCTCGCCATCCCAACTGTGAGTCAGAATCAGGCTGCCCAGATGCGGTATCTGGATCGTGTATCGCGTCACTTCCGCATCCATATCG
The DNA here is from genome assembly GCF_900116445.1 of Paraburkholderia aspalathi. GTDB lineage: Bacteria > Pseudomonadota > Gammaproteobacteria > Burkholderiales > Burkholderiaceae > Paraburkholderia > Paraburkholderia aspalathi. The sequence goes on from NZ_FPBH01000011.1 coordinate 165,152, forward strand.
GGCAGGCCGACCAGATTGAGCGCGGTGCCCCCGTGCTCGGTTTCCCACAGGCCTTCAATCGCCGCGATCTTGGCCGGCTGATATTTGCGCGTGTTGAGTCCGTGCGCATCGCCGACGAAAATCTGTATTGGCGTCAGGAAAAGCAGAATCCACAGCGCCATCGAAAAACTACGCGTGACGGGTTTGTCGCGCCGACCCTGCAACAGATGCCACGCACCGCACGCGGCAACAATGAAGCCCGCGACGATGAACGCGGCAATCGTCATATGCGCGAGGCGATACGGAAACGAAGGATTGAAAATCACCTTCATCCAGTCGACCGGTACGATCCGGCCATTCTCGACAGCGAATCCTTGCGGCGTCTGCATGAAGCTGTTCGACGCGAGAATCCAGAACGTGGAAATGAGTGTGCCCACCGCAACCATTAGCGTGGCGAAGAAGTGCGCGCGTGGACTGACGCGTTGCCAGCCAAACAGCATGACGCCGAGAAAGCCGGCCTCGAGAAAGAATGCGGTCAGCACTTCGTAAGTCAGAAGCGGCCCCGTGACGTTGCCGGCCACGCTGGAAAAGCCACTCCAGTTGGTGCCGAACTCGTAAGCCATCACCACGCCCGAGACCACCCCCATGCCGAAGCCCACCGCGAAGATCTTCGACCAGAACTGGAACATCTCCTTATAGGCAACGTCGCCGGTGAGCAGCCAGCGCCATTCCAGCACCGCGAGGAAACTCGCCATGCCGATACTGATCGCGGGAAAAATAATGTGAAATGAAACCGTAAACGCAAACTGCAACCTGGCAAGGTGGAATGCATCGAAGATTTCCATAATTGATCAATGGCTCCAGGTGACAACCGCATTTGCGTAAAACGGCGTTCACGCCCGTTATCCTGCAGGCCGGTCAACTGGACGCGCACGTCCGGTTGATCGACCCGTCATCGCTCAAAGTCAGGCTTGTGCCGAGCGCACAACATGAACCGGAACAGACTTGTACGAAGGCGTGCCGCTCTCCTTATCGATAAAGTCGAGCGGCACCAGCACGTTCGCTTCAGGATAGTATGCCGCCACTGAACCCGGTGCGATGTTGTAAGCAATTACCGTTATTTTCTTCAAGCTTCGCTGCCTGCCCGCTGAAATCGTTTCAATGTCGACCAGATCGCCATGCTCGAGTCCACGTGCGGCAAGATCGTCTTCGTTCATAAACAGCACGTCACGGCGACCGAACACGCCCCGGTAACGATCGTCCATGGCATAGATGGTGGTGTTGTACTGGTCGTGGCTGCGGATTGTGATGAGTCGCAGCACATTTTCAGCGCCGAAAACGTCTGCATCTTCCTTCACCCCGCCGTACACCGAGAACATCGCCTTGCCTGACGGCGTGGGCCACACGCGTTCGGTCGGGGGAAGCGGCATACGGAATCCGCCCGGCACTCTGATTCGTGCGTTGAATGCCTCGAATCCCGGCACAGTTTGCTCGATCAGGTCCCGAATCTTGTCGTAGTCGGCAACCAGTTCCGACCATGCCACCTTGCTATTCGGTAACGCAGCTCTCGCAATACCGGCGACGATCGCAGGCTCAGATAGCAAGTGTTCGGAAGCAGGCTTCAGCTTGCCCGAAGAAGCGTGGACCATCGACATCGAATCCTCGACCGTAATGGATTGCCGGCCGGTCGCCTGGATATCCAGTTCCGTGCGCCCCACAACTGGCAGCACGTACGTTTCTTTTGCCACCAGCAGGTGCGAACGATTGAGCTTGGTACCGAGATGGACGCTCAGATCGAGCTTGCCCATGGCCGGAAAGCACTGCTCGGAATCAGGTAACGCAACAGCGAAGTTTCCACCGAGACAAATCAGCGCCTTGGCCGTACCGTCGATCATCGCCTGCATCGCCTGGACGGCGTCGTGTCCGTGCGCGGCGGGCGGCTTGAAGCCGAATACATCTTCGATTTGCTTGAGGAAGGTGGCGGACGGTTTTTCGGTGATACCGACCGTGCGGTTCCCCTGCACGTTGGAATGCCCGCGCAAAGGACAGATGCCTGCGCCGGGTTTGCCGATGTTCCCGCGCAATAGCAACAGATCCGCAATCAGACGGACATTGGCGGTACCTTTGTTATGCTGGGTAACGCCCATACCATACGTGACAATCGTCGCATTCGATTTTGCATAGGCAATCGCAACCTCGTCGATATCCTCGCGCGTGAGTCCACTGGCCTTTTCGATATCGTCCCATGACGTCGCTTCCAGATCGGCGGCAAACGCATCGAACCCTTGGGTATGCGTGGCAATGAACTCGTGGTCCAGAACGGTGTTGCCCTGTTCCGCGTCCATCTGCAGGAGCGCCTTCATGATGCCCTTGAGGGCGGCGGCGTCTCCACCGGCGTCGAGCTGAAAATAGGTCGACGCGATTCGGGTCGACGCGAAGGTCGCCATTTCGAAAACGCTCTGCGGATCGGCGAAACGCTCCAGCGCGCGCTCGCGCAGCGGATTGAACACGATGATCGGCACGTTGCGCCGCGAGCATTCGTGGAGTGTCCCCATCATGCGGGGGTGATTCGTGCCCGGGTTGTGGCCGATGGAGAGGATGAGTTCGGTCTTGTCGAAATCATCCAGCGATACCGTGCCTTTACCGATTCCGATCGACTGGGGCAAGCCAACGCTGGTCGGCTCGTGGCACATGTTCGAGCAATCCGGGAAATTGTTGGTGCCATATTCCCGCGCAAGCAACTGAAAGAGGTAGGCGGCCTCGTTCGACGCTCTGCCTGAGGTATAAAACTCGGCCTCGTCGGGCGAGGACAAGCCGCGCAGCACTTCACCAATGCGAGCAAATGCGTCCTCCCATTCGACCGCCCGGAATTTGTCCGTGGCACGGTCGTAGACGAGCGGGTGCGTCAGGCGGCCGAGATCCTCCAGTTCGTAATCCGTCCGTTGCAGCAGCGACGACACCGTGTTGTTCTCGAAGAACTCCGGTGTGACCCGCTTGGTCGTCGCTTCCCATGTGACCGCCTTGGCGCCGTTCTCGCAGAACTGGAACGTGGATTTGTGCTCCTTGTCAGGCCACGCGCAACCCGGACAATCGAAGCCATCAGGCTGATTGGTCCGCATCAACGTGATCGGCGCCTCGATGCTTTCCATTTGTGTTCGGACGGCCTGAGCTGTCGCCCGGAGCGCTCCCCAGCCCCCAGCGGGTCCGTCATACGGTCGGATTCCAGGCACTTCGCGTCGTGTGGTCATCTGAAACTCCATGGCCTTTATTAGGATGCCTGATGGCTATCCGGATTGAGGTTACGCCGCATCACGGCATAAAGCGTGGATACGAGATCAGTCTAATCAGGTTGATGCATTGTGAAAGGTACAGATCGATCCGTGGCGGGCGTGCACAGTACACACAGCACAAGCACTGTCACACCACCCGGATCGCCCAGGCTGGGACCCCGTACACCGTCGGCAATGACGTAGCGGTGGCTCCCAGCTGGTTATGCACCTCATTGCTTCGAGTGAGCGCTTTCCGTTTCCTCGGGGCTGCTGGCCTCTTTGGACGGTTTCTTCTTCGCACGTCCGTTGCTACCCTTCGCGCCCGTTGCCTTGGGCGTGGATGGCGCCTCGCTCTTGCTGAACTTCACTTTGCCGCTATCCTTGTCGTAACTGACATCGACGGTGTCGCCCGACTTCAGGACGTCGCCAAGCATCTCCTTCGCAAGCCGCGTTTCCAGTTCCTGGCGAATCTGGCGCTTCAACTCGCGTGCACCGAACTCCGGCCGGTAACCAGCATCGGCGAGGTGATCAACAACCGATTCGTCTATCTTGAGGGTTATGTCCTGTGCAGCGGCAGTGCGCACAACCCGTTCGAGCTGGATCTGCACGATCGAGCGGATGTTGTCGCGCGAGAGCCCGTGGAAGACGATGATCTCGTCGATCCGGTTCAGGAACTCAGGCCGGAAGTGCCCCTTGAGCACCCCCATCAATTCCTCGCGGATTGCTTTCTCGGTCTGGCGGTCCCCCTCGGGTTTTTCGAGGTTGTCCATGATGATCGACGCGCCGAGGTTGCTAGTCGCAATGATGATCGTGTTGCTGAAGTCCACCACGCGGCCCTTGCCGTCGGTCAGCCGCCCGTCGTCGAACACCTGCAGCAGCACGTTGTACACGTCGGGGTGCGCCTTCTCGATTTCGTCGAGCAGGATCACGCTGTAAGGGCGCCGCCGCACGCGCTCGGTCAGCTGGCCGCCCTCGTCGTAACCGACGTAGCCCGGAGGGGCACCGATCAACCGCGCGACCGAGTGACGCTCCATGTACTCCGACATGTCGATACGAACGACCGCCTGCTCGTCGCCGAACACCGTTTCTGCCAGCGCCTTAGCGAGTTCGGTCTTGCCGACGCCCGTGGGTCCGAGGAACAGGAACGTCGCGATCGGCCGGTTCGTCTGGCCGAGTCCGGCTCTTGACAGGCGCACGGCATCGCTCACGGCAATCACCGCGTCGTCCTGGCCGACCACGCGTTCGCGCAGCTTCTTCTCCATATCCAGCAGCTTCTGGCGCTCTTCCTGCGTGAGTTCCGTGACCGGAATCCCGGTAAGACGCGACACCACTTCGGCAATTGACTGCACGGTCACTTCGAGCGTCTCCGAACCGGTCTTGCGCTGCCATGCTTCCATCTGCTCGTCGAGTTTCGTCTGCTTTTCGCCGATAGTTGCCTCGAAAGCCTTCGCTTCATCGAAGCGTTTGCGCGAGGAGGCATAATCCTGCTCGCGCTTCGTCTGCGCGATTTCGGCTTCGAGTTCCTGGATGGCCGCGGGACGCGAGGTCGCGCCGATGCGCACACGTGCCGCCGCCTGGTCAATCAGGTCGATGGCCTTGTCCGGCAAAAAGCGCGACGTAATGTAGCGATCCGACAGTTCGGCTGCCGCAACGAACGCATCGTCAGCGAACGTCACCTGGTGGTGTGCCTCGAGCTTGTCGCGCAGGCCACGCAGGATGACGATGGTCTGCTCGACCGTCGGCTCCGGCACCAACACCGGCTGGAAGCGCCGCTCGAGCGCGGCATCCTTTTCAATGTACTTCTGATACTCGTTGAGTGTCGTTGCGCCGATCAGACTGAGTTCGCCGCGCGCAAGCGCAGGCTTGAGCACGTTCGCGATATCGAGGCCGCCCTCGCCCCCGCCTTGCCCCGCGCCCACGATCGTGTGCAGTTCGTCGATGAACAGAATCAGCTCGTCCTGCTTCGCCGTGACCTCATCGATCAGTTGCTTGGCGCGCTCCTCGAATTCGCCGCGATACTTCGCGCCCGCTACCATCGAGTTGATGTTGACTTCGACGAGCCGCTTGCCGCGCAGCACTTCAGGCACGTCGCCGTTGATGATGCGTTGCGCCAGCCCTTCGACGATCGCTGTCTTGCCGACACCCGGCTCGCCGATCAGCACGGGGTTGTTCTTCTTGCGCCGCGCGAGCACTTCGATCGTACTTTCGATTTCCTGCGCGCGGCCGAGCACCGGGTCGAGCTTGCCCTGACGTGCCATGGCCGTGAGGTCGCGCCCGAACTTGTCAAGGTTGGGCGTACCGGTTGGCGTGTCGACACGGCCGTCCTCCGCGCCTTTGCCCACCACTTTTACGACCTTCTGCCGCAACGCCTCTGGCGTCACGCCATATTTCTTCAGCAGTGTGCCCGCGATACTGTCCGGCACGGCAGCAAGCCCAATGAGCAGATGTTCTGGGCCGACGTATGAATGCCCGAGATCGCGCGACGCCTGGAACGCATACTGGAACGCCTTTTTTAAACGAGGCGATATGGTCATCTTGTCGACCGGCGAGTCAGGATCACCCTTTCCTTTTTGCGCATGCTGATCGATGTAAGCCTTGATGTCCTGCGGCGAGAGCTTGAGTTCCTTCAGCAACGCCGCACACACATCGGTGTCCGCAAGCACGTACAGCAGGTGTTCGGTGTCGAGTTCGTTACGGCCAAGCTCGTGTGCTTTTTCCGCGGCGCGCTGTAACAATTCGAGCGTCTGCTCGCTGAAAGCATCGGTGGCGTCGACCGATTCACGCGGCACTTCGGCATAGCCAGCATCATCTTCCTCGTCCCCGCCCTCCATGCCGCCGAAGAAGCGCGACAGGCCTCCGCCTCCCAGCAGTGAATCGAATGGGTTCTGCATGCTTTGATGTCGCATCAATTGCCGATAGTCGTAGTCGCAGATCGATAAGGACTTCCGCTCGCCGTTTTGCACAACGGTTACACGGGCGACAGCGGGACGGGCATTACAGATTTCGCAGAGAGCTGGCATCGGGAGTCACCTTTTCGGTTAAGGCATCCGGCTACGTAAAAGGTTATGGGGCACGGTCATATGGGTTGCGCGGGTTTTGACGGGCTTGGTGAACATGTCACCTGAGTGACGGTTGATGGCCCGTTTGTCTGGCTCAATAACCGGGGACACGTGATAGTGATAGCTCATCGAGCGCGGTTTAAGCATCGGCGCGGAGCAGCTGTTCGTGCCCGACGAGCACTGTCTGAACAATACGGATTGGTTACAACGGCGATATCAGCATGATTAGCATAACGAAATCCTGAATCCGCCATTGGATTCTATGAGGGGCTTGTGAATAATGGAACATTGGTTTTTCCGATGATAGGCATTGGCGCAATCTGCCAGCGGCACCTCATGGAACAGGATTTCGCCGCCCGGCTTCAGGACCGCATCAGGCCTTTTCTGACATCACAGTGGCGTCAGGCGTCATCATTTCACTTGCCGGTCTCGCGCCGGCTCTGCTCTTCAACGGTCAGGATCGCTTCCGGGGCGACTTCCAGACGGCCTTTCGGTATCGGGTCACCACTCTCATCGGAGAAACCGTAAGTCCCCTCGTCGATCTTCTGAAGCGCGCGCTCGATATCGCTGATGCGTTGGTCGTTCACGTCGTGCAGCGCCTGGTTGACCTCGTTCTGCGCCATGCCCTGCGCCTCGTCCTCGAACTCGTGCGCTTCGTCGCCGTGCTCCTCCTCGGCAGTTCGCTCGTCCGCGATCGTATTCTCCTCTCCACCCAATAGTTCCTGGCGTAACGCGAGGAGGCGCTTGCGCTGCTGCGCGATGAACTCGTCACTCAACGTACCCTGCTGCTCCGACATGGTTCTCTCCCTCGCCCGATATCATTCGACAGCGCGCTTTCAGCCAGCCTAAGGCAAGAATAGTACTAATTTGTAGAGATCAAAGTGCTATGTCGCGATCAGGCACCCAACTCCTGAAACGCATGGCCGTTGGCCTCGAGCCCCTTCAGGATGTCTGGCGTCAGTTCGCTTTGCCACACGTGTCCATTGAGTTGCCAGTCGCCTGTGTCGACGAGATCGGGCAGGCCCGCTCCCGCGCGCACATAGAGACCGAGCGTCGGCTTCTTCAGGTTGATGTAGAAATCGAATTCCTGCTGCATGGCAGCGCCTCATGCGAGATAAGGAGAATCAACTATCGTCGACGTTGTCCGCATAGTGGTCAATAGTGACTTTGCATTCGTCCACAACGACCTGAAGGAAAGCGGGTTCATTTCTTTCAACCCATCGTTCCACATGGAGAAAGCGTGCCGTTCCCAGATCGGCGATGCGCGCCTGATCCGACGTTGTGACATCGACTGTGACGATCCCGCGGTTGCCCTGCAGCGGTGAGATCGTTGCGGCGATCTGGAACCGTCGATATGAAAGTTCATTCTGTGCCATAAAACCTCCCGTCAACCGAAAAATTTGAGCCTCACGATTCTTTTGTACTCGAAGTCTATGAGCAAAGTCACGTTGATGCGAACATGGGTTTCTCCGATGCTAGGTATTGGTGAAATACGTCTACCGGTTTGTCACTTAACCTCAATAATCCGCGTGTCGGACTGCTGGAGTTACGGCATGATGACGCTGGAAGAGAAGCCCGCACGCCGCGTTGCGGGCGGATATCGATCATGACCGCTGCAAAGGAGAGAACGATGCCAGCACGCACTGTTTCTTACGGCGAATTCGAAATCGCCGTGCGCCCTGAGCGCAACAAGCTCGGCGCCTGGATCGCAAGTGTGAGTGTGAGTCACGGCACCCGAACAGTCGTCGATATTCGTCCCATGACCGTTCAACCCGAGTGGCTAACCGAAGAAGAGGCGGCAAGAGACGGGGTCGAATGGGGATGCCGGTTCATCGATCGCGAGTTCAATACGCCGCCGTCGCGCTCCTGGGTTGCCGAGCGGTCTCATGCGGAAACCTGGTTCCGTGATGCAGAAGAATCGGGTAGCTCTGAAACCAGCGCGTAGATAACACACTGACACAGAAACCCTGCGAGGCCACGGATCGTGGCCTCGCAGGGTTAAGTGTGTGAAGGCCGATCAGTGTCGCCGCAGGTGCGCCTCGATTTCCCGGGCATTGAGCGTCGACAGATCCTCGCTGGTTTGCTCGAATATCAGTCGACGGGTTTCCTCGCTGAGATCCGCTTTGACCATGCCGAGAAATTTCGGCTCGATGGCAAGTCTTAGCCGATTGTAGAGTTGATGGAGCCGCCCTGCCTCCAGATACTCGGCAACGCGCTTCGCGAATTTCTCGCGATCCTTTTCCGTCAGCATCGTGCCGGTATATTCAGTGTTGATGAGACTTTCTTTTTCATGCAAGTCGAGCGTGAGCCCGGGCGTCTGGAAAACACGCGCACGGCCTCCGTCAGCCACAACAAGCCACGTCATTCCAATCATCATGCACCTCTAAGCAGGGATTTATCTGCGTGTACGGCATCCGTTCTGACTGCTCGCCTCCGTCCTCGCCGAAAACCGCGACCGCCAACTGCTGCGTCAATGATCATCCATGGTCCGAACGGCGATCACTCAAGATAGCAGTTCGGAGCCACCACGCCCACGGTCGATTTACCGATTCATAGTATAGGTCTTAAAGTTCACGCCGACGCCTCCCGCGCGTATCCGAAGCGGCTTCCGGTTTGGCCGGGAGGCACGCATATCCCGTACCCGAATTGCTGGGCCTTGGCTCGCTGGCTAGAAATTGAAGTTGTCGATATTGCTTGCGTCGAACGTGGCCGGCGGTCCGAGAATGATTTCGCCTTGCGGTCCGATCGTACGCTTGCCGAGCTTGCCGGCATCAAACGATTCGCCTTCCTTGCCGGCAATCGTCCCCGACGACAGCGCCGCTGCCGCATAGGCCGCCAGATAGCCGAGCTGATTCGGATCCCACAACTGGAACGCCTTGACGGTCCCGTTCTTCACGAACGCACGCATCTGATTCGGCGTGCCCAAGCCGGTCACCTGTACCTTGCCCTTGCTCGACGACGACGAGATGTAACGCGCCGCCGCTGCAATGCCCACCGTGGTCGGCGCAACGATCGCCTTCAGATTCGGATACGCCTGGAGCAAGCCTTGTGTTTCGACGAACGACTTCTGGTCGTCGTCATTGCCGTACGCGATCTTCACGAGCTTGATCTTCGAATACTCGGGCTTTTTCAACTCCTCCTGCATCCACTTGATCCAGGTATTCTGATTCGTCGCGTTAGGCGTGGCCGACAGCACGGCAAACTCGCCCTCCCCGCCCATCAGTTTTGCAACCAGTTGGATCTGGCCCCGCCCAATACCTTCCGCGTTCGCCTGGTTGACGAAAAGCTGACGCCCTTCAGGCGCCGTGTCCGAGTCGAAGGTCACGACCTTGATGCCTTGCGACATCGCTTTCTTCAGATACGGCACGACCGCGTTCGCGTCGTTGGCCGCGATCACAATTGCGTCCTGCCGCTGCGTGATCAGCGTATTGATGTACTGCACCTGCGACGATGCGCCCGCATCCGACGGCCCCACGACCTTGCCTACCCCGTTAAATTCCTTGATCGCGGCCATGCCGCCGTCGTCGGCAATCACTTCATAGGGGTTGTTGATCTGCTTCGGCACGAAGGCAATCTTCAGACCGCTTTTCAGGCCCGCCGCGGATGCGGCACAACTGATCGCGACCAGCGCAATGCAAAGCACAGTCTTGCCGGTGTGACGTAGAGGATTGAACATGAGGTGTCTCCTGCTTTGTTGTTGGACGACATGCTGTCCGGGTTGTCGGTATTTGGTATTGGGTATTTCTTGTGGAGCCGGTTATAAGAGAACGTTATAAAGAAGAAGCGGACTTCGCGATGAAACGCCGGTCACGCGCCGCACGCCAGCGCGCAACCAGATTGGGAATCAGCACCGAGGCCAGCAGCAGCACGCCGGTGACGATCGTCAGCGTTTCGCTCGACACGTCGTCGAGCGTCAGCGCGTTTTTCAGCACGCCGATAATCAGCAGCGAGAGCAGGACGCCGAACATCGAGCCGCGTCCGCCGAAAATACTCACGCCGCCGAACAGCACCGCCGCGATCACCGACAACTCGAAGCCTTCGCCGTTATCACCACGGGCGCTGGTGAAGCGCAGCGTGTAGACGACGCCCGCCAGCGCGCTCATCGCGCCGGACAGCACGAACAAACGCAGCCTGATCTTCGCGACCTCGATACCGGAGAAAGCCGCCGCGGTCGGATTCGCGCCGATTGCGTAGAGGCTGCGGCCGAACGCCGTGGACTGCAGCAGCACGGTAAACAGCACCGCGCCGACGATCACGATCGCAAAGGGCAACGGAATGAAAGTCGAGCCGACCGTATCCATGCCGAACGCCGTATAAGCTGCGGGAAAATCCGCGACCGCCTGATCGCCGAGCAACACATAAGCCAGACCGCGAAACAGCGCTAGCGTGCCGATGGTGACCGCGAGCGAAGGCAGGTTGAGTTTGACGATCACGAGGCCGTTCAGCAGACCCGCCAGCGCGCCGGCAATCAATACCAGCACGATCACGACCGGCATCGGCAAGCCCATGTGCCACAGCACGCCCATCAGTGCGCTGGACGCGCCCAGCACTGACGCCACCGAAAGATCGATTTCCGCGGCGACGATAATCAGCGTCATGGGCAGCGCCATCAATGCGATCTCGGTCAGATCGGCGAGGATATTGCTGACATTCGCACCCGTGAGAAAGACCGGCGACAACAAGCGCCCGAGCACGAGCGACAGGGCCAGTACGATGACCAGCAACACTTCCCATTGCAAGGGCGTTTCGCGTTTGCGCGTGAGCAGTGCCGAATCGGGTTTAGCCATGATCGCGTTTCCTCATCATGCGTTTGGCGACGGAGCGGGCCAGCAAGGTGTCGGCGGTAATGGCGGCGACGATCAGCGCACCCTGAATCGCCTGCTCCCAGAATGGCGAGACGTGCAGCACAACGAGCGCGATGCTGATCACACCCAGCACGAGCGCGCCAAGCGTGGCGCCAAGAATGGTGCCCACTCCACCGGTGATCGCCACGCTACCCACCACGGCGGCGGCAACGACCTGCAATTCGATGCCCTTTGCGGTGCTTGCATCGACGGTGCCGAAGCGAGCGAGCCACAATGCGCCCGCGAAACCGGCAATCGCGCCGGACAGCAGAAAACCCGCCATCACGCGACGTTCGACGTTCACGCCGGCAAGCCGCGCCGCCTCCGGATTCGAGCCGATGGCGTAGTGTTCGCGTCCCCCGCGAAACTGCTTCAGATAGACAGCCAGCCCCGCCAGCACGACGATTGCGATCAGCGCGAGCGTCGGTATGCCGAAGAAAGTGCCGGTAGCGAGACGGGAAAACGCGTCAGGCAAACTGGTCGCGTTGATCTGGCCGCCGTGTACCCATGCATAATCCGCGCCGCGAAAGATGTAGAGCGTGGAGAGCGTCGCCACCAGCGACGGCACGCGCCCCACGGCAACGAGCAATGCGTTGATACTGCCCGCCACCAATCCGATCGCGAGTCCGGCCAGCAACGCGACGATCACCGGCATATGCGGAAACGCGACGTACAGGCTGCCGACCGCATACGCGCTGATACCGACCGTCGACCCCACCGACAGATCGATATGCCGCATCAGGATGACCACGGTCATGCCGGCCGTCAGCAAGCTGATGATCGACACATTGAGCAAAACGTCGCGTAGATTCTGCAGATTCAGAAACTGCGGTTTCGCGAGCCCCGTGCCCACAATCAACAGAATCAGCACGACGAAGAGCGTTGTTTCGCGGCTCTTCGCGACGCCCGCAATAAAACCGCCTGGCGCACTGCCGGTGCGCTTGGGGGCTGACGCCTGAACCGGCGCGGGATGGGTCGTCGAATGGCGCATCATGCCGCGTTCCCCAAGGGTGGAATCGGTTGACCGAGCGCCGCACCCATGATGCGTTCTTCATCGGCTTCGGCGCGCGCTATGTCCGCGCTGATACGTCCCTCGTGCATGACCAGTACGCGATCGGCCATGCCGAGTACTTCCGGCAGTTCGCTCGAAATCATCAGCACGGCCATGCCGTCGCGCACCAGTTCCGCCAGCGCGCCATACACCTCGGCCTTGGCGCCGACGTCGATGCCACGCGTGGGTTCGTCGATGATCAGGACCTTGGGATTCGTGGCGAGCCACTTGCCCAGCACGACCTTCTGTTGATTGCCACCTGAAAGCGTGCCGACTGGCGCGTTCGGGTCACCCGCTTTGAGGCGCAAACGCGTGCCCCACTGATTGGCCAGTTGCGTTTCGCTTCGCGTGGAAATCAGCCCATGTTTGACCAGACGCCCGAGTACCGTCATCGAGGCATTGCGCGCGATGCTCAACTCCAGTGCCAAGCCTTGCTGACGACGGTCCTCCGGGACCAGCGCGAGACCGGCACGCACCGCGGCGGCCGGACTGCCGGCTGCAAGCCGTTTTCCGCCAAGCGAAATTTCACCCGAATCGAGGGGATCGATGCCGAAGATCGCGCGCGCCACTTCGCTGCGCCCCGCGCCGACGAGGCCCGCCAGCGCGACGATCTCGCCTGCGCGCACGTCGAAGGAAATGTCCTTGAATACGCCGATGCGCGTGAGTCCACGCACTGACAATCGCACTTCGCCCGGTGGCCGGTCGGCCTTCGGATAGAAGGTTTCCAGATCACGGCCCACCATCTTCGCGACGATGGATTCAGTGGTGAGATCGGCAGTGAGTCCGTCAAATACTTTCGCGCCGTCGCGCATGATCGTCACGCGTTGCGTCAATGTGAACACTTCGTCGAGCCGGTGCGTGATGAACAGAATCGCCACGTCACGCTCACGCAGCTTGCGCACGATTGCAAAGAGGCGCTCCACTTCGGGCAGCGACAAGGCGGCGGTCGGCTCGTCCATGATCAGCACGTTCGCGTTCAACGACAACGCCTTCGCAATTTCGATCACCTGCTGATCGGCAATCGAGAGCCCTCGCACCAGTTGATCCGCACGCAGATCGACCCCGAGCGAGGCCAGCAAACCATCCACTTCGCGGCGCATGGCGTCGTACTGAATGCGGCCGATCCGGTCGACCGGCTGCCGTCCCATGAAAATGTTCTCCGCGATCGAGAGATCGAAGAACAGCGTCGGCTCCTGATAGATCACGGCGAGGCCCGCATCGCGCGCTTCGGCAGGCGTCGCGAAGCGGCGCGCCACGCCGTCGACCAGCAGTTCACCGGTATCCGGTTGATGCACACCCGCGAGAATCTTCACGACCGTCGATTTGCCCGCGCCATTTTCGCCGAGCAACGCATGCACTTCGCCCGGCCACAACGCGAGATCGCCGTCGGACAACGCGCGGACCCGGCCGAATGATTTGCTCGCGTGCCGTAGTTCGAGCCTGGGCACAGCGGATGGGGATTGCTGCACTACGTGTCTCCTTCTTTTTTGCTTTCGGGAATGCGTCAGACGCGGCAGGTACGTCAGATACGATAAAAACGCTCCGCGTTACGGCAAAACAGCGCTTCTTTTTCAGCGTCGCTCGCGCCGTCGACGATCGCCGCATACGCGTGCCACAAATCCTGGTAAGAGCCGAACAATCGATCGACCGGAAAGTTCGACGCGAACATTGCGCGCTCGACGCCGAACGTATCGATCGTTTCGAGCACATAAGGCCGTAGGCTTTCGACGCTCCACTGATGATCGAACATGGCGAGTCCGCTGATCTTCACCGCGACGTTCCTGCAACCCGCGAGCATTCGCATACCGTCACGCCAGGCGCGATATCCAGCGACGCTGCTGCGATCCACGAACATGCCCGCATGGTTGACGATAAAAATCGTATCGGCATGCGCGCGCGCCAATGCTGCCGCCTCCTCCATCTGCGACGGATACAGTTGCAGATCGAATGACATGTCGTAACGGTGCAGCAAGGCAAAATGTTCGCGCCACTTCGACTCGCGCATGAAATGACGGCCTACGTAATCGAACAGCTTGTTCTCGTGCACATTCAGGATCTGCCTGATGCCACGCGTATTGGCGAACGACGCGTGCGCTTCGAGCAGTTCGGGTGCGTTCGCTGCGGACAGATCCACGGCGGCGACAATCGCATCCGGCATGCCGCGCGACGCCGGACGATCCGCAATGGACTGCAACCAGCGGGTTTCTTCGACCGGATCGGCAGGATCGTGATTCGCTTCCACGTGCACCAGTTTCAGCACCTCGATATCGCCCGCCTCTCGAAGCAGATCGTCGAGCAGGTAGTCGTGCTTCAGGTCGCGCGCGTCCCCCACGAACGACACACCCGGGTTTTCCAGCCACGGATAGCGATGCGTCTTCAGATCCCACAGATGGATATGCGAATCGACAACCTGCATGCGACACCCTCCGCCCATTGGGCAAGCACAGTCAGCTAAGCGAATTCAGACGAAAGACCGGCTCCAGCGGTTGCTGAAGCGGCGTATGGTCAGGGGCCGTCTGCATGATGTCGGCCATGTAATCCCACCATTTGCGCATCACGTCGAGCTGCGGCAGCGCATTCATGGTGTGATTCGTGCTGCGCGTCAGAATGGCGAACAGGTGATGCGAGTCTGCGTCGAAGAAGATCCGATAGTCGCGCACCCCGGCGTTGTGCAATGCATCAACCAGTTCAGGCCAGATTTGCGCATGACGTCGTTCGTATTCCTCGCGCATGCCGGGGTTGAGCACCATCCGGAAAGCGATTGTTTCCATTGCGGCCTGTCTCCCGTCGTATCCGGGCGCTTTCCCTGAGAAGCGTAGAAGCGTCTGGTACGACTATAATTCCTGCGTCGATAGCATCTCAATCCGTTGTTGGGATTGGGCGATCCACAAACCGAATCGCACCCGGAACCATGAGCCAACATTCAGCTGCCATCGCACTCGTCAATCGGCTCAAGTTCAAGCACCTCGCGCTGCTCGTCGCGCTCGACGACGCGCGCAATCTCCACCAGGCCGCCGAAGCCATCAACGTCGCGCAGCCCAGCGCGAGCCGCATGCTCGGCGACATCGAGGAAGCGTTCGGCTTCCTGCTGTTCGAGCGCAACGCACGCGGCATGACGCCCACGCCGCTCGGCGTGGTCACGCTGGCGTATGCGCGGCGCGCACTCGCCGAGCTGACCCGTTTTGCCGAAGACCTCGACGTCAAACGCCGTGGCGGACATGGACAGTTGACCGTCGGCGCGATCATGGGCGCCGCGCCCGATCTGCTGGCCATGGCAGTCGCCGCCCTGAAAACCGAGAGCCCTCTGCTGAACGTGCGCATTCTTGGCGAAACCAGCGACCAGGTCGTGCAATTGCTGCATCGCCGCGAAGTCGATCTGGCGCTTGGACGATTGACCAGCCCGCTGCAACACAACGACTTTAGTTTCGAGCCGCTCGCACGCGAGACTTTGCTGCTGGTGGTGCGTTCGGTGCATCCGCTGGCGCAGCGCTCGCGCATCACGTTGCGGGAGCTGATCGACTGGCCGTGGGTCGCGCAACCTGTTACCAGTCCGGCGCGCGTGCTGTTCGAAGAGGAACTCGCGCGTGCGGGTCTGGCGACACCCGTCAACCTGACAGAGTGCGCGTCGATCTTCGCCACGCTGCAATTGCTCGAGAACTACGACGCCGTGGCCATGCTGCCTGAATCCGTGGTGCGTGATCACGTGCGCGGCAAACTGCTGGTCGCGCTGTCGCTCGAGATCGGCAAGAGCCTCTCCGGCTTCGGCATTCTCACGCGCAAGGAAGAAGCCCTCGCCGAACCCGCGCTGCGATTTATCGATTTGCTGCGCGGCTTCTCGCGCAAGCTCGCACGCGATGATTCCAGCGCGACGGCGATTGAGCCTGTGATCGTATCCGCACCGGTTCATTGACGTCGACATCGCCCGTTACTGCAAGTTGACGAACAGGCCGCCGTCCACCAGCAGCGCGGCGCCTGTTACATAACGGGCACGGTCGGAGGCAAGGAATACCACGCAATCGGCGACGTCCTCCGGGCGGCCCAGTCTGCCCAGCGGAATACGTTTTTCGAAGTAGGCTTTTTTCGCTTCGTCGGCGAGATCTTCCGCGTTGAGGTCGGTCGCGATCGTGCCGGGCATCACCGAATTGCAGCGAATACCGTACGGCCCCAACGCCACCGCGCATGACTGCATCAACGAATGCACACCGGCCTTGGTCGGCGTGTAGTGGGTTTGCATGCCGCCGCCCACCAGAGCGCTGATCGAGCTCGTCGCCACGATCGCGCCGCCCGTGCCCTGCGCTTTCATCTGCTGCGCGGCGGCTTGCGTGACGTAGAACGCCCCGTTCAGATTGACTGCCACCGTCGACTCCAATACCTCGGGCGGCATGTCGAGAAAGGCGTGAAACGGGCAGATGCCGGCATTGCTCGCGAGCACATCGACTTTGTCGAAGGCTTCAACGGTGCGGCGAACAAGTTCCTGACCGGTTTCGCGTAAGGCAACGTTCCCTTCGATCGCGATCACGCGCCGCCCCAAGGCTTCAATTTCTCCGACCACTTCCGCGACGGCCGAACGGCGCCCATACGATGCGTCGTTATCGCCCCAGTAGTTGATCGCTACATCCGCCCCTTCGGTTGCGCACGCAACTGCTATCGCGCGGCCGATGCCACGCGAGCCGCCGGTAACGATCACAACCTTGTCCTTAAGCAACACGTCATTCTCCTGTTGGCTGGATCGATAAGATGTCTTGCGGGTTGAAATCTGGTCCAACCCACCTTCAATAAGCATTCAACGCGGATAAGGCCGCACCAGCGCGCACTCCGGATTGAGCCGCACACCAAAGCCCGGTGTGTCAGGCACTTTCATCCGTCCATTCACGGGGACCGGTTCATCGAGCAGCAGCGGCGTGAACATCGGCACGACTTCATCCGCCTTCGGCGCCATCATCAGAAACTCGGCGAACGGTGAGTTGTGCCGCGTGACGACGAAGTGATAGCTATACACCGATGAACCGTGCGGCACCACCATCACATTGTGAGCATCGGCGAGCGCGGAGATCTTGATGAGTTCGGTGATGCCGCCGCACCAGCCCACATCCGGCTGAATCAGATCGCAGCACTGCATCTCCAGCAGCATGCGAAAACCCCAACGCGTCGCTTCGTGCTCGCCGGTCGACACCATCATGCCGCGCGGCACGTTGCGGCGCAGTTCGGCGTAACCCCAGTAGTCGTCCGGCGGCAGGCACTCTTCGATCCATTTCAGACCGTACTCGTGCGCCGCCTGTGCGAGCCGCGTTGCATACGGTACGTCGAGGCTCATCCAGCAGTCGTACATCAGCCAGAAGTCATCGCCAACGCGACTACGCATCTCCGCGAGCTTCTCCAGATTCTTCTTCAGCCCCGCTTCGCCTTCAGCAGGACCGTGCCGCAACGGCAATTTTCCGCCGATAAAACCCATCTCCTTCGCGAGGTCCGGACGCGCGCCAGTTGCGTAGAACACGAGTTCGTCGCGCACCGGGCCGCCCAATAGTTGGTACACCGGCTCGTTACGCACTTTCGCAAGCAAATCCCACAACGCGAGATCGACGCCCGAGATCGTATTCAGCACCACGCCTTTGCGGCCGTAGTACAGCGTCGAGAAATACATCTGATCCCACATCTTCTCGATGTCGGTGACGAGCTGCCCCTCAAGAAAACGCGCGAGATGTTTTTCGACGATGAACGCGCCGATCTCACCGCCCGTCGTCACCGCAAAACCGACCGTGCCATCGCTCGCTTCGATCTCGACCACCAAGGTGCCGAGCACATTGATGCCGAACGACTGGCGGCTCTGGCGATACTCCGGATAACGCGCCATCGGCGTGGAAATGTGATCGTCGATCCAGTGTCCGTCGGGTTGATCGTGATAGTCCGCACCGCCACCGCGGACGATGAAGGCACGCACGTGCCGGATAGTAGGCATGGCCATGAAAAGGGCTCCGTTATGGGTGCGTCGAACGTGCAGCCAGAAAATGCGCCTAGCGGGCGCGGTGCAATAAGTGTTGGAAAGACCAGCTTGAATCGGCGCCGTCACGACGCAACAGCGTGCCGATCAGGAGCGCAGCCAGCAGACTCGACGCGCCCAATACGATCAGCCCCGCCGAGGTCGACGAAAACACGCGTTCCGCCGCGGTGCGCAGGCTCGGCGCAATAAATCCACCGAGGCCGCCGAGCGAATTGATCAGCGCGATCCCACCCGCCGCTGCGGCGCCCGTGAGGTAGCGCGTCGGAAATGTCCAGAACAGCGGTTGCGCCGCGATGAAACCACTAGCCGCGCAGCACAGCGCGATCAGGCCGATCGACGGGTTATGCGCGAGCCCCGAGGCACCGATGCCGAGACCCGCGAGCACCAGCAGCGCAACTGCCCAGCGCCGGTGTCCACCCGTACGATCCGCTCGACGCGGCACGTACCACGTCACGGCCAACGCACACAGCCATGGCAACGCACCGACGAGGCCCACGCGCAAACCGACCGTCGTGCCGAGCAAAGCCGCCACCTGCTGCGGCAAATAGAAGATCACGCCGTAGACACTCATCTGAATCAGCAGATAGATCGCTGACAGCAGCAACACACGGCGGTCCACCAGCGCTGCGAGAATATGACGCGGCCCATGCGCCGATGCGGCGAGCGCATCGTCGTCGAGCGCGCGGCGCAAGGTGGTGCGCTCCTGCGCGTCGAGCCACCGGGCGTCTTCGGGGCGGTTGTCGAGATACCAGAACGCCCATACGCCGACCACAGAGGCCATCGTCCCCTCGATCAGAAACAGCCACTGCCAGCCGGCCAAACCCATCGCGCCATGCAGTTCGAGCAAGGAACCCGACAACGGACTGCCGAAGATGAACGCCAGCGGCGCGCCGAAATAAAACACGCCCACCGCGCGAGCTCGCGCCGCTTGCGGAAACCAATGCGTCAGGTAATAGATCACGCCGGGGAAGAAACCCGCTTCGGCGACGCCGAGCAGAAAACGCAGCGAGTAGAAAGCGGTCGGCGTATGCGCAAGACACATTGCCGCCGAGACGAGCCCCCAGGTCACCATGATCCGGCACATCCACGCGCGCGCGCCGACCTTATGCAGCAGAAGATTGCTCGGTACTTCGAACAATGCATAACCGACGAAGAACACGCCCGCGCCGAAGGCAAAAGCCGCATTGGACAAACCCGTGTCGTGCTGCAACGCTTTCTGTGCGAAGCCGATATTGGCTCGATCAAGAAACGCCAGCACGTACATCAGCAACAGAAACGGCAACAGCCGGCGCATGACCTTGCTGTTGATCGCCTCCAGTGAAGCGGGCGAATGCGGATTCATGTCGTCTCCTTCGCAGAGCATGCGGGTCGCGCTCTGCGTTTTTTCTACCTTTTGCACTGCCACTGCTACTACTACGGCTTGGTGACGCTGTGACGACTCAATAAGTGGCGCGGCCGCCCGACAGGTCGAATACCGAGCCGGTGCTGAACGCGCAGTCTTCGGAAGAGAGCCAGAGAATCAGCGACGCCGCTTCTTCCGGCAACAGGAAGCGATTCATTGGAATCTTCGAGAGCATGTAGTCGATGTGCTGCTGCGACATCGAGTCGAAAATCTCCGTTTTCGCCGCTGCGGGCGTGACCGCGTTGACGAGGATGTTCTTCGTCGCTAGTTCTTTACCGAGGGATTTGGTCAGGCCGATGAGCCCGGCTTTGGAGGCGCTGTAGTGCGAGGCGTTCGGGTTGCCCTCTTTGCCGGCAACGGACGCTATATTAACGATCCGGCCGTAGCCCTGCTTGAGCATCTGCGGCACGACCGCGCGGCAGGTGAGATACGGGCCGATCAGATTCACGTCGATCACGCGGCGCCAGACCTCGGGGTCCAGCTCCCATGTCGTGCCGTTGCCGCCGGTGATGCCGGCGCAGTTGATCAGCACGTCGATCGCGCCATGGGCGGCGACCGTTTGCGCCACTGCCTGAACCACTGACGCTTCCTGGGTGAGTTCGACCGTGACGGCGGTGACTTTGCCCAGTTCGCTGAGTTCGCGCTCGCTGCGCGCGAGGCGTTCGGCGTCGATGTCCCATAGCGCGACCGACGCGCCCGAGTTCAACGCCCGTTGAGCCACTGCGTAGCCAATGCCGCGCGCGCCGCCGGTAATGGCGACAACACGCCCCTCCAGATCGATTCGATTCATCGCTGTGCTCCTGTAGCAGGCCCGGGAGGCTTGCCGTTCAGTTGTTGTATTTCTGCTGTCTCTGCTTTCGTCCAGCAAATATACGAGCGGTGCGATGCGCCAACAATCCGTGTATTGGAGGGGGCGATAACAAAAGCGGATCGGTGTGGGCGTGGTGCTCGACGCTTACCGGCTAGTCAGTACACGCCGGACAGACCACCGCTTTCGCGGGCACTTCCTGCTTGCTTCGTCCGAAACTCGCGAGCGCGGCGAGCCCCAGCAACGCTAGGCCGCTGCCAAAGAGAAAGTCCGCGGAAATGCCGACATGGTCGACCACCACACCGCCAATGAGCGATCCCAGCGCGATGGCAACCTGAATGATGCTGACAAACAGCGCCGAGCCTGCTTCGGGCGAATCCGGCGTGGCGCGCTGAATCCAGATGCTCAAACAAAGCGGCAATGCGCCGAACGAAACACCCCACGCGAGCACGAGCGCGGCGATGCCGATCGGCGATTGTTCCAGCAAAGGCATTGCCAGCAGCGCGAACATTAGCAGAGAAACCATCACGCCCAGAGACACTTTCAGATTGTGCGTCACCGTCGACGATACGGCGAAGTTCGAGAAGAAGCCAATAATGCCGAAGCCGAGCAGCAGCCACGTAATCGTCGACATCGAAAAACTCGCGTTGTGCAGCAGGAACGGCGTGATGTACGTGTACGAGGAGAAATGCGCGCCGAAGACGAGCGCCACCATCAGCATGCTTCTACGCGGATGCGGGCGGCGCAGCAGCGCAACCAGATCGCGCAGCCGCAATGCGGTGCTCGACGGCAAGGACGGCACGAAAACGAACTGCGCCACGAGCGCGATCGCGACAAGCACGCCGGTTGCCATAAACGAAGCACGCCACGAAGCGAAGCTGGCGATGAACGTGCCGAGCGGCACACCGATCACTGTCGCGCAGGTCACGCCGGTCAGGATCGTCGCCATCGCTTTGGCCGAATCCTTCGGCTGCACGAGGCGCCCCGATGCCGCAGTCGCCAGGGTCCAGAAGCCGCCCAGCGCCGCGCCGAGCAACGCGCGTCCGACCAGCATGACCAGGAAATCGGGCGCAAAGGCCGAAATCAGATTCGACGCGAGCAGCAAGGCCGTGAGCAACAGAAACACGCGCCGGCGATCCATCCGTCCGGCCACCAGCATCAATCCGGGCGCCGAGATGGCGGCAATCACGCCCGGCACCGTGACCATCAATCCTGCAGTGCCAGGCAGCACACCCAGATCCGCCGCGATACGCGGCAGCAGGCCAACAGGTAAAAATTCCGTGGTCACGAATGCGAACGCACCGATTGCAACGGCCACGACGGCGAGCCAGGAACGCAGGGACGACGAAGCCCCATCGTCCGGCGAGGCAATGCTCGCCGGCAGATTATCTTCCATCAACATAGTATTGTTTGCGAGTAACTAAACAACGGGTGGGATTGGAGCAGTCACACCGGACTAATCAAATCGCAGACGGCAAGTCATGAATAAAAAAGCAGGCGGTATTGGCCTGCTTATGATTGCGATCGGAAAAGACAGCGGGTGAAAACCTGAATGGAAGACACCTTAACATCGTATTAAATCGCCCGCTGACGACTCCGTAAAATTGCACTCGGGCGTGTGGGTATTCCGATCAGGGTGCCGTACGTGGATGGAAGTGGAAGCGGTGCGCTCTGTCCCCACCGCCTCCTGAACTGCCGGCCTGCTACTGGCCAAAATAGATCCTGCATTGCGGCCCGGAAGCGCACGGCCGCTCCTGTCGGCCTCCCACTTCCGTCGCGCCTGCAGCCACTCCGCCATAGGAGACGTTCTGCACCGCCTGCCCGGCCGGCATCACGGTCCGCACAGTGTCACCGTACGACATGTCGGTGGTGGCTTGCGCTGATTCGTTTGCGTTCTGCATGAGCGCCTGGCCCGATACGGCCTGGCCCTGCTGGCCATCCAGTGCGCCGGCTGTGCTCGGCGCCAGAAACAGAGCGGTGCTTGCCAACGCCATCAATAAACGTAGTTTCATGTCCAGACTCCTCGAATCCGGCGCAGCAGCGCTTATCCCCTTCGAAAAAGAATTGATCCGCGAAAAAACGTCGTGTCATGAAATCGAACTAACTCACTGCCGAACTGACAAACGGGCGAATGCCTATGCGGGACTGCTGCGGCGAGTCACCGAACTAAATGAGTAAATAGTTGCCAGACCTGAAACCGATGTCGGGCGTGCGCGCACGGCTAGCCGGAAACGGTCGCCACCAGGCTGGAAACGCAGATTGTTGCTCCGCTGTTCCGTTATAGCTCGGCCACTCAGGATTTCAATCCCGGCGGTGCGGACGGCCTTAGTGGCACCCGCCGCCGCTCAATCGGCTGCATGCAGTAACAAAATCAGGCCGGCAGGCGCGTGCGTTACCCGAACAGTGCGTTATGATGCTGGCATAACGCACAAAAATCGGCCCCGCGCGAGGCACCGGCGAGAGACGGAGCGTGGACTTGAGGCCGACTGTTCGCAATCATTGCATTGTCATCACCGTTTTTTCCATTGCGGCCGTAGGGCTTACCCAGCCGTACCTGCCGCGCGGCGGAGCGCTTGAATATTCACTGATTGGCACAGTCAGCCTTATAGCCGGCCTTGTTGGACATATGCTGTACCGCAATGTATGGGGCGACGTTCTTTGACGCAGCCACTGGAATTTCCTTCGATCAATAACCTGACCGCGAGCGGACCCCATATACATGGGCTCGATGCTTTCGCGGCTTCCCCTTGCAATCTGTAACTGACAGAACGCCGGACGCTTTAGAAGGACGAATATCTTATGGACGAAAGGAAGCGAGATAGCATGATTGCGTATCTCCGCCACCGCATGGAAGAGTTTGGTATCAAACCAGAAGACCTCGCCGCCGTGCTGGCGGCCGAACCGAAGGGGCAAAAAGCTGAACGCTACCGCAGCGCAACGGGAGATAGCTGGGACGGCCAGGGTGAAATGCCCCAATGGCTTAAACAGGCAATTAGCGCTGGTCAATCAATCGACCACTTCGAATTATCGGCCACGCCGGCACCCGCCCCGCAGCCGAAAAAACAGGTGGATTGGCTAAACGACCCATTCGCGGGAAGTCCGCTTGCGCGCCCGAACAACCGCTAAGCCGTCTGATCGCCACACCGCCAGAGCAAAGGCATAACCCCGAGGCATCACCCCGTACT
Source organism: Paraburkholderia aspalathi (assembly GCF_900116445.1). Classification (GTDB taxonomy): domain Bacteria; phylum Pseudomonadota; class Gammaproteobacteria; order Burkholderiales; family Burkholderiaceae; genus Paraburkholderia; species Paraburkholderia aspalathi. The sequence goes on from NZ_FPBH01000011.1 coordinate 188,747, forward strand.
GGCTGACGCGCCGGGGCCGTTCACACGTTGCACTGAATGGCGGGATTCGTTGCGCCGTTCAGCGATGCACACGACGCGTCGCCGGTACAAGCCGGCGCCGCCGCGTACTGCGGCAATTCGATAAACGTGCTGAGCTGCCGGACTATCTGCCAGAAGACCTTTTCAAACGAACGGACGCGCTCCGGCTCGAGCATGCCATCGGCAAGCGGATCGGCGAAGTTCCAGCTACACAACGCAGGGTCTCCCGGAAAGCGCGGCGCATGATGCCTGGCGACGCACGCGTCCATGGCAATGACGAGGTCCATCCGCGGCGCCCATTCACCGGTGAATTCCAGCCAGCTTTTCGGGCAGAGCACGCCGAGGTCCGATATACCGGGCCGCAATTGCGCGATCGCAATAGGGTGAACACGCGCGGCCGGCTCCGGCCCCGCGCTGAACGCTTCGAACCGGTGTCCAGCCAGTTCGCGCAGTAAAGCTTCGGCAATGATGCTGCGTGCTGAATTCTCGCGACAGAGAAACAGCACCTTGTATTTTTTGGTCACGCTCACCCCGAGTTTTTTTATCTCTCTCTATGCGCAATTATGCCGGCCTAGTCTTGCGTCCCCGTGACACTACGATGACGTAAATTGTTGCGCCACAAGAATTTGTATCAGGGCGCTCGATCCACGGATATCGCGCGCTGCATTGGCGACAAAGTTTAGCAGCGCAAAGTCGAATCTTTCATTAAGCCGACAATTTTTCGCGGCGGCGCCTCCTCATACGGAAGCGCCGCTGTCGCGGTGTTCGGACACGATTCGATTGGCGGCGTCGCTTGCGCCGTCCGACGCAGCCGGTGAAGTTTCGAACAACATCGCCGCAGGCTGCGCGCTGATCGACTTGACGCCGTTCGCAATGCCGGGCGCCGCGACGTACGGGATAAACGCCGCCATCGCAACGACAAAAATAAAAGTAACCATGGCCGTCGTGCCTCTCGGAATCTGCAACATGGAGGTCAAGCGAAGCGGGTCATTCGCGGGGGGAAGTGGAGTCGGCGACAATGACACATGTCACGGACGTCTCATTGATTCTAGAAGCGGATATACCGACGCCGAAGGCCGCCCTCTATATCAATTCGGCCTACGTGTGGGGTCTTTCGGCCAGAACTGTCTGTTCAAAACCGCAAGCCGTTCAGGAACTGAAACCAGAGTCCACCCAGTACGCCGGCCGGATGGGCGTCGCTGGCATTTTCTTCGCGCTTGCCCGAGTTGGCGGGCTTACCTGAGGCGTCACGATTGGCGGCATCGTCGTTCACCGTCGTTGCCTCCGCTTTCGCTGAAACGTCGGGGACGTCCACCGCCTTTGCTGCCGCTTCGGCGGCAGCCGCCGCCTTCTCTGCCTCGCGCCGCGCCGCCTGCAAGGCAGACACGCTGTCGGCGATCTGCGCGGCCCGCTGCGCCTCGCATCGACGTCCTAGCAGCACGCCGAACAGCACGTCGCGATTGTGGCCGTCGTCGGCGAAACGCATGGCGAGCGACACCATCTCGGCGTAGGCCGCTTCGTCCGCGGCACGTACCGCCGCTTCACGTTCGGCCTGCGCTTTTTGCTGGCGGGCACGCTGCGCTTCCCAGCCACGCATCTGCTCGGCATAGACTGCGTCATACACCTTGCGCTGCGCGGCGTCGGAGAGAATCGCATACGCGTCCTTGATTTCCTGGAAAGTAGCGCGCGCAACTTCCTCGGCGCCGTTGTTGCGATCCGGATGCCATTTCATCGCGGCCTTGCGATAAGCCCGCTTGATTTCTTCGTCCGTGGCGTGCGCGTGCACACCAAGCGTGTCATACAGGGTTGCCATTGCTTGTTCGACCTCGCCGTGATTCGCGTTGCGGACCATCGTAGCATGCAAAAAACGGCTTTATCGTGAAGCGGCACGCGCGGGCGCCGCTGAAAGTCCAGACGAAAAAAAGGCCTCGCCACTTACGTAGCGAGGCCGAGTCCCATGTCAAGGAGATGTCATGGAGGAGACGACTCGATCATAGCCGCGTGTCATCGCGCCCCCAAACAATGGTTCGCCATATGCTTATCGGGGGCCGCCTCAACTGCATTGCACAGGGCGGCGTATCGGTTGCGATACATCCGTCAAACGGCCCACTGAGCCGCCGATAACCCCGCGCGGTTATATCGTTAGAACAAAAAGTCGCTTCGCCCGGCTCGCGGCGGTCATTAAGATGACACTTCAAAGTCCGGTTCGCCCCGGTTCGTCTACGCGCAGCCCCGCGCCAGCGTCCCGTGAGCCGTTACCGAAGGAGCATTTCGTTGACCAGTTTCGACCATCATCGCCGGCCGCTCGTAATCGGCATCGGCGGCACGACACGTGCGGCGTCGTCGACCGAGCGCGCGCTCGGCTTTGCGCTGCGTGGCGCGGAAGCCGCAGGCGCGAATACCCGCCTGTTCGGCGGCACCTTCCTGCATAGCCTGCCCCACTACGCTCCGGAAAACCCTCAACGTACCGCCGAACAGCTTGAGCTGATCGAAGCCGTGCGCCATGCGGACGCGCTGATCATCGCGACGCCCGGTTATCACGGCGGCGTCTCGGGCCTCGTCAAGAACGCACTCGACACGCTCGAAGAACTGCGCGCCGATGAACGGCCGTATCTGGATGGCCGCGCGGTCGGCTGTATCGTCACCGCTTATGGCTGGCAGGCTGCCGGCTCGGTGCTGACGTCGCTGCGCTCGATCGTCCACGCGTTGCGCGGCTGGCCGACCCCGTTCGGCGCCGGGATCAACACGCTGGAAACACGCTTTGACACGGTCGATAGTTGTTCCGACGCCAAGGTCGTCGATCAGCTCGCCACAGTCGGCCAACAGGCCGCGCAATTCGCCCTGGCGTTCAACGCGCATCGCACGCCGACGGCCGCGCCGCTCGGCAATGCAGTCAAGGAAGCGCAACCCGCCAGATTGCTGCACGCGGTTTAACGCCTTTGCGTACGACGTCGAGGACCCACGCTTGTGGGGTCCCCGACGCACTTGCGTTTGCGTTGAGCCGGCGGCCATCCCACTGCCTCGACGAACCATTCGACGCATGCGTGCGCTTGCCTCCTCTCCCCGCTAACCGCAGCATCCTCCGACGATACTTTTAAGGCTGACAAGTCACGCCGAGCGCGCTCGAACGCGCTCGTGTTTCCGCTGGTCCAAACCGTGCGCCACACAACAGACCGCTCTCCCACAACGCCGGATAGTGTGTTCGAACGCTGCGACTATGGTCCGATCCGGTCTCCTGAAGACCGTTCCCGAACCTCGCTGATTTGCTTACGACGAAAGATTGGTTCACCCGCTGCGCGGCGCGGCCTACGCTTGATCCTGCCCGCTCACCACCGGTTGCCTGACGCACAGGGTTGCGTCCCGCGCGCCGGCTCCTTAGCAATACACGCGGGCACACTCACTGCCACGATCATGAATTCAAATATCCGCTACAAGGGCTACGAAGTCGCACCGGCTGCGCAACGGCTGCCCAACGGCCTGTTCGCCGCCAACCTGACCATCGAAAAAACGTCTGCAAGTCAAGGCCAGGCTTACTCGTTCGACGCACTCGATTATTTCTTCGACGAAGAGCACGCGCTCGCCTACGCGTTCCGCTGGGGACGCATGTGGATCGACAGCCGGCAATAGCACGCCGGCAGACTCGTCTGATAGTACCCAGGCGGTGACGCATGGTCTCGCACGCAGAACCTGAGGGCCGGTTGGCCTGCGAGCCGGCGAACGCGAGCCACCTTGCGCCACCGGGCGTCGATTTTTAAGCGGCTGTGCCAGAATAGGCGACACCTCAGTTAAAGGAGACGCCTGCGATGACATGGACCGTCGATCAACAGTTGGCCCTAACCGCAACCGAAGCGGTCGCCGCGATCCAGTCCGGGCGCCTCAAAGCCGCCGACTATATGGCCACGCTGCTGGCGCGCGCGGCGTCGCTCTCTAGCCTCAATGCGCTCACCACGCTCGATCTCGACGGCGCGCTGGCTGCCGCGCAGCGCATCGATGCCTTGCCGCCCGAAGCAAAAGCGCAATTGCCGCTCGCCGGTTTGCCCATCGTCGTGAAGGACAACATCAACACGGCCGGCTTGCAAACCTCGGCGGGCACCCCCGCGTTGGAAGGCTTCGTGCCGAAGACGAACGCGCCTTCGGTGCAACGGCTTCTCGATGCCGGCGCGATCATCCTCGGCAAAGCCAACATGCACGAACTCGCGTTCGGCATCACCAGCACCAACTTCGCCACGCACGCCGGACCGGTGCGCAATCCGTACGACCCCACGCTGATTCCTGGCGGCTCGTCGGGCGGCACCGCCGCCGCGATCGCCGCGCGCATCGTGCCCGCGGGTCTCGGCACTGACACCGGCGGCTCGACGCGCATTCCGGCTGCGTTGACCGGCATCGCGGGGTTTCGTCCGTCGGTGGGTAACGGTGGTGCTGAACGGCGCTATCACGATCCGGGTGCCGTCGTGCCGATCAGCCATACGCGCGATACGGTAGGGCCGATGGCGCGCACGGTTGCCGACATCGCGTTGCTCGACGGCGTGATCACCGGAGCGGGGGCGCTGCCCACACTCACGCTGAACGGTTTGCGCATCGGCCTGCCCGAGCCGCTCTGGGAAGGGCTCGAAAAGCAGGTGGAAGACGTCGCGCGCGCCGCCTTGCGCCGCCTCGAAGCAGCGGGCGTCATCTTCGTGCCTGTAGCGATGAGCGAACTGGAGATCTTGAACGGCCATGTCGGTGGACCGATCGCGATCCACGAGCCGCGCGAAGACGTGCTCGCCTGGCTCGTCGCCAATAACGCGCCGGTAAAGACAGTCAAAGAATTGGCAGCCCGCATCGCGAGCCCTGACGTGCGCGCGATCTACGACGGCGTGCTCGCCGACGTACTCGGTGCTCATTACGACGCAGCGCTGAAGCAATGGCGACCGCGCTTGCAGCAGTATGTCGCCGCGACTTTCGCGGATGAGCGTCTCGATGCGCTGCTGTTCCCGACCACGCGCCTCGCCGCGGTGCCGATCGACGACCTGAACGGCTCGTCGACAGTATCGATCGATGGCGCCGCGCCAATCGATACGATGGACGCGTTCCTGCGCAATACCGACCCGGCCAGCACGTCCGGCATTCCGGGCTTATCGCTGGCGGCGGGGATGACTGCCGGCGGCCTGCCGGTCGGCCTGGAACTGGATGGTCCGCTCGGCGAGGACCGACGGTTGCTGGCGATCGGCGTCGCCTTCGAGCAATTGCTCGGCGTGCTGCCGGCGCCAGCGCTCTGACGGTTCTGAAAATGCCGTCGAAGGTGCCGTTGAAGATGCCATTGAAGATGTCGCTGAACACTCCAGTAAAAAAATGCCGATCCGCATGCCGATGACCGTGCCCAAACCCACCCGCCTTCGCCACACTATTCTGCGCACCGCCGCCGCATTGGCGGTCGTCTTCACCGTCGCCTCCCGCGCGCGCCTTGCTGCAGTCGATTCGAACGCGCTCTGGAAAATCGTCGATATGCGCTGCGTGCCGTCGCAGCAGGCCACCGGCACGCCGGGCCAATGCACGGTCGTCGATCTCGACAAACGCTATGCGATCCTGAAGGATATTGTCGGCCGCTCACAGCATCTGCTGATTCCGACCGACCGCGTCACCGGCATAGAAAGCCCGTTCGTGCTTGCGCCGAATGCACCGGACTACTGGGACGATGCGTGGGTGTCGCGGCTGTACGTCGAGAAGTCCGTCAAGCGCTCCTTGCCCGACAATCAACTCGGCCTCGAGATCAACTCGCAATTCCGCCGTACGCAAAACCAGCTGCATATCCATATCGATTGCATGCAAAGCAAGGTGAGCGACGCCTTGGCGCGTCACGCGAAGGACACGCCTGGCGAATGGCGTTGGGATACGCTCGACGGCCAGCGCTATCGGATCATGCGCGTCACCTCACTCACTCAGGCGAGCAATCCGTTTCTCATCGTCGCGCGTGATAACAAAGACGCTGCAGCGATGGCCATGCAAACCATTCTCGTGACGGGTGCGGGGCCATCCGCGGAGAAAGACGGCTGGCTCGTCGTGAATAGCAGTCTCGATGCCGACAACGGCAGCGGCTCCGCGGAAGGTTTGCTCGATCACGCTTGCCACGTGGCGGACGATAAATAAGCGTCTTTTACCGATTGCCCGAACAGGATCCGCGAGGATCCCTGCGCGCCGGGTGATAGCGGCCGGGCGCTGCGCAAGGGCCGGCGATATGGCCCCGCGCTTTTGCACGTATTTGCAGATGCATTGCTGAACAAAATGGTTCTAGTCGCGTGAATTGGTCCGTAGGATCGGTCTAAACCTGCATTCCGACCGATCCAGCCGATGGCGATTTACCTCGACGACACGCAACGTAAAGCACTCGCCCAACAGGCTGCAAGCTGGACATGGCGCACGCAATGGCCGACGTGGCTGCTGATCGCCACGATCTACGGTGGATGGTTCGGTGTGGCGACGCATGCGCGCATGCTCGGCCTGCCGCTGACCGTTGCACTGCTAGCGTTGCTGGGTGCGTGGTACATGTCTCTTCAACATGAATTGCTGCACGGCCATCCGACGCGTTCGCCGTTCTTCAACGCACTATTAGGATTCGCGCCGCTCGCGGTGTGGTTTCCGTACAGCGTCTATCGTGATTCGCATCTTCAGCATCACGACGATCCGCATCTGACGCTTCCTGAGCGCGATCCCGAAAGCTACTTCGTCAGTCAGCGCGTGTGGCAACGTGCGGGTCTGGCGATTCGCGCGCTGCTGACCTTCCGCAATACGTTTGTCGGCCGACTGATAGCTGGGCCGGCTTTTTCCATAGCGGCAACGGGTGTCGATGAACTCCGCACTATCAAACGCGGCGATTTGCGTCATGTGCCGATGTGGGTTGCGCATCTGGTTGCATTGGCAGCGCTGACGATATGGCTTCAACGTGTCTGCGGAGTCCCTGCCTGGGCATTTATCGTCGGCGCGGGATATGGATCGTTGTCGTTAGGTTCGATCCGCTCGTTTCAGGAACATCGCGTGGCACATGCTCACGAGCATCGCACTGTCATCAACGAAGCGGGGTGGTTCTGGCGGCTGCTGTTCCTGAACAACAACTACCATCTAGTTCATCACGACTTGCCTCATGTGCCCTGGTTTGCACTTCGGACGGTTTATGAAACGTCCCGGCAGCAGTACGTAGAACGCTCGGGAGGGTTTCTCGTACACGGTTACAGCGAATGGCTGAAGCTTTATGCATTCGCCTCGGTTGCGCCTCCGGTTTATGGGGATCTATCCGGCATGATCCAGAGTAATCCGCGCGCTTCCGACAGGTTTGCGGGTAAATTGCCGGGAAAAATCATGGTAGTTGTCCATCGAGGAGAACTCCGTGAAGCTAACCTACCCGCTACTGCTGAACGCCGAACCACAAGACAAGCCCTATAAGATTCGTGACCGCGACTCCATGTATCTGCGGGTGTCAACCTCGCGTTCGAAGGTGTGGAAATTTGATTACCGGCTGGATGGCAAGGGTTGCAGCCATACCCTTGGGCGATTCCCTGTCCTGTCGATAAACGACGCCCGCCAACGTCGCAACGATGCGGCCAAGCTCGTGGCGTCCGGCATCCACCCAAAGCCTAGGAGCCGTAGCTGCAGCTGCAGCTACAGCTACAGCCGATCACATGCGGACGCTCGCCGTCCTCTATCGACCGGCGGCTTGGGGGGGTTGTCGGGTCCCTTATTGCGAAAAAGTCGCAGAAGCTCTTTATGGACGACGCGCCAGCGGTTCGCGTGCAGTGCGCGGCGCATCCCTGCGCGTGCCGAACAGCGTGTCGCAGATGGGAAACGTCAGGTTGAAATTTTGCGTCGCCATCAGTTCGGGATCGTGGTGCGTGACGTGCAAGCGCCGCACGGTATTGACGAACGGAACGCGGTCGAGCAACGGGCTGTCGGTGACGTGCGACAGTGTGTGCAGTCCCTCGTACATCAGGTAGTACGCCGCCATCGTGAGCAGCGCGATATATCCCGCATTGCGCGAAAACACATAACCAATGAAGAGTGCGAACGGCACTGCCGCCAGCACAAACGCGACCGGCGCAAACGGCGGAAACAACAACGCGCGCCAGTGCCGCTGGCCCTTGTATTCGAGCGTGACGTGCGTGAAGAATCTGTGATGGACCGCGCAGTGCCGCTTGTAGATCATGCTGAAGTACTTCGTCGGGCGATGCAGCACGTAGCGATGCGCGGCCCACTCTGCCCAGTTGCCGAACAGAAAGAGCGGAATGACCGCCATCCATTCCGCAAGCGTGGGCGCATGAAGCTGCGTGAAGCAGTACCCGATCACTCCACCCGTGAAGAGCAGCGTGAAGCCAAGGTGCAGTTCACCGCGATACCAGGGTGGCGTGGCCGCAACATAATCGTCGCGAAACTGGTATGAGCGCGCGCGAACGTCCTCGTCGTATTTCATTGATGTCTCCTGTATGTGAGCGACGCGGGCGCGCTTTTGCGCCCGCTGGAATGCACTAGGCGGCCTCGCGGGCGGTGCCGTTATCGAGCTTGCCGCGGGTCTCCGGCACGATGAACGCCCCCACCAGGAAAATTACGCTGATCGCCCCGGCGAAGATCGCAAGCGTCATCGGCAACTGGCTGGCGTCTTTTGCCACCAGCGAGACGGCGGTCGGCATCATCCCGCCGATCGCGAAACCGATGTTCCATGACAGCCCCGTGCCAGTGGCGCGAATCGCGGTTGGAAAGCGTTCGTTCAGGAAGATCAGAATCGGCGCGTAACCGGCGCTGCCGAGCGCGCTCAGAATCACCGCGTAGACGCCGACCATCGTGATGCTTTGCGCTGTGGGCAGCAGCAGGAACAGCGCAGGCAGCGCGATCAGGCGAATCAGGCCGATCCAGACGAACGTGCTTTTGCGTCCAATGAAAGTGCTCAGATGTCCCGCCGCGATCGACGCGATCACCACCGCGACGCTGCAGATCATCAGAATCGCGGCCGCGGCGCCGTTCGGTGCGTGGCTCACCACCTTGAGGAAGGTCGGCAGGTAGCCGGACGTGAGGTAATAGCCGCTACCGCCGCCGATCGTCAGCAGCAGATTGACGAACAGAATCGAGCGATAGTCGCGTGAAAACAGCGTGCGGATCGGCGAGCGTACGACCTCGACGGGTGCGGCCGTGTTCTGCATTGCGGCCTTGGCGGCCTTCTCGGCGGCCAGCTTCTTCCACAGCGGCGACTCTTCCAGGCTACTGAAGACGAACAAGCCGAGAATCGAACTCACAATGCCGGTGAAGAACATGCAGCGCCAACCCCACACGTCGAACAGGGCGCCCGGGAAGATCGCCGACATCGCCAGATAGGTTAGCGATGCGAGCAATGCGCCGAGGCCCGCCCCGCCACCTCCGATCAGCCCCGACACGGCGCCGCGATATTTAGGCGCGACAGATTCTGTGCCGATGGTGTGGGTCGACGCCACCACGCCGCCGACGAATACGCCTTGTATCAAACGCAGCATCAGGAACAGGATCGGCGCGACGAGGCCGACTTGCGCAACCGTTGGCAGCAAGCCGAAGGTTGCCGTCGAGAGGCCCACGCCGACCACCGCAGTGATCATCGCGCCCTTGCGACCGTTGCGGTCCGCGTAGGAGCCGAACCATGCCGAGCCGAGGGGGCGCATCAGCAGGGTCACGGCAAACGATGCATAGACCGCGGCAAGCGAGAGCATGGCGTGTTCGGACGGAAAGAACAGCCGTCCCACTACCGGTGCGACGAACAGCAAGACGAACAGATCGAACAAATCCAGTGCCCAACCGAGGCACGAGGCCATTACTGCACCCATCACTTGCCGCTGGTCTACCGCGGGCAAGGCGGCGCCATTCTGCGCTGCTACGGACATCGTCATCTCCTTGATTATAAGCGGGCCGTCTTTCGATCGCCCCGTTTTAAGGCACGTTCTGGATTGCGTGCTCTTGGTTGTGTTAATAAACTTTTATCGACCGACCACCGTGGACGACGTCGTGTTCGACGCCGCGCTCGTGTACCTTCGCGCGAGCATCGTGTCGGCGATCTTTTCGGCCATCATGATGGTCGGGATATTCGTATTCGCCGAAGGCAGTCTCGGCATCAGTGACGCATCGACGACCCGCAAGCCCTGCGCGCCACGCACGCGACCCGCGTTGTCCGTCACAGCCATGACGTCGTTCACATCGCCCATCTTGCAGGTGCCGCTCGCGTGCCATACGCCGAACACATTGGCGCGAATGAACGACTCAAGTGCGTTCTCATCGGCAAGCAGGGCGGACATTTGCTGGCCTCCCGTGAAAAACCGTTCGATTAATGCCCGCCGGATCGGCGCAGGTGTGTCGAGCAGCATCCCAAGCATCGAGGTCAGCGCGGCGTTACGGGTTCCGACGCGGCTAAGCGCCTTGACCCGTGGTGAAAACGCCGCGGGGAAAAAGTCGCGTGGATCGTGACCGAGCCCCGAGGCCTCGACGATTTTCGCCAGCATTCGTACGCCGAAAGCGAGGCGCGCGACATCGCGTGGATCGTCGAGCAGATTCAGATCGACGCGCGGCGGCACCGCGGCGTCGGGTGAAACGAGTTGCACACGGCCGCGTGAATACGGGCGATTGCACCAGAGAAAGAACAGCCCGAGCCGGTTGCCGAGCGCATGCCATGCGGCGCGAGTCGCACTCGACAGATACAGATCGGACGCATCGCACCCTGCAACGCCCGAGGTGAAACGCGCGGCTGTCATACTCGCGCGGCGCCGCGACAAAGGCATGCGATAACGTCGCTCGAGAAAATGGCAGAAAGTCAGGGACGGATGATCCTGAAGATTACGTCCCACGCCCGGCAGATCAATCATGCAATCGATGCCGAGCGCGCCCAGATCCTCCCTCGCGCCGACGCCTGCTCGCATCAGCAGCGCCGGCGATTGCAGCGCGCCTGCACACAGCACGACTTCATTCGCCTCGAAGCGCACGTGGGCACCGTTGCGCGCGACAGCCACCACGCCGCGAGCGACCATGCCCTCCATCACAATGCGCTCGACGCGCAGCTCCGGATAGATGTGCAGATTGCGGCGCCTGCGCGTCTGTGCATCCAGATAAGCGACGGCGGTCGAGATTCGCCTGTCGTCGAGATTCGAGAACGCGCCTGGAAAGTAGCCGTCACCGAACTCGCCGTTCTGGTCCAGCAGGCTGGCGAAACCGTTTTTACGCATCCCGTCGGCAAACGCATGGCAGAACGGCGGCCAGTCGGCCTGAAGAACACGGCGAATAGGCACCGGCCCAGCGCCGCCGTGCAACCCGCCTTCCGGGAAATTCACGTCGCGTTCGAGCTTGCGGAAATACGGCAGCACGTCCTGCCACGCCCAGCCAGTTGCGCCATTGGCGGCCCAGTCGTCGTAGTCGCGTGGCAGGCCGCGATTGGCGGATTGCACGTTGATACTCGATCCGCCACCCATCACGCGCCCTTGCTCATACACACGCGGCGCGGCCGTTCGGGTCGCGCTCGCTTTGAGCTCGGGCCAGATGTACGTGTCGCCGCAGAAAACCGGCATGGGATAGCTGTCGAGAATCGCCGCGGGCACAGCGCCCGGCGGCGTATCCTTGCCCGCCTCGATCAACGCGACGCGCAACGACGGTACCGCCGACAACCGGTGCGCAAGCACGCATCCGGCGGATCCACCGCCCACAATCACGTAATCGAAACGCTCCATATGCTTTGTCTCCTGCAGTTTTTTTCGCTACTGGGTGTTGCCGCTATGTTGTGCTGCGTTCGGTTCAACTGCCGCGAAACACCGGCTTGCGTTTGCCATGAAACGCCTCCACCCCCTCACGGAAATCGTCGGACGTGCGCAGACGGCTATAGCAGTGCCCTTCGAGTTCGATCGCGATCGAAAGCGGCGCATCTTCGCTATCGTTCAGCAGCTTCTTGGCCGTGCGTTGCGCAAGCGGCGAGAAGGCCCGCAGTTCATCCACCAACGCGTCGGTCGTGGCTTCGAGTTGCGCATCGGCCACGCACTCCACCGCGATGCCCCAGTCGTAGGCCTGCTTGCCCGGAATGCGGCGCGAGCGCATGACGATGTCCTTGGTTCGACCGACGCCGACCATCTGCTGCAAACGCGCCGAGCCGCCCGAGCCCGGGATCTGGCCGAGCTTCTGTTCCGGCAGCGCGTAGAAGGTGGTGTCGGTGGCGATGCGGAAATCGCACGCGAGCGACAGTTCGAAACCCACGCCGAAGCAGAAACCGCGATTGGCGGCGATCACCGGCTTCGAGCAGCGCGCGGGTGCCGCGATATTCCAGGCGAGTTTGGACACGTGTTCCGGCGACGCCTCGAGAAAACCCTTGATGTCGCCGCCGCTCGAGAAGTGTTCACCCGTGGCGCGCACGACGATCACGCGCACGCGCTCGTCTTCGTCAAGTGCTTCGAAGGCCGCGCGCAACTGGTCGCGTGCATGCATCGAAATCACGTTGAACGGCGGCCGATGCAGAATAATGTCGGCCCGCTCGCGTTCGGCGTCGATCTCGATCGAAAAGCCGTCGAGTTCTTGCAGCAGGCTCTGGCCGCGGTGAGTCAAGTCGGTCATGGGGTTACTCCTTGGTAGTTTCCGTGTGTGTGGCAATGAATGCGCCGCTGGCGCGGCTGTGGTTGCTGTCGTTACCGTCATTAGGCTGACCACGTTCGTCGCGTTCGTACTCGCCCGCGGACAACTTGCGGCGCAAGATCTTGCCAACCGGCGATTTCGGAATGTCGTCCACGAAGACGTACTCGCGCGGCCGCTTGAAGTTGACGAGATTGGACGTTCGGCAATACGCATCGAGCGTTTCGGCATCGACGTATTCGCGGCGTTTGACGAAGGCGACGACCCGCTGGCCCCAGCGCTCGTCTTTCACGCCTGCCACCGCCACTTCGTCGACGGCGGGATGCAGAGACAGCACCGATTCGATATCGACCGGCGAAATGTTCTCGCCGCCACTAATGATCATGTCGTCGACGCGTCCGGACACGTACAGGTCGCCTTCGACGTCGAAGAAACCGGTGTCGCCGGTGAAATACCAGCCGTCGCGCAATGATTTGGCGTTGGCGTCAGGGCGGTTCCAGTAGCCTTCGAAAGCTTCGTCGCCGAGCAGATCGGCGATGATCTGACCTTCTTCGCCAGCCTGCGCCAGATCCTCTGGCGTTTGCGCATCGAGCTTCACGACACGCAGGCGCGTATTGATACCGGCACGCCCCGCGCTGCCCGGTTTCTGCGTTGCGTCCTGATCGATGCTGAAGGTGTAGACCTCCGACGAGCCGTAGTGATTGACGAACAGTTCGGGTTTGAAAGCAGCCGATAGCCGCTTGAGCAAACCGTCGTTCATTGGTGCGCCGGCAAAACCGAGCTTTTTGACGGATGTCGTGTCGATAGCGTCGAAAGCGGGATCGCCCAGAAGATCGTGATAAAGCGTCGGCACCAGATAAAGACAGCTGATCTGATACTGCGCGATGGAATCGAGCGCGAAACGGGCGTTCCAGCGGCGTGCGCAAACGAACACGCCGTCAACCATGGCCATCGAGAGCAGCGAGCGCACGCCCATGGTGTGATACAACGGCATCACCCCGAGCGTGCGCTCGCCGTACCGGTACAGGTTCTGTGCGACATGGGCGAGCGCGGCAGCCCGCTCATGACGGTGACGGCGCGGCACGCCTTTGGCTTTACCCGTGGTGCCCGACGTGTAAAGAATCAGCGAGTAGTCGTCCGCATTCGCGCGAGTGGTCTGGATACTGGCATCATGCGAGCGCTCGGCAAGGAGTGTTGCGAATCTGGCGGTGCGGCCTTGCGCGTCGTCGAGCCCGATGCGCGGCAGATTTTGCGCAGCCGCGCTCTGCGTGACCGCTTCGGCACTGACCGGTTCATAGACAATCGCCTTCACGCCGGCATCGGTCACGCAGTAATCGAGTTCGTCAGGCTTGGCGCGCCAGTTCAACGGCACGATCACAATACCCGCGAACTGGCAGGCCCAGTGCAAGGTTGCCATTTCCCAGCGGTTTTGCAGTACGACGAGCAGCCGGTCCCCGTGCGCGAGACCCAGTTCACGCAGGCCTTCGGCGACGTTCACAATGATGCGATGCCACTGCGCATAGGTCAGCGTCAGGGCGCCGTCGACCAGAGCGAGCGCGTTCGGGCTGCGCTCCACGCTTTGCAGATAGGTTCGGCCGAGATCAAGCATGAGCGGTCTCCACGGTCTCACCGGCCTGCTTGCCTGCGTTACGTCTCGCCGCCACGTCCAGCACCGCTGCGACGATCGGCGTATAGCCCGTACAGCGGCACAGATGGCCCGAGAGCATGTCGCGCACTTGCGCTTCGGTGGGATCGGGCACGCGCTTCAGATAGTCCGCGCACGACATCAGAATGCCGGCCGTACAGAAGCCGCACTGCAAGGCGTGGTGGCGTTGAAACGCCTGCTGCAGATCGCCAAGCACCATATCGGGCGCGAGGCCCTCGACTGTATCGATGCGACGTCCTTGCGCCTGCACCGCCAGCATCAGGCAAGAACGCCCTGCCACGCCGTCGATGTGTACCGTGCACGCGCCGCAGACACCATGTTCGCAGCCGACATGCGTGCCGGTCGCGCCCAGTTCGTGACGGATGAAATCCGACAGCAGGTCGCGTGGCTCGCAATAGCCGCTGCGCTCGCTGCCATTGAGCGTCAGCGTGATGCACGGCCGGTCGCCCTGCCGCATGATGTTGTCTTCAGACGTGTTGCTCACTTTACTTTGCCTCCTCGATCACGCGCCATCCGAGTTGCCGCACCAGATGCCGGCGATAGGTCGCGCTAATATGCGCGTCGTCCTGCGCGCCCAGCTTCCAGCTCAAATCGTTCAATGCACTGCGTAGGTCTTCGCCGTGCAAACGCGGCCATTTCTCGACCACCGGCCGATCCGCGACGCCGCCCACCGCGAGGCAGATCGAGTCGCTCGTCACCACCGCCGCGCACGCGGCCATCGCGAAATCGCCATGACGCGCAGAGAATTCGGTGAAGCCGTAGCGTTCGCCGGGCTTCTTCAGCGGGAAGCGCACCGCTTCGACCAATTCGTCCGGTTCGCGCGCCGTCATCAACTCCCCTGGAAAAATTCCTCGGCCTTCAGGACACGCTTCTTCTTTTTCGAGCGCAGCGTCACGTCGCCACCGAGCGCCGCCAGCACAAGTGGCAATTCCGCGCTCGGATCGGCGTGTGCAATCGAGCCACACACGGTGCCGCGATTGCGAATCTGAAAGTGCGAAATGTGCGGGAATGCCATCGCCAGCAGGGGCACTTCATCCCGCAGTGACGCGCGCCATTCGACGCTGCCCTGCGTGGCGGCCGCGCCCACAATCAGCTGACCTGCTTCGTTATCGGTGCGCACCGCGTTCAGTTCGTCCGTGCGCGAGATATCGACCAGCATGCGCGGCTGCGCGAGCCGCATGTTCAGCACCGCCATCAGCGACTGGCCCCCGGCCAGCACGCGGGCGTCTTCGCCGTTTTGCGCGAGTGCGTCGAGCGCGTCCTGCGTGGTCATCGCGCGCAGATAATCGAACGGCGCGGGTTTCATGCCTGCCTCCTGAAACGTGCGAGCAACCGCGATAGCCACCCGCCTCCTGTTTTCACCGGTTTGCCTGCGGCCTGGCGTCCAAGCGATTCGAACAGTTGCCGCAACACGACCTTGGCCGCCCCTTCGAGCATTCGTCCGCCGACGGCCGCGACCTTGCCCGACACCTGGGCTTCGTAGTCATAGGAAAGACGCGTGCCGCTTTCGATCGGCGTCAACTCGACGAGGCCGCTGCCGCGCGCGCTGCCGAGCGACGACATGCCCGCGCCTGCCAAACGCAGCCGATGTGGCGCGTCGATTTCCGACAACCCGATCTTCGCTTCGAAGCGCGCCTTGATCATGCCCACGCCGACCGTCACGTCGGCGCGATACTGGTTCGTGCCTTCGGCTTCGAGCGCGTGGCAACCCGGTATCACTCTGGCGAGCGCGGCCGGATCGAGCAGCACGGCGAAAATGGCTTCTGGCGAGGCCGGCAAATCGACGCTGCCTTGCGCGGTCAGCGCCTTGCCGCCGCCGGGCATCGCCGGTTTCGCCGGTGGCATGTCGCGCAATTCGGGACGCGACGGCGCGGGGTCGTCGATACCGATGAGCGCCATGACTTTCGAAGGCGTCAACGGCAAACGGATATCGTCGACGCCGAGCGCGTCCGCCACCGCATTTGCAATGCACGGTGGCGTGCTCATGTTATTGCCCTCGCCAAGTCCTTTCGCGCCCAACGGCGTGAACGGACTCGGCGTTTCCAGATGCACGATCACCGGATCGGGTACTTCGCAGGTGGTCGGCATCAGATAATCGGCGAGCGTGCCCGACTGGAAGCTGCCATCCGCGCCGTAACGGAATTCCTCCATCAACGCCGCGCCGAGACCTTGCGCGAACGCGCCGCGAATCTGGCCATCGGCGAGCGCGGGGTTCAGCAGTGTGCCGGCATCGTGCGCGGTGACATATCGATCGATCCGCACGCGGCCCGTCGCGCGGTCCACTTCCACTCCGCACATGTCAAAGGCAAACCCGTAAGCCGCCGACGTATTAATGCGATCGTTCTCATCCGGTGCCGCCATGTTCGGCGGATTCCAGAACACGGTCTCACGCAGACCGGGCTCCTCGCCTTCAGGCAAGAGCGCGGGCGCCCAATGCGGCGCATTGGCGGCGACGCGGCCGAACGGCTGCGCGCGATCCTCTGCACCCGCCGCGTAAATGCGGCCGCCTTCAAAACGCACATCTTCCGGCGCGCAACCCAACTGCTTCGACACGATGCGCGCGACCTTGTCGCGTACGCGCACAGCCGCCAGATGTACCGTGCCCGCCACCGCGCCGGCAAAGCGGCTCGAGTAATTGCCCGCCGCCACCGACCACGCGTCCTTATGCGTATCGAACTCGACATTGACGACGATGTCTTGAGGCGAGACGCCGAGTACATCCGCGACCACCTGCGCGCACACCGTCATATGCCCTTGGCCCGCGGGCGTCGACGCGATCGTCACCACCACGCCGCCTAGCAGATCGACGCTGACCGTGGCGCTCGCGATCGCGCCGCTCTTCGGCCCGGCCTTTCTGCGCGCGTCGGCGGGCATCACCGTCGTGATATAGCCCATGTTCGACACCGACGGCTCGACGATCGCCGCGAAGCCGATGCCGTACAGCCGCCCTTCCTTGCGCGCCGCCTCGCGGCGCGCACGCAGTTCGTCATAGCCGCCTTCGGCCAGCGCGCGGCGCAGCGCCTCCTGATAGTTGCCCGAGTCGAGCAAGGCGCCCGCTGCGGCGCGATACGGGAAGGCATCGGCGGCGACGAAATTGCGGCGATACACGTCGAGCACATCCAGCTTTAACTCAAGCGCGATGTGTTGTATCAGCCGTTCGAGCGCGAAGTAAACCTGCGGGCCGCCGAAGCCGCGCACGAGACCCGTGGGCGTCTTGTTGGTCAGCACGACGCGATTGCGCACCAGCAGATTGTCGATGGCATACGCGCCGGTCAGGCAGCCATGCATCCGGTAGAACGTCGCCGGTTCCGGTGCGCGCAGATAGCCCCCGCAATCTTCAAGTTGATCGTATGAGAGCGCCGTAATACGGCCGTCGCTTTCGACAGCCGCCTCGAGCGTCGACAGGCGTGCCGTTGCGGAGGTCGCCGCGCTCAGATGTTCGAGCCGGTCCTCGACCCACTTCACCGGCGCGCCAGCCTTGCGAGAGGCGAGGCACATCAGCACGACATAGGGAAACACCGCCTGCTTCACGCCGAAACTACCGCCCGAATCGCGCGGCGCCTTGTGACGCAGACGATTGGCCGGCACGTTCAGCGCCATCGCCATCACCGCGTGCAGCGAGAACGGGCCCATAAAATTCGACGTAACGTCATAGCCTTCGTCGCCCGCCAGATATTCGGCGATCACCACGCCGCATTCGATCGGCGCACAGGTATTGCGCGGATAATGCGCGACCAGTTTCACGCGATGTGGCGCTTTCTCGAACGCAGCTTCGGGATCGCCATAGCGGAAACGGCGGTCGCTGATCACATTGGTACCGACCTTTTCATGCAAAACCGTTGATTCCTCGCTCGCCGCCTGTTCGATCGTCGTGACCGGATCGAGCGTGGAATATTCGACCTTGAGAAGATCGAGCCCGTCTTCGGCGATGGCCCGCGATTCCGCCAGCACCACCGCGACAGGTTCGCCGACATAGCGCACGCGGTCCATGGCGAGCGCCCACTGCTCCATCGGCGATTTCACCCCGACCACGAAGGGCCGCGACCAGGCACGCAGGTCCTCGCGCGTCAGGATCGCGCGCACACCGGGCAGTTTCGACGCGGCGTCGGTATTGATAGCAATGAGTTCTGCATGTGCATGCGGTGAGCGCAGAATCGCCGCATGCAGGGTGCCGGGTTTGGTCCCGAGATCGTCGCCATAGCGGCCACGGCCAGTCAGGATCGCCGGGTCTTCGAGACGCTCCATCGGGCGGCCAAGATAGGTCTGTGGACGCTTTACGCCTTCGTCGTGGGTTGGTTCAACCTCCACCGTCGCAGCATTGCCTGAATTGATCATGTCGCGCTGGTTCATTCGTCGGCTCCCTCACGGCGGCCCGCGAACTCATCGGCGAGTCCGCTCCAGCGCTGGGCGATTTCGCGGTGCTCGATGCCGAACAGATCCAGAATCCGGCCGACCGTGTGATCGACCACGTCCTCGATGGTCTTCGGATGAGCGTAGAACGCGGGCACCGGCGGCATCACGATCGCGCCCATCTCGGTGGCGAGCGTCATGTTGCGCAAGTGCGCGAGATTGAGCGGTGTTTCCCGTGCGACCAGCACCAGTCGGCGACGCTCCTTGAGCATGACATCGGCGGCCCGCGTGAGCAGGTTGTCGGCGAAGCCATTGGCCACGCCCGCAAGCGTTTTCATCGAGCACGGCGCGATAACCATGCCCGCGGTGATGAACGAACCGCTCGCGACTGCCGCGCCGATATCGCGCACGTTGTAGACCACGTCGGCGAGGCTCTCCAGATCGCCACGCGCCATGCCCAGTTCCTGAGCCGCCGTCACTGCGCCCGAGGCCGACACGATCAGATGCGTCTCATGCGTGCCGAGGCGGCGTAGCGCGGCAAGCAGGCGCACGCCGATCACCGCGCCGCTCGCGCCCGAAATGCCCACGACAATCCGCTCACGCTTGTTGTCAGGCATGAACGTCACCGAGATAGGTATCGAACGCGGCGTTGTCGCCGGCGACGAGCGCGTCCAGGTCCACCGAGTCCTGCCCGGGAATGCGCACGCGCGTGAACACGTGCGCCGCATAAACCACCGGCCGCGTGGCGTCGAGCCCCATCTTCGCGCTGATGCCCTGCAGATGCGCCGGGGCGTCATCCGGCTGGCCCACGGTGGTCGACGGATCGAGCGGCGAGCCCTGCGCGCCTTCGATCACGATCAGATCACGATCGGCCTGGAAGCGCGTGGCGATGGCCCATTCGATTTCAGCGGGGTCGTGCACATCCACGTCGGTATCCACCACCACCACCTGTTTGATGTCGTAGTGGGCGCCGAACGCACACAGGATCACATTTTTCGCTTCGCCTTCGCGCTTCTTATCGAACTGGATCCACAGGTGATAACGACACACGCCGCCAACTGACAGGTGCACGTCTTTCACGTTCGGATGGCTGCGCTGCAGATGCGCAAGCAGCGTCGCCTCACGTGGAATCGCGCCAAGCAGCAGATGTTCCATTTCGGCCGGCACAATCGTGTGATAAATCGGCTTTACGCGATGCGTGAGCGCCGTGACCTCGATCACCTCACGCGCCTCTCGCGAGCTGTAATACTTTGGAAACTCGCCGAACGGGCCTTCCTGCTCGCGCACGTTCGGCAGGATGCGCCCTTCGATCACGATCTCCGCGAACGCCGGTACCTTCACGCCGTTGCTCACGCACTTCACGACCGGCAGCGGCGCCCCGTGCAGTGCGCCTGCGATCTCCAATTCGTCGTGATCGATGGGCGTGATCGCCTGCGAGGCGAGCATCGTCAGTGGATCCACGCCAATCACCACGGCGAGCTCGAGTGGCTCTCCGGCGGCTTCCGCGGTTCGCTGAAAGGCGTACAGATGGCGCGGCAGCAGGAGGATCGCCATGCGGTCCGGTCCATGCACCTGGATCCGGTTGATCGATACATTCTGGATGCCGGTGCGCGGATTGCGCGCGATCACGAGACCGGCGGTGATGTACGGGCCACTATCGTGTTCGCTATGTGTCGGAATGGGCAGCAGCTTGTGTAGATCGATCCCTTTCGTATGGATGACCTGCTGGCACAGCGCGGTATTCGCCGGGACCTCCTGCCACGCGAGCGGATGCTCGGCGGCTTCGCGAAAGCGATGCAGCAGCTGGTCCTCACTCACGCCCATCGCTTCGGCGATCCATGCGCGCCTCGACATGAAACCGCTGACCACCGGAATCGCGTGGCCGCCAGGCTGCACGAACACTGCGGCGCGCGAGCCGTCGAGCTTTTTCGCAATCGCAGCGAGTTCGTGCTCGAGCGCGACGGGGTTTTCGATGGTGGCCAGCCGCCCGCTCGCCGACAGGTGCTCGAGCCAGCTTCGCAGCGAGCGGGTGGGACGCTCTCCCTCACTCGGAGAAACCGTCGTTTCGAGGAAAGCGGTACCGCGAGAGCTCATCTGGGTCTCCATGTGTCGTGTCAATGTGCGCCCGTTGTTTTGTGTAACAAGCGCACAGTGGATTTGGATGGAGCGTAGCGAGAACGACGTATAAGTTCTAATAGTGTTTTTTGATTTATTGCATCACTTACTCTGATATCAGTGTTACCCCTGATGACGTCGGGCAGCCTCCTGAGTACTAATAGCAACGACCGCCAATACGCTTACTACGACGGGCTTTTAGTGACAGATCGACAAACCTGCCCCATGCGAAGTAGCAGTACCGCCACTCCACGGGAGTTGATAACAGCGACCGTCAACATCAAAAATATTGAAAACGTGGAAGCCTGAGCAAACACACCCATGGACCTGAAGCAGATTCAATATTTCATCGCGCTGTTCGAAGACGGCTCGGTTACCCGCGCTGCCAAGCGTCTGAATATCGTGCAACCGGCGCTCAGCATGCAGATCGCGAAGCTCGAGGAAGAGCTGCATCAGCAACTGTTCGAGCGCGGCTCGCACGGGATGACGCCGACCGCCGCCGGGCGGCTCATGTACCGGCTCTTCCTGCCGATCATGCGCGACCTTGCGCACGCGCGGCAGCAGCTCATCCAGCGCGACGAGATCATCACCGGGCGTGTGTCGATCGGGTTGATTGCGTCGATTAGCGAAAGCGTGTTGGCCGATTCACTGTCGCGCTATCACGAGAAATATCCGTACGTCGAAGTCACCGTCTCCGACGGCTACAGCGCGACCTTCATCGACTGGGTCGCCGGCGGCCAGCTCGATGCGGCGCTCATCAACAAACCGCGCGGCAAGCTCTCGCTCGATGCGCACGCGATCCTCGACGAAGAAATGGTGCTCGCCACCAGTGCGGCACACGGCCCCGACCTGCCGCACGCGATCGAGCTGGCCAAGCTGCCCGAACTCGAACTGGTGCTGCCGACCAAGCGGCACGGCCTGCGCGGCGTGCTCGATACCGCCGCGCAGCACGAGGACGTGCTCCTGACGCCGCGCTTCGAAATCGATGTGCTCAGCAGCATCGTGCAATTGGTCGGCAATACTCGCTTCGCGACCATCCTGCCGCGTATCGTGGTCGAGCGCGCAGTCCGAGCGGGCACGTTGCGCGCGTATCCGATTCTGGCGCCACGCATCGTGCGACACATCGTCTGCATCACGCATCCGCGCCGGCCGCTGAGCGCTGCGGCGGACGCGCTGATCTCGATCATCGCCGACGAACTGCGCCAGGTGCTGAACACCGCGCCGTTGGATGCGACGAAGGACACCCCTACCCCGACCAGGAAAATTTGATGAACGCACAACACTGGATCGCCGGCATGTGGACCGGCACGCCGACGCGGCCGGCGATCGACCCGGCCACCGGCGAGCCGATCGGACTGTATGCCGACGGAGGCGCGGCAGAGGCGGATGCGCCGATTGCCGCCGCGCGCGCTGTGTTCGATCGCACCACGTGGGCACAGGACGCGCGGCTGCGGCAGAACGTGCTGCTTGACTGGGCCACGGCGCTGGATGCAAAGCGGGACGAACTGGCGACGCTGATGGCGCGCGAGAACGGCAAAGCGATCGCGCAGGCGCGCGGCGAAATCGCCGCGGCGATCTCGGAGGTTCGCTATTACGCCGGGCTTGCGCGCCATTTGCCCGGCCACGTGCTGGAGCCGGAACCGGGCACGATCTCCACGCTGCTGCGCGAAGCTGCCGGCGTCGCCGCGATCATCGTGCCGTGGAACGCGCCCGCGGTGCTGCTGGTGCGCTCGCTCGCGCCGGCCCTGGCGGCCGGCTGCACGAGCGTCGTCAAGCCGGCGGCGCAGACGAGCCTGCTGAACGCGGCGATGATGCGTTGCCTCGACGACACCGCGCTGCCGAAGGGGGCGGTCAATGTAGTGAACGAGACCGGGCATGCGGCTGCCGAGCGGCTCGTCGAATCGCATGATGTCGACGTAGTGAGCTTCACGGGGTCGACGGCCACCGGCAAGCGGATCATGGCCGCGGCCGCCGACAGCATGAAAAAGCTCTCGCTCGAACTGGGCGGCAAATCATGCTGCGTGGTGTTCAATGATGCCGATGTCGCCGCAATCGCGCCGCGTCTCGCGCGCGCGGCGACGATCATCTCCGGTCAGCAATGCACGGCCGCGCGCCGCGTGCTCGTGCATGCCTCGAAAGCGCAGCAGATGCGCGAGCAATTGGCCGCCGCGCTCGCCGCGCTGAAGGTCGGTCCGGGAAGCGACGCGGCGACCGATATCGGCGCACTGATCGACCATCGCACACGCGATGCGGTCAATGCGACGATCGAGCGGGCGTGCGACAGCGCGGACCGTGTGCTGCTACGCGGTGCGAGCCGCGGCAACGCGTTCCTGGCGCCAACGTTGGTCGAGCATGGCGATCCGAAAGCGTTTTTCTGTCAGGAGGAGATCTTCGGGCCGTTCGTCACGCTGGAGACCTTCGAGGACGAGGCCGAGGCGCTCAGCAAGGCCAACGATACGGTGTTCGGTCTCTCCGCGAGCGTGTGGACTCACGACGTCGCGCGTGCCTATCGGATCGCCCGGGCACTGCGCAACGGCACGGTGTGGATCAACGACCACAACCGGTTATTCGCCGAGGCGGAAACAGGCGGGTATCGGCAGAGTGGCCTCGGCCGTTTGCACGGGTACGATGCACTGGCGGACTTCACCGAACTGAAACACATCTGCTTGAATGCGGGCGTGCCGGAGCAATTGGAAACAGTGGGGCAGTAGGCAATGCCGCGCGAACCGTGGCGCCGGAAACGTGCGTCGGTGCAAGCCGGCATATTCACATCGCTGGAAGACTTCGGCTCTGGATACTCCAGTCCCAGCTATCTTGTCCGACTGCCCATCGACACACTTAAGATCGATAAATCGTTTGTTCGGGCGCTGGTCGAGTTAGCCACCGCACTCTGCGCTCGGATCGGCGCTTCAGTGATAGGCTGTCATTTCTGGATTGACGGGGGTGGGTGCGCCCTGCCTTCACTGGCATCATCGCCAAATAACCGTCGGGCATGCTCCGTGCAGCTTCGCTAGCGTTGGCCCGCAGGGCCATGCTTATTCGCCACTCATCGATATGGACGCCATCCACAACAAAGCCCGCTCGACGCCGCCGTCCGAGGAATCCGCGTTCACCGGCTTCGTGCGAGTGCGCGGCGCTCGCGAGCACAATCTGAAAAACATCGATGTGCAGATTCCGCGTGATGCGCTGGTCGTCTTCACCGGCGTGTCCGGATCGGGCAAATCGTCGCTGGCATTCGGCACGTTGTACGCCGAAGCGCAGCGGCGCTATTTCGAATCGGTCGCGCCGTATGCCCGGCGCCTGATCGAGCAGGTCGGCGTGCCCGAAGTGGACGCCATCGAAGGCCTGCCGCCCGCGGTCGCGTTGCAACAGCAGCGCGGCACGCCGAGCGCGCGCTCGTCGGTTGGCAGCGTGACCACGCTGTCGAGTCTCGTGCGCATGCTCTATTCGCGCACGGGCGACTACCCGCCGAAGCAGCCCATGCTGTTCGCCGAGGATTTCTCGCCGAACACGGTGCAAGGCGCCTGTCCGACTTGCCATGGACTTGGCCGCGTGTACGAGGTCACGGAAAAATCGATGGTGCCCGACGATTCGCTGACCATTCGCGAGCGCGCAATCGCTGCATGGCCGCCCGCGTGGCACGGACAAAACCTGCGCGACATTCTGGTGACCCTTGGCTACGACGTCGATAAACCGTGGCGCGATTTACCGAAGAAAGACCGTGACTGGATTCTCTTCACCGACGAACAGCCGACCGTGCCTGTCTACGCCGGACTCACGCCGAAAGAAACGCGTGCCGCGCTCAAGCGCAAGGACGAACCAAGCTATCAAGGGACATTCACCGGTGCACGCCGCTATGTGCTGCACACGTTCGCGAACACGCAAAGCGCGCTGATGAAAAAGCGCGTGTCGCAATTCATGATTGGCAGCGTCTGTCCGACCTGTCATGGCAAGCGGCTCAAGAAGGAAGCGCTGTCGGTGAAATTCGCCGGGCTCGATATCGGCGCATTCGCTCAGTTGCCGTTAGCCAGACTTGCCGAGATGCTCGAACCGATCGCGCGCGGCGAATGGCCCGAGCCGGATGCCGCGCATTCGGGGAAAGACGCCGGCAAAGGCAGCGTGCTCAGCAGGAGCGCCATGCGCGATGCCGTCGATAAGCGGATCGCCGCAGGCGGTTCCGCGCATAAAGCCTCGCCCGACGTGCGGCGCACACCCAACCTGTCCGAGGAAAAACGCGTCGCCGCGCAACGCATTGCAGCCGAGTTGCTCGAACGCCTGACGACTCTGGTCGATCTAGGTCTGGGCTATCTCGCGCTGGAGCGCAGTACGCCGACGCTGTCATCCGGCGAACTGCAGCGCTTGCGACTCGCCACGCAGTTGTCGTCGCAGTTGTTCGGCGTCGTGTATGTACTCGACGAGCCATCGGCCGGCCTGCATCCCGCGGATGGCGAAGCGCTCTTCAGCGCGCTGCAGAGCCTGAAGGCCGCGGGCAATTCGCTGTTTGTCGTCGAACACGATCTGCAGATGATGCAGCGTGCCGACTGGCTCGTCGATGTCGGTCCTGCGGCCGGCGAAGCCGGCGGCCATGTGGTCTATAGTGGGCCGCCCGCCGGCCTCGCGAATGTCGAAGCGTCGCATACGCGACGGTATCTGTTTGCGCCGCCCGCGCCCGTCGCACGTGCGACGCGCGAACCGGCCGGCTGGCTGCGGCTCGCCGGCATCACGCGCAACAATCTGCATGGGCTGGACGCCGCGTTTCCGCTTGGCTGCCTGACTGCCGTCACGGGCGTGTCGGGCTCGGGCAAATCGAGCCTCGTGAGCCAGGCGTTGCCGGAACTGGTCGCCAGCCACCTTGGACGTGTCTTTGAAAACCCGGACGACGACGAGCAGGACCCGTTGCTCGCGGCCGCGAGCGCGCCGACCGGCGGCCGCATTGCCGAAGGCATGGACGCGCTGCGCCGCCTCGTGCGCGTCGATCAGAAACCGATCGGCCGCACGCCGCGTTCCAATCTCGCCACCTACACCGGCCTCTTCGACCACGTGCGCAAGCTGTTCGCCGACACGCCGCTGGCTCGCAAGCGTCGCTACGGCGCGGGCCGCTTCTCGTTCAACGTAGCGCAAGGCCGTTGCCCGACGTGTGAAGGCGAAGGCTTCGTCAGCGTCGAACTACTGTTCCTGCCAAGCGTCTATGCGCCCTGCTCGACCTGTCACGGCACGCGCTACAACACGCAGACGCTTGAAGTCACGTGGCGCGATAAGAACATCGCCGAGGTGCTCGGTTTGACCGTCGACGCCGCCTGCGATTTCTTCGCTGACGAAGCCAGCGTGATGCGCGCACTGAAAGTGCTGCGTGACATCGGCCTCGGTTATCTGCGGCTTGGTCAGCCCGCCACCGAATTGTCCGGTGGCGAAGCTCAGCGCATCAAGCTCGCCACGGAACTGCAACGCGCGCAACGCGGCGACACGCTGTATATCCTCGACGAACCGACCACCGGCCTGCATCCCGCCGACGTCGACCGGTTGATGGTGCAACTCCAGGGACTCGTGGATGCCGGCAACACCGTCGTCGTGGTGGAGCACGACATGCGGGTGGCCGCACAAAGCGACTGGGTTGTCGATGTCGGCCCGGGCGCCGGCGACGCCGGCGGCAAGATCGTCGCGAGCGGCACACCGGCCCAGGTCATGCGCGCGAAGGAAAGCCGCACCGCCGAGTATCTGCGGCAGCACCTCGTAGTATGAAAGAAGGAAGCATGTACGCTAGCGAGCGCCGCGCTTCTCTTTCAGGAAGTCGATCAGCGCGCGCAGTTTAAATGAATCAGCTACCGGCGTTCCGGTGGGTAAGTCGGAATGCGCGCGGCGTCACACCGGTGTATCGATGAAACACTTCGGTGAAATGCTGCTGAGTCTGAAACCCCGCGCGCGCGCCAACGTCAACCAGAGGAAAGGTCTCCTCGCACAACATCGTCCTGGCAAATTTCACCCGCTCGAGTGTCACGTACAGATGGGGCGGGTTACCTGTCGCCGTTTTGAAACCGCGAGCAAAGCTTGATGCACTCATGTGCGCCAGCACTGCGAGTTGCTCGACCAGAATGGTTTCGGCTATGTGCTCATGAACGAAGGCTTCAATGCGAGTCAGCATTTGACGCGTAAGAGGCATGTCCGGCTCGGCTGCACCAGCACAGTGCCCGTAGCGGAGAGCGATGTGCACCGACATGACATCTGCAAAAGCGTCGGCGCAGGCAGCGTCGATGAGATCCGCATGATGCAAAGCTGCCAATGTGTCCGCGGCCTCGCGCAGGAACGGATCCCAAAACCTGAACCATTTCGGGACCGCGTCAAACGCTACTTGCGAGACTTGCCCAAGTACGCCCGGTTTGAGCGCGATAACCCATCCACCGGGACCGTTGTCAGCGACCCTGGCCAACTGCGCCCCCACCGGAATAACTGCGACAAATGGTGCACTGATCAGGATGGAATGACCCATTCCGGGACCGTCGCCGCCCGCAGTCTGCGCAACGGTGCTGCCTGTCGGTATAACCAGGCGAAGTCCCTGCACCGAATTCAGCCCGCCATCGATGAAAGCGACATTCATCGGTTGGCAGCGCAACGCGTGATTCTGGGTCGACCCTATTTCTTGCTTCATGATAAGCAGAAGTCCTCGACTCGTTGCACATCTAAGGTTACATCGAATTCAAGGCTGCTTAAGGCAGATTCGTAATATGGGCCGAAGCAACCCGACTTCGTCGATGGAGATGCTGCCGACCTATATTGCTGAGCACCTCGGAACGACGCTCGACACGCTGTTAGCTGGGATTCAAAGTAATCCACCACTCCTGAAGGCATTCTGCAAGCTGTCGCTTACGCCGGGTATTGCATGGCGTTCGAACGCGGTCAGGTTCCCGAAGCTCCGGCGCTGACGCAAGTTGCTGCGCTACATCTGCGCGCGCATCACCGTATCTGCGCCGCTGCAACGGCGACCGATCGCTGCGATCGCGAGAGGATAACTGCGGTTTTCAGGCGGACGGGTCGCCTGAGCCGCGTATGACGCTCAAGCAGTTTGCTCGCCTCGACGCTAGACTGTAGTGAGCAGCCAGGTGCTCGCCGAGCGCGACGTTACCAGGAAACCTTAGCGGGGGTGCCGATGATTTCATACGTGCAATTGCTTGAGGCGATCTTGCGCATGGTCGCGGCAGTGCTGGTGGGTTGTATTGTCGGGCTGGATCGAAACCTGCATGGCAAGCCAACCGGCGTCAAGACGTTAGGCCTCGTTGCACTCGGCTCCTGTCTCGTCACGATGGCCGGCATGTCCTTCGAACTAAACCGTTCCACCGATGGCAGCGACGCCGGCCGTGCGATTCAAGGCGTCATTACGGGCATCGGCTTTCTCGGCGCCGGGGTGATCCTTCAAGACCGCGCCACCGGAAGGATCAGCGGCTTGACGACGGCGGCCTCGATCTGGGTCACGGCCGCGCTCGGCATTGTGTGCGGCATCGGCGCATGGCAGATTGCGGGCATTGCCACCGTCCTGCTCCTGCTGCTGCTCTCGGTGGGCGGCAGCATTGAACGTGGTTTGCATCGGCGCTGGTTAAGAAAGTCCCCTGAAGAGCAGGCGGCGATCATCCGGCACGACGAATAGTCACGCGGCGGCGCACTGACCGGCGCGCTGCCCATGGATCGAGTGTGCCGCGCTTCAAATGCATCGATCGGGATCGGTGCGAGACATATGTCAGTGATGCTCGCTGTAGTCGGACCTCGGTTTAGGTGTCGCGCGTACCTTTGCGTATTGAAACTCGGGCAGCGCCTTGATCGCATCTTTCGTCGCACCAGCGAGCACCAGTTTGCCACCGACGAAATCGAGCTGCTCGATCGGAATGGCCACATCGTGATGCGACACCCCCAGAAACTGGTTTGCGGCGACGATTGCAAACGATACCGACCGGTCGGGTGCCACGATAATGTCATGAATGACGCCGACACGCTCACCCTTTTCGTTGAAGACCGGCTTGTCCATGACCGACTTTCTCACGCTCCAGCCTGCGACGATCGCGGCCGACTCTTCCACGCTGATACCAAGCGGCTGGGCGCCGGCCACCTGGGCTTGCGCGGCCAGTGGGAGTCCGAGCGACGACACAAGCAGCCATGCAAGCAGATTCGTTTTCATGAGATTCCTTTCATTGTGGTGTCGATGGTGCGACACGGGGCCAGCAATGCTCACGCTATTGCCGGACCGTGCGCGGCGTAAGTTCATGTTAGGACGCCTCACGGCGAGCTGCTGTAAAAATGCGGTGATAGATCAGGTTATTTTGGTGCGTCTGGGATGCCAATCTGGATGTCATTCAGCACGCGTCATGAATGAACGCAGAATTGCGAAACGCATGGCAGAAACGCGAAAGAAT
The DNA here is from genome assembly GCF_900116445.1 of Paraburkholderia aspalathi. Taxonomy (GTDB): domain Bacteria; phylum Pseudomonadota; class Gammaproteobacteria; order Burkholderiales; family Burkholderiaceae; genus Paraburkholderia; species Paraburkholderia aspalathi. The sequence continues at coordinate 217,874 of NZ_FPBH01000011.1, forward strand.
CGCAGATGCGCGGAGCCTAGACTGAACTTCGTCACCTGACGGTACAGCCTGGAGTCCCATATGGATGAACTGCTTGGACGCGCTTGGTGGATGCTCATTCTGCGTGGCACGGTAGCGCTGCTGTTCGGCATTCTGGCGCTATTCTTGCCCGGTCTCACTCTGCTACTGCTTATCACCCTCTTTAGCGCCTACGCAATCGCCGGCGGCATCGTTGCGATTCTCGCGGCCATCCGCTACCGCGCGACGCACGGCGGCTGGTGGGTGCCATTGCTGTTCGGCATCTGCAGCATCGGCGCCGGTGTGATCGCCGCGTTAGTGCCGGGCATTACCACGCTCGTACTGGTCGCCGTCATCGGCGCAAACGCGATTATCACCGGCGTATTCGATCTGATCGCAGCAACGCGGCTGCTAAGGCGCCTGCGCAATGCGTGGATGCTGGTGCTAACCGGAGTGCTGTCCGTGCTGTTTGGCATCTTCGTGCTGCTCTTTCCGGGCGCCGGCGCACTAGCGCTCGTCTGGCTGATCGGCGTGTATGCGTTGTTCACGGGTGCGCTGCTGTTCGTACTCGGTATCACTGCTCGCGCCTGGCTCCATGACGGCCTGACCGGCGAGCCGCACGCGCCATTGCATCCATAGACGCACCGTTCAGGACCACTGGCCGGTCAGAAGATCAAGCCCGCGGCCGCCCCCACACCTGACTGGTTCTGACGACGTCGAACTCGAAGTGATTGAAGACATGCTGATCATCAGCGGCGACAAGCGCTTCGAATCGACCAGCGAAGCACGGTCGGGCCTATCGTGAGACAACTCGTCCGCTTCCGGAGTCTCAGCGATTCGGCCCACGCCAGCGTCGCGCAACAGATTGGTGAACTGGCCGCGCACCATCCGAAGCGGCACCTGTACTCGTCTTCAACGGAACTGGTCAGTTTGCGGGCGGGTGTCGAGAGGGACATCCTGTGCAGCGTGAGCCCAGCGCGCAAACCAGGCGACATCGGAATGAGCAGCGGAACAGATATTTCCACCCACCCATTACCCGCCCGGGGAGCGATGCCCTAGCGGACGAAAAGGAGTTCATCATGGCCGAGTGCAGTGTTTGTGGAAAGCCCGCAACCTCGCAGATCACGATCACCGAAAACGGCCAACGCCGTCAGCTGATGCTGTGCGATGAGCACTACATGGAGTTCATGGCGCGCAATCAGCGCCGCCTGTCGCCGCTCGAGTCCCTCTTTCACGGCGGACTGTTCGACAGTCTGTTCGACGACGTATGGCCACAGATGGAAAGCGGCCGCGGTAGCCGGTCACGCATCGGACGCGCGCCTGGACAGTCCGCCGGCGCGGATCAGGGTACAGGCGCCGGTAGCGGGCAAATGGGCGATTCAGCGGGCGGACACCCAGGTGGCCGCACACGCCGACATCGTCGGGCGCGTGAAGCGGTGGACCTGCAGACGTACCTGAGCCAGAGCGGTCTGGACCGCCTGCAAGCTGCGGCGCAAGCAGCGGTCGAATATGGCAAGAACGAAGTCGATACAGAACACCTGTTGCTGGCGCTCGCCGATAACAATGTGGTGCAGGAAATCCTGCGCGAATTCAAGCTTGATCCCGAAGAGATCAGGAGAACCATCGACCAGACCGCGCCACGCGGCACCCGCAAGGAGCCGGGCGACAACGAGCAGATCGGCGTATCGCCACGCGCCAAGAGTACGCTGGAAAATGCGTTGAAGTCGTCGCTGGAACTGGGTCACAGCTATGTCGGACCGGAACACATTCTGATTGGGCTCGTCGAGGAAGAAGACGGCTTTGCAGGTGAATTGCTGCGCAAGCTCGGGCTGTCGCCGCAATCGCTGCGGCAAAAAGCAGTCAAGGTGGTCGGCAAGGGTGCCGAAGACGGCAAGATGGAAGACCGCTCCACCACGCCGACGCTCGACAAGTACGCGCGCGATCTCAGCGCGCTTGCGCGTCAAGGCAAGCTCGATCCGGTGATCGGCCGTGACAAGGAAATCGAAACCACCATTGAAGTGCTCGCACGGCGGCGCAAGAACAATCCGGTGCTAATTGGCGAACCCGGTGTGGGTAAGACCGCTATCGTCGAAGGCCTCGCGCAACGTATTGTTCAGGACCAGGTGCCGGAAGTGCTGCGCGGCAAGCGCGTGGTCGAACTGAATATCAATAGCGTCGTGGCTGGTGCGAAGTATCGTGGCGAATTCGAGGAACGCGTCAAGCAGGTGCTGGATGAGATCACCGAGAACCAGGACCGTCTGGTTGTGTTTATCGACGAACTGCATACGATTGTCGGCGCCGGCCAGGGCGGCGGCGAAGGCGGCCTCGATATCGGCAATGTCTTCAAGCCCGCGCTCGCTCGCGGCGAGCTGCACCTCGTGGGTGCGACCACGTTGAACGAATACCAGAAGTACATTGAAAAGGACTCGGCATTGGAGCGGCGCTTTCAACCCGTAATGGTGCCTGAGCCTGGCGTCGAGGAAACGATCGAGATTCTGCGTGGCCTGCGTGACCGGCTCGAAGCGCATCACAAGGTGAAAATCACCGAAGAGGCGATCGCTGCTGCGGCAAAGCTCTCGGACCGCTACATCGCCGCGCGCTTTTTGCCCGACAAAGCAATCGATTTGCTCGATCAGGCCGCCGCCCGTGTGCGCATTTCATCGAATTCGCGTCCGCAGCCCTTGCACGATATCGAGGCGAGCATCCGCCGCATCAAGCAGGAACAGGATGCGGCCAGCGCTGCAAAGCAATTCGACAAAGCCAAGAAACTGGAAGAACGGCTCGTCGCGGAACAAAAAAGCCTGCATGAAACCACTGAAACGTGGAAGAAGGAGCGCGGCACCAGCTCGCAGGAAGTGACGGCGGAAGACATTGCGCAGATCGTTTCGTCGCTCACGGGCGTACCGGTATCTGAACTGACTGCCGAGGACCGCGAAAAACTGTTGAGGCTGGAAGACCGCCTGAAGGAGCGCGTGGTCGGCCAGGATGAGGCCGTCTCCGCGGTCGCCAAAGCGGTGCGGCTTTCGCGCGCCGGTTTGACGGAGGCCGGCAAGCCGACCGCGAGTTTCCTCTTTCTTGGACCTACGGGTGTAGGGAAAACCGAACTCGCGAAGGCGCTTGCCGCTTCGGTGTTCGGCGACGAGAACGCGCTGATACGCATTGACATGAGCGAGTATTCCGAGCGTCATACGGTGGCACGGCTGGTTGGCGCGCCGCCTGGATATGTCGGCTACGAGGAAGGCGGGCAACTCACCGAGCGCGTGCGGCGCAGGCCATATTGCGTGGTGCTGCTCGACGAGATCGAAAAGGCGAATTCGGAAGTGCACAATCTCCTGCTGCAACTGTTCGACGAAGGGCGGCTCACCGACGGCAAGGGACGTCTGGTCGATTTCACCAACACGATCATCATCGCGACCAGCAACATCGGCTCACAGCTGATCCAGGACAACATGAAGGCCGACTCGAAGCAGCTCGACTATCCTGAGCTGCGCGACCGGTTGATGGAAATCCTGCGGCATCATTTCAGGCCGGAGTTTCTCAATCGCGTCGACGAGGTGGTCGTGTTTCGTGCGCTCGGCAAGGAGCAGATTCGCACCATCGTCGATCTACAACTTGCGCGCGTACGGCGTACGGCGCTGGCCCAAGGCATCGATCTGTCGTTCGACGACGGGTTGCGCGCTCACTTGGCGCAGATCGGCTATGACCCCGAGTTCGGCGCGCGGATGCTCAAACGCAAGATCCGCCTTGAAGTGGAATCGCAACTCGCCGATGCGCTGTTGCGAGGCGACGTGCGAGACGGCGACAAGGTCACAATGACCTACGACTCCGGTACGCACTCTGTGCGCGTGCAGAAAGGAGTAGCGCCCACAACAGAAGCGCCCAGCGAGGCGTCGAAGCCGGCACCGGCGCATGCGTGACACTGGCATGCTGAAGAACGCGACGGCACCCGCACGTGCGGGCGGCGTCGCCCTCACGATTCAAGTTCACCTACGACGATCTCGTCGCGATAGCACCAGATCCACGTTTCGCCGGGCTCGATTGAACGCACCAGCGGATGGCCGGTCGCGTGAAAATGCTTGCTTGCATGCCGGTTGGGAGACGAATCGCAACAGCCGACGTGTCCGCACGAAAGACAAAGCCTCAAATGTACCCACGGCTGGCCAAGCTTCACGCAGTCCTCGCAATAGTCTATGGGCGTGTGGAGAATGCGGGCCTCGCCCAGGTGCGTGCAACCAGGGGTCATGATCGTACTCCTCGGATAGGTGCGCGCAGACGTGCGCGAATCAAGGTTGCGCTTGCGCTCAAGCGCTATTCAGATAGCGATGCACCAATGCCACAGCCATTGCCCCCTCGCCGACTGCCGACGCCACGCGCTTGATCGATGCGTGACGCACGTCGCCCGCTGCGAATACGCCAGGCAGACAGGTTTCCAGATGTAGCGGCGCGCGTTCGAGCGGCCATTTCAGGTTCGCCCGATATTCCTGCAGGTCGGGACCGGTCACGAGATAGCCGCCTTCATCGCGGACAATGCCAACCTCCTGCGCCCATTCGGTCTGCGGCACGCCGCCAATGCAGACGAATAGCCAATTCGTTCTTACCGTGCGGTGCTGGCCGGTGTGCACATCGGTCAGCGTGATCTCCTGCAACACGTCACTGCCTGCGAGCGCGGTGACTTCCGTGCACGTGCCCACTTCAATGTTCGGCGCCGACGTGATGCGATCCACCAGGTATTGGGACAACGTGTTCTTAAGCGATGCGTCACGCACGAGCATATAGACGCGGTTGGCGGACTGCGAAAAATGCATGGCGGCCTGTCCCGCCGAATTCCCGCCGCCCACCACATATACGTCTTCGCCATGGATCAGCGCGGCCTCGCTTGCGCCGGCGCCGTAATAAAGGCCCGTGCCGAGAAAGCGCTCTTCATCCGCCAGGCCTAGCTTACGATATGCCACGCCGGTCGCGCAGATAGACGTGCGCGCCGTGATACGTGTGCCGTCTTCCAGATACACGATGCCCTGGCCGGGCAGAAATTCCGCGCGCACACCGGCGCGAGCCAGCAGGATTTCGGCGCCGAACTTGATGGCTTGGGCGCGAGCCCGTTCAGCGAGCTCCGCGCCGCTCACGCCCTGTGGAAAGCCCAGATAGTTCTCGATTTTCGAACTGCTGCCTGCCTGGCCGCCCAGTGCCAAACGCTCCACCAGTACGGTGTGCAGCCCCTCCGATGCACCGTACACCGCCGCGCTCAATCCCGCCGGTCCTGCGCCGTAGATCGCCAGATCGTAGGCCTCACGGGATGGACTCGCAAACCAGCCGAGCTTCTCTGTGATTTGCCGGACGGTGGGACATTCGAGCCGCGTTCCGTCGTGGAAGACGCACACCGGCAAGCGCGAATCGGAAAGATGCTGCACGTGCGCCAGTTCCTCCGCTTCTTTATCGCTGCCCAGCTCGATCCATTCGAACGGTATGTCGCAGCGATGCAGGAAGTCGCGTATCGCGTAGCCACTTGCACTGCGCATGCGTCCATAGATCCTGACCATGAATATGCTATCCGCCATTGAGGACTCTCAGAACTTTCTTTCGTTTCTCGCGCTTCACAAGCAGGCGGCCACGCCTCTATAACGGCGGTTGGCCGTATGCTCCGGCCGTACCACGATCTCGTAGCCTCGATGTTCAAACACGTGCGTTTGCATGATCCGCTCCGGTTTCGCAGCGAGGCGTCAATCTGGAAGCACGAACTCGGTGCGCATGTCTTCGATCACCTTCTGGACGTGATGTACGCAATCTGCGCCGGGGTCATTGAGCGGCACTATGTTCCAGTTGCGGCCGGATGCGTCGGGCGGGTGCCGCTCTGGTAGCGGTATGCGCACGCGCAAAGCTCCCGGCACGTCAGCGGCTATTTTCGCCATGCGGCTCTGCAGTTCGTCGCGAATTTGCTCAGCGCTTCGAACGGTCTTCGGCATCGGTTTGCCTCCCTCGGTCGCACGTCCGGATCGTGACTGAATGGCGCATGCGTTCCTCTTGCGTGAGCATGCGCCGACCATGCTTTAAGTCTAGTCGCTAATCCGGGAATGTTCGGATAATCGCTCGCTTGTGTGGACTGCATCAAGGGCCTGCCATGTACTCGAAGAGGTACTAGACTTGAAGCAGCAGGTCCATGCACGTGCGGTGCGTTGGCGGCGCAGCGACGGCCGCCCGGGAGCCAAATCATGGAAACAAAGAAAAGCTGGCTGCGCAAGGATCTCGATGCGTTGCGCCTGCAGTGGGACATGCTCACCTTTTATGAACGATTCGAGCAGCTGGTCGCGCATGTGCTGAGCGTCGTGATTTCTATCATCATCCTCGTGTCGCTCTGGCAGTTGATTCGCGCGGTGATTTCATTGCTGGTTTCGGACGCGCTGAACCCGCTGGATCACGCGGTATATCAGACAATCTTCGGCATGGTCATGACGCTGCTGATCGCTATGGAGTTCAAGCATTCGATTACGCGCGTGATGGCGCGGCGCGATCACATCGTGCAGGTCAAAACGGTGCTTCTGGTTGCGCTGCTGGCTATCGCCCGCAAATTCATCATTCTCGATCCGGCCAGTGCGCCCGCCCAGATCGCGGCGCTTGCGTTTGCGCTGATGGCGCTGGGGAGCGTCTACTGGCTGATGCGGCAGCGTGATGACCCGGCCGACGCCACGGCCGCCGCGCAAGCAGAGCGCGATCGCGTGGCGCATTCAAGATCACAACCCTGATGCAGCGCAGGGGTGCTCATGCTGTTGTGCCGCTGCTGTTCAGGCTCTCTAGCGCCTTCTTCAGGCGTTCCTCCTGGTCGTTCGTGAGAGACGTCTTTAATAGCTTTCCGCCGAAAGGCTTCAGCTCTGGCAGGACCTTGTCGAAATTCACGCGACGCACGAGGATGAAGAGCGCCGACGAACCCGGCTCAATGTTCTGACCCGTCGAACGCATGAAATCGTCATCGATTCCATAGTCCGAGAGCGCGCCCGACAACGCGCCGGTGCTAGCACCGATGGCCATGCCCGTTGCCAGCCCGACGAGCGGATTGAGCAACATCAGCCCAACCAGCGCGCCAAACATACCGCCCCAAGCCGCGCCGCTGAGCGCGCCGATCTTGACGAGATCGACGGCTTGCTTGAGGTGCACCTTGCCCTTCGCGCTACGGACCACGACGCAGGCATCCTCAAGGTCGATCAGGTGCTCCTTTTGCATCTGCTGGAGTTTGGTCAATACCTGGTCGGCCGTCTCTTCGCCTTTGAAGCTTACAACGACTAGATCGCTCATCGAATTGCTCCATTTCTCTGGGAAATAAACCTGGACCCTTTCGCGGCAAGACGGCTGAATTCATGCTCAGCGCAGCACGCAAGCCAGTCGACCACGCCCGCGCCGCGAAGCAGCGGTGGTGCCGGCCAGCCTTGCATGTCCCGGCCGGCGCGTACCTTCGGACGTCGATGTGGCCATTGACCCGATGACGATGACATCAAGACTAGGCTCTTGCCGGTTGCACTTCTTCCCCATTCCTGCAAAGACGTGTCGGATCTCTGCGCCCCAGCTGCGCTGGCTTTCAGATGTGAACGTACGACAGCATTCCGCAAAAACTGCGCAGGCGTAGGGAAGAAAATCTGCCCCGCGCGCCCTACCGTGGCCCTGCCGTGGACGGATGCGTGCGGTGCAGGGCGTAGCCCGCGCGAGCGTTTTTCCATTAACAAGCCGACTAGGAGCAGCGATGAGAACCGACGAAGACATCAAACGAGATGTGGAGTACGAACTGAAGTGGGATCCGGACATCGATCCATCAGATATCGGGGTTGCGGTCAATGACGGCGCGGTCACACTATCCGGTTTCGCACGCAGCTTCCGGCAAAGGCGAAAGGCCGAGGAGGACGCGACGCGTGTGCGCGGCGTGAAGGGGGTCGCAAACGATATAGAGGTACGGTTGCCTCTGATCAACAAGCGGCCCGATCCGGAGATCGTGCGCGAGATCATTGCCCAACTGAAGGCTGAGCTGCCTTACGCGGCGGACACCATCAAGGCGGTCGTCAGGGACGGAGACGTGACGCTGAAGGGCGAAGTCGAATGGGACTACCAGCGCCGCCGCGCGGCCGAGACGGCGGTGCGGGTGAGCGGCGTAACCGGCCTGACGAACGAGATCGAGATCAAGCCGAAGGTCAAGCCCGAGGACCTCAAGCGCAAGATCGAGGACGCGTTCAAGCGCAACGCGGAAGTCGACGCACAGCACATCACGGTCGAGGCCGAAGGCAATAAGGTCGTCCTGAGCGGCAAGGTCCGCTCATGGGCCGAGCGCGAGGAGGCCGAGCGGGTCGCATGGCTTGCCCCCGGTGTGATGCACGTCGACAACCGGATCAACATCGGGCGCTGAGGGGCTGCTGGAGACGGGGCGGCTCGCTTGCGTACCGCTGCGCGACGCGGTAGGCCGCGCCCGCGAGCGGTAGCGCTGGTCTAGCCGGCCGGGCGCCATTCAATACAGCCATAGTGAACAACGCGGCGAACGTCCACGCCACCGTCCGCGCACGTACACGCCAGTCCGGAGACAAACGGTCAAGCGGCCTGCAAATCAAATCGCCTTGTCGCCCTTCAATAAGAATTCCCTTGCCGGCCCGGTGCGAATAGCCTGAGATAAACCCGTGCTGCCCCCTGCGACATTGCCCTTCGTACCCCGGCGCTGTAACCCGAATACATCGCTGCTCAATTCTGCGAGCCGGTGAAAGTGGACAGTGGCCATAGCCGCGTATCCGGTCGTCTTTACCGATAAACATCGCCATCGACTGGCCCCAATAATTGTCGCGGCCCAGTGCCCCGTTATCTTGAGGCCGCCACGGGCTTCGGTAAAAACGCGTGCATCAAGTTCGTATTAAGCATGCCGTTATTCACCGTGTAGGCGCGGCTGCGCTGTCTTTCGAATACCCCCATGCCTCGCCCTGTTATTAAAATCCGGATTGCTGCATTTCTTCCCTCCCTGTTCACGCTTGTTGCTGCCGCGTGCCCAGTGGTGTGGGCGTCTGAGCCGCCCGGGCCGAAATCGGCACCATTGAGCGCTGATTCGGATAGTGCCGCGCTGTCATCGCTTTCGCTGGAACAGTTAATGGAGGTTCCAGTAGTGACCACCGCATCCAGGTTCGAGCAACCGATAAGTGATGCGCCGTCCGCCGTCGTTGTGCTGACCGCACAGGACATCAAGGATTTTGGCTGGCGGACGCTCGCGGATGCACTCGCGTCGCTGCCGGGTCTGTACGTCAGCAATGATCGTAACTATTCATACCTGGGCGCTCGCGGTTTCTTGCGACCAGGCGATTACGATAGCCGCTTCCTTCTGATGATCGACGGGTATCGGACCAACGATGCAGTGTATGACGAGGCGACAATCGGAACGGAAGGTCTGGTCGACATGGACCTGGTGGAGCGGATCGAGTATGTCCCGGGACCTGGCTCGGCAGTCTACGGTTCGAACGCTTTTTTCGGTGTGGTTAATGTCATCACGAAAAAAGGCAGCGCCATCAACGGGGCTGAAACGGCCGTGGCGGCCGGAAGCTATGGAGAGAAAAAGGCGCGCGCAACTTATGGATGGCATGGCGAGAACGGGGCGGACATTGTCCTGTCCGCGACGTCGTACATCCGGAATGGCCAGGATCTCTACTATCCGGAGTTCAACACGCCGGACCAGAACGGCGGGGTCGCGCACGGGCTGGATTACGACCGGGCGCAAAGCTTCTTCGCGAAGGCGACGTACGGCGAATTCACCGTCTCGGCGGCCCACAGCAACCGAACCAAGGGCGTACCCACCGCGTCGTTCGGCGCGGTCTTTAATACGCCCAATTCGACCAACGACGCACAGAGCTTCATCAATGGCGTCTTCGCACACGAAATCAATTCCGGCCTGGCAGTGGCCGTACAGGCTTACTGGGGTCGATACGACTATACGGGCGTCGGCATTTATCCGGGTGACCCGCCCAGGACAAACGTCGATGGCGACCGGGCCCTCTGGTACGGCGGCGACGCGCATGTCACGGTCACAAGCCTCACGAAGAACCGGATCGTCGCCGGCCTGGACTTCCAGCGCGACGCACGGCGCGACCAGTACAACTACGATCTGAACCCCTACACGTCGGAGCTTGACGACAAGCGGTCCAGTAATCGCGCCGGCGCCTATGTGGAAGACGAGATCCAGTTGCCCGCAAACTTCGCGCTTAACGCGGGTTTGCGCTATGACTGGGACAGCGTCGCGTCGGGCAATGTGAATCCGCGTCTTGCGCTGATCTACAAGCTTACTGCCCAGGACACTGCCAAACTCATCTACGGAACAGCGTATCGTGCGCCAAACGCGTTTGAGCTGTACTACGCAGTGCCTGGAAATGGCGGGCAGCTGCCGAACCCCAATCTCAAACCTGAACACATCACGACAACCGAATTCATCTTCGAGCACGCATTTTCCCATTCGGGCAGCGCGACGCTGTCGCTGTTCCAGTATTCGGTCAGAAATCTCATATCGCTGGAGACTGATCCCGCTAGCGGGCTACTAATCTATCAGAACGTCGACCGTGCAAAGGCCACCGGGCTGGAACTCGCAGCGGAACGGTCGTTTGGCGAAGGCTTCCGGATCAGGGCCAGTTACTCGTGGCAGCTGGCAAAAGACGGTCGAACAGATGCACCGCTCCAGAATTCACCACGCCACCTTGTCAAGCTGAATGCCGTTGCACCTCTGTTCCATAATGCAGCCCGTTTCGGGACCGAAATGCAGTGCGTGTCGTCGCGGCTCGCTGAGGACTCTACCGCCGGCGGCTACTGTCTGGCGAACTTCACGGTAAGTTCGTCCCACCTGATTCCCCGCGCCACGGTCTCCCTGAGCATCTACAACGCTTTCAACAAACGGTATGCGGATCCGGCCGGCCCTGCTTTCGTACAGGAGACGATCGAGCAGCAAAGTCGCACGTTCTACGCGAAACTGGTCTATGGCTTTTGATCTGTCCAGCGCTGTGCGACTGCGAATCGGGGCGTCTGTCGCGGGGCTGTTTCTGCTCGCGTCTACCCTGTGCCACGCACAAGTCGAAGATGTTGCGCTGAAAGCCGCGTTTATCTACAACTTCGCGCTCTTCACCACCTGGCCTCCGACTTTGACTGCCGCGACCAGCTTCAACGTGTGCGTCGCGCCAGGCAGCCCACTGGGAGATAGCCTTCGCAGGCTCGGCGGGAAATCCATCAATGGCAAGCCCTGGACAGTTCGTGAAATGCCAGCGGACGTCCGTAAGGGTGACTGTGATGTCGCAGTTCTTGGTAAGGCGTCACAGCCCCTGTCCCTCAGTTCGCCGGGCACGACATTAGTCATTCGGGATGGAGGGATCGCAGGAAAGAACGGCGCAGCCATCACCCTCGTCACCGAGGACAATCACGTCCACTTCGATATCGATACGGCAGAGGCTGAGCGCAATGGCCTGCGCTTCAGTTCGAAGCTCCTGTCGCTCGCAAGGAATGTATTGTGAAAACGAAACTCGCGCCCGGGTCAAAGCCACTGTCGGCGTCGTTCGGCATCGGCCAACTCATCGCGGCTGCAACCGCGCTCCTGGTGGCCGGATGTATCCTGACCGCATTCCAGTTCGTTTCGCTCCGACAGTCACTCGTCGACGACGTCCAGGTTCAGGCGGCCCTTGTCGCGGACAACGTCGCGGCTCCGATGATGTTTCGCGATCAGCAAACCGCCAGTGAGACGCTCCGTACCTTCAGGCCCCCGCCCTATCTCATGTCGATCATGGTCTACGACCGCCAAGGGAAGCAGTTCGCAGCATTCGCCGCGAGCGGCGCCGCGCCCGACGAATACGAGGTGGCCCGGCTCCTCGCATCTGGCAGTGAAGAATCCCTCTCCCGTATCGTCGCGATCAAGCCGGTGGAATACCGAAGCCAGGATTTGGGGCATGTCATCGTCATCGCAAGCACGGCACGGGTATGGTCCGGTTTGCTCCGGTATGACGGCCTGTTCGGAACCGCTGCCGTGGGCGCCCTGTTCGTCGCCGCGCTGGTCATTCTGAAAACGAAAGCCCGCATGGCGAAAGCGGAAGCGCGACTGGACTATCTGGCTTATACGGACCCGGTTACCGAACTGGCGAACCGTCGCGCCACCTACGATACGCTTGCCGCACAGATCATCATGCAGGAAAAGGAAGGGAGGCAGCTTGCGCTCCTGATCGTTGACCTGGACAACTTCAAGGCGGTAAACGATACCGCCGGCCACAGCGCAGGTGATGCGCTGCTGAGGATGGTCGGCGAAATCCTGCGCAGTGTCGTCCGGGAATCGGATGTCGTCGGCCGCATCGGTGGAGACGAGTTCGCAGTGGTCGCAGCACCGGTGCGCGATCGGGTGGAGGCACTAACGATCGCCGGCCGGATGGCGGATGCCTTCGGCCGGTCATTCGACCTGGATGGCCAGCAGGTCTTTGCGACCGCGAGTATCGGAATCAGCCTTTTCCCGGACGACTCGCGCACGCTCTCCGGTCTGGTCAGTAGTGCGGACATCGCTCTTTATCATGCGAAGGCAGCGGGGAAGAATCGTTTTGCGGAATTCAGGCCTGAAATGACACTGGAAACCCAGCGGCGGGTGCGCATTGAGCGTGAACTGCGCAGGGCGATGGAATGCGGCGAACTCGAAGTGCACTACTAGCCGCAGTTCGACTGTGCTTCAAAGCGCATCGTGGGCGCGGAAGCCCTGCTGAGATGGCCGCATCCCGAGGACGGCCCGATTTCACCCGCAGAATTCATTCCCGTGGCGGAGGAGTGCGGCCTGATCAATGAAATCGGCCGGTGGGTGCTTGTCCGCGCATGCTCTGACGCCGCAGCCTGGTGCCGCGCCACTGCGACGGCGTTAACAGTGGCCGTTAATGTCTCCGCACGCCAACTCGTGGATGACGGTTTTATCGGCCACGTACAGGAAGCGTTGCGCGAAAGCGGGCTTCCGCCAGAGCAACTGGAACTTGAATTGACGGAAAGCCTGTTGATGGAAGATGTCGACAAGGCGCTGGAATTCATGAATACCGTGAGATCGTTGGGGATACGTCTGTCAATCGACGATTTCGGGACCGGATATTCATCACTAGCCTATCTGCAGTCTTTCCCCATCAATCAGCTGAAAATCGACCGCAGCTTCATACGGCTGTTACCGAACGCAGGTTATACGATAGCCAGCGCGGTTATCGCGCTCGCTCGTGGGTTTAACCTTTCCGTCGTCGCCGAAGGCGTTGAGGAACCTGCTCAACTTGCCTGGCTACAGGCAGCAGGGTGCGACGTCGTGCAGGGATTTCTGCTCGGGCGTCCGATGCCAGGTCTGGCAATGCATGCGCTTTTGCAGCTCGAGCAGGTGGAATCGCGGATAGATGCTGCGTGGAGTGAAACCGCAAAGTCATCACCGCTGATATTGCGTGAATCCGGCTGACCATGAGGCTTGAGCGCAACGCTCTGCCCGCCCCTCCGATGTTATCGGCCGAATCGGAGGCGAGAAATTCCTGACAGTCATGCCGGAGGCTACGGCAAGAAATGCTGGGCGAAGCGTCTCTTCCAGGCAAAAAGGCAGCCTTTTGACTACGTTGGTCCGCGGAGTATTTGTCGATGCTGGACGTTGTCCGCCAGCAGCCGTCGCATTGTGGCCAGTAACATCTCGCCATCTACAGGCTTGCGCAGAAACCCGTCGTAACTAACGAAGGCTGGCGGGCTAGGCTCTCCGGAAATCAATATGAAAGCAACGTCGGCCAAGCCGGGGAGCGTACGCAATCGATGGCACAGTTCACTCCCTGACATTACCGGCATGCGCCAGTCGGCGACCACTATATCGACTGGGGTTTCGACGAACATGACCAACGCCGATTGACCGTCGCTCGCACTTTTAACTTCAAATCCGCCTGCGATGCAGTTCGCCTCCCACGCTGCAAGGGTTTCCGCGTCGTCATCCACCAGCAGCACGCTTGCCATACCCAAATGCCAGAGTCACCGTATGTTCTTTGGCAACTGGATGGCAGCTAAAGTTTCACGCGGTCTTTCATCCAAACCGCATTTCGTTGGGTTCGCCTATTTCAGAAAATGCGTATCCTTGGAGAAAGCGGAGGGGGTTGTACCGCAGTAAGAGATGCCCAACTTCTACATCAATCGTGCGGGCAGAAATCTGCCGAAGGAGCGCCGCGATACTTTGCAACAGGCCAAGCGCAAGTTACGTGAACTGTTCGGGCGCGCGCCTTGAAGTGCCACCGCGGGCAGCACCCCGCGCGAATCGGTAAAGACCTGTACGCCGTCCGTCAGCAAACCTGTTGAGCGGGACAAAGCGTTGCCCTGATCGTTGAATTGGACGGCACTTGTAACTGACCGTAAATGCGGAAACCGGGCAGTACAAAGCAGTGGGTGATCAGACTGCGTGCGAACCGCCCGCACCAGCGGAGGCAACGTCGACCGATCCGCCAGGCAAATAGCGCCATTTTCTTATTCAGACATCTTGTTACAAACGGATACTACTGGCAGGCAGTTGGCACTCGACACTACTTCTACGGCAGACCTGACGCGCCGCGCGGGCAAAAGTAACGTCAGAGTCCGATTGACGCTACGTTCTGCCGGGTCTGCGAGGCAAGGCTCCTGCGAGGTGTGCACGCAGCGCGCCTTGCATGCGTAGCCAGTCACCAGAATGAAGGAAGAACAGCGGCGTAAAGCCGCGGGCTGGCGCGCTGAAAACTCGCGTCGAACATTGCGACCCGCTTCGTCATCTCCACTAGCGTACAACGTGGACATCCTTTCGGCGGTAAAAATGGAGCAGACCTTCCGGCCGGTTCGGCGTTTTAAGAAAAATACGTCAGGTCGTGACTTTGTTGTTGGCGACCTGCACGGATGTTTCACCCAGCTTCGAAAACAACTCGAAGCTAGCCGGTTCGACCCGTCACGAGACAGGGTCTTTGCCGTCGGCGACCTGGTAGACAGAGGGTTCGAATCGCCTGCTGTCCTCGACATAGTGCGTCGGTATGACATCCAGTCGGTACGCGGCAATCATGAAGATTCGATCGTACGCTGGCGTCTGTGTGGCGCCAATGACAGCTTCATTCGGGCCAATGGTGGTCGGTGGCTGCTCGATATGGGAGGGGAAGAAAAGTCCATAGACGCGATCGTTGCTTACATGGCAGCGCTTCCGTATGCGATCGAAATCGAGACGGACTTCGGTCTGGTCGGGATCGTCCATGCTAACGTCCCTCTGCAATCCTGGCCCAGAACGGTTGAAGTGCTAGAGAAAGAAGGTATTAACGGGAAAATACGGCACAAGGTCATTTGGGATCGATCTCGATGGAAGCTGCGACGATCGAAAGGCTTTGGGTCGATTCGCGGCGCCGCAGCGCAACTGTTCAACCGGCTTAAGTCTGGACAGCGTGACACGTGCAACTGGGTCGAAGGGGTGGCGGCCGTCATCGTAGGGCATACGCCCTCCGCTGAGCCAATCGTGAACCACAATGTCATCAACGTCGACACGGGTGTTGTGTATGGCGGCAAACTTACGCTGTTGCGCCTCGATGAAATCCCCGCGCTGCTGAGCCAACACACCCGCATGGCCCCTGCTTTTAACCGGATAACACAATACGTGCCGGCCCGTAGATATTAGCAACTTCAATAAACTACAAGGCAGTTTGGTTCATGTCTCAGCACAACTGACGAGCGCCTGTCACACCGCGACGCCCAATCCATCGGTGTGCGTCATTCGCCCGATCTAATTCCTCACGCTCTTTACACCCACAGGTTAGCAAATGGTTTTGTGCGTTACATGCCTCCCAGAACTGTGCGCCGCTTGCAACTCGCAAACGATGGGCCACAAGCAATTTTGAGGTGCTGCCCGTGGTGACACGAGGCCGCCTTTGCCAGCAGGAAAGCAGGTAAGAACCCTCGTTGACTTTGCGCCGTCGCTCCCGTAATGTGAAATTCGCCACTGTGAAGAACGTCGCCCTGGCGCCCGTCTGTCGAGCTGGCTGCATACCGGCACCACGACTTCGAGCCTTCTCCATCTCTCCAGTCGCTCTGTTAGCCATGGAAAGCAATCGCGCGCCAAGTCAAACGGATGAGCTCGCCCGCAGGCCGGTTCGCGCCGCAGATTATGCGGCCGAGAACCGGGCGCTCGTGGCACTCGCTCGAACTCAGGCCGGTCCGCGCTCCGAATTTCTTCAAGCCATCGCGGACACGGCTCTGACACTTTGCCATGCTGGTAGCGCTGGCATCAGTCTCGTTGAAGGACCAGACGGCAATCGGGTCTTCCGGTGGCTTGCAGTTGCCGGGCTCTGTGCTGGCCTGCGCGGCCATACAACCGCATGGGACGAGTGCCCGTGCGCCGTGACCCTGGAGGCGGGGACACCGCAACTATTCGTCGATCCGCAGGCTCAGTTCCCTTGTCTCGCGTTTCCGGGAGTCGACCTGCCGGAAGGAATAGTCGTCCCAATCAAGACTGAGAATGCGGAGCTGGGGGCGATATGGGTGATGTCACACACCGAGGATTGCAGATTTGACCTCGAAGACGTCAGACTGCTCTCCAACCTCGCCGTTTTCGCGGGCTCGGCGTTGACCATCGTCAATGCGCGCGACAGTGGTGAAGAGAGCGACCGGCGGCACAATGAATTCATCGCGATGCTCAGCCACGAGTTGCGAAATCCAATGACGCCAATCGATGGCGCGATAAGTGCAGCAAAACGACTTTGCGCCGACGACGAAAGAGCCGTCGAAGTCCTGACTATCGCGCAACGCCAAATGAGGCATCTGCGCACGCTGGTCGACGACCTGCTCGACGCCGCCCGTCTGAAACATGGCAAGCTCGCTATCAAGCACAGCAATACGTCACTCAGCGACATTGTGTTCGATGCCGTGACAGCCGTCAGACACCACATCACATCCCGCAGGCACACACTCACAGTAACTGGGCTCGACGAGCCCATCCTCGTGTGTGCTGACCACGTCCGCCTGAGCCAGGTGCTGGGTAACCTCCTTTCGAACGCAGCGAAGTACACACCTGTCGGCGGCGCCATCGAACTCAGCGTTCGCGTCGAGCCAGACAACTCGCGCGAAGAAGCACCTAGGCTGATTATCATTGATGTCGCTGACAACGGCATGGGCGTCGATAGCGCGATCCAGCCACACGTCTTTGAGTTATTCGCGCAATCTGCCCGCGGCCAGGCACGTTCCGAAGGAGGCTTGGGAATCGGACTCGCGGTGGCGAAGCGGATGGTCGAACTGCACCATGGAACCATCTCAATCAGGAGTGAAGGCTCGGGCAAAGGCACGGTTGTGACTCTCCGTTTGCCGATAGCCCGGACCATAGCGGATACGGATGCAGTCGCGCCCGGCCCGACCGCTGCGGCTCCCGAGTCAGCGCGTCTCCTGCTCGTTGACGACAATCAGGATGCGCTCAAGGCGCTGAGCATTTTGCTCCAGCTTGAAGGTCACGAAGTAACAACGTCGGACAACGGACGCGACGCCATACAGCTGATGTCGGAAACACACCCTGAGGTCGCACTCATCGATGTGGGCATGCCGGATATGGACGGCTTCGAAGTCGCACGGGCAGTTCGACTTGAACGAGCATTCGACGACATCGTGCTCGTGGCGCTCACTGGCTATGCATCCGAATCCGACAAGTCGAGGGCGCTGGCGGCCGGTTTCGATTTCCATCTGACCAAGCCACTTTCGCTCGATAAGCTGCAGTACATCCTGGCAAATCGTGCCGACGGTAGGCTGCGGGGCATTGTCTAAGATCGGCGCGCCCTTCCTCTCCACTGGTAGTACAGTCATTCGCGAAGATCGCGCGGGATGGACCCCCGCATACCGTTAAGCACGGCCGCGCAGCTTACGCTGCTGTAGCGACACCATCCGTTCGACAATTTCTTCCGGCAGTTTCCGTTCCCATCCTCGACATACACAGCAAGGGCTTTATTCAATTCCACGGCCGGTTGGAATTGGCATTTTTTTTGCATCCGTCCACAGCAGCAACCACCGTTGGGCTGCCGATGGCCTATAACAGTATCGGTAGTTCAAGATGATCGTCTATTCAGCTACCGAGGGCACGAAAGCCCGCGAACTTTTGACCGGGCAAGGAGGTTTAGCGAGTACGACCGGACGAATCCATGCTTTGTCTTTTCGAATCCTGAATAGCCTGAGTATCGGAGGTAATCATGAAATGCGGGTACCGTGGATGGATCATCGACGCGGCTCCGGATTTCTCCCTTGGGAAATTCTTCGCACACGCGCGACTGGTCCGTGTTTCGAGTGACGACGACGTTGATGGCGAGATGCACATCGAGCGTGATCTTTCCTACTTCGACACCGAGGACGAGGCGATCGAGGTTGCCCAACAATGGGCGTTTGCATGGATCTGCGAGCGCGAAGGCAACGTCGAAAGTACGCAGGCTGGCACGCCCACGTCCCGGAGCCGCATTCCAGCCGAGTCTCGATCGGCATGAGATGCTGGATGCGCGGCCCCTGTCGTTTTTTTGCGACCGCTTCGCCATCCAGAGATGGCACCAGGCACGTCCAGCAAGCCTTGGCGGGGAGACAGAAATCATCACACAAGACACCCGATTTGCATCCGCTGCGAGCCTCGATACCCTAAGAAAGCATGTCAGCGTTCCCAACGTTCGGCGTGTGTGTTTGTTCGCCGCAGCATTGCCTGCGGCATTTTTTTAGCATTGCCCACGCATCGGCCACTGTCTCAGGTCACGGGGTAGCACTTCTTAAGCTTCCCTTCAGCCCCCCGGCGTAAATTAATTCCACACTAACGTTCGCCGCTCACTGCGACTCAGTCCAGCTGTACGCCCGGCAGTGCATGTACGCGTACATAAAAAGATTGGGGGACCTCATGCCACAAGGAAATACAGGTGGTGCCACTCTGGTGGATGCTCGCGCAGCTTACGTGCTTGAACTGGCACGAGGCTGTTCATACATCAGCAGCACTTTGAGTCCGGAAACGCGGGACAGCGCTATCGCTGAGGTTCTCGGTGAATTTCGCGAACTGTACGGCGAACAGGAAGGAACACTCTTTCAGAAACTGCTTGCTGAGGATCTGCTGCGTCGAGGCAGACCTAACGCCGCCGCGGCAGTTCTCGCCTTCAAATTCATCAGCCCGTGAGGCAGGCGCAAGTTACGTGAACTGTTCGGGCACGCGCCTTGAAGCGCCACCGCGGGCAGCATGACAATCGTCAGCAACGCGGCCGTCGTCGCCACGGCCCACGTTTCGGTCTCGATCCAATACCCGTTTCACTCGACGTATGACAGGCATAGTTGTTGCACAAAGGAACAAACCGAGTGAACGGCAAGCGCACGATCGTTGAAGGCCAGACACCGCGGGCGCGGACAAATGCGAAGCGTGCGCTGGTCCGGTGAAGTTCTGATTCTACGAATCCTTGTAATTGTTACTGCCAGCAATGAACCACACTCCAGTCTCACGACATCGTCCGGCACTCATCGTCGTGCCCGGCGTCGTCCGCGATTTAGTCCAATTGAATCTTTCCAGAGCCGATCCAGGGAGCACGGCAATGAAGATCCAGTATTTCCTTGTGGCGGCCGCCGTCGCCATGACGACCTGCCCGGTATTTGCCCAGCCACAGACATCTGTGGAGATCAGAGAAGGCGCAGACAGGAGCACCGTAACAGGAACTGCAACGGTAATTGCCACGGTCGTCGCCATTGATCCTGCTACCCGGACCGTCACGCTCAAAGACAGGAACGGCCGCGTCGAAGAACTTGAGGCCGGCGCGGAAGTGCACAACTTTGATCAGCTCAAGGTTGGCGATGTGGTCACCACCGAGTACCGGGAGGCGAGGTCTCTGAGTCTCACGAAAACGAACGGCCCACGGTCTGCCAGCGAGCGGCAGATCTCACAGCCGGCCGCGTCCGGGACCAAACCGGGCGGCACAATCAGTCGTGAGGTGACGGTAGTGGGCGATGTCGTTGCCGTCGATGCAAAGGGGGACCACGTCACAATAAAGGGGCCGCAGGGCACGGTGGATGTGTTGGTGGACCCGGAGCAGTTGAAGAACATTCGCAAGGGTGATCAGGTTAAGATTGTGCACACTGAAGCGGTTGCGATATCCGTCACACCCGGAACGAGCAAGTAGTCATCGGGAGAGTTCACGTACCGCGTTTTGCCGGTACCTGTTGAACACCTCACTCTTTTCGGCAAACCTCCTCCGTACAACTGTCGACTCCTTGCCCCACCGCCCCACGTCGTAGATGAGCACCCGTAGCGCCGAACGTTCGCGCGTTCATCGCGAACCAGTTCGGCGCCGAGCCATCTTACTGGGCCCGAACTTCGATGGAGACCCGCCGGTCCGGTTGCAGGCAAGCGATGACTGCCCTGCTCCCGCCGTCCGGACATTGGGTTGTTGAATCACGGGACCCCACTCCCGTCGCATGAATCACCTCACCGTCAAGCCCATGATTGATCATGTATTCCCTTA
>NZ_FPBH01000076.1 GCF_900116445.1 Paraburkholderia aspalathi
TGGCGCATTTTTTATGCGCCGGATACATTGAGTCCATCGTCGATCGCCCCGGTTCGCAGTGAGCCGGCGCGACGAGGCTAGCCGTCACGCGGGCGAGGCAACCGGAGATTGAATCGGTTGCCATACAGCCCCAGCGGTGCTTCGCGCACGCCAACCGACCGGCGCGCGTCCAACCGGCTACGGACTCAAAGATGGATCTCCAGAAGATTAAGGCGCTAATCGACCTGTTGGCGGACTCTCCGCTGGCCAAGCTCGAAGTCATCGAGGGCGAGGAACGGGTCAAGCTTGTGAAGGCGAGACGGCGTGGCAAGCGGGCTGAGGTGCCTTCGGGCGATGACCGTGTCGCCGTGACGTCCACCTCGGGCACCCAAGGGAGCCAAGGGAGCCAAGGGAGCCAAGGGAGCCAAGGAGCGCAATCACCGCTCGCCGAGCCTGCGCAATCCGTCGATACTCCCCAGGCGGCCCTTGCAGGCCCCGCAACCGCCAGTGAGCCGCAACTCGTTCGTGCGCCCATGTTCGGCGTCGTTCATCTGACGCCGGCGCCGGACGAGGCGCCCTTCGTGAATACCGGCGACACGATCAAGGAAGGGCAGGTGCTCTGCACGATCGAGGCAATGAAGATGTTCAACGCGATCGAGTCCGAACTCAGCGGCGCCGTTCTGGAGATTCTTGTGGCTCCGGGCAGCGAAGTGGAATCCGGGCAGCCGCTGTTCCGGATCGGCTGATCGACCATGTTCAACAAAGTACTGATTGCCAACCGCGGCGAGATCGCGCTTCGAATCCAGCGTGCCTGCCGTGAACTTGGTCTGAAAACCGTCGCGGTCCATTCCGAGGCTGACGCCGACGCGCGCTATGTACGGCTCGCCGACGAGGCGCTGTGCATCGGTCCTGCCGCGCCGGGACAAAGTTATCTGAACCGGGCTGCGATCCTGTTCGCGGCGCACGTGAGCGGCGCGCAGGCGGTTCATCCCGGCTATGGCTTCCTGTCGGAAAACGCGGATTTTGCGGCGCAGGTCGAAGCCGCCGGCATGGCCTTCATCGGCCCCGAGCCCGATTCCATCCGAACGATGGGCGACAAGGTCGCCGCCAAACGGGCCATGCGTGCGGCCGGCGTGCCTTGTGTTCCGGGCCCGGACGGCGGCTTGCCGGATGACCCCGCTGAGATCCTGCGGGTCGCGCAAGAAATCGGCTATCCGGTGATCGTCAAGGCGGCGGGTGGTGGCGGCGGGCGAGGCATGCGCGTCGTGCCGGGCCCCGAGCAGTTGCTCGAAGCCGTTTCGGTGACGCGTGAAGAAGCGCGCCGCGCTTTCGGCAAGCCCGAACTCTATGTCGAGAAGTTTCTCGAGCATCCGCGTCACGTCGAAATTCAGGTCTTGTGCGATACGCACGGCAATGCCCTGTGGCTCGGTTCGCGCGACTGTTCGCTGCAACGGCGTCATCAGAAGGTCCTGGAAGAGGCGCCCGCACCCGGCATCGACCCGGAACTGATCCGGCAAGTGGGCGAGCGTTGTGTCGAGGCCTGCCGGCAGACGAATTACCGCGGCGCGGGCACTTTCGAATTCCTGTTCGAGAACGGCCAGTTCTATTTCATCGAAATGAATACGCGGCTGCAGGTCGAGCATCCCGTGACGGAAATGACGTCGGGCATGGACATCGTGCGGGAACAGATCCGGATCGCCCAAGGGCACGCGTTGATGATTCGTCAGTCGGACATTCGCACGCTTGGGCATGCGCTGGAATGCCGGATCAACGCCGAGGACCCGTTCACCTTCGCCCCGTGTCCAGGGAAGATTTCCGTCTGGGAACTGCCGGGTGGCAACGGCGTGCGGGTGGACTCGCATATGAGTGGCGGCGCGGTCGTGCCGCCGTATTACGACTCGCTGATCGCTAAGGTGATCACCCACGGCGCAACCCGTGAAGAGGCGCTGGCGCGCATGCGCATCGCGCTCTCGGAGATGCGCATCGAAGGCATTCGCACCAACGTGCCGTTGCATCAGGCCATGCTCGAGGACGAGGGGTTCGCTGAGGGCGGCGTCGATATTCATCATCTGGAGCGTTGGCTCGCAACGAGGAAACCGACATGACGCTGACTGTTGAGCATGCGTCGATTGCGCACGGCGACGTAGTCGAACGGCTGCGTCCGGATTCACAGAGGACTGTCCTTGCAATGAAACAGGATGAATCGGAGCAGGCGCTTTGCATCAGCATGCTGGGTACGACGGCCATGCTGTTCGAAGCGCCGGGCGCGCTCGATCTGCATGCACAGCGCCGCATCTGGACGCTCGCCCGCGAGGTCGAATCATGGCCGGGCGTGCGTGAAGCGGTACCCGGCGTGACCAATCTGATGCTGACGTTTGTCACGCCGCCCGCAGATCCGGACTCGCTCGGCGCCGCGTTGCGCGACGCGTGGGCTGCGGCGGGCGAGTTGCAGATCGAAGGGCGCGTGGTGGACTTGCCGGTGGAATACGGCGGCGAGTTCGGGCCGCATCTGCAGGACGTGGTGAATCACACCGGCCTGTCTATCGACGAGGTCGTGCAATTGCACTGCGCGCCACTCTACACGGTCTATGCGCTCGGCAGCCATCCAGGCTACTGCTATCTGGGCGGTATGGACCCGCGTATCGCCACGCCGCGGCGCAAGGTGCCGGTGCTGGGTTTGCCTGGCGGCGCGGTGTCGATCGGCGGCGTGCAGACCGGTGTCTCGGCATCGACGGGACCGAGCGGCTGGAACACGATCGGTCATACATCGATGTCGTTCTTCGACCCTACGCGCGACAACCCGGCCACGCTCGCACCTGGCGACATGATCCGTTTTCGCGTCGAAAGGATTGTTCCATGATCGAAATATTGTCTTCGTCCGCGCTCGCGACGGTACAGGACCAGGGGCGTGAGGGCTATCTGCGCTACGGCGTCGGCACCGCCGGCGCGATGGACCGGTTGGCGCTCGCGCTCGGCAATCTGTTGCTCGGCAATCCGGACGACGCGGCCGGCATCGAGATTCCGATGTTTCCCTTCCGCATCCGCTTCCTTGAAGATCTTTCGTTCGCCATCACCGGTGCCGATTGTGCGGCACGCTTGGGCGACCGGCCGGTGCTGCCGTGGTGGACCGTGCATGCGAAACAGGGCGACGTGCTGACGTTCGGCGTGCCGACCAGTGGCACGCGCTGTTACCTGTCGCTCGCGGGTGGCGTGGACGTACCGGTGGTGCTTGGCTCGCGCAGCACGCAATTGCGCGGGCAGTTTGGCGGCTTCAACGGTCGTCAGTTGCAGAAGGGTGATGTGGTGAAGGCAGTGGGTTTCGCTGAGCGCGTCGTGCCGCAAGACGCTGTGCTCGCCGCGGGATTCGGCACGGTGCCGCCAGAGTACTCGCTGTCGGCGCCTTTATCCCTGCCCGCAGCCGAAGCGGGCGAAACCGTGGTGCGCGTGCTGCCCGCCGCGGAATACGACTGCTACGAGCCGGAATCGCTCGAAGCGTTCTGGCGCGACGGTTGGAAAGTGACGCCACAGAGCGATCGCTACGGATATCGCCTCGCCGGCCCGACCCTGGTCGCGACGCATTCGATCGAAAAGCGCTCGCACGGCATCGTGCCGGGCGTGATCCAGGTGCCGCATAGCGGCCAGCCGATCATTCAGTTGCGCGATGCGCAGCCGTCCGGCGGCTATCCGAAGATCGGCACCGTGATCGAAGCCGATTTGTGGCGACTCGCGCAGGCACGCATTGGTACGAGGATTCGCTTTGTTCGGACGACGTACGCGCAAGCCGTCACGGCGCTGGAAGAACTGGACGGTTATCTCGTCAGGGTGCGCAATCTCGTTGCGCTGTTTCGTCCTTCCCGACACTGAAACATGACACAAAAAATCAAAGTGGATATCGGCGAGCTGCGGCAGATCACGTCGTGGCTGGCGGCGGTCGATATCGAGTTCATCGAAATCAGCAAACCCGGGGCGACGGTTCGATTGACGATGGAGCAGGCGCCTTGCTCGATCGGTGCGGATGCGCCGGCGTCGGTGCAGGCGGTTTCGACTGTAGTTCCTGGCGGACTTGCGCGCGCAGCGGACACTGCGCAGACGCAGACCGTCAGCATCACTGCGAAGTCGGCCGGCATCTTTCTGTCGACGCATCCGGCGCGTTCCACGCCATTGGTCAGCCCGGGCGATCACGTCAAACCGGGCGACATGGTCGGTTTGCTGCAGATCGCGCAATTGTGCGTGCCCGTGGTCGCGTCGGCGGATGGCATGGTCACGCGCTTGTGCGTCGCGCATGGCGCAACGGTCGGCTACGGAACGCCCTTGCTCGAACTCTCGCCGTCGGTGTAGATGCATATCGATAGATAGACACCGATCCGGTGTGGTCCGCTGCGGATAGCCCGGCACAGATGGGTTAAAGAATGGAGAGTGGATAGTGGAAATCGACCTGAACGCGGACCTGGGCGAAGGCTTTGGACCCTATCGAATGGGCGAAGACGAAGCGATGCTCGACATCGTCTCGTCCGCCAACATTGCGTGCGGTTATCACGCGGGCGACCCCGTCATCATGGACAAGACGGTGCGGATGGCTCTCGCGCGTCAGATCGACGTCGGCGCGCATGTAGGTTTTCCCGACATGATGGGCTTCGGCCGGCGGCAGATTCAGGCGGACCCGCTTGAGCTGGCGAATTACGTGGTGTATCAGATGGGCGCGCTTGCGGGCATCGCGAAGCGGGCCGGACATCGCGTCACGCATATGAGCTTTCACGGTGCGTTAGGCAACATGGCTGCGGCATCGTATGAACTGGCCGAGCCGCTGGTGCGGGCGCTCGCCGAATTCGATCGCGATCTGATCATCAGCGTGTCGACGAACACGGAAATCGAACGGGCCGCCGATCACATCGGGATGCGCACGGCCAACACGTTTCTCGCCGACCGCGCCTACGACGATCAGGGCGCGCTCGTGTCGCGCAAGCTGGAGGGCGCGGTCATCAAGGACCGCGCGGCCGTCCTCGCACGCGTCAAGGAACTGCTCGAAGACGGCACGATCACGACGATCACCGGCAACAAGCTCAAAATCGCGGTCCAATCGATCCTGCTGCACGGCGATACGCCTGGTGCGGTCGAACTCGCGCGCACGGTGCGCGGCGTGATCGAATCGGCGGGCGGGCGGGTCGTGCCGGTCTCGAAGCTCGTACGCTAGGCGCGCGC
>NZ_FPBH01000001.1 GCF_900116445.1 Paraburkholderia aspalathi
GCGTTCCAGGGCATGGTCGGGACCGGGCGTTTTAGTACCCGGAAGTGTCAACCATGTCCCCGCACACCTGTCAGCTATGTCTCCGGTCTATACACCGCCGCAAAGAAAAGTAGGCAAAAGAAAGCGGCTAGAAGCCCCTGCTAAGCGGGTCCCGCAGATCGGTCAGGGTAGTGGTGCATCTGGAATCTGTGTTCGTGCCCTGCACGTGCTTGTGACAAGGGCGTCATACTTCCGGCGGCGCTGCGCGCGCCGAAGAGCCGTTCATAAAAGCGATCTCTACGGTTTGACGCGACGCCTCGCCGAGGCGAAGCCGACGGCCCCCACAAACCAAAACCGAAGCCCATGGTTTCCCATGCAGACCCGTCCGCGACGCACGCAGTGCGGAGTGGGAGCTGATGAGTCCCTTGTCACTAACGCGGAGTGTGCGAGAACACGGATTCCAGTCGCACCACTACCCGCAGCAGACCACGGTGCCCACTTAGCAGGGGCTTCTAGCCGCTTTCTTTGCTTATCTTTCTTTGCGGCGGCAAAGAAAGTAAGTGCCGCCCCGCACAGGGGCAACGCTAATAGACCACTAACAATGCAAGGAAAGGCACCAAAGCCAGAACAAGGAAAGGCACGAAAGCCAGAACAAGGAAAGGCCAAAGCCCCAAGAACACTGACAAACAAGACGCGCCGCAGGCCCCAATCTATATCGAAAAAGCGACCCAAAACTTGCTAAATCGCGGCAGCGCCGACAGCGAGTCATGCACCTTACAAACCCATATCCCCCGCAGAGATCGGCCCTGCCAGCGCCCAGCCACGGCAAACACCCCATTGCTGCACCGCAGCACACGCCGCCCACCTCTTTGAGAAATTAATTTCCGCTTGCGAGACTCCGCGCCATGCCGGATGAGTCGGGCAGGCCTAACCCGCCCCTCCATCCATGACATCCTCAATAAAACCTGGATGGAGACACGCGTGTTCCTTTACGGCTTTGGTCCGGTGTTGCTGGCCGGCACGATCCAGACGATCGAGCTGTCCGTCCTGTCGCTGGCAGCCGCCGTGCTGCTCGGCCTCGCAGGCGCGGCGGCGAAACTCTCCTTCAACCGCCCGCTCAGGGCAATCGCAACCGGCTATACGACTCTGATCCGCTCCGTGCCCGACCTCGTGCTCATGCTGCTGCTGTTCTACAGCATCCAGATCGCGGTCAACAATCTCACCGATGCGCTCAATCTCCCGCAGTTCGATATCGATCCGTTCGTGGCCGGTGTGCTGACCCTCGGCTTCATCTATGGGGCGTACTTCACCGAAACCTTCCGCGGCGCGTTTCTCGCCGTGCCGCGTGGCCAGCTCGAAGCGGGCAGCGCCTACGGCATGAGCGGCGCACGCGTATTCACGCGCATCCTGTTTCCGCAGATGATGCGCTTCGCGCTGCCGGGCATCGGCAATAACTGGCAAGTACTGGTCAAGGCCACGGCGCTCGTGTCGATCATCGGTCTCGCCGATGTCGTCAAAGCCGCTCAGGATGCGGGCAAGAGCACCTTCAACATGTTTTTCTTCATTCTGGTCGCCGCGCTGATCTATCTGGCGATCACCACCGCGTCGAATCTCGTGCTGATCTGGCTGGAAAAGCGCTATTCCATCGGCGTGCGTCACGCGGAGCTCTAAGACCATGATCGACATTCTCAATCAATTCTGGCGCGCGTTCCTGTACTGGGACGGTCAGCGCATGTCCGGTCTGGCGGTCACGCTGTGGCTGCTGGTGGCGTCGATCGGGATCGGCTTCTTCATGGCGATTCCGCTCGCGGTGGCGCGCGTATCGAAGAAACGCTGGCTGTCGACGCCGGTGCGTCTCTACACCTACGTGTTTCGCGGCACGCCGTTGTACGTGCAACTGCTGCTGATCTACACCGGCATGTACAGCCTCGAATTCGTACGCTCGCATCAGTTGCTCGACGCGTTTTTCCGCAGCGGTTTTCACTGCGCGATTCTCGCTTTCGCCCTGAACACCTGCGCATACACCACCGAGATTTTCGCCGGCGCGATCCGTTCGACTTCGCACGGCGAAGTGGAAGCGGCTCGTGCTTACGGCATGAGCTGGTTCACGATGTACCGCCGCATTGTGATACCGTCCGCGCTGCGCCGGGCGCTGCCGTTGTACAGTAACGAAGTGATCCTGATGCTGCACGCCACTACGGTCGCGTTTACGGCTACGGTGCCGGACATCCTGAAGGTGGCGCGCGATGCGAATTCCGCCACGTATCAGTCGTTCGACGCATTCGGCCTCGCGGCGCTGATTTACCTCGTGGTGTCGTTTGGGCTGGTGGCCTTGTTCCGTCGCGCGGAGCGTCACTGGCTGGGTTACCTGGCGGTGCGCACGCACTGAGCAGGCATGTTTCGATTGAGCGGCGCGACAGGTTCGCGCCGTCACGCAGATTGATCCGTATTTTCAAAGGGAGAGCATCTTGCTCCACACGACTCAAACCGAAGCTTGCAAGCTCGCCGTCCAGGACATCCACAAGCGCTACGGCGACAACGAAGTGCTCAAAGGCGTGTCGCTGAACGCAAACAAGGGTGACGTGATCAGCATCATCGGCGCGAGCGGATCGGGCAAGAGCACCTTCCTGCGCTGCATCAATTTTCTCGAGCGGCCGAACGCGGGGCAGATCGTCGTCGACGGCGAAATGGTCAAAACCAAAGCCGACCGCGCCGGCAATCTGGAAGTGGCCGATCACAAGCAACTGCAACGCATCCGCACGAAACTGGCGATGGTGTTCCAGCACTTCAACTTGTGGGCGCACATGAACGTGATCGAGAACATCGTCGAAGCACCGATTCATGTGCTCGGCATGTCGCGTCGCGAAGCCGAAGAACGGGCGCGCGAATATCTCGAGAAGGTCGGTCTCGCGCCGCGTCTGGAAAAGCAGTATCCGTCGCATCTGTCGGGCGGTCAGCAGCAACGGGTCGCTATTGCGCGTGCGCTGGCGATGAACCCCGACGTCATGCTGTTCGACGAACCCACTTCCGCGCTCGATCCCGAACTGGTCGGCGAAGTGCTGAAGGTGATGCAGAAGCTCGCTGAAGAAGGCCGCACGATGATCGTCGTGACGCACGAAATGGGCTTCGCGCGCAACGTGTCGAACCATGTGATGTTCCTGCACCAGGGCCGCACCGAAGAAGAGGGCTTGCCCGCTGAAGTGCTGACCACGCCGCGTAGCGAACGGCTTAAGCAGTTCCTGTCCGGCAGCCTGAAGTAACGCGCGGCTCGCGCATTCCGCGTTTTACTGACAAGTGATGGCTCGCACGTCTAACCCGGCTCGCACCACGCAGGTTGCCATCGTCGCCTTGCCGCCGGTGTCGATGTCGGGCGTGGGGCCGATTGTCGACGCGCTCAATCTCGCCAACGAAATCGACGGCCGGGCGCTGTACCGCGTGCAGGTGTGTTCATGGGACGGCCGCGCGGTGCCCTTGTCGGGCGGCGCACAATGGCCGGCCGATGCCGCCTTCGGCGATGCGATTTCGTGCGACTGGCTGATCATCGTCAGCGAACGGTTCCAGCAATTCGCCGATTACCGGCTGTTTCTGGCAAGTCTGTCGCGCGTCGGGCAGCGCACGCCGCTCGTCACCGGCATTCATCATGGCGTCTGGTGGCTGGCGATGGCGGGGCAGTTGTCCGGCTATCGCGTGAGCGTCAACTGGGAAACCTATCAGCAGTTCTCCGAGCAGTTCGAGCGCTCGATCGTTACCCAACAGATTTTCGAAATCGACCGTGATCGCGCAACTTGCGCGGGCGGTCAGGCGACCGTCGACTTCATGCTGGCGATGATCGGCCGCGATCACGGGCCCGAATTGGCGGACCGGATTGCCGATACGCTCGGCGTCGGTGTGTTGCGCGCGGGCGAAGAGCGTCAACGCATTCCGTTCGTGACCGCACCAGGCGAGCGTCATCCGCGTCTGAACGATGCGCTCATGCTGATGGAAGCGAATATCGAAGACCCGCTGACGACCGATGAAATCGCCGGTCTCGTCGGTGTCTCGCGACGTCAGCTGGAGCGCCTGTTTCGTCAGTACCTCGGCTCGATGCCGTCCAAATACTATCTGGGGCTGCGGCTTTCGAAAGCGCGCACGCAATTGCAGCGCACCAGCAAATCGGTGGTGCAGATCAGCCTTGCTTGCGGGTTTTCGTCGGCGGCGCACTTTTCGAATGCTTACCGCGAACGCTTTGGTGTCACACCACGCGAGGATCGTCGTAACTGGATCGACAAGCAGACCGGTGCGACCGGCGCCGCGGCCAGCGAGCCGCGCCCGGCCGCGTTGATCGAACGGCCCGACCAGGCGGAATAACCAGGAATAACCAGGAATAAGCGGCCGGAAAGCGCGCAGTCTGCAAGCTGCACGCGACATATCCGCCGGAAGCTCATAGAAAGCGTCGCGTATGCGCAAGACTTAACGCGCGCAGTTTCCTACACTACGTGTACTACCTCTCACCTGTAACGAGGATTCGCCATGAACGACCTGACTGTGACACGCCAGACCTTCGACGAAGTGATGGTGCCGGTGTTTTCGCCCGCCGCCTTCGTGCCGGATCGCGGTCTCGGCTCACGCGTCTGGGATACGCAAGGCCGCGACTATATCGACTTCGCCGGCGGTATCGCCGTCACTGCGCTCGGTCATGCCCATCCTGAACTGCTGAAAGTCTTGCACGACCAGGGCGGCAAGCTGTGGCACATCGGTAACGGCTACACCAATGAACCGGTGCTGCGCCTTGCCAAACGTCTCGAAGAACTGACTTTCGCCGACCGTGCGTTCTTCGCCAACTCGGGCGCGGAAGCGAACGAAGCTGCGCTGAAGCTGGCGCGCCGCGTCGCGTTCGAGCGCCATGGCGCGGATAAGGTCGAAATCATTTCGTTCACGCAGTCGTTCCATGGTCGTACGTTCTTCACGGTGAGCGTCGGTGGCCAGCCGAAGTATTCGGAAGGCTTCGGCCCGGTGCCGGCCGGCATCATCCATCTGCCTTACAACGATATCGAAGCGGCGAAGAAAGCGATCGGCGCGAAGACGTGTGCGGTGATCGTCGAGCCGATTCAGGGCGAGGGCGGCGTAATCCCGGCCGATCCGGCATTCCTGAAGGCACTGCGCGAAGCCTGCGATGAGCACGGCGCACTGCTGATTTTTGACGAGGTACAAACGGGTGTGGGCCGCAGCGGCTATTTCTACGCGTATCAGGACACCGGCGTGACGCCGGACATCCTGACCACCGCGAAGGCGCTCGGCAACGGTTTCCCGATCGGCGCGATGCTGACCACCAACGAACTGGCCGCGCACTTCAAGGTCGGCGTGCATGGCACGACTTACGGCGGCAATCCGCTGGGCGCGGCGATCGCGGAGAAGGTGGTCGAGCTGATCAGCGACCCGAAGGTGCTCGAAGGCGTGCGTACGCGCAGCGAAGCATTGAAGGGCCAACTCGCGAAGCTGAACGAACGCTTTGGCCTGTTCAAGGAAGTGCGCGGCAAGGGTCTGTTGATCGGTGCTGAGTTGACCGATGCATTCAAGGGCCGCGCAAAAGATTTCGTCACGGCTGCGGGTCAGCACGGCGTGATCATGCTGATGGCGGGTCCGGACGTGCTGCGTTTCGTGCCGTCGCTGATCATGCCGCTCGACGATATGTATGAAGGCTTCGCGCGTCTGGCGAAGGCGATCGAAGAGATCGTCGGCGCAAAGACTGAAGCCGCGTCGAAGTGAACCACGGCAGCGAGCTAAAGCACTGAATCATGCGTCACATTCAACAGGAACGATGATGCTCTTCGTACGCCCCGGCCGCCTCGCCGATCTCGATGCGCTCGAACATATGGCGCGCACCGCGCAACCGGTGCTGCATTCGCTGCCGCACGATCGGGGCGCGCTCGAAGCGCGCGTCGCGTTGTCGGAAGACTCGTTTCGCGCGGATGTGGATTTTCCGGGCGAGGAGTTCTATCTGTTCGTGCTCGAGGATGCACAGAGCGGCAAGCTGATGGGCACGGCGAGCATCGTCGCTGCTGCCGGTTACTCCGACCCGTTCTACGCGTTTCGCAATGATGCGCTGATTCACGCGTCGCGTGAGTTGCACGTGAACCGCAAGATTCACGCGCTGACCATGTCGCATGAGTTGACGGGCAAGAGCCGGCTGGCGGGCTTCTATATCGACCCGTCGCTGCGTGGCGATGCGGCCGCGCATCTGATGTCGCGGGCGCGGATGATGTATATCGCCGCCAATCGCAAGCGCTTCACGCCGGAAGTGTTCTCGTTGCTGCTCGGCGTGACCGACGACTCAGGTGTGTCGCCGTTCTGGGAAGCGGTGGGGCGCAAGTTCTTCGGCCGCAATTTCGCCGACATCGAAATCGAATCGGGCGGACGCAGCCGCACCTTTATCGCCGAAGTCATGCCGACCTATCCGATCTATGTGCCCTTGCTGCCGGAAGCGGCGCAGCGGGTGCTCGGCGAGCCGGATTCGAAGGCGCTGCTCGCGTATGACATTCACCTCGAAGAAGGCTTCGAGACGGATCGTTTTATCGATATTTTCGACGCGGGCCCGGTGTTGACCGCACAGGTGGATCGCAGCGCCTGCGTGACGCGCAATGAAACACGTGTGGTGCGCGAAGCCGGCGCGGCAGCCGAGGGCTCGACCTATCTGATCGCGCATAACGGTGCAGGTGGTGAGTTCCGCTGCGTGCTCGATACCTTGTCGGGCGAAAAGGCGGCCGGCGCGTCGTTGTCGCATGCGGCGCGCGCCGCACTCGGCGTGCAGGAGGGCGACGCAGTACGCTGCGTGCCGCTGCATCAGCCGCATCAGGAAGAATTGACGGGAGACGCACGATGATCGTCGTTCGTGTTGTGCAACGAGGCGATGTGGACGCGCTCATGCGGCTCGCGCAGGAGACCGGTCCCGGTCTCACCACTTTCAAGCCGGATCGCGATGCCTTGGCGGCGCGCGTTGAGCGTGCCCGCCGCACGACGGAAGACAAGGCCGAGCCGCACGAAGCCGGTTACTTCTTCGTGATGGAAGACACCGACACCGGCGACGTGGCCGGCGTATGCGGCATCGAAACGTCAGTCGGTCTGCAGCAACCGTTCTACAACTATCGCGTGAGCACGGTGGTGCACGCGAGCCAGGACCTCGGAATCTGGACGCGCATGCGCGCGCTGAACATTTCGCATGACCTGACGGGTTACGCCGAAGTGTGTTCGCTGTTCCTGAGCCCGCGTTATCGCACGAGCGGCGTCGGCGGGTTGCTGTCGCGTTCGCGCTTCATGTTTCTCGCGCAGTTTCGCGAGCGCTTTCCGCAGCGTTTGTGCGCGGAATTGCGCGGCCATTTCGATGCGGAAGGCACCTCGCCGTTCTGGCGTGCGGTCGGCTCGCATTTCTATCAGATCGATTTCAATGCGGCGGACTATCTGAGTTCGCACGGCCGCAAGGCGTTTCTCGCCGAGCTGATGCCGCGTTATCCGGTGTATGTCGAGCTGCTGCCGGAAGAGGCGCAGGAGTGCGTCGGCCTCACGCATAACGATACGATTCCGGCGCGCCGCATGCTCGAATCGGAAGGGCTGCGCTACGAGAATCACGTCGATATCTTCGACGCCGGTCCGGTGCTCGAATGCCATATCGCCGACTTGCGCACGGTGCGCGAAAGCGTGGTGGTGCCGGTCGAGATCGCCGACGTGCCGGCGGGCGCGCCGCAGGATGCACCGCGTTCGATGGTATCGAATACGTCGCTGGGCGATTTTCGCGTGGGCGTGGCCGCGGGCGTGCCGCAAGACGGCGTGTTCCGTATGAGCGCCGCTGAGGCGGCCGCACTCGACGTCAAGGCAGGTGACCCGGTTCGGGTCCTGCCGCTGAAACACAAACAAGGATGATCATGAGCGAGCTTTTCATCGACGGCGAATGGGCCGCCGGCACAGGACCCGCATTCGCGTCACGCAACCCGGGTACGGGCGGGACGGTGTGGGAAGGCAATAGCGCATCGGCGGACGACGTCGATCGTGCAGTGCGCAGCGCGCGCCGTGCGTTCGCGGCGTGGTCGGCCTTGAGCCTCGACGAACGTTGCGGCGTGGTGCGCCGCTTCGCCGCGCTCGTGACGGAACGCAAGGAAGCGCTTGCCGAAGCGATCGGCCGCGAGACCGGCAAACCGCTGTGGGAAGCGCGCACTGAAGCCGCTTCGATGGCGGCGAAGGTCGAGATTTCGATTCAGTCGTATAACGAGCGCACCGGTGAAAAACGTTCGCCGATGGCTGACGGCACTGCCGTGCTTCGGCATCGCCCGCATGGCGTGGTGGCGGTGTTCGGGCCGTATAACTTTCCGGGGCACCTGCCGAACGGGCATATCGTGCCGGCATTGATCGCGGGTAACGCGGTAGTGTTCAAGCCGTCGGAACTCGCGCCGGGCGTGGCGGCACTCACGGTGCAGATCTGGCGCGATGCGGGATTGCCTGCCGGTGTGTTGAACCTTGTGCAAGGCGAGAAAGAGACGGGCATTGCGCTCGCCAACCATCGGCAGATCGATGGTTTATTCTTCACGGGTAGTTCGGATACCGGAACGTTGCTGCACAAGCAATTCGGTGGCCGTCCGGAGATCGTGCTGGCGCTGGAGATGGGCGGCAACAATCCGCTCGTGATCGGACCGGTGGCGGACGTCGACGCGGCCGTGCATCACACGATTCAATCGGCGTTTCTGTCGGCAGGGCAGCGTTGCACATGCGCGCGCCGTATCTTCGTACCGAGCGACGCGTTCGGTGACCGCTTTGTTGAACGCCTGACGGAAGTGACGTCGCGCATCAGCGTCGGCGAATACAACGCCGATCCGCAGCCGTTCATGGGCGCGGTGATTTCCGCGCGGGCGGCATCGCGCCTGGTCGCGGCTCAGGAGCGTCTGCTGGCCGACGGCGCGAAAGCACTGCTGAAGATGGAGCAGCGCGATCCGAAACTCGGCTTCGTCACGCCCGCGATTCTCGACGTGACCGCCGTGAAGGATCTGCCGGACGAAGAGCATTTCGGACCGCTGGCACAGATCATTCGTTACGGCACGTTCGACGAAGCGCTCGAAAAAGCCAACGATACCGAGTTCGGTCTCTCCGCCGGCCTGCTCGCCGACGACGAAGCCCTGTGGACGCATTTCCAGCGCACCATTCGCGCGGGCATCGTCAACTGGAACCGGCCGACTAACGGTGCATCGTCGGGCGCGCCGTTCGGTGGTCCGGGACGTTCGGGCAATCACCGGCCGAGCGCGTTCTATGCTGCCGACTACTGCGCGTATCCGATGGCGTCCGTCGAAAGCGCGCAACTGCAAATGCCCGCGAGCGTTTCGCCGGGCCTTCAATTCTAAGGATCGACGATGCAAGCCACTGAAGCCAATTTCGACGGTCTCGTCGGCCCGACCCACAATTACGCCGGGCTCTCGTTCGGCAACGTTGCGTCGCAGAACAACGAGAAGTCGGTCGCCAATCCGAAGGCCGCTGCCAAGCAGGGCCTGCGCAAGATGAAGCAGTTGGCCGATCTCGGCTTTCATCAAGGCGTGTTGCCGCCGCAGGAGCGTCCTTCGATGCGTCTGTTGCGTGAACTCGGTTTTTCGGGCGACGACGCGACGGTGATCGCGCGCGTGGCCAAGGACGCGCCCGAGTTGCTGGCCGCCGCAAGTTCGGCTTCGGCGATGTGGACCGCGAATGCGGCGACGGTGAGTCCGTCGGCCGACACGCATGACGGCCGCGTGCACTTCACGCCGGCCAATCTGTGCAGCAAGCTGCATCGCGCGATTGAGCATGAATCGACGCGCCGCACCTTGCGCGCGATTTTCAGCGACGCCGATCGTTTCGCGGTGCATGAAGCGCTGCCCGGCACGCCGGCACTCGGCGACGAAGGCGCGGCGAATCACACGCGTTTCTGCTCGGAATACGGCACACGTGGCGTCGAATTCTTCGTGTATGGCCGCAGCGAATATCGCCGCGGACCGGAGCCGAAGCGTTTTCCCGCACGTCAGACCTTCGAGGCGAGCCGCGCGGTCGCGCATCGTCACGGTCTGGCAGAAGCGGCCACGGTGTACGCACAGCAAAACCCCGACGTGATCGACGCGGGCGTGTTCCATAACGACGTGATCGCGGTCGGCAACCGCAATACGCTGTTTTGCCACCAACTCGCGTTCGTCGAACAGAAGGCGGTGTACGACGAACTGCGCACGAAGCTCTCCGGGCTGAAGGCGGAGTTCAACGTGATCGAAGTGCCCGACGCGCAAGTGAGCGTGTCCGACGCGGTCACGTCGTATCTGTTCAACAGCCAGTTGCTGACGCGCCCGGACGGCAAGCAGGTTCTGGTGGTGCCGCAGGAATGCCGCGAGAACGAGCGCGTGGGCGCCTATCTGGACGATCTGACCTCGCATACCGGTCCGATCGATGACGTGCTCGTGTTCGATCTGCGCGAAAGCATGAAGAACGGCGGCGGCCCGGCATGTTTGCGGCTGCGCGTGGTGCTGAACGACGCGGAGCGCGCGGCAGTGACGTCTGGCGTGTGGATCAACGACAAGCTGTTCGGACGCCTCGATACGTGGATCGAAAAGCACTATCGCGATCGTCTCGCACCGTCCGACCTGACCGATCCGCAATTGCTCGCCGAGTCGCGCACCGCGCTCGATGAATTGACGCAGATTCTCGGCCTGGGTTCGCTGTATGACTTCCAGCGCTGAGCACGGCATGCCGTTTTCGATGCTCGACGATTTCCTTGCCTATACGTTAGCGGGAACGCGGCCCGGCGCGCAGGAAACGCAGGGTGCGTGCGGCAACAACGACAACGCCGTGCGCTGGTCATGGCTCGACGACGGTGTGCTGCTCATGGAACCCGCGGTGCGGAATGAAGGCATCCGCAGTGTGCTCGTCTCTGCCGGCGTGCATGGCGATGAAACCGCGCCAATTGAACTGCTGTCGTATCTCGTGCGCGATATCGCACGAGGCGATGCCGCCTTGTCGTGCCGCTTGCTGGTGATTCTCGGCAACGTCGACGCCATGCGCGACGCGTGCCGCTATCGCGACGACGATCTGAACCGCCTCTTCAGCGGACGTCACGAGCAGGTGCCGCACAGCCACGAAGCGCCGCGCGCGGCGGCGTTGGAGCGGGCGGCAACGCAGTTCTTTGCCGCAGCGTCGCAGGCACCAGGCGCGCGATGGCACGTCGACATGCATACGGCGATCCGCCCCTCGGCGTTCGAGCAATTCGCCTTGTTGCCGCACACCGGCAAGCCGTTTTCGCGCGCCATGTTCGAGTGGCTCGGCGAAGCGCGCATCAGCGCCGTCCTGCTTCATACGACTAAGGGCAACACCTATTCGCACTTCACCGCGCATGCATGTGGCGCCGAAGCGTGCACGCTCGAACTCGGCAAGGTGCGCCCCTTCGGGCAGAACGATCTGACGCGTTTCGCCGGTGCGGACGAAGCGGTGCGTCATCTGCTGGCCGGCACAAAGAACGGCAACGCGCCCGCGGCAATGCCGCGCGTGTTCACCGTGATCGACCAGCTCACCAAGCAAAGCGACGCATTCGAATTGCTGGTGGCCGCGGACGTGCCGAATTTCACGCCCTTCGTGAAAGACACCGTGCTCGCACGCGACGGCGATTATCGCTACACCGTGCGTCACGATGAGGAACGTCTCGTGTTTCCGAACGCAACGGTCAAGCCCGGTTTGCGCGCGGGTTTGCTGGTGGTCGAGACGACGCAGGACACGCTGTCCGGTCTCGTTTAGACGTGCCATTGCAGCGCAGAACGTTGCGCGCCTTCGCGCGCAACGTCTCATACCAGACCGCTTACGCGGCCTGCGTCGCGGTCTGACTGACCAATCCTTCCGCCACCATCGCCTCACGTACCTTCGGCCGCGCTGCCACGCGAGCCAGATACGCGTTGAGGTGCGGATACGGGCCTAGATCCACCGACAGCATCCGCGCCCAGCTCAACACCGTGAATGCGTAAGCATCGGCGACAGAGTATTGTCTCGTGAGATAGTCGCGTGACGTGAGTACACCCTCGAGTTCGTTAAAACGTGTAGCGAGTTTCGCGCGGCATTCGAGCTTCGTTGATTCGGCTGTCTCCTGATGCCAGAGCCATGGGCTGAAGGTCTTGTGCAATTCCGTGCTGATATAGGTGAGCCATGCGACCGCTTCGAGCCGCTGCGGCGTTCCGGCGGGCGGTAGCAGGGCGCGCTCCGGCGCAAGATCGGCGATGTATTGCAACAGCGCAGCGCCCTCGGTATGGCGCGAGCCGTCGTCGAATTCGACGAGCGGCACATAGCCGCGCGGCGAGATCGCGTAGTAGTCGTCGCCATTGGCGAGCTTGTGCGTTTGCAAATTGACCTTGATGGTGTCGAAGTCGAGTCCGGCTTCGCGCAAGGCAATGTGAACGGCCAGCGAGCAGGCGCCCGGTGAGTAATAGAGTTTCATGGTGTCACCGCTATAAACGAGAGTGAAGTCCCGGCAGGTGCCGGTGGCAAGGCTCGTCGGCCGACAAGTCGATGTGGTAAAAGTAGCCCGGATCGCATTCAGAATAAACAGGCGGCTTGCCAAACCATGCGTGCAAAAACGCAATACGAACTGACTTCGGCGGATACCCAGACCATTCTGGCGCTGGTGCGCGCCGGCACCCTGGCCGAGGCCGCGCAGCGCCTGGGGATCGATGCCTCGACGATTTTTCGCTCGGTGCAGCGGATCGAACGCGGGCTCGGGCAGCGTCTGTTCGAGCGTTCGCGCAGCGGTTATCGCGCGACGCCGCTCGGTGCGCAACTGGCGC
The DNA here is from genome assembly GCF_900116445.1 of Paraburkholderia aspalathi. Taxonomy (GTDB): domain Bacteria; phylum Pseudomonadota; class Gammaproteobacteria; order Burkholderiales; family Burkholderiaceae; genus Paraburkholderia; species Paraburkholderia aspalathi. The sequence continues at coordinate 12,774 of NZ_FPBH01000001.1, forward strand.
GTCACGCCGAGCGGATCGAAAGCGAGCTGGCGGCCGCGCGCTCGACCGTGCAGGCGAGCAGTGACCGCGTCAGCGGCGCGGTTCACGTGACGACCACCGATACCGTGCTCTACGGTCTCCTGCTGCCCGCGCTGCATGATTTCGCGGCGCTGCATCCGGCGCTGTCGTTCGAATTGACTGCCACCAATAGTCTCGCGAGCCTGACCAAACGCGACGCTGATATTGCCGTGCGCGCTACGCGCCGCGCGCCGGATCATCTGGTCGGCAAGCATGTAGGCCCGCTGCGTATCGCCGTGTTTGCCGCGAAGGCGAGCGGTATCCGGGCGAGCGACGCCGATGCGTTGTCGCGCTGCGATTGGGCGGCGCCGGACAGTTCGCTCGGCGATCATCCTTCGGTTCTGTGGCGCAAGCGCCATTGTCCGACGGTCGAGCCACGCTACAAGACCAATAGCGTGATGGCGGTGTTCGAACTGGTGGTGCGCGGTTTCGGCGTCGGCATCTTTCCCACCTTCCTCGCGCGTGAGCGCGACGATCTCGTGCAACTGACCCCGCCGCTCGACGAAGCGGAATCGCAGGTGTGGGTGCTGGCGCATCCCGAGTCGCGTCATCTGCCGCATGTCGCGGCGGTCTACACGCATCTGTCGCAGCGTCTCGGCAGCGATTTCGCGGCCGGCGACGGCGCGGTCTGACGTGCATCGGAGTGCGTGCCGGCTTGCCTGAGCGCGACACGAAGTTGCACCTTTAAGCGCGCGTTACCTGGTTCGGCAAACGAGCTTGGCAAAGGGGCGCCCACAGGGCCGCCTGCAGGACCGCGATTCGAAGCCTGTACAATCCCGCCCTCGCGGCTGTTGCGCTGCACCACACTGGCCGCACGAGTTTGAATCGCATTTTTGGCGCGGCAATCATGCTCGCCCGGATTCGGCTCCGTCTTATTCAATACCGTAGAGGAACACCCGTAATGAAGATGAATTGGCGAAACATGGCTGCGCTCGCGCTGTTCGCGACGGCAACGGTAGCGACAGGGTCCGCGTCGGCAGCGGATATCAAGGAAGTGCGCTTCGGCGTCGAGGCGTCGTATGCGCCGTTCGAATCGAAGTCGCCGTCGGGCGAGCTGCAAGGTTTCGATATCGACATCGGCAATGCTGTGTGTGCAAAGCTGAAGGCGAAATGCGTGTGGGTCGAGAATTCGTTCGACGGCCTGATTCCGGCGCTGGAAGCGCGCAAGTTCAACGCGATCAACTCGGACATGACGATCACGGAACAGCGCCGCCAGGCCATCGACTTCACCGATCCGATCTACACGATCCCGAATCAGATGATCGCGAAGAAGGGCAGCGGTCTGCTGCCTACGCCGGCCTCGCTCAAGGGTAAGCACGTCGGCGTGCTGCAAGGCACGATTCAGGAAACGTATGCGAAGGCGCGCTGGGCCCCGGCGGGCGTCGACGTCGTGCCGTATCAGACGCAGGACCAGATCTACGCCGACCTCGCATCGGGGCGTCTCGACGCTGCGTTCCAGGACGCGGAAGCGGCTTCGAAGGGCTTTCTGAAGAAGCCGCAAGGCGCAGGCTTCGACTTCGCCGGCCCGGCAGTCAGCGATGAGAAGCTGCTCGGAGCGGGTGTGGGCTTTGGCCTGCGCAAGGGCGACAAGGCGTTGAAGGACGCGGTGAATCAGGCGCTCAAGGAACTGAAGGCCGACGGCACGATCGACCGCTTCGCCGCGAAGTACTTCGACGTGAAGGTCGTGTTGAAGTAAGGCGTTGGGTATTTTGCCTGAATGGTTTTGTTTGAATGGTTTTGCTTGAAGCAACCGGCCGCTTGATGCGGCCGGTTGTCTTTTGAGGCTGTCAGCGAACGTTCGCTTCAGGCTGCTCGAGATAGTCGAACACCACTTCACCGAGTCCTAGCGTCAGATCGGAAATCAGATGCCGCGCCTCGACGATTTCGAGCACCGGTAATTCCGCGACCGGCGCCAGAGCATGGTGCGCCAGTTCGAGCGAGGCGGGACCCGTCCATGCACCTTTAAGGGTGATGTCTTGCAGGTAGTAGCGCACCAGTTCGCAAATGCGCGGCGTGCCGTCCACGTGCGGAATGACTTTCAGCAGGAAGTTCGGCGTCTCCAGACGCTTCTGCTGCTGCGCGAGATCCAGTTGCCGATGCTTGTAGCCCATCGTGCCGGTGGCGATGCGCACGGGGCCGTAATCGAGTGTGCCGAGGAGTGTGTCGGTATGGACTTCCAGCACCGGCGAGGCGAGCTTCTTCGGAAAGCCCCACAATTCGCGGCCGCCGGCGATCGGCGGATGATCGTCCAGATACATCGCCAGCGTGTAACCACCTGCCACGCCGTTGTACGACACCGGGATCACTTGACCGCTTTCCGTGTAGTCGCCGAAGCCGGTCGAATCCGGCATGCGAATGAATTCGTAATGGACGAGCGGCTCGCCGATCTGCAGCGGCTCGGGCACCACGGCGCGCAGTTTGTCCGGATCGGTGCGGTAAGTGATGATCAGAAATTCCCGGTCGACGAAACGATACGGACCCATCGGAAACGCCGGGCTCGTGATCGGCATCGCGAAGGCATTTGACAGCACGCTTTTGACGTCCATGATTTTCCTTGGTGGTTAAAGGCTGTGGTGGAACGCTTTTGCACTGCACAAGAGTATCGTCGATTCTTTCCTTCTCTTCAGCCAGACTGGTTGCCAATTATTTCGAGATATTGCGGCGCTGACATGTCCGGGCGCATCGGCCTGCGCTAAAATCGGCAGGCACACCGCACGCGCAAAGGGTCTCGGGGCCTGGATGGGCGCGATTGGTGCAGCAAAAACCAAAATACAGCAGGAAGCGCCCGGGCGGCGCTTAGCGGGGGACCAGAATGACCACCATCGCAATCGAGAATCCCAGCCATACGGGGGCTGCGGACGATGCGCAACTGAATGCCAGCTTCGCGCGCCAGCCGATTCTGAATCGGGACGGCATGCTATGCGGCTATGAGATCAAGGTGCGCGTGCCGGAGTTGCCGTTGGGCGCCGACTCCGACGCGGGCTCAGCATCGCCTGCCGATCCGGCTGCCGACGTCTTGCCGGGCCGCGCGCCCGATCCCGCCCAGCTCGTGGCGCGAGCCGTGATTCGCGGATTGATGCAGGGCAATGTGCGCGGTGCGCTCACCGGGCACCCCGCTTATGTCGACGTAAGCCGCGAGATGCTGTTCGACGATTCGATCCAGCACCTGCCCACTGACCGCTTCATGTTCGAATTGTCGCCGTCGATCCTGGTGGACGATGCGCTGATTGAGCGCATCGTTCAATTGCACGGCCGGCGCTATCGCTTCGTACTCGACGAAGTGACGCAGCCCGATGAAACGTTTGCGAAGCTGCTGCCCTACGCGGAAGTCGTCAAGATCGATTTCACACGGGCGTCGAAAGCGCTGTTGCCCAAATTGACGAGCGTGCTCAAGTCCGCGGGCAAGCTGCTGATCGCGCTGGGTGTCGATGCACAGGCCGATTTCGAAGAGGCGCATGGTCTCGGTTTCGACCGCTTCCAGGGCTACTTCTTCGCGCGTGCGCAGACCTCGACGACGCGGCGTGTCAGCGCGCCGCGGCATGCATTGCTGAATCTGCTGCAACTGCTGTCGGGCGACCCGACCGTCGCGCAACTCGAAGCCGAACTCAAGCTGAATCCGGTGCTGGTCATGCACCTGATGAAGCTCGCGAATTCGAGCGGCCTCGCCGTCGGCCATAAGGTCACGACGCTGCGCGAAGCGATCAATGCGACCGGCACGAACCGGATCGCGCGCTGGACGCAATTGCTGTTGTACGCGGACGGCCGCAAGGTTGCGCTCGAGGACGATCCCCTGCTGCAACTCGCGGCGACGCGGGCGCGCTTCATGGAACTGGCGATCGAGCGTTTGCCCGAAGCGGGGCGTGACGAAGCTGATGCGGCGTTTCTGACCGGCGTGTTTTCGTTTGTCGATGCGGTGTTCGGCGGCTCGCTCGAAAGCACGCTGAATGTGCTGACGCTATCGCGGCCGATTCAGGCGGGCATTCTGCATCGGCAGGGCGTGCTGGGATTGTTGCTGACCGCGGTCGAAGAGCTCGAGCGCGGGGCGTGGGATGAACTCGATGCCTTGTGCGCGCGCTTGCAGCCGTTGACGGTGGAAGAGATCGCGCTGCTGGGGTTGGCGGCGGGGGCGTGGGCCGGGGTGGCGGATCGGAGTGCGGAGGGGTTGGAGCGGATTGAGGATTGATGGGTGAGGTTTGAATCAAAGGCCGGCATGCTGCGCATGTCGGCCTTTGCACATCTGCGATTCTCGATTTAGGGCAAACACAAAACAGGTGAGAGTGAAGCACCGTGATCAACGATCACGCCACGTCTTCACATCATCTCCATTGCCTGCATCTGCCCCAGGCCAAAAAAACGTCCTAACTCCTTGGCTAACTCATTCAACGCGCTCATTTCCTTCTGGGATATTCGGCGCGGCTCCTGCGTATGAGACCAGTCGCCATATAGCAGCGCCACCGTCTGATCGGTGTCGTCGACTACCGGCAGCAGCACGAAGGCGCGGGCATCGTCGAACGAACGGCGGAACCACTCCGGTAGCCGCGCGACCATCTTCGGGTCACGTGCGTTCTCGATGAAAATGCCGACCGAGTTCGCGATCGCGAGATGAAACACGTCGGGTTCGAAGGCGGTGTTGAACGACAGCTTCGGCAGCGCCGCGTCGATCTTCGGACCGAGCCCGAGGCGCGCCTTGAAGGTGCCGTTGCTGTGCTTGACGAACACCACCGTACGCGCAAAGCCGAGCGCCGCCAGCACGGTTTCCGCGGCCAGCGCGAGGGCCGGCGCGAGCGCGCTGCCGTCGGGCAGGCCGCGCAGATCGCCCACCCCTGCCGCGATACGCGCTTCCGGATTGAGTGCCTCACGCGCGATCGCGTCCGCATTGGCGCGCAGTTCCACAATCTCGCGCATCACGCCGTCGCCGCCCTCTTCACGGGCGAGCGCGATGCTCATTCCTTGCAGCACGTCCGGATCGGTATTCAGTGCGTGGCTGTATTCCTGCGCCAGTTCTGCGATGCGTTCTTCGCGCTCCCAGTCCGGCATGTTCTGCTGGGTCAGCACGTCGGCGACCGCCGTCGAATAGTTGGTGATGGCGCGCAGCCACTGCACCTGGCGAGGCTGCTCGACGTCCAGCGGATCGAACTCGCCCATGCCGGAGCGGATCATGTCCGGCAGGCGCCAGCGGACCGCGGCTTCGGCGCCGATTTCGTCGAACGTGACGCCGAGCACCAGCACGCAGGCATCGGCTTCGAGAGCGCCGTCGTCGATATGGCGGCGGATCTGATCCCACTCGGCGTCGAGATAGAACACCACCAGCAGCTTGCCGATCTGCCGCATCAGCGTGCAGACCACGGCTTCCTCGCCGGCGCGCAGATCGCCGCGCTCAGTGAGCTTGCGGGCGACGCAGCCCGACAGCAGCGTGCGGTTCAATTCGAGTTTCGCATCGATACGGCGCGGCGCGCTGTGATGAAAGTGATCGACGATTTTCAGGCCGACCACCAGATGGCCGACCGCGTCCATGCCGAGCACCATCAGCGCGCGCGACACGGTGGTGATGTTGCCGCCAAACGCCATATACATGGCCGAGTTGGCCAGCCGCAGCACTTTTTGCGTCAACGCGAAATCCGACAACACGACCTGCACGAGGCCGGTGAAGTCGAGGTCGTCGTTGTTCATCGCCGCCATGGTGGTGCGCAACGACTGCGACAGCATGGGGAAATCGCCGCGCTCGCTCATTCGCGTCCAGAGCCGGTCGAGCACCGCCGCCTTTACCATGTGAGTCCCGCCAAAGCCATACATGTTCCAATGAGTGCCACACCGGCACGAGGCCGGCATCTTCCGCAGCGCACGAAGTTTGCCCGCGTCATTATGCGGTGTGCAAATGAAGCGTGCGCGCTTCGAAACGTTGTGCAAGTTCGTCGGAGGGCAACGCCTTGCAGACGAGCCATCCCTGAATGTGGTCGCATCCCATCTCGGTGAGCAGGCTGCGTTGCGCTTCCGTCTCGACGCCCTCGGCAACCAGCTCGAGATCGAGCGTTTGTGCAAGCCCGACGACCGCGCTAACGATTGCCTGATCGTTCCGGGAGGTTAGCAGATTCTCGACAAAACTCCGGTCGATCTTGAGCTTGGCCAGAGGGAATCGTTGCAGGTAAGCCAGACTCGAATAGCCGGTGCCGAAATCGTCGACGGCAAAGCGGATGCCCATCGCCGTCAATTCTTCCAGCAAACCCTTGGCATGCGCCGGGTCATGCATCAGCAGGCTTTCGGTGATCTCGAACACGAGGCGGCGCGGATCGATGCCCGTCAATTCGATCGCTTCGCGCACGCTGTCCTTGAAACGTGGATCGCGGAACTGCTGCGGCGACACGTTGACGGCGACGTATTGCAACGAGATGCCCCGCGCGTCCCACTGGATCAGCTGCATGCAGGCAACCTTCAACACCCAGTTGCCGAGGAAGTTGATCAGGCCGATCGATTCCGCGAGCGGGATGAACATCGAAGGAGGCACGAGGCCGTGCACCGGATGCGACCAGCGGATCAGCGCTTCGACGCCGACCACGCCGTGCGTGCGACTGCTCGTGATCGGCTGGAAGTGCAGCGAGAACTCGCCATTGCGCACGCCGTCGTAGAGATCGGCCTCCAGCTTCAGGCGCTCGGCGTCGGCGGGGTTGTCGTCCGGTACGTAGAAGGCGAGGGTGTTGCCGCCGGCCGCCTTCGCCTGCAGCAAGGCGTGATCGGCCCAGCGCAGCAGGTGAGTGTCGTGGGCGGCGTCGTCGTTCGCGTGGCGCACATCGGGGTAGAGCGCAATGCCGATGCTCGCTGACAAGTGCACCTGTTGGCCGTTGAAAACGTACGGTTGCTGGATCGCGGTCAGCAGGCGGCGCGCCAGCGCTTCGGCCGCGGCGGCGGCGTCGGTGCGGCTCGCGGCAGGCTTCACGAGGATCGCGAACTCGTCGCTGGCGACACGCGCCACCGTCTCGTTCGGGCTCGTCATGTTCAATAGACGCCGCGCCGTGTCGCGCAACATCTCGTCGCCGGCATCGTAGCCGAGCGCGCGGTTCACGCGCTGATAGTCGTCGAGGTCGAGCAGCAGTAGTGCGGCCGGTGTGCCGTGGGCGTCGGCCTGCTGCTGCGCGTCGAGTAGCGCGGGGATCAGCGCCGGCTGATTGGCCAGGTTGGTCAGGCGGTCGAGATGCAACGCCTGGGTCAGGCGTTCCTCGGTGGCGCGCCAGGCGGATACGTCGAAGCCGGCGATCGCATAGCCTTCGACGCCGTCATGCAGGCTGCGTACCACGCGCAGTTCGACGGTGATCGGGTAGGTCAGTGACTTGATAAGTCCGAGCGTGGCCTTTTCGACGTTGCCCGTGGCGGTGGCGCGCGTCAGCAGCGCATCGAGGCGCGGCACGTCGGCGGGCGCCACGAGATCGTGCAGCGTGATGGTCTCGAGATACTCGCGGTGATAACCGATGAAGCGCAGGCTCGCGTCTGAAACATAAAGGAAGCGCAGGCTCTCATCGATGTGCGCCAGCAGGTCGACGGCGCCGACCACCTGTTCCAGTTGCGCAGCGCGGCTGACGCCGGCTTGCGGTTTGCCGGGGGCATGCCGGCCGAACGCACGAAACCGGTCGATGACCGTGCGCAAGGAGCCCCGGCGGGGCGCGGTGATCCTGTTCGCTTCCATGTTTGTCGCTGGCAACCTGTGTTCGTCTGCAGGCGGGGCGGCATACTGCCCGCCGTATTCGGGCGGTTGAGAGGTATCAGGCCGCCCCATCAGAACAAGATAACGACCCCCGGCGGAAAATCTTTAGCGCCTGCTGCAAAAAACAAATGGTAAGGAAGTGACGGCGTGGCCCGGCGGCGGTGCGAGGATGATTCAGTTAAAGTGGACTGGCTTCGTTTCCGTTAATACGTCAAACCTGCTGTGCAGCGCCGGCGATGACGACGCTGCGTAGCTTTCCGAACACTTGCACCGATGATCCATGTCTGAACGTCACTTTGTCAGGGCCACCCCCCGGCACATCGAGGTGATCGAACAAGGTGCCGACGACGCCGACCCGGCATCCTCGGCACAGTTCGTTTATCTGGGACGCCAGCCGATTCTCGATCGCGATGGCGCGCTCAAAGCTTACGAATTACTGTTTCGATCCGGCGCGCATAACTACGCCGAAGTCAGCGACGACGCCCAGGCGACGGCGCAGGTCGTGGCTCGCGCGATCGGCGGGATTGGCGTGGCGGCCGTGCTGGGCCAGCACCGCGGCTTCGTTAATATCGACCGCGCGCTGCTCTTTAACGACATCGTCCATCTGATGCCGCCCGAGCGCTTCGTGCTCGAGATTCTCGAAACCGTCAAGTTCGATGCGCACCTGGCCCGCCGGCTGACCGAATTGCGCCGCGCCGGCTTTCAGGTGGCGCTCGACGACGTCAGCGAACTGTCGGACGAGCTGCTCGCCGCGCTGCCGCACGCCGACATCGTCAAGATCGACTTCCTGCTGACCGAGCGGTCCGCACTGGCCAAACTGGCGTCGACCGTCCGCAGCCATGGCAAAACACTGATCGCCGAGAAGGTCGAGACGCGCGAAGACTTTTTGCTGGCTCGCGATCTCGGCTTCGATCTGTTCCAGGGCTACTTCTTCGCGCGGCCGCAAGTGCTGGCCGCGCCGCGCAACCGTTCGCCGCGCCCCGGCCTGTTGCGTTTGCTGGCGCTGTTGTCGCGCGATGCCGGGATTGTGGAGCTCGAAGCGGAGCTAAAGCAGAACCCGAGCGTGGTGGTGCAACTGCTGCGTCTCGTCAATTCGAGCGCATTCGGGCTGGGGCGCAATATTGCCTCGCTGCGTGAGGCCATCATCGCCACCGGTACGCGGCAGATTGCGCGCTGGGCGCAACTGCTGCTGTATGCGGACAGCGGCGATCTGCCGTGGCGCGCCGACCCGCTGGTGCAGTTGGCCGGCACACGCTCGCGCTTCATGGAGTTGGCCGCGGGCTGCCTGCGCCCGTCCGATGACGATTTTGCCGACGCCGCTTTCATGACCGGCATTTTTTCTTTGGTCCACGTGGTGCTTGGCAGCACGCCGGCGGCTGTGCTCGAGAAACTCGGCCTTGCCCCGCAGATTCGCGAAGCGATTGTCACGCGCGGTGGTGCGCTCGGCACCTTGTTGCGGATTGCCGAAGCGGCTGGCGAGGGCGCCGATGCCGCGCTGATCGCGGCCGGTCCCGATGCGCCGCCCGGCTTCGCGGCGCTGACGCCCGAGGTGCTGGCGGAGCTGAACCTGTCCGCAGCGGCATGGTTCGGCGCGCATATCGAAGAAGCCGCCTGATGCATCCTGCGAGCAGTTTCCGACGTACCTTGTCAGTACGTGTTTCAATAGCGTATTGAGGTTGCCGAGGTTCGGCTGAACGCCGTGACTTTGGCTTATTGCACTGACTGCGTGCATTAACGTTCCGAGGAGACTGCAGATGAAGAGAAAACTCATTCCGATGACGCTGGCGGCTGTCTTGTCGGTGGGATTCGCGATGCATTCGCTGACGGCTTCAGCCACGCTCAAACCGGGCGATGTCGCGCCGCCGTTTACCGCGGATGCTTCGCTGGGCGGCAAGACCTACACGTATTCTCTGGCCGACGAATTGAAGAAGGGGCCGGTGGTGCTGTATTTCTATCCGGCGGCCTTCACGAAGGGCTGCACGATCGAAGCCCACGAGTTTGCCGAAGCGGTTGACGAGTACAAGAAATATGGCGCGACGGTGATTGGCGTATCGCACGACAACATCGACACCTTGACGAAGTTTTCGGTGAGCGAATGCCGCAGCAAATTCCCGGTGGCGGCCGATGCCGATTCGAAGGTGATCGGCGCCTATGATGCCGGTATGCCGATGCATAGTTCGATGGCCAATCGTGTGTCGTATGTGATTGCGCCGGACGGCAAGGTCATTTACGAGTACACGAGCCTGTCGCCGGAGAAGCACGTCGAGAATACGTTGAAGGCGGTGAAGGATTGGGCGGCTGCGCATAAGCAGCCATAACGGGCGGGTTTTGCGCGGCGGCGCGTTTTTCGCAATGGTTTTTTGCCATGAGGATCGGGCGTTGCTCGTGCTAGCCTGAGTTTTTTTGCCGGGTGAGTTTGCGATGCCGATTCTTGTAGCACTCATTGCGCTGATCGCGCTGGTATATGGCGCTGTGCGGGCGTTTTATGCCTTGCAGGCGGCTTTTGGGTTGGGTGTTGCTGTTGGGGTTGCTGTTTTTGTTGGGTTGCTTTTGATTGCTGCGGTTGGTTATTGGTGGCGGCGGCGGAAGGAGGTCGCTCCTAATGTTCGTGATGGTGATTGGACTCACGAACTCAATGGCACCTGGGGTTCGGTGCGGCTTGCTGCTGGTAAACGGTTTTGTGAGGTTCGCCTTGGCGGCGAGCCGGGGGCCTATATTTTTGCTGATCTGCTTGGGGCTGAGGTGCAACGCCATGATGCTCAATGGCAGGTCGCTTTGATGGTCAAAGACCCTAAGCATCAGGTTTGGGTTTTGCCCATGCTGGGCGAGCGGCAGGCTAAGCAGTGGAGGAGGATTTTTTTGCTTGCTGTTGGGCAGAGGCTTTAAGGGTCTTTTTTGCCTTTTGCGGCGCTTGTTGTCAGTGTTCTTGGGGCTTTGGCCTTTCCTTGAATTGTTAGTGGTTTATTAGCGTTCCCCCTGTGCGGGGGGGCACCTACTTTTCTTTGCCGCCGCAAAGAAAAGTAGGCAAAAGAAAGCGGCTAGAAGCCCCTGCTAAGCGGGTCTCGCAGCCCACACAGGGTAGTGGTGCATCTGGAATCTGTGTTCGTGCCGCTGCTTAGGCTTGTGACAAGGGCGTCATACTTCCGGCGGCGCTGCGCGCGCCGAAGAGTACTTCTTAAAACCGCCCGCTACGTTTTAGCTCATACGTATCCACACGTTTGTGCTTTTGCGTTTGTGCCCTCGCGCCCAAGAGCCGTTCATAAAACCGATCGCTGCGTTTTGGCGCCCGCGTCTCGCCACCGGGCCGTGGCTCGTCATCGCACCGCCATATCATTTGAGGCGGGGTTCCCGGAAGAGTGCAGGGCGCGTCGCCGAGGCGAAGCCGATGGCCCTGCTGCGCAAAACCGAAGCCCATGGTTTCCCATGCAGACCCGTCCGCGACGCACGCAGTGCGGAGTGGGAGCTGACGAATCCTTTGTCACTAGCGTGGAATGTGAGAGAACACGGATTCCAGTCGCACCACTACCCGTAGCAGACCACGGTGCCCGCTTAGCAGGGGCTTCTAGCCGCTTTCTTTGCTTATCTTTCTTTGCGGCGGCAAAGAAAGTAAGTGCCGCCCCGCACAGGGGCAACGCTAATAGACCACTAACAATGCAAGGAAAGGCACCAAGGCCAGAGCCACGAACAACAAGCGCCGCGAAGGCAAAAAACCTCAAGACGCTGCCACTCCAGCCCGCCGCCCCTTGCGGCCCTCCCACCGAACCCGAATCCGATCCATATAAAGATAAACCACGGGAGTGGTATACAAAGTCAGCATCTGACTAACAATCAACCCACCCACAATAGCAATCCCCAACGGAGCCCGAAGCTCCGCCCCTTCACCACTTCCAAAAGCCAGCGGCAACGCCCCAAGCAGCGCGGCACAAGTCGTCATCATGATCGGCCGGAACCGCAACATACAAGCCTGATAAATCGCATCCTGCGACGACAACCCCTGCCGGGAGGCTTCAATAGCAAAATCCACCATCATGATCGCGTTCTTCTTCACGATGCCGATCAGCAAGATCACCCCGATCAACGCAATGATGCTGAACTCAGTCTTGAACAGCAGCAAAGCCAGCAACGCCCCCACGCCCGCGGAGGGCAGGGTCGACAAAATCGTCAGCGGGTGGATATAGCTCTCGTACAACATCCCCAGCACGATATACACCGCCGCCAATGCGGCCAGAATCAGGATCGGCTGGTCGGACATCGACTGCTGGAACGCCTGGGCCGTGCCCTGGAAGCTGCCGTGGATCGTCCCCGGCATGCCGATCTGCGCCATCGTGTCGTAGATCGCCTGCGTCGCCGTCGATAAGGACACGCCCGGCGGCAGATTGAACGAAATCGTCGAGGCCACGAACTGGCTCTGGTGATTCACCGACAAGGGCGTACTCCCCGGCCCGAAGCTCGCGATCGCCGACAACGGCACCATCGTTTCCTTCGAGGTCGATACGGCCGCGCCCGATGAAGCACTCGACTTGCCGCTCGCCGCAATCGAATTGATCGCCTGGTTGCGCGCGGAGTCGGCAGCGATGCTCGCCACGCTCGATGCCGTCGTGCCGGCTGTGCCGCCAGTCGTTGCGCTCGTGCTCGCTGTAGTCGTTGTCTGCACGGTCACCGTGCCCGCCGGCGCGTTAGTGGTCTGCGCGCCGCTCGCGCTGCCGCCCGAAGTGCTGACGTAAATCTGTTTCAGCATGTCGGGACTCTGCCAGTACTTCGGCGCCACTTCCATCACGACGTGATACTGGTTCAACGGGTTGTAAATCGTCGAGACCTGGCGCTGGCCGAACGCGTCGTACAAGGTGTTGTCGATCTGCGCCGGCTTGATGCCAAGGCGCGAGGCAGTCGCGCGGTCGATCGTCACCATCGCCTCGAGGCCGCCTTGCTGCTGGTCGGAATTCACGTCGGCGAGTTCGGGGCGCGCCTGCAGCGCCTCAGTGAGCTTCGGTCCCCACAGATACAGGTCAGGCGTCGAATCGGCCAGCAGCGTGAACTGATACTGCGCGTTCGATTGTCGGCCGCCAACGCGAATGTCCTGCACCGCTTGCAGGAAAGTCCGCGCGCCGGCCACGTCGCCGAGCGGGGCGCGCAGTTGCTGGATCACCTGGTCGGCGGAGAGCTTGCGCTCGCTCTTCGGCTTCAGCGAAACGAACATGAAACCGGAGTTGGTCTGCCGGCCGCCGGTGAAACCCGCCACGCTGTCCACCGCAGGGTTCTTGCCGACGATTTCCATCATTTCCGAGAACTTGCCTTTCATCGCCTGGAACGACGTGCTCTGGTCGGCCTGGATGCCGCCGATCAGCCGGCCCGTGTCCTGCTGCGGAAAGAAGCCCTTCGGCACGATGATGTACAGCCAGATGTTCAGTCCGATGGTCGCGAGCAGAATCATCACGATCAGGCGCGGATGCCGCAGCGCCCAGCCAAGGGTGCGCTCATAACCGCGATGCATCGACATGAAGCCGCGTTCGAGCCAGAGACCGAAACGTCCTTCTTCCTGTTTCTCATGCGGCTCGCGCAGCAGGCGCGAACACATCATTGGCGTCAAGGTGAGCGAGACGATCAGCGACACGCCGATCGCGAGCGACAGCGTCAGCGCGAACTCGCGGAACAGCCGCCCGACAATGCCGCCCATCAGCAGAATCGGCAGGAACACGGCGACGAGCGAGATACTGATCGACAGCACCGTGAAGCCGACTTCGCGCGCGCCGAGGAAGGCGGCCTTCATGCGCGGCACGCCATTCTCGATATGCCGTGAGATGTTCTCCAGCACCACGATCGCATCGTCGACCACGAAGCCGGTCGCGATCGTCAACGCCATTAGCGAGAGGTTGTCGATCGAGAAACCCAGCATATACATCGCGCCAAACGTGCCGATGATCGAGATAGGCACGGCCACGCTCGGAATCAGCGTGGCGCGCCAGTTGCGCAGGAACAGGAACACCACCATTACCACCAGCGCCACCGCGATCATCAGCGTGCGCTCGGTGTCTTTCAGCGACGCGCGGATCGTCGTTGAGCGGTCGGCGGCGGGCGCGATGTCGACGTCGGCGGGCAGCGACGCGTGCAACTGCGGCAGCATGCCCATCACGCGGTCGATGGTGTCAATGATGTTCGCGCCGGGCTGGCGGTACAGGATCACCAGCACCGAACGCTTGCCGTTGAAGAGACCCAGGTTGCGCAGATCTTCGACCGAGTCGACCACCTCCGCGACGTCGGACAGTTTCACCGCCGCGCCGTTACGGTACGCGATGACCAGATCCTTATACTGCGACGCCTTGCTCGCCTGGTCGTTGGTATAGATCTGCACGCGGTTCGGACCGAATTCGATCGAGCCTTTCGGGCTGTTCGCATTGGCTGCGGCGAGCGCCGCACGCACGTCTTCGAGACCGATGCCGTAGTGGGAGAGGGCATTCGGTTCGAGTTCGACACGCACAGCCGGATTCGCCGAACCGCTCACATCCACTTCGCCAACGCCGTCCACTTGCGAGAGCGACTGCTGCAACACGGTGGCTGCCGAGTCGTACAACTGGCCGGCGGTCAGCGTCTTCGAGGTGAGCGCGAGAATCAGGATCGGCGCGTCGGCCGGATTCACCTTGTGGTACGTCGGGTTGCTGCGCAAGCTCGCCGGCAGATCGGCGCGCGCGGCGTTGATGGCCGCTTGCACGTCGCGCGCGGCGCCGTCGATGTCGCGGTTCAGACCGAACTGCAGCGTAATGCGCGTCGAGCCGACCGAGCTCTGCGAGGTCATTTCGGTGACGTCGGCGATCGAGCCGAGATGCCGTTCGAGCGGACTCGCGACGCTGGTCGCGACCGTGTCCGGGCTCGCGCCCGGCAGCGTCGCCTGCACCGAAATGGTCGGGAAATCGACCTGCGGCAGCGGCGCGACCGGCAGCTTGGTGAACGCGAAAATACCGGACAGCGCGATGCCGATCGCCAGCAGCGTGGTGGCGACCGGGCGGGAGATAAACGGACGCGACAGGTTCATCGCTTAAGTCCCTGCATCGGTGGCGGGCGGCACAGGCTTGCCGCGATTGAAGCGTTCACGCAAGCGGCGGGCGAGTGAATCGAAACCGAGATAGATCACCGGCGTGGTGAACAGCGTGAGCAACTGGCTGACGATCAAACCGCCGGCAATCGCGATACCGAGCGGGCGGCGCAACTCCGAGCCGGCGCCGGTCCCGAGCATTAGCGGCAGGGCGCCGAGCAGGGCGGCGAGCGTCGTCATCAGGATCGGCCGGAAGCGCAGCAGGCACGCCTGATAGATGGCTTCGCGCGGCGGCTTGCCTTCCTCGCGCTCGGCGTAGAGCGCGAAGTCGATCATCATGATGGCGTTCTTCTTCACGATACCGATCAGCAGCACGATACCGATAATGCCGATGATGTCGAGATCGTGCCCCGTGATCAGCAGCGCGAGCAGGGCGCCGACACCGGCCGACGGCAGCGTCGACAGAATCGTGATCGGGTGGATGAAGCTCTCATACAGCACGCCGAGCACGATATACATCGTGACGATTGCCGCCAGAATCAGGAACAGCTCGTTCGACAGAGACGCCTGGAACGCCAGCGCCGCGCCCTGGAAGCGCGTCTGGAACGACGCCGGCAGCCCGACATCCTTCTCCGCCTGATCGATCGCTTTCACCGCCGCGCCGAGCGACGAGCCGGGCGCGAGGTTGAACGACACGGTGGTGGCCGGGAACTGGCTCAAGTGCGTGACGAGCAGCGGCGCCGGTTTCTCGATGAACTTCGCGATCGATGACAGCGGCACTTGACCGCCCGACGAAGTGGAAGAGGGCAGGTAGATCGATTTCAGCGACTCGGTGTAGTGCTGCATCTGCGGTTGCGCTTCCAGAATCACGCGGTACTGGTTCGATTGCGTGAAGATGGTCGAGATGATGCGCTGGCCGAATGCGTCATACAGCGCGCTATCCACGGTGGCCGGCGTGATGCCGTAACGCGACGCCGTGGCGCGGTCGATTTCGATGTAGACCGACTGGCCGTTGTCCTGCAGATCGGTGGCCACGTCCGCCAGTTCCGGCGACTGCTTCAGCCGGTCGACCAGCTTCGGCACCCACGTGGTGAATTCGCTGATGTTCGGGTCGGTCAGCATGAACTGATACTGCGTCGGGCTGACCGTGGAATCGATCGTCAGATCCTGCACCGGCTGCATGTACAGCGAGGCGCCCGGAATATGCGCGACGTCCTGCTGCAACTGGCGGATCACTTCGCTCGCGGTGTTGCTGCGGTCGTCGCGCGGCTTCAGGTTGATCAGCATGCGGCCGCTGTTCAACGTGATGTTGCTGCCGTCCACGCCAATGAACGAGGTGAGGCTTTCCACGTCCGGGTTCTTCAGGATCTGCGCCGCGAGTTCCTGCTGGCGCTCAGCCATCGACGCATACGACACCGACTGCGGCGCCTGCGTGATCGCCTGGATCACGCCGGTGTCCTGCACCGGGAAGAAGCCCTTCGGAATGTACACGTACAGCACGCCGGTCAGCACCAGCGTAAGCACCGCGACGAACAGGGTGGAGCGTTGCCGGTTCAGCACCCAGGTGAGCGCGACTGCGTAGCGGGCGATCACCCAGTCGATCGCTTTATGAGCCTTCGCTTCGAAACGGTGGCTTTCATGCGGTGGCGAGTGGCGCAGAAGCTTCGCGCACATCATCGGCACGAGCGTGAGGGAGACGATTGCCGAAATCACGATCGTCACGGCCAGCGTGATCGCGAATTCGTGGAACAGGCGTCCCACCACGTCGCCCATGAAGAGCAGCGGAATCAGCACCGCGATCAGCGAAACCGTCAACGAAATGATCGTGAAGCCGATCTGCTTCGAGCCCTTCAGCGCGGCTTCCAGCGGCGATTCGCCTTCTTCGACATAGCGCGCGATGTTCTCGATCATCACGATCGCATCGTCCACCACGAAGCCGGTCGCGATGGTCAATGCCATCAGCGACAGGTTATCCAGCGAGAACCCGCACAGGTACATCACCGCAAGCGTGCCGATCAGCGAGAGCGGCACCGACAGACTCGGAATGATGGTCGCGTAGACGTTGGCGAGGAATAGATACATCACCAGCACCACCAGCACGACCGACATCAGCAATTCGAACTGCACGTCGCGCACGGAAGCGCGGATCGTGGTGGTGCGGTCGGTGACGATCTCCACGTCGAGCGCGGCGGGCAGCGACTGTTGCAGCTGCGGCAGCAGTGCCTTGATGCTGTCGACCACCTGGATTACGTTCGCGCCCGGCTGGCGCTGCACGTTCAGGATGATCGCCGGCGTGTTGTTGACCCATGCGCCGAGCTTGGTGTTCTCCGCGCCCTGCACGATGTTCGCGACGTCCGTCAGCATGACCGGGCGGCCGCCCTTGTACGCGACCACGGCGCTCTTGTAGGCCTCGGCGTCGGTCAGCTGATCGTTCGCGTTGATCGTGTAGTTGCGCGTCGGGCCGTCGAAGTTACCCTTCGGCGTGTTGACGTTCAGGTTCGAAATCGTGGTGCGCAAGTCGTCCAGATTCAGACCGTAGGCGGCGAGCGCGCGCGGGTTCGCCTGAATCCGCACGGCTGGGCGTTGACCGCCGGACAGGCTCACCAGACCCACACCCGCCACCTGCGAGATTTTCTGCGCGAGACGCGTGTCGGCCAGGTCCTGCACCTGCGTGAGCGGCATCGTCTTCGAGGTGATCGCGAGCGTGATGATCGGCGCGTCGGCAGGATTGACCTTCGCGTAGATCGGCGGCGCGGGCAGGTCGGACGGCAGCAGGTTGCCCGCGGCATTAATCGCCGCCTGGACTTCCTGCTCGGCGATGTCGAGCGGCAGATCGAGGCTGAACTGCAGCGTGATGATCGACGAGCCGGCCGAGCTTTGCGACGACATCTGATTCAACGACGGCATCTGCCCGAACTGGCGTTCGAGCGGCGCGGTGACCGACGAGGTCATCACGTCCGGGCTCGCACCCGGATAGAAGGTCTGCACCTGGATCGTCGGATAGTCGACCTCGGGCAGCGCGGAGAGCGGCAGAAAGCGCAGCGCGACGAGACCGACCAGCATGATCGCCGCCATCAGCAGCGCGGTGCCGACGGGACGCAGAATAAAGGCGCGGGATGGATTCATGCGATAGTTGCCGTGCCTTTATTCCGAGGCTTGCGCCGCGTGTTTGCGATGATGTCCATGCGCGCCGGATGCGCCCGAAGCGGCAGCCGCACCGCTTGCACCGCTCGCACCACGCGCGCCCGAAGCGCCGCGCGGCTTGTCGGCCGGAATCGTGATTTTCGCGCCTTCCTTCAGCCGGTCCGAACCGTCGATCACGACGCGCTCGCCGATCTGCAGGCCGGATTTGATGCTGGTGCGTTCGCCGTCCACTGGACCGATCTTGACCGGACGCACGGTCACCGTGTTGTCCGGCTTCACGACATACACGAACTGACCCATCGAGCCGTTCAGCACGGCCGGCGTCGGCACAATCACGGCGTCCTTGATCGTGTCCACGAGCAGGCGCGTATTCACGAACTGATTCGGGAACAGCACGTTCTTCTCGTTCTGGAAAACTGCGCGCAGTTTGACCGTGCCGGTCGTGGTGTCGATCTGGTTATCCAGGGTTTCGAGCGAGCCGCCTTCGAGCGAGGTGGTGTTGCTGCGGTCGTACGCGGTGACCGAGAGCTTCGCGCCCGTTTGGGTCTGCTGGAGGATTTGCTGCAGGTTGTCTTCGGAGGTCGTGAAGATCACGCTGATCGGCTGCAACTGCGTAATCACGACGATGCCGTTGGTCAGGCTCGGCGTCACGTAGTTGCCCGGATCGACCTGGCGCAAACCGACGCGCCCTGACACCGGCGCCGTGATGCGCGCATAGACGAGGTCGAGCTTGAAGGTATCGATGTTCGCCTGATCGGACTTCACCGTGCCTTCATACTGCCGCACGAGCGAGGCCTGCGTATCGACCTGCTGGCTGGCGATCGAGTCTTGCGAGAGCAGCGTCTGATAACGCTTCAGGTCGAGGCGGGCGGTTTGCAGCAACGCCTGGTCGCGCGCGAGGGTGCCTTGCGCGTTCTCCAGCGAGATCTGATAGGGGCGCGGGTCGATCTGGGCGAGCACGTCGCCCTTCTTGACCATTTGGCCTTCCTTGAAAAACACGTCCTGCAGCACGCCGCTCAACTGCGGCAGCACGGTGACGTTGGCGAGCGGCGTGACCGTGCCGAGCGCGGTCAGCACGACCGGCATCTCACCTTGTGTGGCGGTCGCCACGTGAACCGGCTGCGGCATGTTGGCGAGGCCGCCGCCACGGCCCCCGCGGCCGCCGCCGCTCGCGCCGCTTGCACCGGCAGCTCCGCTCGCGCCGCCGCCGGGCCCGCCCCACGGATGCCAGCGCCACAACACGATCCCGAGGATGACCAGCGCCGCAACGATCAGCGCGATGTTGCGCCCGCGATGGCTTTTTGCTGCGACCGGTGTGTTGCCGGGACCGCCGACAGGCTTCCCGCTGGTGGACGGTTGCGAACCGGGTTGAGAAGCCGGGGCGGCTGGGCGTGAAGTTTCCGAATGCTTTTGTTGTTCGTCCATCGGTTCGGTCTGGTGGCAGGCTTTGATGTGAGCCGCTCGTGCGCTTGTACCGCTTCAAGAGTTCAGCGGACCGGCACGCAGGCGGCATGACAGGCGGTTTCGACAGCGGACGCGCCGCAAATGTTCAGCGCGATGCTACCCGAGGCGCGGGACAAAGATGTTAACGCATTGCGCCATCATGACAGGTCGGCGGGACGTTATCGAAGGGCAATAGCGGCAAGCCGGGCAAGCGCCCGCGACGGGAATGCGTGATCCTACGTCGCGGGCTCTGTAACAGTCCACCCGTGTATTTTTCTTTTGATTACGAAGGTTACAGTACGAGCGGAGGGTGGCAAGGCAATGTAATGGCCGGCGAGTGCCCACGCGTTTCAATTGTCGAGGCGGCGCCCGGGTGTGCCGCCGATCTCGAGAACGATCTTGCTGATGCATTCGAGCAGGGCCGGCGCCGCGCGCGAGATCAGCCAGTCGCGTGGGCACTGGTCTGCGGCGCCGCCGCAATTGACGGCATAGCGCTCGCCCGAGGGGCCGATGAATCCTGACGCGATGGCGTTCAGGCCGTCGTACCATTCGCCCGTGGCGATCGCGAAGCCTTGCTCCGCGGTTTCCCGTAGTGCGCTTGTCAGGCGGTTGCTGACATGGCCCCAGTCGTCGCCTTCGGCGGCCTGCAGGCCGGTCAGCAATTTTTCCCGCTCCGGTTCGGCAAGCGCCGACAGATAGGCGCGGCCGACTGCCGTGCGGCTGAGGTTCATGCGCGAGCCGATTTCGAGGCGCGATACCAGCACCGCCGAACGTGGCCGGATCGCATCGATCACCACCATGTCGAGGCGGTCGCGTACGGCCAGATGCACGGACAACGCGGTGCGTTCGGCGAGTTCGATAAGGAAGGGGCGCGCCCGGGCCCGGATGTCGAAGTTGCGCAAAAAGCCGTTGCTCAACTCCAGTACCGACGAAGTCAGGACGAATCGCTCGCTGTCGGGCAGGCGGAACAGGAACCCTGCGCCGACGAGCGTGGCGGTAATGCGCGAGACGGTAGGCTTTGGAATGCCGGTCAGCTCGGTCAACTCGCGGTTGCTGAGCGGCGCATCGGCCGCGGCGATTGAGCGCAGCACGGTCAAACCACGTGCCAGCGCGGTGACTTCCTCGCCCGGGCCGTCTTTGTCTTTGGCTGGGCCTGCGGCAGTTCGGGAGGACGTGGGTCGGGTCATATCGTTTTTCTGGAACTATATTTCAATATTCTGTTCGTTTGCCTGTCAGCAACCGTTCCGCAAAGATGCGGCAGAAGCCCCAAAATGGGGCATGAATTCCATTTTTCATCAGAAGATTCATTGTATCGGAATATTTTGCCGAGACGAATGAGGCCTCTTTAGATTTTGCTTGACTTAGTCAGCATAACCATAAAAAATGGAATCTCATTTCGAAAGACGGTTTCAGGTTCTGCATTTTGAAATTCTGAACCAACCGTGGTCCGCGGAGTGTCTGGTCGAGTACCTCTAACAGTCTCCCGTAGCAGTCCACGCAGTGTCTGTCTCGACCCCGGCGTTCAACATCGCGCGCCCGTCCAACTTTCGAATACCGTCTCTCAGGTTCTAGCACGGCCCTCGGAATGGCTAGAACTTTTTAAGGCGTCACGGAAACGTGACGCCTTTTTTTTCGTCCATGGGTGCACAACAAAATCTGCGGCATTCCTAAAACGCCCCTTTGTGTGCAACAAATACAGTTCTTCAGTAGCGATGCGGAGGGGGCGGCCGGCGGTGCGGAGGCGGCCGATGATGATGGCGCCTGGGTGGTGGCAGAATCGGGAGCTTCGCCGTTAGCGCGAGCAGGTTGAGGCAGGTGTCTTTTACTGAGCAGGCGTTCCGCGTGCATACGAAGACCACCTGTCGTGCCGACGGTTCCCGTGCAGCGGCTCTGGCCTTTGAAATTGTGCGGGTTCGATACTGGCTGGCGGTGGTACGTCATGCTGCCGCGTCTGCTCGAAGCGAATGCGAGAAAACGGGTTGCTCCGCGGCCAACTTCCGCTTGTTGGCAGTCTGCGGGAACACGTACCAACTGCCGTCATCATGCTTGAAGAAGAACAGCATGTGCGTTCCCGATTGCGACGCGCTTTCGACGCACACGTATCGTCGGCCACCCAATCTGGTGCGGCTGAAAGCGGTCACACGAACTGGCGTTGCGGGCGTCGGCGCGAGCCATTTCTCGACCTGACAACGCAGGGATTGCCCATTCGTGCTCTTCATGTCTCCCTCCAGCAAGTCTGAAGGCCACCAAGGTTAGATAGAACGCAGATCACCGACGCCAGCGCCGACCTGACATTGGGCCGTCGCTGGCGTTAGCGATAGGCGTTATTGTCCGATTTGCCGGCTCACGTGGTTTTCCTGCTGGTTCAACGCGTAGTCTTCGCGCCTGGTAATGTGGCTACCGTTCTGGCTCGCCATGTCGCGCTCTTCCTGGCGAATCTGATGGTCATCGCGATGCAGTCTCGCCTCCTCGGCGTGGGACATCTCACCCTCTCGTACTTCCTGGTGAATGCGACGGTCCTGATTCGCGAGGCGATCATTGACCTCGGCACGGCGTGGGTGCGATGCATCCCAGTTCGTTTGCGCCGACGCGGTGCCCACGAATGACAGGGCGAGTGCCGCCGCAGCGGCGATTTTGTAGGCAGCGTTGTGCATGGTCGTCTCCGATTCAGTTGAAGGGACGGCTTCTAGCCGTTCAACTGCTTAACGTTTTGGACGACCACGATGCTGACCGCGCAGTTGTGAGTTCTGAAACCGAATATTTCGTGACGACTGGGCTGCGGGAAATCATGCGAACGCAGGGAGATGTTTCAATCTACACGTCTCGTTACACACAAAAACACCGGTAATCTGCCGGCTCAATATAGTGCGCTCACAACTGACTAGTGAGGCGTGTATGAAAAGAGTTTTTGTGCTGATGCTGATGGCCGTATGTCTTGGTAGCGCGCTGGGCGGCTGCATTGTGGTGCCAGCAGGCGGCTACTATCACCGCTATTAAACCGCAGGCAAAGCGGGCGGCGCATGAACAGAAGGCAGATGCGCCGCCGGCAATCCTGAACGGTCTTATTGAACAGTCTTTGTTGGCATGCGGTTGTCTTCAGAGTGCATAGCGGACATGCCCATGTCGCTCGTGGCGGCCGCGGTCTTGCTCATGTCGCCGGGAACCCGGTTCCACGGGCTCGATACGGGCTCGCTGTGATACGTCATCCCTGCCGTCGCGGCACCGTGCGCGCCGCCGCTGCCGTTGCCGCCGTTGCCATTCCCGCCGGCTTGCGCAAACGTTGCAGCGCACGCGCAAAGCGACGCAACAGCTAGACGCGCGAACAGCGCGTTCATCGTCAACTTTTCCATGGTATTTCTCCGGTGATATCGGCATGCGTTTGCAGCGCCGAAGGCTCATAGACCGCTCAAGGCTGACTGGTTGCGTAGCGGCGACGCGCAAGCAGCTACCCGAGTCTGAACAGAACAGCTATTTGCTGAGTCCAGAGGTGAGGTATGTGATTCAGTCGCGGTTCGACGCGGAAAATGACAGCGCTGCGAATGCTCCGTTCGTCGGATTGCCATGCGTAATTGCGCGGCCTTGACTGCATATACGGGGAATACCTGCGCCTGGATTCAAAAATGAACTGCAGTATTGCCGTGCTCGGCGCACTGGTGATGGAGCTCCCATTTGACATCGCGAAGGCACTGGCTTTCGCTTTTATTTCCAGTACGCTCTTTGCGCCCTTTTAATGGAAACGTCATTTGAGGGAGCGTCTCGTGATGAAGTCGATTGCTATTATTCCGGCTCGTCCTCGTCAACTTCTTCGCCGTCCTCCGACTCAATCCGGGTGGTTCCACCCGTCGCTGGAGGGTCGCTGGCAGGGAAGGTGTCTTCAATAGTCTTATCGACATCCTCCTCAGACTTTTCACTCGCGGGGTTCTGTTCCTTCGGGCTGGTGGCCATGTGTATCTCCGGTTGCGTTGGGAATGATTTGATGCCTATGCCACCGCAATGGGTCGCGGCGGCATAGGCGCTACAGCGGTACCGTTTGGGTTTCAGTGCTCGCTCGGCCGGAAAGCAGGGTCACTTTCCACCGCCTCGCGGGTCGCTGACCAGTACGGCTGCTGGTTGTAGTAGCGATATGTCGACTCTCCCCACTTCGCATCCGCCATCATCGGCCAGTGGTCCTTGTCAAATCCAGGGTCCTCCTTGAGGCGCTGCGCAGCAATGTCGACGACGAAGCATTTCTCTTCCGTATCAAGAGTCAGTGCGCTCCACGGGATGGCATGCAGGGTGGAACCCATTCCAAGGAAACCTCCCTCAGAAAGAACCGCATAGGCAATGCGTCCGTTCCTGACGTCAAGCATGATGTCTGAAATTTTTCCCACGTGTTCGCCATCAGATGACATGACCTTGTTCCCATCGAGCGTTGCTGCGGCCATGATGTCCGGCCCTGGTCCTTCTCCCATGCCACCGCCGACGATGTCAGCTCCGCGTTGGGTGTCGCCTTGCGGGTTAATTGAGCCCATGATTCACCTCCTTCAAAAAAGGTACTTCAATGGCGCGCAAGCGGTGTTCCCAGTCGAAGCTTCGAGCGCGGGCAACTACAGGCAAAGTCTGGAGGGTATTGGTTGCCATCGGGAGCCTGCAGGAGCGGGCACATTGACGCGGGTTTGGGGACCAGACAAACGCTTCGCCAACAGTGAGTTAATGGCGAGCTCCAAGGCACTCAGGTCGACGGGCTTTGAAAGAAAAACATTCCAAAGCGTGGATTTCTCTTCCGGCGGCATCCGCCCGGAAGCCATCACCACAGGAATCTGGGCAAGCGCGGGATAAAACTTCAGTCGTTCGCATAAGGCAATTCCATCCATGCCTGGCATGTCGCAGTCAGTGACAATCAAGTCGGGAAGGCACTGCGCAGCTTTGGCGAGAGCTGCCTCCCCACCTTCCGCGAGGAGCACGTGGTAACCGCGTCCCACCAGGATAATCTGGAGCAGCCACAGCGAATCTACGTCGTCATCGACGAGCAGGATGGTAGACATATCGCGAACCCAGAGGTATTCCGTTTTTGCGCAACGCCTATGCCTGCCAACCTGGCTACGGCCCACTTGTGAAGCCAGAATCAATCCATTGCGGCTGCCCTGCAGCTAGTCCGTTCGCGAATGAGCGTGCCATGGTGCTGTCTGGCGGTTCTGCGGCCTGGCCCGGCGGCGGCTCGATAGGGCGCTCGTTATCCCGTCGTTGCCGAGGTGGCTTTACTGACCCACGGCACGGCACTTGCGCAAAGCAGGACGCGGGCTGACACCTTCCGGTGCTAACGGCCGCTTCGCTCAAGGAGATTGTTATGCGAGTCGCGACGAGAGGAGTTTTGATTTCAGCGTTGATTTTCGGTGTATCAGGTTCCGTTTACGCACAGGGGGCGGGTGGCGGAGGGGCGGCCGGCGGTCAAGGCGGCACGGGAATGAGCAAACCGAGCGCGGATGGTTCAACCGGCACGGTATCGGGCGCGTCTGGGGCGAATAGCATGGCACCCGCTGGTACTACTTCGCACAAGAAGATGCACAAGAAGTCCAGCGCTGCCACGCCGGCGTCGGCCACTAATCCTGGTTCGGGCGGCAGTTGATGACGACCTCCGCTCGCGTTCAACGCTCGTTCAACGCGCTTTCGTGTGGCACGCCACTTGCGCAACCCTCGGGCCATTCAAACGAAATATGGAGGTTCAAATGACTGAGTCGCATCAACTCACCGCCGCGGCGGCCGGGGCCCCGCCCGTTGCGTCCGAGCCGGCCAGTTCCACCGGGTCATCTCAACAGGACAACGACTCTACAGCGAAGTCCAGCGGCGGCAACGGAGACCGAGCAACCGGTGGCCGGACGCTGTCCGACGTGAAGGACAAGATTGCTGGTGCACAGGAGGTAGTCAAGAAGAAGTACCGTGTCGTCTCTGAATCAACCGACGATTACGTTCATGAGGCTCCGTGGAAAGCGGTCACGATGGCACTCATAGGCGGACTTATCATCGGCATGCTTGCTCGCCGCTAACGCGGATTCAGCTCTATAGGAGAAGAAATATGGACCCAGTCTCGCATGGAATTATTTTCTGGCTGATTATCGGAGGCATCGCTGGCGCTCTCGCGGGTCGTATCGTCGACGGCGGCGGCTTTGGCATTGTGGTTGATATCATCGTGGGAATTGTCGGAGCTTTCATAGGTGGTTGGCTTGGCGGGGCGATGGGTTTGCACCTGGGAAGCGGCATAATCGGCTCACTGATTACGGCGCTGATTGGCGCGGTCATCCTGCTCGCTGTCTTGCGACTTTTCAGCCGAGGCCGTGCGCGTCCACTCTAAAGACTTCAATTTTCTTATCCGCTGAGCGTGCCGCTACTGATGGCAAACAGTTCGGGCTTGAGACAGTCCGACAGTCAGTCGAGCGCTGACGTCGAGCGATGGAGATGCGGCGGACCGCATCTTCATCGCCGAATCAACCGAGGCGCGAGCAGACCTGGGAGCCTCCGGGGCTGCCTCTGTATGAACGACAGCATGCCAGAACATGACGAGCTACCTAACTGCGTTCGAAAGACAAGACGCGCTAGAACTTCTCTACCCAAGGTCGCAACTCAACCTCCCACGTCCACGCACTACGATGCTGGCGATGGATATGGAGGTATTCCTTGGCGATGGCGTCGGGGTCCAACCATTTGTCTTCATTGCTGGCAACGGCCGCCTCGGGACGGCTGCTCGCGATGCCACCGTCGATGACGAAATGCGCGACATGAATATTTTTTGGAGCGAGTTCTCGCGCCATACATTGGGCCATCCCTCGCAACGCGAATTTGCCCATCGCAAATGGCGTCGAACCCGGTAGCCCCTTCACACTCGCAGTAGCGCCAGTCAGAAGGATGGTGCCGCTGCCGCGCGCCAGCATTCGAACGGCTGCGGCCTGGGCTACAAGAAAGCCACCGACGGCGGTCACTTTCAACGCATCCTCAAGCTTCTCTGATTCGATGTCTTCGACTGCCGCGCGGTAGCGGCCACTCGCGTTGTACACAACGAGATCGGGCGCGCCGAATGCGTCCTCTACGCGGTCAAAAAGTGCGGTGACATCCTCCGGTTGACTGGCGTCGCAACGTACGGGCAGAGCGCCCGTCTCATCGACGAGCTCCGTCAGCTTGCTGGTATCACGGGCAGCGAGCGCAACCTGCATGCCCTCCGCCGCGAACAGTCGTGCGAGCGAAGCACTCAATCCTTTTCCTGCACCCACAATCAAAGCGGTCTCAGTTCGACTCACGGTTCCTCCAGATTCAACAGGGACTGGAATTGCTACGTACAAGTGAAGTTAACAATTCCAGCGCGTGTGTGACTGCATTTGTATCCGCACACCTTGGCCTTTTAGCGGGCTGGGTTGCGGGATGCGCGCTTCGTCATATTGTCGGCCGGCAACATGCCCGGCAACGCCTCCACAAAGAAATCCGCTTGCAATGCGGCCCCAGCCTGCACGTCGTACTGTGCAAAGTCGCGCACACCGGCGGCCAGCAGAACTTCGTCGTCGAGGAAAAAGTTTCCTGTGCACTCTTTGGCCGGGCGCGTCAGGATGTAATGGGCCGCGTCGGCGACGATCTCAGGCGTGCGACACGCTGCAATCATGTCCTTGCCACCGATTTCATTTTGCACAGCAGCTGTCGCTATCGCTGTTCGAGGCCATAGCGAATTGACGGCGACACCCCGGTCTCTGAACTCTCCGGCAAGCGCGAGTGTGAACAGGCTCATCGTGTATTTCGCAATGGTGTATGCCGGAAAATCGCTAAACCATTTTGCGTCCTGGACCAACGGAGGGGACAGCGTGAGGATGTGCGGGTTCGACGCATTGAGAAGGTGCGGCAGGCACGCTTGCGCGCATACGAACGTGCCTCTGCCATTGACCCCATGCATCAGGTCGTACCGTTTGACGGGTGTATCTAGCGTGCCTGTCAGTCGAATGGCGCTGGCATTGTTCACGAGGATATCGATGCCGCCGAACAGAGCAACGGCCTCGGCGACTGCCGCTTTCACGCGTTCTTCGTCGCGAATATCCACAACCAGCGGGAGCGCCTTGCCGCCGGCAGCTTCAACGGCTGCAGCCGCCGTGTGAATCGTGCCCTCGAGACGCGGGTCTGGCTCCGCGGTCTTGGCGCAAATCACGATGTTCGCGCCGTCGCGTGCGGCTCTGAGTGCAATCGCGAGTCCGATGCCGCGACTGCCACCGGACATGAATAGTGTCTTGCCAGCAAGGCTCATGGTCGTCTCCTGATGATTTACAGCAGCATACGCTTCCGCCGTTATTGGCGCGCAGGGGAGCGCTGCAGCTTACGCGTCGCAAACCTCCTTCAGCATAGGGATTCCCGCGAACCAGCGAAGCGCGGGAGCGGGCGGCATTGTCTGGCATTTTGCAATTGTGATTTCACGCTATCGGTCTAGAAAAAAGATAGGCCAGATCTAAACTCCTATCGAAACTGTAGCGAGGTGAAGAAATGATGAAGCTTATCGAAGGCGCGGTGTTCCTGGGTGCGCTGATGCTGTATCTGGTGCCGGCAATGATTGCAGACGCGAGAGACCGCGAAGACGCCTTTGCGGTGACCATGGTGAACATCCTGCTCGGATGGACCGTGATCGGTTGGTTCGCGGCGCTGATATGGGCGCGGCATCCGGTCAGCGATCGCCGTCTGAAGCAGTTCGCAAAGCGTGCACAACGCGCGGTTGCACGAGTCACTATTGATGCAATAGTTGCTCGCGCTGAAGGTCGTGCTGGGTCCATTCCCTTGTTCAACCCGCGTTTGGTGCCGGTCGTGGCGCGCATCGCAGCAAGCAGCCGTTACCAGCATAGAGGTTAGTCGGTGCCTTGGGCCGAGTGCGAATGGACGGTCCTGACACTCGAGAGACGGGCGCTGTATTGCGTCCTGTTTTCAGACTTGCTTGTTGATTGACCGGGGCGTCAACGCTCTAGTCAATCGAAGAATTTTTTGTGGAGATTGAAATGGATATGCCTGTTACCGAAGAGCAAGTTCGTACGCTCGCGTTTTATCTGTGGGAGAAAGAGGGAAGTCCCGAAGGGCGTTCCCAGGAATATTGGGCAAAGGCACGGCAGCAGCTAGGCGCAGATCGCACGTTGGCAGAATCGGATTAAGAGATTAGTTTGGTGTGACCAGAGTTCCTGAGCGGAGGTTCACTTGCTCGAAACGTCGGCGCTGTTCCACGTATTCAACCGGAAGGGAGGATAATTGGACGCGTCATCGAGCGCATCGTGAGACCGAGCGAAAGGAGCGACGACGTGCGAAATCAATCTACCGAGTGGTCAAGCAACGACGTCCCAGCTGGTGACCGCACAGATGCCTGGCAGTCGGTGCTCAGTACCAGCTACAGAGAGTGGCAAGTCCCTCACCGTCTGCCTGCTACCTTCTACGCCCACGTCAAACATCATGATTTCGCGGGAGCCGGGATTGTCGAGACGGTATGCGATCCCTGCAAGGGGCAACGCACGCGCGGGCAGGTTCGCCACGATGATGAACTGTATGTCGGAGTGCAACTCACGACGGGCGGGCGCGAACGGTTCAGGATTGGCGATTCAGGCGTGGAGGTCGCGTCCGGCGATGTAGTCGTCTGGACAACCGATCAGTCCATCGAGTTCGAAGTTCTCGAGCGCCTGCATAAGGTGACGCTGATGATTCCATGGTCGGTTATGCGAGAACGGCTACCGGAACGCAAACAGCCGCCGACAGGAGGCAAAATCGAAAGCCGCACAGGCGTCGGTTCGTTGCTAGCTGTGCACCTGCTCGCCCTTTCAAATGAAATCGCAACACTCGACGAAAGCGTTCAGGGTTCCGTCAGCAGGTCCACACTCGAACTGCTGGGTATTGCGCTAACCGGTCAGCAACCGTCCGCAACGTTCGACGCCAGCGCCGCAATGCTCAGACGTGTGCAGGACTTTATCCTGCAACATCTGCACGAAGACGACCTGAACCCGACCCGGATTGCCGAGGCAAATCACATTTCGCTGCGTTACCTGCACATGCTGTTTCAGCGCAGCGACATGACCGTTTCCGGATGGGTACTGGACAGACGACTGCACGCCTGCAAGCAGGCGTTGACGGACCCGGCCTACAACCGGCAACGCATCTCGGAGATAGCGTTCCGCTGGGGGTTCAATTCAACCAGCCATTTCTGCCGGGCGTTCAAGGAGAAGTACGGCGCCTCACCGGGTGATGTGCGCAGGACTACGGGTGTCGGTCCGTTGGACGAGTTGACATGACAAACGCGGACCGGAGCTAGCCTTTTCGCTGAGTCCACGTGCTTGTTGTTGCCTGCATGCGTGTACCTATACGTAATGCCCCGAACGCTCGAGAACTTCGATTTTGTAGCCATCGGGGTCCTGAATGAAGAAGAACCGGGCGAGCATCTCTTCGCCGCGCTTAAATTCCTTCACGGGCGTGGGATGGATGCCGAGTTGCGTCATGCGCTCATGCTCATTTTCAAGCTCTGGAACGGCTACAGCGATGTGCCCATAGCCGTCGCCATGCGTATATGCCGGCTCGCGGCCTTTGTTCCACGTCAGCTCAATCTCAAAGTCATTCTCTTCGTTGCGAAGATAGACCAGCGAGAAGTCGGGGAAATCAAGGCGATGACTTGTCGACAGCCCGAGCGCGTCCTTGTAGAACTGCAGCGAACGCTCAAGGTCGTGAACCCGCACCATGGCGTGAATGATTTTGGCCAATTTTTACTCCCTTGTTGCGTAATGCGCGACGCGAGTCAGGCCGAAAAAGACGTGAACGTCTGAACTGCAATTTTCCCTTCTCTAACGTAAAGAGTGTCCGTTGCGAGTGTGACCCACGGCTTTGCCTCCCAGGCGAGGTACGCCACGTTGCCGATTGTGCTCATGCTTGTAATCTTGAACGCCGGCCAGAACGCCGGGTCTGCACCGTCAACAAATGCCTTGAAAAAGCCCGAGATCTCATCGCGGCCACGGAAGGTCCTGTCCGGCGTAATGACGGCGGAGCTGTCGTCGTAATCCTTGAGAATCTCCTCAACGCCATGAGCGAATGCGCTGAGATGATGGTCCAGCACCTGTCTGGTTGCTGTTTCTGCCTGTTCAGAGAGATTTGACATGTCGAGTATCCACGAGAGGAGCAACGGGATGGTTCGGTAACGATGGCCGTTGCCGATACATGAAGTAGACAGCAGTGCCTTCAGCCCGCGTATGCACGCTGCGCCTCGTCCCAGGTCACCACCACGATCGGCGTGCCATCTTCCTTGATGAAGGATAGCGGCCCCAGGAACGTCATGTAGAACTCGCTGTCGACCGGGAACGCGGTTTTGTCATGACGCGCATTTGCGGACTCGTAACCGTACGCCGGCGCGACGACCGTGTCGCCGCCGTGCTCGCTACCACCGCGGACGTCCATGCGGCCCTTCGTCAGCAAATATTCGCCCGGCCCGACATGAAAATGCGCGTTGAAGGACGAGCCCGCGGGGCAATCAAAAATCGCGGTCCATGCGCCCATTTCGGGGGAGGCGTGAAGCATCTTCCAGCGGATTCCTCCTTGCGAGAGAGCGTCCGGGAAGGGCTTCCACGGAATCTCATCGATTTGAACCGCTTCTTCGCGAACCTTCGGTTTGATGTCCATCGTCGTCTCCAGATTTCGCCAAACCGAATTCGAGTTCGGCGTGGTTTGTGGGTGATTCAACGATATCGCAGGGGCGCGCCGGAAGATTGCACGGTAGTGCAAGTCGAGTTGCCTACCAGTGCACCGGAGGGCTCAGAACACGTCTTATCGGTTTAATTACAACGCGCTTCGCGCCCGCCTTCTCAACGACTGCAAAAGCAATTGCGTTCCTCGACGCAGGATTTTTCGTTGTGTGCAAAAATCGGCGCGCGACATAAGGTCCATACGGTTTACCGCCCATAACAAGGACAGTTGGCCGCATCTATAAAGGTGACGAGGAGTAGACAATTGATTCAGCGTATTTCCGCTTTTTTCACTCAGGTGGTGCATCGGGTGTTGCCCGATCCCCTGATTTTTGCCATTTTGCTCACCGGCGTCACCTTCGCACTCGCGCTTGGTTTGACGCCGAAAGCGCCCGCCGACCTCGTGATGCTGTGGGGCTCCGGATTCTGGAACCTGCTCGCATTTTCGATGCAGATGGCGATGATTCTAGTAACGGGACATGCGCTGGCTAGCTCGGCGCCCGTCAAGCGAGTGCTTGTCGCGCTAGCGAGCTCTGCTCGCACGCCAGGTCAAGGCGTGATGTTGGTGGCGTTTGTGGGCGCCGTCGCGTGCGCCATCAATTGGGGATTCGGTCTCGTTCTGGGCGCGATGCTTGCACGAGAGGTCGCCCGACGCGTCAAGGGAACCGACTATCGGCTGCTCGTGGCGAGTGCTTACATGGGTTTCCTGACCTGGCACGGTGGCTTGTCTGGCTCTGTGCCGCTCGTCGCTGCCACCAAGGGCAATCCGATGGAGAAGACCGTCGGTCTGATTCCGGTTTCGCACACCATTTTTACGGGCTACAACGCGTTCATCACCATCGGCCTCATTATTCTTTTGCCCATTCTGGCAAGACTCATGATGCCGAAACCTGAAGACGTGGTTACGGTAGACCCGGCTCTATTGCAGGATCCGCCGAGTGTGGAGCGCAAGCTTGCGCCCGACGCGACGTTCGCTGAGCGAATGGAAGAAAGCCGTGTACTGGCCATCCTCGTGGCAGCACTCTGCGCCGTCTTCCTCGTCATCCGGTTCATCAACAAAGGGTTCGCACTGGATATCGACACCGTCAACCTGGTGTTCCTCGCAGCGGGCATCGTTCTTCACAAGACCCCCATGGCGTACGCACGCGCGGTAGCGGCGGCAGCGAAGGGCGCGTCCGGCATCATGATTCAGTTTCCGTTTTATGCCGGTATCCAGGCGCTGATGGACCACTCGGGCCTGGCGGGCGTCATCACGAAGTGGTTTGTCGATATCGCCAACGTCCACACATTCCCGTTGCTCGCGTTCCTCAGCTCGGCGCTGATCAACTTTGCCGTGCCATCCGGTGGTGGTCATTGGGTCGTGCAGGGCCCATTTGTTATGCCGGCCGCGCAAGCGCTCGGCGCGGACCTCGGCAAATCCGCGATGGCGATTGCTTACGGTGAGGCCTGGACAAACATGGCGCAACCATTCTGGGCGCTTCCGGCGCTTGCCATTGCAGGCTTAGGCGTGCGCGACATCATGGGCTACTGCGTCACGGCGCTTCTGTTCTCGGGCGTTATTTTTGTGGCCGGCATGTACCTGTTCTAACTTCCAGGAAAGGGCGGTCCGTCTCGACGTGAGGGGGATCGCCACGCCGTACCTCTAACCGTGGCTGTCGACCCACGCGCGGGCCCAGTCAAGTCCGGCGTGCTGGGCTTGCTCTTCGGTATCGAAATAGCCAAGGACGCCGGATGCTTCAACGAGCTTGTTGTTTCGAGTAATCGTGCCGCTTGCTGCGTACCGTTCCGGCTGGAGAATGCCTTCCTGCTGCAGGATGGCGTGCCCCCACACGCTATAGCCGTGGTAGCTCTCCAATTCCATCAGCGCGTGACCTCAGCCGACATGCCACGAGAATCAACCCGAAGCACATTTCCCTCGGGCGTGAACTGGCGCGGAATTGCCGACATATCGGGTTCGTCTGTCGGCGCGGTTTTCTGCACGTGGCTTTGCTTCGCCAGCAGCCTGGGCGCGGATGTCGGCGAGCGCCGCGCATGCACGTTCATCGGGTGAGCAACGACGGGTCGATGAACCGCGAGCTTGCGTGCAGCGCCGACCCTATGGGGAGCGGTTGCACGGGCCTCAGGCGGATTCCAGACTTCCGTGTAGCCAGCCGCGTATACGGCCGGCGTGAGCGTCGCCATCAGTATGGCCAATCCAATACGTTTCACGCTTTCTCCTTGCCTGCTTTCCGTTGCAGCCACTCTTTGCAACTCACCCCTTGCCCGACGCAGCCACCATCGCAGCCGGGACAATAAAAGTGCCAGTTCGTTGCCGTGAAATTGCGCCGCGCAGTACTGTATAAATATACAGGTTTTTCGTGGCCCGTGTCCATCGTTACCGCTCTGTGGCAACTGCGCAAATTGGGTTACCTTCACACGTGCTGCGGGAGAAGGCTGAAAGGCCGGAATTGGCTCGCGACTTTGAGGTCAACCAATTGGGCTGCGCAATGGGTTCAGTCATGTCACGAACGACGATGGATAAACAACGAGATCACAGTTTTGGCCATCATCTGCGCCTGGCGCTGTTGATAGCGATCACAGCCGGCTCAGTACCCGCTTCAGCGGCGAGCTTCGACTGCAATCGCGCGCGTCTGCCGGACGAACAAGCGATATGCGCATCCCGGCAATTGAGCGAATTGGACGTCGAGATGTCAGTGCGCTACCAGATGCTGACGGGTCTTGTTGCCATGGGTACGCGCGGTGACATGGGGGACGAGCAACAGTCCTGGTTGAGCGCGAGGAAGAAATGCGGTGCGAACCAGGCTTGCCTGCTTGGGGCATATCGGTCGCGAATTCAGACGCTAAAGGACGAGTACGCCCGCCTGGCTAGCCGTGGGCCGTTCTAGAAGCAGCGTGCTGCGTTATACTCACTTCATGGAAACGAATCCGATCTCGCTGAAGCTGTATTGTTGGTGGCACGCCTGACCCAGGCGGCCCGTTTTCACACGTACATCTACAACGTGATGCCGCCAGTCCTGGCGGCATTTTGTTTTTGCGCGCATGACTGGTGGTGTCCCCAAATACTGAGTTCACCATGTCACAGGCGAAACAACCCGTTATCCTCACTGGCGACCGGACAACCGGTCCCTTGCACCTCGGCCACTACATCGGCTCGCTGCGCACCCGCGTGCAGCTTCAAAACGAAGCGCAGCAGTTTTTGCTGCTCGCCGATGCGCAGGCGATGACGGACAACGTCGGCCGTCACCAGAAGGTGACCGACAACGTTATCGAAGTCGCGCTGGACTATCTGGCTGTCGGTATCGACCCTGCCAAATCAACGATCTTTATCCAATCGCAGGTGCCGGAGCTCGCGGAATTGACGCAGTATCTGCTCAATCTCGTGACGGTTGCACGCCTCGAACGCAACCCGACCATCAAGGCGGAAATCGTACTCCGCGGGTTCGAGCGGGATATCCCCGCCGGTTTCCTGACGTATCCGGTCAGTCAGGCCGCCGACATCACTGCGTTCAAGGCGACGCGCGTGCCTGTCGGTGACGACCAGTTGCCGATGATCGAACAAACCAACGAACTGGTGCGCCGTTTCAACAGCACCGTCGACAGGCAGGTGCTGGTCGAATGCGAAGCGGTGCTCTCGCACGTCGCGCGGCTGCCGGGCCTCGATGGAAAGACCAAGATGAGCAAGTCACTGGGTAACGCTATTACGCTCGGCGCGAGCCCGGACGAAATCACCAAGGCCGTGAACAACATGTACACCGACCCTAACCACCTGCGCGTCAGCGACCCAGGCCAGGTTGAAGGCAACGTTGTGTTCGCGTTTCTGGATGCGTTCGAGCCGGACGTACCGATGGTCGACGAACTCAAAGCACACTATCGCCGTGGTGGTCTGGGGGACAGTGTGGTCAAGCGCGCACTCAATGATCGGCTGCAGGCGATGCTTGCACCGATTCGGGAACGCCGCCAGGAGTTGGCGACCGACCGCGCGGAAGTGCTTAACGTTCTGCGTCGCGGAACCATGCGCGCTCGGGAAGTGGCGGATGCGACGGTATCAGAGGTGAAAGCTGCGCTTGGTTTGAATTACTTTCAGAACTCACGGTAGAAAATCAGCAAGCCGCGCGGCTGTAAACCCGGCGTAGGCCGGGCGTCGCGCGGTCGTACTTGCCCAGTCGTAGTTTTGGCGGGGCGGTGTGATGTATTGTCACATTCAGTTGATATACAAGACGGGCAATCCTCGAAGGAGATTGATTTGACCGTTCGAAAATCAACGTTGTACGTCGAGAATGCAACAAAGCATCCGTTTGAGAGCTGCTTCGTCGACCTTGGCGGGCACTCCGCAGAGCGGGCCCTCACTGTGCTCACTGCCGCAGTCCATGCGGCTCAACGTGAAATGAATGCTTTTGACTGGATTGCAGACGCGCTTCCCGGCGCGACGCTCAAACCGGCCCTAGCATTCGGCACAGTTGGCGAACTGTATCGGTCATACACGAGACCAGCCGAGCTGGGACGCCTGAAAGGGGTGTTGCGCTCCTAACCAGAGCATTCCAATTTGTCCCGCATTCAAACATAGACGTCTATAGTGGAGTCATCGTCCCGCCGGGGCGAGCTTACTTTTCTGGACCGATGCAATTGATGGGGGACGGCAAGATGCCTGCTGATTCTGGTTTGGCTTACGACCCGCAGGGACAAACGCCCGGGTCGTTGCTGACGCTGGTCGGATATCTCGAACTCTCGCTGGATGAGGGCGAGTGCGTCGTCATGATGCGGCAAGGTACAGACGTTTTTGCGGTCTACATCGGCGACCCGGCGGACGAGGACAACCCGTTGACCGGTCACGGAACGATCGCAGCAGGCGTGGCCAATGAGATTCTCGAACTGACTCACGCCGGCCTGAACCGGATAACGGTCGGCGACCAGACGTACCGGTTCGTTCGAAGCTTCACTCATATCGCAGACGTTGGAGCCGTGATATTTGCGCCAGCGTAGGCTTGTGAGCATCTCATCCTGCCTTTGCGGCATCGCGAGCCGGTTCTGCCAACGCGTCCGCTTTCGTCTCCAGAAACCCGGTCCCGAACCACTCCACTGTCCTTTGGAGGCGGGTGGCATACGAACGCATCGCTCGCGGCATGGTCTCACCTGTCAACGGTGAATGTTCCACCGCAAACCAATCTGAATCAGGCCCCGATGCGTTCGACTTTCACTAAATGGCTCTTCATCGTCTACGTTCTCGGTAGCGGGACACTTTATTCAATGGCCATACTGCTCCTGTTCCCCTTCGTCGGCAGGGGTGGACGATACTGGTTGGCAAAACAATGGTGTCGTGCACTGGTGGCGGTGATGCGCTGGCTGCCGGGCGTTTCATGTTCGATAGAAGGGCTTGAACATCTTCCTGAAGGGCCGGCGATACTGCTGTGCCGTCACGAATCGACCTGGGAGACGCTCGCATTTCTTGCGCTCTTTCCACGGCGCATCAGTTTTGTTTTCAAGGAAGAGCTTCTTCGTATTCCTTTTTTTGGCTGGGTGCTGCGTGGCCTTGACATGGTCAGCCTGAACCGCGGCTCCGCTCGGCAGGCTCATCAGGCGGTGACGCAGGAAAGTGCTGAGAGGCTGACGAAGGGGGATGTCATCGTCATTTTCCCGGAGGGGACCCGGGTGCCACACGATGCCCCGTTGAGAATGACATCGGGCGGCGTGCGATTGGCTTGCGCGACTGGTGTGCCTGCTGTTCCGGTGGTGCTCAACGCGGGCAAAGTCTGGCCGGCGAAAGGCTGGCCCAGCGGCCGTGGACAAATTCGTGTGGTGGTCGGCCCGGCATTCTCTCCTCGGGACCTGTCACAGCAGGAACTGGGGCGAGCCGTCCACGAGTGGATGAAAGACGAATTGCTGCGGCTTTGATACCGCTCCAGTCCGACTGCAGGCTCGGTTTGTCGTGCTTCTTTAGTTATCTTTGGCCGCGTCCACGGAGCCCATCCGAAACACCGAGATCCCCTCCATAGGGTCCAGTGTTTCGCGCCAGGGTGCTCGCTCCAGCAAGCGGATCGTGTCTTCATAGCCCACGGCCCAGCGTCGCTCGATGCCACTCGACGAAAAATCGATATCCCTGTTCAAATCGTCGTTGTCGAATGCCGGCGCGTCGAGTTCCAATACTTGCATCGTCGTGCCGCAGCCCCAGCCGAGGAGCGCCTGAACCTCCGGCGTATCGCGTTTCTCTTCAGGCACATGCTGACTGAGTTCGCGAATCACATGCCGCAGCCGGTGAATCTGCTTCTGTCGATCGAGATGGCTTTCCGCGCGACTCGAATACTGAATATCGCGCTGCCTACTCATGACCTGCAGAATGGATTCGGGCTCCGGACCACTTGACGGCCACAACTGCACCGAAAAAATCACCGAGCTGCAGCGTGGCCGATCGTCGAGCACGGCTTCAAGCGGCGTGTTCGAGTAGATGCCGCCGTCCCAGTACGATTCGCCTTCCAGTCGCACCGAAGGGAAGCCAGGTGGAAAAGCGGCGGATGCCATCACGTGCTCGACGTCCACCGGTGCATCGCGATTAGTGAAGTACCGCATACGTCCGCTGCAGACATTGACCGTGCCGACCGTCAGCCGCGTCGCCTTGCGATTCAGGTAGTCGAAGTCGATCAGCGAAGACAGGGTTTCACGCAGTGGCTCGGTCGAATAGAACGCAGCCCGCTCCGGCCCAACGCGCGCCTGAATATTCGCCCATGAGCCGGGTTGCGGGGTGAAGAACGACGGCACGCCTTGCGTGACGATCGCGAGATCACGTGACCAGTTGGCGAGCCCTGGCAACAGCCAGCTTGCCGCATCGACGCCACGGCGCGCCACGCCGTTCCAGAACTGGGTTAATCGCTCAATACGGTTCTCGGGCAGATTGCCCGCGATGATCGCGCCGTTTATCGCACCGATCGACGTGCCGATCACCCAGTCGGGTTTGACCTTGCGGTCATGCATCGCCTGATAGACACCGGCCTGGTACGCGCCGAGGGCGCCGCCTCCCTGAAAGACAAGAACAACCTGTCCGGGAATATCCGGTGCGGCCTCCGACTGGCCTGCCGCGTTAGCGTTGCGTTTGCCGTGCGTCTTGTTGCCCATTGCAGGTCTCCCGGACCAATGCCGCGGTGCGGGTGATTTTGCCACGGGTGGGGTGGGCCTGGCGCTGCGGTTTTCCCTTGCTACCGTAGTGGGGAGCTTGCGGGGTTTCAGGACTCTGCTGCCTGAAAGGCATCCAGCTTTATTGTCTGGGCGTGACGGACTGGACCCGATTGCGTCCTGCACGTTTCGCGTCGTAGAGCGCCGCGTCCGCCGCCTGAACGAGTGCGTTGGGTGTGTTCAGCGTGCTCAGTGTGCTCTGCTCGTTCGTCGCGCACCCGGCACTGATGGTGACCTGACCGCCAGGTATTGGCGCTGTCAGGCCCAACTGCATGATGGCGAGCCGGGCCTGCTCGGCAATGACCGATGCTTCTTCCGATCCCGTGTTGGGTAACACCACGGCGAACTCTTCGCCGCCGTAACGGGCGACGAAATCGCTCGAGCGGCGTGCTGTCCCTGCTAGCGCTTTCGCAATTGCGCTGAGGCAAACGTCGCCGCGAAGATGACCAAAGGCGTCGTTGTAATCCTTGAAATTGTCGACATCGATCATGACGAGCGAGAGCGGCTGACCGTTGCGCGCGGCACGTTCGAATTCCCTGCGAAACTGGTCGTCAAAGTAGCTACGGTTATAAACGCGCGTCAGGGCGTCGCGTGTGGACGTATGCAGAAGCGAAGCGTGCGCCTCGGACAATTCGCGGTAGAGCACGGTCACTTCCCAGACCAGCACGCATACCAGCACGCCGGGCGCCAGCATGCTGAAAACCCGCGCGACGTACCAGCCAAGCGTGAACTGAACCATGCTCAACAGATTCAGACTGGCGTCCGCAAGGGAGGCGAGCAGGGCAATGGCGATCCACAGATCGAGCACGGTCCGCAGGCGCCCTTTGAACAGGACCACGGCGATCGCGAGCGCATCGAGCGCGCAGATGACAAGTCCGGTGCGGCCGCCTAAAAGCGCGTTCGTCTCGGAAGCCGTATGAAAAGGCGCGGACAGGTTCGCATGAATGGCGAATACGCCAAGCGCTGCGGCAAGCGCAGTGGGAACGCCGATTAACGCCCAGGTCCAGACATCGATGCGAGGCAGCCGGATCGGCTTGCTCGGGAGGCGGTCGCGGATGAGCGCGGCCAGAATGACGAGCAGCGGAAATCCTGCATGCCAGAAAACCCACATCCACG
Organism: Paraburkholderia aspalathi; assembly: GCF_900116445.1. Lineage (GTDB taxonomy): Bacteria > Pseudomonadota > Gammaproteobacteria > Burkholderiales > Burkholderiaceae > Paraburkholderia > Paraburkholderia aspalathi. The sequence continues at coordinate 52,111 of NZ_FPBH01000001.1, forward strand.
CCGCACTCTGAGGGCCTGCACCGAACAGGCCGGTGCGCGTGAAAACGCCTGGGAACATCAGCAGTTGCAAAGCGACGGTAATCGCCGTGAACGCATACGCGCCGCCCAGCGCGCCGAGCATGGGTTGTTGCGTCACGCTGAAGCGGGCGCCAAGAAGAAACGCGGCGATTCCCGACGTGGTGAACACCGTGAGCGCACACATCGGCATGAAAGGCGTGATTGCCGGCAACGGCTGGTGCGCACGCTGACCGGCAATCGCGAATATGAGCAGAACGAGCAACGCACATGTACCTGCAAGAACGGCCTGTTTGCGTGTCGCGGGCCCTATAAGCAAGCTGTCCATTCTGACCTGGTCGGTTGGTGTTCTGGTCGTCTCAGTGCATTCGTGTCGCCAAAGGCACAACGCATATGCCGTGCCCGACAATACATCGCGGAGTTTTTTATGGACCGCGTTGATGCTTTGCCGGCAACGCGCGATGGAGCGCCGCAGCCGGTCGGAACCTATTGTCCTACAGATCGGCCCCGATAATCGAGTTGTCAGCGTTCGCGATAGTGCTCGGCCATATGGTCGACGAAAGCTCGCACCTTGGGCGCTACGTGCCGTGTTTGCGGGTAAAGGGCGTAATAGTGTCGCGTGCCGAGGGAGTAACCGGGCAGGAGGTGGACGAGGTGGCCGCGAGCCAGATCGGTCTGAACGGTGTGCCGAGTGAACGCGGCGATGCCCGCACCTGCCAGGGCGGCGGAGTAAAGCGCGGTGATCGCGTCGAATGTGAGGCGGCCGTTCAGTTCGACGTGGGCCGCGAAGTAGCGCTCGCCCGCAGCGGTGAGCGCAAATCGCCGCCTGTTACGGTTGATCAACTGGACACCGAGCGTGGCTTCGAGTTGCTTCAGTTGGCGCGATATGGTCGAGTGAGAAGTGCCGAGCCGTTCGGCGGCAGCAGAAAAACCTTTGGCATCCACGATGCTGCGGAAGACCCGCATGGCGAGCAGTTGATCCATGACTGGAAAGGAACGAAGTCTAGGGGCCGCAGGGTGTCGCTACAACGCCGTGTGCATCACAAGTTCTGTGCATGATGTGCACAGTGTCGACGGTATCAGCGCACTCTACCGAAGCCCCAGCGCCAACTCCACAAACTGCATCGCCCGCGCGTTGGCGTCACCACGACGATGAGCGATGTACAGCGTCGTGATGGTGTCCGTCTCGTCCAGCGCTCTGAACACCACCCCCGGCACTGCGATGGTCTGCAGTGTCGAGGGCACGAGCGCAATACCGAGCCCGGTAGCGGTCAGCCCGATCAGGGTGGATGCCTGCTGGGCCTCCTGCACGACCTGAGGTTCGAAGCCACGCTTCGCACACAACGCGATAATCTTTTCGTGGACCGCGACCCCCGCTTGCCGCGGATAGGCGATGAACGGCTCATCGCGCAGATCCTTCACCTTGATCGACGCGGCTTTGGCGAGCCGATGCCGCGCATGCATGGCGAGCACGAGCGGCTCTTCCATCAACGGCGTGAACACCAGATCGGTAGGGGGCACGCTTTCGGGCATCCGCAACAAACCGACGTCGATTTCGCGCTGCTCGATCGCCTCGATCTGCCGCGACGACGACAACTCCAGCAGCGTGATATTGACCTTCGGACGCTGCGTCCGGTACGCATGAATCAGCTTGGGAAAAAACGGCGATAGCGTCGAAGCATTGGTAAAGCCGACTCGCAAACGCCCGACGTCGCCGCTCACGGTCTCCCAGACGCTTTCCTTCGCGTGTTCGATCCGCGCGAGGATCGCCCGGGCGTCGTCCAACAAGGCCAACCCCGCCTCGGTCAGCGCGACCGAGCGGCGCGTGCGGTGGAAGAGCCGCGCGCCCAGTTCCGTCTCCAGCGACTGGATCGCGAGGCTCAGCGGCGCCTGCGTAATGCCCAGCCGCTCGGCGCTGCGGCGGAAATGCAGCTCCTGCGCCAGCACCACGAAAAATTCCAGATGACGGATATTCATTGATTTGCTCTGTAAATCAATAACCTTGATTTGGAGAATAAATCAAAACTGTTTCCCGGGCGATACTGTTTTCCACTTACTCAAACGACGGAGACAGCATGAACGGTGCGGAACTGGTCGAACGCCTGCGAGCGCGACACAAGATCATTGCGCTGGGAATTCGCGCTTCGCGCACAACGGATGCGGTGCGCTGGGCCAAAGCGGCCGGCTACGACACGATCTGGGTCGATATGGAACACAGCTCGTTGCCGGTCGATACCGTGTCGCAACTGTGCTCATGCGCGGTCGACCTCGGCCTGATGCCGTGGGTGCGCGTGCCGGAACGCGACTACGGCACGATCAACCGCGTGCTGGACGGCGGCGCGCTCGGCATCATCGTGCCGCGTGTGGAAACCGCCGAGCAGGCGCGCGACGCGGTGATCGCCACGCGCTTTCCGCCGCTCGGCCAGCGCTCGCAACTGGCGACGCTGCCCTACGTCAACTTCGAAAAACTTCCCGCTCGCGAACTCAACCGCCGTCTCAATGACGCGACCGTGCTCAAGGTGCTGATCGAAAGCCGCGCCGGCGTCGAAGCGGCCGATGCGATCGCGGCGATCGAAGGCGTCGACGTGCTCGCGCTCGGTTGCAACGATCTCTCCGCCGATCTGGGCCATACCGGTGAATCGGCGCATCCAGAGGTCGTAGCTGCATGCCGCAAGGTGATCGCGGCGGCGCAGCGTCACGGCAAGGTGGTGATCGTGGGCGGCATGCCCGAGTGCGAGGCGCTCAATGAATTGCGCCGCGAGGGCGCCGCACCGTTTGTCTTTGCCGGCATCGACAGCGATGTTTATCTGGCGGCGCTGCGTGAACGCGTCGAACAGGCACGTCAACTTTAATTCGAACTTCCACTTTCAGATCATGGCAGAAACCCCGCTGATTTCCACGCCGATGCGTGACTATGAAACCCTGTCGCGCCCCTCGTTCACGATGCCGCCGCTTGCCTGCGACGCGCACATGCACGTGTTCGGTTCCGAAGACAAATATCCGAAGGTCGAGCATCCGCATTACACGCTGCCGGACGGTAAGCTCTCGCACTATCTGCAGATGATGAGCGTGCTGCACCTGAAGCGTTTCGTGATCGTGCAGCCGAGTTTTTACGGTACCGACAACCGGTGCCTGATCGATGCGCTGCACGTGGCGGGTTCGATTGCGCGCGGTGTCGTGATGATCGAGGAGAACACGGACGCGGCCACGCTGGATAGCTTCCGTCAGTCCGGCGTTCGCGCGGTGCGTCTTGATCTGTTTGCGCGTTCCGGCCTGCCGACCGTCGAGATCCAGCAGTACATCACGCGCATGGCGCGCCTGTGCGCGAGCCTCGGCTGGCACGTGCAGTTCTATGCGCCGGGCTGGGTTGTGCGCAATCTGATTCCGTTTCTTGCCGATGTGCAGACGGATTTCGTCATCGATCACATGGGCTACATGCTCGAAGAAGACGGCCTCACGCAGGCGGATTTCGACCGTCTCCTCAGCTTGCTGAAGGACGGCAACTGCTGGCTTAAACTCAGTGCGCCGTATCGGATCGCCAAACATCGCGGCTATGAAGCCGTGGCGCCGATGGCCGAGGCGATCATCAAGGCGGCGCCGCAAAAAGTGATCTGGGGTTCGGACTGGCCGCACATTCCCGATTCGACGCGCGACACCGGCGAATTGCTGAATCTGCTCGGCGCATGGACCGACGATCCGGTGGTGCACAAGATGATTCTGTCCGACAATCCCGCACGCTTGTTCGACTACTGAGGCAATCCACACCCACTATGTCCTACCAACCCAACGCAGCGTTTGCCGGTCTCTTTCGCGCGTTCACGTCGGACCCGCAGAGCATTGGCATCCATCTGACGCAGCAGATGGCGCAGCTGCAGGCGGACGATCCAATGCTGGTGTCGACCGGCAGCGATATCGTGCTGTTTCCCGGCGCGGGGCGTGCGCCGTCGATCGAGAGTTTTCGTAAATCGACGCGTGGCTTCATCGAGTTGACGGCGGTATCGCATTTGCCGCTGGCGCTGGCTTATCTTGCGCGAATGCGTGAACTGTCGCCGCACGACAATGCGTGGCAACGCGACGCGTCGAACCTGCGTAGTCATGCCGAGGCAACGCGCGCGGCGAACTCGCTCGCGTTGTGGCGCGATCAAGTCGCGGTCGCCAGCTTTGCGGGCCACGAGCAGAAGATCGCCGATCTCGTCGACTACACCTGCGGCGTGACGATCGATCTGCTCGATCGGATCGAGAAAGATCACTCGCTGCTGAGCTTCGAACGTCTGAACGAAGAGTACTTCGCCGCGCCGTCCACGAGTGCGTTGCCGGTGCCGATGAACGACGTGATGTTCGCGACTTTCGGGCTGGCGTTTCTCGACATCGTCTACCGCATCGGCAACTGGTTTCGCGCACAAGCAATCGACTGGAACCGTCTGATGTTCCTCGTCAGCGGACAGTCGGGCCGGCCGACCGCCGGTGTGAGCTGGGCGTCGAACAACATCTGCTATCTGGTGTGGTGCGCGTCGGATCGCGTGCTGTTGCCGGAGCGTGTGCTCATCGCACCGCATGCGCCGTCGTTCTCGGTCGCCGAATTGCCGGACGCCGCGGGCATGGCGGAATTGGAGCGCACCTATCGGGCGTTGTGGCTGAACACCCGTTCGAGTATCGATGTCGCGCGCTTGCTGTTTCCCGGGCAGCGGCCGTTTCACTTCGATCCGGTGCCGGCCGGCGGCATGCCGCCCATCACCTCGATCGACGACCGCGATGCGACCACGGCGCGCCTGCGCCGCATCATGGAAGATCCGACGCAATTGTTGTCGAACTGTGTCGCCGACTACATCGTCGATCAGTTGTACAGCAATGGCAATCAGCCGCAAAGGGTTGCGATTCCTGGCTTTACGAATGTGACTTTCCCGAGCGCCCTGCAGTCGTAACGACGGACGCCGGACTCATACCCGCGCGTAAGGGCAGCCGCGCGGGCCATAACAAAATGCCCTTGATGAAGGAGACAGGCTTCATGAATTCACTTGCACAAGAGCCGTCGGCGGGTCCGCCGCTCAGCAACGTGCTGCGCATCACGCTGGTGTGCTTCGCGGTGTCGATGATCGACGGCTTCGACACGCTGATGCTGTCGTTCGTCGCGCCCTTGCTGGCGAAGTCGCTGCAGATCGATCACGCCACACTCGGCCGCGTGTTCGGCGCCGGTTTCATCGGCACGGTGCTCGGCTCGCTGATCATCGGCCCGCTCGCAGACCGTTTCGGCCGACGGCCGATGTTGCTGCTGGCGCTCGCCGTAACCGGCATTTTCACGCTGGGCTGTGCCTTTGCCACATCGGCAACGATGCTGGCCGCGCTCCGGTTTATCGGCGGGCTCGGCATGGGCGGCGCCATTCCGCCGGTGGCGGCGATCACGGCCGAGAGCGGTTCGCCGCAACGCCGCTCTTCGCTGGTGATTCTGATGTTCATCGGCTTTCCGCTCGGCGCGGTGGTGGGCGGCGCGATCACCGCGGCGTTGATGGTGCGCTTCGGCTGGCCCTTCGTGTTCCTGATGGGCGGCACGTTCGCCTTGCTCGCCATGATTCCGGTGCTGCTCGTGATTCCGGCGCAAACCGTGAGCCGCGCAGAACGGGTGGCCGCGCGATTGCATGCGGCGCGCGGTCTGAGCGTGATCGGCGGCGTGTTTGCCGGTGGCCGGCTGCCGGCAACGTTGGCGCTGTGGTTCGGCGTGTTGTCGAGCATGATCCTGTCGGGCTTCCTGGTCAGCTTCATGCCGACCATTCTCAACATGAACGGCGTCGAACCGGGCCGCGCGGCGCTCGGTTCGGTCGTGCTCAATTTCGGCGCGATCGGCGGCGCGCTGGTGATTTCCACTCTGGTCGGCAAGCGCGGGCCGTTCGTGCCGGTGGCGATTTCCTTTCTGGGTGGCGCTGTGTTGACGGTGGCGTTAGGCCAGATCATCGGTGCGGGCAATGTCGCGCTTGCGATGCTGTTTGCCGTCGGCGGGTTTCTGGTCGGCGGGCAATTGACGTTTCCGGCGATTGCCAGCTATCTCTTTCCCGCTAACGTGCGGGCGGCCGGTGTCGGCTGGACGCTGGCAATCGGACGCATCGGTTCGATCGTCGGGCCTGTGGTGGGCGGCATTCTGCTGTCGCAGCATCTGTCGTTCGAAGCACTTTTCATGCTGGCGGCGATCCTCGCCGTAGGCGCGGCGTTCGGCATTATTCTCGCCAATGTGCTGCGGCCGCGTGAAACAGAGAGTGGCGCGGTCACGCCGACTGCGTCGTTTGCGATCACGGGTTCGGAGTTGGGAGAGGCGGGTCATGGCAAGAACTGAATTAGGCGCGGGTCTGCTCACCAGGTTGCAGGAGCTGCCGACCAGCGGCGCGCGCGCAGTCGAAGTCTTTACGACGGACGAGGGCACCTTTCTCGGCGTCCCGCAACTCGCGCGCGATGTGCCGGGTGAGGCGCCTTACATGAACGGTGGCGACAGCGACATCGAAGCACCGATCTACCGCTGGCAGGACGGCCGTTTCGTCGAGCATGAAGCGCTGCCCTTGCCCGGCGGCGAAGACATCGAGTACTTCGAAATCGACGGCCGGCGCTTTCTCGCGGTGGCGGGCATTCGAACCGGCAAGGGGCCATACGATCTCGATACCGATGCGGTGCTGTATGAACGGATCGCCGGCGCATGGGTGCCATTGCAAAGCTTTCCGGTATTCGGGGCGAAGCAGTGGACGGCTTTCTCGTTCGACTCGCGTCATTTCCTCGGCTTGTCGCAAGGCGTGGTGGTCGACGGTGTCGTGCCGAAACATCCTCGCGAGTCGTGCCTGTTCGAGTGGAATGGCGAGCGCTTCGTGCCGTTCCAGACTTTCAATGGAAAGTGGGGCTACAACTTCGCTTTCGTGTCATTCGGTGGCGAGCACTATCTCGCGTATGCGGACCACGTTAGCGGGTCGTCGGTGAATCGCTGGAATGGCGAGAAGTTTGTCCCGCTGCAAACGTTCGAGGAAAACGGTGGCCGCGCGTTCCGCTTTTTCGAAGCCGACGGCGCGCTCTGGATGCTGCACGCGAACCTGCTCAAACACACCACGCTGTATCGATTCGACGGCGCGCGATTCGTCGAGACGCAGGTGCTGGGCGGCCCAGGCGGGCGCGAACTGTGTCTGATCGACGGCAAGGAGGGGCGCTATCTGGTGCGCGTGTGCTTTATCACCGGCACGCCGAAAGCACCGGTTGTCGTGCCGCAATCGGAGATTTTCCGCTGGCGCGATGGGTGCTTCGAACTGGTGGGCGATTTCGCGACATCCGCTGCGACCGACGCCGCCAGCTTCGTCGATGACGGTCAGCGCTATCTGGTGGTCAGCAACAGCCTGAGTGAAGCGATCCGCTTTCGCACTGATTCGACGTTATACCGGTTCAACGGTTAGCGCCTAAACGACATCCCCAGCGCCCGGCCGTCCGCCGGGCATTCCCGACAGGGAACAGATATCCCTTCTGCGAGGGAGGGCACCGTTTTGCCTTTTAAAAATAAAACCACTGGAGACGAGCAATGAAAAAGTTTGCCTTGAGCTTAAGCGCATCCGCTGTACTGGCATTGAGCATGAGCAGCCAGATTGCGCACGCACAAAGCAGCGTGACGCTGTACGGCATTATCGATGCGGGCATTACCTACTTCAGCAACGTGAACGGTCATTCGAACTTCGTCGCCAACGACGGCTCGATCCAGTCGAATCGCTGGGGCCTGCGCGGTGTGGAAGATATCGGCGGCGGCACGCGCGTCGTCTTCGTGCTGGAGAACGGCTTCAATCTGTACTCGGGCACGATGGTGCAATCGGGCGTGCTGTTTAGCCGGCAGGCGTGGTTGGGTATCGAGAATTCAACGTACGGCCGCTTCACGCTCGGCAAGCAATACGACTTCTTCTGGGACAACCTCACGCAGTTTGCGATGGGGCAGGTCGCCGGTCAGTACTCGTGGCATCCGGGCGACTTCGATCACCTTGCGGGCACGCTGCATATCAATAACGCGATCAAGTACACGTCGCCGAACTACCTGGGATTGCAGGCAGGCGCGCTGTATGCATTTCCTTCGCAATCCGTATCAGCGGGAACGGGACGTGTGATTGCATTTGGGCTGCGTTATTCGAACGGTCCGTTGAACCTCGGCGCCGCGTACACCGATACGCATGATCTCGGGCTGAATGGGCCGAGCCAGGCCGGCACAACGTTCTTCCCCAATCTGCCTGCCACGCCTGTGCTGGCAAGCAGCGTCAGCAGCTTCGGTGTGGGCGGCAGCTATCGCTTTGGCAGGAGCCTGACGCGCTTGCTGTTCACCGATACGCACTTCCGCATCGGCCACGACAACGGCTCGATGCCGACCTATGAAGTGAACGAGGTGTTTCAACTCACCCCCGCCACGACGCTGATGGGCGGCTACTGGTACAGCAAGCTCGGCTCGCAGAAGTGGCAGAACGGCACGCTCCTGCTCGATTACGCGCTGTCGAAGCGCACCGATGTCTATACGAGTGCGACTTATCTGCGCGCATCGGGCGGCGCGGCACCGGTGTTCCTCGGCGGCGGTGCGGCGCCGGTGTTTGCCAATGGCGTGTATGTCGGCACAGGTCAGTCGTCGACCGCGGTGCGGGTGGGGCTGCGCACGCTGTTCTAGGCCTGACGTGTCAGCAGTGAAGGCGCTGCGTATTGCCGCCAGCTCATTTCAAACCGCCAGTTGGACCCGATCCGGAGTAAGCGCCAGGCGGTGGCGTTCTCCGGAGTTCAGGAGACAAGCATGGATACCTATCACCAGCGCGTCATTCGATGGTTCATTGCAATAGCGATTCCACTGGTCATTCTTGGGTGCGGCGGGAGTGTTCACGACACAGCGCCCGCCGACCCCACTGTCGTCAAGACCCAGCAAGGACAGGTCAAAGGCGTCACCGTCAACGGCGTGCGTGAGTTTCTCGGCTTGCGGTATGCGGCGCCGCCAACAGGCGCACTGCGCTGGAAACCTCCTGTAGTTGCGGCGGCCTACACGACGAGCATGTACGACGCGTCGCACGTCGGCTCGTCGTGTGTACAGGGGACCGCGACGGCCCCGACCGGCAGTGAGGACTGTCTCTTCATCAACGTCTACGTTCCAGGCACTACCGCAAGCACCACGGCGTTGCCTGTGCTGTTCTGGATTCACGGTGGCGGTTTCATTGTTGGTTCCGGGTCCGCGACGGATGGCAGCGCGCTTGCCCAGAAGGCGAACGCAATTGTGGTGACGATCAATTACCGTCTCAATGCGCTGGGCTTTCTGGCTCATCCCGCGCTAGCGGCGGAAGATCCCAACGGCGCTTCCGGCGACTACGGCATCATGGACCAGACCGCCGCGCTTGCCTGGGTGCAGAAAAATATCGCGGCGTTCGGCGGCGATCCTGCCAACGTGACGATCTTCGGCGATTCGGCGGGCGGCCATTCGGTGTATGTGCAACTTGCTTCGCCCGGTGCTGCGGGTCTGTTTGCGAAGGCGGTCGCTATGAGCGGTGGCTTTAGCCGGCAGCAGGAGACCTTGCAGCAGGCTGAAACGGATGGCATTGGCTACGCCAAAACATGGGGTTGCACGGACACCACCAGCGCCGCTTGCCTGCGCAATCTGCCGGCGTCCGCACTGCTGCAAGGCAATCCCGTGGCCTGGTATGCGACGATCGACGGCAAGGTACTGCCGAGTTCGACGAGCGCGGCATTTGCCAATGGCCAGTACAACCGCGTGCCGGTGATATCCGGTTTCACTGAGGACGAAGGAACGTACTTCGTGGCGGCGGCATTCGACGCGCAGGGCAATCCCGTCACATCCGCGGGCTACGAAACGGCGATCCAGAATTTCCTCGGCGTGCCCGGCGCCGCCACCGCGGCGCTCTATCCGGCGAGCCAGTTCACGTCGCCGAGCCAGGCACTGGCCAAAGCCACGGGCGACTACCTGTTCACCTGCAGCGAAATGCAGGACGCCGACAACCTCGCAAAGTATTCGCCTGCGGCTTACATGTACCGCTTTTCGGATCCCGCGCCATACAGCGTACATAGCCTGATTTCATTGCTGCCGCCCACCACCATGAATTACGGCGCCTTTCACTCATCGGACCTCGACTACTGGTGGCAACTGATCCCGAGCCCGACGGCGAACCAGGCAAGCCTGTCCACGGCGATGACAACCGCACTTGCAGGTTTCGCGCATTCCGGTAATCCGAATTCGGGCAGCACGGTGGCGAACTGGCCGTTGTACACCTCGGCGACCCGGCAAACGCTCGACTTCGGTTATCCGGTCTCCAACACTTACGACGCGTACACCGCGCATCAGTGCAGCTACTGGTACGGCGAGGCGCCGTCGCACGGGCTGTAGCGTCTTCAGGACGGCAGGGAAGAGCGCTGGCCGTGATACATGAGTGCACCACGCGGATGCATCACGGGCAGCGCAAAACACTACTTACTGTTTGATCCGTTCTCCGAAAACCATTCCACAAAAGCTTGTTTGCGATTCCGTATCCAGGTCGCTAGATTCATTTGTATCGCAATGAATCGACGGAGGCCATATGGCCACACTTTCAGCGACGCTAATCTGGAGCGGACTTCGGCATCCTGTGCGAAGCCTGCAGAATCAATTGTCAAAACGCCCGCCCGTCTCGTCTGAGCAATCCTCTGACGAGACGGCTGCCGCGGCTTATACCTCTCCGTCTCCCGAACGGCTCGAACGCATTGCGGCTTACGCGCGCTGCGGCTATTTCCATATGGAATACACCGCGGGCATGTTTGTCGTGCCGCTGGAGATCCCTCGGGAATAACGCGCGGGGCGGCGGTGGCGTGGCAATTCCGCGGCGAACGGGCAGAGCAGGGGCGCTGCAAGCCGGAGCATCCGAACCGATGCTTCTTTAGAAATGACAATTAATTGGTTCGGCTTCGGCTGACTCTCTTTCATAGTGTCTTCTGATGGCTATAGGCGGTTGCATTCGCAGATGGCTTAGACCCGCGCGTACTGATTCGCGCGATATCGACGGAGACATCATGACGCTTGAACTCGCAGAACGCCCCACGCTTGCACTGCTCGAAGCCGCCCGTGCGAAAGCCGCGGAAGCCGGCTTGCCCTATGCCGGTGGCCTGTCGCCACAGGATGCGTGGGCGCTCGTCCAGGCCGGCGACGCCGTGCTGGTGGACGTGCGCACCGCCGAAGAACGCAAATTCGTCGGACTCGTGCCGGACAGTCTGCATGTCGCGTGGGCGACGGGCACGAGCCTGACGCGCAATCCGCGTTTCGTGCGTGAACTGGAAGCGAAAACCGGCAAGGACGCCGTCGTGCTGCTGCTGTGCCGCAGCGGCAACCGCTCGGCACTGGCCGCCGAGGCCGCGGCGAAAGCCGGCTTCACGCAGGTATTCAATGTTCTGGAAGGCTTTGAAGGGGAACTGGACGGCACGCAACGGCGCGGCGCCAGCAATGGTTGGCGCTTTCATGGCCTGCCGTGGATTCAGGACTGACAGTCTGATCGTTCATGCTGCACTTTACGGGGAGTAACCGCTGTGGCTGTGTTTGACGTCGATGAAATTGTTCACGCGCTTCAGACGGTTCGCCAGCAATGGCGCGAAGTGCAGAAGCGCTCGCTCGAGCCGGGCGGGCGCGAATTACCGGGGCGCGAAGCGCTCTCGGAGGTCATCGACACGCTGAAGGGCGTGCTTTTTCCGATGCGGCTCGGACCACCCGATCTGCGCCAGGAAAGCGAAAACTTCTATGTCGGCCATGCGCTCGACGCCGCGCTGCATGCGTTGCTGAGTCAGGCGCGTCTGGAGTTTCACTATCGCAGCCGCCATCAACCGCCGCCCGCCGCCACGATCGAGGCGCAGGCCGGTATCGCGGTGCGCGCTTTCGCGGCGCGCTTGCCGGCGATTCGCAGCTTGCTCGATAGCGACGTATTAGCCGCGTTTCACGGCGACCCGGCGGCGGGCAGCGTAGATGAAGTTCTGCTGTGCTACCCCGGCGTGCTGGCGATGATCCACCATCGGCTCGCCCATGAGTTGTACGGGTTGGGACTGTCGCTGCTGGCGCGCATCATCGCCGAGCTCGCGCATGCGCAGACCGGTATCGACATTCATCCAGGCGCGCGGATCGGCGCGGGATTCTTCATCGATCATGGGACGGGTGTGGTGATTGGTGAAACGGCCATCATCGGCGAACGCGTTCGGCTCTATCAGGCGGTCACGCTGGGCGCGAAGCGCTTTCCGCGCGACGCGCAAGGACATCTGGAAAAGGGCCATGCACGGCATCCGATCGTCGAGGACGACGTCGTGATTTACGCGGGCGCCACCATTCTTGGACGCGTCACGCTCGGGCAGGGCGCGGTAATCGGCGGCAATGTGTGGGTCACGCAGGACGTCGCGCCCGGTTCACACGTGACGCAGGCCGTGTCGCGCAACGAAGGCACCGGCTCCGCCGCAGGCCGCGAACGGCCGCCGCGCGATCAGGCGACAGTCGCGGAGCCTGCCACGGCCGGGGCGGCTCGATGAGCGTGCTCGTCAGAGACTTCGGCGCCGCGGTGCGGCGCTTTCGTGAGGCGTCCGGCTGGTCGCAGGAGCAATTGGCCGAGCACGCCGGACTCAACCGGTCTTATGTCGGCGAGATCGAGCGCGGTTCCGCGATCGCGTCGATTGTCACGCTCGACAAGCTTGCCCGTGCTTTCAACGTGCCGGTCGAACGCCTGCTCAGTCATTCGTCCGATGGCGTGAGCGTTGCCGCTCGCCCGCATTCCGCACTCATCGATCCTGCATCTGCCCGTTAGACCGCTGCTTTGCCGTCTATAGCATGTTGAACGGCCAGGGGCGTCTTCCCATAATCAGTTTCGTTCATAAGCTTTCCTGTTTTTCTTCTATCAATCCTGGAGCTTCAGATGACAGCAACAGTCGGCGGCCTGACGGCGCTCGGCGATACCGCAGCACGGCAACTAGCCAATGCCACCAAAACCGTTCCGCAACTCGCCACGATCACGCCGCGCTGGCTCACGCATCTGCTGCAATGGCTGCCGGTCGAGGCAGGTATCTATCGTCTGAACCAGGTGAAGAATCCTGAAGCCGTCAAAGCGGCCTGCACCGCGCGCGAAGATGAAAGCATCCTGCCGCGCACATTCGTGCCGTACGAAGAGCAACCGCGCGAGTACTTTCTGAATGCCGTCAGCACGGTGCTCGACGTGCACACGCGGATCTCGGATCTGTACAGCAGCCCGCACGACCAGATCAAGGAACAACTGCGCCTCACGATCGAAACGATCAAGGAGTTGCAGGAAAGCCAGTTGATCAATAACCCGGACTACGGCCTGCTCGCGAACGTGGCCGAAGAGCAGCGCGTGTTTCCGCTGACCGGTGCGCCGACGCCCGACGATCTCGACGAATTGCTGACCAAGGTATGGAAAGAGCCGGCGTTCTTCCTGACGCATCCGCTCGCGATTGCCGCCTTCGGTCGTGAATGCACGCGCCGTGGCGTGCCGCCGCCGACGGTCAGCCTGTTCGGCTCGCAGTTCCTGACATGGCGCGGCATTCCGCTGATTCCGTCGGACAAGGTGCCGGTTGCCGACGGCAAGACCAAGATCCTGCTGCTGCGCGTGGGCGACAAGCGCCAGGGCGTGGTCGGTCTGTTCCAGCCGGGCGTGGCCGGCGAACAGGGTCCGGGGTTGTCGGTGCGCTTCATGGGCATCAACAATCATGCGATCGCGTCGTATCTGATCTCGCTCTATTGCTCGCTCGCGGTGCATTCGCCGGACGCGCTGGCAGTTCTCGATGACGTGGAGATCGGCAAGTACCATGACTACCCAGACACCTACAAGTAAGCCCATGGATAGCGTCCTGCCGCACGATGTGCCGACGGATCCGCCCGCGGGTTTGCCTGACCCGGCAACGTTAGCGTCGCTAGCCAATGCGTTCTTCTCTGCGCTGCCTGGCAACGCGCCGCAGGTAGGCGGTGCACCCGACGTGGCCGCCACTCTGCCGTTCACGGCGCCCGTGACCGGCGAGATCAGCAATCCGGCTCCGGCCGGTTCGCCGCTCGCGGGTCCCGGCGGCGCGGGCACTGGCGTGCCTGGTGCAGCGTTGCCGCAGGGGCATGTGCCGGGAGGCAACCTGTTGCCTTCAGCACCTACGCATGTTCTGTCGTTGGGGAATCGCGCGCCTGCGTTGGCTCCCCATGCCGTTGCGCAGAACGGCTTGCCAGATAGCGCGGTGACCGTTGCACCCGCGCTCGATCCGCGCTTTGGCGGGGCGGCGCTGGGCGTGCCTGAAGCACACGGTGCGCAGCGTCCGTCCGCGGGTGGTGCAGCGCCTGCGTCGCCTTATTATTTCCTGGGCGAAACGGCGCAAGCCCGGACGTCGACGGTGGCTTCGCCGGATATCGTCGTGCCGGGTTGGAACGAAGTCAGCGCGCAATCGCTCGGACTCCCTGGTGTCGATCAGCCGCTCGCCGAGCAGCGCTTCCCGTACGACAGGCCGGCCGCATCGCAAGCGGCGCCAAGCGTCGCACCGGCGCAGCACACCACCGGTTCGCACTATTTCCTGAATCTGAATGAGGGATCGCAGTTTCCCGGGCACTCTTCCGCTAAGACGGATGGCGTGCCGCATGCCGGGCCGTCAGCGCATCCGCCGTTCGATGTGAATGCGATCCGCCGGGACTTTCCGATTCTGCAGGAGCGTGTGAACGGCCGTCAGCTCGTGTGGTTCGACAATGCCGCAACGACGCACAAACCGCAGGCGGTGATCGACCGGCTCGCGTATTTCTACGCGCATGAAAACTCGAACATCCATCGGGCCGCCCATGCGCTGGCCGGCCGCGCCACGGATGCGTACGAAGCTGCACGCAGCAAGGTGCAGCGTTTCATCGGCGCGGCCTCGCCGGAGGAAATCATCTTCGTGCGCGGCACCACCGAAGCGATCAACCTGATCGCGAAGACGTGGGGCGTGCAGAACGTTGGCGAGGGCGACGAGATCATCGTCTCGCATCTGGAGCATCACGCCAACATCGTGCCGTGGCAGCAGCTTGCCGCCCAAACCGGTGCCAAGCTGCGCGTGATCCCGGTCGACGATAGTGGTCAGGTTCTGCTCGACGAATATCGCCGGCTGCTCAACGACCGGACGAAGATTGTGTCGGTGACGCAGGTGTCGAACGCGTTGGGCACCGTGGTGCCGGTCAAGGAGATCGTCGAGCTGGCGCATCGTGCAGGTGCGAAGGCGTTGGTGGACGGTGCTCAGTCTGTGTCGCATATGCGGGTAGATGTGCAGGCGCTCGACGCGGATTTCTTCGTGTTCTCCGGTCACAAGGTGTTCGGTCCGACCGGCATCGGCGTGGTCTACGGCAAGCGCGCGATTCTGGAAGATATGCCGCCCTGGCAGGGTGGCGGCAACATGATCGCGGACGTCACCTTCGAGCGCACCGTATTCCAGCCTCCGCCGAATCGTTTCGAAGCGGGCACGGGCAATATCGCCGATGCGGTAGGTCTGGGTGCCGCGATCGATTACGTTCAGCGCGTGGGCATCGAGAATATCGCGCGCTATGAACACGATCTGCTGGCGTATGCGACGAGCGTGTTGCAGCCCGTGCCGGGTGTGCGTCTGATTGGCACGGCGCGCGACAAGGCCAGCGTGTTGTCCTTTGTGTTGAAGGGCTACGAGACCGAGGAAGTCGGGCAGGCGCTGAACGAAGAGGGCATCGCCGTGCGCTCAGGGCATCATTGCGCGCAGCCGATCTTGCGGCGCTTTGGCGTGGAAGCCACGGTGAGGCCGTCGCTTGCGTTCTACAACACCTGCGATGAAGTCGATGCGCTGGTGTCGGTTGTGCGTCGGCTGTCTTCGCGACGCTAATAAAAAACGGCGGCCGTTTGTTACGGCCGCCGTTTTCTCATGCCTGCATTCAGGCAATCCCCGCCAGATAATCCCACGGATAAATTCCTTGCGCGTGTCCGTCGCTGAACGCGATCTGCACGCCATAGCCCATCGGCTGCATGTCGACAATCGCCAGGTGCGGCTCGATTCGCGTCGTCTTGCCCGAATGCGTCAAGCGACGGCATGTTGAGCAAGGGCATCGTTCTCGCAGCGTGGCGTTGTCGATCCACTTCGTTTGGCCATCACGCCACGTTAGGGACAGCCGCCCCGTCGCGGCATGAATCGTTACGTGTTCGGGCGCGTTCATCAGTGAGCCTTTTCAATTTGCGCCAGCGCTATACGTGCGGCTTTGCGGACTTCCGGGTCGGGATCGGTCGCGGCTGCGTGCAAGGCCGGCAACGATGCTGTGTCGCCCAGTTCGCCGAGCGACAAGGCCGCTTCCTTGCGCAGATTGCTGATTGCATGCGTGAGCAGTGCGGCCACTGCTGCGCTCGCGGTTGCATTTGCATTTGCACCGCCGAGTTTGCCTAACGCTCGGACTGCCTGCAAACGGACTTGCCAGTAGTCGTCGCTGAGAGCAGCGATCAGTGCATCCTGTGCGCTCAACGCGCGCAGTTTGCCGAGCGTGGCCGCCGCTTCTTCACGGACTTGCCACGCGGCATCGCGCAACGCGCTCAGCAACGCGGCGATGGTTTCATCCGTCGCTGCTGCGCCGATGCCCAACGAGCCGATTGCCGCGCGTCGCACCGCAGCGCTCGGATCCTGCGCGGCGATGGTGGTAAGAGGGCCCAGCGCGCGTTCGCTCTTCAACCAGCCGAGCACGCTCACGGCCTCGAGCCGCACACCGTCCTCGCTCGCGCTCAACGCGGCCAGCGCGGGTTCCAACGCACCTGCATAGCGCAATTCGCGCAGACCGCGAAGCGCGGCCTGACGCACGAACGGATCGTCATGCGTGGTCCACGGCGCGAGCAAAGGTCCGGATTCCGGGTCCTTCAGATTGGACAGACTCTGCGCGGCTGCTTCGCGGACATCTTCCGCACGATCCGCCAGCGCTTCGCATAGTGCCTCAACCGCGTCGGTGCGCTCCCATGCACCGAGCACCTCGGCGGCCTGAGCGCGAACGTCCGATGATGGGTCGGTGCGTAACGCGGCGACAATCGGTCCGAGCACGGTTTCGTCTTCGAGGTCGGCGAGCGCGAGTAGGGCGATGCGGCGCACGGCGGCGTCTGTGGACGCGAGGCGCGGCAGGAGTTCGGCGGCTTCCGGATCGAGGGAATCGGGGTCGAACGTCAGCGGAAGCGAAATATCGTTCATGAGTTGAGTGGTGTCTCGAGGGTTCGCTACTAGCGCAGCAGATAAGGAATGTCGACCCTGACCGCGTCGGTCGGGCAATCCTTCTCGCACGGCATGCAGTACCAGCATTCGTCGAACTTCATATACGCCTTGCCTTTGCTCAGGTCGATCGCGAGCAGGTCGAGCGGGCACACATCCACGCAGACTGTGCAGCCCTTGTCGGCGATGCATTTGTCTTCGTCGATCGTGACCGGTGCGGCGCTGCGCTGGAAAATGTTGTGCGGTGTCGTAGACATGGTGGCTCCTCAAGCGTCGGCCAGCGCGGGCTCGCCGATGCGCAGGTTCTGATAGGCGTGACTCTCGTGGTCGTCGAGCGGCACCACGTACGGTTCGACGGCACGTTTTTCGCTGACCATGCGACCCGCTGCGTCTTTCTTCAGATGCGTGTGGCAGAACCACTCCGCGTCATTGCGTTGCGGATAATCGACGCGATGGTGGTACAGCCCCCAGCGGCTTTCCGTGCGATACAGCGACGCGTAAGCCGCCATTTCGGCGCAGTCGCGAATCGCCCGTACTTCCGCGGCGCGCATCAGCTCGTGCGGATTGTCGGCTTTGATCTGGTCGATGTCGGTGGCGATTTCCGCGAAACGTTGCAGGCCGATTTCCATCTTGCGCGTGACCTTCGGCGGCTGGAGATAATCATTCACCATGCGGCGCAGCTTGTATTCGACTTGCGCCGGCGCAAGCCCTGTCTCCCGTTCGAGCGGCGCATAGATCCGCACCCGTTCAGCTTCGATCTGCTCGTTGTCGAGCGCTGCATGCTCACGACCCTCGACGTATTGCGCCGCGTTCTGCCCCGCGAACCAGCCGTAGGTGAACGCGCCGAGCATGTAGTTGTGCGGTACCGCGGCCATGTCGCCGGCGGCGTAGAGACCGGCCACCGTGGTCTCCGCGCGCTCGTTCACGTAGACGCCGGATGCGCTATGGCCGCTGCAAAAGCCGATCTCCGAGATGTGCATCTCGATCATCTGCTGCCGGTAATCGGTGCCACGTCCCGCGTGAAAGCGTCCCCGGCTCGGGCGCTCATTCGTGTGCAGAATCTGCTCGATGGTTTGAATGGTTTCTTCGGCGAGATGGTCGAGCTTCAGAAATACCGGCCCGTTACCGCTTTGGAGTTCCTGATAGAACTCCCACATCATCTGGCCGCTCCAGTAATCGCATTCGATAAAACGTTCGCCCTTGCCGTTGGCGGTGAAGCCGCCGAGGGGGCCCGTCACATAGGCGCAGGCGGGGCCGTTGTAGTCCTTGATCAGAGGGTTGATCTGGAAGCACTCGAGGTTCGCTAGCGCTGCACCAGCGTGATAAGCCATCGCGTAGCCGTCGCCGGCGTTGGTGGGGTTCTCGTAGGTGCCCATCAGATAGCCCGAGGACGGCAAACCGAGCCGTCCTGCCGCCCCGCAGCTGAGAATGACGGCCTTCGCGCGCACCACATAGAAATCCGCCGTGCGGCAATCGAAGCCCAGTACGCCGCAAGCGCGCCCTTGCGCATCGGTCAGAACGCGCGTGACGACGATGCGATTGGTGATCGCAATGCGCGCGCGTTTGAGCTGCCGGTAGAGCACTTTCTTGATGTCATGGCCTTCCGGCATGGGCAGAACATAGGAGCCCATGTGATGCACTTTCTTGACCGCATAGTCGCCTGTGCCGTCTTTTTCGAACTTCACGCCCCAACGGTCCAGTTCTTCGATGGTCTTGAAGCTGTGCCGGGCATACGCGTAGACGGCGGCCTGATCGACGATGCCGTCGTTGGCGATGGTGATTTCCTTGGTGTACTGCTCGGGCGTGGCGTGGCCCGGGATGATGGCGTTATTCAACCCATCCATGCCCATCGAAATCGCGCCGCTGCGTTTGACGTTGGCCTTTTCCAGCAGCAGCACCTTCAGATTCGGATTCTGTTCTTTTGCTTTGACGGCAGCCATCGGCCCTGCGGTGCCACCTCCCACGACGACCAGGTCGTACTCGATCACGTGCGTATTCATTTCGTCTTCCTTGTGGTCTTCTTCTCTTTCTGGCGATCGATGCGAAAGCGGTACTGAAACGCGTCGCCGCGGAAATAGAGGTATTCGTAATCGATCGGTGTGCCGTCCGCGCTATGCGTCAGACGTTCGATGCGCAGCACCGGGCTGCCTTCTTCGACGTTCAATGCTTCGACGATTTCATCGTCGGCGAGAATCGCGTCGATGGAGACGTCGGCGTGGCCGAGCGGCACCGCGCAGTCGTTCTCGAGAATCAGGAAAATGTCGCGCGTGACGAGGTCCGCGTTTGAGAGGCGTTTGCCCAATGCTTCCGGCACCCACGTGATTTCGAGCGACACTGGCTCGCGATTGAGCATCCGCACGCGCTGGATTTCGGCGACCTTCGTGCCCTCGGGCAGTTGAAGCCTGCTGGCAATGTGCGCGGTCGCGGGAATGAAGCGGATATGTTTGAGCTGGTTGACGATTTCATAACCCATCGACGACATCGCTTCGGCGAAGCCCTGCAACGCACTGACGTTCTGGAAGGCTTTCGGCTTGGAGACAAAGGTGCCCTTGCCGTGCAGTTTGAAAACGAGGCCTTCTTTTTGCAGATCGCCGAGCGCTTGCCGCACGGTAATACGGCTGACGTTGAACATCGCGCAGAGGTCGTTTTCAGACGGCATCTGCGAATGGGCCGCATACGTGCCGTCGAGAATGCGCGAGCGCAGAGCAGTCTTTATCTGCTCATAGAGCGGCGGGACGGAAAGAGGCAGCACGTTGGCCGGGTTGGGCTTCTGCATGATCTGTGGGTTGTCTGTACTTGTTATGACAAGTTGAATCACAGTCTAGTGAGGGAGCCCGGAGGGGCGAACGAAGATTTTGTGCTTTGCATTTCTGCGGAACAGCTTTTGGTGTGTCCGATAGCGCCGGAGCCCCGGTGCAGCGTGTTCGGCGGGCGGTTACCGAGTGGTGGGCGGGCGCAAGCAGCGTCGGCGAAGGACGATTAAACTGGCCCGACCTGTTTGCGATGGAGCTTGCTACATGTCACGTCAGCTTCGCCTCGGCGCCTTCATGCGTCCGACGACAATACACACCGGCGCATGGCGCTATCCCGGCGCTTATCCCGACGCCAACTTCAATTTTGCGCACCTGAAACGCTTCGCCCAGACGCTCGAGCGCGGCCGTTTCGACGCTTTCTTCATGGCGGATCACCTCGCGGTGCTCAACATGCCGCTGGACGCGCTCAAGCATAGCCATACGGTTACGTCGTTCGAACCGTTGACGCTGCTGCCCGCGCTGGCGGCGGTCACGGAACGGCTGGGGCTTATCGCCACGGCGTCCACTACATTCGACGCGCCGTATCACGTCGCAAGACGGTTTGCCTCGCTCGACCATATCAGCGGCGGCCGCGCGGGATGGAATCTCGTGACGACGTCGAACCCCGACGCCGCGCTCAATTTCGGTCTCGACGAGCACGTCGAACACGACGAGCGGTATCGGCGCGCCCGCGAGTTCTTCGACGTGGTCACCGGCCTCTGGGACAGTTGGGCAGACGATGCCTTTATCCGCGATACCGAAACCGGCACCTTCTTCGATCCGGAGAAACTGCATGTGCTGAACTACAAGAGCGAGAACTTCTCGGTGCGCGGCCCGTTGAATATTGCGCGCCCCGTTCAGGGATGGCCCGTCATCGTGCAGGCCGGATCGTCGGAAGCAGGACGCCAGATTGCTGCGGAAACCGCCGAGGTGGTGTTCACCGCGCAAACCCTGCTGGCTGACGGCAAGCGTTTCTATGCCGACGTGAAGGGCCGGATGGAAAAACTCGGGCGTGAACGCGATCACATGAAGATCCTGCCGGCCGCCTTCGTGGTTGTCGGCGATACCCTGGAAGAGGCGCTGGAAACACGTGCGCGGCTCGATACGTTCGTGCACTACGAGAGCGGCATCGCGTCGTTGTCGATTGCATTGGGGCATGACGTGTCCGGATTCGATCCGGACGGCCCGTTGCCCGAGATTCCCGAAACCAATGCGAGCCGGACAGCGCGGCAGCTGGTGGTCGAATGGGCGCAGCGCGACGGGCTGACGATTCGGCAACTCGCTCAACGCATCGGCGGATACTCGGGGCTCGAGATGGTGGGTACGGCGAAAATGATCGCCGATCAGATGGAGCAATGGCTGGTGGAAGAGGGCTCGGACGGGTTCAACGTGATGTTCCCGTATCTGCCGGGCGGCCTCGACGACTTCGTGGACAAGGTCATTCCCGAATTGCAGAAGCGCGGCTTGTTCCGGCGCGAATACGAAGGCGCGACGCTGCGCGAGAATCTGGGTTTGCCACGGCCTGAGAACCGTTTTTTCGCTCGGGTGAAATGACCGGACTACAAATTGGCTTACTTCACGGCGCGTTTGCGCGCCGAGGTGACGCCCGGAATCTCAATCGCGTGTTCGCCGGTCCGAGTATGCAGCGTGTTGAAAAAGAGCGCTTACGCGGTAGCGGCCGCTTCCCGTGGATGCAAGTGGCGACTGACAGGCCGTCGCAATCGGAAGTGTTCACGCAGCGTGCTGCCCTCGTACTCGGTACGGAAAAGACCACGTTGTTGCAAAAGCGGAACCACACCGTCGGCGAAGTCCTGCAAGCCACCCGGCAGAACATCCGGCATCAGATTGAAACCGTCAGCAGCGCCGCCTTTGAACCAGTGTTCGATATCGTCGGCGATCTGTTCCGGCGTGCCGACGACGACACGATGTCCGCCGCCGCCCGCAAGTGCGCGGATCAATTGCCGCGCCGTGTATCCCTGGGTCCGCGCCTGTGCGAGCGTGGCGTTGAAGAACGTGTGATTGCCATTGCCGTTGCCGGGCAATGAGAGATCGTCCGGCAGGCGCTCGTCGAGTTTCAACCGGTCGACGCTAATGCCCAAGATGCCCGCCAGTCGGGTGAGGCTATAGGTCCATGGAATCAGATCGACCAGTTCATCGCGGCGGCGCAGGGCCTCGGCTTCGGTTGCGCCGATTATGGTGGTGAGTCCGGGTAGCACGCGAATTGCGTTGTTGCCACGTCCCCACGCCGCGGCGCGAGACTTCAGTTCGCGCGCGTAGGCGGCGGCTTCGTCGAATGATTGCGATGCTGAGAACACGGCTTCCGCGTGCCGGGCCGCGAGTTCGCGTCCGTCAGCTGATCCGCCTGCCTGAATCAGCACGGGGTGCCCCTGTGCACTACGCGGCAAGTTGAACGGACCATCGACACTGAAGTATTTGCCGCGATGATCAATGCGATGCACCTTCGTGGTGTCGATGAAGCGGCCGCTCGCCTTGTCGCCGATAAAGGCGTCGTCTTCCCAGCTATCCCACAGCGCCTTCACCACCTCCGTGAATTCGGCTGCGCGCTCGTAGCGTTGCGCATGATCCGGCACCGCCTCGCGGCCGAAATTGCGCGCTGAGCCGAGATCGGCGGTCGTCACGATGTTCCAGCCGGCTCGGCCTGCACTGAGCTGATCGAGCGTCGCAAAGCGGCGCGCGATGTTGTACGGCTCGTTATAGCTCGTCGATGCCGTGCCGATTACGCCGATATGCGTCGTGGCCGCAGCAATGCCGGCGAGCAACACGGTCGGCTCCAACGCGGTGATCGGGCGGAAGTCAATCTGATCGGCAATCGAGGCGTTATCCGCGAGAAACACGGCATCGAATTTCGCCGCCTCGGCAATCTGCGCCACACGAACGTAGTGGGCGATATCGACGAAGGCGCGCGGATCAGCTTCGAGCGTACGCCATGCGGAAGGGACAAAACCGGAGTGGAGGATATTGACGTTCAGATGAAGCTGGCGCGGCGTGTCGGTTCTCATGGTCTTTTCGAATGCGGAAGCAGCCAGCAACGAACGGACGAACGCTCTGACCGATTTGCCCATTGTCGAATAGCGGATCGTTCGAGACCACGAATGAATTCTGGCATCGATATGCCGGCGAAGACTAAGCGCAGGGCTACGGCGCTCTCTGGTCGCGGTTCGCCATGCGCGACGCTTTGCATATCAGAACAAATTGGTTTTCCGCGAGTCCCGCCCAGGCAGACAATCGTTCCTGGGTGACGGTACGCAATGCGTCCCGTTTGCCGCATTTGTCGAGCCCACCAGAGAACAATGAAACGTTCGCCTCGCTCAATTCGGGTATATGAAGGCCGCCATTAACTTGACCCGTTCACCGCATCCCGATCGTATGGAAAAGCTTCCGCGTTCAAGCGAGCCGATCCTGACTGCCTCCACGCTCACGAAGCGTTTTGGTGCAACCGTCGCGCTATCCAACCTCGATTTCTCGATCCATCCCGGCGAAGTCGTCGCGTTGATGGGCGCCAACGGCGCGGGCAAGTCGACGCTCGTCAAGATCTTAAGCGGCGTGTATGCGCCCGATGGCGGGACCTTGACGCTGCTGGGCAAGCCGTATCGACCGGCTTCGCCCCAAGCCGCTAAACAACTCGGCATTGCCACGGTGCATCAGTCGATTGCAGACGCGGTTGTACCGGCACTGTCGATTGCGGACAACCTGCTGCTCGACCGCTTATGCGATCCGGCATCGCCCTGGCGCGTGCCGCCGGCGGCGCGCCGTGAGGCTGCGAGGCCGCTTGCCGAACGCGTCGGGCTGGATGTCGATCTGTCGGCGCCGCTCGGGTCGCTGTCGCTCGCGAGTCAGCAGCTCGTGACGCTGGCGCGCGCGCTGGCTTCGCGCCCCAAGCTACTGATTCTCGATGAGCCCACCGCCAGTCTGTCCGCCGCAGAAGCGGAACGGCTGTTCCAGCGTCTTGAGCCATTACGCGAGGAGGGCGTCGCTATCCTGTTGGTCTCACATCGGCTGGGTGATCTGCGGCGCATGGCGGATCGGGTAGCGATCGTGCGCGACGGACATCTCGTCGCCGATCTGCACCCGCCAATCGATTTCGACGCTGCCGTCGAGACGATGATTGGACGGCCTCTGCCACAAGCTCGAACTCAGGATGAGAAAGACGCAGCCTCGCTCGAACCCTGTTTCAGCGTGCGCGATTTTCAACTGACGCCGACAAGCCGCTCATTCGACCTCGCCGTCCAGCGCGGCGAGATCGTCGCGGTAGCAGGGCCGGTGGGTGGCGGCAAATCGCGTTTCGCAAGAGCGATTTTCGGTGCGGCACATGCGAGCAGTGGTCGGATGGTGCTCGACGGCAAGCCATGGCGTCCTCGTTCACCGGCCGATTCGATTCGCGCGGGCGTGTTCCTCGCCGGCGAGGATCGTTGGCGCACCTCGTTGTTTCCCGACAGCGTGCCCTTCGCATCGATTGCGGGGACGCTCAGCTTTCCGTTTCTGTCGAACTGGTTCAGGCGCGGCGTGGTACGCGAAGCCGCAGAGCGCGATGCCGCGACCGACGCGATCAGAACCTTCGGCATTCGCTGCACCGGCCCCGATGATCGCCTGACGCGTTTATCCGGCGGCAATCAGCAGAAAGTCGTTCTCGCGCGTTGGCATGTCGAACGCGCGCGCCTGTTGCTGCTCGACGAACCGTTTCAGGGTGTCGACGCCGGCGCACGCGCCGACATCGTCGATACCTTACGGCGGCATGCCCACGAACGCGCGACGATTGTGTTCGTCAGCGATCTCGAAGAGGCGCTGGAGATTGCTGATCGCGTCGTGCGGTTCGATCGAGCGACGCTCGAGCGCCCAACTGTTCAACCCATCCCTGACGCGAGCTCTGAACTTCATTCATGAAACACCTTACCCCTTCTATTCCCGGCGACGTGGCATCCGACCAACGGACGCAGTCAGCATGGCGTAGTTTGCGCGATCACCTGGAGCGCACCGGCATCCTGCTCGTGCTGGCGATTCTGATCGCCGTGTTCGCCATCAGGGAACCGGCCTTCCTGAACATCGACAATCTGTTCAGCATTCTCCAGGCGGTATCGATCGTGGCGTTGCTTGGCATTGGCGTGACGATCACGTTGGCGGCGGGAGGCTTCGATCTCTCGGTGGGCAGCGTGGCTGCTTCGGCTCAGATGGCAGCGAGCTATGTGCTGATCGTCTGGCATGGCAGCGCGCTGGCGGCCGTGGCCGCATGCGTGGCGCTCGGCATCGCGGCCGGCCTGTTCAATGGCTTGTTGATCACGCGGCTGCGGGTGCCAGACCAATTGGCGACGCTCGGCACTCTGTTCCTGCTGGCCGGTCTGCAACTGATTCCGACGGGCGGCCGCTCGCTTGCAACCGGAACCGTGTTGCCCGATGGCAGGGAGGCAAGCGGAATATTCTCGGACGCGTTTCTGGCGTTGGGACGTCTGCGTCTTTTCGATGTCGTGCCGTTGCCGGTCCTGATTCTCATTGCGTTGACGGTGCTCGCCTGCATCGTCATGGAGACGACGCGCTGGGGACGCGTGATCTACGCGATCGGCGGCAATGAGACGGCCGCGCGGCTGGCGGGTGCGCCTACGGCCCGCTACCGGATCGCGGCCTATGTCGCCTCGGGGACGATTGCGTCGTTGGGCGGCGTGCTGATCGCCGCGCGTGTCGGGCGAGGCGATGTCAGCGCCGGACACTCCCTGCTGCTCGACGCCGTGGCGGCTGCGCTGATGGGTTATGCAGTGTGGGGCGCGAAGCGGCCCAACGTGTTCGGCACCGTAGTAGGCGCGGTGTTTGTCGGTGTGCTCCTGAACGGCCTGACCATGCTGAATGCGCCTTACTACATGCAGGATTTCATCAAGGGTGTGCTGCTGGTTCTCGCGCTGGCGTTTACGTTCAGTGTTGGACGGCCTGCGGACTCACGCGGCTGAGGTCACCGGACCGCCGAAATGTCGTTTGCCATCCGAAGGAATATCGATTGCCGAATCGTTCAGTTTGCGCACGCGATGTCCGCTGATAGATTGAGCGAACAGTCATTCAAGCGGAGATTCCCATGGCAGAGTTTGGCGAAGCGGCTTCATCGAATATTCGCGACGAGAGTAGACATGCGGTCCGTGTGATCGCCGATGACGCGCAGGCCATTGCTGTTGCGCACGAGCTTGCAGGCCGCCTCGCGCAAGGCGCTGCCGCACGCGATACCGAACGCCGCTTGCCCCACGAGGAGATCGAGTGGTTCTCGCAATCCGGGCTATGGGCCATCACGGTACCGAAGGCTTACGGCGGAGCGGCCGTGTCGTTCGTTACGTTGACTGAAGTCATCAAGATCATTGCAGCAGCGGATCCGTCGCTCGGGCAGCTACCGCAGAATCACTTCGGTCTGGTCGACGTGATCGCGCTAACCGGCACCGAGGAGCAGAAGAAATATTTCTTTACGCAGGTGCTGGGCGGCAAGCGTTTCGGCAACGGCTTTTCGGAAAAGGGCACAAAGAACGTGCTCGATCTGAAGACGAGCGTGACGCGGGATGGCGGCGATTACGTCGTACAGGGCACCAAATTCTATTCGACCGGCGCGCTATTCGCTGACTTCGTCCCCGTGCTGGGGCTCGATAGCGAACGCAAAGGCTGGCTCGCTTACATTCCGAAGGGCACGCCAGGGCTGACTGTGATCGACGACTGGTCGGGCTTCGGTCAACGCACTACGGCAAGCGGCACAGTTGTGTTGGAAAGCGTACGCGTGCCGGCCTCGCATGTGTTGCCGGCACATCGTGTGTCCGATTTTCCAACGCTCAACGGCCCGATTTCGCAGATCATCCAGGCCGCCATCGACGCTGGCATCGCGAAGGCGGCGCTCGACGACACGCTGACGTTCGTGCGCTCGCGCTCGCGGCCGTGGATCGACAGCGGGGTCGAGCGTGCGAGTGACGATCCGCTGACCGTGCGGGAGATCGGTCATTTGCATATCCAGTTGCACGCCGCCGAGGCCTTGCTCGAACGCGCCGCGCGCGTGATCGACGAGATCGCAGCGAAGCGGGAAACGACCGAGGACGACGTGGCACGCGCATCGGTTGCGGTGGGCGAAGCGAAAGTGTTGACGACGGAAATCGCCTTGCTGGCAGGCGAAAAACTGTTCGAGCTGGCGGGTACGCAGTCGACACTCGGCGAACACAATCTCGACAGGCACTGGCGCAACGCGCGTGTGCATACGCTGCATGATCCGGTGCGCTGGAAATATCACCTGGTCGGTAACTACTATCTGAACGGCGTCAAGCCGGCACGTCATCCCTGGAATTGACGCCAGGCGCAATCCTTAACCGAACCCGATCATGGCCAGAGAAATCCGCCTCAACGCATTCGACATGAACTGCGTTGGGCACCAGTCGCCAGGCTTATGGGCGCATCCACGCGACACGTCGTGGCGTTACAAGCAACTCGATTACTGGACCGACCTCGCGAAACTGCTCGAGCGCGGCAAGTTCGACGGTCTTTTCATCGCCGACGTGTTGGGTATCTACGATGTCTTCAACGGCAACGGGGAAGCCGCGATTCGCCAGGCCGCGCAAGTCCCGGTCAACGATCCCGTGCTGCTCGTCTCGGCGATGGCGAACGTGACCGAGCATCTCGGCTTCGGCGTGACCTGCTCGCTTTCGTACGAGCACCCGTATCCGTTCGCACGGCGCATGTCGACGCTCGACCATCTGACGAACGGCCGGGTTGGCTGGAACATCGTCACGTCGTATCTGGACAGCGCCGCACGTAATGTCGGCTTGCCGGCGCAGGCCAATCACGACGAGCGCTATTCGCTTGCCGAGGAATATCTCGAGGTCTGCTACAAACTGTGGGAAGCGTCGTGGGAAGACGACGCCGTGGTGCGTGATGCTGTGCGGAAGGTCTTCAGCGAACCATCGAAGGTTCATCCGATCAACCACCGTGGGCAGTATTTCGACGTGCCGGGTATTCATCTCTGCGAGCCGTCGCCTCAGCGCACGCCGGTGCTTTACCAGGCGGGTGCGTCGAAGCGCGGGAAGGATTTTGCCGCGCAACACGCCGAGTGCATTTTCATCGCTGCCCCGTCGCGCACGATCCTGAAGAATTTCGTCGCCGATATCCGGGCACGCGTGAAGTCATTCGGCCGCGATCCGCACGACGTGCTGATTTTCAATCTGCACACAGTGATCACGGGCAAGACATCGGCGGATGCACACGCGAAGCACGCCGACTATCGCCGCTATACGAGCGATGAGGGCGCGCTCGCGCTGATGTCAGGGTGGACCGGCATCGATCTGTCGAAGTACGACCTCGACGAGCCGCTGCGCTATATCGAGAGCAATGCGGTGCAATCGGCCGTGGAGGCTTTATCGAGCGCGGATCCGACACGAGTGTGGACCGTGCGTGAGATTGCGAAGTGGGGCGGCATTGGGGGACTCGGACCGCTTTCGGTGGGAAGTCCGCAGGAGATCGCCGACGAGTTGCAGTCGTGGGTCGAGGAGACCGACGTCGACGGATTCAACCTTGCGTATGCATTGACCCACGAGAGCTTCGCGGATTTCGTCGATCTGGTTGTGCCCGAGTTGCAGCGACGAGGCGTCTACAAGACCGATTACACCAACGGCACGCTGCGCGAAAAGTTGCATGGCGGTGGTGCGCGACTGGCCGAACCGCATCCCGGCGCGGCCTACCGCACGCACACGCCGGCCCATGCCGGCTAGCACGCCGCTTACTCATAAAACATCGACTAACAGGTTGGAGATCATTGATGAAATCGTTTCTTCGTCGCAAGCTGGATGTGAGCCTTACGTTTCGCACACTCGCCCTGGCGGCGGCCACGATGCTTGCAGGCGCCGCGGCGCACGCAGCACCGCTCAAAGGTGCGCCCGCACCGTTCGACAAGGGCGGCGTGAAGATCGCGCTCGTCAACTATCTGTCGACGGGTGATTTCTTCCAGGCTTATGAAGCCGGTGCGCAAAAGCAGGCCAAAGCGCTCGGCATCGATCTACGCATTTACGAAGGCCGTCAGGATGCAGCCGAACAACGTGAACAGATCCAGCAAGCGATCAGCCTCGGCGTATCGGCGATTATCGTGAATCACGGCTTGCCTGAATCGCTCAAGGACGTCGTGCAACGTGCGCTGGATAAAGGCATCAAAGTCGTCGCGTTCGATGTCGATCTGGGCAATCCGAAGGTACCGCAGATCGAGCAGAGCGATCGCGATCTGGCAGCGCTGCTGCTCGATCAGGCGGTGAAAGATAACGGCGATACCTTTGCCGCCGGCTATGTGTATGTAGCGGGTTTCGCACCGCTCGACCGGCGCGATGCGGTATGGCGTGACTTCAAGGCTGTCCATCCGAAGGTTCAGGAGAAGGCGCGCTGGGGCACGGTGGACAATCCGATCGCGCAGTCGGTGGCCAACCAGGCTGCTGCCGCCTATCGTGCTCATCCTGAGATTCGTGTGGTGTTCGCGCCGTACGACGAATTCGCACGCGGCGCGAAGCTCGCTGCGGACGAGGCGAACCTGTCGTCGAAACTGCGCATTTACAGCGCCGATATTTCGACCTCCGACATCGAGGCGATTCGCGCGCCGAATAGCGCGTGGGTGGCGACCGCGGCGACGAATCCCGCGGTGGTGGGTGCGGTGTCCGTACGGGCCGCGGCTTTGCTGCTCGCGGGGCAGACGCCCGAGCACCGGATTGTCGTCAAGCCGACGCTGATCACGCGCGACGATCTGGTGAAGAACAACATCAAGACGATTGCCGAGCTCGGCGATAAATTCCCGGCATTCCGTTCGAGCGATGCCGCGACGGCAGCGTGGATTCCGGCAGCGGACTGAGTGTCAGAGGCCGCACCGTCAATCATCTCCTTTGGACTTAAATGAGCAAACGTAGCGGACACCTGCGCCTCGGCGCTTTCCTTTATCCTGCCGGACACCACATTGCGGCGTGGCGACATCCCGAGGCGCAGGCGGACGCCGGCGTGAACTTTCGCCACTACGTCCGGCTCGCACAAGCGGCCGAGGCCGCGAAATTCGATCTGATCTTTCTCGCCGACGGCGTGGGGACACGCGGCGACAACGTCGACTTTCTGAGCCGCACGGCGCACAGCTACGTGGCGCAGTTCGAACCGGTCACATTGCTGTCGGCGCTGGCGGCCGTGACTGAGCGTATCGGTCTGGTCGGCACAGCCTCGACGAGCTTCAACGAGCCGTATCACATTGCCCGCAAGTTCGCCTCGCTCGATCACATTAGCGGAGGACGTGCGGGTTGGAATCTGGTCACTTCGTCGAGCGAGCACGAAGCGAAGAACTTCAACCGTGACAAACATTTCGATCACGCCGAGCGTTATGCCCGCGCCGCTGAATTCGCGGAAGTCACAGCAGGTCTGTGGGACAGCTGGGAGGACGACGCGTTTGTCCGCAACAAAGCTGAAGGGCGTTTCTTCGACCCCGCCAAACGGCACGTGCTGGATCACAAGGGACGCTTCTTTCAGGTCAAGGGCCCGCTGAACGTTGCACGTTCTCCGCAGGGGCATCCGATCGTCGTGCAGGCGGGGTCGTCCGAAGCCGGCCGGGACCTCGCAGCGAAAACGGCCGAGGTGATTTTCACGGCGCAGCAAACGCTGCAGGACGCGGCGGACTTTTACGCTGACGTGAAGGGACGCATGGCGGTGTACGGCCGTCATCCGGACGATCTGAAGATCATGCCGGGCGTGTTCCCGATCGTGGGCCGCACCGAAACCGAGGCGAAAGAGAAGTTCGAGCAGTTGCAGTCGCTTGTCGATCCGAAGGTGGGACTTGCGCTCGTATCCGGGTTGACCGGTGGGTTCGATCTC
This sequence comes from Paraburkholderia aspalathi, assembly GCF_900116445.1. GTDB lineage: Bacteria > Pseudomonadota > Gammaproteobacteria > Burkholderiales > Burkholderiaceae > Paraburkholderia > Paraburkholderia aspalathi. The sequence continues at coordinate 82,965 of NZ_FPBH01000001.1, forward strand.
TCGGACTATCCACTCGACGGGCCGATCCCTGAGCTACCCGAAACGAATGCGAGCAAGAGCCGTCAGGTGTTGACGATCGAACTGGCTCGCCGCGAGAACCTGACGATCCGACAGCTCTATTTGCGGGTTGCGGGTGCGCGCGGCCATTGGCAACTCGTCGGCACGCCGGCGCAGATTGTCGATCAACTCGAAGAGCGTTTTGTGAATCACGCCGCCGACGGATTCAACGTGATGCCGCCGGTACTGCCGGAGGGTCTGACCGATTTCGTCGAACTCGTATTGCCGGAATTACGGCGACGCGGGTTGTTCCGCGAGGACTATGAAGGACGCACGCTGCGCGAGAACTTGGGATTGCGACGGCCGAAAAGCCGCCATTCTCCTGTACTTCAATCCGGCGCATAACTTTCCACGATTCGTTATTTCCTCCGGGCGCGGCCGTCGCCTACGCTGAAACGATAGATGCATGCGTCTGCCGCCGCCGCGCGTTGCGTGCTGCGGCCGTTCAACGAATCGTTTCAACGTGATGAGGATGCGAACATGAGCGATATCGTCATCGATGCACCGGTGTCTGCCGCGACGGTCGAGGCAGACTTGAACTACCTCGAGTTCACCGGCGAGAAACCGGTCTCGTACCAATACGAACCGCCGCCGGGTGTGCCGAAGCGCAGTGGCGTGTACCGGCCGCATCGGGTGAGTATTTCGAATGCCCGAGTCGCGCCGCCGCCTGGCGCGTTGTCGCTCGATCGTAACGGCTTCGAGTTGCATCGGCACGCTAGCGCGCTGAACGATTTCTCCGATCCGGCAAAGATCGAATCTGTCTACTATCGCGAAGCGGAGCAGTTGCTGAAACAGGCCACCGGCGCTCGCCGGGTGGTCGTGTTCGATCACACGCTGCGTGACGGCAATCCTGAGCGCAACGATGGCGTGAGGGAGCCCGTCAAGTACATCCATAACGACCAGACGTTTGTGTCGGGGCCGCGCCGGGTGCGCGATCATCTGCCGACCGGTGAAGCGGAGCGCTTGCTGCAAGGCCGTGTGGCAATCGTCAATCTGTGGCGTCCGATCGGAGAAACGGTGCAATCGTCACCGCTCGCGCTATGCGATTCGCGCAGTATCACGCTCAACGATCTGGTGGCATCGGACCTGGTTTATCCCGACAAGGTCGGCGAGACGTATGCGTTGGTCTTCAATCCGCGGCACCGTTGGTACTACTTTCCGCAGATGTCGCCCGATGAATTCCTGCTGCTGAAGATTTACGACTCGGCGGGCGACGGCATCGCGCGTCTCACGGCCCATACGGCTTTCGACGATCCCACGTCGCCGGCCGATGCGCCGCCGCGCCGGAGCATCGAATTGCGCACGCTGTTGTTCTTTTGAGCGCCGGCGTTGAGCGCGACGGCATGCTGTGAAATGCGGGGCAGCCGATAGCGGGACGCGTCTGCTGCAGCATCGCAGAATCTGCAATATCGAAAGCGTGAATTCTTGTTTGTTTGTGACGCAGCGTTTGGTTAGCATGCGGCGTTTGGGTCGTTGCTTTACTTCTTTGCTCGACGCAGCTTTTGTTTTTCGTCGAAGGAGGTAAGCGTAACGCTTGCCCGGTGTGTTTTCACAGCTCTCACGCCTTCGACATGTCAAGCCTCTATGCATCCAACGCCGGCCAGCAGGCCACCGGCGTGACACGACGGTTGGCCGCCGCGATCGCTCAGGCGTCGCCGTCCCGCGACGCCGACGCCATTGCCGCCGCAAGACGCGGCATTCTCGACTTTCTTGCCGCCGCCTTTGCCGGCGCGAGCGACAGCGGCTATCGAAAACTCCTGTCGGTCAGCGCCGACGATTCGCGTGGCGAAGCGTCGGTGATCGGCAGCAGCGCCCGTGCATCGGCGCAGCAGGCTGCGTTGCTCAACGGTTACGCGGGGCACGCACTCGATTACGACGATGTGCACAGCAGCGTAAGAGGACATCCTGCGACGGTCTTGCTGCCCGCGCTGTTCGCGCTGGCGCAAACACGCGGCAGCAGCGCGCTCGACCTGCTCGACGCCTACGTCGTCGGCGTCGAAACGATGGCGCGCCTCGGCCTTGCTCTCGGCAGCCGGCACTACGAGCAGGGCTTTCACAACACCGCGACATTGGGCGCACTTGGCGCGGCAGCCGCTGCGTCTTATCTGCTGAAACTCGATGCCGCCGCCATTGAGAACGCGCTGGGTCTTGCCGCCACACAATCCGCCGGCTTACGACTGCAGTTCGGCAGCGAAGCGAAACCCTTGCATGCCGGGCTTGCCGCCCGCGCCGGTTTATTCGCCGCCGAGCTCGCGGCAGCGGGACTGCAGGGCTCGCCTGAAGCGCTGGACGGACCGGTCGGCTTTTTCGCCGTGTTCAGCGGCGGCGCAGCGCAACCCGAACGCGTGCTCGACGGCTGGGGCGCACCGTGGCAAATCGCAGCCCCGGGTTTGTACTTCAAGCCGTGGGCATGCTGCACGGCGACGCACTACGCCGTGCATGCCGCATTGACGTTGCGCGACACACACCGTCTCACGCCGGACGACATTGCCGAGGTGACGGTGATATTTCCGCCCGGCGGCGACACACCGCTTTCCAGACATTTGCCCTCGACGGGTCTCGAAGCGCGTTTCAGCGTTGCCTACGCAGTCGCGGCCGCGCTGACGGATGGTTCACCCAGCGTGGCTACATTCGCCGATGTGCCCGTGCGCGACGACCTGATCGCGCTCGCACGGCGCGTGACAAGCCGCCACGATGAAACCGCCGCGCGCGCGTCGACCGATCCGGCCACGCGTTTCTCGACCGTCGAGATCGCGTTGCGTAACGGGACGGTACTGAGGCACAAGACCGACCGTCTCTACAGCGCGACGGATCTGGCCGCGAAATTCGCGGATGCCACCGGCCACGACGAACGTCTCGCGTTCATCCCCGCACATATCGACACGATGCAGAGCACCGCCGACCTCGCGTCCCTTTTCAATGTCTTTGCACAGATCCAAGTATGAGCACGAATAACAGCAGTACCCGCAGGCAGATGCGTCTCGGGCTCTTCATTCAGGGCGCGGGACACCACGTCGCCGGCTGGCGGCATCCTGACGCGCAGGCGGGCAGCGAGAATCTGGCGCTGATGCAACGCATCACGCAGACCGCCGAGCGCGCGAAGTTCGACATGGTCTTTCTCGCCGACGGCCTCACCAGCGGCCCCGATGCGCATCCGTCGATGGCGATGCGGCTCGAGCCGCTATGCCTGCTTTCGGCACTCGCCATGGGCACGCGCCACATCGGTCTCGCCGCTACCGCGTCGACCACCTATAGCGAGCCGTATCACGTCGCACGCGCGTTTGCGTCGCTGGATCATCTGAGCAGCGGACGCGCGGCCTGGAACGTCGTGACGACTTCGTACGATCGCACGGCCGCGAACTTCACACGTGGCAATCATCCGGATCACGCGCTGCGCTATGAAATGGCGGGTGAATTCGTCGACGTCGTCAAGGGGCTGTGGGACAGCTGGGATGACGACGCGGTGCTCAAGGACAAGGCGAGTGGCGTCTACTTCGATCCCGCCAAGGTGCATACGCTGGATCACAAGGGGCAGTTCTTCGCCGTCAAAGGCCCGTTGAATGCGTCGCGGCCGCCACAGGGACATCCTGTGGTGATTCAGGCTGGCTCGTCCGGGCCGGGACAGGATCTAGCCGCGCGCACGGCGGAAGTGGTGTTTACCGCGCAGCAGACTATCGAAGAAGCGCAGGTCTTCTATCGCGATCTGAAAGGCCGCTTGCCGAAATTCGGCCGTGAGGGTCAGCAGTTGCACGTGATGCCGGGCGTGTTTCCTGTCATCGGCAGGACGGAGCAGGAAGCGAAAGACAAATACGCGCAGTTGCAGGAATGGACCGATACATCGGGTGCGTTGTCACTGTTGTCCGACCGGTTGGGGCATGACGTGTCGAAGTATCCGCTCGATGGTCCTTTGCCGGAGTTGCCCGAATCCGATCAGTTGAAGAGTCGCGCCAAACTGCTGACCGATCTCGCACGCCGCGAGAATCTGACTTTGCGCGAGCTGTACTACCTGGTGGCCGGCGCGCGTGGACACCGCATCGTATGGGGCACGCCTGTGCAAGTGGCGGATGCGCTCGAAGAGTGGTTCACGGGCGAAGCGGCCGACGGTTTCAATATCATGCCGCCGTATTTCCCGGGCGGTCTCGACGATTTTGTCGAACTCGTCGTGCCGGAATTGCAGCGGCGTGGGTTATTCCGCACCGAATATAGCGGCACTACTCTGCGTGATCACCTCGGTTTGCAGCGGCCTGTGAGCCGCTATGCGGGGCAGTGAGAGACAAGAAGTAAAAGGCGGAAAGTAAAAAGCGGCGTCTGCTCAGCAGACGTCGCTTTTTTTTTCAAACTTGCATCCCGACCAGCGCCGTACTCGCAGGTCCAGATCGTTCGAGATCGTCTAAATCGCGAAGTGACGCAGATCCAGTGCCAACGGTGTGCGGGGCGCCGCCGCGTGTGCAGTCTCCGGCGCGGACGGCGTATGCGCCAGAAACTCACGCGTACGCGGACTGACCGGCGCGCGGAACAGCGCGTTAGCCGGACCGTGTTCGACAATCACACCGGCCTCGGTGAAATACACCGCATCGCTCACTTCCTCGGCAAAGCGCATCTCGTGCGTGACGAGCACGCAGGTCATGCCGTCCCTCACCAGATCGCGGATCACGGTCAGCACTTCGCCCACGGTCTCCGGGTCCAGTGCCGAGGTTACCTCGTCGAAGAGAATCAGATCCGGCTGCATCGCGAGCGCGCGTGCAATCGCCACGCGCTGTTGCTGACCGCCCGACAGTTCACCCGGATACGCATGCGCCTTGTTCTCGAGACGCACCTTCTTCAGCAGATCGTAAGCGGTGCGAGTGGCATCGGCTTTGTCGCGCCCGAGGATGCGCACCGGCGCGACAAGCAGATTGTCCAGTACGCTCAGATGCGGAAACAGGTTGTATTGCTGGAACACGAAGCCGACGCGCTTGCGTAGTTCGATCTCGTCGCGTTCAGAGGCGAGCTGATCGACGCGGGTGCCGTCGACTTCGATCTCGCCGTACTGGGGACGCAATAGCCCCGTAATGCAGCGCAAAATCGTCGACTTGCCCGACCCGGATGGTCCTATGATCGACACGGCCTGGCCGCGGAACACGTCGAGGTCGATGCCCTTGAGCACCGGCGTCGCGCCGAATGACAGATGCACGTCGCGCAAGCGGACCAGAGGGCGCGGACCCGCAGCGGCTGCGGGAGCGAGCGAGACATCAGCTGAAAGCATAGCGTTTCTCAAGAAGACGGGTGAAGCGCGCGATCGGGTAGCAGTAAGCGAAGAACAGGCCGAGCACGGTGAAATAGACGAGGACCGTGAAATCCGCGCGCGCCACGGTATTGCTCGCCACCTGCGCGGTGTCCAGCAAATCGTGCACACCCACCAGCGAAGCGAGCGCGGTCGCCATCGTGATGCTCGCGTACAGGTTCATCCACGGCGGCAGCATCCGCTTCACGCATTGCGGCAGGATGATCCAACGGAACACCTGGCTTCGGCTGAACGCAAGCGAACGTGCCGCATCCCACTGTGCATGAGGAATCGACTGGATTGCGCCGCGGAAGATCTCGGCGAAGTTGGCGCTGGCAGGCAGCGCGAGACCGAGCGTGACCTTGAACCAGTCGGGAAACGGCACGACGTGTTGCCCGAGCGCGATTTCGAATGGGAATACGTAGGTCGAAAAATAGATCAGCACGAGCAGTGGGGCGTTTCGAAACACCTGCACATAGCCGCGAACAATCAGCCGGACGCCCCGGATCGGCGACAGCAGCAAGGGGCCGAGCGCAAGACCGGCGAGTGTGCCGAGCGCGACGGCAAGCAGGCTGATTTCGATGTTGACCCACAAAGATTTGCCGAGCGCCGGTGCCCACGTGATGAGGGCGGCGAGTGCGGGATAGCTTGGGCCATGCGCGATCTCGTGTTCGGCGAGCGCCAGCAGCGCGGCGACGCCGACTACGCTGGCAAACGCAAAGAGGGAACGGTAGCGTCCGTCCCGCGCGGGCACGGTGATGGATTCAGTGGCCATAGCCGGGCATCCTCAGACGAACTTCGAGCCAGCGTCCCGCGCGATTGATCGCAAAGGTCAGTGCGCCGAAGAACAGCAGGATCAGGATCATCAACTCGAGCACGTTGTCGCGCTGCGTCCAGATCATGATCGATGCATACGTGATGTCGCCGACGGCGATTGCGGAGGCAACCGTGGTCATCTTCACCAGATCGACCATGTTGTTGACGAGCGCAGGCAGGGCATAGCGAAGCGCGAGCGGCAACTGCACGCTCCAAAGGCGCTGGCGGCGGCTGAAACCGAGCGACTGGGCCGCTTCGAGTGTGGTGCGCGGCACCGCTTCGATACCGGCGCGCAGGGCTTCGGCATGAAACGCGCCCTTGTGCAGCGAGATGACGATCGCGCTCCAGATGAACGGCGTCAGCGGATTGCCGCCCAGATTACGCAGCGCCTCGCTGAGCAGCATGTTGATCACCAGAAAGGCGCAGAACAGCTGCACGAGCGTCGGCGTATTGCGCGTGATCTCGACGAACACACGAGCGGGGCGCGCGAGCGCCGGACGCTGTGAGGTGAGTAACGCCGCCAACGCCACACCGGCGCCCAGACTGCCGAGCGCCGTCACGAGCGAGAGTTCCAGCGTGACCAGCATGCCATGCAGAAACGACGCGAGTTCATCAGGCGCGAGCACGAAACTATAGTTCAGCCCGATCCTGCTGATCGCATCGACCACGCTAGTAGCGGCGTGCGAGAGCACTTGCGTCGACTCGCTCATGCACCTTGCGCCTTGTACTTCGCATGCAGATCGAGCACGGCTTGCGAGGGCTGCATGCCGTTCTTGTGCTCGACGTCGATCAGCCAGCCGCTGCGATGCCAGTCCTGCACGATTTTCTCGAGCGCGCTCTGCGTATCCGTTTCACCCTTGCGAACCCAGATCACAGACGGCGACGGAATCAGCTCGTTCGATACGGGAATCGTGTAGTCCTTCCAGTCCGGATTGCGTGCGACGAGCAAGCGTAGCGTAGGGGCAACGTGAACCGCGGCGACGCAGTTATTGCCGCGCAGCGCGAGCAGCGACTCCGGCTGGCCGCGAAATGCCTTCACCTGTGCGCCATATTCTTCGGCGAGCGGCTTCGTATAGTTGCTGCCCTGCGAGACGCACACGGGCTTGCCGCGCACATCGTTCCAGGTCTTGATGCCGCTGTCCTTGCGGGTAATCAGCGCACCGCCGATTTCCTCAAACGGCGTGGGCGGATAGGAGAAGAGTTCCGCGCGCTCCTTGGTGACTTCCATGTTGGCGATCAGGGCATCGACCTTGCCTTGCTGCAGGAACTGCACGCGGTTCGACGGCTGGACCGGCGTCAATTCCACGTCGACGCCGAGGCGTTTTGCGACGTCGTTCGCGAGATCGACATTAAAGCCGAGCGGTTTCTGGGTGGCCGGGTCCAGCGAGCCGAACGGCGGCCCGGACAGGATCACGCCGATGACGATCTTGTGCCGCTGATGAATCCGATCGAGTGTCGTATCGGCGTGGGCGGCACTGGCGCCCAATGCTGCGAAAAGCGTCAAGGCGCGCAAGGCGCGCTGGAGGGTGGGGCGGGTCGGTCGGCTGAACATGAAAGATTAGGCGGAAGTCAGGTTGGATCCTGATATCGCTCCGGCCGATCGGCGTGACTTCGTTGCTATGAGGCCACCAGGACTCGCCGGAGGAGAAATACAGGACGCGATTCGGGACTGCCTATTCTCGGCATGTGTGACGCCGGAAAGAACCAAGGATTTTTCATACCGTTATCTGATTCGCGCATTTATGCAGACGCGAGCGTCGTTGAAACGGAGAAATGGATGTTGCGACGGATTTGACTGGCTATGCACCGGTTGTGTGTGCGGCGCTATATTCGGCTGACACGTTTGCTGCCTGTTGCGGCACGCCGGCATGCTGTGGAAAGCATACCGGCGTGCATATGCGGATAACGCGTTGACGCTCAGAATCAGATCAGAAATCCAGTCCCGGCCCACCTGCGCCCGGACCGCCCGGCTGGCCGGCTGCCGGCGCATCCTTCGGTGCTTCATGAACGGTGGCGTCGGTGGTCAACAGCAGACCCGCAACCGAGGCCGCGTTTTGCAGCGCCGTACGCGTGACCTTGGTCGGATCGAGCACGCCCGATTCCACGAGGTCGCCGTATTGACCGGTCTGTGCGTTGTAGCCGAAGTTGCCCGTGCCCTCTGCCACTTTCGCGACCACTACGCTGGCTTCTTCACCCGCGTTCGTCACGATCTGGCGCAGCGGTTCTTCGAGCGCGCGCAGCACGATCTTGATACCCGCGTCCTGATCGGCGTTCACGCCTCGCAGGCCGCTGATGGCCTGCTTCACGCGAATCAGCGCAACACCGCCGCCCGGCACGATACCTTCTTCGACCGCAGCGCGCGTGGCGTGCAGCGCGTCGTCGACACGGTCTTTCTTTTCCTTGACCTCGATCTCGGTCGCGCCGCCCACCTTGATGACCGCCACGCCGCCCGCCAGCTTCGCCACACGTTCCTGCAGTTTTTCGCGGTCGTAGTCGGAGCTTGCTTCCTCGATTTGTGTGCGGATCTGCTTCACACGCGCTTCGATGTTCTTGCTGTCGCCGGCGCCGTCGATGACCGTGGTGTTCTCCTTGCCCACCTCGATGCGCTTGGCTTGACCGAGTTCGGCAAGCGTCGCTTTCTCGAGCGTCAAGCCGGTTTCCTCAGCGATCACCTGGCCGCCGGTCAGAATCGCGATGTCTTCGAGCAGGGCCTTGCGGCGGTCGCCGAAGCCCGGCGCCTTGACCGCGACGGTCTTCAGAATGCCGCGAATGTTGTTGACCACGAGCGTGGCCAGCGCTTCGCCTTCCACGTCTTCCGCGATGATCAACAGCGGGCGGCCGGCTTTGGCGACCTGCTCCAGAATCGGCAGCAGATCGCGGATATTCGACACCTTCTTGTCGTGCAGCAGCACGAACGGGTTATCGAGCACGGCAACCTGCTTGTCCTGATCGTTGATGAAATACGGCGACAGGTAGCCACGATCGAATTGCAGACCTTCCACCACGTCGAGTTCATCGTCGAGCGACTTGCCGTCTTCCACGGTAATGACGCCTTCCTTGCCGACCCGATCGATCGCTTCGGCGATACGCTGGCCGATCGACTCTTCGCCGTTGGCCGAAATCGTTGCGACCTGGGCGATTTCCTTGCTGGTCGTGGTCGGCTTGCTGATCTTCTTGAGTTCGTCGATCGCGGCGATCACGGCCTTGTCGATGCCGCGTTTCAGGTCCAGCGGGTTGAGGCCTGCCGCGACGTATTTCTGGCCTTCACGCACGATGGCTTGCGCAAGCACGGTTGCGGTGGTGGTGCCGTCGCCGGCGGCGTCGCTGGTGCGGGAGGCCACCTCCTTCACAAGTTGCGCGCCGATGTTCTGCACGCGGTCCGGCAATTCGATTTCCTTGGCGACCGAGACGCCGTCTTTCGTCACCACCGGCGAGCCGAAGCTGCGTTCCAGCACGACATTGCGGCCCTTCGGACCGAGCGTGACCTTGACCGCGTTGGCCAGAATGTTGACGCCTTCTACGAGTTTCGAGCGGGCGACGTCACTAAAAATAATTTCTTTTGCTGCCATGGTTTGATGCTCCGTTCGTTATTGCGTGACGACTGCGACGACATCTTCTTCGCGCAGCACGAGCAGTTCGTTGCCGTCGACTTTGACCGACTGGCCGGCGTACTTGCCGAACAGCACGCGCTCGCCGACTTTCAGGTCGGGCTCGATGCGTTTGCCGTCGCTATCGCGCTTGCCCGGCCCAATGGCGATCACTTCGCCCTGGTCTGGCTTTTCGGCGGCGCTTTCCGGAATGACGATGCCTGAAGCAGTTTTGGTTTCCTGGTCGAGGCGCTTGACGATCAAGCGGTCATGCAAGGGACGTAGGCTCATGGTTCGACTTCCGCGATTGAAATTTGGCACTCGTCGCTGGTGAGTGCTGACCGGAATCGAGTATAGAAAGATGCCGCGCGACGCTCCAATAACGGATTCATCGATCCTTATCGGCGAATGGCATTTCAGAAACGCGCATATCAATAGCTCGATTCGCTGGTTTTGCAAGGTGGGCCGCGTCCCTATACTGATCCGTCGAATCGGCACGTCCCATTGGGACGCCGATACACGCTCACAGGACAATCAGCCGGATCAAGCCTGATCCGTGCGCTTATACAAGGAATGACGGTATGCAGGTCTCTCAGGAAAGCACAGCACGTGCACGGCTTCAGGCGGCGCTCAGCGCGTTGCCGGCGCTCGCTAAAGCGATCGGCGAAGATGCCGCGCAACGCGAGGTGCGGCGCGAGTTGCCGTTCGACCGCTTCGCATTGTTTCGCGAATCGGGGCTCGGCGTGCTCCGTTTTCCGGTCGAGTGGGGCGGCCTCGGCGGTTCGCTGGAAGATCTCTTCCATGTGATCGCCACGCTGGCTGCGGAAGAGTCGAATGTCGCGCACGCATTGCGGATTCATTTCGATCTGACCGAGCAGTTGGTGCTGTCGCCGCGCTCCGCCTTCAACGACACGCAGATCGAGCGTGTACGGGAAGGGGCGATCTTTGGAGGTGCGTCAACGGAGCTCGGCACATCCAGGCCCGGCGAAATCGTCACCAAGCTGGTGCGCGACGGTGAGCATTTTCGCGTAACGGGCAAAAAATATTACTCGACCGGCACGGCGTTCTCCGACTACGCGCGTATCAACGTGCAGGATGAAAACGACGAGAAGGTATCAATCGTTATCCCGGTCTCGCGTGAAGGCCTGCAGGTGCTCGACGATTGGGACGGGATGGGTCAACGCATGACGGCGAGCGGCAGTCTCGTGCTCGACAATGTGCAGGTATTTGCCCATGAAATCGCAACGCGCGGCTATACGAGTCTCGCGGGCCGCCATGGCAGCGCGGTGCGGCAATTGCATCTGGTCACGGTCGCGGCAGGTATCGTGCGCAACATTCTTGCGGACGCGCGGCGCTACGTGACGCAATATGGTCGTCCGGTGCTGCATAGCCCGGCGCCCTCGGCACGCGAGGACGGTTTCGTGCAACAGGTGGTGGGCGACCTCGCGGCGCATAGTCTATCCATCGACGCGCTTGTCGCGCAAAACGCACGCACCCTGGACCGCTCGGCAAATGCAATCCGCAGCGGCGCAGCCAATGCGGAAGAACTCGTGCTGGAAGGGTCCTTGGCTACCGCCAAAACGCAACTGGTGGTCAGCAAGCTGGCGCTCTATGCCGGCGAGCGTCTGTTTGAAATCGGCGGGGCATCGGCCACGGGGCGAGCGCACAACTTCGACCGTCACTGGCGCAATCTGCGCACCATCTTCAGCCACAACCCGTTGCTGCATAAAGCTCGCGTGATCGGCGATTACGAGTTGAACGGCGTGACCACGCATCTGACTGAAGGGCGAGTTTTCTGAAATGCCGGGAAAGACGCCACGATCCTTTCACCCATCATCCATTGATTGAATGCCATGAGCCGAGATCTGCTATTGCTGTTGGAACCGGGCTTCACCGATCCGAACCACCCCGGTGAGCGCTTCATCTGTCCTGATGGCGCGCCTATCGAAGGATTGCTCGCGAGCGATCCTGCGCTCAACGCACGCCTGGATATTCGCCGCTTGCAGTTTCCGCGTCCGCGCGCGGCGGTCGTGGAGGCGCTCGATGCTGAGCACCAGAGTCTGCCGGTGTTAATTTTCGGTGACGAACAGGCTGCGCCGGCTGATGCCAAGACGCTGGGCGAAAAGCGCTTCGTGACCGATACGCGCCGGATCCTCGATCTGCTCGCGCAGCGCCACGGTTTTCCTAAGGTGCATTGACGCAGCGGCTTGAGGTCGGCTTCGCGTAGCGATAGCAGTACGCGCTCACCGAACAAATTGAGGCCCGACTGACAATCGAAAAACTCAGCTGCGCGTCGTCGACGCCGACGAGCGCGCAGCCAGAGTTGAGTGAGTCACAGTGAGTCTTCAGTTCAACGCGACCGCAGCGGCGGCGCTCACCGGCGAGCCTTCGATCGCGACAGACTGAGCACCGTCCGGGCCAACCGGCACATCACCCACCAACGTCGTGCGATACAACTGCCGGTCGAAGTCGAGATCGAAAATATCCGTAGGGGCGAGGTGAGCCGTCGCGCGGTTGTCCCAGAACGCGACGCTGCCGGCCTCCCATTTGAAGCGCACGGTGAATTCGGGCCGCGTCACATGTTCCCAGAGCAGTTCGAGCAGCACCTGGCTTTCGCGTGGCGTCACGCCGACAATCGACTTCAGGAAACTCGGGCTCACATAGAGTGCCCGCTCGCCCGTTTCCGGATGCACTCTGACGAGCGGATGCTCGGTAACGAGAATGCGTTGTTCGACGGCTTTGACAAACGCTTCCGTTCCACTCGCGCCGGCTGGTGGCGTAAAGCGGTGCAGCCCGCGCAGCCCATCGACAAACGTGCGCAACGGCGCGGACAGCTTCTGATACGCGGCCACCAGATTGGTCCACTGGGTATCGCCGCCGTACGGCGGAATGGTCACGCCGCGCAGGATCGACGCCCAGGGTGGATTGACCGCGGCCGTCACATCCGTGTGCCAACCAGTCCAAGGCCGCTGCAGCGTTTGACCCTCGAAACGGGTCGCCTTGCGGTACTTCGAGATCGAATAGATTTCCGGATGACCGTCGACATGGCCGAACACCGGATGCCCCAAAGTCAACTCACCAAACTGCGTGGAGAAAGCAATATGCTGCTCATGCGTCAGAAACTGCTCGCGAAAGAACACGACGCGCCATTTAAGAAGCGCCGCGCGAATGTCCGCGATCTGACGCGCATCCAGTTTCTGCGTGAGATCGACACCGTGAATTTCAGCGCCGATATGCGCGGAAAGCGGATTGACCTGAATTGACTGTACTTCCTGCAATGCGGCTGCGCTCATGGGAGGCTCCTCGCGAAAGAGAACGTGTTGCGTCAATATCCCGCTACGGCGGGCACCTGTTTTGTCTCGGTGGTATAGCGGTTTGCAGGTCGCGGGAGTCCGAGGTTCTCGCGTAGCGTGCGGCCCTCGTATTCGGTGCGGAAAAGTCCACGCCGCTGCAATTCCGGCACCACCAGTTCGGCGAATTCCGTCAAGCCGCCCGGCAGCCACGGCGACATGATGTTGAAGCCATCGGCGCCTTCTTCTTCGAACCACTGTTGCAACTGGTCCGCGATGCTCTGCGGCGTGCCGACCACCTGCTGATGGCCGCGCGCGCCGGCAATGCGCAGGTACAGATCGCGGATCGTCAGGTTTTCGCGCCGCGCGAGATCGAACAGCAGGCGTTGACGGCTCTTGCCACCATTGGTTTCCGGCAACTCGGGGAGGGGCCCGTCGACGGGATACTGGGAAAGGTCCACGCCGCCCGACATGTTCGACAACAGCGACAGACCGACCGTCGGATGAATCAGGTCCTGCAGCGCGGCGAACTTCGCGTCCGCTTCTTCCTGCGTACGGCCGACAATCGGAAAAATGCCCGGCATGATCTTCAGGTGATCCGGCGAGCGGCCGTATTTCGCGAGGCGGCCTTTGACGTCGCGATAGAACGACTGCGCTTCATCGAGTGTCTGATGCGCGACGAAGATCACCTCTGCGGTTTGCGCCGCGAGCTCACGTCCCGCTTCCGATGCGCCGGCCTGCACGACGACTGGCCACCCCTGCGGCGAACGCGCGACGTTCAACGGCCCGCGCACTTTGAAATGCTTGCCTTTATGACCGAGCACGTGCAGCTTGTCCGGATCGAAATAGACGCCGCTTTCCTTGTCGCGGATAAACGCATCGTCTTCCCAGCTATCCCATAGGCCGGCCACCACATCGTAGAACTCGCGCGCGCGTTCATAGCGGACCGCGTGCTCCGGGTGGCGTTCGAAACTGAAGTTGAGCGCCTCGGATTCGGTGCTCGACGTCACGAGATTCCAACCCGAGCGTCCGCCGCTCAGATGATCGAGCGACGCGAATTTGCGCGCGAGGTTGTACGGCTCGTTGAATGTGGTGGAGACCGTGGCGATCAGGCCTACGTGTTTCGTCACGACAGAAAGCGCGGACAGTAGAGTCAACGGTTCGAAATGATCGGCACGTGCGGTACGAGATAGCGAGGGTAGATTCGTGTCGCGCACGCTGACGCTGTCGGCGAAAAATATCGTGTCGAATTTGGCGCGTTCGGCGATCTGCGCCAGTTCCGCGTAGTGCGCGAAGTCGAGTCCGCCGCTCGCGAGTGCATCCGGGTGCCGCCACGCGGCGATATGGTGGCCCGTCTCCATCAGGAAGGCGCCCAGTTTGATCTGTCGCTTCTGGCGATTTTCGCCGCTCATCGTTGTCTCCGCGAAGGGTTTGTGTGTATGGGGGGGCCGCGGGTGTTACCAGGCGAGTCGCCATTCGGTGATCGATGGATTCGCTACTGGAATGCGCGTGCCGCCGTGTGGCGTATCGCCGTCGTGAGGTTCGCGGCGCGCGGCGTCGTGCTCAGCGTCGTGCTCGGCGAAGTCGGCCAGCACTTCGTCGCGCAAACGAATGAAGCGGGGATCGTTACGCTCGCGCGGACGCGGCAGAGCGACATCGGCGATCCGTTTGATGCGGCCCGGCCGGGGCGCCATCGTAACGACGCGGTCACCGAGGTAGAGCGCTTCGTCGACGTCGTGTGTAACGAGAATCATCGTGATGCGTTCGTGTTCCCAGATGTGTTGTAACTCGTTTTGCAGGCGGCCGCGCGTGAGCGCATCGAGCGCGCCGAATGGCTCGTCAAGCAGCAGAACACGCGGACGGTTCACGAGGCCGCGTGCGATCGCCACACGCTGCGCCATGCCGCCCGATAACTGATGCGGATACGCATTCTCGAAGCCGTTCAGGCCGACGAGCGCGATGTGCTGCGCGACCGCATCCCGCTTTTCTCGTGCCGACAGCGGCGCGTTACGCAACGCGGCGAGAATGTTTTGCGATGCCGTGAGCCAAGGAAACAGGCGGTGATCCTGAAACACGATGCCGCGTTCGAGCGACGTATCGCGCACCTTGTCTCCGGCAACGACAATATCGCCGCTGTAATCGCTGTCCAGTCCCGCGATCAACCGCAGCAAGGTCGACTTGCCGCAACCGCTCGAACCGAGCACGCTGACGAATTCGCCGGGGCGCACCCGCAGGCTGATGTCGTCGAGCACCGCGAGCGATGTGCCGCCTTGTTGCGTATAGCGCTTGCTGACGTGAAGAATGTCGATGCTGTCGGACAGTGTGGAAGAAGTCATGTGCGGACCTTGATCTGTAATTTGTATTCAGTGCAAACCCAGTGCAAATTCAGCGCATAGCCGGTGAACATCGGCTGCGTGCTTATCGAGCGGCCACCTGCGAACGGCGTGCAAAGATCGCCCGTTCCACCGCGCGCGCCAGCGCGTTCAACGCCCAGCCGGTCACGCCGACCACGATCACGCCGAACAGCACCAGGTCCATACGGAATTGCTCGCTGCCGTCGATCAGCGTATTGCCGATCCCGCTGCCTGCCACCAGCAGATATTCCGCGCCAAGCGTGGCAAGCCACGAATAGATCAGCGCGAGATAGAGGCCGGTGAAGATTGACGGCAACGCGGCCGGCAGAATGACCGCGCGGATCAATTGCCAGCGCGAATAGCGAAATGCACGCGCGACCTCGATGTAGGCGCGCGGCACAGCGTGAATGCCGTCGCACGTGTGTGCGGCGACCGGCAGCAACGCCGCGAGCGAGAGGAACACGACTTTCGCTGCATCGCCGAGACCGAACCACACGGAAATCAGCGGAATCCACGCAAACAGGGAGATCTGTTTGAACGTGTCGAAGCTCGGGCCAATCATGCGCGTGGCAAGCCGCGAGAAGCCGAGCGCGCTGCCGAGCAACAGGCCACCTAGCGTGCCGATCACGAAACCGCTCGCTTCACGCACGAGCGAGGCGGAAAGGGCCTTGAAAAGCGCACCGCTGACGATTTGCTGCCAGGCGGTGGCCAGCACCTGCGCGGGGCTGACCAGCAAGCCGCTCTTGACAACGTGCGCTTCCGAGATCGCCCACCAGATCGCAATGGCGACGATGGGCAAGACGGCGCCGCGCCCGTCGACGCGTGAGAGCAGGGACCGGCGCGGTCGCGCCGCGCGTTGGAAGGAGGCGGGCACGTTACTGCCGCAGTCGCAAGACGCATCGGCCGACTGTTTTAATCCGGCTGGCCGCTTGAAGAGAGCAAGACTCATCGTGGATACCTCATATACGGTGCGTGGCGGCAATCGGCGCCATGACCATCACTCGCGAAACGCCGACGGTTGACCGCGCCGCAAACGCGCTTCGAGTGCGTCGAGCGAACGATTCATCGCGTAACCGATGGCGCCGACCACGACGACCGAGGCCATCACCAGGTCGAGCTGAAACAGTTGCCGGCCGTAGACGATCAGATAGCCAAGCCCTTCGGAAGACGCCACCAGTTCGACGACCACCAGTGCGAGCCACGCTTTGGTGAACGCGAGCCGCACGCCGGTGGCGAGCGTCGGCACGGCTGCGGGCAGCACGAGATAAACGATCCGCTGCCAGCGCTTGTATTCGAAGACGCGCGCGACTTCATCGAGTGAAGCGGGTGTCTGGCGGAATCCTTGCAGCGTGCTCAATGTCACGGGAACAAGGGCGGCATGTGCGATCAGGATGTATTTGAGCGGCTCGCCGACACCGACGAGCAGCAGCAGAAAGGGCAACCAGCCGAGCACCGGAATCTGCACCAAAGCATTGAAGCTCGGCAGCACATAGGCTTCGAAGGTACGCGACAGACCGAACGCTGCGCCGAGCACAAAGCCGACCAGGGTGCCCGCAGCGAAGCCGAGCAGCACGCGCTGGAGACTGATGAGCGTATTGCTTGCGAGATCGTCGCTTCTCGCCAGTTCGACAAAGGTGTCGAACACCCGCTCGGGTGGCGGCAAAATCTGCGGCGCGATCCAGCCGCGCTCGCAACCGGTCGCCCATAAGGCGAGCAGGACGACTGGCAATACCCACGGCGCGAGATGCCAGGCGAGGGCGCGCAAGCGCGCATTGCGATAGAGCGGCGCGCGCTGCGCCTCATCAGCGTGGCCGAGCCGTTCGCTATCGACCGGAAATGCGGTTTCGCTCATCGTGATCGCTCCCGTTTTAGCTGAGCGGCTTGCCGGCAGCGTCGTAGCGCGTCCAGTAGTGGTCGAGTTTTTGCGTGCGCAGCGCATTGTCGAGATACTTCGTCTCGAACCAGCCGTCGACCTGGACGGGTTGCCGGATCAGTTTGAGTTTCAGCGCATCCGCCGCGACCGCTTTATAACGCGCGACGATGAACGGATCGATCAACGGCGAATTGCGGTCTTTCAGGCTTTGATTCGCGAACTCGGCCTGCCATGAGGAGTAGGGCACGCCGCTTTTTGCCCACAGCTTGAAGAGCGCATCGCGGTTCGCTTCATCCGACGACCATTGCGCGCCTTGAACGAACACGTTGACGACGCGTTGCACTACATCCGGATGCGCGTTATCGAAATCGTCGAGTACCAGCAGATGCGATTGACGCGTGAATTGCGGCCCGTCGTTCTGCGATTCGTAGATGATTTTCGCGAGACCCTGGTCGCGCAGTTTGTACAGGTGATAATCGTTGACCGACGCGTCGATCCCCTTGGACGCCAGCGCGGCGAGCGAGCTAGCGGTGTCGAGATTGATCACACGCAGGTCGCGCTCTTCGAGCTGATTGGCGGCGAGCGCGTTGTCGGCGACCAGTTGCAGATTGGTGCCACGAAAAATCGATACGCGGCGGCCTTTGAGGTCTTTGATCGAACGCACGTCCGAATCCGGGGGCACGGCGATCTTGATGCCGGTACGCACGCCCGAGGCGATCAGGAGGTGAGTCTTCAGGCCGTTGGCGCGGGCGAGTACTGCAGGCAGATCTCCCTGAAAGGCGAAGTCGAGTGACTTGTCGGCGATCGCTTCATTCACGGCGGGGCCGGCGCCTTTGAAGAAGAGCCATTCGACCTTGATGCCGTCGGCGGCGAATTCCTTTTCGAGCGACTGCTGCAATTGCACCGTCGCCGCTGGTGATCCGCCAAAGGTAGGTGGATCGCCCGTGCCCTGCTGCGCGACGCCGATCCGGATCACAGCGGGTTTGTCAGCGTAGGCATGACCCGTGGCAAGCGACAGGGCCGCCACGGCAACAAAAGATTTCAGCAGACGAAAATAGCGCATTCGGCGATACCGATCGATGGAAGGGAATGGAGTGCAAATGCTCAGATGGGCAGAGAGCTGGCAATACACGTTAGATTCGCGTGCGCTCGAATCCAACCAATCATTGCTGATAAGAAAATCTGCAGTAGTTCGAACCACGTTGCCTGAAAGGGTCCGTGCGGCACTAGCGCGGTGCAAGTGCGTGATTCCCGATTTGCATAGTTAAATTCGTCGTTTTGCTGGCATGGATTGCGTGGCTACCATTCGACGCTTCAGCCATTCATGCGAACGCGAGATCATGTCCACTGTTGCTTTTCCATCGACCGTCGCCGAGCCGCAGGCGCCTGCGGCTAACACAGCGTCTCCTACTGTCATCCGTAGTGCGCAAGATGTTTCGCGCATCGTCAACGCAGGCGCTGCAAAGGGCAGTAACGCACGCATCGTGATTGCGATCGCCCTGGGTGGAGTCTTTCTCGATGCTTACGACCTGACGTCGCTTGCTTACGGGATCAAGGACATCGCACGCCAGTTTTCACTGTCGCCGGTTCAGGTGGGATTCGTCTCGTCGGCGATCACGTTCGGCGCGATCCTCGGTGCATTGTTCGGCGGGTATCTGACCGATCGCATCGGCCGTTATCGCGTGTTTATGGCCGATATGCTGTTCTTCGTGGTGGCGGCGATTGCGGCCGGTCTTGCGCCGAATGCGTGGGTGCTCGGCGGGGCACGCTTTCTGATGGGCTTCGGCGTGGGGCTCGATCTGCCGGTGGCGATGGCGTTTCTCGCCGAGTTCTCGCGGGTGGCGGGCAAGGGCAACAAGGCGGCCAGTGTGGCTGCGTGGTGCCCCGCGTGGTACGCAGCCACGAGCACCTGCTATCTGCTGATTCTCGGGCTGTATGCGATTCTGCCGGAGCATCAGCTTGGCTGGTTATGGCGTCTGACGCTCGCGTTCGGTGCGGTACCGGCCATTGTGATTATTCTCGTGCGCAGCCGCTATATCAGCGAATCGCCTGTTTGGGCAGCGAATCAGGGCGATCTCGAGGAGGCCGCGCGCATTCTGAAGCGCTCGTACGGCGTCGACGCAGTGGTTGAACGAAGCGCGACACCGATCAAAGCACCGCGTGCGGCGTCCTGGCGTAACTATGGGGTCCTGTTCAATGCGACTTACCGGCGCCGCACGATTCTTGCCGCGGTGATTGGCAGTGCTTCTTCGTTCGGCTACAACGCGATTATTTTCGGCTTGCCGGTGATCATCACCAGCTTCTTTCATCAGGGGCCGCTTACGACGATCATCGCAGCGCTCGCGCTGAATCTGGCATTTGCGTTCGTGGGTGGACTGATCGGCGTGCGCACCGCGCCGACCGTCGGCGCGTGGAAGATGACCGTGCTCGGACACTCGCTGCAGTTCGCCTCGCTGATCGGCCTCGCGTTGATCGGCAAACCGGGCAATGGCGCGCTCGTGGTGGTTGCGATCCTGTTGCTCGGCGGCTATCTATTCGGGCAAGGTTTCGGACCTGGCTCCCACTCGATGACCTATGCGTCGCTGAGCTACCCGACCTCGCTGCGCGGAATCGGCGTGGGTTTCAATCAGACCTTGGTGCGTTCCGCGTCGACGGTTTCGTTGTTCCTATTCCCGGTTCTGGCCGCCGCGTTCGGTACGAAGGTTTTCTGGCTGATCGCGATTGCGCCGCTGACTTCGTTGCTCGTGCTGCTGGCGATTCGGTGGGAGCCGTCGGGTTATGACATTGACGCCGAGGACTACGCGGAGCCGCCGGCCAAAGCAAACGCGGCGCTGGCGTAGCGTTCCAACAATCACGCGGCGCGCTCGACGAGGCCCGGCCGCAGTTGAGTCAGCGCGCTACATCCCAGCAGGCGCATGGCGATATGCATCTCCTGCAGCATCAAGGCCAGTACCTCCTTGACGCCGGCGCCGCCGTGCGACGCGAGACCGTAAAGCGGCGCACGCCCGAGCAATACGCCGCGTGCGCCCAGCGAAACGGCTTTCAATGCATCGCTGCCGCGCCGCACGCCGCCGTCGACGAACACGTCGAGACGATGCCCCACAGCCTCGGCGATTTCCGGCAATAGTTCGAGCGGCGCGAACGTGCTGTCCAATTGCCGTCCGCCGTGGTTCGATAGCACGATCCCATCCGTTCCGCGTGCGAGCGCCAGCAATGCGTCGTCGCGCCCCTGAATGCCTTTCACGATCAGCTTGCCGCTCCAGTGCCGCCGGACCCATTCGAGATCTGCCCAGCCGAGCGTCAAGTCCATCTGCCGGCTGAGCATGGCGGCGTGACGCGCCAGATCGGCCCGTTCGCCGACGCTCTCTGCGATGTTTTTCAATTGCGGCGAACCATGGCGCGCCATCTGCCAGCACCAGTGCGGATGGCGGATGCAATCGGCAATGAGCCGCGGCGACAGTCGCAAGGGCAGCGCGAAGCCGTTGCGTGTGTCGTGATCGCGTTTGCCATGGACCGGCACGTCGACAGTCAGGACAAGCGTGGAAAAGCCTGCCGCGCTCGCGCGCCGCATCAGGTCCTCGGCTATACCGCGGTCCTGCTGCACATAGAGCTGCATCCACAGGTCGCCGCGCGGCGCGGCGGCGCGCACGTCTTCGAGCAGGGAGGTGGACGCTGTCGACAGAACGAAGGGCAAGCCCGCTTCGCTCGCGGCGTGGGCGAGCAGTTCGTCGGCACGCGGCCAGAACAGACCGTTCAAACCAGTCGGCCCGACGATCAACGGCGCGGCCGCCTCCCGTCCGAAAAACTGCGTGGCGCTCGAGCAGCGCGACACGTCGGTTAGCACGCGCGGTTTGAAGAGCCACTGGCGGTAAGCCTCGGCATTGCGGCGCAAGGCGTCGCCGTCCTCCGCGCCGCCGTCGAGATAGTCGAAGGCGAGGCGCGGCAGACGTTTCTGGGCGGCGATCCGGTAATCAGCTACGCATGAAAGCATGAATGCTCCACAGACTTCAAATTTGCTGCGGTTGTCCGATTCAATCGCATTACAATCGAGATAACTGCTATTCGATCTGTCTTGACGATCCGTTTTAAGGCCGCGCTACCACCATGTCAGAACACGCCAGAGGCACAGCCCGCAAGATTAAGGCGGCTGAACCGGAGCCGACGCGCTCGTCGCTGTTCGTCGGCTCGACCGCGAAAGCGTTTCAGGTCTTGCATGCGTTCGACGGTCCGAACCGTCACATGACGCTCGTCGATATCGCGAGGACGTCCGGCCTCGACCGCAGCGCGACGCAGCGTCTCGTGCATACGCTGGAAGCGCTCGGTTATCTATACCGTGTTCCCGACACGCGCAACTACGGTCTCACGACGAAAGTGCTGCAGTTCTCCTACAACTACGTGCGCGCCAACGAGCTCATCGACAAGGCCTCGCCGTATCTGCTCGACATCAGCCGGCGCCTTGGCGAGACCACCAATCTGCTGGAGCTCGACGGTCACGAGATCGTGTTCGTCGCGCGGTTTCCGGGCCAGCATTTGGTGAATATCGACATCGTGGTCGGTGCGCGTTTGCCGGCCATGTTCACTGCCGCCGGCATCGCGATCCTCTCGCGTCTATCCGACGACCGCGTGCGCGAGATCCTCGCGCAAACGCGCCTCGAACCGCTCACGCACTACACCGAAACCAATCCCGACAAACTGCTCGAGCGGGTGCGCAAAGTCGCCCGGCGCGGTTATGCGGTGATCGAGAACGAAACCGTGCTCGGCGATATTTCCGTTGCCGCGCCGGTGACGGATCACGGCGGCATGGGTGTCGCCGCGATCAATATCTCGGTGCCGACCTCGCGCTGGTCGCGTGAGAAAGTGGAAGCCGAACTCGCGCAACACGTGCAGGTGGCCGCAACGTCGATTTCGAAGTCGCGGCTCACGGGCTATCAGCGCTGAGCCGTCACCTGGCGCTCAACTAGGCGCTCACTAAGCGGTCACAGCGGCCGCTCGAAGGTATCGAGCTGCTTCTCCAGTTCGATTCGCAAATTCGCCGACAACTCCGGCGCCGCCTGGACCAGCGGCGCGAGCATCGTCGGCGCATGCACGCCGATCAGATCCATCACCGATTTCATCGGACCGGGATTGGTTTCGGCAAACGCCAGGTTCATCAACGGAATTAGCGAGCGGTGCAGAGCGAGCGCTTCCCGCGTTTTTCCGTCGGCCGCGAGCTGATAGATCTTGCGCCACGCGCTCGGCAACAGGCTCGCCGTCACCACGATGCCGCCACGCGCGCCCGCCGCGACATGCAGCGGAAACAACGTGTCTTCGCCGCTCAACACGGAGAACGACTCGTCGACGCCGGCGACAGTGCGCAGGAAGTGCCACATGTCGGTATTGCACGCCTTCATACCGATGATCCGCTCGTGCTTCGAGAGTTCGTGCAGCACTTCGGGCGCGATCGAAATGCGCGTGCGATACGGAATCTCATAGATCAGGATCGGCAGTGGCGATTCGTCGGCGTAACGCAGGAAGTAGTCGCGAATGCCTGCCTGGGTCGGATTCGTGTAGTAGGGCGTGAGCACCAGCAAGCCATCTGCACCTGCTGCAGCGAATTCCTTGCCTGCCTGCATGGCGTCGTGATAGCCCGGGTCGAGCACGCCCGCGATCACCGGGATGCTGCCCGCCGCTTCCTCGGCGGCGATACCGGCCATGCGGATGCGTTCGGCACGCGCCAGCGCGCCGTATTCGCCCGTACCGCCGAGCGGCACGACGCCGTCCACGCCCTGCTTGAGCAGATAGCGCATCAACGTGCGAGCCGCGCCGCTGTCGATCGTGTCGTCGGCGTTGACCGGTGTCGGAATGGCCGGCAGAACGCCGCGTAATTGTTGTGCTGAAAGCATAAAGAGTCTCGGTGAATGAATGGAGTTCAGGCGGTGAGGCTGCGCCGGCGCAAACGGTCCGCGACCCAGATGAGCGCGGCGATAAAGATGAAGAGGCACGTCGAGACGGCCGCGATTACTGGCGAGATCTGCATCGTGATTTCGTCCCAGAACTGCTTGGGCAAGGTCGTGCTTAGACCGCCTGAGGTGAAGAGGGCGATGGTCAGTTCATCGAACGAGGTCGCGAAGGCGAACAGGAACGACGACATTAAACCCGCGCCGAGAATCGGAAACGTGACGCGGCGCAGGGTGGCCCACGGACGCGCGCCCATGCTCTGCGCGGCGAGATCGAGGCGGGTGTCATAGTTGCGCAGCACGGCCATCATCGTGATCACGACGTAGGGCACGGCGACTGTCGTATGGGCCAGCACCAGGCCGAGTGACGATCCGACCAGACCAATCTTCGCGAAGAAGTAGAAGATGCCGACCGCGATGATCATGCGCGGCACGACGATCGGCGAGAGCACGAACGCCAGCATGGCCGCCTTGCCGCGCATGCCGCCGCGCACCAGCAGGAACGCGGCGGGCGTGCCGATCAGCATCGACAGCAAACCGGTGCCGATACCCACCAGCATCGAGCGCGTGATCGCCTGCATCCACAGCGGCGAATCGACGATCTGCCGATACCATTGCAGCGAAAATCCGTGCGGCGGCCACGCCAGCCCGGAAGACGAATCGAACGACAGCGGGATCATCAGGAAGGCCGGCGCGCTGAGAAACACCAGCAGCAGGAACACGATCACCCGCAGCGTCAGGCTTTCGCCGCTGCCGGACATGCTGCGTTTGGGGCCTTTGCGTGAGCGGGGCAGGACGGCGAGCAAGGCGTCCGTCGCATTACCGAGCGCGGTCAGAATCAGGTCGCCGAGCTTGCGGCTCCAGCCACCCGCACGTGAGCCTTTCGCGCCCGCGCTTTCACCCGCCATGGTCGAGAGGCCGACCATGCGGTCGTACACCAGAAAGACGATCAGCACGACCGCGAGCAGCAGCACCGAAATCGCGCCGGCAAAGCCCCAATTCAGCGCCTGCATCACCTGATCGATAATCAGTTGCGTGATCATCGTTTGATGACGGCCGCCCAGCAGCGTCGGCGTGATGAAGAAGCCGATCGCGGTGACGAACACCATCAGGGCGCCAGCCGCGACACCCGGCAACGACAGCGGGAAATACACCTTCCAGAACACGGTGCCGGGACGCGCGCCGAGCGTCGCCGCGGCGCTCGGCAGACGGCGGTCGATGTTCTCCATGACCGACAGCATGGTCAGCACCGCGAGCGGCATCAGCGCATGCACCATGCCGACGATCACGCTGGAAAAGTGATAGAGCAGGCTCAGCGGTTCATCGATGATGCCGAGCTTGAGCAGCAGTTGATTGATGACGCCGTTGCGCCCGAGCAGCACGACCCATGCAAACGTGCGCACGAGAAAGCTGGTCCAGAACGACAGCAGCACCCAGAACAGCAGGCGGTTCTTGCGTGCACGCGTTGCCGACGAGATCAGATACGCGATCGGATAGCCGGTCAGCACCGAGAAGAACGTGGTCCATAGCGACACTTTCAGCGTGATCAGCAGTACGTCCACATACACGGACGATGCGAAGAGCCGCTTGTATTCGATCAGCGTGAAGCCGGTGTCGTTGTGAATGCTGAGCATCAACAACTGGCCGACCGGATAGACCAGCATCACGAGCAGCAGCACGACTAGCGGTGCGCCTTTGGCGCCGGGCCGCAGCCACGCGCGCCAGGTGGGCCGGCGCGGCGCGGGTTGAATGGGCTGTGCCGGTCCCGCGGGCTGGGAAGGGCGCGCGCTCAAAGCGGAATGATTCATCGCTTACCCCGCGATCGCAACGGCGTCGGCGGCGAGCCACGACAGGCCGAGCGTTTGCCCGACTTCGTACTGGCTGCCGAAACGGTTGGTGGGGAAGGCGGCCACGAGCGGCGCGGCATTGGCGGTATGCGGCTCGAGATAGAGCTTGGTCATGCTGCCGGTCACCATGATGTCGGTGAGTTTCGCGGACAGGCTGCCGCCGTTGCCGGAGTCTGAGTTCGCGCTCGCACTGTCGTGCACGCGCAGGTTTTGCGGACGCAGCATCAGCTTGACCGGCTTGCCGTTGGCGATCACCGGGTCGTAGGCCATCGCTTCGCCTTTCGCGACGCCTTGCACGCTGATCTGCACCTGATCGCCGGCACGGCCCGTGACGACCGCGTCGAGCAGATTCGACTCGCCGAGAAAGTCCGCGACGAACACGCTGTTGGGCCGGAAATACAGATCGGCCGGCGTGCCGAGTTGAGCGATCGAACCCGCGTTCATCAGGCAGATGCGGTCCGACATCGTCATCGCTTCTTCCTGATCGTGCGTCACGTAGACGATCGTCGTGCCGAGTTCGCGATGGATGCGCTTGATCTCGAGCTGCATGTGATCGCGCAGTTTCTTGTCGAGCGCGCCGAGCGGTTCGTCCATCAGAATGATCGAGGGCCGGTAGACCATGCAACGCGCGAGCGCGATCCGCTGCTGCTGGCCGCCGGATAGCTCGCGTGGATAGCGTTGCGCCACGTGCGGCAGATGCACCATCTCCAGTGCCTGCATCACCTTGTCTTGCGTGGCCTTTGCGTCCGTCTTGCGCATCTGCAGCGGAAACGCGATGTTCTGCGCGACTGTCATGTGCGGAAACAGCGCGTAGTTCTGAAACACCATGCCGATGTCGCGTTCGTACGGCGCGCCGTACGTCACGTCCACGCCGTTGATGCGAATCTGTCCTTCATCCGGCAGGGCGAGGCCGGCGATCAGGCTGAGGAGGGTGGTCTTGCCGGAGCCGCTCGGTCCGAGCAAGGTCAGGAACTCGCCCTCGGCGACGTCGAGACTGGTCGGCGCGAGCGCGACGAAATCGCCGTAGCGTTTGCTGAGTCCCGCGATCTGAAGATTCGAAGCAGACATGGAATCGGCCTCCGTGAAAGGTGACAGGGAGCGGCGGCGCGCTTACGTCAGGATCCAGCGATTGAAGCGCTCGAGCGCGACGCTCTGGTTTTCCTGCCAGTACTTCGCATCGATATGCAGGCCGTTGGCCATGTTCTGCGGATAAGTCGGGCAGTTTTTGGCGATTTCGGGCTTGATGAAGTTGAATGCTTCGGGTTGCGTCAGACCCGCCGGGAAATAGTCGACCAGCGCGGCCTGGCGTTTCGGATCGGCGGCGAATTTGATGAATTCGCGGCAGGCGTCGGCGTTCGGCGAGCCCTTCAGGATCGACCAGTTGTCGACGCCCCAGATGTTCTGGTTCCAGACGATGCCGACCGGCGCGCCGCTGGCAATTGCCGCTTGCGCGCGCGAGATCCACGTGCTGATCATGTCCACTTCGCCCGAACCGAGCATCTGTTCGACCTGTGCGCCGGTGGTCCACCAGACGTCGACATGTTTCGCAATCTTGGAGAGGCTCGCGAAGCCACGGTCCATGTTGCAGGGATAGACCTGGCCGGTCGCTACGCCGTCGGCCATCAAGGCTTGTTCCATCGTGTCGAACGGATATTTGCGCAGGCCGCGGCGGCCCGGGAAGTCCTTCACGTTCCACATGTCGGCCCATGAGTTCGGCGCCTTGCGGCCTTTGAACGCGTCAGTGCGATAGGCGAGAACGGTCGTGTAGATGTTGGTGCCCACGCCGTACGGCGACATGTATTGCTTCGGGATCTTCGCGATCACCGGATCGGATTCCAGCCCGTGTTTCTCGAGGTATTCCTTGCCGCCGCCCGTCAGCAGAAGAATTGCCGGCTGGCTGATCTTCGCCATGTCCCAGGTGTAGCTGCCGGTGTCGACCATGCTCTTGATCAGCGCGGTCGGTTCGGCGTTCGCCTGCACGCCGACCACTTCGATGCCGGTCTTCTCCGTGAACGGCCGGTAGAACACCGCGCCGTAGGCCTTCGTATAGATGCCACCGTCGTCACGAATCACGATCCGTTTGCTGGCCGCGCGCGACGGCGTCCAGACGAACGGGAACGCGACCGCTGCCGTGCCTGCCAGCGCCGCCTTGATGGCCGTGCGGCGGCCGGGTTGTTGAATCTGATCGCGTGTGGGCTGCTTTTTCATGACGACTCCAGGGAAGTGGCAAGCGTGGAAAGCGAAAGACCGGTGTGGCGAAAACTCAAGCCGCGTGAGCGGCGCGATGGGGCACGGAGCGGTGCCTCAGGGCAGCAGGCGGCCGGGGTTGAACAACTGGTGCGGATCGAGCGCCTGCTTCACCGCGCGCATCAACGTGAGTTCGATAGCGGATTTGTAGTGCGCCATTTCGCTGAGTCCGGTCTGGCCGACGCCGTGTTCGGCGCTGAACGTGCCGTGCAATTCGTGCGCGACTTCGTTGACGCAGTGGCGCATCGCGGTCGCCATTGCAACGGGGTCAGGGAATTCGCGCCATGCGTCGAAGGTGAAGAACGGGATGAAGTGCGCGTTGCCGTCGCCGAGATGCGCAACGATCAGAATGTCGAGGCCGGGGATGATTGCGTGGACCGCGCGTGTGGACTGCTCGATGAACGCAGGCACCGCCGATACCGGCACTGCGCAATCGGTCGTCAAGCCCACGCCGGCTTTCTTGTTCGCTTCGGACACGCTGTGGCGAATTTCCCAGAGGGCGGCGCGCTGCGTGTCGTTGCTGGCGAATACCGCATCGACGATGAGGCCGGCATCGGCTGCCTGTTCGAGCGTGTGTTGCAGCAGTGCCGCCATCTCCTCGCCACCGCGTGTGTCCGCGAGCTCGACCAGCACGTGCCAGTCATGCAGTTCGCCAAGCGGATTGCGGCGCTCGGGTACATGTTCGATCACGAGTTCGAGCTGGCGGCGGTTGATCATCTCGAAGGCGTTGAGCCGCGACCCGCAGGCGGCCTGGAACATGCCGAGAATACGCAGCGCGGCCGCCGGGTCGACGGGCGCGAACCACGCGAGCGCGTGATGCGTCGGCAACGGATGCAGCTTCAACGTGGCCGCCGTGATGATGCCGAGCGTGCCTTCCGTGCCGATGAACAGATGCTTCAGATCGAGACCGGTGTTGTCTTTGCGTAGCGCACGCAGGCCGTTCCAGATCGTGCCGTCGGCGAGCACCACTTCGAGGCCGAGCACGTTGTCGCGCGCGTTGCCGTAGCGCAGAACGCCGGTGCCGCCCGCATTCGTCGACAGATTGCCGCCGATCTGGCATGAGCCTTCGGCGCCGAGACTTACCGGAAAGAGCCGTTGTTCGGCCGCGGCTGCGTCCTGCACGGTCTTCAGCACGCAGCCGGCTTCGACTTCCATTGAACCGTTGGCCGCGTCGATCGAGCGAATCCGCCGCATTCGCGAGAGATTGACGATGACTGGCCGAACGCCTTCGCTCGCGGGCACGGCGCCGCCGCACAGGCTGGTGTTGCCGCCTTGCGGCAGGACCGGCACGCCGTGCGCAGCGCACAGGCGAACCACCGCGGATACCTGCGCTGCCGTCGATGGCAGCGCAACACAGAGCGCCGGCGCCTTGAAGCGGCCGCGCCAATCCTCGGTGAAACCATCGAGGTCGGCTTCGGCGCTCAGGACCGCGTCCGCTCCGAGTTCGGTTTGCAGGCTGGCTAACAAGGGCGCGACAGGGTTCATTTCTGGTTCCTTGATCGGGCGGCTTCGATGCGGTCGGCTGCGACCCAGGTGGGACGGGACCTGCGTTGCCTGAGAAAAAGCATATGAGTAAAAAAATCGCATTGAAATGCAATTAATCGCAATGCGATTAAAGTGCTCGTTTTTCCTGGCGTGAGTCGGGAGGGTGCTGACGGCTACGAAAGAGGGCGCTGACGGCCACGAAACAAATAAGCAAAGCGAAATTTGTTGGTTTGGGTAAGCCTGCGGCGCCGCGATACTTGATCGTCCGATGGCCGCGCCATTCGATTTCGACGCATCCGTCTGCTGTTCAACTCCCAGACCGAACCCGACACCATGACGCAATCCCATCACCCCGATCAGCCTGCGCTCGACACACTGCGGCTGATCGGTCCAGCACCTGATAACTGGGTCCCGCCGCGCGAGGGCATCGACCATAACGTGGTGGTTGTCGGCGGTGGACAGACCGGCGCGGCGTTCGCTTTCGCCCTGCGGCGCGCCGGCATCGGTCAGGTTAGCGTGATCGATGCCGCAGCAGATGAGGGTCAAGCGGGCGTCTGGTTGAATCGCGCCCGCATGAATAAGCTGCGCACCCCTAAATCATTGGTGGGCCCCGAGGTGGGTCTGCCGGGGCTGAGCTTCCAGGCATGGTATGAAGCGCGCTTCGGCGCCGATTCGTATGCGGAGATCGACCGGATTCCTCGCACGCGTTGGGCAGAATATCTCGCGTGGTACCGGCATTTCCTCGAGATTCCGATTCGCTACGGCACGCGGCTTACGCGAATCGAACCGGTAGGTGAGCATTTCCGTTTGCATCTGGAAGTACGCGATGGCGCCACAGTGCGCAACATCGTGGAGACGGCACGCAAGATCGTGCTCGGCAATGGCGTTGCGGGTAACGGTGGGCCGAACATTCCTGCAGTGCTGAAAAGCCTTCCGTCGACACTTCGTGCCCACACTTCCGAGGCGATCGATTTTGCTGCGCTGCGCGGCAAATCCGTGGCGGTGATCGGCGGCGCGGCATCCGCATTCGATGCGGCAGGCACGGCGCTCGAAGCCGGTGCAGGGCAGGTGCATCTGTTCGTGCGTCGTGAGCGGATTGCGTCGGTGCCGGTGACCCGCACACGCGCTTATCCCGGCGCGTACGACAACTATTTCCATCTGCCTGATGCGATTCGCTGGTCGCAGGCGCGGCGCTTCCGCGTTGCCGGTTCGACGCCGCCAGTCGACGCCGTGGAGCGCGTCACACGTTTTCCGAACTTTCATCTGCATCTCGGCGCGCCGTGGACACACGCAAGCGTCAGAGATGAGCGCGTGGAGACCGACGTGTCGGGTGAGCCGTTCGCATTCGATTTCGTCATTGCCGGCACGGGCTATGTGATCGATCCGGCGCTGCGGCCGGAGTTGGCGCACATCGCCGGGCGTATCCGCCTGTGGCACGATCAATACGTGCCCGCCGCGAGCGACAGCGATGACGCGCTGGGCGCGCATCCGTATCTCGGCGCCGCGCTCGAATACCTCGAGAAGGTCGAGGGCGAAGCGCCTTATCTGAAGCACATCCACGTCTACAACCCGGCGGCCTTCGTCAGTTTTGGCTTGCCGGTCGGCGACGTGCCAAGCATGAAGCGCGATATTCCCGCCGTGGTGCAGCGAATCAGCCGCGATCTGTTTCTCGCCGATCTGGACGCGCATGAAGCACGGATTCACGGCGATATCGCCGCCGATTTCGACGATTCAGTTTACGCGCAGAGCGTCTGGCAGCGCGACAAGGTTGACGCCGCGTGAAGTGGACGCTAGCAAGCGAGCGGTCACGATAGTTCAACAAGGCGAGAGGCAGGAGCCGCTATGTCTACGCAGTTCGAATCGATTACAACAGGAACGCCGGCTATCGGCACGGACGTCGGTGACGCCAACCGCGCCTTAACACGGCGTGGGTTTTCACGCGGTGTTCTGATTGCTGGCCTCGCTGCCATCGCGTGGTTCGGCAGCGCCGCGCTGACCGAGTGGTGGCCGAGTGCCGACGACTGGCCGTACACGAAAGAATTTATCGCGTTGAAGCTGGTGCTCGTGGCATTTGCTGTTGCGACGGCCGTCGCGGGATGGCGCAATCCGTCCACTCAGGCGACGACGCCCACACGCACCAGCGCATGGCTTGGGGCGATGCCATGGTTGCTCGCACTGGCGCTCAGCGTGAGCGCATGGGAAGTCGTCACGGCACAACTCGAATGGCTGCCGCGGCCTTTTTTTGCCCCACCGCAAGCGCTGATCGGTGTCTATGCCGAAGACTACCCGCGTCTAGGTTTGAGCGTTGTGCATTCGTTTGGACTACTCGCCTATGGCTACGTATTAGGCGCGGCTGCGGGTTTTGTTACCGGAGTGAGTATCGGCTGGTCGCAGGTCGTGAGCTACTGGGTCCATCCGGTCTTGCGCCTGATCGGGCCGCTACCGGCTACCGCATGGTTGCCGTTGGCGTTCTTCTTCTTTCCTTCGAGCTTCAGCGCGAGTGTGTTCCTGATCGCGCTGGCGACCGCCTTCCCGGTTGCGGTGCTGACCTGGTCGGGTGTGGCCGGCGTCAATTCGGCCTATTACGACATCGCGCGCACGCTCGGCGCGCGGCCCGCTTTTCTGATCCTGCGCGTGGCGATTCCGGCGGCGCTGCCGTCGGTGTTCGTCGGCCTGTTCATGGGTCTTGGCGCATCGTTTTCGGTGCTGATCGTCGCGGAGATGATGGGCGTGAAAGCGGGGCTTGGCTGGTATCTGCAATGGGCCCAGGGCTGGGCGGCGTATTCGAACATGTATGCCGCGCTGCTCGTGATGGCGCTGATGTGCTCCGGTCTGATCACCTTGCTGTTTCGTGTGCGTGACCGCCTGCTGGCCTGGCAAAAGGGATTGCTCAAATGGTAGCCGTACCCGAAGTGTTGAATCAGTCGGCCGCTGCCCGGTCGATCCGTGACGGCGCGCGCATCGACGTGCGCCACGTCAG
Source organism: Paraburkholderia aspalathi (assembly GCF_900116445.1). Taxonomy (GTDB): domain Bacteria; phylum Pseudomonadota; class Gammaproteobacteria; order Burkholderiales; family Burkholderiaceae; genus Paraburkholderia; species Paraburkholderia aspalathi. The sequence continues at coordinate 114,700 of NZ_FPBH01000001.1, forward strand.
TCATCAATTCGCGCTGCGAGGCGCCGCGTTGCCAGTGCTTCAGGATGTCAGTTTCACGGTCGAGCCGGGCGAGTTCGTCGCGTTGCTCGGTCCGAGTGGTTGCGGCAAGTCCACCTTGCTGCGGCTGGTCGCTGGACTCGATACGCCGACGCAGGGCAGCGTGCAGGCCGATGGTGCGGCAATAGCCGGTCCTGATCCGTCGCGTGTAGTGGTGTTTCAGGATCCAACCTTGTACCCATGGCGTACGGTGCGTGGCAATGTCGGGGTCGGTCCGCAGGCGCAGCGCAAACGCTTCGCGCGACGCAACGGTCCGCAAGAGAAGCAGGCGGAGCAACGGATCGACGCCGCACTTGAGTTGGTCGGCCTCAGCGAATTCGCCGAAGCGTTTCCGCATCAATTGTCGGGTGGCATGGCGCAGCGCGTGGCGTTGGCCCGCGCGCTCGTCAACGATCCGGCGCTGCTGGTGCTGGACGAGCCGTTCGGCAAGCTCGACTCCCTCACACGTATCCGCATGCAGGGTGAACTGGCGCGGCTTTGGTTGGACGCGCGCTTTTCCGTGCTACTGGTGACGCATGACGTGGAAGAGGCGCTGTTGCTCGCCGACCGCGTGATCGTTTTCAGCGAGCGGCCTGCGCGCGTGGTCGCCGAAGTGCGCAACGACGCACCGTATCCGCGCCATCGCGACGATCCGAAACTGGTGGCGCTGCGCCGTGAGGTGCTCGCCCAGCTCGGACTCGACACCTGAACGAATAAAACAATCGATAATGACCAGAGGAACAGTCAACCATGAATCCCTACGATGAATCTCCGCTGAGTCCGGCCCGCCGCGCGTGGTTGCGCAAGATGGCCTGGACAGCGGGCGCGGCGGCGCTCGGTGGTGCGTCGCTGATGCCAGGAACGCTTGCGTTCGCTCAAACGCCGCAGGCTCCGCTCAAGCCCCTCAAGCTCTCCTGGAACGCGGGCGCAATCTGTACCGCGCCTGTGGCTGTTGCAGTGAAGCAGGGCTTTTTCGAGCGGCACGGTTTGCAGGTGGAACTCGTGAATTTTTCAGGGTCGACCGATCAGTTGCTCGAGGCAATCGCGACGGGCAAGTCCGATGCGGGTGTCGGCATGGCGCTGCGTTGGATCAAGCCGCTGGAGCAGGGCTTCGATGTGAAACTCACTGCGGGGATTCACGGCGGGTGCATGCGTTTGCTGGCCACGCGCGCGTCGGGCATCGTCGATGTGGCGGGGCTGAAGGGCCGCACGATCGGCGTGAGCGATATGGCGAGCCCGACCAAGAATTTCTTCGCCATCGTGCTGAAAAAGATCGGCGTCGATCCGGAGCGCGATGTGAACTGGCGCCAGTATCCGGCGAACCTGCTGGGCGAGGCGCTGAAGAAGGGCGAAGTGCAGGCGATCGCGGATGGCGACCCGACGATCTGGTCGATCCGCGAATCCGACCACTTGTATGAGGTGTCGAACAATCTGTGCGGTGAATATCAGACGCGTTCGTGCTGTGTGCTCGGCGTGCGCGGTACGCTGGTGCGAAAGGATCGCGCCACCGCGCAGGCGTTGACGCAGGCGCTGCTCGAAGCGACCGAATGGACTGCGAATCATCCTGCGGACGCCGCCGCGATTTTCTCGGTCTATACGCCGTCCGCCGATGTGGGCCAACTGGCGGCGATGCTCAAGAGCCACACCGATCGCCACCATCCGGTTGGGGATGCGTTCAAGAAGGAGATCTCGCTTTATGCCGACGACCTGAAGGCGGTGGGCGTGCTCAATAGCGGCACCGATTCCAATCGTCTCGCGGATCGGGTGTTCTCGAACGTGCTGGCTTGACGGCGCGCCGTATCCGTCCGATATGCGGTTTGTGTCGATCGATAGTCGAATTTATCGTTTGGCCGTGGCGGAAGGCATCGTTACGCTAATCGGCTTGCCTATGATGCGCCGACGCCATGATGAACCCGCACAATTCTCCGCCGTCGCGCGGCCGCCGTCGACTGCTGGGTCGTCTGGCGGCCGGCGGTCTCGTCGTTTCACACGCCGCGGCAGCTAGCGAACTGCTGCGGCCGCTCGAGGTCGCGTCTTCGACTCGGGTGCCCGGCGGGCCTGTACTCGAGCATCCATACGGCGTGCCGTCGCCGCATGAAGCAAATGTCGTGCGGCGGAGTGCGCGCGCGTGGCCGCTGCCCGGCGCGGCTTCGTCGATGACGCCGCTTGCCGATCTGCACGGTACGCTCACACCCAACGGTCTGGTCTACGAACGTCATCACGGCGGCGTGCCCGACATCGATCCCGATCAGCATCGGCTAGCCATTCATGGCCTCGTGCGCACGCCCAAACTGTTCACGATGGACGACCTGCTGCGCCTGCCGTCCGAATCGCGGATTCATTTTCTCGAATGCTCCGGCAATACCGGCAACGAATGGAATGGCCCGAGCGGCATGCCGGTGCAACTCACGCATGGTTTGCTGTCGTGCTGCGAATGGACCGGTGTGCGTTTGTCGACTTTGCTGGAGGAGGTGGGTGGTGTGACGGCGTCCGGCAAGACAAGCGGCGGCGGCTGGTTGCTGGCCGAAGGCGCGGATGCCGCTGCGATGACACGCAGCTTGCCATTCGATCGGATACTCGACCGCGCGCTCGTGGTCTATGCGCAGAACGGCGAACGCTTGCGTCCCGAGAACGGCTATCCGTTGCGTCTGATCGTTCCCGGCTTCGAGGGCAATACGAACGTCAAATGGCTACGTAGGCTAAAGGTGGTCGATGCGCCGTTGCAAACGCGCGAGGAAACTTCGAAGTACACGAGCCTGCTTGCGAACGGCACCGCGCGTCAGTTTGCGTTCGAGATGGATGCGAAGTCGGTTATCACGCGACCCTCGCCAGGACATCGTCTCACCACGCACGGTTATTACCCGATCACGGGTCTCGCCTGGTCCGGACGCGGGACGATCCGCAAGGTGGAGGTGTCGACCGACGGCGGCGCGACGTGGCGTCCCGCGCGTCTGGACGGTGCGATCCTGGATCGTGCGCTCACGCGTTTTCAGGCGGACTGGCGCTGGGATGGCGGTGCGACTGCGATTCTTTCGCGCGCCACCGATTCGACCGGCTATGTGCAACCGACACGAGCCGAACTCGTCGCCGCGCGTGGCCTGAATTCGCAGTACCACTACAACGCGATCCAGCAATGGCGAGTGGATGCTAACGGCGAGGTGCGTAATGCGTGATGACCGCCGTTTGACCGGCGTGCGGGCGCGAACGGCACGGACCGCGCTGGCCGTGCTGCTTTCGCTCACGGCACTGACATCGTGCTCATCGATTGCGCCGGGTGACCAGAGCGCCAGGTCGATCCATGATATCGGCACGCCGCTCACCGAGCAGGACCTCGCTGCCTGGAACATCGACGTGGCGCCGGATGGCCGCGGCCTGCCTGCGGGCAGCGGCGACGTCGCCACCGGCGCGCACATATTCGCCGCAAAATGCGCGGCGTGCCACGGCGCGCAGGGGCAGGGCGGTCTCGGCGATCAACTGGTGGGTGGGCAGGGCACACTGACCAGCGCGAAGCCGAAGCGCACCGTGGGCAGCTACTGGCCCTATGCGACGACGCTCTTCGACTATATTCGCCGCGCGATGCCCTACAACGCGCCTGAATCGCTTTCCGCCGACGAGGTGTACGCGCTCAGCGCATTTCTGCTCAACCAGAACGGCATCGTGCCGGCGAATACGCGGCTCGACGCGGCCTCGCTGCCGCGTGTGGCGATGCCTAATCGCGGCGGTTTTGTGGCTGATCCGCGTCCAGGGCAGCTATGAGGCGCTTGCGCTGATCGGACGGTCCGGGAGCGGGCCCGAAGCGCCGCTAACCGTTATTGCCGGCTCGCTCATGTAACCGCTCATGCAGTCGGCTTCATGCAGCCGGCGCAGCAGGCGCATTCGGTGTGTATTTCCGCAGCCGCTGGGAAATCAGATGCGAAGGTTTTTCGATCATCCGGTAAAACGCGTAGCTGATGGCGAACGCCAACGCCACCTGCACGAACCAGGCGAATCGGGACGTCTCGTCGAATCGGGTCATTTCCAGCAGGGCGAGCGCCATCTTGTGGCAAAGATAGAGGCTATAGGACCACGCGCCAAAAGTAGCCAGTCTGGACCAGACGCCGCCTCTGGAAGGCGTGGCTGTCTCCGCCGCGATCCAGATTGCCGCGAGGAACTGAAATAGCGGAAGCGTGATATCGGGCGTAATCAACGGCACAACGGCCGGTTTGAGATTCGATTCGGACAGCAGAATCATAACGGCGGCCCCGGCAGCGACAATCACCACTCTCAGCGCAACCAGGTGATTCGCGAGAAAGCGGGTGCTGCGATCAAGGCCGCGCTTGATCATCAGGGTAAGCGGCGAATACGCGCCACGAACGTGGAACTGCTCCGCGTTGCGCTGAGTCTCCGCGATCAGGCAGCCGAAGATCCATCCAGCCGCATACAGTAAAGCCGTACCCGGAACGCCATACGTCTCAATGACGCAGCCGTGGCAAACGGGATGCCCGATCAGGCGAACCACAGCCACCATCACGCCCGCCGCAACCGCGCAGCCAACGATCATTTCGCCGATGTAGCGAAAGCGGGCGCGCAGGAGCGGATAAGCGGCGTAATACACCATCTCGCAATAGAGCGACCACAGCACGGACTCCAGATAGTTCTGCCCCGTCGGCAACGGTTGAACGAGGCACAGCAGGATGACTAGCGGTAATCCAATGCGGATGAATCTGGACGCGTAATAGTTGATTGGCTTAAGCGTCACATCCTTTTGATATGCGTTATGGATGCAATAGCCGGAAATGACAAAGAAGACGATGACGGCGGCAGGGCCCGCGAACAGCGCTGTCGAGCCGGACCATAGTGCGCCGCCGAGGAAGGCGAGTTGATGAGGCAGAAGTTCTTTAAACGCGGGTGGCTTGAAGTGATACATCAGCACCCAGACAGCCGCGAGGAATCGAATCGCATCAATCTTTAGCGACTTGTTCAGATTCGCAGACGCTGAGAGATTCAAGGTGATCGCCATTTATTGCCCCTTCTTCTATTCAGGCTGCGGCGATCTTACGTCTGTCGTGATCAACAAAAATCGAAAAAAATGGGGAAATAAATGTCCCACCAGGCCTCAGTAAAATGCAATGTTGGGCGGTTGTTTTTGTCAGCGTCAGGTGCGGGTTTACAGCAATACCTTGCGGCATTGGCATAGGTTTTAGCCCGAATGGATTGATGCGGGCACAATTCAAAGCTAGGCTCTGTCGAAACCGAACAATAATTCGAGGCGCAAGGATCCAATGACTCCATCGGAAAACATTGACCAGCTGATCGCAGGCATCACGGACTGGCGTGGCAAAACATTCGCCAGCATCCGCAAAACCATCCTTGAAGCCGACCCGGAGATCATCGAGGAATGGAAGTGGATGGGAAGCCCGGTGTGGTCCCGCGACGGAATGATCGCGGTCGCCAATGCTCATAAAGGGGAGGTGAAGCTGACCTTTGCCCACGGGGCGAATCTCGCCGATCCCGACAAGCTTTTCAACGCGGGCCTCGACGGTAACGCGAGACGCGCGATCGATTTTCTCGAGGGCGATAAGGTCAATGGGCCCGCTTTAAAGAAACTCGTGCGCGCCGCTATTGAGTACAACCAGACCAAATTGAAGAAAAATGCGCCGGCGAGTACTCGAGCGAAAGCACATAAAGCTAAAGAGGCGTGAAGCAATAGCGTTATCTTGGGGAAGCGCTTGGGCCGATCAGGCTGATTGGAATATCTACGGTTCTCAGCGCGACAGCAACGAAACGGTCGCGATGCCGAGAATCGTCATGATGAGCGAAGCCGCTACGTGAATGACGATTTCGCCTGCCGCCCAGCCGAGCCGGCCGTCCTGCAAGCGCTGCACGACTTCCGCTGAGAACGTCGAGAACGTCGACAGGCCGCCCATCAAGCCTGTGATGACGAAGAGCCGCCATTCCGGCGCGATCTGCGGCACCCTTGCGAACCACGCAACCGCGACGCCGATAACGTAGCCGGCAATCACATTAGCGGCGAAGGTGCCGAGCGGCATGCCCGTGAACAGGCCGTTCAGACGGATACCGAGAAACCAGCGGAACAGCGAGCCGAGCGCGCCGCCGATGCCGACCGCGAGAATGGACAAATACATGAAGAAGTACTCTGGCGAAGCCGAAAGGTCGACAAACCGGGCTTGAGCGGAAGGCGTGATGCCGCGTCCGCAGTCGTCCGGGCGAAGCAGGCATCATCAGCCATCGAGGGCGGTTGAGGGAGAACGCCATCGGGAGAATGCCATCTCCAGCGCGCCAGTCTAGCATTGGCAGGGCATTGGGGACAGGTGAGCGCCGTCGCGGCGCGCGTGTCCGGTCTGCATCGCGTGGGGCGTGATCTAGAATCAATAGAGGGCCTGCGAGCGTCTGCCGTGGTCCACTGCAACGCCGCAACCGCGCGGGAGGCCGACATGACGAAGGGCTACCAGCTCACGTTCTATACGGAGAAGAACCGGCGCCACGGCCATCAATCGGTCGTGGAATGTCTGCTGTCGATCGCGAAGCTCATCGGCATTCATGGCGCGACCGTCGTGGCGGCGGCCGAAGGCGTCGGCCACGCTGGCGCGCGGCATGCAGCGCGCTTCTTCGAACTGGCGGATCAACCGCAACTGGTGATCTTCGCGGTCACCGAAGGGGAGGCGGAAGCCTTGCTCGAAGCGGTGCGAGCGGGCTGCCTCCCGGTGTTCTACACGCGTTGCCCGATCGAATTCGGCCTGATCGGTGAACACGGGGACGCGAAACATCCGGCGCGCCGCTAAGCCTGGTTTGCGGTCAATGAGCGACTAACTAGCGGTTAAGCCGTCAGCCGACGCTTTCGCGCTCCGGCGTCGCCGAAATCTTGTGGATCGACAGGTCCGCGCCGTTGTATTCGTCTTCCTGGTCGAGCCGCAAGCCCACCGTCAGGCGAATCGCCCCATACACGAGCGTGCTGCCGAGCGTCGCCACCACGATGCCGCCCAACGTGCCGATCAGTTGCGCGCCGAACGATACGCCGCCCAGTCCCCCGAGCGCATGCAAGCCGAAGATGCCGGCGGCGAGGCCGCCCCACGCGCCGCACAGACCGTGCAATGGCCACACGCCGAGCACGTCGTCGATACGCCAGCGGTTTTGGACGCAGGTGAACATGTACACGAACAGCACGCCCGCAATGCCGCCCGTCACCAGCGCGCCGAGCGGATGCATCACGTCGGAGCCGGCGCACACCGCGACCAGCCCGGCGAGCGGGCCGTTGTACGTGAAGCCGGGGTCGTTGCGGCCCGCGAGCCACGCGCTCAGCGTGCCGCCGACCATCGCCATCAGCGAATTGACTGCCACGAGGCCGCTGATCTTGTCGACGGTCTGCGCGCTCATCACGTTAAAGCCGAACCAGCCGACCGCCAGCACCCACGCACCCAGCGCGAGGAACGGAATATTCGATGGCGGATGCGCGGCGATGCCGCCGTCGCGGTGATAGCGGCCATGGCGCGCGCCGAGCAGCAGCACGGCCGGCAACGCGACCCAGCCGCCAAACGCATGCACCACTACCGAACCGGCGAAATCGTGAAACGGCACGCCGAATACCTGGGTGAGCCAGCCCTGAATACCGAAGCGGCCGTTCCACGCGATCCCTTCGAAGAACGGATAGACGAAGCCGACCAGCACGAAGGTGGCGAACAGTTGCGGATTGAATTTCGAGCGCTCGGCGATACCGCCCGATACGATCGCCGGGATCGCCGCCGCGAAGGTCAGCAGGAAGAAGAAGCGCACCAGCGCATAGCCGTTGTGCGCGGCCAGCGACTCGGCGCTGCCGAAGAACTGCACGCCGTAGGCAATCGTGTAGCCGATGAAGAAATACGCGATCGTCGAGACCGAGAAGTCCACCAGAATTTTGACGAGCGCATTGACCTGATTCTTTTTGCGGACCGTGCCGAGTTCGAGAAACGCGAACCCCGCATGCATGGCCAGCACCATCGCGGCACCCAGCAAAAGGAAGAGGGTATCGGTGCCGGTTTTCAGACTTTCCATCGATGTGTCCCGCTTATGACAAAAAAGCGGGCATGGAATGCAAGAAGTGGGCCAAATTTGTGCCGAAAGCGTCGATAAGGTGCAAAACCGCACCGGGGTGGGGTTCATGACTTCCATGCCCGATCTGGTGATGCACCATCGTTTGCACCTCGGACAATGACAAAAGCACCATATATGTGCGTTATGGCTTCGTATCGGTCGTCGCGATCCAAACCAGGGCACGACATTCGATTTGATTTACGTTTAATTCAAAAGTCTGACGTTTTATGCGGATTCATTGCACCCGGGTTCGTATTTGGCGGCAGAAGCCTGGTTAGTGGCGCATCCTCTTTGTCTTCCTGCGTAAACGCCGACATAATGTGCCGTCCCGCGCACGATCTGCCGGCCATCGACTTCCAATGCGCACGCATGAGACTGACCACTAAAGGCCTGTTGCTGATCGCAATTCCGGCCGTCTTCGAACTGGCGTTGCTGTCCGGCCTGGTTATGGCGCAGGCCGACGCGACGCAAGCCGAACGGTGGGCCATCCATAGCGAAGACGTGCTGCGCCAGACCACCGCGATTCTCGATCCGGTGCTGGGTGAGTCCGTGGCGCTGCGCGGCGCGGTGCTCGCCAACGACACGCACTTTACGACGCCGGTCGCCTTGTGGGTGGACGTCGACCGTCGTATCGATCAACTGGCCGAGCTGGTTGCCGACAACCCGGCGCAAGTCGAGCGCGTGGTGCAGGTGCGCCAGGCCGTGCAGGGGTATCGGCAATGGTCCGACCGCGTTCAGGACATGCTGCATTCGGGGCGGCGGCGTGACCTGCTCGATCGCTTCCGCGACCTGGCCTCGGCCGACGTGCTCGATCGTTTCCGTCAACAGGTGGTGGCTTTCCAGGCCGAAGAGCGGCGCCTCGACACCTTGCGCTCGAATGCCGCCGCTGCCGCGCGTGAACGGCAACAGACGCTGGTCGTCGCGGCCGTGTTCGGCTCCTTGCTATTCGTCGCGCTGGCCGTGTGGCTGTTCACGCGCGGCGTGCGCGGCCGGCTTGCGGTGCTGTCCGATAACGCCGGGCGCCTCGCGGGCAACGAGCCGCTGGCGCCGATCAGCCCGGGGCGCGATGAAATCGCACGGCTCGATCTGACCTTGCATGAAACCAGCAGGCGCCTGCTCGAAGCCGAGCGCATCCAGGCGCGTTTCCAGTCCGATCTGGCGCGGCGCACGAGCGAACTGGCGCGCATCAACGAGACCTTGCGGCAACAGACTCAGGAAAACGAAATGTTCATCTACAGCGTGTCGCACGACCTGCGTGCGCCGCTGGTGAATCTGCAGGGCTTCTCGAAAGAACTGATTCGCGCGTGTGACGAACTGCGCGTGGTGCTGCGCCAGTCGTCGCTCGCGACAGAGTCGCGGCAGCGCATCGAACGGGTGGTGGACGAGGATATCGGCGAGGCGCTGCATTTCCTGCAGACGGCCGTGCTGCGGGCATCTCATATCATCGACGCGCTATTGCGGCTGTCGCGGGTCGGCCGTGTGGAATACCGGCAGCAAAAGGTCGAAGTGCGTGACATCGTGCCGCGCGTGGTCGATGCGATGCAGGGGTCGATCCGGGCGCGCCGGGCGAACGTTATCGTCGAGGATTTGCCGGCTGTCTGGGGCGACCCGACCGCGCTCGAACAGGTGTTCGCGAACCTGATCGGCAATGCGGTCAATTATCTGGACCCCACGCGCGAAGGCCGGGTTGAAATCGGCACGACGCCGGCGCCGCCGGGCGTGCATTCGCTACGGATTTTCTACGTGCGGGATAACGGTCTGGGTATTCCGGCGGTCGCGCTGCCGCGGCTTTTCAACGCGTTTCAGCGGCTGCACGGCAATGTGGCGGCGGGTGAGGGCATCGGCCTCGCGCTCGTGCGGCGCGTGGTGGAACGGCACGGCGGGCGCGTGTGGGCGGAGTCGAAAGAGGGCATTGGCACGACGTTTTATCTGTCGCTGCCCGAAGCCGAGGTGCGGACGGCGCAACCGGCGGTCGAAACGCAGGCCACGCAGGCAGACGGCGTTCAGGCGATTCGTGGTGTGCGCGAAGCACGCGCGGGCCTCGGCGATCGTGATGGCCAGGGCCCGCGCGGCGGTGCGCCGGCACATGCCGCCAATGCGGCATCGGGTATCAGTACGCGGTAAAGAGCCGGCGCGGCTTGAGGAGTTTGCTGCCGCGAATCGACCAGTAGCAGCCGCAAACGAGCAGGATCGCCACGCCGGTCAGCGCCTCGCGCGGCGCAGGGTGCAGGCCGGGCAGGCCGTCCAGGGCGAACAGGCCGTGCGCGACGATCAACAGCGCCGCCCAGAGCGAACACGCCGCTTGCACCAGCATGCGTGTGCCAGTCAGACGCCGCGCACGGTTTTCTCGCGACCAGTTGGCCGGTGTACGCGCGCAGAAAAAAGCAATCGCCATCAACGTCACGGCGAGCATGACGATCCAGTCAGTCAGTTCCATCGAAAGGGGCTCCAAAGTCAACCGGCGACTATAGGAAACCCTTGCGTTGCGAACTATCGGACGAGTCTCAAATGTGGGTGTGTTCTGGCGAGCGCGCAGTGCCGCGAGGGCAAGGCGCTCGCCTGAGGATCAGAGTTCGATCCGCGTGCCGAGCAGCACGAGGAACTGACGCAGCCACTCAGGGTGAGCGGGCCATGCGGGTGCGGTGACGAAATTGGCGTCGGTGATCGCCGCGTCGACCGGAATGTCGGCGTACTCGCCGCCGGCCAGTTTCACTTCGGGTGCGCAGGCCGGGTAGGCGGAAATGCGCTTGCCGCGAATCACGTCGGCGGCAGCCAGCAGTTGCGCGGCGTGGCAGATCGCGGCGATCGGCTTGCCTGCTTCGGCGAACTGCCGCACGAGTTCGATCACCTTGTGGTTGAGCCGCAGGTATTCCGGCGCGCGGCCGCCTGCAATTGCCAGCGCATCGTATTGACGCGGATCGGCGTCCTCGAACGTTGCGTTGAGCGTGAATTGGTGGCCGGGTTTTTCGGTGTAGGTCTGGTCGCCTTCGAAATCATGAATCGCGGTCTTGATCTTGTCGCCCGCTTTCTTGTTCGGGCAGACCGCGTCGACGACGTGGCCGACCGCCTGCAGTGCCTGGAACGGCACCATCGTTTCGTAATCCTCGGCGAAGTCGCCGGTCAGGAACAGAATCTTCTTTGCTGCCATCGCATGCCTCCTATTGATCAACGGAACACATCGAACGCTCAGGCAGTCTACTCCAACACGTTTGACAGAACCGCGACGAGGTGTGCAATGAAGTATTTCGAAGGGCGTGCACTATACGCTGGCGATACGGCGGCGCTGGTGCAATTGTTTCGAGCCGCAGCCGGGCAGCTTCGGGTCCGCGGGCTTCCAGGTGCTCGCCGAGGAGAGCGTGCCGCGCAACGGCGTATCATGAGCCCGTTTTCGCATGCGGAAGCCGCTCGACGCGGCTCACACTTAAATATGACTTTATCCATTCGTTCGCCGTTGTTGCGCCGCGTCGCGGTTGTCGCCCTCGTGTTCGGCGGCCTCACGGCTTGTCAGAAGAACGACGCGTCGGCACAGGTTGCCGGCAAGCTCAACGATGCGGCGCAAGCCGCCGGTCAGAAGCTCGATCAGGCGGCCAGCTACGTTGGCCAGCAGGTCGACGCGACCAAGGCCGCCGCGCAGCAGAACCTCTCATCGGCGTCCGCGCCGTCGATCACGATCGATCCGGCCTCGCTGGCGTCGAGCGCGCAAGCCAACCTGCAAGGCGCGGCCAGCGCGACCAATGCGCAACTCGGCAAGGCGGCGGCGCTAACCGGGCAGAGCCTCGAGACGGCGGGGCGCAAGCTGCAGGAATGGTCGGCGCAAAGTTCGGCGTCGGCGGCGGGCGTTTCGGCTTCGGCGTCGACATCGAGCGATTCCAGCGATGCGCAAAAGCAGATGGACAAGTGAGATCGCGGCCGGCGCATCCGGCCGCTCGTGCTCGTTCGTCCGTTTGACAGCCGGATTAAATGTAATTACTATGGTTACACATCGTCGTTGCCGGGCAGGTTTGCTGTGAATACGAGTAGCCGGTTTGCATTTGCAGTGCACGTGCTCGCGCTGCTGTCGTTGCAGGAGGGCGTGCCGCTCTCGTCGGAGATGATCGCGGGCAGCGTGAATACGAATCCTGCGTTGATCCGGCGTTTGTTGAGCATGCTGGCCGATGCGGGTCTCACGACCTCGCAACTCGGCGCGGGCGGCGGCGCGCTGCTCGCCAAAGCGCCTGACGAGATCACCTTGCTGCAGGTGTATCGCGCGGTAGACGACGCGCAATTGTTCGCCATGCATCGCGAGGAGCCGAACCCGGCGTGCATGGTGGGGCGGCACATCCAGGTCGTGCTGCGCGGCATTATCGACGAAGCGCAGCAGGCCATGGAAGCGTCGCTCGGCGCACGCACGCTGGCCGATGCCACTGCCGATCTGATGCGCGCTGAACGGGCGCTTGAACGCAAACGGCGTTCGAATGGGTGATGCGGCGACGAGTGTGGTTAAGAAGGTAGCAATGAGGCGGTATCGAAGGGCGCGCGCGGTGTAGCTTGAACCTGCGCACCTGAGAACGGACGGGGGCTTACGCCCCTCTTTTTTCCACTTGATATGTAATCAACATAGTTACATATAAGCTAATCACAGGAGCATTGAAATGAGCAAACAGTTGAAGATCGCGTTGTTCGGCGCCACCGGCACGATTGGTTCGCGGATCGCCGCGGAAGCCGCTCGCCGCGGGCATCAGGTGACGGCGCTGGCGCGCAATCCGGCGCGCGTGCCGACCGACGTGGCGAATCTGAAAGCGGCGCAGGCCGATCTGCTCGACGCCGCGAGCGTCGGCGCCGCAGTGCGTGGCCACGACGTGGTGGCGAGTGCGTATGCGCCGCCGCATGACGATCCCGCGGCGGTGTCCAAGGCGACCCATGCGCTCGTTGAAGGCCTGCGCGCAGCGGGCTTGAAGCGCCTCGTGGTGGTGGGCGGCGCGGGTTCGCTCGAAGTGGCGCCGGGCAAGCAACTGGTCGACGCGGACGGTTTTCCGGACGCCTACAAAGCCGTCGCACTGGCCCACCGCGATGCACTCAATTACTACCGCGGCATCACCGACCTCGACTGGACGTTTTTCGCGCCGGCCGCGCTGATTGCTCCGGGCGAGCGCACCGGCACGTTCCGCACGGGCGCGAACACGCTTCTGGCCGACGCCGAAGGCAATAGCCGCATTTCCGCGGAAGACTATGCGATCGCCTTTGTCGACGAACTGGAGCAGGGCCGTTTCGTCCGTCAAATCGCGACGGTGGCTTATTGAGCCTTGACGGAGGGCGGGACCACGCGCGGCTCGTGTCGCGCGTCGCCCGTCGCGTGCGCCCTGGCGGCGGTTCGAGGGGATGAAGGCAGCCCGCCGTTCCTCGAACTTGCGCAAGCGTCCTAACAATCGGTTACGCATGTTCAGGCGCGGGTGGTGCAACTGCGGCTACACTGGCGTCTCCCGTTTTCTTACGGAACGCCATGCAGTCATGCCCATTGCGGCGTGAGTCCGGGGCCGCGCCGTCTAACGGCGGGCAACTGGCGACTCGCGCCGTCTTTCATTTACCTTCCAATCATATCGGGCGCGGCATTCGCGCTCATGTCGCGGCGTGGTTCGGCGCGTGGACGGCCGCGGTCTGCCTCGTACTGACCCTCGGCATCGGATGGATGCCCGCGACGGCCCAGGCCGCCGGCGCTGCCACGCCGGTCATTCCGGCCTTGCAAAGCCTGATCAATAGCGCGACGGCAACGCCGGCGTCTGCCGCCTCGGGCGCCTCGGCTGCGGAAGCGGCTTCGGCGCCGTCGCCCGCCAGCCAGGCGGAACTGGCGCGCTCGCTCGATAGCGTGATCGCCACGCTCGACAACGACAAGCAGCGCACCGCGCTCGTCGCCCAGCTCAAAAAGCTTCGTGACGTGTCGCAAAACGTTGCGCCAGCCGCGCCCGCGTCTGCGTCGGCCCAAACGAGTGCTGGCTTGCTCGGCGCGATCGCGTCGGGCATCGCGTCGTTCGAATCCAATGTGCATCAGGGCCGCACGCCGGTGCGCTATTGGGGCGGGCGCTTCAACGCGGCCGGCAACGAGCTCTACACGATCATTTCGGGCCAGGGGCAGGAGAGCTTCGGGCGCATCATCTTCTCGATGATTGCCATGCTGGCCGGCTGGGGCGCATGCGCCGGCGCGATAATCTACGTGCAGCACCGGCTGTACCGGCGCTTCGGTATCGTCATGGGGCTCAAACCGAATCCCACCACGCGCGAACTGCTGATCTTCGCGCTGCGCCGCGTCGGCCCGTGGATCATCGCCTTTCTCGCCGCGTTGCTGTTTGTGCGCGCGATGCCCGATGCGCTCGGCCGCACGCTCGGCCTGGTGGTCGCCTATGCGATCGTTGCGGGTGCGGTGTTCTCGGCGATCTGTCTGATCATGTTTTCGCTGTTCGGCTCAGGGCATCGGCGGGTTGCGGTGCACCTGCTGATCGAACACGCGCGGCGCGTGCTGTTCGTGGTGGGCATATGCGCTGCCCTCGGCGATGCGGCGGTCAATTACGACGTCGAGCATCAGCTCGGACCGAATCTCGCCGCGCTGATTTCGACGGCCGCCAACATGACGGCCGCTGTGCTTACCGGCTATTTCGCGCTGGCATTCCGCCGGCCGGTCGCGCATCTGATTCGCAACCGGCCTTACGAGCAGCGCCACGATCACCGGGCCGCGACCGACGCCTTCGATGTGCTCGCCTCGCTCTGGCACGTGCCGGTGCTGGTGCTCGCCGCCGCGTCGGTGGTGGCCACGCTCGGCGGCTCGGGCTCCAGCGAAAACGTGCTGCAGATTTCGGTGGTCACCGCACTGTTGCTGGTGTTCGCATTTTTCCTGTCAGCTATCGTGCTGCGTGTGACGCGCCCGCGAAGCCACCGCGCGCGGCGCCGCTCGCCTTATCTGTCGCGTTTGCTGCGCTTTTGCGGCACGCTGCTGACGCTGTTCATCTGGCTGTTCTTCTTCGAACTGGCGGCGCGTTTATGGGGCGTGTCGCTCGCGGAAGTCGTGGAGAAAAACGTTGCGGCGCGCGGGATTGCGCACGCGGTGACCGCGATCATCGCGACGGTGTTCATTTCATGGCTGCTGTGGATTCTGGTCGACACGGCGATCACCGAAGCCCTCAATCCGGGTGGTCCACGCAACAAGTCGCGCAATCCGAGCATGCGGGCGCGCACGATGCTGCCGCTGCTGCGCAACGTGCTGCTGGTGACGATCATGACGATTGCCGGCATCGTCACCGCGGCGAACCTGGGCATCAATGTCACGCCGCTGCTGGCCGGCGCCGGAGTGATCGGCCTCGCGATCGGCTTCGGCGCGCAGTCGCTCGTGACCGACCTGATCACGGGCCTGTTCATCATCATCGAAGATACGATTTCGGTCGGTGACTGGATCGACGTGGACGGCGGCCACGCGGGCACCGTCGAACATCTGTCGATCCGCACCGTCCGCCTGCGCGACGGGCAAGGGGCGATTCACGCCATTCCGTTCTCGCAGATCAAGATTGTCAAGAACCTGTCGCGCGATTTCGCCTATGCGGTGTTCGAAGTGCGCATGTCGTTCTCGACCGATGTCGATGAGATCACGCAGCTGATTCGCGAAGTCGGCGCCGATCTGATGGCCGACTTCCGCTACCGGCGCGAAATGCTCGGCCCGATCGAGGTGTGGGGGCTCGACCGCTTCGATCCGAACTGGATGGTCGTGAAAGGGCAGATCAAGACGCGGCCGTTGCAGCAATGGAGCGTGGCGCGCGCCTTCAATCTGCGGCTCAAACGCAAGATGGACGAAGCCGGCATCGAGATTCCGGTGCCGCAGATGCGGGTGTACACGTCGTCGAAGGATAGCGAGGGACAGCCTTTGCCGGACGATGAACTGCCTGAGCTTGGCCCGCATGGCCATGGGCAGGCGCATACCGAGGCGGCGGCTGCCACGCGGACCGCGCACGCTGCGATGGCGGTGGCGCGCGACGTGTCGCACGAGCCGCGTCCGGCGCCGCCGCCGACCGGGCAGACCGCGCCGATTCCGCCGCAGATTCCGACGGCCGGAGAAGCGGGCGGTAAAAGCTGATTTGTGCTGGATGCGAGGCGAGGCTAGCGGACCTTGGCGCGGTCCGCGTCCGCTTTTCGCGCCCGCGGTTCGCGTCTTTAGGCAGGACCTACCGGTTTCAGACGAGCGCCGGTGCGTCGGCGGCGCGCACGATGTCGTTGACGTGCGTGGCGATCTGCGCACCCGCCACACCATAGATATGCAGTGAGACGGCAGGCGCGTCGCTGCAATTGCCGAGGCGATGAATGCCGCCCTTGCCGCCGCGTACAAACGACACGGCTCCGGTATTGCGCGCCTGGGTGCGGGTGGCGCTTGCACAGTGCTGCGCGCCATTCCATTCGAAAACCGTTTCGCTCAGCGTGCCGTCGATCACGGCATAGCCGCACCATGTGTGGTGCGCGTGCACCGGGCTTGCCTGGCGCGGCTGCCACACCAGCGCGGCAATCGCATAGCGGCCGTGCGGATCGGCGGCCAGCAGATGACGCCGGTAATTTTCAGCGGAGCCTTCGCGTTGCGCCGACGTGAGCAAATCGGGATTCGCCGCGGCTTCGGCCAGCGCGATGCGCATGCTGCGCGCGAAGAAGGTCGAATCCGACGGTTCGGGAAATTTCACGCAGGCTTCGAACATGGCGTCGAGTGCGTCGCACAGGTTCGCGAGCGGCGCGGTGTGGTGCGCGCGCGAGGGCGTTTCATGCGCTCCGGCAAACTGTGCGGCATGGGTAGAGGAACGGGCGACGGGTGTTGAACGGAGGTCTTGGCTCATGATCGCGGCGCAGCGGCATGGCTGCTTATCGGCTATTTTTGGATAGACATATTTATACCGGTTTGCCCGGAGAAAGAGTTTCCATATAATTCCCCTTGCAGTCTTAAAAGTAGAATAATTTCCTATGGGGGTTTGAAGATGGGAATGGATATCATCGATCGGAAGCTGCTCGAGCTGTTGCAGGAAGACGCAACCATGCCGATCGCCGAGCTGGCGCAGCGCGTGAATCTGTCGCAAACGCCGTGCTGGAAGCGGCTGCAGCGGCTTAAAGAAACGGGTGTGATTCGCGCCCAGGTGGCGCTGTGCGATGCGCGCAAGTTAGGCGTGGGCACCACCGTATTCGTCGCGGTGCGCACCAACGAGCACACCGAGGCCTGGGCGCAGACCTTTACGCGCGCGGTGCGGGAGATCCCGGAGGTGGTGGAGGTGTACCGGATGAGCGGCGAAACAGACTACCTGCTGCGCGTGGTGGTGTCCGATATCGACGACTACGATCGCGTCTACAAGCAGTTGATCGCCGCCGTGCCGCTATACGACGTGAGTTCGAGTTTCGCGATGGAACAGATCAAGTATTCGACGGCGCTGCCGGTGCGGCCGGCGGCGGTGGTGGAGGGGCGCTGACTGCAAGCCGTGTGCAAGCTCAGTGGGCGTAGAATGCCGCCTTCCCAGACACTATCCGCGACTGCCTCGCGAACCGAGCCCGCCTCATGAACAAACCGCCACGCAAGAAGAACCCGACCTTTGGCATTGCTGTTTTCATCGTGGTCGCGGTACTGCTGGTGATCGCCACGCTCTTCTATAACGCCATCACGGAAAAGCGCGATTTCGATCGCCAGAACGAGCCGGCGCCGACGATTTCATCGGATGCGGCGGCTGCAGCGGCTGCGGCTACCGCAGCGAAGCCCGCAAGCGGCGCCGCACAATAAGACGACCCGAGCGTTCACTCGTCCGGCAGGCGAATGACGCTCGCGTCCTTGCGAATCTGCGCCGAGGCCGTCAGCATCTGCTTGCATTGATGGGCGAGCAATTTCATGTCATGCACGGCGTCCGCCGGGTGGTCCGGCGATTTCTCCGTCTCGACCACCATCGCATCCAACTCACGCGACAATTGTTTGATCTGCTCGGCCTGATCGGCGGGCGGGGCGCTGCCGGCTTCGGCTTCGGTCAGATTGTCGCGGACCGTGCTCAGGGCGCGTTGCAAGGGCTGCAGTGAGACGTTGTCAGCCCGCTGCGCGGAGGTGCGCAGCAACGGCGCCGCCACCGTGATCTGCGAGGCGAGCACGTGGCTGCGCACCAGCAGATCATTCAATTCCGGCACGAACTTCTGCGCGGACTTCGGTTCGAGCATCATGCGCTGGAATGCCTGACCCAGATTGGCAAACGCCACGTGGACGTTCTTGCGCGCGAGCCGGTAGCGGTAATCGCGATCGAGCGCTGTTGCAGCGGCTGCGGCGGCAGGGGATGCGCCGCCGGCCGGCTTGGCGGTCGGGTTGCTGATCGTGGTGGTGCCGGCGCCGCTTGCACTGGTGGTCGCCCCCGTGCTTGCTGCACCAGCAGTTGCGCCGGCTTTGAGAGCCGCGTTGCCGCCCGCGTTCGCTCCTGCGTTGGCCACCGCGAGCGCCGGTGCGCCGAGTTCGATCGCCGGATCCGCCATCGCCGCGGCGGGCGCGAACGCACCGGCCTCTGTCACCGTAGCGACCACCGCTGCGGCCGGCTTGCCGCTCCACCACCAGCTCGCTTCCAGGTATTGCCGCGTCGCATTGATCATGTTGTTGACGAGCTTGCCCATCAACCGGTATTCCCAGTAGGGGAACAGATGGCTCGCCGCAATGGCGATCGCGCAGCCCACCACCGTATCGATTGCGCGCTCGCCGATGATGCGCATGCTGCCCGGCGCGAGCAGATGGAACATGAGCAGCACATACGAGGACGTGAACACCACGCTCGCCGTGTAATTGAACAGTAGCAGGCTGTAGCTCATCACCATCGAGGCGAACATCACCACCAGCAGGATGTGCGGCTCCTTGACGAAGATCATCAACGCGATACTCGCCGCGCAGCCGATCAGCGTACCGACTATCCGCTGCCCGTTACGCTGCTTGGTCAGCGAATAGCCTGGCTTCAGGATGATGACGGTGGTCATCACGATCCAGTATGCGTTGGTGAGCGGCAGCAGGCGGCCGAGCCAGAAACCCACGGCCACCGCGATCGTCACGCGCAGCGCATGGCGGAAGCTCGGCGAGGCCATCGTCAGATTCGAGAAGATCTGCCCGAATGGCACTCGGCGGCTCGAGACGAAGCGGGAGAGCGCCTTGTCGAGCCGCAGTTCGGTCTCGGTCGCGCTTGGATCGCTCGACAGGCTTTGGTGCATCCTGTCGATCAGGCGCGTGGCGCTCCAGATGCGCCGGAAGGTGGACGAGACCGCCGAATAAGCCTCAGGATTTTTGGCAGCCAGGTCCTGCTTGCGCATCAGTTCGATCTCGAACTCGATGGCGCGCAATTCGGCCTTTACATTGATGCGCGTACGCGCCGGCTGGTTTTGCAGCACCGCAAGTCCGATTTCTTCGAGATCGGCCGCGGATTTGCGAATCAGATCGCGGTAGAACACCAGCAGGTCGGAGCCGCCAAACGTGGTTCGCACCAGCGAGTAGTCCACGTGCGTGCCGACAAACAGCTCGTGCAGATCGACGGTATTGATAAACAGATTGAACAGCATGGCCCGGCGCGGTTCGAGCCGGCCGGCTTTCAGCTTGGGCAGATTGCGCAGCACGATATCGCGTGCGGCGTCCTGACGTTCGACGGCGGTAATCTGCTTGTCGACCAGATTGCGATAGCACTCGTCGAGATCATTATTGAGATCGTAGAAGGCGGCGCGCGCGAGCAGATAGTCCGCGCACGCGAACACGCTTTCGGCAAGCGCCTGCTGTTCGATGCGGTGCATCATCCAGCGGCTCACGAAGGTCGACCAGTACGTGTACCAGAGACCGCCCACCAGAATCCACGACGCATTGACGAGCGCCTGCATGGGCGTGAAATGCTCTTCCAGCGTCATGATCATCATGAACAGCGTGGCGAAGCTGATCTGCGGCCAGCGGTTGCCATACACGACGATCAAGGAGAGCACGAACGTGAGCGGCACGACTGTGCACCACAGCGCCACGGGGTTGACCGTGGCGATGCCGGTGGCGAGCGCGGACAGGAAGCCGATCACCGTGCACGCCAGCATCTCGTTGTGCTTGTACTTGAGCGGGCCCGGCATATCGACCACACAGGCGCCGAGTGCGCCGGTCGCGATCGTGAAGCCGAGTTCGCGGTCGTGAAATACGATCAAACACAATATGGCCGGTAATGACACGCCGACTGCGATGCGCAGGCCGCCATAGAAGTACTGGCTGTAGAGGAATTTTTTTATTTCAACCGAATAGCGCATCGACTGCCTGGATTCCATTCACTGAGAAAACGCGGTTGAACAGGCCGACCTGGGCCGACCCCAAACTGCCGTCGAGTCTAACTGATTTTGAACCTGATCTGACCTCGTCCATTCGGCCAGGTTCTGCGCTGGGAGCGCGTTTGTTATGCTGTCGCTTCAATGTCTGTCGCGGCCCGGGCGTTCCGCTCGCGTCGCCTGCTTTCCCAGGATCCATGCTCCAACTCTTCTACTCGAACCGCTACGAAACCCTTGTCGGCGCGCTACTCGACGACCTGGCAGAAGCGCCGTCCGATCCCTGGACCGCGCAGCCCGTGATCGTCCCGAGCGCGGCGGTGCGGCGGCGGCTCGAGCTCGACATCGCGGCGCGCCAGGGAATCTGCGCGAATGTCAATTTTGGTTACCTCGCGCAGTGGTTGTGGGCGCAAATCGGCGGCGTGATCGAAGTGCCCAAGCATTCGCCATTCGCGCCGGACCGGCTCGTCTGGCGCTGCTACCGGTTGCTGGGGGAGGCGGATGAAGCATTGCCGTGGAATGCGTCGCCGCGTCTGCGTACTTATCTCGATGCGGCGGATGCATCGATGCGCTATGAACTGGCGCGGCGCGTCGCGACGGTGCTCGACCACTATCTGACTTATCGCCCGGAATGGCTGCTGCAATGGCAGAAGGGCGGTTCGATTTTCGCGAGCGGCGCGGCGGATGACAAGGGGCCGCGTCTCGTTGGCGCAAGTCAAGCGGCCCGTGAGGACGAGCGTTGGCAAGCCGCGCTGTGGCGTGCCGTGCTCGCCGAAGTAGCGGGCGACGCGCAAACGCCTGCAGCCGCCTTACCGCCCGCTTATCGCTTTCTCGAGGAAATCGGCACGCTCGATCTCGAAGCCATCTCGAACGCACAGTGGCCTGAAGCGGTCAGCGTGTTCGCGCTGCCGACCATGCCGCCGCTGCACGTCGCTTTGCTGCGCGCGCTGTCGCGCTGGGTCGACGTGCGTCTGTATGTGATGAACCCGTGCCGTGAATTCTGGTTCGACGTCGTCAGCGCGGGCCGCGTCGAAGCGCTCGATGCCGCCGGCCAGCTCGATTATCAGGAAGTGGGTCATCCGCTGCTAGCCGAATGGGGCCGTCAGACCCAGGCGCAACTGCATATGCTGCACGAGCTGACTGAGAGCGCCGCATCCGGCGAGACGGGCGACTTCACCGAGAATCCGGAACCGAGCTGGCTCGCCTCTGTGCAGAACGGCATCCTCGATCTGCGGGCAGAAACGGACACGGACGAATTGCCGATCGAAAACGGCATTGAAGTCCACGTGTGTCACAGCCTGTCGCGGCAGCTCGAAGTGCTGCACGACCGCCTGCTTGGCTGGTTCGATGAGTTCGACGATCTGCAGCCGTCCGATGTGCTCGTTGCCGTGTCCGATCTCGCCGCCGCCGGGCCGTTGATTGATGCGGTATTCGGCACCGCGCCGCCTGGCGATACTCGCCGCATTCCGTATCGGATCACCGGCTTGCCGCCTTCGCAGGCCAATCCGGTCGCGCGTTTGCTGCTCGATTGGCTGGCCTTGCCTGAGCGTAGCGTGGGCGCGCCGGATCTGATCGAATGGTTGCGTGTCGATGCGATCGCCGCGCGTTACGGCATCGATGCCAGCGCGCTTGAAGCTGCGCAGGAATGGCTCGCGGCAGCCGGTGCGCGTCGCGGGCTGGCGCCTGGCGAGCCGACGGGCGAGCACGTGCCTGTCGAGCGTCATACGTTTGCGGATGCGCTGACCCGTCTGTACCTTGGCTATGCGATGCCGGATGGCGGCGAGCCGGTCGATGCCTGGCTGCCCGTTGAAGGCGCCGATGGCTCGGACGCCGAGCTTCTTGGCCGCCTCTCGCGTTTCGTCGACGATATCGAAACCTTCGCGCAGCGCTGCTCGGTCGAGCAGACTCCCGCCGAATGGACGCAACTGCTGCTCGAAACGCTCGCCCAGTGTTTCGATGGCGGCGTGGCGTTTGCCGATTCACTGGCGGCAGTGCGCGACGCGATCGACAAGATGGGCGATGCGATGCAAGCGGGCGCGGACGACGTCGTGCTGCCGGCCGCCGTGGTGCGCGGCGCGCTCACGGAGGCGCTCGACGACCCGGCGCGTGGCGGCGTGCCTTGGGGTAGCGTGACGTTTTCGTCGCTGACCAGCTTGCGCGGTTTGCCGTATCGCATCGTCTGCCTGCTCGGCATGGATGACGGCGTGCTGCCGAGTCTCGCCCGCGCGGACGAATTCGATCTGATGGCCGCGTTCGGTAAAGCCGGTGACCGGCAGCGCCGCGACGATGAACGCAACCTGTTCCTCGATCTGCTGCTGGCCGCGCGCGACCGGCTGTTCATCGCCTATACCGGCCGCAGCATTCGCGACAATGCGCCGTTGCCGCCGGCCGCGCTGGTCGATGAATTGCTCGATCACCTCGCGCAAGTGTCGGCGGGGGAAGGGGCGAGTCCCGCGGAAATCGAAGCCGCACGGCATGCGTTCATCATTGATCATCCGCTGCAGGCGTTCGCGTCGGACTATTTCTCGTTGCAGCGCGGTCTTTTCACTTACGACGTGGATCGCGCGGAACTGGCCAGTTTGCTGGCCGCGCCGCAGCATCCGGCCGCCGCGCCGTTCTTCGATCAACCCTTGCCGCCCGAAGAGACGGCCTCCGTCGCATTCGACGAATTCGTGCGCTTCTGGCGTCATCCGGCGCGTGCGTTGTTGCGCGACCGTCTGGGGATCGTGTTGTCGGATGCGCAGGGTGAATTGCTCGACACCGAACCGTTCGAACTCGATTGGGCCGGACGGGATGCGCTGGCGGAGCGGCTCTTGCCGGTACTGCTGGACAGCGAGATCAAAGACGACGACAGCATGTTCGAGCGCGTGCGCCGCGTCGCCGCGGCCAGTCCCGAACTGCCGGGTGGCGCGACCGGCGCGGTATGGCGCTCGCGCGAACTCGGCGCGCTGCGACAGCTCGCCGACAGCGTGCGCCGCGAAGTCGCCTCGGGTGTGGAACGGTTGCCGTTCGTGCTGGATATCGTGCCGCGTTGGCCTCACAGCGCCGACATTGCAGATACGCTCTTCGGCACTCATGACGCGGCGCTCCGCAAAGCGGCCGAAACACCGCTGCAACTGCATGGCACCTTGAATTTGCTGACCGAAACAGGACAAGTGATTTTCCGCTACGCCAAGCCCACCGCGCGCGACTATCTGTCGGCGTGGCTTGCGCATCTGGTCTATTGCGCGGCGCTGCCGAACGGCCCACGCCGTACGGTTTGGCATGGCAGTGGCGAGAGCTTCGAGCTCACGCCGGTCGCCGCGCCACTCGATGAGCTGGCGCCGCTTGCGGCGTTGTTCAGAGCCGGGCGCATGCTGCCGCTGCGCTTTTTTCCGAAGAGTGCATGGGTGAAAGTCAGCGAGAGCGATTCCGCGGCGCAGGGGGTGTGGATCAACGATCGGGTCCGCGGTGAATCCGACGACCCTGCCTTGCGCATCGCGCTGCGCGGCACGCCGCTTTCGCTCGACGAACCGTTCGGCAGTCTTGCCTCGATCGTGTTCAAGCCGCTCGTGCAGCATCTGCGGAGCGCGTCATGAGCGGCGCCGTTCACCATCACGCACTGGTCGCTGAAGAGCTCGACGTCTTTGCCTGTTCGCTCGACGGCGTCAATCAGATCGAGGCGTCGGCGGGAACCGGCAAGACCTGGAACATCTGCGCGTTGTACGTGCGGCTGCTGCTCGAAAAGAACCTGAACGCGGATCAGATTCTTGTTGTGACCTTTACGAAGGCGGCGACCGCGGAGTTGCACGAGCGGATTCGCGGGCGGCTCGCGGAACTGGACCGGGCTATCGATACAGACGACGACGGCGGCGATCCGTTCATCCAGCGTCTCTTTGAAACGACGCTGGCGCCGGAGCGCGGCATCGATCGCGAGACCGCATTGAAGGTCGTCCGCCGCGCACTGCGCACGTTCGACCAGGCCGCGATTCACACCATCCACGCGTTCTGTCAGCGTGCGTTGCAGGAGGCGCCGTTCGCCGCGGCCATGCCGTTCGCCTTCGAAATGGAAGCCGACGATGCGGCCTTGCGTTTCGAAATGGCGGCCGATTTCTGGCGCGAGCAGGTGGAACCGGTGGCCTACGCGCATCCTGCGTTTGCCGCATGGCTGGTGGCCAAACGCGCCGGTCCCGCGTCGCTCGATGAGCAACTCGCGCGGCGCCTGAAGAAGCCGTTGGCGCAGTTGCGCTGGGGCAAGCTCGATTCAGGTGGAAACAATGCCGATCCGCAGACGGTTTTCGATGCGGCCTGCGCGATGTGGCGGGCGGAGCGCGACGCGATCGTCAGTCTGCTTGGACAAGCGCAGGACCGTCTGAGCAAGACCTCGCACAAGCCTGAACTCGTGAGCGCCGCGATTGCCGCGTGGACCGAATATTTCGCTCAGGGCGATTGCCATGCGCCGCCGCCCAAGGCTGCCTTGAAACTGACGGCGTCGGCGTTGAAGAAGGCGACCAAGGTCAAGTTCGAACCGCCCGAGCATCCGTTCTTCGAGCACGCCGAGGCGCTATCTGCCGCCGTGATCGCCGCCGAAGCCGCGCAACGCGCGCGCTGGCTTTCGCTCGTCGAAACCTGGCTCGACTACGCGCCCGCCGAACTGATAGCGCGCAAACGCTCGCGCCGGGTGGTGTCGTTCGACGATCTGCTGTCCAACCTGTATCGCGCGCTCGCGGCCAACCCCTGGCTGGCCGATGCTTTACGCGCACGTTATCCGGCCGCGCTGATCGACGAGTTTCAGGATACCGATCCGTTGCAGTTCGCGATCTTCAGCCGCATCTTCGCGCCGGCTGGTCCGCTGTTTCTGGTCGGCGATCCGAAGCAGGCGATCTACAGTTTTCGCGCGGCGGATTTGCATACTTATCTGGCGGCGCGTGAGGCGGCTTCGGCGTGCTACACGCTTGCGGTCAATCAGCGTTCGACCGCGCCGATCGTCGAGGCCTGCAACCGGCTGTTCGAAGCCAATCCACAGGCGTTCGTGCTCGACGGTCTCGGCTATCAGCCGGTGCGGGCTGGCGAGCGGCGTCGTCCGCCGTTCTCCGAACCGGATGCAAACGCGGGGGACTTCCGCATCTGGACTTTGCCGCAAGGCGACGCCGCGTTGACCAAACGCGAAGCGCAGCGCGCGGCGAGCGAAGCCTGCGCCGCCGAGATCGTGCGGCTCCTGCGCGGTGCGCGTGAAGGGTCGGTGACGATCGGCGACGCGCCGCTCGCACCGGGCAATATCGCGGTGCTCGTGCAAACTCATAAGCAAGGCAGTCTGATCAAGCGTGTGCTGGCGTCGTGGGGCGTGGGCAGCGTGGAACTGGCGCAGGCTTCGGTGTTCGCCACGTTCGACGCCGAGCAGATCGAGCGCGTGCTGGCCGCGGTTGACACGCCGGGCGATCTGCGCCGCTTGCGCGCCGCACTCGCCACCGATTGGCTTGGTCTTGATGCCGCCGCACTGTGGCGCCTCGAGCAGGTCGCCGACGCACCGGCACCGGTCAACGATCCAGCGCATGCCGCGGACGCAATGGGTTGGGTCGAACGTTTCTCGCGCTATCGCACGCTATGGCACGAGCGCGGCTTCGTCTTGATGTGGCGCACGCTGATGCGCGAGCTGCGCGTCGCACAGCGCCTGGTGGCCGGACCGGACGGCGAGCGCCGTCTGACGAACGTGAATCATCTGGCCGAACTCGTGCAGGCGCGTGCCGCCACGCAGCCCGGCATCGCGCCGACCTTGCGTTGGCTCGCCGCGCAACGCACGCAAGGTGGCGGCGAAGACGCGCAATTGCGGCTCGAGTCGGATCGCAACCTTGTGCAGATCGTCACCGTGCACAAATCGAAAGGGCTGGAATATGCGGTCGTGTTCTGTCCGTTTCTGAACGACGGTGCGCTGCGCGAGCCGCCATCCTCCGGCTTGCCCGATGCACGCGAATATCACGACGAAACGGGCGGCGCGGTGCTGCACTACGGTTGTGATGACGAGGAAGCCGAACGCGCGTCACGTTACGCGGCGCGCGAACAGGCCGCGGAACGGGCGCGGCTCGTCTACGTTGCGTTGACGCGCGCGGTGTACCGTTGCTATCTCGTCGCAGGGACTTATCTTTCGTCGCGCTCCACCAAGGAGTCGCGGCGCAGCGTGCTGAACTGGCTGGTGGGTGGCAACGGTCACAGCTTCGACGATTGGCTCACCGATCCACCCGACGAAGCCGCTTTGTCATCATCGTGGCAGGCGCTGGCGGGCGGTCCGATCACGTTGCAGGCATTGCCGAAAGTGGAGCGCCGTGCGCCCTTGGAAAGCCTCCAGGACAGCGGCGCGCGGATGCAGGCGCGCGCCAATCGGCGGCCGTTGCGTGACCAGTGGCGCATGGCCAGCTTCAGCGGCTTGATCGCCGCCGGCAGCAAAGCGGAGGAGGGGCATACGCCGCTGGAAGAGGTACGCCCCGATCACGACGAGATCGCCGACGCGCTCGCGCCAACGCCGTTAGCGGCGCCACAAGCGCCGTCCTATGCTGAGGACGACATTCTCGCGTTTCCACGCGGCGCGGCGGCGGGCGAGTGTCTGCACCGCATGTTCGAGCTCGCGGATTTCACCGATCCGCAGACATGGCCGGATGCCATCCGCGGCGCGTTGCGCGAGCGTCCGGCGCCGGCAGTGCCCGAACTCGCGGCACGCTTGCCCGCCATGATGCATAACCTGATCGCGGACGTGGTGAGCACCGAGCTCGTGCCCGGCATGGCGCTCGCCAGGTTGAATCCGCGGCACCGTCTGAACGAACTCGAATTTCTGTTTGCCGCGCCTTCGCTCGATTTTCCGGCGTTGCGCGAGCTGCTGATCGAACACGGCTATCCCGACGTTGCGCTGGAACCCGGCATGTTGCGTGGGTTCGTCAAAGGATTTGTCGACATGATCGTCGAGCACGACGGACGCTTCTGGATCGTCGACTGGAAGTCGAACCATCTGGGCGACACCGCCGCCGACTACGCCGCGGCGCCGCTCGAAGCGGCCATGGCGAGCCATGCGTATCACCTGCAGGCACTGCTTTATATCGTGGCGCTGCATCGCTATCTGAAAACACGGGTACGCGATTATGCGTACGACACGCACATCGGCGGCTATCTCTATCTGTTCGTGCGCGGGGTTCGTCCGCAGTGGCGTGACGCCGATGGAGCGGCCGGCGTGCATATGCGGCGGCCTGCATTCGAACTCGTGGCGCTGCTCGACGCGGCAATGATTGGAGGTGTCGCATGAGCACGTTCGAGCGGAACTCTTCCGCGCCGCCGGAGCTCGACGACATCGGGGTGAATCTGCCCGCGCCGGCCGATTTCAGCACCGCGCTCGCCGAAGGGTTCGCGCGCCGCATCGGCACGTTGGCGCGGCGTGGCGGCGCCTCGGGCGAGGCTGTGAAGTGGGCCGCGCGGGCCGCCTTTGCCGCGAGCCGTGCGACTGCCGAAGGGCACGTGTGCCTGCCGCTGGCGGTGCTGGCGCGACGCTTCGATGCATCGAGCGCGGAAGTGCGTGCAGCGCTGTTCGCCAGCGGCATGGCTAGCGACGGGTCACAAAGTGCGGCGGCGTTGCGGCCGCTGGTGGTCGATGGGCAAGGGCGGCTGTATCTGGCGCGCTACTACGACTATGAGCGGCGTCTTGCGCGTTCGCTGGTTGCGCACGCGAGTGCAAATGCAGGCGCCAGTGCAGGCGTAGACACGGACGCTACCGCTCAAACGTTGCACGAACGTCTGTTGCGCTACTTCGGCCTCCCGCAGGACGATGAAGTCGACTGGCAACGTGTCGCGGCAGTCATGGCGCTGTCCGGGCGCTTGACCATCGTCAGCGGCGGCCCAGGTACCGGCAAGACGACGACGGTGGTCGGCGTGCTCGCCTGTTTGCTCGATGCGCGGGCCGATCTGCGAATTGCATTGGCGGCGCCCACTGGCAAAGCCGCGCAACGCATGCAGGAAGCCTTGCTCGCCCGTGCCGGCGATTTGCCGCCCGAACTCGCCGCGCGCTTGCCGCAGACGTCGTACACCTTGCATCGGTTGCTTGGTTCAGGGCCGGGTGCGCGCTTCCGGCATCATCGCGACAACCCGCTGCCTTACGACGTCGTCGTGATCGACGAGGCTTCGATGATCGACGTGGCGATGGCGGCGCATCTGCTCGACGCCATTGCGCCGCAGACGCGTCTCGTGATGCTGGGTGACAAGGACCAGCTCGCTGCCGTCGAGGCCGGTGCGGTGTTCGCCGAGCTCAGCGCGCGGCCTGCTTTTACGGAGAACGGACTGCAGCGGATTGCTGAGGCGCTCGGAATTGAAGCGGCGCGGTTGTCGGAAGCACTGCCGGATGCGTCGAGCGGCTTCGACGAAGAGCCTGACGATTTTTTCGCGCAAACAGGTGCGCCGGACGATTTC
This sequence comes from Paraburkholderia aspalathi, assembly GCF_900116445.1. GTDB lineage: Bacteria > Pseudomonadota > Gammaproteobacteria > Burkholderiales > Burkholderiaceae > Paraburkholderia > Paraburkholderia aspalathi. The sequence goes on from NZ_FPBH01000001.1 coordinate 143,500, forward strand.
GATACGCCGCTTGACGATGTGTTCGACGATGCTGACGCACATGGCGCCTTCGGTGGGCTACCCGGCGACGATTTGTTCACAGGCACCACGGTGCCCGTTGCCGGAGAGCCATTGTTGCCGTCGTCTTCGCGAGAGGCATCGGTATCAGGAGCGGCATCGGGATCAGGGGCAGCAGCAGGATCAAACGCGCCGCTACCTTCGCCCGCCCAAAACCCGCTCGCCGATTGCGTCGTCTGGCTCGAGCGCAACTATCGATTCGGCCTCGAATCGCCGATCGGCCGTTTATCGCTCGCGATTCGCAAAGGTGCGGCCGGCGCGGCGCTCGAAGTCCTGCGCATCGATCCGGCCGAACCCTGCGCAGCGGCGCTGTACGAAGATACGCATGCGACGCTCACCGATCGCACAATCGCGCGACTCGCCGCAGGTTTTGCCCCGTACGCGGATGCGCTCGCCGAAGCACTGGCCGCCGATACACCGGACCCATTGCCGCTCTTCGACGCGCTGAACCGTTTTCGAATTCTGTGCGCGACCCGTTCGGGGCCGCGCGGCGTCGATCAGGTGAATGCCGCGATGGCCGCGCAGGTGCGGCGCGCAGCGGGCGTGACGCTGGCCGTGGGCGCGCAGTGGTTCGCTGGACGCCCCGTCATGGTGACGCGCAACGATTATGCGCTCGGACTGTTCAACGGCGACATCGGCATTGCGCTGCCGGGTGCGGGCGGTGCGTTGCGCGTGTATTTCCGTACCGGTGACGGCGGTCTGCGGGCCGTGTCGCCTGCTGCACTGCCGCCGCACGATACGGCATTCGCGCTCACGGTTCATAAGTCGCAAGGCTCGGAGTTCCAGCATGCGGTGTTGATGTTGCCGTCGGTGTTCAGCCGCGTGCTGTCGCGTGAGCTCGTCTACACGGCGATTACCCGTGCGCGTGAGCGTGTGGAGGTGATTGGCGCGCGCGCCGTGCTGGCGCAGGCCATCGCGACGCCGACGCAGCGTGATTCAGGTCTAGCCGCGCGAATTGCGGAGGCGTGCCGCGTCGCCTAGCGGGATCGTGTGGGCGAGGCACGTATTCGTTCGCGAGCTCAGCAAGGAGTCAGCACGATTCAGGCAGTCCGTGTGGCGTAGGCAGCCGAGGCAACTTGGGCAGCTAAGCGGCCGAGCAGCCAACCCCTCAGCCCGTGATCCCGCCCGGCTGCACGCGCGCCTCGACCCGGCTGGGCATGGTCTTGCGATACCACAGCGTCCACAGCGTCAGGGCGCCGTAAATGCCATAGCCTATGAACGGCGAGACCACCAGAAAGCGCTCGATGGGCCAGGTGAGCGCCATCCAGGCGCGCAGCGCCGTTTCACCGGTCAGGCCGACGCCCCATACGAGCGTCATGAGCCGCATTGCGCTGACGAGGGCAGGCCGCTCGCGCCACAAGGCTTCAAAGCGCTCGGCGCCGCCTTCCATTTCACGGGCGACGGTGGCGCGCGCGAGATAGAAGATCAGCGGACGGCGCATCGGCAACGACAGCAGAAACACCACGCCCACCGCGCCGGACACGAGCGACTCCCGCAGCAACAACATTCGGGGACTGCCGCCCAGCGCCATCGCCGCGACCGACAGTACGATGCCCGCCACGACCATGATGCTGAGCGCGTCGACGCGTCGAAAGCGCACCAGTTCGATCAGGCTCCAGACGATCGGCGGCACGGCGGACGCGATCAGCGCGCCGGTCTCGCCCAGGTGCGGAAGCGCGAACCGGTAGGCAAGCCATGGCAGCAGAAAGTTGACGGCCAGTTCCAGCACAAAACCCGGACGGAGTTTCATATTAATTTACGCTGTAAGCGAAAACCGCAGTATCGATGAACCGGCCGTGTCGATGCAAATAGTTTTTCGCATCGGCAGCCGCGGCCGATAGTCCGTAGTCGGTATTCGACTTTGCTCTGTGTACACTTGCGTCTCTAGCTCAATCCCATCATGACATCCCGTTATCCGATCCCGCCGAACGAAATCGAATTGACCGCAGTGCGCGCGCAAGGAGCGGGCGGCCAGAACGTCAACAAGGTCTCGAGCGCCATCCATCTGCGCTTCGACGTGCACGCTTCGTCGTTACCGGAGGTGCTGAAGATGCGCCTGCTCGCGCTGTCCGATCATCGGCTTACGCGCGACGGCGTGGTGATCATCAAGGCGCAGCAGCATCGCACTCAGGAGATGAACCGCGCGGCGGCGCTGGCGCGGCTCGACGAGCTGATCGAAAGCGTCAGCGTGACGCGCAAGCCGCGTGTCGCGACCCGGCCGACGCGCGCGTCTAATCGGCGTCGCCTCGACAGCAAGGCCAAGCGCAGTGAGATCAAATCCGGCCGCGGGCGGATTGAGGATTGACGGGATTGCAGGGATTAAAGGCGGCGGGGCCGGGGCGCTAAATCCCGGCAGAGCGACAAAAGCGCCCTGTGAGGCACCCTGAGAATCTCACGACAACGCGCGCCAGCTTACAGTCGCTCGCGTTCAGCGTTTGCCCCCGCGTCGGCCAGAACGCGTATCGGCCGGCGAAGTCATTGGCACAAAATCGACGCACAGCACATGCGTGCCGTCACGCTCGAATGCGATTGCCGCGGTATAGCAATCCTGGCCGTCCGCGAGCGAGTAGTGCGGCCCCATCATGGCGACGCGTCCTGGCGCGGCGAGTGCGTGCTTGAAGTACGCGCGCCGCGACCAGTTGCTGCGCGTATCGGTATAGAGCGGCGCGAGCCGCAGCGGAGGCGGCGGCAGCGAGACGGCCGAGACCGACGCTTGCGTCTGTTCGCCTTGGCCGTCGGTGACGAACACGCGGCGTGCTTCGGGCAGATGCCACACCTTTTGCGCCGCCTGCCGCAGATCGCCGGTGGCTTTGAAGGTGTCGGAAGCGGCGAGCACGGCTTCGGCGAACCCTTCGAAACCAAGCCGCTGGTGGCCCGCATGAGCCTGTTCATAGGCGGCGAATTTGCTCCACATCGACTCGATCAGCGCCGGCACTTTGGCGCACGCCGCCTGCACCGAACCCTTCGGCTGGCCGAGCCAGAAGCCTTGCACGAAATCGACGTCGGCCTGCATCAGAATCATCAACTCTTCGTCGGTTTCGACACCTTCGGCCAGCACCAGCGTACCGGACTGGTGGAGCATCGCGATCAGATGGCTGATCATCGAATCGTCGCCTTCACGCTTGCCCGCGCGCGCGACCAGCGAGCGGTCGAGTTTGACGATGTCGGGGCGAAAGCGCCACACGCGGTCGAAGTTTGAAAAGCCGGTGCCGAAGTCGTCGATCGCAATCAGGAAGTCGCGCGGCTGCGACGCCGCGAGCATGCTGGCGACAGCGGATTCATCGTCGGCAGGTTGTTCAAGTACTTCGATGACGATGCGCTCCTGCGCCAAGCCGAAGTGCGCCGAGAGCTCGTCGATAAAGGTGCGCTGCGGCCAGCCGGTTTCGAACACCTGCGGACGCGTATTCAGAAACAGCCAGCCGGTGCTGATACCCTGTTCCATGAAATTCGCCACGTGCAGGCAGCGTGCGATGCGATCGAGCTCGCGTGCGTCGGCGGCCGAGCGTGTGCCGGAGAAGAGCACCTCCGGCGATACCGGCAAACCGACCGGATCGAACGCGCGCAGCAGACCCTCGTAGCCGACCACGCACTGATGCGTAACGGACAGCACCGGCTGGAACACGCTGTGCAGGGTTAGCGCGCGCCACGTCGCGGTCCAGCCGGACTCGTCCCGGACCAGATGCGGGAGCAGGCCGCTAAGGGTCAATTCGCTGACGGTCGGCATAAGGGCAGGCATGAGTGCGGGCATAGTGACATCGCGGCAAGCGGGTGACGGGGCGCGCGGACAGATTTAACGCGCAACGGATGCACAGCCCAGGCGCCGGCAGGGTAAGGCGGGCACAGCCCGGGAACGCGGAGAGCAATGCCAGCCATGCTGGGCTCCGGCGGGATTAGTCAAAACCAGTCTAGCAGTTCGAACTTCGCGTGAATGTGCGGGTTATCACAGACGCGGGATGTGGCTGGGCGGCTAACAAACCGGCCGTGGCGCGGTGGCCGGCCCCGGTCCTGTGGGTGTTTGGCGTGGGTTTCGCACTCGTTTGCCGCGCGCAGGACCGACCGTTCGAATGCAATCAATCATGCGTATGAAACCGAGGGTAGCAGGGCGGTAAGTGGCTGTCCGCCAAACTCCAGGCAAGGACGGTGCTCAGACTTTTTGCGTCCGCGGGTGGCTCTGCTGCAGGGTAATCACGGCGTGGCCGCAGGAGCCGGCCCAGTGCGCGTGAGCGCCTGCAGGATTGACGGGCGGCGGGTATGCTGCTGCTTTTCCTGAACAAACGGAGTACAGGCATGACGGAAATAGCGGTGGTCGCAATCTCGGTGGCAAAGCCGGGTTATGAAGAGCAATTGCGCGAAGCGGCAGAAGGCATCGTTGGGCCTACGCGCGAAGAGCAAGGTGCGCTTCAATACGATCTGCACCGTGACGTGCAGGAGCCGCGCCGGTTCGTGTTTGTCGAGCGTTGGAAAAGCCAGGAAGCGCTGGCGGCGCATGCAAAATCCGCGCACATTGCCGCTTATAAGAAAGCGGTGGCGGATTGGGTCGAACACGCGGAAATTCGCGTCTTGTCGAAGATCGCGTAAGCGTTCAAAGGGCGAAAAGCGGGGACGAAAAGCGGGGGCGAACAGCGGGGGCGAACAGCGGGGGCGAACAGCGGGAGATCTCTGAAGGTCGAACCCCGAAAGTCGAACGACGGCGAGTGAGCTGCCAGACCGGACACGGCCTGCGCGGCGCTCGCCGTTTATCTTTAGTGCGTGGCTTGCGGGACGTCGAGGATCAGGATGATGGTCCAGTCGGCATCGCCGTCGTGGTGATACTGGCGTTCCGCGACAATGAACGGCTGTTGCTTGCCGTCCGGGCCAAGAAACAGCACGTCGCCTTCCATCGGCAGGCACTCGACGGGCGGCAGCGCGAGGAACGCTTCCTGACCGCCGCGCGGCATCAGTTTTTCGATTTTGCGAGATGCTGCTTCAGTCCATTCGATATCTAGCTGGATGTTGCTCATGCTGTCCTCCGCACCAAGGTGCGCACAGGTTAGGGGGAGTCCGGCAGGCGCCGGTCGGTGCGCGACTTTAGCATAACGTCGGCCGGCCGCAGCGGGCCTGCGGCGAGTCCATTAGACAACAAAAAAGCCGAAACCGGCGGTGCCGGCTTCGGCTTTTCACCTTCGCGGCGAGGCCGCAGGTGATGCTGTCAAACTGCGCTTACGAACTGGCGGCTTCGGCCTTGGCGGCCTTCTTGTGATGGTGCGGGGCCATCTTGTGATGTTTCTCCGGCATAGGCGCGCTTTCCATTGCTTGCTGGCGGTTTTGCAAATCTTGCGCGCGCTGCTCGACGTCGGCGGCCTTGGCCGGATCGGTGCTCATCATGACGCCGTTGTCCTGCGCATAGGCCGCGCCTGTTACGGCACTGAGGGAAACCAGGATCGCCAGGGACACTTTCTTCATTGTTACCTCCGCAGAGTGGTAATGGACCCGAGTATTTGCCTGTCCAATCGGAAAGACAATGCATTCTAGCCAGCAATATCCGCTCCAGCGGACGTTTTGTAACTACAGTGACAATTGGTTACACCTTGTTACGTTCGGTCCACAGTCGCTGTCGACGACGATCTCATTTCGAACTCGACAATGCGTTGGCGGCACAAAGAATATTCGCATCTCTAAATAAATTGCTTTGTCAGGAATCGCGAGATTCAGAACCATCCGATTGCACGATAGACGTGAAATTGCGCGATTCCAATCAGTTCGTGCAGTGCAATCTCTGCATTCACCAGATTGTCATAGCGCGGCAGTACACCGGGATCTGTGTGCAGCGCGCTCGAGATCAGCGGCTGTGGCGTGAGGCCGAAACGATGGAAGTCGAGCAATGCGCGCGGCATCTGATAGGCGGAGGTGACGAGTATCAGGGAATCGTAACCTGACCGGCCGAGAATAGCAGAGACGTTGCGCGCATTTTCGTAGGTCGTGCGGCTGGTGTTTTCCAGCACGATGTCCGCACGCGGCACCTGGCGGCGCAGCAGGTAGGGCAGGTAGGTATCCGCTTCGGTTGCGCTATGCCGCTGCGGATTGCCCCCGCTCACGATAACCTGACACGTGGCGGCCGTACGCTTGCAGGCTGCGTAGTTTTCCGCGCTCGCGGCGATGCGCGCGAGCACGTCACGCGGTGGCACGAGCACATCGTCATCGCCGTAAATGGTGCCGCCGCCGAGCATGATTATCGCGGTGCGCGGCGCGAAGCGGGCGGGCGTGTCGGTCTGCCGATGCGGCTGCGCCAATTCCAGCAATGGAGCCGTGAGCCAGCCGGCGGCGAGCAGCCAGAACAGGGCGATCGCGCCTATGGCGAGCGGTCGGCGGGCGCGTTTCCACAGCACGATTGCTGCAAAAAAAAGCGCTAATAAAGTGAATAGAATCAATTTAAATGGGGTAACGTATGACTTTCGGGACAAATCTATGGGCCTGCCATCGCGCCGCAGCGGTTGCATCGTCGGCCCGTAGACAGAACGCTAACATGGTGTTCAGACGGGGGTTCCGAAAACGAGACCAGGGCAGCACCTGGCGGAATTCGACCGCATGAAACCGGCCAGTTTCCAGCCAAGGGCGGGTGCTATGCGCGTCACTGGTGGCGCGGTGACGTGTTGGGCATAGATGTGTCATAGCTGCACTTTAAGAAAGAAGTGAGATGACCACGTATTCCAACGAAGCGGTACTTGAAGCGCTGCGGCGGGCGCAATATCGCCAGGTCCCATGGGCCAGACGACCGGGTGTCTTCCAATATCTTCGCGCGCTAGGCTTGATGGACACTGTTCGGCAGCGCACCGTCGCACCGGCTCCGGGCTTTCATGCACCGGTTGATATTGCCGTGCTCACTGACCGCGGCAGAGCCGAGTTCGCGAGGCTTGCGCACGACGAACGCCTGTTGAGCTGGACCGCACAGCGAATGAACGACTACGTTGTCGCGACAGCCGAAGCGCGGCCCACAGCCGCTCTCGAAGCCCGGCCTTAAGGGCGCGGGCGAAAGGCGCTGGCGCTGTATTTCCCAGCCGCTCCACGCGGCTGGTGGTGATTCCATTGCTTCGCTTTATTGGCTGGCTGGTGCGCCGGGTACAGTGCGAGCCGCGCACCCGTTGACGCAAAAAAAAGCCCGTATCGCGAGGATACGGGCGTACCGGAATTACTACTGCCACGCTGTGCTAATGGCGTTGAATCAGACTGGCGCATTGGCTGGTGGTTCCCTGATCGTTCAATTCGCCACGTAGCACGTTGTCTTGCAGTGACGATGGACGCCGGCCATAGCAAACAATGGCGGCGAACTACAGCGGCGATCCCCTGATTTGATTTGACACACGCCGAGCCGGTCACCGGCGCGGCGGCGCATGCCTAGCGGCGGCGTGCAGGGTCGTCGCGCGGCGGTTCAGGTCGCGTTCGTACATTGCTCGCGATATCGCCGCGCAAGTCGCCACGGGGCGCAGGCGGCGTGAAGTCGCGGTTGCGTGTTCCGCTTTGCTGCCAGGCTTCGATGGTGGCCGTGTGATCCGGCCGCCAGTTCCACCCTTGTGGGCGCTGCTGTGCGAGCGCCGGTGCGGCCATTGATGAAACGACAATGCCGCACAGAAGCAGTGACATTGGTTTCATGCTGAGCTCCCGTCAAGCCGATCGACTCAAGGCCTGTTTGCATACACATAAGGTATGCCGAGTAGCGAAAGCACGCTGTAAGCAATAGTAAATGGATGTTTCACCCGCAATAATCGACTCGCTTCAGGTGTCTGAAGCGAGTCGACAATGACGGCGAAGAAACGGAAGGGGACGACTCAGTTGGGCGCGCCGAAGAGCGGTGCCCATCGCAGGTCGGACAGGCGTCGAAAGACGGCGCACGACGGCCCAGATACACGCCGGGCGCCCGCAGGCGCCCGGAGGCAAAACAATTCGCGTCAGGCCATCTTGACCGGCGCGCGCCACGATTCCGGATTGGTCCAGAATGCGCCACGCAGACGGTCGCGGCTCGGCGGTGCCGGCGGTTTCGCCGCAGTCGCGCCAATGCGGCCGCGCAGCGAAATTTCACGGCCGCTCGTGCCGAGTCGCTTAACTATTTCGGCGAGCGTACCATCGGCTTGCCATTCGTCGAAGCGACGGCGGCAAGTCGGCGGCGACGGATAGCGGCCCGGCAGTTTGGACCAGCCTTCTCCAGTCGACAGCACCCAAAGCACGGCATTGACTACTGCGCGCGCTTCCACGCGTGGTCGACCACGACGTTCGCTCCGTGCTGGCTCCGCACAGAACAACGCCTCGACCAGCGCCCACTCGTTGTCTCTCAAATCGTCGAACAGCATCATGTTTCACCTCAGCGAAGCTAACTCCGGTGCGCTGCCCCGCGCCGCGCACTCTCCATGCACTCGATAGGCGAGTGCCAAGGGGGGTCGGGCTTGCCACGATCTGCTATTCAGTCAGTAGTCATGGCGCCGACCCTGTGTGCATGTAAATGCAGGAAGTGTGCCAACTTGATCCAACTACCTGAAAGCCCTGTGACAGCGGGCCAGCGCGGGCGCTAGCTAGGGGCGTATAAGAATCCAAAAAACCCATCTCGCAAATCGGGACAATCACCAATCTTGTGCAATCAAGCCCGTCCAGCGTGCGTTTGCGCCTTATTGCTGCGCTGCAGCGTTAGCACTAAATGCGAATGTGGTGCGGCATTTCGCCATACAATGCGCATCAAACTGGGTTATTGATGAGGCTGGTAAATGAATGTGACGCTGCGTCAGCTAAGGGTTTTCATTGAGGTCGCCCGTTTGCAGAGCTTTAGTCGGGCCGGCGATGAAATCGGTCTGACGCAATCGGCGGTCAGCCGCTGCGTACGCGAACTGGAAGGGGAGATCGGTCTGAAGTTGATCGACCGGACCACACGCGAGGTGCAGTTGACGGATGTCGGCGGCAACCTGGTGTCGAGCGTGTCGCGACTGCTGACGGATCTGGACGACGCCTTGCGCGAGATCCGCGAAATCGGCGAGCAACGCCGCGGACGGGTGGTGGTGGCCGCAAGCCCGACGATCGCTTGCCGGTTGATGCCTGGCGTGGTGGCGTCGTGCGGACGCCAGTTTCCCTACATCACCTTGGGTCTGCGCGACGACGTGCAAAGCGACGTGGTGCGCAAGGTGAAGTCGGGTGAAGTCGATTTCGGCGTGATCATCGGCCCATTTTCCGCCGATGACCTGCTGAGCGAATCGCTGATGACTGATTCGTTTTGCGTCGTTTCACGCGAAGACCACCCCCTGGCGGCACATAAGCAGGTGGCATGGACCGACCTTGAGGGCCAGCAGCTCGTCATGCTCGATTACGCGTCAGGTAGCCGCCCGATCATCGATGCCGTGATGCAGGAGTACGGCGTAAGCGCCACCGTGGTGCAGGAGTTGGGGCATTCCGCGACCGTTTTTGGGCTGGTCGAGGCGGGCGTGGGCGTGAGCGTGCTGCCCTGGCTGGCCTTGCCGTTGCCGGCTGGCGCCTCGCTGGTGGCGCGGCCGCTCGTGCCGCGCGCCGAGCGCACTGTGGAACTGGTACGGCGGCGCGACCGTTCGCTGTCGCCGGCGGCGGAGGCGGTGTGGAGTCTGATTCGTCAATTGCCGGCGCGGGCTGAGGATTTGGGCTGATGACTTTGGCTGTGCCGCTTGACTCGGTGACGTCGCCGGCGACTCCGCCGTCCCAAAAGCCGGCGCCGCGCTAAACTGTCGCCTCCCTTGGCGTCAGCCTCGACCCATTACCCGTCCATCACTGTCTGGAAGTCTCGATGAGCGAAACGGATCTGCCCGTGCCCTCCGTCCCCAACGCGCGCGACGCCGTGCGCGCACTGCGTCCTTCACAGATCCGGGAAGTCGCGAACGCCGGTTTCGGCGTTGCGGACGTGTTGCCGTTCTGGTTCGGCGAGTCCGACCGGGTGACCCCGGCTTTCATCCGCGACGCCGCTAGCGCTGCATTGGCTGCCGGCGCCACCTTCTATACGCATAACCTGGGTATTGCGCCGTTGCGGGCGGCGCTCGCGGACTACGTCAGCAAGTTGCACGGGCCGACGTCGTCCGATCACATTGCGGTGACGAGCGCCGGCGTCAACGCACTGATGCTGGCCGCGCAGCTGGTGGTGGGCGCGGGCGACCGCGTTGTCGCGGTCACGCCGCTGTGGCCGAATCTGGTCGAGATTCCCAAGATTCTGGGCGCGCATGTAGAAACCGTCGCGCTGGGCTACGGTGAGCGCGGCTGGCAACTCGATCTCGAACAGTTGCTGGCGGCGCTGACGCCGGACACGAAGATGCTGCTGATCAACTCGCCGAACAATCCGACCGGCTGGGTGATGAGCCGCGACGAGCAGCGCGCCGTGCTGGCGCATTGCCGCCGCCACGGCATCTGGATCGTCGCCGACGAAGTCTACGAGCGTCTTTATTACGCGGCCCCTGAAGCTGGCGTTGAGAGTACCCATTCACGCACGGCGCCGTCGTTTCTCGATCTCGCCACGCGCGACGAACGCGTGATCTGCGTGAATTCGTTTTCCAAGGCGTGGCTGATGACCGGTTGGCGGCTCGGCTGGATCGTCGCGCCGGCCTCGCTGATGGACGATCTGGGCAAGCTGGTCGAATACAACACGTCGTGTGCACCGGCTTTCGTCCAGCAGGCGGGCATCGCGGCCGTCCAGCAGGGCGAGCGCTTCACACAGGAACTGGTGCTCGACCTGAAGGCATCGCGCGACCATCTGGTGCGGGCGCTGTCCGCGGTGCCGGGTGTCGACGTGAAGGCGCCGCCCGGGGCGATGTATGTGTTTTTCTCGATGCCGGGCGCGTCGCGCAGTCTCGAGCTATGCAAAGCCATGGTGCGCGAAGTGGGCCTGGGCGTGGCGCCCGGCAGCGCGTTTGGTCCGCAAGGCGAGGGTTTCGTGCGCTGGTGCTATGCCTGCGACACGGCGCGGCTGGACGTGGGTGTCGAGCGTCTGAAGCGTTTCCTCGCGCAGCACGGTACGCGTTGAGGCGCGGCGGAAAGGGCGCTTGGCGTGACTGAAGGGCCCGTAAGGTTCCAATTAAGGGTCCATTTCAGTCCGATTCTCGTGCATTTCCGCCTGGTTTTCCGCGAAAGCACGCAGCTTGGGACGTCGCTTAAAAATGCGCCGGGGATTTCGTCTTTACGCACTGGTTGTTTTTGCGTAATATGGCGCTCAGTCACGCGATTCCTTTCAGGAATATCGCTGCTCCGTCCGGCTGGGTTTGGCTCGATTGCCTGTTTCGCCTCCCCCCGGTGCGTGCTCCCATCAATATGACCGATCAGAATCGGGCGAGCGCGTCTTCAGTTCCACATCGTCTGTTTGATCCGGTTCTTTGACCACAGGGTCTGACCTAGCTGCATGAATACCCAAGAGGCGAAGATCGTCCTCGAGACTGCCTTGATCTGCGCGCAGGAGCCGTTAAAGCTCGTCGATTTGCGCAAGCTCTTTGCCGACGGCGTGTCGGCAGACACTGTTCGGAATTTGCTCGAGGACCTGAAGCAGGATTGGTCTGGGCGCGGTGTGGAGCTGGTCGGGCTGGCGTCGGGCTGGCGATTTCAAAGCAAGCCCGCGATGCGTTCGTACCTGGATCGTTTGCATCCCGAGAAACCGCCGAAGTATTCGCGCGCGGTGCTCGAGACGCTCGCGATCATTGCGTACAGGCAACCGGTCACGCGCGGCGATATCGAAGAGATTCGCGGCGTCACGGTAAATACGCAGGTCGTCAAGCAACTCGAGGATCGCGGCTGGATCGAAGTGATCGGCCATCGTGATGTGCCGGGGCGTCCGGCGCTGTACGCGACAACGCGGCAATTTCTCGACGACCTCGGTTTGAAGGCGCTCGACGAATTACCACCGCTCGCGGATCCGTCGGCGCAACTGAATGCGGATCTGCTCGGTCAGCATGCGATCGAGTTTTCCGAGGCCGGGGCCGTACAGGCATTGGCTTCGGACGAAGAGAGCCCGCTCGAAGGGCCGTCGGAATCTGTCATCGGGGAGGCTGACGCTGAAGTAGGCGAATCTCTCGACGAGACTGCCGATCACGGCCACGTTGAGGCGGTTGGCGAGGCGGCCGGAACGGAAATCGCCGGCGAACACGCTGAAGAGCATCAAACGCCGGCCGCTCAGACGCAGCACGCGGAGCCGGCTGAGGCCAGCGGGGCAGTCGAAGCAGGCGAAACTGAACTTGCCGAGGCAAGGCATGATCCGGCGGACGCCGCACCGGCGCCTGAGTCCCATCAGAGCGCTGCAGCAGCGCCGAATGGGCAGGAACATGCCGAAGCGGCGAACGTTGAACCGCAGGCCGGCGCCGCCGAGCCCGCACTGAATCACGATCCGGTCTCCCAGGCCGATCCGGCAATACCCGCGCACGACTCGGGCGTACTCCGCAATACGGAGCACGCCGCCGAGCCGAACCCGACCACGGCAGCGCACGGCGATCCTGAGGATCGTCGCGATGCTGCACAGGACGCAGGCATTCTGACCGACGACGAACCCGAGTCGCGCAGCGCCTGACGTAACCGAACTTTTTTTGCCGCGCCCGCAATGGGCGCGCGCGACCTGACATTTTGAGGTTGTTTTGACACATACCCACGACACCGATTCGTCCGAATCCGAGCGCGCCGTGCCGTCGGCACGCGCCGACGAAGCGCGTACCACGCAAGCGTCGGCAGGCGAGGGCGAGCGCCCGGCGCAGGCCACGGAAGCAGACGGTGAAGACCGTCCGCGCCGCGGCCTGCGTCGCGGGCCGCGCAGCCTGATCGCGCGGCGCCGCGCCGGAGCGAAGACGAAGGGCGCCGAAGGCGCGCCCGCGCAAGGAGCGCCGGTCGTCACCGAAACGCCGCCGGACGGCGAGGTGGTCGCGCAGGTGCGCATGCCACGCAAGGATGGCGGCGCCAAGGGCCAGGGCCCGCGTCGCAATGCGGGCGGCGCGAAGCGCGAGGGTGGTCAGCGCGAAGGTGCGCCCCGCGAGGGCGGCCCCCGTGAAGGTGGGCGCGGCGAGCGTCAGCCGCGCGAAGGTGGTCAGCGTCAGAATCGCCGTGGCGCCGAAGCGCCGGTGGCAATCGCAGCCGAAGCGAATCCGGACGATCTGTTCTCGTACGTCACCTCGCCCGCATTCGATGCGGACAACAGCGCAACCGGCGGCGTACGCGCCCCGATGCTGCGCCGTGGCAAGCCGGCCGCGCCCAAGCGCGTCCTAGCTGCGGACGACGATGCGCCGAAGCTGCACAAGGTGCTGGCCGAAGCCGGCATGGGCTCGCGCCGCGACATGGAAGAACTGATCGTCGCCGGCCGCGTGTCGGTGAACGGCGAGCCGGCTCACATCGGCCAGCGCATCATGCCGACCGACCAGGTCCGCATCAATGGCAAGCCGGTCAAGCGCAAGCTGGCCAACAAGCCGCCGCGCGTGCTGCTGTACCACAAACCGACTGGCGAAATCGTCAGCCACGCCGATCCGGAAGGCCGTCCGTCGGTGTTCGACAAGCTGCCGCCCATGAAGACCGCCAAGTGGCTCGCGGTCGGCCGCCTCGACTTCAACACCGAAGGTCTGCTGATGCTGACCACCTCGGGCGATCTGGCGAACCGTTTCATGCATCCGCGTTACAGCGTCGAGCGTGAATATGCGGTGCGCGTGGTCGGCGAGCTGGCGGAAGGTATGCGTCAGAAGCTGTTGCACGGCGTCGAGCTGGAAGACGGCCCGGCGAATTTCCTGCGCATCCGCGACGGCGGCGGCGAAGGCACCAATCACTGGTATCACGTCGCGCTCGCCGAAGGGCGTAATCGCGAAGTGCGCCGCATGTTCGAAGCAGCCGGCCTGATGGTCAGCCGCCTGATTCGCACGCGTCATGGCCCGATCTCGCTGCCGAAGGGCTTGAAGCGCGGTCGCTGGGAAGAGCTCGAAGACAATCAGGTGCGCGCGCTGATGGCGTCGGTCGGCCTGAAGGCGCCGTCGGAAGAAAAGGGTGGCCGCCGAGAGGCGCCGGAGCGTAAGCAGCCGGACCCGATGCAAACGTCGATGGGCTTCATTGGCCGCGAACCGGTGCTGATGTCGCATGGCCGTTTCGACCAGCAACAGCCGCGCGGTCAAGGCCGTCGCGGTGCGGCGGGTGGCGGCTTCGGCGGTGGTGCGGGCGGTGGGTTTGGCGGCAGTAGCGGCAGCGGCGGCGGTTACGGCAATCGCGGCGCTGGCCGCAGCGCCGGTGGTTTCAGCGGCCCGATGGGTGGCGGCGGTGCACCTGGCCCGCGTGGCGGCCGTGACGTCGACGGCAATCGCGCGCCGTCGGGCAATGGCAATCGTGCGGCCGGCGGCGGTAAGCGCGCTGGCGGCCCTGGCGGCGGCAATCCGGGCGGCGGTAGCCGCGGGCCGGCCGGCAATCGCGGCGGTAACGCCAATCGCGCCGGTGGCGGTGGCAACCCCAACGCGGGTGGCGCCAATCGTGGTGGTGGCGCACCGCGCGGCCGTTCGCGTGGCCGTTAAGCGGCAAGTAACTTGAGCATGACGGTTGGCCGCTGATCGTTCATCAACGATTTACGCTTCGCCGCCGTCAGAATCGATCGACGAGCTCCGCGGATTTCATCGTAAGTTTCATCTGATGCATAAAACCGCGGCGTGCGCATAAGTAGGGGCAGAGTTTTCTCGCCCTGCTTGTCCGGCGCAGGTTCGAGGCGGCGCAAGCCGCCTTGCAAAAGGCCCGGCGCGCCGCCATATCGTTGAAAGATTCCCATGAAATCAAGCGGAAATGCGCTCCCTACGGCGTTCTGCGGTTTGCGTTTGTCCCGAAAAATGGCTACAATCGCGGAGTCGCTGGGCGTGCGGCTTTTCATGTGCGGCTCAGGTGCGACCACCGGTAATAAGATGATGGGCGTTTAGCCCATTTTTTTTTGCCGCGCAGTTCTAAGTGGTTCGGCATCTCGGGTAGCACGAACGTGCGCCGGCTTGGCGCGCGGCCCGCATTGGTGTTTGCAGACAAACCCGGCAGGTCTCGCCGCGCGAACATCTTAGAGGGCACTGTGCAACTGACGGAACTGATTGAAACCACGGTCGTGGGACTCGGCTACGAGCTCGTCGATCTCGAGCGCACCGGGCGCGGCATGCTGTGTATTTATATCGACCAGCCGGCCGGCATCGCGATCGAAGACTGCGAGAAAGTCACGCGTCAGCTCCAGCACGTTCTGACGGTCGAAAATATCGATTATGAGCGGCTTGAAGTGTCGTCGCCGGGTCTCGACCGCCCGCTGAAAAAACTGGCGGATTTTGAACGCTTCGCAGGCAGCGAAGTGGTAATCACATTGAAAAAGCCATTGGACGGACGGAAATCGTACCGGGGCATCCTGCATGCTCCGCAAGGCGAAACGATCGGTCTGGAATTTGAAGGGAAGGAAGGCGCCGCGATGCTCGATTTCACCGTCGCGGATATCGATAAGGCACGCCTCGTTCCGAAAGTTGACTTTAGGAGCCGCAAACAATGAGTCGCGAAGTGTTGATGCTGGTGGATGCGCTGGCACGCGAGAAGAACGTCGATAAAGACGTGGTATTTGCCGCGCTCGAGGCGGCCCTCGCTTCGGCCTCCAAGAAACTCTTCGAAGAAGACGCGGATATCCGCGTCCAGATCGACCGTGAAAGCGGCGAGCACGAAACGTTTCGCCGCTGGAAAGTGGTGCCGGACGAAGCCGGCCTGCAAGAGCCGGATCAGGAAATCCTGCTGTTCGAAGCACGCGAACAGAAGCCGGAAATCCAGCTCGACGAATACATCGAAGAACCGGTGCCGTCGATCGAATTCGGCCGTATCGGCGCGCAGGCCGCCAAGCAGGTGATCCTGCAGAAGGTGCGCGACGCGGAACGCGAGCAGATCCTGAACGACTTCCTCGAGCGCGGCGAGCACATCATGACCGGCTCGGTGAAGCGCCTGGACAAGGGCAACTTCATCGTCGAAACCGGCCGTGTCGAAGCGCTGCTGCGCCGCGACCAGCTGATTCCGAAGGAAAATCTGCGCGTGGGCGACCGCGTGCGCGCCTATATCGCCAAGGTCGATCGCACCGCTCGCGGTCCGCAGATCGAACTGTCGCGTACGGCGCCCGAATTCCTGATGAAGCTGTTCGAAATGGAAGTGCCGGAAATCGAACAAGGCCTGCTGGAAATCAAGGCGGCAGCCCGTGATCCGGGCGTGCGCGCCAAGATCGGCGTGATCGCTTATGACAAGCGCATCGATCCGATCGGCACCTGCGTCGGTATCCGCGGTTCGCGTGTCCAGGCCGTGCGTAACGAGCTTGGTGGCGAAAACGTCGACATCGTGCTATGGTCGGAAGATCCCGCTCAGTTTGTGATCGGCGCGCTCGCGCCGGCAGCCGTCCAGTCGATCGTCGTCGATGAAGAAAAACATTCGATGGACGTCGTCGTAGACGAAAACGAACTGGCGGTCGCGATCGGCCGCAGCGGCCAGAACGTGCGTCTTGCCAGCGAACTCACCGGCTGGCAGATCAACATCATGACGCCGGACGAATCTGCGCAAAAGCAGAATCAGGAGCGCGGTGTACTGCGTGACCTGTTCATGGCGCGTCTCGATGTCGACGAAGAAGTTGCCGACATCCTGATCGACGAAGGCTTTACGAGC
Source organism: Paraburkholderia aspalathi (assembly GCF_900116445.1). GTDB lineage: Bacteria > Pseudomonadota > Gammaproteobacteria > Burkholderiales > Burkholderiaceae > Paraburkholderia > Paraburkholderia aspalathi. The sequence goes on from NZ_FPBH01000001.1 coordinate 160,174, forward strand.
CTCGAAGAGATCGCTTATGTGCCGCTCAACGAGATGCTCGAAATCGAAGCATTCGACGAAGACACCGTTCACGAACTGCGTAATCGCTCGCGCGATGCGTTGTTGACGTTGGCGATCGCGAATGAAGAAAAGGTCGAGAATGTTGCACTCGACCTGAAGAGCCTGGACGGCATGGATGCCGACCTGCTCGCCAAGCTTGCCGAACATCAGATCCAGACGCGCGACGAACTCGCCGAGCTGGCTGTGGATGAACTGGTTGAGATGACCGGAATGGAAGAGGATGCCGCTAAGGCGTTGATCATGAAAGCACGTGAACATTGGTTCCAGTGAGAAATGACCATGGCGCACTAAATTGAACGCGGCCGTTAGGCCGCATGACAAGATGCTAACCGCAAGGAATCGGTCCTTGCATTAAGAGGAATGAATGGCGAGTAACAACGTAGCCCAATTTGCCGCGGAACTGAAAATGCCTGCAGGCGTGCTCCTTGAGCAGCTTCAGGCAGCAGGCGTCACGAAAGCGAGCGAAGACGACAGCTTGTCCGAAACGGACAAGGCGCGTCTGCTCGACCACTTGCGCAAGTCTCACGGCTCGACTGATGCGGACAAGCGCAAGATCACGCTGACGAAACGGCATACGTCGGAGATCAAGCAATCCGACGCGACGGGCAAAGCTCGCACCATTCAGGTCGAGGTGCGTAAGAAGCGCACTTTCGTCCGCCGCGACGAATCCTCCGCTGAAGGCGGGGATGCATCGAATCATGTGGCCGAAGCTGATGTAGACGATCTCGAACTCCAGCGTCGTGAAGAGGAAGCTCGTCACGAAGCCGAGCTGCTCGAAAAGCAGGCTCAGGAGTTGAAGGCGCGTCAGGAACAGCTCGAGCGCGAAGAAGCCGAACGTCAGGCGCGCGAGCAGGCTGCTGAAGCCGAGCGTCGTCGTGCGGAAGAAGAAGCGGCGAAGAAGCGCGCAGCGGCTGCGGCCGAAGCGGCGGCTCGCGAACAGGCTCAGGCTGCCCAGCCGGCGCAGGCCGCCAAGGCGGCGAAGGCTGAACCGGTTGCGGCCAAGGCTGCAGAACCGGCGGCTGCCAAGGAAAGCGAGCAGGACGACGAGCGCGCCGCGGCAGAACGCGCAGCTCAACGCGAAGCAGCGAAGAAAGCGGAAGACGCAGCGCGTCAGGCCGCCGAGAAAACGCGCGCCGAGCAGGAAGAAGTCAGCAAGCGCCGTGCGGCGGCAGAAGCCGAAGCACGTGCGATTCGCGAAATGATGAACACGCCGCGCAAGGCGCAGGTCAAGGCGCCGGAACCGGCACCGAAGCCCGCTGAGCCGGCCAAGCCGGTGGAAGCCAAGGGCACGCTGCACAAGCCGGCGCGTCCGGCGGGTGAAGCACCGGCACGTCCGGCCGCCAAGAAGCCGGCTGCTGCGGCTCCGGCTGCAACGACCACGCCGTCGGCTGGCGACAAGAAGAAGCCGGGCGGTGGCAAGGGCGGCTGGCAGGACGACGCAGCGAAGCGCCGCGGTATCAAGACGCGTGGCGATTCGAGCGGCGGTGTCGATCGCGGCTGGCGCGGCGGCCCGAAGGGCCGCGGCAAGCATCAGGATCAGAACACCACGTTCCAGGCGCCGACCGAACCGATCGTGCGTGAAGTGCACGTGCCGGAAACCATCACGGTCGCCGATCTGGCGCACAAGATGGCGGTGAAGGCATCGGAGGTCATCAAGTCGATGATGAAGCTCGGCCAGATGGTCACGATCAACCAGATGCTGGACCAGGAAACGGCGATGATCATCGTCGAGGAATTGGGCCACCACGCGGTTGCCGCCAAGCTGGACGATCCGGAAGCCATGCTGGTCGAAGGCGAGATCACGGACGCAGAAGCACTGCCGCGTCCGCCGGTCGTCACGGTCATGGGTCACGTCGACCACGGCAAGACCTCGCTGCTCGACTACATTCGCCGCGCCAAGGTTGCAGCGGGTGAAGCGGGCGGGATTACGCAGCACATCGGCGCGTATCACGTCGAAACGCCGCGCGGTGTCATTACGTTCCTCGATACGCCGGGCCACGAAGCATTTACGGCCATGCGTGCTCGCGGTGCGAAGGCAACCGACATCGTGATTCTGGTGGTCGCAGCCGACGACGGCGTGATGCCGCAAACGAAGGAAGCGATTGCCCACGCGAAGGCAGGCGGCGTGCCGCTCGTCGTCGCGATCAACAAGATCGACAAGCCGGATGCGAATCCGGAGCGCGTCAAGCAGGAACTCGTCGCGGAAGGCGTCGTGCCGGAAGAATATGGTGGCGATTCGCCGTTCGTGTCGGTGTCGGCTAAAACCGGCGCGGGCATCGACGACCTGCTCGAAAACGTGCTGCTGCAAGCCGAAGTGCTGGAGCTGAAGGCACCGGTCGAAGCGCCGGCCAAGGGTCTCGTTATCGAAGCGAAGCTCGATAAGGGTAAGGGTCCGGTTGCAACGATCCTGGTCCAGTCGGGTACGCTGAACCGCGGCGACGTGGTGCTGGCAGGTAGCGCTTACGGTCGCGTGCGAGCCATGCTCGACGAAACCGGCAAGCCGACCAAGTCGGCAGGCCCGTCGATCCCGGTTGAGATTCAAGGTCTGTCGGAAGTGCCGCAAGCGGGCGAAGAAGTCATCGTCATGCCGGACGACCGCAAGGCGCGTGAAGTCGCGTTGTTCCGTCAAGGCAAGTTCCGCGACGTCAAGCTGGCCAAGCAACAGGCCGCGAAGCTCGAGAACATGCTGGAGCAGATGGGCGAAGGCGAAGTGGCGTACATGCCGCTCATCGTCAAGGCCGACGTGCAAGGTTCGCAGGAAGCTCTGGTGCAGTCGCTGCTCAAGCTGTCGACCGACGAAGTCCGTGTGCAGATCGTGCACGGCGCTGTCGGCGGCATCAGCGAGTCGGACGTCAACCTGGCTACGGCTTCGAAGGCGGTCATCATCGGCTTCAACACCCGTGCTGATGCACAGGCGCGCAAGCTGGCGGAAACCAACGGCGTCGATATTCGCTACTACAACATCATCTATGACGCAGTGGATGAAGTGAAGGCTGCGATGTCGGGCATGCTGGCACCGGAGAAGCGCGAAGTCGTGACGGGTACGGTCGAAGTGCGTCAGGTCTTCAAGGTACCGAAGATCGGCGCGGTGGCCGGCTGTATGGTCACGGACGGTTTCGTCAAGCGCTCGTCGTCGGTGCGCGTGCTGCGCAACAACGTCGTCATCTTCACGGGCGAGCTCGATTCGCTCAAGCGCTTCAAGGACGACGTCAAGGAAGTCCGTCAGGGCTTCGAGTGCGGTATGTCGATCAAGAACTTCAACGATATCGTCGAAGGCGATCAGTTCGAAGTCTTCGAAGTTACCGAAGTCGCGCGTACGCTGTAATTCACGCGGCATTGGCTCAACGGGCGGAGCGGGCTTAAGCGCCCGCTTCGCCCGTTGTCTTTGGGCCCGCGCATTTGTCGCGTATTGCGCCCCGCGGTGGCTTGCAGTCGCTATCAAGCCGCTCATTGCCGTCCGGGCAATCACCACCTCGGTTCGCGCGAACAACTTTATTGCATCCGTCAGAACGGAGCACACAAACACCATGCCTAAAAAACGTTCTTCTCCCAATCGCAACGTGCAGATCGCCGATCAGATCCAGCGTGACCTGTCCGAGCTGCTGCGCGAGGTCAAGGATCCGCGCATCGGCCTCGTCACGATTCAAAGTGTCGAGTTGACGCCCGACTACGCACACGCGAAGGTCTACTTCACGACGCTAACCGGCGACCCGCAGCAGACGCTCGAAGCGCTCAACCACGCGGCCGGCCATCTGCACAATCAGCTGTTCAAGCGCCTGCACATCCATACCGTGCCGACGCTGCATTTCCATTACGACCAGACGATCGAACGGGCCGTCGAAATGTCCCGTCTGATCGACGAGGCGAATGCCAATCGCGCGAAAGAAGACTGAGCGCGCGGGTTGAACGTTGTTCTCCGCGTTCCGGGCTGCGCTGCGTCAGTTGCAGCTCATTTGGCGCTGTTTCCGTACACTTCGAAGACTCTGTCTTTCTGACATGACCGCACCTCAACGCCCCCGCGTGCCGCGTCGCGCGCTCGACGGCGTACTGCTGCTCGACAAACCGCTCGGCCTGTCGAGCAACGACGCGCTGATTCGCGCGAAGCGTCTCTACCTGGCGAAAAAGGCGGGCCACACAGGCACGCTCGATCCACTTGCCACCGGTCTTTTGCCGCTGTGTTTCGGCGAAGCGACCAAGTTTTCGCAAGACCTGCTCGAAGCCGACAAGACCTATGAGGCGACCATGCGCCTCGGTATCCGCACGACCACCGGCGACGCCGAAGGCGAAGCCATCGACACGCGCGACGTGACGTGCGATCAGGCCGCGGTAGAGGCGGCCATGCAGAAATTTCTCGGCGACATCGTTCAGGTCCCACCGATGTACTCGGCGCTCAAGCGCGACGGCAAGCCGCTATACGAATACGCGCGCGCCGGCCAGACGGTGGAGCGCGAAGGGCGTCAGGTGACGATTCACGCGCTCGAGATGCTTGCCTGCGCGTTGCCCGACGTGACGTTTCGCGTGACGTGCAGCAAAGGCACCTATGTGCGCACGCTTGCTGAGGATATCGGTGAAGCGCTGGGTTGTGGTGCGCATCTGGTCGCGCTGCGGCGTACCGGTGTCGGCGCGCTGACGCTGGAGAATTCGGTGACGCTCGACGCGTTGTCCGATGCGACGGAGAGCGAGCGCGATACGTGGCTGCAACCGGTCGATGCGTTGTTGTCCACGTTCCCGCTTGTCACGCTGGACGAAGACGCGACCCGTCGCTTCCTGCATGGGCAACGCCTGAAGCTCTCCGAGTTGACCATTGTCGGCGATGCGGTGAATGCGCCGCGCGTACGCGTGTATGCAGCGGACGGTCGTCTGCTTGGCGTCGCGAAGCAAGGCGAGGGCGTGCTGGCGCCGGAACGGCTCGTGGTTACCGCAGCGAGCTAACGCGGAACTTAAGCGCCGCCTCGTCAGCAGCAGCAACAAAAAAGGCGGGACCGCTCACCAGCGGCCCCGCCTTTTATTACATACATACAGCTCGCGTCGCGGACTAATAAAACCAGAACCTCAATGCGCCGCCGCAGCTGCCGCACCTGCATCACCGCCGGCGCGTTCAGGCTTTGCCATCCAGATCAGCGCGATCAGTGCGACAAAGATCCCCGCCGATACAAAGAACAGATCGTTCACGCCCAACTGCGCGGCCTGCTGCGTCGCCATCGTATTGAACAGACCATATGCCTGCGGCTGACTGAAGCCCGCCGCACCCATCTGCCGGATCGACTGATCGAACACCGGGTTGTACGCACTCGCCTGTTCGGCCAGTTGCGCATGATGCATGATGGTGCGGTGATCCCACGCGGTCTGGAAAATCGACGTGCCGATACCGCCGCACATGATCCGCACGAAATTCGACAAGCCCGACGCCGCCGGAATCCGGTTGCCCGGCAAACCCGACAACGTGATCGACACCAGCGGGATGAAGAACCCGGCCATGCCGATCCCCTGAATCAACGTGGGCATGAGCAGCGAATAAGTATCGACGCCAGTCGTATAACGTGAGCGCATCCAGAAGCACAGCGCAAACACGAGGAACGACAAGGTCGCGATATAGCGCGGATCGGTACGCGGCAACACCTTGCCGGTGATCGGCGACAGCAGCACGGCGAACAGGCCGACCGGCGCCATCACGAGACCTGCTTCGGTGGCGGTGTAGCCGATATCGGTTTGCAGCCACAACGGCAGCAACACGAGGTTGCCGAAGTAGAGTCCGTAGCCGATCGACAACGCAATCGTACCGCTCGTGAAATTGCGCCGGCTGAAGAGCGACAGGTCGACCACCGGATGCTCGGCCGTCAATTCCCACACAATGAAGAACGCGAGCGAAATCACCGCAACCAGCGCCAGCACGACGATGGTGGTCGACGAGAACCAGTCGAGATCCTTGCCCTTGTCGAGCATCACCTGCAACGAGCCGACCCAGAGGATCAGCAGACCGAGGCCGACGCCGTCGATCGGCGCCTTTTTGACGACAGAATCGCGATTACGGAAGATCGTCCACGTTGCCACCGCGGCGATCGCACCGACCGGAATGTTGACGTAGAAAATCCACGGCCACGAGATGTTGTCCGAGATCCAGCCGCCAAGAATCGGCCCGGCCACCGGTGCGATCAGCGTGGTCATCGCCCACATCGACAAAGCCATCGGCGCCTTGGCGCGTGGATAGCTCGCGAGCAGCAGCGTTTGCGACAGCGGAATCATCGGGCCGGCGACGGCGCCTTGCAGCACGCGCGAGGCCAGCAGGAACGGCAGAGTGGGGGCGAGACCGCACATCCACGACGAGATCACGAACAGGATGATCGACGCCATGAACAGGCGCACCTGGCCGATACGATCGGTGAGCCAGCCGGTCAGCGGCACGGAGATCGCGTTTGCCACCGCGAACGACGTAATCACCCATGTGCCCTGGTCGGACGACACACCGAGGTCGCCTGAAATGGACGGGATCGACACGTTCGCAATCGACGTGTCGAGCACGTTCATGAACACGGCGAGCGACACCGCGATGGTGCCGATCACCAGTTGCGCGCCCTCGAGCGGCGGATGAGGGACTTGCGCCTGAGCCTGAGCCATTAAAAAAGCCTTCTATGAATCGTCGCGCCGCTTACATCAGCTTCGCGGCGGCCTTGGTAGCGCCGCCAGCTTGAGCCGACTTCTGCGAGCCGCCGTTCGGACCTGCATTCTCCGAAATGATGCGGGCGATTTCCGCATCCGCCTGGTCGCCGTACTTGTCGAACACGTTGGTCTGATAAACCGTGTTCGGCGCCTGGCCAAGCTGGCCGCCCTGGTCGTCCTTGATGCTCACGTCGGCTTGCATCGACAGGCCGATACGCAGCGGATGCTTTTCAAGTTCCTGCGGGTCGAGCGCGATCCGCACCGGCAGACGCTGGACCACCTTGATCCAGTTGCCGGTTGCGTTCTGCGCGGGCAGCAGCGAGAACGCCGAACCCGTACCCGCCGAGAAGCCAACCACCTTGCCGTGGAACACCACCGACGAACCGTACACGTCGGCCGTCAACTCGACCGGCTGGCCGATGCGCATGTGCTTCAATTGCACTTCCTTGAAGTTCGCATCGACCCACACTCCGCCCAGCGGCACGATAGCCATCAGCGGGGTGCCCGGCGAGACGCGCTGGCCGACCTGCACCGAGCGCTTCGCAACGTAGCCCGTGACCGGCGCCGGCAGGTTGTTACGCGCGTTGGCCAGATACGCGTCGCGGACCTTCGCAGCGGCAGCCTGCACGTTCGGGTGATTGGCGATCGTGGTGTTGGCAGTCAGCGCGCGGTTTGACGCCAGTTGTTGCTCAGCGGCGTCGACCGAGGCTTGCGCGCTCTTCACGGCGTCGCGGGCGTGCGAGATTTCTTCCGCTGACACGGCGCCGGTTTGCGCGACTGTCAGGCGGCGCTTCAGGTCGTCCTGGGCGCGCGACAGATCGGACTGGCGCTGGGCAACTTGCGCCTGGTACTGGTTGTCGTCGGCGAACAGGCCGCGCACCTGACGCACCGTCTGCGCGAGATTCGCTTCGGCCTGTTCGAGGGCGACGCGCGCGTCGGCCGGATCGAGCACGACGAGTGGGTCGCCGGCCTTCACGGTCTGCGTGTCGTCTGCGTTCACGGCGACAACCGTGCCGGTGACCTGCGGCGTGATCTGCACGACGTTGCCGTTCACGTAGGCGTCGTCGGTGTCCTCATGGAAGCGTGCGTCGAGGAAGTAGTACAGGCCGTAGGCGACCGCGGCGATCAGGATCACGATGACGAGCAGCGTCATCATGCGCTTGCGTTTGCCGTTGTTCGCCGGCGGTTGTGCCGGTTGAGTCGGCTGCGGGGCCGGCTGCTGAGTCGGCTGTGTAGTAGCCGCGGGCTGTTGGGTGGTGCTCATTGATGTGCTCCGGGTTCTCTCAAGCGTCGTCGTTTATTCGGATGTTTATGCGAGTGTGGGTCGCGTCGATGTGGCTTCAGTTTGCAGCGGCGGTCGCAGCGGTGGCCGATGCGGCGGCGGCCGGTGCCGGGGCATCGGTCGGCACCACGAGGCCGGTTTGCGTGGCGTCGAAACCGCCACCGAGCGCCTTGATGAGGCCGATCTGCAGATCGCGGCGGCGCATCTTCAGGCCCGTTACCGTCTGTTCGGCGGCAAGGCGGTTCTGGTCGGCGGTCAGCACCTGCAACTGCGGCGACAAACCGGCCTTGTAGCGGATCACCGCCAGCTGATAGGCCTTGGTCGACGCGTCGAGCGCGCGCTGTGCGTCGCCCGATTGCTGGTCGATCGAACGGATCGACGACACTTGCGTCGCGACATCCGAGAGCGCATTGATCAGCGTCTGGTTGTAGTCCGCCACATCGAGGTCGAAGTCCGCGTAGCGCCCCTTCAACTGCGAGCGCAGCGCGCCAGCGTCGAAGATCGGCAGGTGAATCGCCGGACCGAATTGCATCTGACGGCTGCCCGACTTGAGGAAACGGCCCCAGCCGAACGCATCGAAACCGAAACCGGCGGCGAGGTTGACGTCCGGGAAGAACTCGGCCTTCGCCTCCTTCACGTCGTGCATCGCGGCTTCGACCTGCCAGCGTGCGGCGACGATATCCGCGCGACGCGCCACTAGGTCGGCCGGCAGATTGTTCGGCAGCGCTACCGTGTCACCGGTGGTAAGAAGCGGCTTGGCGATCTGCAAGCCACGATCCGGACCCTTGCCTAGCAGCGCGCCCAACTGATAGCGCGCCACGGTGATCTGGCCGTCGAGATCGGTCAGGTTCGCCTGGCTGGTCGCGATGTTGCCGTTCGCGGTTTCCCGTTCGACGTTGGTGTCGAGCCCGGCGGATACGCGGCCATTGGTGATGCGGCTGATGTCCTGGCGGTTGGCGATTTCGCGCGCGGCGATGTCGCGGAATGCGTACAACTGGGCGAGCTGGTTATAGGTGCTCGCCACGGAGGAGGCGAGCGTGACGCGCGCCTGCTGCATGTCGGCTTCAGCGGCTTTTTCCTGTGACACGGCCTGGCCCAGACGCTGGCGGTTCTTGCCCCACAGGTCCAGATCCCACGACGCGCTCGCCAGCACGTTGTTCTCGCTATACCAGGTGCCGCCGTACGGAGGCGGGTAGAGCGCATTCGCCGAGAACAGCTCGCGGGTCCACGAGTAGCTGCCGTTGACCTTCGGATACAGCGCCGAGCGCGAGCTTTCAATGTAGGACGAAGCCTTGGCGAGGCGAGCCTGCGCCTGCGCGATCGAGGGGCTGCCTTCCAGCGCTTCCGCGATCAGCTTCGGCAGTTGGGGGTCACCGAACTGGTTGGCCCAATCGAGCGACGGCCACTGGCCGCCTTGGCCCGGCAGGCTCTGGGTGGACTCGTACTGAGCCGGCGACGAGATCTGCTTGTCGCTCTTCATGCCGAAGTAGTTCGCGCACCCCGTGAGGACGAGCGCCGTCACCGCGGCGGCGACAGCGGCCCGGCTCGAAAGTGCGGGCGCGGACAGGGAAAGGGATTTCATCGCTCGACTCTTTGAGTGGAATGTAATGATGGACGCTGCAAGCAATTTATTACGATTTGCTGTCAAAATTGCTTGCTGCATCACGGGTTAGTCCCGTTTGTTCGCCGGAATTGATGAGTACGCGGCGCAGCATGCTCTTCAGAAAACCCACTTCTTCGGGGGTGAAGCCGCCCAGCAGGTTGTCCAGCACGCCGTTGAAAATGGCCGGCATTTTGGCCGCGATCGCATGGCCTTCCGGGGTCAGCGCGAGTCGCACGACCCGCCGGTCCTCGTTGCTGCGCACTCTTGTCAGCAGGCCGCGTTTTTCCAGCCGGTCGACCAGACGCGTGACGGCGCTTGCGTCGATGCCGTATTCGCGCGCCAGTTCGGCCGCCAGCAGGCACTTGCCGCTCGCCACCATGAACAGGATGCTGCCTTGCTGGCTGGTGATGCCCAACTCGGCCATGCTGCGCTGTGTGACCAGGTTCGACATGGTCGATTTCACTCGCGAGAGCAAATAGCCGACGCTTTCGCCCAACTGATACTCGCTGATCTCTGAGCTGGGTGTTGAGGACGGATCCGTCATGATTCTCGTGCGAATGCAATGGTTGACTAGGCAGGATTATAGACAGCGGTTGATTGACGCGGCAAGCGTTATTACAGCTTAGGCAAGGAACTTTTCCGCCTCAAGGCACAATCCGCGTGGATTTGCGTAGGATTTCGCCGAAGCCGTGTGGGACTGTTTCTTAGGCAGCGCTGCGTGGAAGGCGATGGAGCTATCAGGGAATACCAGAAAGCTTCATTTGGGCGTGCTATAATGTTGGGTTCCCAAAAGTGCGCTTTGGGCTTTGTTGGCTTCGTACACAATGCTGCTGCTGGCGCACTCAACTGTCTCCAGGTTCCTATGACTCGCGCCCTACGCAATATCGCCATCATTGCCCACGTCGACCACGGCAAGACCACGCTCGTCGACCAGCTCCTCCGCCAAACCGCTACCTTCCGCGACAACCAGGCGGTTGTCGAGCGCGTGATGGACTCGAACGACATCGAAAAGGAACGTGGCATCACGATTCTTTCGAAGAACTGCGCGGTCGAGTACGAAGGTACGCACATCAACATCGTCGACACGCCGGGCCACGCCGACTTCGGCGGTGAAGTGGAGCGCGTGCTGTCGATGGTCGACTCGGTGCTGCTGCTGGTCGATGCGGTGGAAGGCCCGATGCCGCAAACGCGCTTCGTGACCAAGAAGGCGCTGGCGCTCGGTCTCAAGCCGATCGTCGTGATCAACAAGGTCGACCGCCCGGGCGCGCGGATCGACTGGGTGATCAACCAGACCTTCGACCTGTTCGACAAGCTGGGTGCAACTGACGAACAACTCGATTTCCCGATCGTCTACGCATCGGGTCTGAACGGCTACGCCGGCCTGACGCCGGACGTGCGCGAAGGCGACATGCGTCCGCTGTTCGAAGCCGTGCTGGAACACGTGCCGGTCCGCCCGGCTGATCCGTCGGCGCCGCTGCAACTGCAGATCACGTCGCTGGATTATTCGTCGTACGTTGGCCGTATCGGCGTCGGCCGCATCACGCGCGGCACGATCAAGCCGGGCATGGCCGTCGCCGTGCGTTCGGGCCCCGACGGCGCGATCCTGAACCGCAAGATCAATCAGGTCCTGTCGTTCAAGGGTCTCGAGCGCGTGCAGGTCGATTCGGCTGAAGCCGGCGACATCGTGCTGATCAACGGTATCGAAGAAATCGGCATCGGCGTGACCATCTGCGCACCGGAACAACCGGAAGCGCTGCCGATGATCACCGTCGACGAACCGACCCTGACGATGAACTTCCTCGTCAATTCGTCGCCGCTGGCCGGCCGCGAAGGCAAGTTCGTCACGAGCCGTCAGATTCGCGACCGCCTGATGAAGGAACTGAACCACAACGTGGCGCTGCGCGTGAAAGAAACGGGCGACGAAACCACGTTTGAAGTGGCAGGCCGCGGCGAGCTGCACCTGACCATTCTGGTCGAAAACATGCGTCGTGAAGGCTACGAGCTGGCCGTGTCGCGTCCGCGCGTGGTGATGACGGAAGTCGACGGCGTGAAGCACGAGCCGTATGAAAACCTGACGGTCGACATGGAAGACGGCCACCAGGGTGGCGTGATGGAAGAGCTGGGCCGCCGCAAGGGCGAAATGCTCGACATGGCGTCGGACGGCCGTGGCCGTACGCGTCTCGAGTATCGTATTTCGGCGCGTGGGCTGATCGGTTTTCAGGGTGAATTCCTGACGCTGACGCGCGGCACGGGTCTGATGAGCCACACGTTCGACTCGTACCAGCCGGTCCGGGAAGGTGGTGTCGGCGAGCGTCGTAACGGCGTGCTGATTTCGCAGGACGACGGCGCGGCAGTGGCGTACGCACTGTGGAAGCTGCAGGATCGCGGCCGTATGTTCGTGTCGCCGGGCGAGCCGCTGTACGAAGGCATGATCATCGGCATTCACAGCCGTGACAACGACCTGGTTGTGAACCCGATCAAGGGCAAGCAACTGACCAACGTGCGTTCGTCGGGTACGGACGAAGCGGTGCGCCTCGTGCCGCCGATCCAGATGTCGCTGGAATACGCGGTTGAATTCATCGACGACGACGAACTGGTCGAAGTCACGCCGAAGTCCATCCGTCTGCGTAAGCGTTACCTGAAGGAACACGAGCGCCGCAGCGCCAGCCGTAAGGGCGCAGTGGACTAAGTCAGCATCGGCCTTAACTGGCGTGCTGTCAGGCAAAAGCCACCTTCGGGTGGCTTTTGTCATTTCTGGCGCCCCATTCGCGTTGCGTGCAATTGTTCGCGGTTGGCTGCCTGTTTGTCGTGTTTGTCCCCGTTTTTCGCAGAAGTCTGTTGCGGGTCCTGTAAAACCGGCCGAAAGCCCGTCGTAAAAGGCTTGAGCGCCAGTCCGTCTGCTATCTGCACTATCCGTTCTGTGATATGCTCCCCGGGTGCAAAGTTTTAGGTCCTTCCAAGCAAGACTTGATTCGCGCAATCCGCTAAACGGTCAGGCCGTGTCGCGGAAGGTTCTGTAACCCGCTATTTCTCGAGAAACTCGAAGAAAGGTGAGCGTAAAAATGATGAAGCAATTCCAGTCGAACTCTTATCTGTTCGGCGGCAATGCTCCGTACGTAGAAGAAATGTACGAAGCGTATCTCGATAATCCGGCGTCAGTGCCCGAGAACTGGCGCAGCTATTTCGACGCGTTGCAGAACGTCCCTGCATCGGATGGCAGCAATGCCAACGACGTGGCCCATGGCCCGATCGTCGAATCGTTTGCGCAACGGGCCAAGGCTAATGCCTTCATCCCGCGCACGGCGGCCGGCGGCGAAGATCTCGCTACCTCCCGCAAGCAAGTCTATGTGCAGTCCCTCATCGGCGCATATCGCTTCCTCGGCTCGCAATGGGCCAATCTCGATCCCCTGAAGCGCCGCGAACGTCCCGCTATCCCCGAACTCGAACCCGCGTTCTACGACTTCACCGAAGCCGACATGGACCAGGAGTTCAGCGCCACGAATCTGTATTTCGGATTCGAGCGTGCTTCGCTGCGCGAGATCGTCAAGGCCCTGCGTGACACGTACTGCGGCACGATCGGCGCCGAGTACATGTATATCAGCGATCCGGAACAGAAGCGCTGGTGGAAAGAGAAGCTCGAGTCGATCCGTTCGACCCCGAACTTCTCCAATGAAAAGAAGAAGCACATCCTGAATCGCCTGACGGCCGCTGAAGGTCTCGAGCGCTTCCTGCACACCAAGTACGTCGGCCAGAAACGCTTCTCGCTCGAAGGCGGCGAAAGCTTCATCGCCTCGATGGACGAAGTCGTGCGTCATGGCGGCGCCAACGGCGTACAGGAAATCGTCATCGGCATGGCCCACCGTGGCCGTCTGAACGTGCTGGTCAATACGCTCGGCAAGATGCCGGCTGACCTGTTTGCCGAATTCGAAGGCAAGCACGTCGACGACCTGCCGGCCGGCGACGTGAAGTACCACAAGGGTTTCTCGTCGGACGTTTCGACCGAAGGCGGCCCGGTTCACCTGTCGCTCGCGTTTAACCCGTCGCACCTCGAAATCGTCAACCCGGTGGTAGAAGGTTCGGCGAAGGCCCGTATGGATCGCCGCGGCGACGACAGCGGCCTGCAAGTGCTGCCGGTGCAGATCCACGGCGACGCGGCCTTCGCAGGTCAGGGCGTCGTGATGGAAACGCTGAACCTCGCGCAAACGCGCGGTTACGGCACGCACGGCACGCTGCACATCGTCATCAACAACCAGATCGGTTTCACGACGTCGGACCCGCGCGACTCGCGCTCCACGTTGTATTGCTCGGACGTCGTCAAGATGATCGAGGCGCCGGTGCTGCACGTGAACGGTGACGATCCTGAAGCGGTGGTGCTGGCTACGCAGCTGGCTATCGACTTCCGGATGCAGTTCCACAAGGACGTGGTTGTCGACATCGTCTGCTTCCGCAAGCTGGGTCACAACGAGCAGGACACGCCGGCTGTCACGCAGCCGCTGATGTACAAGACGATTGCGAAGCACCCGGGCACGCGCGCACTGTACGCTGAAAAGCTGGTGCAACAAGGCGTGATCACGGCGGCAGAGGGCGACGAATTCGTCAAGGCCTACCGCAAGGCGATGGACGAAGGCCACCACACGGTCGACCCGGTGCTCTCGAACTACAAGAGCAAGTACGCGGTGGATTGGGTTCCGTTCCTGAACCGCAAGTGGACCGACGCAGCCGACACGGCAGTGCCGCTGGCTGAGTTGAAGCGCCTTGCTGAGCGCGTGACCACGATCCCGGAAAACTTCAAGGTTCACCCGCTGGTCGAGCGCGTCATCAACGACCGTCGCGCGATGGGCCGTGGTGAAGCGAAGCTTGACTGGGGCATGGGCGAACACCTGGCATTCGCATCGCTGGTCGCATCGGGCTACGCAGTGCGCCTGACGGGTCAGGACTCGGGTCGTGGCACGTTCACGCACCGCCACGCGGTGCTGCACGATCAGAACCGCGAACGCTGGAACGACGGCACCTACGTGCCGCTGCAGAACATCGCCGAAGGTCAGGCGAAGTTCACGGTGATCGACTCGGTGCTGTCGGAAGAAGCGGTGCTGGGCTTCGAATACGGTTACTCGACCGCTGAACCGAATACGTTCGTCGCGTGGGAAGCCCAGTTCGGCGACTTCGTGAACGGCGCGCAAGTCGTGATCGACCAGTTCATCTCGTCGGGCGAAGTGAAGTGGGGCCGCGTGTCGGGTCTCACGATGCTGCTGCCGCACGGCTACGAAGGTCAAGGTCCGGAGCACTCGTCGGCACGTATCGAGCGTTTCCTGCAACTGTGCGCAGACCACAACATGCAGGTCGTTCAGCCGACCACGCCGGCGCAGATTTTCCACCTGTTGCGTCGTCAGATGATCCGCCTGTTCCGCAAGCCGCTGATCGTCGCTACGCCGAAGTCGCTGCTGCGTCACAAGGAAGCCGTGTCGGATCTGTCCGAACTGGCGAAGGGCGCGTTCCAGCCGATCCTCGGTGAAATCGACGATGCGATCGAGCCGAAGAAGGTCAAGCGCGTGGTGGCCTGCTCGGGTCGCGTGTACTACGACCTGCTGGCACATCGCCGTGAATCGAAGTCGAACGACGTCGCGATCATCCGTATCGAACAGCTCTATCCGTTCGCGCATAAGCAGTTCGAAGCGGAAATGAAGAAGTACGACAACGCGACCGAAGTGGTCTGGGTGCAGGACGAGCCGCAGAATCAGGGCCCGTGGTTCTACATCGAGCACCACCTGAAGGAAGGCATGAAGGAAGGTCAGAAGCTGGCATACAGCGGACGTCCGGCTTCGGCTTCGCCGGCAGTCGGCTACTACGCGAAGCACTACGAGCAGCAGAAGGCGCTGATCGAAGGCGCTTTCGGCCGCCTCAAGAGCGCGTCGATCGCTAAATAAGGAAAACAGACGAACCGGGAAAGCGCGCTGCGCTTTCCCGTGCCGCGTTCAGTCACCACATGGTGGTTTGTTCCCGGCAAGTATGGTTCGCAGGCGGTCGTCGAGTACATAGATCGCGCGCCGTCACCCGATACGTATTCAGGATATTCATAATGGCTATTGTTGAAGTCAAGGTTCCCCAGCTCTCCGAGTCGGTCTCGGAAGCCACGATGCTGCAGTGGAAGAAGAAGCCCGGCGAGGCTGTTGCTCAAGACGAAATTCTTATCGAAATCGAGACCGACAAGGTCGTCCTCGAAGTGCCGGCGCCCTCCGCCGGCGTGCTCGCACAAGTGATCTCGAACGACGGCGACATCGTCGTTGCGGATCAGGTGATCGCCAAGATCGATACCGAAGGCACGGCAGGCGCCGCTGCTGTCGAAGCCGAAGTGAAGCCGGCTCCGGTCGCCGCACCGGCACCGGCTGCTGCACCGGCCGCTCAGGCTGCATCCGCAACGGGTGCGAACACCGCTGCTTCGCCGGCTGCCGGCAAGCTGATGGCCGAGAAGGGTCTGGGCGCGGGCGACGTCGCCGGCACGGGCCGCGACGGCCGCATCACCAAGGGTGACGTGCTGACCGCGGGTCAAGCCGCACCGGCACCGGCTGCAAAGGCTGCACCGGCACCGGCTGCCGCACCGAAGGCTGCGAAGCCGTCGCTGCCGGACGTCAAGGCGCCGGCATCGGCCGACCAATGGCTGAAGGGCCGCCCGGAACAACGCGTGCCGATGTCGCGTCTGCGTGCGCGTATTGCCGAGCGTCTGCTCGAGTCGCAGCAAACCAACGCCATCCTCACCACGTTCAACGAAGTGAACATGGCGCCGGTGATGGACCTGCGCAACAAGTACAAAGACAAGTTCGAAAAGGAACATGGCGTGAAGCTGGGCTTCATGTCGTTCTTCGTGAAGGCGGCTGTTCACGCGCTGAAGAAATTCCCGCTCGTGAACGCGTCGATCGACGGTAACGACATCGTCTATCACGGCTACTTCGACATCGGTATCGCGGTCGGTTCGCCGCGTGGCCTGGTGGTGCCGATCCTGCGCAACGCAGATCAGCTGAGCCTCGCTGAAATCGAGAAGAAGATTGCTGAATTCGGCCAGAAGGCCAAGGACGGCAAGCTGTCGATCGAAGAAATGACGGGCGGTACGTTCTCGATCTCGAACGGTGGTGTGTTCGGTTCGATGCTGTCGACCCCGATTATTAACCCGCCGCAATCCGCCATTCTGGGCGTGCACGCGACGAAGGAACGCGCTGTGGTCGAGAACGGCCAGATCGTGATCCGTCCGATGAACTATCTGGCGCTGTCGTACGACCACCGGATCATCGACGGTCGCGAAGCAGTGCTGTCGCTGGTCGCAATGAAGGATGCGCTGGAAGACCCGGCGCGCCTGTTGCTCGACCTGTAAGCACTGGCCTCGGCTGGCGCCGGCTTGTCATCACGCAAGTCGACGCCATATAAGCAGCACGTCTCTAGCATTCCGCAGTACTGGATCGACGCGCGCCACGAAGCGTGGCCGCGCGTCGCTCCGTCATCAAAAGGATTGTCATGTCCAAAGAATTTGACGTCGTCGTGATCGGCGCCGGCCCCGGCGGTTATATCGCCGCTATCCGCGCAGCGCAGCTCGGCAAGACGGTCGCATGTATCGAAAAATGGAAGAACCCGGCCGGCGCGCTGAAGCTCGGCGGCACGTGCCTGAACGTGGGCTGCATTCCGTCGAAGGCGCTGCTCGCGTCGTCGGAAGAATTTGAAAACGCATCGCATCACCTCGCCGACCACGGCATTAGCGTGGAAAACGTGCAGGTCGATATCGCGAAGATGCTGGCCCGCAAGGAAGGCATCGTCGAGAAGATGACCAAGGGCATCGAATTCCTGTTCCGCAAGAACAAGATCACGTGGCTCAAGGGCCATGGCAAGTTCACCGGCAAGACGGACGCCGGCGTGCAGATCGAAGTCAGCGGCGAAGGCGAAACCGAAGTCGTGACGGCGAAGAACGTCATCATCGCAACGGGTTCGAAGGCGCGTCACCTGCCGAACGTTCCGGTCGACAACAAGATCGTCGCCGACAACGAAGGCGCGCTGACGTTCGACTCAGTGCCGAAGAAGCTCGCCGTGATCGGCGCTGGCGTGATCGGTCTGGAACTCGGTTCCGTGTGGCGCCGTCTTGGCGCGGACGTGACCGTGCTCGAAGCGCTGCCGGAATTCCTCGGCGCGGCTGACCAGGCGCTCGCCAAGGAAGCCGCCAAGCAATTCAAGAAGCAAGGTCTGGACATTCACGTCGGCGTGAAGGTCGGTGAAATCAAGACTACCGACAAGAGCGTGACGATCAATTACACGGACAAGGACGGCAACGCGCAAACGCTCGAAGCTGACCGCCTGATCGTGTCGATCGGCCGCGTGCCGAACACCGACAACCTCGGTCTCGAAGCCATTGGTTTGAAGGCGAACGAGCGCGGCTTCATCGACGTCGACGACCACTGCGCAACGGCTGTGCCGAACGTGTACGCGATCGGCGACGTGGTGCGTGGTCCGATGCTCGCGCACAAGGCTGAAGACGAAGGCGTGCTGGTTGCTGAAATCATCGATGGTCAGAAGCCGCATATCGACTACAACTGCATTCCGTGGGTGATCTACACCGAACCGGAAATCGCGTGGGTCGGCAAGACCGAGCAGCAACTGAAGGCCGAAGGCCGCGAAGTCAAGACGGGCCAGTTCCCGTTCATGGCGAACGGCCGCGCGCTGGGCATCAACAAGGCGGATGGTTTCGTCAAGATGATCGCCGACGCGAAGACCGACGAGCTGCTGGGTGTGCACATCATCTCGGCAAACGCATCGGACCTGATCGCGGAAGCCGTGGTGGCGATGGAATTCAAGGCGGCGTCGGAAGATATCGGCCGCATTTGCCATCCGCACCCGTCGCTGTCGGAAGTCATGCGCGAAGCGGCCTTGGCCGTGGACAAGCGCGCGCTGAATATGTAATCACGCGCACGCCTGACTGAACGCAACTCTGGCATCACCACGAAGGCGGGCGGGTTCACTCCCTCCCGCCTTTCTTTTTGCAGCAACACAATGAACGTCACCGAATACTACGAAAAAGAACTGCAGACGCGGGGTTATCAATCGGACCCGGCGCAACGCGCGGCGGTCGACCGTCTGCAGCGGTGTTATGACGAGTGGGTCGAGTACAAATCACGCCGCTCGAACGCGTTCAAAAAACTGATCATCCACCCGGATCTGCCTCGCGGCGTGTACATGTGGGGCGGGGTAGGGCGGGGCAAGAGCTTCCTGATGGACAGCTTCTACATGATCGTGCCGGTGCAGCGCAAAACGCGCCTGCATTTCCACGAGTTCATGCGCGAGGTGCATCGCGAACTGGAAGAACTGAAAGGCACGGCCGATCCGCTCGACGAACTCGCGCGCCGTATCGCCAAGCGCTACCGGCTGATCTGTTTCGACGAATTCCACGTCTCGGATATCGCCGACGCGATGATCCTCTACCGTCTGCTCGACAAGCTGTTCGAGAACGGCGTGCAATTCGTGATGACGTCCAACTACGACCCGGACACGCTCTATCCGGACGGCCTGCATCGCGACCGCATGCTGCCGGCAATCGAACTGATCAAGTCGAAGCTCGACGTGATCAATGTCGACGCGGGGATCGACTACCGCAAGCGCACGCTGGCTCAGGTCGAGGTGTATCACGCGCCGCTCGGCGCAGCCTCGGATAAAGCGTTGCGTGACGCGTTTTCACGCCTTGCCGCGGTTCCTGATGAGAGTCCAATTCTGCGCATTGAAAAGCGCGAGCTGAAGGCGCTTCGGCGCGCTGACGGCGTCGTGTGGTTCGATTTTGCGACGCTCTGCGGCGGTCCACGCTCGCAGAACGATTACCTTGAACTGGCGAGCCGTTTTCATGCTGTGATCCTGTCCGGCGTGCCGCAGATGTCGGTGCGTATGGCTTCGGAGGCGCGTCGCTTCACCTGGCTGATCGACGTGTTCTATGACCACAAGGTCAAACTGCTGATGTCGGCTGCGGTGCCGCCCGATCAGCTGTATCTCGACGGTCCGATGGCCAACGAATTCGCGCGCACGGTCTCGCGCATCGTCGAAATGCAATCGAAAGAATATCTCGACGCGCCGCGCCGGATCGTCGATACGTCGCTGACTTAAGCCGCCGCGTGATGCGGGCGCGAATGCTTTTGCGATAGATCACGGTCCGCTCGCCGAAGTGGCGGAGTCCGAAGTCGTATTTTCAAGATTCGGATTGGTCTTATGTTCCGCCCGCGGACGACTGGATATCTTCTTTGTCATGGTTCTGACAAAGGAGAAGCCATGAATCCGTACCGTGATATCAATGATGAAGAATGGCAACGTGTTGCACCGTTGCTGCCTGAACTGCGTCCGCGTTCCGAACTGCGTGGCCGGCCGCTCGCCAACACGCGCTCCGTGCTCAACGGCGTGCTGTGGGTGATGTATAGCGGCGCGACCTGGTCCGCTATGCCGCGCAAATATCCGTCGTATCAAACCTGCCATCGCCGCTTCAAGGCATGGTATGAGTCCGGCGTACTCAAGCGCGTCATGGACCAGTTGTTCGGCGCAGCGAGCGAGGAACTCTGCAAGCTGATGGAAGCGCGCATGCGCACACATGTGAGCGCGGAACAGAAAAGCGTTGACGCAGAAAAGGTGCCCGCAGCAGCGCCTCCGGCGTACAGTCCGGCAGCGGTCAAGCCGTTACCGTCTTCGCCGTTCGCGTATACGTCGCCCTTCAAGCACGCTGCATGACAACTTCAACCAGCCAGACTCAAACAAAAAAACGGCCGCACGATGGCGATCGTCGGCCATTTCTTCTGGTTCCATCCTGGCAGCAGATGCGGCCCTGATGGAACACTATCTTCGCGCGTCAGGCATCGGCGCCTGAACGGCAAGCTCCTTACTGCTGGCGAATCCAGGTCTGCGAGCGGCCCAGCAGCGAAACGCCGATGTAGCCACGCACCACCAGCTTGTTCCCACCGTCTTCCAGGTGCATCTTGCACTTGTAGACCTTGCCGTTTTCCGGGTCGAGAATTTGCCCGTGATCCCAGCCGTCACCGTCCTTTTTCATATCGTTGATGATCGTCATGCCGAGGATCAACTGGTCCTTGCGCGCGTCCGTGCATTCAGTGCAGCGGCGATCCGGTTGATCGTTCGCGCTGAGTCCCTTGACCACCTTGCCGCTCAGCGAGCCGCTGCCGTCCTGTGCAATTTGCACGAGTGCCTTGGGCTGGCCGGTGTGATCGTCGATGGTTTGCCACATGCCGACCGGGGAATCGGCCTGCGCCATTGCCGTGACGGCGCTAACGAGCAGCACGCCGGCGAGGGCGGCATGTTTGGCTGTGCGAAGCGCGATTGCGCGCGCGCGTTGAGTGAATTGCATCATTGTCTTCCTCCTTGATTAAAGACGGCGCGATCATGGTCGCGCGGCGTTATTGGCGTCTCGGGCGGTCTTCAGTTGCCGGCTGCCGTGATGCCTGGTATTGCCTCTCAGATTCAAATCGGCCACATCGGTGTCCGCCGTGTGCGGCCTGGGTGTCGCGGGCCGCATACCGTCAGCGCAGAATACGTGAAAGTGCGCGTGTCGTTTGATAGTGGAACCTCTAATCAGGACGCGGCACTTTCGAACATCAGTTCAGCTGATACGAGAATGTTGCGTTGATGCGTGGGCTGCGCGACGCGCTCTCCACCGGCGCATCGCCGATCGGTTTGGCCACCGACAAATCCAGGCTGTAATACTTCGCGTCCGAGATCCGGAAGCCGAACGCAATCGATGAAAGCTTCGACGGCGAGGGCGTGCCTGCATGCAGATACACGCGCGCCATGTCAAACGAGACGTACGGTGTGAAGGTGCGCAGATAGGTGAAACCCGGCGTGAACGGCCGGTTGACTTCGAACATTGCGCCCCAGCCCGAATCGCCCGACGCTTCGCCCGGTTCATAACCCTGCGCAAAACGTTGCGCACCGAACGAGATCTGTTCCGACGTGGGCAGCGAGACGCCGCTGTACTGACCGGTCAACGAAACCGCGGTGCCGATCTTCAGTGGCCACTCGTTAGTTTGCGAAAAGCTTGCACCGGTCCGCACGAAGTTGATCGACGCCGGATTCGTGACCGGCGAGCCGGGAACGTTCGAGTCGCCGG
Organism: Paraburkholderia aspalathi; assembly: GCF_900116445.1. Lineage (GTDB taxonomy): Bacteria > Pseudomonadota > Gammaproteobacteria > Burkholderiales > Burkholderiaceae > Paraburkholderia > Paraburkholderia aspalathi. The sequence goes on from NZ_FPBH01000001.1 coordinate 181,900, forward strand.
ATTTCGACGCACCAAGGATATCGAAAGCCTTCGCCACATTGATACTCGCGCGGCGCACCTGGCCGGTTTCCACGCTGGTGTAGTCGGCCTGCAATTGCAGCACCCGCACCTGTGAGCGAAAGCCGATTTGCGCGCCGGTGTCGTGATTGTTGTAGCGATCTTCGTCGTGCGATGCATAGACCGAGGCCGTGCCGATCACGCTCTGCTTGTTGCTCAACAGGATCGGATACGCCAGCGAGCCGCCGACCTTATCGTTGATGACCGTGCGCTCGATAAAGGAGGGCAGGCCGGGATTGTCGGTGGGGTTGCCGCGATAGTGCGACGCGTCGATCTTCCCGGTCAGCCCATTGCTGCCGATCGGCACTGTGGCGTGCGCGGCGAGATAGGTGACGTTGTCGCGGCCCTTCGGCAGCAACGCAGACACGCTCAGCTGTTCGCCGAGCGCGGTCAGGCCGTTTTCGGTGGCCGTCAGCAGGCCTTGCACGCCGGGGTGATTGAAGTCGATACCTGTGCTGAGGTCGAACGGTTTGCGGTCCACGTTCAACTCGAGCGTGGTGGCGCCATCGGTATTTTGCGGAGGCGCCACGTTGGCCGCGACTTTCACGCCGGGCAACAGACCTAGCACGTTGATGTAACGCTCAAAGGTGGCGCGCCGCAACGGCCGGTCGGCAACGATGTGGTCGGCGATCGCGCGAATCTTGTCTTCGACTGCGCCTGGCTTGCCCGTCACCTTGACTGCGGACACGTAGCCTTCGACCACCGTCACGCGCACCACGCCGTCGTCGAACGTCTGCGCGGGAATGAACGCGAACGAGAGCGCATAGCCGCGGTCCTGATACAGCTTCGTCACGCCGTTGGCGACCTGAATCAGATCGCCGATGGTGGTGTCTTTGCCGACGAGCGGCGTGAAGCGTTGCGCGACTTCGTCGAACGGAATGGACTTGACGCCCTCGACCTGAATCTTCGAAGGCGTCAGATGGCGGGCGAGCAGTTCCTGAAGCTGGGGCGCTTGCGGCGTGACCTGCATGGTCACGTTCGGGCCCTTGTCGGGCGCCTTGATCTGCGGCAGCGAATCGAGAGGATTGCCGCCGACGGTCGGGCCGGCTGGGCGTGACTGCGCGTGTGCTGCTACTTGCATCCCGCTTGCCGCGATCGCCGCGAGCAGGAGGGTCCATTTACTACTACTACCGTACCCGAGTTTCATCGGATTTTCCTCGTATGCCGTTCTTGTCTTGCGGACGCGCCGCCTGGCCGGGCTGGTCGCGATCGCTTATGTGTGGCTCGACGCATACTGCCATGCTTGCATGTATTACGTCACGTGCTCCGTGGGGCTTGAGCATTGGCTGCACAAAGCGCGGAGCACGTGATGACGCGGACTGCTTATGCGCTTTGCATAACGGGGCGTCCAACGGAACGCCTTGTATGCGCGGCATCAACGAGCGACTTATGCGGACTACTTATGGCTCACCGGCACCAGGCCGCCGAGCAGTGTCGTCAAGCCGCCCGTTGCACTGCCCGAGCCGCTCGTCGAACCTGCCGCCGAGCTGAGTGTTCCGGTCAATTGGCCGACGAGGGCGGTCACCGGCGCGAGCGGATTGCTGCCGTTGCTACCCGAGGCGCTGCTGGTGACACCGGAGAGCGCGCCAGTCAGCGTCGACAACGGATTCGATCCACTACCTGAGCCACCCAGCACCGACGTCAGCGAACTCAGCGGCGAGCCGCCCGAAGTCAGCGAGCTCAAGGGCGTGCCATTCAATGCCGAGGTCAGGCCGGCCAGCGGCGTGCCGCCGAGCAGCGTCGACACCGAGCCGAGCGGGTTGTTGCCGAGCCCGAGACTCGCGAGCGTGTTTTGCAGCGGGCCGAACGGGCTGCCGTTGGCAGGCGGCCCATTGACGACCGCCACATTGGTGCTGCCGACGAGGCTCGTAATCAAGCCGGGAATCGGATTCGCGCCATTCGGGCCGTTCGGATTGACGAGGCCGCCGGCGTTCGTCACCGTGTTGCCGAGCGAGCCGACCAGGTTGCCGAGGTCTGCGCCGAGCGGGTTGTTGGTTGCCGCGCCGACTTGCGTGCTGGTCGATTTCAACGTGCCGCCGATTTGCGCGAGCAGGCCGCCTACCGGCGCGCCGAGGCCGGTCTGCGTGCCGACCGTCTGCGTCACGAGTCCGACGGTCTGCACGATCGGTGTGATCGCGGTGCTGATCGGCTGGGTGACCTGCTGCACCGGCACGGAGGCCAGCGAATTGCCGAGCGTCACGCCACCGGCGTTCAGTGCGCCAGCGGTGGTGGAGAGAACCGTTGCCAGCGGCGTGGTGAGCGGCGACAGCGGCGCGAGATTGCCGGTGCCGAGGCCGCCGACCGCGGTGCTCAGACCTTGCACGACGCCGCTTGTCGAACTGACCACCGAGCCGAGTCCGGCGACCGTGGTGCCGACCGGATTGGAGGTCGTGCCGATTTGTCCGACGCCGCCGCTCACTGCGTCAGCGAGTGAATTCAGTGTGCTGCTCGTGCTCGACACCGCGTTCCCGAGACCTTGCGTGACCTGCGGGCTGAGGCCCGGGATGGTCTGCGAGGCGATCGTGTTGCCGAGGTCTTTGGTCGTCTGCGCGGCGGCGGTGGCGACGCCGGTGGTGCCCGACGACGTGCTGGTGGTCGGGCCGCCGCTGGTCGAACCCCCGCCGCTAGTGCCGCCGCCGGAGGATGCGCTCGGCGGCGCAGTGACGCCATTGCCGCCACACGCGGCGAGCAAGCCTGCGACTGCAACGGCGATCAGCGGTGCGCGCAACGACGACACTGTCGCGCACGCCGCATGGAGAGTAAAAAAACGTTGGCTGGACATAGGTGCTCCTCAGTGTCTTCTAGGTGTCGTATGCGTGGTTTGCGTGCGCCTGTGCAACGGGTGTCTGAGCGGCGCGGCTCAATTCATCCAGGTTCCGGCAGAGCCGGGGCACGGCTGTCGGGCCGCACTCCGGGTGCCGGTCACTGCGCTTCTTTCGATAGCATTACTTACTTCTTCGTCAGGCCACCAAGCAGGCCACCGACGAGCGACGTCACCGGAGCGAGCGGGTTGCTGCCCGATCCCTTGCCGCTGGTGCTCGACAGCGAGAGGCCAGGGCTCGATGTGGTGGTCGTCGTGGTGGAAGGCGTAGCGGCCGCCGTTGTCGTGACGCCGCCGAGCGCGCCGGTGACGCTCGCCAGCAGGCCGGTAACCGGAGCGAGCGGGCTGCTGCTGCCGCCGGTCGCGCTGCTCAGACCGTTCGTTACGCTCGAGAGCAGACCCGTGACGGGTGCCAACGGGCTGCTGCCGCTAGATGCGCCGCCCAGACCGCCCGTTACGCTGCTGAGCGCACCGGTGAGCGGAGCGAGCGGGCCACTGCTGGTGCCACCGGTCAAGCCGCCGAGCACGCTGGTGAGCGGAGCAAGCGGGCCACTGCTGGTGCCACCGGTCAAGCCGCCGAGCACGCTGGTGAGCGGAGCAAGCGGGCCGCTGCTGGTGCCGCCGGTCAAGCCGCCGAGCACGCTGGTGAGCGGAGCGAGCGGGCCGCTGCTGGTGCCTCCCGTCAGGCCGCCGAGTACGCTGGTGAGCGGAGCGAGCGGGTTACCGCCCGTGCTGCCGGTGAGCAGGCCACCCACCGATGCGACCGTGGTGCCCGTGTCCGTCACCGTGTGACCCAGAGCAGCCGTGATCGGATTGCCGCCTGTCGCGCTGATCAACGTGCCGGCCTTACCGAGGCCGCCGCCGAGCGTGCCGAGCAGGCCGTTCAGCGGTGCGCCGAGGCCGGTCGTGTTGCCGATCGTCTGCGTGGTCGCCGCGACCATCGACGTGATCGGCGTGATCGCGGTGCTGAGCGTTTGCGTGATTTGCTGGACCGGACCCGTCGAGAGCGCGGTGGTGAGCGTGCTGCCGCCGTTGGTGACTGCGTTGCCAAGCGTATTGACGACGCCGCCGAGCGGCGTGGTGATGGCTGCCAGCGGCGCGAGCGGACCGCTGCCGAGGCTCGTCACGAGGCTGCCTGCTTCCGTCACTGCGCCGCCGACATGACCGACCACGCCACCGAGGCTCGAGACCGTCGTGCCGACCGCGTCGCCGCCGGTGCCGAGCTGGCCGAGCCCTTGCGATACGCCGGTGCCGAGCGTGGAGACCGCCGAGCCGACTTGTTGGACGATGCCGCCGGCGGCCTGGGTGGTTTGCGCGCTGACGCCGGGCAGGCTTTGCGAACCGATCACGCTACCGATGCTCGAGACCGTCTGGCCGAGATCGTTGACCACGCCGCCGCCGTTGCCGACGACCGTGCCGAGCGCGTTCGCCACCGGCGTCGTGCCGGTTCCCGTTCCTGTTCCGGTGCCCGTACCAGAGCCGCTTCCCGAGCCGTTGCTGCTGGTGTTGGTACCCGAACCGCCTGAGCCCATCGAACCGCTGCCGCTGCCCGTGGTGGTGGAAAGTGCGCCGCCGGAGGAGCCGCTACCGCTGCCGCCGGTGCCGGCACTTAGGGTTCCGGAGCCTCCGCAAGCGCCGAGAGAAAGCATTGCTGCCACGCTGGTGGCAATCAGGGTTGTTCGAAGTGTGGTGTTGGCCGTTTGAATGTTCATGTCGCCCTCGCATCGCATGTGTTTTTGGGTGTTGCTGCGTGCCTTCCTCTGCATGAGCCGTGCCATTTCGACTGAATAATGCAGAAGATTTTTTTGCAATGGGGCTTAAAGCCATATGTGATATGGCTTTGCGATGAATTGATGGAGTGTCTGCTAACCCAGATATAGCGCGAGAAAATGAATTCGCTAAACGTTTGCGATGGCTGCGTAACGTAACGAGGCGCGCGCGCCGTTACGAAACACGGCGTAACGCAGGCGCAGCGGGAGGTCCCCGGACGCTTGAAACGTTCTGTTCAAACAAATAATTAGTGCAGCGAATCTAACTCATGGTTATTCCTATGTGCTGCAACGCACGAACAGCCGTTAACCTGAGTACGACGCTAAAACGCATATGGTGTCGCGCTAAGGGCAGCGGACAATTGCTTAAATATGATTGTTCGGCTATAAAACCCGAAAGCATCACGGATTGACGAGGGAGGTGCGTAATCGAACAGACAGCTCATAGACATCTGTTTTATTGAAGCCGGCTGCAAGGCGGTGCTTCCGCAGCGCAACACGCAGGACCAGGAATGAGAGACCAATGGTCCGCAGCGCTGAAGACTCCGCCATCCGAAGCAGCACGTAAACAAACGAAATAAATGAAAGTCCGAGGGTAAAAATGAAAAAGTTCACACAACGCTTCCTGAGAGATAACAAGGGCGTGACGGCCATCGAGTATGGTTTGATCGCGGGGTTAGTTGTACTCGTCATTGCGACCGCCGTTACTTCGCTCGGTACTCACATTTCGACAGTGCTGCAGGACGTCGCGAACCTGATCGTGGCTCCTGCAGCATCGTAGAGGGCAGCCTGTAAACGTCCCGCGAAGCGGCAGGCATTTTCACGTCTGTTTGTTTCGCAGGCGTTTTTTAGCGCATCGCCAAATTGGCTAATGCGAATTGCATTGCAATTCGCATGGCGTTGCTTCGCCTGTCGAGTGCGAAATGAATGTCTCTGTCGGTATTTTGTTATTTATCGCCTGGGCTGCGGTGGTCGCTATCAGCGATTGCCGCAGTCGGCGTATTTCCAATTCAGTTGTCGTTGCCGGTCTGGCGGCGGCATTCGCCTGCGCGTTTCTTCAGTGCGGGCCTTTCGGTATTTTATTGACCCAGGCAGCTATTGGAGCACTGGTCGGCTTCGCCGCGTTGTTGCCGTTTTTCGCGCTCGGCGTCATGGGTGCTGCGGACGTCAAGGTATTTGCGGTACTCGGCGCGTGGTGCGGAATGCATGCGCTGCTCGGCCTCTGGATGGCGGCTAGTCTTGCCGCGGGCGTGCATGCACTCTGGCTGTTGATTGCGACTCGTACACGGCTTGCCAGTTTGGTCCGTCATCACGGGCCGACTTTCGAGCTCGCCGGCAAGGCCTCGACGCCATACGCCGCCTGTCTCACGGTATCTGCCGGTGCGTGGCTCGTGTTGCAAGGACTCGGCGGGGGGCTGCGGTGAAGCTAGTAGCGACCCAGCGCGCGGCTCGGCCGCTCAAGCGCATCCACGTGCATCGCGCGTCTGCGCAGCGCGGCTCCACGGCTGTCGAGTTTGCGCTGCTGTTCCCGCTGTTCTTCACGATCCTGTACTCGATCATCACGTTCAGTCTGATCTTCGTGGCGCAGCAGAACCTGACACTCGCTGCGGAAGAAGGTGCACGCGCTGCGCTGAACTGGCAGAGCAACACGTCGATGCAAAACGCACTCGTTAATCGCGGCAACGCCGCCTGCGCGGCGGCGAAATTGATGGTGGCGACGCTGGTGCAGGCCATGCAATGCACGTCATCTTCCGCGGCGTGCGGCCCGAGTAACGCGATGCAGTGTGTGAACGTCTTGCTGACATACAACTACCGCGACAATCCGCTGGTGCCGAACTTGCCGCTGCTGACCTATACATTGCCTGGCACATTGTCGAGCAGCGCCACAGTACAACTCAATCCGGAGAATATTCAGTGACGCACCCGCCGGCTCCCAGCCTTTATGTCCGTCTACGCGGCTCCGAACGCTCGCACGGCAGGACATCGTTTAACCGAAGCAGTGAGTCGTCATGCCGAATCTGACCAAAATTCTAGCCGGCGTACTGATCGCTGTCGCAGTGCTGCTGGGCCTGTTCGCGTGGACGCTGTCGCGTCGCCCGGCGCCGGTGGCTGTGACCCCTGCGACGCAAGCAAGCTTCCCGGTGGTGGTGGCTACCCACGCGTTGCCGGCAGGTAAGCCAATCACAGTCGACCAACTGCGTGTGCAGTCGCTGCCGATCAATCCGAATGGCGCCTTCACCGATCCGGCGCAACTGGCTGGCCGCGTGCCGAACGCGGAGATCGGTGCGGACTCGCCGGTGCTCGAAGCCCAGTTGTCGTCAGGACTCGCCGAGCGTATCGAGCCGGGCGAGCGTGCGTTGGCCGTGCGGGTCGACGAGGGTAATGCGGTTGGTAACCGGCTGCGGCCAGGTAACTTCGTCGACGTGTTTTTCACGCTCAAGCGCGATGGGACAATCGGCAACGGGGGCGAGATTGATCGGACCCAGGCGCGTCTCCTGATGTCGAAAGTGCGCGTGCTCGCATTCGGAAACGCAACCACCAGCGGCGACAGTGCAGGCGACCCGAACGGCATGGTGCGCACTGCGGTGCTGGCAGTGCCGGTCGCTGATGTGGATCGCCTGACGCTCGCCGAAAGCTCTGGCCGTCTGATCTTCGCGCTACGTAATCCAAAGGATGCCGAAGTAGTTGATCAAAATGCGTTGCCAGCCTATCCTGGCGTGTTGAAGACAGTTGCTGTCGCCGGCGCGGCCGCGCCGCTGCAGGATTCGACCCGCGCCGCGGCTGGCGTCTCGCTTGATGCCTTATCGGGAAGCACCAATTCAGCAGGCGCCGGTGCACGGCCGCCGTTGCCGCATATACCGCAGCCGCCTACGCGCGTCGCGGGTAACACAAACAGTACAAAGAGCGGTATCGAAGTGATACGGGGTGGGCGCGCCGAGACGGTCGCCTGGTAAGCAGTTTCAGGGAGCGGGCGGCCGGACGCGTCCAAAACTACATGACAGAACGGATTTTTGTTTTCGGGAAAGCGGTGTGGCTCGGGTTGGCGTTGCTCACCGTATCGGCTGCGACTGACGCGGCGGGTCCGGTGCAGCGTGGGCAATCCACACCAGTGCCCCAGGCGGCTCAGGCTACGCCCTCGCAAACCATCGACCTGAAGGTCGGCGCGCAGCAGCCGCTCGCGACCGGCCACACGCTCAAGCGTGTCGCGATCGGCGACCCCGCAGTGGCCGATGTGCTGATCATCAAGGGCGACAAGCGCGGCAGCGTGCTCCTTGTTGGCAAGGCGGCGGGCACGACCAACCTGATGCTGTGGGCAAGCGACCGCGAGGCGCCACTGATGTATACGGTCAACGTCATCACGCCGGCAGCGGCTTCACTGCTCGGACCCGATACACCGGCCGTCAAGGTGCTCGGTGGCACGGCGGTGGTCTCCGGCTCGTCGGCGACGATGGAGGCGCATCAGCGCGCCGTGGTCGCGGCGGAAGGCTCGCTTGGCAAGGACGGTGCGGTGTTCGACACGTCGACGGTGGCGAGCCGCGCGGTGGTGCAGGTCGATGTGCGGGTGGTTGAGTTCAGCCGCTCGGTGCTCAAGGAAGTGGGCTTCAACTTCTTCAAGCAGAACAACGGTTTTTCGTTCGGCTCGTTTGCGCCATCGGCGTTGACCTCGGTTTCTGCGACCGCGGGGCAGCAGCCGCAAACGACGGCTACGACGCCGATTTCGTCGGCGTTCAACCTGATTTTTAACTCCGCCACGCACGGGCTGTTCGCGAACCTGAGCCTGCTGGAGAGCAACAATCTTGCGCGCGTGCTGGCCGAACCGACACTCGTGGCGCTATCCGGGCAGAGCGCCAGTTTCCTCGCCGGTGGCGAGGTGCCGATTCCCGTGCCGCAGGCGCTCGGTTCGACCTCGATCGAGTTCAAGCCGTACGGCGTCGGACTCACGCTAACGCCGACCGTGTTGAGCCCGCAACGCATCGCGTTGAAGGTGGCGCCCGAAGCGAGCCAGCTGGATTTTGCCAATGCCGTGACGATCAGCGGCGTGTCGGTGCCCGCGTTCACCACGCGGCGTGCGGACACCACGGTCGAACTCGGCGACGGCGAGAGTTTCGTGATCGGCGGCCTGATCGACCGCGAGACCGCATCGAATGTCTCGAAGGTGCCTTTGCTCGGCGATCTGCCGATCATCGGTACCTTCTTCAAGCAGCTGAATTACCAGCAGAACGAGAAGGAGCTGGTGATCATCGTGACGCCGCATCTGGTGTCGCCGCTGGCGAAGGGGGCGACCTTGCCGTCGACGCCGGGCGAGCAGTCCGAGCAGCGTAACGGGCCGGTGTGGCGTTCGCTGATGGGCGGTGTGGCGGCGCGCGATGCAGCGCCGGGATTTTCGAAGTGAAGCCGGCGGGCGCCCAGACGGCGCGCCGGATCGGTGGAGCAGTGAGCCAGCATGCGCGCGAACCGCGCGGGCGCGCTGGCAGGCAGTACGACGCGGGGGCTTCGCAGCCCATGCCGCATAAGGATGTCCAACATGAACGCGAGAACGCATTCATTGACTGAACGGGCGGTCACCGATTATTTCGTGTTTGCGTCGCTGGCCGACGAACACGTGCATTGGCTCGCCGATACATTGGTGGGTGCAGGTGTGGTCGAAGCGGCGACACTCGATCCCTCGATGCTGATGCAGCGCATTGCCGCGCTGAATCCGTCACTGGTGTTTGTCGACTTTTCCGGTGGCCGCGCCGCGGCGGCGAGTGCCGCGGCGAGCACGGTACGCACGGCTTATCCCGGCATGCAGATCGTCGCGCTCGGTTCGCTCGCTGAACCCGAAAGCGCGTTGGCTGCGCTGCGTGCCGGCGTGCGCGATTTCATCGACCTGTCCGCGCCCGCCGAAGACGCGTTGCGCATTACGCGCCAGGTTCTGGACAACCTCGTCGAACCGGTCAGCCGTCATGGCAACGTCATTGCGCTGCTAGGTGCGCGTGTCGGAATGGGTGTGAGCACGCTGGCCGCCAATCTCTCGGTGATGCTGCAACGGCGCGATGTCGCGCAAGGTCGGCAAACTGCGTTGCTCGATCTCGGCCTGCCGGCCGGCGACGGTTCCTTGCTCCTGAATACGCGCAGCGAATTCAATTTCGTCGAAGCCGTACGCAACCTGCGCCGCTTTGATCAGACCTTCGTGCACACCGCACTGTCGCACCACTCCAGCGGTCTCGCGCTCACCACGCTGCCGCCGAATCTCGCTGACATGCGCGAGGTGTCGTATTCCTCGTCGATCGGTTTGTTGAACCGGCTGCGCGCGTTTTTCGATCAGCAGATCGTCGATCTCGGTGGCTTTACCAACAGTGAGTTCATCTCTCACGTCGTGCAGGCCGCCGACGAAACCTGGCTGCTGTGCGATCAGGGTGTCGCCTCGATCGTTTCGGCGGTCAGCGTGCTCGACGCGTTGCGCGAAGAGGGCGTGGATACGGCGAACGTGCAGCTGATCGTCAACAAATTCGACGCCGACCTCGGTCTCGCCGCCGCGCAGATCGCGCAGCGTCTGGATATTCCGTTGCTCGCCACCTTGCCTGAGCGGCGCATCTCGCTCGGCCAGGCGGTCAACCAGGGACACCTGCTGGCCGATGTCGCGGCGCGCGATCCGTATGTGCGCGCACTCGAACCTTTGATCGAACGGCTCGGCGGCGCTGCGCGCGGGGCCGCGCAAGCACGCAGCAAATCGGCGCTCGGCGTGCTCAAGCGCTTCATTCCAACCACTTACAAGCGGTCATAGACGATGGCAAAAGAAATCGAATTTGCCGACGACGCGCCTTCGTTCGCGCATAGCCAGCAGTTCCAGGACATCAAGAACGCTGCGCACGAACATCTGCTGACGCGTATCGAAGAACTCGGCTCCGAGTTCGGCCGCTGGTCGCGTAACGCGATCAACCAGTTCGTCGATCTGGAGATGGACAGCTTTGTACGGCTGCGCCGGATACCGATCAACGAGAGTGAAGTGCGGTTGATCGCCGAGGCGCTGACTAAGGAACTGGCGGGCTTCGGCCCGATCGAGGACTTGCTCGCCGATCCGGCCGTCGAGGATATTCTGATCAACGGCTACAACGACGTCTACGTGTCGCGTCACGGCATCCTGACCAAGATTCAGGTGCGCTTTGCCGACAATGCGCATCTGCTGCGCATCGTGCGGCGCATTCTCGCGCCGATCGGACGGCGTCTGGACGAATCGAATCCGATGGTCGACGCGCGCCTGCCGAACGGTGGGCGGGTGAACGTGGTGATCGAACCGTTGTCGATCGACGGGCCGATCGTCTCGATCCGGAAGTTCCGCAAAGATCCGATGCGTCCCGAGGACCTGCTCGCTAACGGCACCTACAGCCCGGAGATCGGCGCGCTGCTCGAAGCGGCGGTCGCCGCGCGCTGCAACGTGCTCGTGTCGGGCGGTACGAGCTCGGGCAAGACCTCGCTGCTCAATGCGCTGGCGTTCCACATCCCCGAGCCAGAGCGGGTCGTGACGATCGAGGACACGGCTGAACTGTCGCTGAACCACCCGCATGTGGTGCGGCTCGAAAGCCGTCCAGGCGGCTTTGACGGCGCGGGCGTCGTGACGATTCGCGACCTGCTGCGCAACACCTTGCGGATGCGGCCGGACCGCATCATCGTCGGCGAAGTGCGCGGCGGCGAGGTGCTCGAAATGCTGCAGGCGATGAACACCGGCCACGACGGTTCGATGGGCACCGTGCACGCCAGTTCGCCGCGTGAATGTCTGTACCGCCTCGAAATGCTGGCCGGGTTCGCGGGCTTCCAGGGCACGGAGTCGAGCTTGCGCCGGCAGATCGCCAATGCGATCGACTTCATCGTGCAGATCGGCCGGCTTTCGAATGGGCGCCGGCGGATTCTGTCGATCACGGAAGTCACGGGTCTGTCGGACAACATCATCGCGACTCAGGAGCTGTATCGCTACGAGCCGGTCGCAACTGCAGAGGGCGACGAACTCGATAACTGGGTGTCGCTGGGCATTCATCCGCATTCGCCGAAACTGGCGCGTTTCCGCCAGGCATTGGGCGGTGGCGAGGCGCAGAGCGGGTTTGGCAACGCGGGCTTCGGCGGCGGTGGCGGTTTCGGTGGCGGTGGCTTTGGAGGCGGCGGTGGCGGCTTCGGTGGAGGCTTCAATGTCTAGTGCGGTACTGGTCTTCGCGGCGCTCGCGCTGCTATGCGCGGCGCTCGCGTTGTTGCTATGGCAACGCGGCGCGCAACGCAAAGACCAGGCGAGCACTGAGCGCTATATCGATAGCCGTATGGCGGTGGCCATGCCGGCCGGCGTGGGGGCGGGCGGCGGTCCGCGCGCTGCGCCCGCGCGTGCCGCCGCGGCGTCTGCCGCGATCGCACCGCAAGCGCCACCGGCTGATGCGGGCTGGCTCGTGCGAGGGCGCTACCTTCGAGCGCGCGTGCGCTTTATGGTCCAACATGCGATGGTTCGCGCGGGCATTGCCAGTGCCAAGGGTCCTACCGCGATTGCTGGCGCAATCGTGCTGGTGCTGTGCGCCTGGGCCATGCTGGTGGGCGGCGTGCTCGCCGCCGGTGCGACGCTGATTGCGTGCGCGATGTTCATCTATTTTATGTTGACGATGCGCGCGAACAAGCGTCGTCAACAGATCGTGCGTCAATTGCCGCTGTTCCTCGACGGTATCGTGCGTCTGATTACGCTCGGCAATAGCGTGCCCGCTGCGTTTCAGGCGGCGTTGCAAACCACCGAGGCACCACTGCGGGATTGTCTGGACTATGTGTCGCGGATGCTGCGTACCGGTGTCGAAATCGATCGCGCATTGTCTCAGGTCGCGCTGATTTATGGCGTGCGCGAACTCGAACTGGTCGGCGCCGTGCTGCGTCTGTCGGTCAAGTACGGGGGGCGTGCCGACGTGATGCTCGACCGCATGGCGTCTTTCATGCGCGATCTCGAACAGGCCGAGCGCGAACTCGTCGCAATGTCGGCCGAAACGCGGCTGTCATCGTGGGTTCTGGCAATGTTGCCGATCGGTATCGGTGGTTTTCTGATCCTCTCCAATCCTAAGTATTTCGCGTCGATGTGGTTCGATCCGACCGGGCGGCAACTCGTCTATCTGGCATTCGCGTTGCAGATGGTGGGCGCCTACCTGCTGTATCGCCTCGCGAATCTGAGGACATGACGATGCAAGTCGATCAATTCGTTGCTCTCGCACTGGCTCTGGCCGCGCTCGGACTGCTGTTGATTGCCGGCCTGGTGTTGGCGCGCGTGGCCGCCGTGCGGCGCAGCGAACGCACGCTTAGACACGCGCTCGACGAACGCGCACTACAAACCGCGGCGCTCGCGGCCGCGGCGGCTGCACGTGGCGCGGACGGTGCTCAGAGCGCCTCGAACGCGGCTTTGCGGAACGTGCGGCCCAAGGGTTTGAAAGGACTGCTCGAGCGCTTCGCGCATACCGGGATTCGCTGGCTCGACACGCCGTTCGGCCGCCAGGTCGTGGCCGAGGAAGACCGCCGCTTGCTCGAGCAGTGCGGCTTCGTGGACACGCGCACGCGCGGCCTGTTTCTGGTGGCGCGGCTGGCAGGCGCGCTGGTGCTGCCGGTGGTGGTCGGCGCCATCGCCCGCGGCTCTCTGGACGGTCCGCGCTACGTCATGCTGGTGGTCATTTCGATCATGGCAGGCTTCATGGTGCCGAAGGTCGTCCTGAGGCGGCGAGCTGGTAAGCGCCGGCTCGGGGTGGTCGACGAATTGCCGCTGCTGGTCGATCTGCTGCGCCTGCTGCAGGGCGTGGGCTTGTCGCTCGATCAGAGCTTGCAAGTGATGGTCAACGATTTCCGCACGATGCTGCCGGTGCTCTCGAGCGAGCTGGAAATCGCGCAGCGCCAGTTTGCGACGGGTCGCACCCGCGAGCAGTCGCTGAACCGGTTGGCTTCCAGTTACGACAACGAGGATTTGCGCGCAGTCGTGCGCCTGCTGGTGCAGGTCGACCGGCACGGCGGCGCTGTTCAGGAACCACTCAAGCAGTTCGGCGACCGCCTGCGCGAATCGCGCCGGGCGATGCTGCGCGAACGCATTGGCCGTCTCGCCGTGAAGATGACCGGCGTGATGATCATCACATTATTGCCCGCGCTGATGATCGTCACAGCGGGACCGGGCGTGCTGGCTGTCCAGCATTCGTTGCGCACGATGCATCGGTAAGGATTTTGCAATGGCTCACTGTCTATCGTTCGAACTTCTGACGCGCCCGGCTCAAAGCGCGCGCCGTGCCACACGTTGTAGCGTGGCGTTGGCAGCGTTGTGCCTGCTTGGCGCGTGCGCGTCCAAAGACGTCGTGGGTTACGGCGTCGGGCCGCAGGCCGAGCGTGCGGCGATGGCCCAGCAAGCCAATCGCGATCCCGCGCCGGACACGCCCGGCATGTATCTCGGACTGATCGATCAGATGCAGTCGCAAGGACTTTACTTCGCCTCGCTCGCGCATATCGACGCATACGAAAAGCAGTACGGCGTAAGCCCCGACACGATTTTGCTGCGCGCCGACGCGTTGCGGATGACCGATCAACCTGATGCCGCTGCGACTGCCTACGGCCAGTTGCTGAAGACGCCGCTCGCCACGCGCGGTTATCGTGGGCTTGGTCTGATCGCCGGCGCGGCCGGTGACTTTGCGCGTGCTGCGCAGGAACTGCAGCAGGCCGCGCAACTCGCGCCGACCGATGCCGTGACCTTGTCGGATCTCGGCTACGCGAAGCTGCGCGACGGCGATGTGAACGGCGCGCGCGTGCCGCTCATGAAGGCGGCCGAGCTCGATCAGAACAATCCGAAGATCGTCAGCAACATGGTGCTTTATCTGCTTGCCAACGGCGACCAGGCACAGGCGCTGGCGGTGATGAACCAGCAGAAGTTCACGCCGGACGTGCGCGCGGCGATTCGCGGCGATGCGGCGAAGGTAGCCGCAGCGGGACGCGCGCAAACACACGGGTCGCGAGCGCAACCACAACAACAGTTCGGGCAGGCGAGCGCAGGCACCGGCACGGTCGCGAACGCGCAGGGTATCGAACCGGCGCCGCGTTTATTGCAGCGGTTCGCGCAATGAGCGCTCAGTGACCGATCAGGAAATCAGGGGAATCGAGATGAATGACAGAACAACGAAGCGGGGTTGGAAGGCATCGGTGCTTTGCTTCGGTGTGGCGATGGGCATGGCGGCTTCAGCGCTCGCGCAAACAAACGACGCTGCCCAGCCGGTAGAGGCCACGCAGCCGTCGGTCCGGGCAAGCGAAGTGGGCCACTCGACCCGCACATGGCTCGACCTGCAAAGCAGCAACACGGAAGCTGCACCCGCGCTGCCGATGCTTGGCGCCGAAGCCGGGCTTGCCTACCGTCGTTACATGGAATCGTTCAAGAGCAAGATTCCCGACTTGTACGGGTCGGCGCTGAGTACGGGCAGCGGTAGCGGCGGTGGCGCGATGGGCGCAACCGGCGGAACTGGTCCTGGCATCGGTTCGAACTGACATGCGCAATTCTTCGACCTTTACCGTGGCCGCTCGCTATCGGCGCTCGCTACGCGCCTGGCGCGGCGGCGCGTCGATGCCTGGCGCTCGCCGCCAGCACGGCGCGGTCGCGGTTCTGGCGGTGATCTGGCTAAGCATCGCGATCGCAGCGCTCGGTGCGATCGACATCGGCAATGTGTTTGCCGTGCGCAGGCAGTTGCAACGTACGGCGGATCTGGCTGCGATGGCTGCGGTCCAGGTCATCAGCACATCGGGCGCCTGCACGACGGCGACTGCGGCCGCGCAGCAGAATGCGGCGTCCAACGGTTTCACCGCCGACGGCACCAAGACGATTCTCAACACGACTTGTGGACGCTGGGACACGAGCTCCAATACCTATTTCGGCACGACCGGCAATCCGCTCAACGCCGTGCAGGTGCAGACGAGCCAGGTCGTACCATATTTATTCCTCGGACCGTCGCGCACCGTGACTGCGACTTCGACCGCGTTTGCATCGAACATCGACGCGTTCTCGCTTGGCACCGGCATCGCGACGATCAATACGCAACAATCAGCGCTGTTGAACGCGATCCTCGGCGGGTTGCTGAATACGAGCGTGTCGCTCAGCGTGGGAGACATGCAGAGCCTCGCCACGGCGCATGTCTCGCTCGGGAATTTGATGGTCGCGCTGGGCGCGGCAAACATGCAGGGCCTGCTTGCCACGACGGTGAGCTACCAGACGCTGATGGTTGCGATGGTCAAGGCGTTGCAGGCCGGTGGCGATACCGTCAATGCGGCGATTCTGCAGACGCTGGCCGTCGCGATTCCTGGCGGTCAGAACATCACCTTGGGAGATGGCGGCAAGTCCGCGCCGGGTTTGCTCGCGCTTGGGCTCGCCAATCCCAATGCGGCGGCGACCGCGACCATCAACGCCTTCGACGCGTTGCTGGTCGCCGCGCAGATCGCGCAGCGCAGTCCGGACGGCTCGCAGGGCAATGCACCGGTGATCAATGTGGCGGCTAGCTTGGCAGGCTTGGCCAATATTTCGCTGCAGATCCTGAATCCACCGGCGCTGGCGGTGGGTGAGGGCGGGACGACTACGGTCAATGGCGTCACCACCTCCCGCACGATCGCGCGCACGGCAGTGGTCAACCTGGCCCTCAGTCTGGCGCCGCTGCCGCCGTTGTACCTAGGTATCGCTACAATCTCGGTGCTCAGTACACCGGTAGTGGTAACACTGGCGGTCGCGCCGGGCACAGCGACACTGGATCCGGTAAATTGCGAAAGCACCAAGGCGGCTACCCAGGCCACGATCCAGGTGACGCCGGGCATCGCATCGCTTTGTGTGGGCGCGAACGCCTCCTGCCCGAGTTCCAGCTCCGGCACCGTCAACGTCGCGTCCGTCTCGTTGCTGGGAAGCCCCGCCGTCGCCATCACATTGAACAACCTCGGGCCGTATCAGATCTCGCCCGGAACAACGCCCGTGACGATCAACGGTTCTTCCGGCAGCTTCGACGTCACTCCGCCCCCGGTGAACTCTAACGCGCTCGGCAGCGATCTCGCCTCGTTGAGCACGACGTTGTTTCAGCAGCTACCGACGGCGTTGTCCGTCAGCGTTTTGGGTAGCAGCATTCTGAACGGTCTCCTTACCCCGATTCTTTCGCTCGTGACGACCGCCCTGACGCCGGTGCTTCAAGGCGTATTTAGCCTGCTTAACACCCTTATTGTTCCGACGCTTTCACTGCTGGGCGTTCAGGTCGGCACCGCCACGCTCCATAACATGTCGCTGACATGCGGCGTCTCGCAACTGGTCAACTAGCGTAACCAAGACAAGATGAGAACCAACCCCAAAATCGAGGAACTCGATATCTACGTCTGGGAAGGCAAGGCCGACATCGTCGACCGGGTTGCGCGCTGCATGGCGAGCTTCGACGTCGAAGTGATCCGTGCGGACGATATCGCGATCTCGCCTGAGCGGACCGCGCTGCGGCCGTCGCTCGCGATCATCAGCGTGTCGGTGATCGACAGCGGCGCGCTGCTCATGCGCGACTGGCAGGCCGCGCACGGCATTCCCGTCGTGTGGGTCGGCGCCGCGCCGCGTGACCATGATCCGGCGACTTACCCGTCCGACTACTCGCACATCCTCCCGCTCGACTTCACCTGCGCCGAATTGCGCGGCATGGTCATGAAGCTGGTGCTGCAATTGCGCGCGCACAGCGCCAAGACGCATGAGTCGGATGCGATGATCGCCAACTCGGAGTGCATGCAGGCGCTGCTGCACGAAGTCGACACGTTTGCCGACTGCGACACGAGCGTGCTGGTGCACGGCGAAACCGGCGTCGGCAAGGAGCGCATCGCGCAACTGCTGCACGAAAAACATACCCGCTACGGCCAGGGGCCGTTCGTCGCGGTGAACTGCGGCGCGATTCCGGACGGTCTGTTCGAATCGCTGTTCTTCGGCCACTCGAAAGGTTCGTTTACCGGCGCGGTGGTCGCGCACAAGGGCTACTTCGAGCAGTCCGACGGCGGCACGCTGTTCCTCGACGAAATCGGTGATCTGCCGCTCTACCAGCAGGTCAAGCTCCTGCGCGTGCTCGAAGACAGCGCGGTCACGCGAATCGGTTCGGCCACGCCTGTGAAGCTCGATTTCCGGCTGGTGGCGGCAACCAACAAGCATTTACCGCAACTGGTCAAGGACGGCACCTTCCGCGCCGATCTTTACTATCGGCTTGCAGTGATCGAGTTGAAGATTCCGTCCCTCGAAGAGCGGGGCGCGGTCGACAAGATTGCGATCTTCAAGGCGTTCATTGCGCAGATCGTCGGCAGCGAGCGTCTTTCCGCGTTGCCGGACCTGCCGTACTGGCTCGCCGACGCGGTGGCCGACACCTACTTCCCCGGCAACGTGCGCGAGCTGCGCAACCTGGCCGAGCGGATCGGCGTGACGGTGCGTCAGATCGGCGCGTGGGACGCGGCGCGCCTGCAGCGGCTGCTCGCGCTTGCGCGCACCAGCCAGCCGGTGCCGGCGGAGAGCGCCGCTGAGGTGCTGGTGGATCGCAGCAAATGGGACATGGCCGAGCGCAATCGCGTGCTGGCCGCGCTCGACGCAAACGGTTGGCGCCGGCAGGACACAGCCCTGTATTTGGGGATCAGCCGTAAGGTTTTGTGGGAGAAGATGCGTAAGTACCAAATTTTTGATGAAGAGCCCGAAACACGCGAAAGTGAGTAATAATGAGACGGTTGTACTAAAACAAAAACTGTTCAAGCAGGATTTACATGGACCGAAAGTCGAAACTACGGCAGATTGCCCTGGCAGCATTCATCGCGATGGGGGCCGTGCAGGGCGTGAATGCTCAGGCTTTGCCGGATAGCGGGTCGAGCGCTGGCGTCGTTTCCCAGCCGGGCACGACAACGGCGTTGCCGTCCACTCAGGCGCAGACAAGCGCCTTGACGCCGGACGAAGCCAGGCAGTCTGCAGCGGGTAATGTGGCGGAATTGCAGCAGATGATCCGGGGTTCGGATCTGAGCGAATTGCGCACGACATACAACGGCAGCTATGGAGCGAGCTTGCTGTTTTATGGCAAGGAGATGACGTACTACGTGGCGTTGTTCCAGCAGAAGAACTTCTGGCGCGTCATCAAGACGCAGGACGCCACGCGTGCGGACATGATCTACAAGGATTTTGCGCGTCAGACGCTGCAACTGTCGGACGTCGAGATTCGCCGCACGCAGCTGGAAGCGCAGAAGGCGTTCACGGAGCGGATGATCGCGTTGTCGCAGGACCGAGCCAACCGCTTGCAGGCCGACCTCGACGTTGCGCATCAGCAGCAGACGATTGTTGCGAACCAGCAGCAACAAACCCGCGCCGAAACAACGGCACTGGCACAGCAGAAGGCTGCCGCGCAAGACCAACTGCGTGCCGCACAACGCCAGGTCCGCGAACTGCAGCGCCAACTGGAAACCGGCCTGCCGTCGCATTGACCGCGGGACTACCGGAAGATGGGCGGGCAAGGCGGCTTTGAAAGCGCCGCCCACCCCATCGAGAGAACAAACGGCGCACAAGCCGAACAAAAAACTAGACGTACAAGCCGCCTAGTAACGTAAGTCATCTATCCCCGCAGCCAAAAGCCTCATTCCCGAAGCACCCCCGCCACACGAACAGACATTCCCACGCCCCTGGTTTCCTATGCAAACCCGTCCGCGACGCACGCAGTGCGGAGTGGGAGCTGATGACTCCTTTGTCACTAGCGCGGAGTGTGCGAGAACACGGATTCCAGTCGCACCACTACCCGTAGCAGACCACGGTGCCCACTTAGCAGGGGCTTCTAGCCGCTTTCTTTGCTTATCTTTCTTTGCGGCGGCAAAGAAAGTAAGTGCCGCCCCGCACAGGGGCAACGCTAATAGACCAATAACAGATCAAGGAAAGCCCAAAACCCCAGGGCCCCACCAAAACACGCGCCCCGCGAAGGAAAAACCCAAAACCTAATGCCGTTTCTTCCCCGCCGAAGGCACTTCATCCACAGCCGGGTGCCGCGGCTCACTCATATCAACTGCAATCGGATCACTAGCAGGAAAACTTTCTTCGAGAGCCTCATCGAGCCGACTATCGGCGGACTGAGCGGGCGGCTGCACCGCTTCCTTCGGATGAGTTGCATGCTGCTTCGACTTGGTCATGACGTACTCCACGAGAAGAGACTCAACAACCCAGCATAGCGCAAAGCAACCCCGGCCGAGCATCAGCCGAACAACCTCTCACCGTAAGCATTTCCTTCAAACCCCAAAAAAACAGAAACCAGAAACCACCAGGCAAAAAACAAAACTTAAAACCAACCCGCATCAAGTCGTTCTCCGAATGTCGCCTGACAACAAAAGCACCCGCCGGCCAAACAGCCCGGCAAAAAAACCACGGCATACCGTGAACGGGCAACGTTCAAGCTCGGGAGGGGAGCAAACAGAAGCAGCGAACAACTAGGCAGCGAACGACATGGACCGAAAAAAACCGGCGCGCGCGCAGCGCTTCAACGCGTCACACGTGGTGGAAGCCGAACTGGAACATCTGGATTGGGCAACACGGCAACCGGCGCTACGCATGCTGGACGCCGTGTACTGGCGCCGCCGCGTGCTGGCGGTCAAATGCGGATTCGAGCTGACGGAATTGCAGGTGATGCGGCTAGAGAAAATCTTGCAGCGGCTCGGCTATCCGTCGGAGTAGCCGGCCGCCAAAACGGCGCTTTATTCGTTGCCGCCGCTGGTGCCACCGCCGGTGCCACCATTACCACCATGATTGCCGCCACCATGGTTGCCACCGTCGCCGCCGCCCGTGCCGAACAGACGCCGGCGGCGTGTTACGACCACCGGACCGTCGGACGTGCTGCTGCTACGGTCGGACGCAGGGCGATCCGAAGACGGCGCGCCATATGATTCGCGCGGTTCCCGCGGCTCACGGTGATCGCGCGGTTCACGCGAACCGTGCGGGCCACGCGTGGTGTGCTCGCCGTGCGAAGGCCGCCCACCGGCGCGCGGCGCCGGACGTGTGCCGGTGTCGAGCTGGATCGTCGAGATCGCGCGCTTGTAGATGCCTTGCAGGCCGACAGGCGTGCGCAGCATCACCAGATACTGATCGAACGACTCGATGCACCCCGTCAGGCGAATGCCGTTGACAAGATAGATCTCGACGCGCTTTCGTTCTTTGCGCGCAGCGTTCATGAAGTCGTTTTGCGGATGCGATTCTGCGGAAGCCATGGACAATTCAGGTTAGAAAGACGGTTGTTCGCCGCGATTCTACCCTGTGTGGGGGCAGAACGCGTCGGCGGGCGAACTGCGTCCACTATAACGGCTTGCGCGGACATAAGCATCTGATAACTATTAGCTGTAACGTTGAGTTACGAATCTGCCGACGAATAGCGCCTTCATCGGCCCCGTTCGGCGCGCCCGAACGGGGCGGCGGAAAAAGATAGCTCGTGCCGGTGCTACACATGGAATAAAACACAGCCTGCCCACGTTATGTCAGACATGGCAGCGTTGCATTTCGCACGTGGCCGATCGGATCCCCGGTTCGCAGGCGCCGGCCGGGCGCTCATCAGGAGACTGACCATGAAAGTATCCCGCATTCTTTCCGCCACCTTCGTGCTGCTGGCGCTCGCGCTCGGCTCGCTCGCAACGAGCGGCTGCACCACTGACGGCAGCGCTTCGGGCGCCAGCGGTAACAATAGTAGTGGCGGTGGCTACTGAGCATTGCCACGCCGGGTGAGTTTCGAAGCGGAAGTGATTTCGTGGCTCCCGCAGTTGCGCCGCTACGCGCGCGCACTGACGGGAGACCGCGCCTGGGCCGACGACCTCGTGCAGGATACGGCGGAGCGCGCGCTCGCGCGCTGGTCGGCGTTCCGTCCGAACAGCAACCTGCGTGCGTGGCTCCTGACGATTCTGCGGCATCTTTACATCGATCAGTTGCGCGGCCGCCGCGAAATTGCCGTTGACGACGAAAGCGCGCCGTGGCGCAATCTCGAAGCGCCGCATGGCGAGGTCGACGGTCTGGTGTTGCGTGATCTGCAGCGGGCGCTGTATTGCCTGCCGGTCGAGCAGCGAGAAGTGCTGCTGCTCGTTTGCGTGGAGGAACTGTCTTATCAGGAAACGTCGAAAGCGCTCGGCGTGCCGATCGGCACGGTGATGTCGCGGCTGTCGCGCGCGCGGGAACACATGCGCGTGCTGATGACGGAGGGGCCGCTTGAAGGGGGCGCTGTGGGGTTGGCGCGAAAAGTCCCGCCGCTGAAAGTAGTGAGAAATCCGTGATGAATAACGACCACGATTCCAGCTTGCCTGAGGAGCCCGATCTGCGGGCGCTGTCGGCGTTTGTCGACGGAGAATTGCCGGCTGGGGAGCGCGCCGCGATCGAGGCGCAACTGGCGCAGCAGCCGCAGGCTGCCGCCAGAGTCGCGGCGTGGCGCGCGCAAAAAGCGGCGCTGCAGGCGCTGTGTGGTGCGCCGCAGCGCAGCGAACGCAGCGAGAGCGTCGGACCAAGCGTCGGACAGAGCGACGCGGACGACGAGCCGGCCTTCATCGTGGTGCGGCGGCCGACGCCGTGGTGGCAGCGCGTCGGTCTCGCGGCGTGCTGGCTCGCAGCCGGCGCGGGAATCGCGCTCGCCTTGGGGCCGCTCGCCCCGCGTCTGACAGGCGGCGCGTGGAACGGTCTGGGCGGCCAGCCGCCGAGCTTTGCCGAACGCGCCGATATCGCCTACGCGGTGTACACGCCCGAGCGGCGTCATCCGGTCGAAGTCGCCGCGAACGAGGAAGAGCATCTGATCAACTGGCTGTCCAAACGGCTGAACCGGCCGCTGTCGGTGCCGTCGTTGCAGGAGTACGGTTATTCGCTGGTGGGTGGGCGTCTGTTGCCCGGCGAAGCAGGACCGGCCGCGCAGTTCATGTACGAAAATACCAGCGGCGCGCGCCTCACGTTGTACATCACCGGAATTGCTCGCGACGAAACCGCGTTCCGCCTGTTCCGCGACGGTAACCGCCGGACCTTCTACTGGGTCAGCGACCGCATGGGCTACGCGTTATCCGGGCCGATTTCGGAAGACAAGCTGCGCTCGATTGCCATCGAAGTATGCAGCGCGCTAGGCGGCAAGCCGGAGGCCTGGCAGTAGCACTGAGCGCACGGCGAGCACCCCATTGGATTCCGCTGCAACACGCGGTAACAGAAACGCCGTGCGTTCGCGTGCGCCGCCGGAATAGCGTCGCGCGGCGCAACGTTTACTCGATGCAGGATCATGCTGTTCCTCCTTGCAAGCTCACTGGTACGGCAGGGTCTCGTGCGAGGCAAACCGACGGGGTCTTTACGGTGTCGACACGCTTTTTGCGAGTCGCAACGCCGGCGCGTCGAGGCAGCGAAATCATGCTTACTTCTCATCAGTTCGGCACGCGGCTGCGTTTCGGCGTAGCGTGTCTGTGCCTGTGCGCCGTTTACGCGGCGCCGGTCGAAGCGCAATCGGATGCGAATGCGAATGCGCCGTCGACTGACACGTCGACCTGCCGTTTTGTGGTGGGCCAGGCGGAAATCGACGGCGTCATGCAGCAGGTCAGCGGCCGCGCGTGCCAGCAGCCTGACGGCAGCTGGCAGATCGTCGAAGACGATGCCGCCGCACAGGCTATGGCGCCGGCGCCGGTGTATTACAACGATCCGTGGTACTGGGGGCCGCCGGTGTTGTTTGGCGGCGTGTCGGTCATTTTCGTCGACCGTTTTCATCATTTTCATCACATGGATCACGTGCATTATGTGCACGGATCGTACGGAATGGGTGGGCGTGGCTGGCACGGCGGCGGGTCGGCACACATGTGGGGCGGCATGTCGCATGGCATGTCGCACGGCGGTGGCGGGATGCACCGCTAGCTTGCCGCCGCACACACGTATCGCCGCAAAGGAGATGCCTTGACGCGTAGCTTGCCGCCGAAAGTTTCCGCCGCCGGGTTCGATCGCGCGCTCGCCGGCTGGCGCGCGATCGTCGGCGAGTCGTACGTGGTGACCTCGGCCGCCGGGCTCGCCTCCTACCTCGATCCGTTCGCGCCCGGCGAGCGCGAAGCGTTTTCCGCGTCGGCCGCGCTGTTGCCCGCATCGGTCGACGAGATTCGCGCAGTGTTGCGGATTGCCAATCAATTTCGCATTCCGTTGTGGACAGTCTCGACCGGACGCAACTTCGCATACGGTGGCGCCGCACCGCGACTGGCGGGTTCAGTCGTGCTCGATCTGCAGCGGATGAATCGCATCATCGAAGTGAACGAGACGCTCGCCTACGCGTTGGTCGAACCGGGCGTCAGCTACTTCGATCTCTATGCGCATCTGCGCGAAAAGGGCTACAAGCTCTGGGTCGATCCGCCTGCTGCGGGTTGGGGCAGCGTGGTCGGCAATACGCTCGAGCGCGGCTTCGGCTATACCGCGTACGGCGATCACGCGGCGACGCAGTGCGGCATGGAAGTGGTGCTCGCCAACGGCGACGTGTTGCGAACCGGGATGGGCGGAATCGAAATCGGCACCGCTTGGCAACTGTATCAACCGGGCTTTGGGCCTTCCTTCGATGCGATGTTCATGCAATCGAACTACGGCATCGTCACCAAGCTCGGTGTCTGGCTAATGCCCGCGCCGCCCGCGTATCTGCTCGGCGAAATCCAGTTCCGGCATGAAGAGGACCTCGAAACGATCGTCGATATTTTGCGGCCATTGCGGCTCGATGAAACGATCCGCAACAACGCGGTGATCGAAGGCGGTTTGCGCAGGGCCGCGGGACTGTCGGCCCGTCAGCAGTGGTACGAAGGCAAAGGCGCGATGCCCGAAAGCGCGGTGGCCGCCATGCTCGACAAGCTGAACGTGGGCCGCTGGAATCTTCATTTCGCGCTATACGGCACGCCTGAAGTAATCGACGCGCGTTATGCGATCGTGCAGCGCGCGTTTGCTCGCGTGCCACAGGCAAAACTGTCGGCGGTCCGTTATAAGGGCGATGCGCAACCCACCGCGGGCGGCGACCGCAACCTGGCCGGCATCCCCGCGATGAGCGCGTTTCGCATGCTCGACTGGCGCGGCGGCGCGGGCGCGCATGTGGACTTCGCGCCGGTGTGCCCAGCGACCGGGCGCGACGCGCTGCGTCAATATTCGATGGTCAAGATGCGCGCGGCGGAATATGGCTTCGATTACTACGGCGGTTTTACGGCGGGCGTGCGTCATCTGCATCACATCTTCGCGGCGATCTTCGACCGCGACGACGCGAATCAGGTCGAGCAGGCGGGTGCTCTATTGCGGTCGCTGATGAGCGATGCGCGCGCGGCGGGTTACGGCGAATATCGCGCGCATCTCGCGTATATGGATTTCGCGGCGGCGCAGTACAGTTTCAACGACGGCGCGTTGCTGCGGCTCTCGGAAACGATCAAGGACGCACTCGACCCGAACGGCATTCTCGCGCCGGGCAAGCAGGGGATCTGGCCGGCAGCGTGGCGCGACCGGCGGGGTTATACCTGAGGCGAGTGAGTCAGTGAGTGAGGTGAACAGGAAATGGACCGACGCGCTTTCATGATGACCGGTGCATGGCTCTCGACCGCGGCAGGGGGCGTGTGGCCGTGGCTCGCTGACGCAGCCGCTCGCCACGATACGTTTGCCGTGATCGATTCCACGCTCGCCGGCGGCCCCGCATTCGCCGCCTACGTGGCACACATGAAACTGCCCGTCTTCGAAGCCGGTGACGACATCGGTGCACTCTGGTACACGACACTTGCACTGCGATTCGGGCAGACGTCCGGGCAATCGCCAGCGTCGCTGATCGGCCTCACACGCGTATCCGATTACTTCGTGCTCAGGGAGCTTGCCACCCGCGTGGGCCAACTGGTCGAGCACAGCTACGAGCAGGGCGCGGGGCCCGTCGCGCATGTCGCTTTCGCGCTGACGCCGCGCCTTATCCGCTAGAACCCTAGAACTTATAAGCCTTGTTCTTTGGATCGAAGGTGGAGTCGTCGAACGTTTTCGGCGTGATGCTTTCGAAGACGATCTTCTCGAAGATCTTGCCGTCGTTGTCATAAGACTCGACGGTGCGGAAATACGGATGCCGCAGATCCAGCCCGAGCGTTTCTTTCTTCGCATAGAACTGCGGCTGGCCGTTCGGCGTTTCGAAGGTGAAGGCGACCACGCGCACGCCGTCGATCATTTTCACTTCCACCTGAGTCGAGCGCGGCAAGCCGGCCTCGACGTATTTCTTGCCTTCGGAGAGATACTGGCCAGCAATGTACTCGGTGCCGAGATCGCGCACCTGGTGGTTCGATTGCGCACGGGCGAGCGCACCGGTCAGCGAGGTCCACAGCGGCATCACGTTCATGATGCCGCCGAGGTGACCATACATTTCGTCGGTGCGTTTGGACTCGTCGTAGATGATTTCCTGGCCGGCGTGCGCGCCGTCGGGCAGCCACTTTGCGTAGATTCGCAGCGGATCGTGGGCGATACGCACCAGCATGTGATCGGGCTTGTCGGGCCACTGGCCGTGAATGCGTTCCGAGCGCGACATGGTGAACTCATATGACGGAAAACCGTTTGGCCCTTCCTTGATGTAGCGCGGTAACGCAAGCGGATCGAGCGACTGGAACAGGGCGACCAGTTGCGCGTCGTCGAGTTTTTCCATGGCGCCGCTCTGTTGCGCAGCGCGCAGCCACTTGACTTGCTGATCGAGCGTGAGCTTGCCGACCTGCGAGGAGGGCGTGGTGGGCGCCTTGACGGCGTTAGCGGTGTCGAGAGCGGGCGGCGTGTCGTCGTTCTGCGCGAACGCCGCTGGCGTTGCCAGAGCGGCGACGCTGGCCACCAGCGCGCCGATCAGAAGTCCCCGTAACGAAACCGCACGCCATGAAGCGGCGAGAGACGCACCCAACATGACGGTCTCCGACGAAAAACGGGCGAGGCGCATGAAGGCCGGCGAGCGGCGTGAGCGTGCGGACATGCTGTGCTTCATGAATCTCTCCGAAAGGATGGCGCAAGGCATGGTGCCAGGCGCCTTGCCTGTCAGGCAGGTTTTTGCTTCGCGAGTTCCTCGTCGCGCAGCGCGCGGCGCAGAATCTTGCCGACATTGGTTTGCGGCAGCTCGTCCCGGAATTCGACGAGCTTCGGCACCTTATACCCTGTCAGGTTCTTGCGGCAGTGGGCGATCACCTGGTCCGCGGTCAGCGACGGGTTGCGTTTGACGATGAATACCTTCACGCGCTCGCCTTGCGCCTCATCGGGCACGCCGATTGCGGCGACTTCGCGCACGTCCGGAAGCATCGCGATCACGTCTTCGATTTCGTTCGGATAGACGTTGAAGCCCGACACCAGGATCATGTCTTTCTTCCGGTCGATCAGGCGGATGAAGCCGCGCGAATCCATCACGCCGATGTCGCCGGTAGCGAGCCAGCCGTCATCGTCGATCGCCTTGGCGGTTTCTTCCGGACGGTTCCAGTAGCCTTTCATTACCTGCGGACCCTTCACGCACAGTTCGCCGGCTTCACCGATGTTTGCCCACGACCCGTCGTCTTTCCTGAAACGTACTTGCGTGGACGGCGCGGGCAAACCGATCGAGCCTTCGAAGTCGCGCAGATTGGTCAGGTCCACCGGATTCATCGACACGATCGGCGAGCACTCGGTCAGCCCATAGCCTTCGATGATCGGCTTGCCGGTGACCGCTTTGAAGCGATCGGCGACCGACTTCTGCGTGGCCATGCCGCCGGCCATCGCGAGTTTCAGGTTCGAGAAGTCGCGCTTGCAGAATTCTTCGTTGTCGAGGAACGCGTTGTAGAGCGTGTTCACCGCGGTGATACCGGTAAATTTCTCGTGACGGATGATCATCATCACGCGCTTCATGTCGCGCGGATTGGCGATCAGGATGTTGCGTCCGCCGAGGCCCATGAAGATCAGCGCGTTCACCGTCAGCGAATAGATGTGATAGAGAGGCAGTGGCGTGAGCACCGTTTCGATGTCGCCGCTCAACTGCCCCTCGGACCAGACCTTCGCCTGCAGCAGGTTGGCGATGATGTTCCTGTGCGTGAGCATCGCGCCTTTGGCCACGCCCGTGGTGCCGCCGGTGTATTGCAGGAAGGCGATGTCGTTGTGCGTGGGACGCACGGGCGTCAGCGGCCGCGTGTAACCGATCGAGAGCGCGTCGAGCAACGGCACCGCTTTCGGCAACTTGTATTCCGGCACCATCTTTTTCACATGGCGCAGCATGAAATTGAGTAGACGTCCCTTCAGATTCAGGCCGTCGGCGAGCAGATCGCCGAGACCCGTCACGATGACGTTCTGTATTTTGGTGCCGGGCAGCGCGTCTTCGACGGTCTTCGCGAAGTTCTCGAACACGATGATGGTTTGCGCGCCGCTGTCCTTCAATTGATGGGCGAGTTCACGCACCGTGTAGAGCGGATTCACGTTGACCACCACGCCGCCCGCCTTGAGTACGCCGAACAGCGAGACCGGATACTGGAACGTATTCGGCAGCATGATCGCGACACGTTCGCCGGGCTTCACGCCGATGCTTTGCAGATACGCGGCAAACGCGGCCGCCTTACGGCCGAGCTCGCCGTACGTCATGTTCGCGCCGACGCTCACATACGCAACGCGCTCGCGAAACTTCGCGATGCATTCGTCGAAGAACTGCACGACCGATTCGTACTGGTTGACGTCGATCTCATGCGGGACGTCAGCAGGATAGGACGCGTACCAGATGCCGTCGGTGTTGGGCGCGCGATTCGCTGCCTGACTGGGCGCCGGGTCCGCTGCATTCGCGAGCGGTGTGGATCCGGCGGCGGGCGAGAGCGGGACTTGCGTGGGCTGGGTCATCGGTCGTCTCCTGAAGCAATCGCTTCATCGGTTTGTATGCTGGTCTTGCAGCCAGTCATTGAAGTCATCAAGGCGGCAATCAAAGCGGTCATTGCTGCAGCCTTCGAAATAAGGTATTCGTTGAAACACGCGCGACGCTCAGCGTTCCAGAATCGCCACCACGCCCTGGCCGCCCGCCGCGCAGATCGAAATCAGTCCGCGCGCGGTGCCGGCCGGCTTGTCGAGTTGCGCGAGCATCTTTGCGAGTCCGGCGACGATGCGGCCGCCCGTGGCGGCAAACGGATGGCCGGTGGCGAGCGAGCTGCCATTCACATTCAATTTTGTCCGTTCGATCGCGCCGAGCGGCCCGGGCAGACCGAGTTGCGTGCGGCAATACTCGTCATCCTGCCACGCCGCGAGCGTGCACAACACTTGCGCCGCGAAGGCTTCGTGAATTTCGTATAGGTCGAAGTCCTGCAAGGTGAGGCCGGCACGCGCCAGCATGCGCGGCACGGCGTAGGCGGGCGCCATCAGCAGGCCTTCCTTCTTGTCGAAAAAGTCGACGGCGGCGGTTTCGGACCAGCTCAAATACGCCAGCACCGGCAGGCCATGTTTGGCTGCCCAGTCTTCGCTTGCGAGCAGCACGGCGGAAGCGCCGTCTGTTAGCGGTGTCGAATTGCCGGCGGTCAGCGTGCCCGCGTCGCGATCGAATACCGGCTTCAGACCGGAGAGTTTCTCGAGCGTCAGGTCGGAACGCAGATTGTTGTCGCGCGCAAGGCCACGATACGGTGTCATCAGATCGTTGACGAAGCCGCGCGCGTACGCATCGGTGAGCTTGCGATGACTCTCGTAAGCGAGCACGTCCTGCGCTTCGCGCGAGACGTTCCAGCGCTTGGCCATCAGCTCGCAATGTTCGCCCATCGAAAGCCCTGTGCGCGGCTCGCCGTTGCGCGGCAAAAGCGGTTTGAAGAACATGCCCGGCCGCAGTTTGGCGAGCGCACCGACACGTTGGCCGGTGCTCTTGCCGCGATTCGCTTCGAGCAGGATCTTGCGCATGCGCTCGTTGACGCCGATCGGTGCATCGGAGGTCGTATCGACGCCGCCCGCGATGCCCACTTCGATCTGCCCGAGCGCGATCTTGTTGGCGACGAGAATGGCCGCTTCCAGCCCGGTGCCGCAGGCCTGCTGCACGTCGTAGGCAGGCGTTTCCTTGGCGAGCGTGGTGGACAGCACGGATTCACGCGTCAGGTTGAAGTCGCGCGAATGCTTGATGACGGCGCCTGCCGCCACTTCGCCAAGACGTTCACCGTGCAGGTTGTAACGGTCGATCAGGCCTTGCAGCGTGAAGGTCAGCATGTCCTGGTTCGACGCGGTCGCGTAAGCGGTGTTCGAGCGGGCAAACGGAATCCGGTTGCCGCCGATAATGGCGACGCGGCGCACGGCGGGCAGCGGGTTTGACATGCTTGGCTCCTTTGGGTCGTTCCCTGGTTATTGAACGGTGCGAATGAGACGAATGGCGAGTCCCGTACTGTGACGAAAACATGCGCATACCAGTGCGTGCGTCATAGCAACTTCCACTGCATGCGGCCGCGCAAATGCGGTTTTTCTCCGGCAATGTCGCGTACTTCGATGTCGCGCTCGATCAGCGAGGGCGATGCGCTCCACAACGACGCCTCGCCCGGCAGCAGCATCGGCAATTTGAATTCGGCACTCAACGTAGCCTCGGCGAGCGGTTTCGGCGGTTGCAGCGCGGCGGCGGCGCGCGCCAGCGTCCACATGCCATGCGCAATCGCACGCGGGAAGCCGAACGCCTTCGCGGATAGCGCGGCGAGGTGAATCGGGTTGTAGTCGCCGGACACGCGCGCATAGTCGCGGCCCAGTTGCGGCGGCAGTTGCCAGCGCGAGATGCGCTCAAGCGTATCGGGTCCGAGCTCCAGCGGATCGAGCGGACTGCCGCTCGCCGGCACGCCGCGTTTCAGATAGACGCTGTCGCCATCCCAAACCGCTTCGCCGCGACGGTACATGCGGGTATGCAGCACGAACGCCTGACCCTTGTCATGACGCAGCAGCGCGCCGAATTCCACCTCGACGCGCAACATGTCCTTATAAGTGAGCGGACGGCGCAGCCGCACATGGTTTGCCAGATGCACGAGGCCGAGCGCCGGCCAGGGAAACGCCGGGTCGGTCAGCATCAGCAGATGCAGCGGGAAGGCCAGCAGATGCGGATACGTGAGCGGCACGCCGTGCTCGGGGATGAAGCCGCAGACCCGCGAATAACGCCAGATCGGTCCGGGGTCGAGGGCGACCGCGGGACGTACGAGGCGCAACGCTGGCAGTTGCGTGTCGCGGCCGCGTTTGACGATGCCGGACAACGCACGGCCATACAGCTTCGCCGGCGCGGGCAATTGCTCGATGACGACGGTCTTCGGACGGGCCGCGCC
This sequence comes from Paraburkholderia aspalathi, assembly GCF_900116445.1. Lineage (GTDB taxonomy): Bacteria > Pseudomonadota > Gammaproteobacteria > Burkholderiales > Burkholderiaceae > Paraburkholderia > Paraburkholderia aspalathi. The sequence continues at coordinate 212,773 of NZ_FPBH01000001.1, forward strand.
CGCTGCGTGACCACCCCGGAACGGATCACCCGGTTCACCCATGCTCATGCTCCAATCAGGCTTTGTCCGCACACACGCACGATCTGGCCGCTTACGCCCGCCGATCCCGGATGCGCGAGCCAGGCGATGGTCTGCGCGACATCCACCGGCTGGCCGCCCTGGCTCATCGAGTTCATCCGGCGGCCGGCTTCGCGGATGGTCAACGGAATCTTCGCGGTCATCTGCGTTTCGATAAAGCCGGGCGCCACCGCGTTGATCGTGATGCCGCGTGCGCGCAGATGCGGCGCCATGCTTTGCACGCGGCCGATCACGCCGGCTTTCGACGCGGCGTAATTGGTCTGGCCGAGATTGCCGGCAATGCCGCTAATTGACGACACGCCGATGATGCGGCCACCGTCGCGCAGAATGCCTGCCGCGAGCAGGGCGTCATCGATTCGCTCCTGCGCGGACAGGTTGATGTCGATTACGCTTTGCCAGGCGGCGTCGGTCATCTTCGCGATGGTTTTGTCTTTCGTGATGCCCGCGTTGTGCACGACGATATCCACCCCCTGTTCGTCGAGCGCCGCCGCTATCTGCGCGGGCGCTTCGGGCGCGGCGATGTCGAAGGCGAGGGCGGTGCCGTTCAACTGGCGCATGGTCGAGTCGAGTGCCTCGCGTGCCGACGGAATGTCGATGCCGATCACATGCGCGCCTTCCGCGGCGAGCACGCTCGCAATCGATGCGCCGATGCCGCGCGACGCACCGGTCACGACAGCACGCCGGCCCGCGAGCGGCTGATTCCAGTCGAACGCCGGCAAGGCATCGGCGCCGGCGCGAACGCCGATGCGCACCACCTGGCCCGACACATACGCGGAACGCGGTGATAGAAAGAAGCGCAACGTCGCTTCGATACCGTTCTCGGCGCCTTGCTCCACGTAGACCAGATTTGCGGTAATGCCGCGCCGCGCCTCCTTACCTAGCGAACGCGTGAGGCCTTCGAGCGCGCGCTGCGCGGTCCATTGGCGCGGCGTTGCGCAAGCTTCCGGCGGCCGCCCCAGCACAACGATGCGGCCGCACTTGCCGAGCGAGCGCAACGTGTCGTGGAAAAATCCGTGCAGCGGTTCGAGCTGGCTGCTGTCTTCGATGCCGCTCGCATCGAACAGCAGGGCGGTGAGCTTGCCGTGCGATCCGGACTCCGCCGGTTCGAAACGGCCCGTCATCAGACCATGGCGATTCGCGAGCGGCACCCATAGCCCCGCGCTTTCATGCGCCACGCTGGTCATGCCGACGCTCGCCACGAGATTCGCGAGTGCGTCGAGCAGATGCGGTTCGCGGCCCGCGCCGATCGCGATCAGTCCGTCGAACTCGGGACGGTCGGCACGATAGCGGCGCAGCACCTCGGGCTTCGGTAAACCTAAGGAGCGCGCGAGGCGCGCGCCGAATGGCGAATTGACGAAGTTCAGGTAAGAGTCGTTCATATTATTGGTTGCTCCGCTGGCCACGCTCCGAAGGAAGTCCCATCGCGGACTTCAAACGTGTGTCAGTGTGCACCCAGTTTGGGGCATCTGGGGGTGCCCCGCCTGGATGTTTTTTCAAGGTGCTCAGGCCGCGAGTTCCAGCGCTTTTTCGAGCGCGTCCTTGCGCTTTTGCAAATTGGCGAGCATGTCGAAGTCGGCCGGGAAGTCGTCGACCTTCACGACTTGCGCGCCATACCGCGCATAGTCCTCGAGCACGCGGCGATCGTCGGCGTCGATCAGGCCTTTCTGTTGCGCCGTCTCGGTCCACGCGGCCAGTTGCGGCAGGCTCTGCGGCATCGGTTCGAGCAGGCCTTGTTTGACCGCGTCGCGCAGTTTCTGGTCGATCTCCGTGAAGCGCGGGTTCAGCTCGAATACGAGCTCGCCGTAGCCGAGCGCGTCGACATCCGGATGCGGCACGTACGAGTCGGACACGAGGCGGTTGCGTGCCGCGCCCGGCGTTTGCATCAGTTCCGCGATCTCGGTGCCGAGGCGATCGGACGGCTCACGATGCGGCAGTCCGAACGGAAACGCCAGCACGCGCACGAGACCCGCGGCGAGGCGGTTCGGGTAGTTCGCGAGTATGCCGTCGAGCGCATGCTGTGCCTTGTACAGCGAATCTTCGACACCCCAGCGCACCAGCGGCAAATCTTCCTCCTGACGGCCTTCGTCTTCGAAACGTTTGAGCGTTGCGGAGATCAGGTAGAGCTGCGAAAGCACATCGCCGAGGCGCCCGGAGATGCGTTCGCGCCGTTTCAGGTCGCCGCCGAGCACGAACATGGAGACATCGGCGAGCAACGCGAATGCAGTGGAGATGCGAGTGGCCGCGCGATAGTACGACAGCAGCGGGGCGTACGCCGTGCGCGGTTTGGTGATGAAGGCGCCGCCCGTGACGCCATAAACGAAACTGCGCACCACATTGGAGAGCGTGAAGCTCACGTGGCCGAAGAAGGCCGCATCGAAATCGCGCAGCGCCTTGCTGCGATCGGTTTCACGCGTGGCCTCCATTTCCTTCAGCACATACGGATGACAGCGAATCGCTCCCTGGCCGAAGATGATCAGGCAACGGGTGAGAATGTTCGCGCCTTCTACGGTGATCGCAATCGGCACCTGCTGATACGCGCGCGCGAGGAAGTTCGACGGTCCCATGCAGATGCCCTTGCCGGCGGCGACGTCCATGCCGTCGTTGATGACCATGCGGGCGCGTTCGGTGATGTGATACTTCGCGATCGCCGAAATCACTGAGGGTTTTTCGCCGAGGTCCACCGCATGCGCCGACAGGCGGCGCGCGGCGTCCATCACGTAGAGATTGCCGCCCATGCGGCCGAGCGCTTCCTGCACGCCCTCGAACTTGCCGACGGGCGTGCGGAACTGGCGGCGAATCGCGGCATAGGCGCCGGTGCCGCGCACGGCGATCTTCGCCATGCCCACATTCGACGACGGCAGCGAAATCGCGCGGCCCGCGGCGAGACACTCCATCAGCATGCGCCAGCCGTTGCCGACTTGCGCGCGGCCGCCGATCACCCAGTCGAGCGGAATGAAGACGTCCTTGCCCGAGTTCGGACCGTTCTGGAAAACGGCATTAAGCGGCCAGTGGCGGCGGCCGATGTTGACGCCCGGATGGTCGGTCGGAATCAGCGCGCAGGTGATGCCGGGCTCTTCTTCCGAGCCGAGCAGATGGTCCGGATCGAGCGCGCGGAACGCGAGGCCGAGCACGGTCGCGATCGGTCCGAGCGTGATGTAGCGCTTGTCCCACGTGACGCGAAAACCCAGCGTTTCGCGACCTTCGAACGTACCCTTGCAGACGATGCCGACATCGGGAATCGCCGCGGCATCGGAACCCGCGTAAGGGCTCGTCAACGCGAAGCAGGGGATATCGTCGCCGCGAGCGAGGCGCGGCAGATAGTGGTTCTTCTGCTCTTCGGTGCCGTAGTGCATCAGCAACTCAGCCGGGCCGAGCGAGTTCGGCACCATCACCGAAACGGCGGCGGCCGAGCAACGCGTGGAGAGCTTCATGATGACCTGCGAATGCGCGTAGGCGGAGAACTGCTTGCCGCCGTACTGCTTCGGAATGATCATGCCCAGAAAGCCGCGCTCCTTGATGTACTGCCAGGTTTCCGGCGACAGGTCCTGCCACACCATGCTGGTTTCCCAGTCGTTCGCGAGATCGCAGAGTTGCTCGCATTCGACATCGAGAAACGCTTGTTCTTCGGCGGAGAGCGTGGCTGGCCCGTAGCCGAGCAGCGTGTCCCAATGCGGGCGTCCGGAGAACAGTTGGGCGTCCCACCAGACGGTGCCGGCTTCGATGGCGTCACGCTCGGTCGGCGACATCTCCGGCAGGATCTTGCGGAAAATGTCGAGCACGGGTTTCGTGAGCCCCGTACGGCGCAGCGGTTTGATCGTAAGGACGAGGGCGGGGAGGACGAAGACGATCGCGAGCAAGGTTGTCGCCACCGGCCCCGCTGCTCCGCTGACATGCGCGGCAGCCACCCAGACGATCATGAAGGCAAGCCACCATGAGGCGCGCGCCTGAATGTAGACGAGCGCGAGAGCGGCAATGACTAACACTAGGATGAACCACGGCATGACGTTTCCTCCTGTTTCGATGGTGCGTGCGGACGCATCCACGGGTCGCGGACGGCTCGCGTTCTATTGATCTTCTACTGGCGATGTTGCTGCTACGTCGCGTGCTCAGGACGCTTTTGCGTTGCGCCCCTGCTGCGTTTTTCGTGTCGTTTTTTCAATTCGACAGTGTGACGTTGTTTAGGTGCGGGACTTAGACGTGCTGCTCGGATATGCGGTATTCATTCATGTTTTTGCACGCGGACGGCCCATCGCGGCGCCGCCCGCGTCGTTCGGTTCAAGCCGTGCCGTGCAACGCGGGCTGGAACGAACTCGCCTCCACGCTGCCACCGCGATGCTCACCGTCCGAGACTGCTGGTGCCGACGATTCAAACCCGCACGACGCCTGCTGCGTACGTGCAGCAGGATTCGCGCCTTCCGTCAGACCTTCGGCGCCTCCTTCCGTGGCGTCGCCCAGCACGGCTGCGAACGTGGCCAGTTGCGAGCCGTCGGGCAGAGGCGCTTTCAACGCGGCGACCATGAGCGAAGCAAGACGTGCGATCAGTTGCAGGTCGTTCATCGACTTGCCCTGCGAGAACTCCGAGATCAGGCTGTCGGTATCGGTGCCGGCCAGCACCCCGGACAGCGCGCCGATTGCGAAGTGCAGACGCCAGCCGAGTTCTTCACGCGGCAGATGCGGCAGCGCACGCTGGAACGCATCGAAAAAGCGTATCGCCACGGATTCGTAGTGCGCATTCAGAAAGTCGCGAATGAACGACGATGGATCCGTGTAGGCGCGCCCCAGCAAACGCAGAAACGCCTTGCCACCGACGCGCGGATCGCGCGACAGCCGCAGCGCCGGAATGAACATGGCGCCAAGCACGTGCTCGCAGGTCAGACGCGCGCCGAGCATCTGGTCGAAGCGATCGAGCAGCTTGAGCCGCTCCTGGTTGAGCCGGTCGAGCCGGCGCGACAGCATCGAGTGAATCAGCGATTCCTTACTGCCGAAGTGGTAGTTGACTGCCGCGAGATTCACTTCGGCCCGCGAAGTAATCTGGCGCAGGGACATGGCCTCATAGCCGCATTCGATGAAAAGTGTTTCGGCGGCGTCGAGGATGCGGGACTTCGTGTCGCCGGCATGCCGGCCTGTTGTGCGAACTGCCATTTTGCGTCTCCCAGTTGCCGGGCATCCGGCCCGCAAACAAGCGATTCAAATGACTATTTGAAACAGCCGTTTTTTTCAGGATAAAGAAGGATCGGGACTGCGATCAAGGGCTCGGTGTGGACTAACTCCTCTAGAAGACCTGACGAAGGTCCGTTTTTCCAATGTGCGCGGGCCCGTCAAACCGCGCGGAAATAAAAAAGGCCGTTCCGATCGAAATCGGAACGGCCTCGTATTGCTTGCTACCTGTGTTTGGCCTTGCGTTTGTTTTCTGGCGCCGGGTTCGCGTGATCCTGCTTTGCGTTTACCCGGCGCCTGCAGTGCTGCTTATGCTGCTTTATGACGGTTCGAGCCGTCTTTGTCGCTATTGTGCCCGATAACGCGCCGGCGAAATAGCTGTTTAGTTCGAACGCTTAAAGCTGTGCCGCGAGGCGGCTTCCCTAGGTGCTCGCCGCGACCTCTTTCGCCGATTGTGTCATGTCGATGCCGCGGCGCTCGCGGCTGAACGGAATCAGCGCGGCGATCACCACCGCCACGATACCGATCACAATGGCCATGATCAGCGCGTAGTTGTTGCCGTGCGCTTCGGCGGCGCTCGCCTGCAGCGGGCCGTTCACCGACGCGATCAGATTGCCGAGCTGGTACACGAGACCCGGGAACGTCGCGCGAATTTCATCGGGCGAGATTTCGTTCAGGTGCACTGGAATCACGCCCCATGCGCCTTGTACGGAGATCTGCATCAGGAACGCGCCGGCTGCGAGCAGCACAGGCGTGGTGGAGAAGGCCCACAGCGGCAACACCGGCAACGCGATCAGGGCGGCGATGAAGATTGCGCGCTTGCGGCCGATCTTCTCCGAGAACCAGCCAAAGAACAGGCCGCCGCAAATCGCGCCGATGTTCAGCGTGATCGTGATCCACGACACCGTGTGCGCGTCGAATCCATGCTGCACGCGCAGGAAGGTCGGATACAGATCCTGTGAACCGTGCGAGAAGAAGTTGAACGCGGTCATCAGCACGATCGCATAGAGCGACAGGCCGATGTTCTGCTTCAACGTGGCGACGAGACCCGGGCGCACTTTCTTCTCGAGCGTCTTGAAGGCCGGCGACTCCGGCACGTGTGCTCGCACGTACAGCACGAGCAACGCCGGCAGCACGCCGACGAAGAACATGCCGCGCCAGCCGATGTATTGATAGAAGACGCCGAACACGACGGAAGCGAGCAGGTAGCCGCTCGGATAGCCGGCCTGCAGCAGACCCGAGACGATGCCGCGCGACTTGGGCGGCACGGTTTCCATCGTCAGTGCGCCACCCACGCCCCATTCGCCGCCCATCGCGATACCGAACAAGGCGCGCAGCACGAGCAGGGTGGTCAGGTTAGGCGAGAAGCCGGACAGCAATTCCAGCAGGGAGAAGCACGCGATGTTGACCATCAGCGTCGGACGGCGACCGTACTTGTCAGCGAGCCAGCCGAAAATCAATGCGCCGACCGGACGCATTATCAGGGTCAGCATAATGCCGAAGGCAACCGTCGGGATTTTTGTATTGAATTCCGCCGCGATATCTTTCAATACGAACACCATTAGAAAGAAATCGAATGCGTCGAGAGTCCAGCCCAGATAGGCGGCGATCGTGACGTTTCTCTGTTCCCGTGTCCAGCTCATTGATTGTTCTCCTGAGTCTCCAATAACCCGTGTTTGACGACGGGTGGCTCTGCAGCCCCGTGCGACCCGTAGCGCGGGCTTCGAGCGAGTGTACGCCGAGCGTTAAACGCTTGCATGGTAGATGCCGCGTTTATCCGTATTAATCCCTGGAGCGAATTCCGGTGCGAATCTCAACGCATGGCGAATGTTGGCTTAATGTAATTATTGTATTAATCACGTTTGATGAATTGTTTGTTATTTGTAATGTATTTTTGGCGCTTTTCTTCGCGTTTACGAGCCGGGTAAACCGGTCAATCTGACTGCCTCGTTTCGAGCGTCTGTAGAGGCGGCGCTCGCGGGATTCAGGTTGGCGACAGCGGATTCTGGCGGGTATAACAGCGGCTCGCGGCATTCGCGCCGCGCACCTATCTCGCGGGCCTCCAAGGCTGGCGTGCGCGTGCTCACGCTGCGCATCAGAACGCGTGGGAAGCATTGGCGATGTTCACCGCAGCGATCGTCGTCGCAGGGCAGGCAGGCGGGTCGGGTTCGAGCCCGTGGATCAACTGGCTGGCGATTACGTTTGTCGTCGCGCGCGTGCTGCACGGGGTTTTGTATGTGGCGAATCTGGCGCCGCTTCGCTCGCTGGTGTGGTTCGTCGGCGTCGCTTGTGTGGTGTCGATGTTTTTCGTGTCGATGAACTGAGGGCACACGAGGATGTGGGTGCGTTTGACCTATGCGCATGACGCATCAGTCGAGTAGAAAAAGCAATTTGATTCATGTTGCGACGCGGAATAAGATGATCGCTATCCCATTAATTCCGCCTCTGTCGACGCATCATGTCAGCCAAATCAATCACTTCGGAGTCACGGCGCCGCGCGCGCAATCCACTTGCTGCACTGGCCGTCGTCACGTTGCTGACGGGGATCGGGGCCGGTTTCGGCGGCATGTTGCTCGCCTTGCTGCTGCACGGTATTCAGCACCTCGCATACGGCTACAGCGTGACGCACGCAATCAGCAGCGAGAGTTTCCTGGAAGGTGTCACCGATGCATCGCCTGAGCGGCGTGTACTCGTCCTGATGATGTGCGGACTGGTGGCCGGGTTCGGCTGGTGGTTGCTGTATCGCTTCGGGCGGCCGCTCGTGAGCATTCGCCAGGCCGTCAAATCCGACGATCCACGTATGCCTGTGTTGAGCACCACCGTGCATGCGTTGCTGCAGATCGTGACGGTGGCGCTCGGCTCGCCGCTCGGACGCGAAGTCGCGCCGCGCGAGATCGGTTCGGCGCTGGCCGGCTGGCTTTCCCACCGCGCGGGCTTATCGGTCGAGCAGAGCCGGATCATGGTTGCGTGCGGTGCGGGCGCGGGTCTGGCCGCTGTGTACAACGTGCCGCTCGGCGGCGCGGTGTTCGTGCTCGAGGTGCTGTTGGGCACGTTTGGCTGGAAAGCTGTGGTGCCTGCTGCGGTGACATCGGCCGTCGCGGCGCTGGTCGCGCAATTCGGTCTGGGCAACGAGCATCAGTATCTCGTGCCGTCGTTGACGGTGAGTACCTCGCTCGTCGTCTGGTCCGTCGTGTGCGGTCCGATTTTCGGTGCTGCGGCGTGGGGCTTTACGGAACTCACGAAACGCGCGCGCGCAGAGGCGCCCAAGGATTGGCGTTTGCCCGTGTTGTCGTTGTTGAACTTCGCCATCATCGGCGTGCTGGCGATGCACTTTCCGCAGTTGCTCGGCAATGGCAAAGGGCCTGCGGGACTGGCGTTCGATGGCAACCTGACGATGGCGCTCGCGGCGATGCTGCTGGTGCTGAAGGTGGTGATCACAGCGAGTAGTTTGCGTGCGGGTGCCGAAGGCGGCTTGTTGACGCCTGGGCTTGCGAATGGCGCGTTGTTGGCGATCGTGCTCGGTGGCGCGTGGAGTCTGTTCTGGCCGGGCGCTTCTTCAGGCGCGTTTGCCGTTGTCGGCGCGACGGCGTTTCTGGCTGCTTCGATGCAGATGCCGATTACGGCGGTGGTGCTCGTTTTTGAATTTACCCGTGTGAGCCAAGACTTTTTGATTCCGGTTCTGTTTGCCGTCGGCGGCGCTGCGTTGAGTTTTCAGGCATGCGTGAAGTGGGCGCCGGCGCTGCAGTTCGGTTCTGGTTTCAATTGGGGTGGTGCGGGCAAAGCGCGGTAGGATTTTTTGCCTTTGCCGGACAGCATCAGCACTCCGAAAGTTGAACGCCGACGTCAAGTCGCTGCAGACCGAGCGCCGCTACTCACTGATGTTCGGACACTGAGTTGGATTTCGACGAATTCATGACGAGCGGCTGGTGGCTGAACATACTCGCCGCGCTATGCCTCGAAAAATCGCACACTTCATCAAAAGCGATATGTCCCATTTTGAAACAGACCCGGCAGTCTGTCTCTAACCATATGTCCGATTTTGCGACAGCACGGGCCGGCCACGACTGGCGTTGAGTTCCGTGCGTATCAATCGCGCCTTGTCCATCGTGTAGACCGCGCCCACGCCTGGTGAATTCAGGATCATTGGCATAGGGCTTGCTCAGAAAGCTACAAAAAAGTCGCAAGCGTCCGAGGCGAGTCTTGCAGTGGCCGGCCACCTGCTCGAACTCGAAACACAACGATTGGAGGAGGCGAAACGTGAAAGCCGCAGTGCTGCATCAGTACGACGAGTCATTGTCCCGCGACGAATTCGTGCGCTACGAAGAATTCGCGGATCCGAAAATCGAACGCCCCACCGACGTGATCGTCCGTATCGGAGGCGCCGGTGTCTGCCGCACCGATCTTCATGTTGTTGAAGGCATATGGCGCAGCAAGGTCGACGTGGCTTTGCCCTACATCATGGGCCACGAGAATGCCGGCTGGGTCGAAGCGGTCGGACGCGGCGTCGAAAGCGTGAAGGTGGGTGATCCTGTGATCTGCCATCCGCTGGTGACAAGCGGCCATTGTCTTGCATGCCGCCGTGGCGACGATATGCACGCGACCGACAGCCGGTTTCCCGGCATCAACGCGAATGGCGGCTATGCCCAGTACCTGCTGACCGGCGAACGCTCGCTGATTCAGCTACCGAAGTCGCTCGCGCCCAAAGACGTCGCACCTTATACCGACGCCGGACTCACGGCGTATCGCGCTGCAAAGAAGGCGTCGCGCCACCTGCTTCCCGGCCAGTTTGCGGTCGTGATCGGCGCGGGCGGCCTGGGTCACATCGGCATTCAGGTATTGAACGCCCTATGCGCGGCGGAAATCATCGTGGTCGATCGGTCCGAGACCGCGCTGCAGCTTGCGAAGGAATGCGGCGCGCACCATACCGTCAAGGGCGATGGAAACGAAGTCGAGAGCGTGCTTGAGTTGACTGGCGGCAACGGCGCGGAGGCAGTCATCGATTTTGTCGGCGAAGGCGATGCGATTGCCAAGGGACTCGCCATGACGCGCAACGCCGGGTTCTATTACATCGTCGGCTATGGCGGGAAGATCGAGTTGCCGACCATCGACATGATCACCAGCGAGAAAACGATTGTCGGCAATCTGGTCGGCACCTATCCCGAGCTGGTCGAATTGATGGCGCTCGCCGACCGTGGACTGGTTCATCTGGCGACCCGGGAATACCGCTTGAGCGACGCGAACCAGGCGCTCAAAGACTTGCACCACGGCAAGATCAAGGGCCGTGCGGTGCTGATTCCGTAGCGGATCGGCTTCGGCCTGAAGGGAGAACACCGTGGCGCAGCAAGACGCAATGCGGCTCTTTGAGCGCATGCGACTGGTCATCGCACTGACTGAGGTTAACTCCCACCACTTGCGCGGCGAGAGCCGGCGCGCGGGCGCCGAGATCGAGTTGGCGTGCGCGCTGGCATGTGAGAAGCGCGACGGCGTCTCGCCCGATGGCACGCGGAACATCGCGCAATTGCGTGAACGGCTGAGTGACGCCGAACGCGCGTTGCAGGCGATCGAATCCGAGCGCATCCGGCTCGAAGACGAGTTGGTCAATCTCGACGCGATGCTTCCGGGCGCGAACCGGGGAGGCTGGCAATGAATCGAATCCCGGTCACTGTTCTCACCGGTTTTCTCGGCGCGGGTAAGACGACACTGCTTAATCGCATTCTGCGTGAGCAGCATGGCCGGCGCTATGCGGTGATCGTCAATGAATTCGGCGCAATCGGTATCGACGGCGATCTCGTCGTGGGCGCTGAAGACGAAGTCGTCGAGCTGAATAACGGCTGTATCTGCTGCAAGGTGCGGGGCGACCTGATTCGCGTGGTGTCTGGACTCGTCAGACGCAAGGGCGGTTTCGATGGAATCCTGATCGAAACATCCGGTTTGGCGGACCCCGCACCCGTGGTACAGACTTTCTTTATCGACGATCTCATCCGGCAGCACACGCGCCTCGACAGCGTGATTTGCGTCGCCGATGCCTGCCACCTGCAAGCGCGCCTCTCCGACAGTCGCGAGGCGGCGGAGCAACTCGCACAAGCGGACATCGTGTTGCTCAACAAGACCGATCTGGTCGACATGGCCGGGCTCGCGGCGATACAGGAGGAAATCCGGCGCATCAACCCGGCCGCGGAACTGCTGCCCAGTGTCAGATGTGCGGTGCCACTCGCTACGCTGCTCGATCGCGGCGCGTTCGATCTCAAGCGTATGCGTCTCGCCCCGTCGCAAGAGGAGGGTAGCGCGTTGCCGCGTGGCGACCGCAGCTATCGCTATGTTCCCCTCGACTCTCGCGCTGATTCTCGCGCTTCCATGCATCGCGGACGGCACAGTCACGACATAGACAGCGTGTCGTTGCGCGTCGACAAGCCGCTCGAGCGCACCCGCTTCCTCTCCTGGCTGCAGCAACTGGTGGTTGAGCAAGGCCAGGATCTGCTGCGGGCGAAAGGCATCGTCGACCTGGCCGGATCGGAGGGCCGCTTCGTCTTCCAGGGCGTACACATGACGATGGACACGGACTTCGACCGACCCTGGCGAGTGGACGAACATCGGGATAGCCGGCTGGTGTTCATCGGGCGCAATCTCGATCGGCGCGGCTTGCGCGAGAGCATTCGACACTGTGAGATCGACTCATGAATGCGCCCCCACCGCTGATCGAGTTGCTCGGCGCGCGTTGGGTGGCGGAGGCGCCCGTTGTTGCGGCCGTCTGGGACGTCACCGGGCTATACGCCGGCTTCGCGCTGGGTGACGGCACGCTGGCGCTCGCAACCGGCACATGGGAAGGCGGGCCGCGGCTCACGCCGCGCGAGAGCGGCGGTGTCGAGTTCGTGCAGGCGCAAGCGCCGCCCACGCCACTGGCGTGCTTTAGCGTCCACGAGGGTACCTGCGTTGGGCTGGCCGCCGACCCTGCAGGAGGATTTCTCAGCGGCGGTGACGACGGTCGCCTCGTTCACCTGAACGTCGATGGCGCCAGCGAAGTCCTGGCGGACCTGGCCGGCGAGTGGATCGACCTGGTCGCCGCGAGTCCTGCAGGCGGCCGTGCGTATGCAAGCGGCCGCCGGGTTCACTTGCTGGGGACGAAGCCCGGCAGCCTGACGTTGCCCGGTTCGGCGACTGCCCTCGCTTTCGACCCTGTCGGCACGCAATTGGCGATCTCGCATCAAGGCGGAGTCACCTTATGGTCCGCTGACACCCTTGACCAACGCCATCTGGCGTGGCCCGGTTATCACCGCACCGTCGCGTGGAGCCCTGACGGCCGCTATCTGGTGAGCGGTATGGAAGAAAACGCGCTGCACGGCTGGCGGCTCTCCGACGGTGGCGACATCGAAATGGGCGGGTACCCGGGACAACCTCGATCGCTATCTTTTTCCGCGGACAGCCGGTTTCTTGCAACGAGCGGTGGTCTGCGGCCCGTCTGCTGGCGCTTCGATCCGCCCGGCGGCGATGACCAGCCGCACGAATGCGGCGTGGCCGGCAAGACGCCGGTCAGCCAGGTCGCCTGCCATCCCACGCATCCGCTGATCGCGGTGGGTTACCACAGCGGCGCGGTGCTGCTGTGCCAGCCGGGCAGCGGCGATGTTCTGGTCGTCAAGCATTCCGGCAGCAGTCCGGTCAGCACTGTTGCATGGTCTCCTGACGGCGCACGCTTAGCGTTGGGCACGGAGGCTGGCGAGCTTGCGTTCGTGTTCTTGCCGGACCTGCTGTTCCGCTTCAGAAGTCCGGGATGAGCCTGTAACGAGATTCATCACATGCGAGGAAGGAGGCAGCTATGAATGAGCAATACCCGTCCAAGGACCAGTTCTTCGAGCGCTTAGGTTCGCTCGCAGACGCAATGATCGCGGCCTATGGCAAAGATTTCGCCATGGGCGCGATGATCCTCGCCGCGCGCTTTGTCGCCGAGGGCAAGCCGCCTGCTAATAACTCTCCCAGCGTGATCTATAAGGGCGAAAGTCACGGGGGGATTGGCCTGTAGTAGCGGTTCGCATCTGAATTTTTGCGGTTCCTCATGCCGTCATTCAAGAAGTTAGATCAGTACACCAGATTATTTAATCGGCAGGGGATATGTCCCAATATCGGACAGGTCCATCAAACGCGAATGTCGCATAACACAACAGAACACTTGCGCTGATGGCTTCACAAAGACCTGTTTGCACGGCTCAGCCTCATCAACGCTGAGCCAACGTTGCCTGGCACGCTTGTCGCTCTATTAGGGCAAGTCACAAGGAAAGCGTTGCAGTCCCGAAGCGCAAAACAGAAATGGCAGGAGACACGTTCATGAAGAACGAATCTGGACATACGTCCTTCAGCATTGCTCCCGCCAATCTTCGCTAGCGCGTGCGACTACACCCGCGTTGTTGACTCTGGCCGCGGCACTGGCCAGCCCTGCCCCGAAGCGTCGCCGTACGACGGTTATCGTGAAATGGAACAAGGAGAGCCCAATGTCTGATGGATTAACGCTAAACAAGATCACCTCGCAGCGAGGGATCAGTATCGGCGAGGCGGCCCGTCGCGTCGCCGATCTCGGCTGGACACCCAGTTACGTCCAGGAAGCGATGACCTTCCCGACTGACTACAAGATCAGCAAGGCGCCGCGTGACCCGATGAAGCAGGTGCTGCGCTCCTATTTTCCGATGCAGGAGGAAAAGGATAACCGTGTCTATGGCGCGCTCGACGCGGCGTTGCGCGGCGACATGTTCCGCAATGTCGAGCCGCGCTGGGTCGAGTGGATGAAGCTGTTCCTTGCGATCATCCCGTTCCCGGAAATCTCGGCGGCACGTTCGATGGCGATGCTTGGACGGCTCGCGCCCGGCGAAGAGCTGCGAACCGGCTTCACGATGCAGATGGTCGACGAGTTCCGGCACTCGACGATCCAGATGAATCTGAAGAAGTGGTACATGGAGAACTATATCGACCCAGCCGGATTCGATATTACCGAGGCGGCATTCGGCAAATGCTACGCCACCACCATCGGCCGTCAGTTTGCAGAAGGCTTCCTCACCGGCGATGCAGTCACCGCGGCCAACGTGTTTCTGCAGGTGGTCGCTGAAACGGCGTTTACCAATACGCTGTTCGTCGCCATGCCGTCGGAAGCGGCACGCAACGGCGACTATGCGCTGCCGACGGTGTTTCTTTCGGTGCAGTCCGATGAAAGCCGGCACATCGGCAACGGCCATTCGCTGGTGATGTCGATCATCAACGACCCGGACAACCACCTGCTGCTCGAGCGCGACCTGCGCTACGCCTTCTGGCAAAACCACGCGATCGTCGATGCGGCAATCGGTACGTTCATCGAATACGGCACCGCGGATCGCGACAAGAACAAGGAATCGTATGCCGAGCTGTGGCACCGGTGGATCTATGAGGATTACTACCGTACCTACATGCTTCCGCTGGAAAAGTACGGTATCAAGATCCATCACGACGATGTCGCCGCCGCCTGGGATCGCATCGTCAAACAGAACTATGTCCACAAGGTCGCGCAGTTCTTTGCCGTGGGCTGGCCGGTCAACTTCTGGCGCATCGAAGCGCAGACCGAAAAAGACTTTGAGTGGTTCGAGCACAAGTACCCGGGCTGGTACGCCGAATTCGGCGACTTCTGGAAGTGGTACGCGAAAAAGAGCGTGCCCGGCGAGACCAACATGCTGTTCGACCAGGAGAACGGCTATGTGTATCCGCACCGCTGCTGGAGCTGTCTGGTGCCTTGCCTGATCCGTGAAGACTTCGTGGTCGACGAGGTCGATGGTCAGCTCTACACGTACTGCTCTGAATTGTGCCGCTGGACTCACAAGGTGGCGTTCGCCTCGGAATACGAGGGGCGGCCGACTCCGGCAATGGGCCGCTTCAGCGGACGCCGCGAATGGGAGGAGTGCTACCACGGCTGGGATCTGGCCGATTGCATCAAGGATCTCGGTTTCGTGCGCAGTGACGGCAAGACACTGGTGCCTCAACCGCACCTGCGTTTCGACGACAGGAACATGTGGACGCTCGACGATGTTCGCGGCCACACGATCCAGAGCCCGATCGTTCTGCTGCGCAACATGACACCGGAACAGCGCGAGAAGCACATCGCCGAATATCGCGCCGGTTTCAAGATCAATCCGGTGAACTGACGAGGTCATGTCGTCCGGCGGCAGCGGCGCGGCTGCCCCGGACGAACGAGAAGCGCGAGGTGGGCGACATGGACATGAGTGACACGCAAGAGAAGAGGGCCGACATGCCGGATGCAGAAGAGGACAAGGTACTTCATACCGTGCGATTCGAACCGGTCGGCGTGGAGATGACGGTTGAGGAAGGCGAGACCGTGCTCGATGCCGCTTTTCGCCAGGGTATCTCGGTGATGCACGGTTGCAAGGAGGGGCAGTGCAGCAGTTGCAAGTCTTTGCTGATCGAGGGCGATGTCGAAATGAAGAAGTATTCGACCTTCGCTTTGCCTGACTACGAGCGCGAAACCAATCACATCCTGTTGTGCAGGACACTCGCCTTCAGCGATCTGACGGTCGAACTGCTGAACTACGACGAAGACCTCATGCGCCGTTCGATAGCCGTGAGTGAATACGACGCAACGCTAACGAAGATCACCGCACTGACGCATGACATCAGGCTGCTGGAGGTGGAGTTGTCCCGGCCGCTGCGCTTCTGGGCGGGTCAGTATGTGGACCTGACGATTCCGGGCCTCGGCATTACCCGATCGTTCTCGATGGCGAGCACGCCAAACGGCGAGAGAAAGCTCGAATTCATCATCAAGAAGTATCCGAACGGCGCCTTCTCGTCGCAACTGGACGGCGGTCTGAAGCCGGGCGACAGGCTGGTGGCGAAGGGACCGTACGGCACGTGTTTCCGGCGTGAGGACCAACCGGGGCCGCTGGTGCTGGTAGGCGGAGGGTCGGGGATGTCGCCGCTGTGGTCGATCCTCAACGATCACGTGCAAAGCGGCGAAGAACGACCGATTCGTTTCTTCTACGGCGCTCGCAGCCGTCGCGATCTGTTCTATCTCGACGATTTCGCGGAACTGGAGGATCGGCTGCCTGATTTCCGCTTTATTCCGGCGCTTTCCGACGCCGAGCCGGGCGATGACTGGACCGGCGCGACCGGCTTCATTCACGAAGTGCTAGGCCGTGCATTGCGTGAGGAATCGCTGGACGGTGAGATCGACGCGTATACATGCGGTCCGACGCCGATGATCGACGCAGTGATGCCGGTCCTGCAGATGGCGGGCGTTGCGCCCGAGCGGCTCTATTTCGACAAGTTTACCCAGGCTATTCGCTGACGGAAGCCAAGGCATCGCGCCAGATCGAAAGTCCGATAACCGAAAGAGGAAGGAGGAGCAACATGAGCACGTCGCTACAGGAAGTCGCACCGACGAAGTCAGGCGCAGCCGGCGCGGCCCAGTTTGCGGGCTCGGAGAGCCGCAAGTACAACTACTTCGAACCGAAGGGACGCAAGGCGACCCACTACGAGGACATGACCGTCGACGTCCAGCCGGACCCGAAGCGCTATCTGCTTCAGGACTGGATTCTCGCGTTCGCAGATGGTACGCCGACCTATTCGGAAACCTGGACGGCAGTGAAAAGCACGGACTGGCATAAATTCCGCGCGGTCGACGAGGAGTGGGAACGCACGCACTACCAGCGTCAGTCGACGATCGTCGGCATGATCACGGGCGCCGTCAACAACGCGCGGCGCTCGGGCGCGGTGAAGCGCTTCGATAAGACCTGGGTCAAGGTGCTGGAGCAGCATCTTGGCGCGTACAAACATGCGGAGTTCGGTCTCGGCACCGCCGCCATGCACGCTCAGCGCTACGGCTACACGCAGATGATCAATAGCGCGATCCTGACCAACGCCTCCTACAAGCTGCGCTTCGCTCAGGACCTGACGCTCTACCTGGGTGAGATCGCACTAGACCTGGCGAATATGGATCTTGATGCCGGCAAGGAGCATTGGCTGAACGATCCTATCTGGCAGGAAACGCGTCGCGCGGTCGAGGCTATCGGCGGCGCCACCGACTTCCTCGAAAAGTACTTTGCGGTGAATGTCGTGTTCGAGCCGATGGTGGCGGACCTGTTCCGCAGCGGTTTCATCATGCAGGTCGCCGCTTCGCAGAACGACTTCCTGACGCCCACGGTCGTGTCCGCAGCGGAGGGGGACTACGAGCGCAATCTGGCCAATGCCGTTGAACTGTTTCACATGCTGGCCAACGATCCGAGGCACGGCGAGGCCAATCGGAAGCTGTTCGGCGAGTGGCTGGAGAAGCACGGTGCGCTTGCTGCTTCGGCCGCGAAGCACCTGCAGCCGATCTGGTCGATTCCGCATGTGAAGACGGCGCAGTTCAATGACTGCCTGAGCAGCTCGATCGAGCGGGCGGAGATGATCGCCAGAGAGATTGGCGTCCACTTTCCGCTGACACTCCAGGCCTGACGGGTTGCTTGCCCAGTTGATCTGACCGGGCAAGCTAACCGCACAACCCAACCGCGAAGAGGAGTACGCAATGTCAGTGCACAACGACAACATTTTCAAGTCGATGAAAGATGTTCGCTTCGAACAGACCATTTCCCATCAGTGCGGCGTCACGATGAACGACAGCGTCGAGGCTCGTGCTATCGCCGAATTGATGACCCATAAGCCCGGCATCACGGTGACCTATCTGCCCGCCATGATCCGGATCGATGGGCAGGGCAAGATCGAATTCAAAATGGGCGAGATCAGCGAAGCACTAGGCCGGGAGATGACCCCGCATCTGTTCGAGATATCCACCTCGACTCACTATGGGCGGATGGTGATGGTCGATGACGAGACCGTCGTGCTGTTCGGCAACATGGACGACGCGATGGCCTACGAGTGATCGTGCAGCCCGCTATCTGATGAGGCGTCCGGCCACTCTGACGGGTGGCCGCCTCTCGCAACAACCACGGAGACACATGCCATGTATCGAACCACGGACGGTGAAGACATTTTCATCATCGACGGACACGTCCATCTATGGGACGGCAGCAAGGCCAACTTGAAGAACGTGCATGGCCAGCAGTTCATCGATTGCTTTTACGCGTATCACTCGAACCTGAGTCCCAAGGAGTATTTGTGGCCGAAGGAGAAGTTCGACAACTACGGCCCGGAAGTCATGTATGACGACCTGTTTGTCAAAGGTTACGACGACATGGCAATCTGCCAGCCGACTTACCTGACGGACTTTTACAAGAACGGATTCAACACGACTGAGAAAAATTATGAGCTGAAGAAAAAGCATCCGCACCGTTTCATCGTCAACGGCGCGTTCGACCCGCGCGACGGCGAGGCCGGACTCGACTATCTGGACGAGCTGTCCGAGACGTATGGGATCAAGGGCGTCAAGCTCTACACGGCGGAGTGGCGCGGTGACAGCAAGGGCTACAAGCTGTCGGACCCGAGCGTGCAGAAGTACCTCGAGCGTTGCGAGAAGCTGGGCATCAAGAATATCCACGTCCATAAGGGGCCGACGATCCTGCCGCTGAATCGCGACGCTTTTGACGTTGCCGATGTCGACGATGTGGCGACCAGCTTCCAGAACCTGAACTTCATTGTTGAGCACTGCGGCCTGCCGCGTCTGGACGATTTCTGCTGGATCGCGACCCAGGAGACGAACGTCTACGGCGGTCTTGCGGTGGTGTTGCCGTTCATTCACACGCGTCCGGAGTACTTCGCGCATGTGATTTCGGAGCTGCTGTTCTGGATCGGCGAAGACAAGATCCTTTACGGCAGCGACTACGGTATCTGGTCGCCCAAGTGGCTGATCGAGAAGTTCATGGCTTTCGAATTGCCGGAGTCCGTCAGCAAGGAAACCGGCGTGCAACTGTCGCTGACGGCGAAAAAGAAGATTCTCGGGCTCAACGCGGCGCGGTTGTACGGTATTGACGTCGAGGCGCAGAAGAAGTTGCTGAAGGATGTCCGGCAACCGGCTGCGGTCGGGGCATGAATACCATGGCCGCCACGAGCGCGAAAGCTGCAACGGCCGCCGTCGATCGGGCCGCCGAGGTGTGGGCGCAACTCGCATCGGTCGCCGATCCCGAACTCGACGAATCGGTGACCGAGCTGGGTTTCGTCACCCGCGTGGAGGTGGACGCCGGCGGCGGCGTGCAGATTGGCTTCCGGCTGCCGACGTACTGGTGCGCCGCCAACTTCGCCTTCCTGATGGCCGACGACATGCGCATTGCTGTCGCGGGCTTACCGTGGGTGACGAAGGTGACGATCGGAGTCGGCGAACATATGTACGCCGACGAGATCAACCGCGGCGTGGCGGCCGGGCGGTCATTCCAGGACACCTTCGGCGCTGAGGCCAGCGGTGAACTCGAGGACATCCGCCGGACCTTCATGGTCAAGGCTTTTCAGCGGCGACAGGAAGCGCTCCTGACGTCGCTGCTCGAACGGGGCCTTGAACCTGCGCGGCTCGTGCGCATGAGCGTGGCGGAACTCGCTGGTTTGCCTGATGATTCCGCAAGCCGGCGACTCGTGGAACGCTACCTGGCGCGGCGCTTCGTCGTCAGAGGCTGTGCCATTGACGCTGCGCAGGCCGACGAAGCAGCTTTCGTCGACAGTCACGGTGCGTTGCTCGATGCGGACGGGCTTGGCGCCTACTTGCGCGCCTTACGGCGGGTCGGCGTCAATGCGGAATTCAACAGTGCGTTGTGTCGCGGCTTGCTGGCGGCGCGGTACGGCGAGGCGGACGCAGCCGCAGCCGCTCCGCAAGTCGAGATCAAGCCTGTGCATTTCGTGCCGCTCGGCGATTGGAAGAGCGCTGTCAGGCTCGCGTAATTCGGCAACACCGCGGAATCGGTTTGAAATGTAGCAATCCAGAATATTCCAACAGGAGGAGATGAATCATGCCGAATATCATGCTGCACGACGACGAGGCCCGCATGGCGCTCGGCCGCGGTGTCGCCAAACTGGCCAAAGCGGTAAGAGGCACGCTCGGGCCTCGCGGAATGAATGCGATCATCGACCGTCCGATTGGCACGCCGATCATCTCGCGCGATGGTGTGAGCATCGCCAACGAGATCGAGCTGGAAGATCCGTTCGAAAATATCGGCGCGCAGGTGGTGCGCGAAGTCTCGAAGCAGACCAATGAAGTCGCCGGCGACGGCACCACCACGGCCACCGTGCTGGCCGATGCATTGGTCCAGGAGGGTCTCACCAGTCTCGCGGACGGCGCCAACCCCGTTGAACTGGTTCAGGGGCTGGAGATCGCGGTAGACGAGGTGATCGCGGCGCTCAGGCGGGCAGCGACACCGTTGCGCGGGAGCGAAGAGGTGCGCGCCGTGGCGGTGGTCGCCGCCAATGACGAGGTCACCGGCGCGATGGTGGCCGAAGCGCTCGAGCGGGTGGGGCCGGATGGCATCGTCGATGTCGAGTACGGCACGACGGTCGAAACCCGTCTTGAAGTGGTGGATGGGATGGCGTTCGATCGCGGCTACCTCTCTCACCATATGGTCACGGACATCGAACGAATGCAGGTGGTGCTCGACAATCCGCTCATTCTGATGACCGATCAGCGGCTACAGTCGGCAGAGGAAGTGGCGGCGCTACAGGCGCTTGCCGCACACAGCAAACGCCCGCTGCTGATCATTGCGGAGGAGGTCGCCCCCGCCTGTGTCATGGCCCTGCTGGCGTGGCGGGACAATGGCGGGGTGCCGGTGGCGGCGATTCATCCGCCGGAGTACGGGCATTGGCGCAAGGCCATGCTCGAGGATATCGCTATCGTCACAGGCGGGCGGGTGATCGCCCGTGATCTGGGCGGCAAGCTCGAAACCACGGAACTGCGCGATCTTGGCAGCGCACGGCAGGTGCGCATCTCGTCTAACCAGACCATCATTACCGCTGGCGGCGGCGATCCGGCTGCTGTTGCCGCACGCCGTCAGCAGGTCGCGCGTCAGTATGAGATGGCCCCGGAGAATGTCGAACGCGACAAATTTCAGGTGCGCCTCGCCAAGCTGTCCGGCGGTACCGCGATGATCCTCGCCGGCGGCGCCACGCCGGTCGAACAGAAGCGCCGGCTTCACCTGATCGAGGATGCAATCAATGCGGCACGCGCGGCGATTGCCGAGGGCATCGTGCCAGGCGGCGGGATGGCGCTGCTGCGCGTGTCCGCGGAACTCGAAGGCGTGATTGCGCGGACCCACGGCAGTGTGCAACAGGGTGCCAGATTGCTGCAGCGCGTGCTGACGAAACCGCTCTATCACATCGCGACCAATTGCGGCCTTGACGGCGCGGCGATCGTGTCCGAGGCGGTGCGTGCGAAACCGGGCGTGGGTCTCGACGCCCGCACGGGCAAGTTCGTCAACCTGATGGAGGCGGGCATCATCGATCCGGTCAAGGTCAGTTATAGCGCGGTACGCAACGCTGCATCGGTCGCCGGTTTGATCCTGACCACCCAGACACTGGTTGCCAAAAAGCCGGACATGATCGATCCGACCGCTGGACCGGCGCTTGGCGCCGGCGCCGAATTGCTCGGCCGGAAATAGTGCCCCTACAACCGGTCTTCGGGTCGAGGACCGGCAAAAAAACGGCCGCTGTCGGCGTGTTTCGGGCGGCCATCAATAGACACGGAGACAACGATGGGTATTGGCGCGGCTCCCCGATTCAATGTCGTCGCGACGACGGCTCGGTACCTCGGTGCACGGTCCCCGATTCGCCTGCTCAAGCTCGCGTCAGGGTGGACAATCACACTCTGCGGTACATTGATTATTATGTCCGATATGGGCACGGCGGCCGCTCCGCTGTTGCGAGGCATAGTCGGTGCAATCAGCAGTGCGATGCCGTGAATGCCATGCCTGCCCGGTAAATCGGGCACTCCTGTCATTTTCGTGAGCAAGGAGCCACAGCTTGGACGATCGCGTTCGTAAGGCAGCCAGACCGGCGACGAGAACCGAGCGCACAACGCTTGCGGTAAGAGAGGTATTGGATGGCCGCCGCCGCGGCGCGCTGATGCTTCTGCCGTTTGCAGGACCGGCAGTGGTGGTCTCTGTTGCCTATATGGATCCGGGCAACTTTGCGACGAATATTCAGGCGGGCGCCAGATACGGTTACGCGTTGCTCTGGGTGGTGCTGTTGGCAAACCTTGTGGCGATGCTGTTTCAGGCGCTCTCGGCGAAGCTCGGCATCGTCACGGGGCGAAACCTCGCGGAGCTATGTCGCGAACGGTTTCCGAAACCCGTCTTGCTGATCATGTGGGGTGTAAGCGAAATTGCCGCGATGGCAACCGATCTGGCCGAATTTCTCGGCGGCGCGATCGGACTCTCGTTACTGTTTCATATGCCCTTGCTCGCCGGTATGGCGGTCACGGCGGTAGTGACTTACGGCCTGCTGTTGTTCGAGAGCGCCGGTTTCCGTCCTCTTGAACTGGCGATCGGAGCGCTCGTCGGCATCATTGGGTTGTCCTACCTTGCCGAATTGTTCATCACGCCGATCGCGTGGCCGAGTGTTCTGGCCCATACGTTTTCCCCTCAATTGCCCGACGCGAATGCGCTCACGATTGCGGTCGGAATCGTGGGTGCAACGGTGATGCCGCACGCGCTTTTCCTGCACTCCGGACTAACGCAACGGCGAGCACCCGCGAGAACG
This sequence comes from Paraburkholderia aspalathi, assembly GCF_900116445.1. GTDB lineage: Bacteria > Pseudomonadota > Gammaproteobacteria > Burkholderiales > Burkholderiaceae > Paraburkholderia > Paraburkholderia aspalathi. Next base: position 235,636 of record NZ_FPBH01000001.1, read on the forward strand.
GAGCGCGAGCGGGAAAAGTTGCTGAAATTCTCGAATATCGAGGTCGTCATTGCATTGGCCATCGCCGGTCTCATCAATATGGCGATGGTAATCATGGCCGCAGGTGCATTTCATCACGGGCATCCCGAGGTGGCGGAGATCGAAACGGCCTATCACACGCTGGCGCCGCTATTAGGCATTGGGGCGGCAGGGATTTTTCTGTTGTCGCTGATCGCTTCGGGCATATCGAGTTCCGTGGTCGGCACGATGGCGGGTCAGATGATCATGCAAGGCTTCGTGGGTTTTCGCATTCCGTTATGGTTGCGCCGGGCCGTCACGATGGTGCCGAGTTTCGTCGTGGTGGCGCTTGGGGTCAATGCGACCCAGGCGCTCGTCCTCAGTCAGGTTGTATTAAGCCTCGCGTTGCCGCTGCCGATGGCCGCGTTGCTATGGTTCACCTGCCGCGAGGACGTGATGGGCATCTACAGAAATCGCGCGTTCATCGCGGTGATCGCCACACTGGCGGCATTCGTGGTCTTATTGTTCAATGTCGTGCTGATACTGCAAACGTTCGGCGTTGCGATTCCTGGCTTGCCAGCCTGAATGGATCGCGATGCAGGCATATACTAATCAGCGATCGCGTCGCTGGGTTTGACTGGCAGTCGAGCAAAAAAGCACGCCGCGACATATTTGCGAGTCACGCCGAAGCCAGCCGCAGAGCAGGTTCCGAGCTGACCCATCGCATAGGAGGAGAGTTGTGACGAGACAGCAGCTCAGCACCATGTCGGGTCTTGGCAATCAGGCCGCTCTGCGCCGGGTAGTGGCTAACGCGCAGCGTGCGAACGACCGTCACTCAGACCGGGTCACGATGCTCGCATGGGAGCGTTTTCTCGCGGGCGAGCCGTCCACGTCCGCGCCTTCGGCGCTGATCGACTCCTGGCGACGCAGTCTGCAATCCGGGGTCAATCCCACTGCGGGATCGGCACCGTTCGCGGTTCACGGCGACGCAGTCGAGGCGCTGCGCTGGCGGCACCGGGAGTTGCTGGCGGCGTCTGATCGTCTTTTCACGGTGACCGCAGATCTCTTTGCGGATTCGCATTCGATCCTGCTGCTCACCAATCAGGATGGTGTGATTCTCAAGGCCGCAGGAGACTTGCGTACCTTGGCGGCCGGCGAAAAAATTCATTTGACGATGGGTGGCGACTGGCGTGAAGGCCAGGCCGGCACCAACGGCATCGGCACCACGCTCGCCACCGGCCAGCCCAGCTATATCCACGGCTCCGAGCACTTCTGCGAAGGGATCAAGTCGTGGAGTTGCGCGGCGGCGCCGATTTGCGAACCTGGCACCGGCAAGATTCTCGGCGTGCTCGACATTTCCGGGCCGCCTTCCACCTATCAGATCAACAACCTCACCTTGGCGGTAACGGCCGCGCGTCAGATTGAAATGGTGCTGGCCGAACAGGCGGCTCGCGAGCATATGCGCCTGCTGGCGTTCTGTCTGCAGCGCCTGTCGTCATCCGATGCCACCGGGATGATCGCGATCGATCGGGCCGGGCGGCTTGTGCATACCACCGGCAGGGTGCCATTGCCGGTCAGCATCGGAGAACGCTTCCCCGGTATGGATGAGACTTCCGCGGTGGAGGACTGGGCGCAACATCTGCCCAAAGGTTTGCATGCCGACTGGCTCAATCCGGTTGTGGTCGATGGCAACACGATCGGTGCCATGCTCGTTGTTCCTGTGCGATCGCAGCCCATCAACGCCCGGATCGCCGAGCGCAGTGGCGAGGCCGATCCGCAGCGCAGCTGCTTCGCGCAGATCCAGGGACAAAGTGCAGCAATGCTGGCCGCCATCAACCGCGGTCGTCAGCTTGCCCGCAGGCGTGTTCCGGTTCTGATCGAGGGCGAAACCGGGGTCGGCAAGGAACTCTTCGCGCGCGCCATCCATGGCGAAGAAGGAGGAGGTGGGCCTTTCGTCGCGTACAACTGCGGAGCCGCGTCGAAAGAACTGATCGCCAGCGAGTTGTTCGGCCACGTGCGTGGTGCCTTTACGGGCGCGACTGCCGAAGGGCGGCCCGGCCGATTCGAACTGGCTCACGGCGGCACGCTATGTCTCGACGAAATCGGAGAGATGCCGCTCGAACTTCAACCGGTCCTGTTGCGCGCCCTGGAGGAGGGCGTCATTTACCGGCTAGGGGACACTCAGCCGCGGCGCGTCGACGTGCGCCTGCTGGCAATGACCAATCGCAATCTGCGCGAAGAGGTCGACTCGGGACACTTCCGACGTGATCTCTACTACCGCATCAGCGTGACGCGTATCCGCATTCCGCCGCTGCGCGAACGGGACATCGATATCGATCTCCTCGTCGCGTTTTTCAACCGGCGACTCGCGCAACGCCACGCGGTGCCCGAGCGGCGACTAAGCGACGACATCATGACGGTGCTACGCGCTTATTCATGGCCCGGTAATGTCAGGGAGATGCGCAACGTCATCGAAAATCTGCTCCTGACGTCCAACGAAGAGGCGGTGACGCTCGACGAGCTGCCTGCTGAACTGCTCGACGAAACCGGTACCGCCGGCGTTGTACTGCCTGCGCACAAGCAATCGGGCAGTCTGGAGGAAACGGAGCGCTTGGCCATCGTCCGGGCAGTGCAGGATGCGCATGGCAATCTCGCCCAGGCGGCCCGCTCATTGGGTGTCTCGCGCAGCACGCTATATCGCAAGCTGGAACTCTATCAACTGGACGCCATTGCCAAACCGGCTGGCGAATGAGCGCTTGCCGCAGACCTGCTGCCGATTGAATTGCCCCGGAATTGCCGCGGGAATCGTGGAGGCGGGTTGGTTTAAGTTGATAGCGGCACAGCAGCGCCAGCTCGTGCGCAACACATAACTTTTATCTATCGGGCCTTTTGATTAATTTGATGCCGGCAACGCTGAATAATCGTCCGCGGTGAGCCGTTATACACGGATGCTCTCGGGATCCACCGCGCGCAATCGCAGGAAACGCAAAAATAATGAAAAACATGACGATTGTTCGCTGGCTCGCTATGACACTCGGTGGCGCGTTGCTCGCGCTGGCGGTGGTTAGCGGCTACGGATTAATGCAACTTCGCGCGTCCTATCAGCGTATCGAAGGGCTGGAGACGCGCACGGTGCCGAGCCTGAAATCGATATCGGCCGCGCTTGATAACGTTGCCGCAATGCGGCTTGCCGTTTACCGCTATGTGGTCGACGGCGTCGACGATGCCAGCCGCTCGGGCATGAAACGGGAAATTGCCGAATCAGACCGTCAGTTTGACGACGTGATTGCTCGCGCGTTGGCTCACGAAGTCTCCGACGACGCCGATCGAAAACTGTTCGAAGCGGATCGTACCCGCATGACCGCGTATCGCGACGCCCGTCAAGCGTTCTTCGAGAAGATGCAGGTGGGCGAGCGCGATGGCGCCCTCGCAATGCTTCACGACGGCGGCGCCGTTCATAACGCTGCGCTGGCGCTGAACGATGGGTTGCACGAGCATCTGAGCGAGGACATCGCTCGCGGTAACCTCGTGCGCGAAGAAAACGCGAATGCGTACCGATTTGCATTCGGCCTGATGCTCGCCGTTGCAGGCGCGGCACTCGTGGTGACCGGGGTGCTGGGGAGCCGCCTCTATGCGCTTATCAGCCTGGGTATGCGTCAGATGCAGGAAACGCTTCAGCGGGTCAGCCAGTCACTGGATCTTTCGCAGCGCGCAAGCGTTGTGCGAATGGACGAGATCGGTCACACGGCAACGGCATTGAACAGCCTGCTTGAGCAGATGGCCGGCGTTGTCGCCGAGGTGCGTTCATCGAGCGATGCGGTCGGTGTGGCGTCGAAACAGATTGCCGCCGGCAACCTCGATTTGTCTTCGCGTACCGAACAGCAGGCCGCGTCGCTGCAACAAACGGCCAGCAATCTCGGCGAGCTCACGGCAACAGTGCAGCAAAACGCCGACGCCGCGCGGCAGGCCAACGCGCTTGCTATCAGCACGACGCGAATTTCTGATGAAGGAAATAGGGCGGTTGAACGGATGGTCGACACGATGAATGAAATCGCGTCGAGCTCCTCACGGATCGCGGAAATCATATCGATGATCGAAGGAGTCGCCTTCCAGACCAACATTCTCGCGCTGAATGCGGCGGTTGAGGCGGCGCGTGCGGGCGAACAAGGGCGGGGCTTCGCGGTTGTCGCGGCGGAGGTGCGCAGTCTTGCGCAACGTTCTTCGTCTGCAGCGAAGGAGATTAAGGATCTAATCGAGCAATCAGTAGCAACGATTCAAGCGGGCTCGCAACAGGCGCAAGAGGCGGGGCGCGCTACCGCAGAGGTGCAGCAGGCGATACGCCGGGTCGCAGGCATAGTCGAGGAGATCGCTGCGGCGTCGGATTTGCAGGGTCATGGCATCGAGGAAGTTAACGTTGCCATCGGTCAGATCGATCAGGTTACACAGCAGAATGCGGCGCTGGTCGAAGAGGCGGCGGCCGCTGCGCAATCGCTCGACGAACAGGCGACGCGCCTCGACGAGACTGTTTCCATCTTTAGAGTAAGCTCCCAAGTGTAATTTTGGCGTGTGCCATCCTGGCACCCACTGCCGATCCGGACGATGGCGGACGTGTTACGAATGCTCTTCGAGCTGGCGCCTGGTCGCGGATGAAGAAATGATGGCCGAAGCTGACAACAGGGCCGAGAGCGCAAACCCGCTTATTGCAGCACTTGGGATCAGCGAAAGAAAAAATGCCGACATGTCGCCGACATTGGTGCCCCACCATCTGATGGCGGCGACAGCCACCCAGTAGCTTGTGGCACCGAACTTCATTAGGCGTGCTCTCGCAATCAAGATCAGAAGCAGTACTAGCGTTGCGATTGACGCGGATATCGGGACGCCAATCCTGACTGAATTGAAGGAGTGGCCAATTGCGTCCGCAGTTACTGTTCCAAGGGTTCCCGCGATCAGCATGGTCAGCCAATAAAAGCCGTCTGTTTGCAATGCGCCCTTTGTTTGTTCGAGTGTCGATCGACGTCGTAGCATCACAATTCCGATGAAGATGACCACCAAGGTGGTAACAACGTCGAAGTAGGTGAGATGCGCATGGTCTATCGAATAGTCCGCAATATTGGTTGCTGCCGCTCGCACAAGGAGTATGGCGATCCAGTAAAAGGCTTCGCTGCCTTTGGCGCTTGCACGCTCAACAAGCACCAATATTGCAAACATAAGCGCTAGCACGATCAGGCCTTTGGCCGGTGCCAGCTTGAGGACGTCGGGAATGATGTCACCCAGGTTCGTTCCGCAGATGCTCGCAAGCATGATCGCCGCCCAGTATCTGGCGCTGACGTTTGGAGTGACCTTCAAACGCATAGAGATTTCCTGTTGATTGTTTGAGGAAGCGGCGACGATTTCGGCCGGCACGGGACCCGGTCAACCTTCAGTCCGCATCAAGTCGAAGCAGCATTGGCCTAAGGTCGTCGGACTGACTAATAGAACACGCTTAGGCGAGACGCGGCCAGCGGGCCGCGTTCAGCAATCCCATACTTGCCCAGCAGGACTTACCCAACACTGACAAAGTAAAAAGATTTTTCTACGGTCGAGTAGCCTTCCCGATGTCGCGATGTCGCGATCATGCACTCGAAGCTGGCCGGGACGAGATGCTTTCGTACCAGCGCCTAAACGATTGGTGAGATTCGGGAATTGGCATTTTCAGAGCATTTGCCGCGAAATCGACGGTAACGAGGGTCGTAATGTCTGCAGCTGAGAATTCGTCACCAGCGACAAACGGGGCACTATCGAGTCGTGCATTGAAATCTGCGAAGAAGTTCGACACGCGCTGCTTGCTACGCTCTACCAATGCAGGAATCTGCTCGTAATCGTGCGGCCCCGACAATGCTCGTCCCTTCAATCCGGGCAGAGCATTTCGGACCGCTTCCATGACCGGGGCGAAGCCATCCAGCTCCGCGCGTCGCTCCCACATGGTGACGAGTGCCTTGTCCTTGGATGTCGTACCAAGAAGCGGCTTGTGTGGATAGGCTTCCTCAAGATAGCGCCAGATAGCAAGCACTTCCGTGATAACTGTTCCATCGGCGAGTTGCAGCGCAGGAACCTGCATTCGTGGATTCACGGCCTTGAAGGCGTCTGAAAATTGCTCCCTGCTACCAAGATCAATCGCTCTTCGTGCAATTTCAATACCCTTCTCGGCGATAAAGACACGAACACGGCGAGCATTTGGTGAACCTTTGGATTCGTACAGGAGGGGCGTTTCGATTGGCATTTTGTTAATCCATTGTGACTGCGCGCGGTTGGAAGAAGGGAGCAGGCTTAAGGATCAGATTTTCCATATCGACAAGTGTGTCTTCCTCTAGGGCGACGCGCCGGTATGCTTGCCAGTCCGGATCTGCTTCCATGGCGTCGCGGCGTTGCTCGCGATCCGCCAAACTATCGTATTGCCAGAGATGAACAACCCGGCTAAGCGGTCCGATATGGGTCACAAAGAAACCATAGGGTTCACCAAGATATTTTCGCTGAAGCGGCAACGCCAGGCGCTCGTAGGTCTCCAGAAATCGGGCGAGCCGGTTCGGCTTGATGGTGTAAGTACGGTGATCGAAGATCATTCTCTAGTTCCAGGTGCTCTGGCCAATGTCACGCTCGGGTCGCTCTCGAGTTTCTGATCCAGGTGCGTCGGCCTCGCTGGCTGCGAGCTTACGAAAGCCGGCGCATCTGGTCTCCTTGGTCAATCTTTGGCCTCGTATATAGGGTAATCGGCGTATCCTTTTTTCCCACCGTAGTAAAACGTGTCGCGGTCGTAGGGATTGAGGAGGAGATCGCGCTTCATCCGCTCCGGAAGATCCGGATTTGCGAGGAAGTGCCTGCCGAACGCGACAAGGTCCGCGTCGGCCGCTCTGATGATTGCTTCAGCACCGGTTGCGTCAAACCCACCAGCGGCGATCACCGGACCACCGAATAGAGGTCGGAGTTGCCCGGCCGCCACGGGGCTCTGCGAATCGTCTGAGACGTTTCCCGTGACCCGCGGTTCGATGACATGAAGATAAGCCAAACCGTATGCCGATAGCGCTCGGGCAACGTAGGGGAAAGTCACTGCTGGCGAGCTGTCGCCCATGCCACCGAACTTATTGCTTGGTCCAATGCGAACACCGACGCGATCAGCGCCCCAGACGCTTGCCACGGCGTCGACAACTTCGAGGAGGAAGCGGGCGCGATTCTCTACAGAGCCACCGTATGCATCTGTACGTAAGTTGGAGTTGTCCTGAAGAAACTGGTCGATGAGATAGCCATTCGCGGCGTGTAGTTCCACACCGTCGAAACCGGCCTCCTTCGCTCGTCGGGCCGCTTGGCGATAGTCGTCAACAAGTCCCGGTATTTCGGAGAGTTCGATTGCTCTCGGGGCAGACGCGGCACTGGGGCCACTCGCTAGAAGCGCCCGAACTTCGGCATTGGTTACGGACGGCGCAATCGGCGCCTGGCCGTTTGGCTGAAGGTCGACATGCGATTGTCGCCCGACGTGCCAAAGTTGCAGGAAGATCCGTCCACCCTTCGCGTGCACTGCGTCGACAATTCTCTGCCATCCTGCCACCTGTTCGTCGGTATAGATTCCAGGTGATCCATAACCCCCATTCCCGGCTGGCGTGATGAAAGCAGCCTCCGCTATCAGAAGCCCTCCTTGAGATGCACGCTGTTCGTAGTATGTGACCATCAGGTCGCCCGGCACGTTACCGGGGACGCCCGCCCGCATTCTCGTGAGCGGCGCAAGCACCACACGGTGCGACAGTTCGATTGCGCCGATGCGGATCGGTGAGAAAAGCTTTGACATACAGGTTCCTGTAAATAACGTGGACAGCGGCGCTTTCCAGGCGCGTCAAAATCGAATCGACTATCTTCAACTCGCCGTCTTGCCGCCGTTTACTCTGATGATTTGTCCGGTGATAAAGGCTGCCTTGTCTGATGCGACAAAGACGACGGCATCGGCGATTTCCTCAGGCGTGGCGCCGCGTTTGAGCGGTACCGCGGAGTAGAACGCCGCGCGCTTGTCGGTTGAGCCAGTGAGGCGGTCCAGCATTGCTGTCTCGGTCGGTCCAGGCGCCACCGCATTCACGCGGACACCGTAAGCAGCGGCCTCGATCGCCGCGGACTTCGTGATCCCTTCGACAGCGTGCTTACTGCCCGCGTAGAGCGAGAGATTGGCGCCGCCGCGCTCTCCGAGCGTCGATGAGATGTTGATGACGTTCCCGCTGCCCTGCGGCTGCATGACGCGTAAAGCGTGTTTCAGTCCCCACAGCGTTCCCAGCACGTTGGTGTCGAACAAGGCTGTGTAGGCGTCGGCAGATACATCGGTAACGGGGCCTGGCTTGCCCTCGACACCCGCATTGTTGACGACGACGTCGAGCCGGCCGAAGCGCGTCATCGCCTTGTCCACCAGGGCACTCACGTCGTCTTCGCGACGTACGTCAGCAATAACGAACTCGGCCTCGGCACCGAGGCGGCGCAATTCCTCTTCCAACGTTTTGCCCTCGGCCGCCCTGCGACCAGAAACCACCACCCGTGCGCCGTCGTTCGCAAAAGCGAACGCCGCGGCTCGGCCGATTCCCGTCAGGGCGCCGGTAATTAAAACAACACGATTCGTCACGTTAAGTCCTTGGAGGTATGGGTTAGCCGTTGCTGCTCGGGTTCGCATGGCGTCACCCGGCTAAATTCGCGATCAATTCCGGGTTGAAACTCAAATTAGGCTTAAGCGTAGAATGTTTCGGCGGCCCGGAATAAGACTTTGTATATCTGGAGCCATATTCGGCAGGCATGGGGAGAGAGCAATGGAGCTTCGACATCTTCGCTACTTTGTCGCTGTTGCGGAGACGGGTAGCTTCACGACGGCGGCCGAACAGCGGCTGCATACGGCCCAGCCCTCCCTCAGCCGTCAGATCCGCGATCTTGAAGAGGAGGTGGGCGTTGATTTGCTGATACGCGGCGCCCGCGGAGTTGAATTGACAGCGGCAGGTCAGGCGTTCCTCGAGCACGCTCGTGGAACGTTAGCGCAAGCGCAATCCGCCATTGAAGCGGCTCGACGGGCGGCGCATCGTTTAAAGCCCGTATTCGCGCTTGGATTCCTTACTGGGCAGGAGATCGAGTGGTTGCCGGAGGCGATGCGGGTTCTCCGCGACGAACTCCCAAAAATTGAGGTTACGGTCTCCAGCCAATACTCGCCGTCGCTTCGCGATGCCCTGGTGAAAGGCGAGCTCGACCTCGCATTCATGCGGCCGGAGCCGAACGTGCCGGACCTGGAGTACCGGCTTGTTGTCAAGGAGCCATTGGTGGTGGTTTTGCCAAGTGATCACCCTCTCGCGGCTTGCGAAAAGATCGCTCTTCAGCAGTTCGTTGGCGAGACGTTCATCACCGTTTCGCACACTGCCCCTACTGTGCGGACCGTCATCGACGAGTTTGTCCTGCAATCAGGTCTGGACATTCGTGCAAGCTACGAAGTGGATAACCTCGCGATGGCGGTGTCAATGGTGGCATCGACACGCGGTCTCGCGTTGCTTCCGTGTTACGCGAGGAATTTCCTTCCCGCGTCGGTGACAAGCCGTCCACTTGATGTTAAACCGCCGACTATCGACCTGGTCATCGGCTATAGCAAGGCCAACACTTCGCCGATATTGAGTTTGTTTCTTTCCAGAATCGACCATCTACTCGCCCGCTGCAGATCGATAGCGGCCGAAAAACAAGCATCCGTAGCGTAGCTGCCACGAAGCAGCGACGCTCGGTCATACGCATTTTCGTTTGGTCTTGTAGTGGTGGCGATGACGGCTTCAGTTCCTCCTCTTCCAGCAAAAAGGATTTCGAGTCTCTCCATTTGCGGGATCTTTAACGGAGAGCCAACTGCGTTAGCTCATCAACTCTCCGTTGCGTCCGCTCGGACGTTGAGCTTCTTCAAATCCATACACCGAACGTGCCCACGGTTTCAGGCATTCATCCCACCATCAACCGTAAGATTCGTCCCAGTAACGTACGAGGCCTCCGGCCCGGCAACGAACGCTACCATTGCGGCAATCTCCTCAGCGCGACCATAGCGATCGAGCGCTGTGGCGGCCTTCTGCGGCACCGCCCAGTCGCCTGAGGCGGGATTCAGGTCTGTATCGATCGGTCCTGGCTGGACGTTGTTGACCGTAATCCCCCGGCCTCCCAACTCTCTGGACAGCGCCTGGGTGAACATCCTGACGGCCGCTTTCGTGGCTGCGTAGGGCACGAGCCCTGGCGCAATAGCACGCTCGCCCACCGCCGAACCGATCATGATGATGCGGCCACCATCATTCAGACGCTTCAGCGCAGCCTTGGTGGTAGCGAATACGCCGCGGATGTTGATGTCGATTACTCTATCCATCTCCTCCAGCGTCGTGTCTTCGAACGGTTTCGGAATGGCCGTGCCGGCATTGTTCACCAGCACATCCAGCCGGCCGAAGGTCGCAAAAGTTTTTTCGACCGCGGCTTCGACAGCTTTGACGTCAGCAGCGTCCGCCTGGATTGCAATAGCCTTTCCGCCATTGAGTTCGATCTCTTTGACCACTGCCGACGCCGCGCTTGCGTTCTTCGAGTATGTAAAGGCCACACTCGCTCCATCCGCGGCCAGACGTTTTGCGATTGCCGCACCGATGCCGCGTGAGCCACCGGTAACGAGTGCCACTTTTTTGGCTAATTCAGACATTTGATTTCCCAGGGTATGCGTGAGCGATTCACCGCGTCACAGAATCAGAAAATAGATTTGCAGTACAAACGTTCGATCTATGGTGCTGCAACGATTGTAGGTTTCCGTGACGGGTGCGACAAAGACCTTATAAGCAAGGGCGGCATGCGTTTTGGGCATAGCAGGGGAGGACATGCTTGCATGCTCCTCGTTCCGATTTCTTGCTTGACAAAGTAACAGACCTGTCCGTAATATAAAAATTAGTTACAGGTCAGTAACTTTATTGTGAGCAGGTCATGGATCAGTTGAACAAGCAGCGCTATCTGGAAGATTTTGCAGTGGGGCAGACGTTCGGCTCTGGGCGGCTGCGCATCGACAAGGAGCGGGTGCTCGCGTTCGCTGCCGAGTTCGATCCGCAGCCCTTCCATCTCGATGAGGCGGCGGCGCGCCACTCGATTTTCGGTGGTCTGGCCGCCAGCGGTTGGCACACCGCCGCCGTGACGATGCGGTTGATGATCGAGACCGAACTCAAGCCGGCTGGCGGCTTCATTGGCGCCGGCCTCGACGAGTGCCGCTGGCCCCGGCCCGTGCGCCCCGGTGACGAGTTGCGGGTCGAGTGCGAGGTGATCGAGGTGCGACCGTCAAAGTCTCGTCCGGAGCAGGGCCTGATCAAGCTCCGAACGACCACGCTGAACCAGGACGACGAGCCCGTGCTCGTGCATGTCGTGAACATGGTCGTGCCGCGCCGGACACACCATTCGTCTTGATACCGGAAGGCGGGATATTCATGGACATCGGTTTCATTGGCTTAGGCATCATGGGACAGCCCATGGCGCTCAATCTGGCCCGCGCAGGAACACAACTCATTGTCTGGAATCGCTCTGCTGACAGATGCGAATCTTTGCGAGCCGCGGGCGCAACCGTCGCGACGAGTCCTGCCGAAATATTTAAACGAAGCCGCGTGGTATTCCTGATGCTGGTCGATGGCGACGCAATCGACGCTGTCCTCGGTCGCGGTACATCGCAGTTCGGCGCGAACGTTGCGCACCACGCGATCGTCCATATGGGGACGACCTCGCCCGACTACTCGCGCGGACTCGACACCGACATTCGCAAAGCCGGCGGCAGCTACGTGGAAGCGCCCGTCTCGGGCTCGCGCAAGCCCGCCGAAGCGGGGCAGCTCCTGGCGATGCTGGCAGGCGAAGACGCGGCCATCGAAAGCGTCCGCCTTCTGCTCGAGCCAATGTGCCAGCAGACGATGATGTGCGGCCCGGTTCCGAACGGGCTTCTCATGAAGCTCGCGGTCAACCTGTTTCTAATGACCACGGTCACCGGCCTTGCGGAAGCGGCGCATTTTGCGGAACGATATGGCCTCGACATGCAGCAGTTCCGCACTATCGTCGACGCTGGTCAGATGGCGAGCGGCATCTCGCGCGTAAAAATACACAAGCTGGTGACACGCGATTTCGAAGAAGTGCAGGCGTCGATCGTCAATGTGCTGGAGAACAATCGCTTGATTGCGGATGCAGCCAGAGCAGGCGGAGTCGCGTCACCGCTATTGGATGTCTGCTACGCGCTATTCGGCGAGACCCTGGCGTTGGGGCACGGGCAATCCGACATGGCGGCCGTCGTCCACGCATTCGAGGCAAGAACCGATTCCAGCAAGTAATCGCGTTCGACTAGGCCAACAGCTTCGTGGCGGCATCAATGAGGTCGCCCTTCAGATTGCCCGACTCCGCTATCGAACCAGTGACATACGCGCCGTTGATGACCAGCGCTATCTGAGACGCGGTGCGGTTGGGATCACTAACGCCCAGCTTGGCGACGATCGCTGCGAGCCTCGCCTGCATTTCCTCTTTGTTGTCTCGAGCGATAACCCGGCCAGGATGCTTGTCGTCAGGAAACTCTGCCATCAGATTAAGAAAGGGGCAGCCACGAAAGGCGGGGTGCGCAATCCGTTTCGCGATTCCAGATAGCAGTGCCTCCAACAAAGCGCGCGGGTCATCGGCGTGCTTCTTTTCAACGTCATCCCACCACGCCCAGAACAACCGATCTTTCTCGGCGGCGAAAGCGCAGATCAAAGCGTCCTTGGAGTCGAATACCCGATAGAGGCTCGTCTTCGACACCCCGGATTGCTCGACGACCGTGTCGACGCCGATGGCACGTATGCCCTCGCGGTAAAACAGATCGCTTGCCGTCGCGAGGATCTTCTCTCGCGCGCTCACTTCGCCCTTGGGCGGGGCTCCCCGCCGGGGTCGGGCTCCTGCCTTCATATCCGCAAACTCCTTTGATTCAGATTTTCTGATTGACAAAGTAACAGATGGGTACCTAGTATGAAAGTTACAGGTCTGTTACTTTATAGGATATACCCATGCGTGTGATCGAAGCGGAAACCTTTTCGGGCTATGACGGGTTGCGGCAGATTGAATTGCCCAAGCCGCAACCGGCGAAGGGCAGGGTGCTGGTTCGTGTGACGGCTGCCGGTGTCACTCCCCTCGACTACACGCTCCTGTCGGGTGGACACCCTCGAGCCAAGGCGCCGCTTGTGCTCGGCAATGAGGGCGCCGGTGTCATCGAGGACGCAGGCGACTCCGGGTTCGCGGCGGGAAGCCGCGTGATGTTCACCGGGCCCTACGGCGTTGGCGAGAACGGTACATGGCAGGAATGGCTGCTGGTGAGACCGGAACATCTGGCGCTGTCTGACGCGATCGGCGACGTCGTCGCGGCCAGCATTCCGGTGGCTTATCTGACCGCACAGATCAGCCTCACAGACGCCGGGTTCAAGCCGGGCATGACAGTGCTGGCGCCGGGAATCGGCGGGTCGGTCGGCAACGCGACCTATCAGCTCGCACGGGCGCAGGGCGCCGGCAAGGTGATCTCCACGGCTGGCAGCGCGGCGAAAGCCGCAAGAGCGCGCGAGCTTGGCTTGGAGGACGTGATTGACCTCACCGAGGAAGGTCTCGCTGACGGCGTTCGTCGAATAACGGCCGGCAAGGGCGTCGATATTGTCATCGAGAGCATTGGCGGCGCTGTGACGAGTGAGGCGTTGAGCAGCCTGGGGCACGGCGGTGTCCTGATCACGTTGGGCTACTCCGCTGGCCGCAAAACCACGATCGATGTCACGGACCTCATCTGGAAGCGCGCGCGGATGGCCGGCTTCTCGCTGTTCGCCCAGTCACCGGCCGCGATCGCCGCTGCGTGGCAGCACATCATTCCGTTAGTCGTAAGCGGATCAGTCAAGCCGATCGTCGAGCGGGTCTACCCGCTCGCTGAAGCGCGTGAAGCCTTGCGTCACCTGATAGAGGATCGGCCGTTTGGCAAAGTCATTTTGACGATGTGACCGACATGACGTCCGGTGATTTTTTGGCAACTGGCCGTCAGCCCAGAGGTGCCAACCGGTATTCGCAATCAACGGAGTAGTTGCTATGGATAAGTTGCAGGGAAAGGTGGCTGTCATCACCGGCGGCTCGTCAGGCATAGGCCTCGCCGCCGCGAAGCTCTTTGTCGCCGAGGGCGCCTACGTCTTCATTACCGGCCGTCGCCAGAGGGAGCTTGACGAAGCCGTGAGGGCCATCGGGGGCAATGTGACCGGCATCCGTGGAGACGTCGCCAATCTGGATGATCTTGATCGTCTTTATAAGAGCGTCAACGCGACAGGGCGAAGAATCGACATCGTCTTCGCCAACGCTGGCATCGCTGAGTTCGCCACGTTGGACGATATTACTGAAGCGCATTTCGACAAACTGTTCAATACCAACGTGAAGGGCGTGCTCTTCACCGTCCAAAAGGCTCTGCCGCTCTTGAACAACGGTGCATCGATCATTCTCACGGGCTCCGTCGCGAGCGCCAAGGGGACGCATGCCTTCTGGGTATACGGCGCGACCAAGGCCGCTATCCGCAATTTCGTACGAGGATGGACTGTGGAGTTGAAGGACCGTGGCATCCGTTCAAACGTACTGAGTCCGGGGCCAATTGATACGCCGATCATTGGTCAGCAGCCTGCGGACGCTATTGCGAGGATTTTATCTACCATCCCGATGGGACGCATGGGGCAAGCCGACGAAGTTGCCAAAGCGGCTTTGTTTCTCGCTTCAGACGATTCGAGTTTCGTCACGGGCATCGAACTCTTCGTCGACGGGGGGAGAGCGCAGATCTGAGCGTCGTTTGTTAGCGGAACGCAAGGGAACTATGGGCAACAAAAACCCCCGTGAAGCGCTAAGGCTTAACGGGGTGCTTTGTTTCTCTTGAAGAGGGGGCGCCAGGAAAGGACTCGAATGGTTGGCGTAAGTATGTGAAGAGCCGACTGCTTCGCCAACTGCACCTCCGAGAGCCGACTTCCCGGCGGGAGCACGCCTTCCACGATCGCTTCCCGCTCAGCAGGCACCGCCAGGGCGTCGCTGAGCGAGTCGCTGGATGCATCGACCGTGCGCATCCGCGCGTGATATTTGCGGCCGATGGCATCGAGCACTTGGTCCAGCCCTTCGACGGTTTCTCCCGCCGGCGTGCCTTTCGTTGCAGCGGCCATTGACATTCTGTTATTCGGTGAATACCCTGTATACAATAACTATAAAATAATCATATAGCAGGAGACAACTTGGATAACACATCTTTGCCGCACCCGGTCTCGATCGACCGGGCCGGCTCGGTTCTGACTTTCACACTCAATCATGCCGGCACCGGCGATGCAGTCATCGGGTCGCGGTCGGCGCAATGGCATGGTGAAGCGACCATGCTGGCAGCGCGCGTCTTGCGCATTCCGTATTCGGCGACGCATCTTGCACACATGGCGAACGCGCCGCCAACAACCCAGAACCTATTCACCGCGAAGTCTCGCGCCTGATCAAGTTAAAGCGCTGTCGCTGTGAATGCCGCGGCGGTTGATATGCGTGCGCGGGCGGTTCTCCGCGCCATTGCTTATATCACCAAGTGGGCGATGCCCCGTGCCGGTCGCCCGGAGAGCGAGCGATCCGGCTTGCCGCATTGTTGCGTCGCCGCATTAGCGAGAGCTGCCTATGCCACGCGGTGGCGTTAATCCCAGGCTGGAAGTACGCGATCGGCCAGTGCGCAACTGGCTCTGCCAGCACGTGCATGCTCAGCAATGGTTGAAGAGATATGCAGGAGTCGTGCTGCTCATTGTTGCGGGCATCTACTGGTCCTATCAATATGCCGAGCAACTCGGCATCGAGACTATTCGCCGAGCGGCGGTCCATCGCATCGATATCTACGACACTGCACTAAAGAGCGAATTGGCACGCTATGCCTACTTGCCGTCGCTCGTGAACCTCAATCCCGAAGTGGTGCAACTGTTGCTCGAGCCTAACGATGCCGCGCTCACCGGGCGGGTCGACCAATATTTAGCCGCGGTCAATCGGGGGGCGCACTCGGATACGCTGTACATCATGGATGTACAGGGCAACACGCTGGCGTCGAGTAACTGGGACCAGCCCTACAGTTTCGTCGGAATTAACTACGGCTACAGACCTTATTTTCAGGAAGCGCTCTCGACGGGCAGTGGCACGTTCTACGGCTTAGGGGCCGCAAGCAAGGAAGCTGGCTACTTCTATGCCGAGCGAATCTACGCCAGCGGAAAAGTCGTTGGAATCGCGACCGTCAAGATCAACCTCAGCAAGATCGAGCAAATTTGGCAACGTGCGGGCGATACGGCAACGATCAGCGATATTCACGGCGTTATTTTTCTATCGACTCAGGACCGCTGGAGATTCAAGTCACTCGGCGTCTTATCGGCGCAGGCGCGCGCGGCGATCATTGCCAACCATCAATATGATGCGCCGGGCGCACTGGAACCGGTCGGCTTGATCATGCAAGAGCCGGCAGGGGACACGGCCAATATAGCCAGATTCGCGCCTAAGGCCAATTTGGGCCCGCATGCCCCGGCTTTTCTAACATCCCGTTTTTTGCTGTTGAGCCGCGCGGTGCCTGATACAAGCTGGACGATAAGCACGCTGTCGGACATCACGCCCGCAGAAGTATCAGCAGTGAACGTCGCCCTTGGGGTCGGGTTGGGGATGACGTTGGTGATGGTTTTCATTTTGTATCTTTTGCAGCGGCGGCGGATCGTCGCGCAGGAACTTGCGGCCAAGGAAAACCTGCGCCACATGAATGAGGAACTTGAACGCAAGGTAGCGCGCCGAACCGACGCGTTGAATCGAATGAACAAGACGTTGGAGCTTGAGATTTCGGAGCGCCGGCGCGCAGAAACCGTACTCAAATCGACATTGCAGGAGTTGGTCCAGGCCGGAAAAATGGCAGCGCTCGGGCAGATGTCCGCAAGCATCACACATGAACTGAACCAGCCTTTGGCGGCGCTACGGACGTTGTCTTCGAATGCGTTGATGTTCATGCAGCGGTTTGAATTCGACGAGGCGTGTCAAAACCTGCGAGTCATTTGCGACATGACCGAACGCATGGGAAAAATCACCAGCCAGCTCAAACGCTTTGCGCGCAAATCGCCCACTTACCTCGAACGGGTCCTGATCGGCTCAGCCATTTCCAACGCCATCTTCCTGCTTGATGCCCGGATTCGCAGCGGCAATGTCGAGTTAGTGCGCGAAGAGCCGGAAGAAAGTGTATACGCGATCGCGGAACCTAACCGTCTTGAGCAGGTATTTATCAATCTGATTAGTAATGCACTGGATGCGATGGCCGAAATCGGCATCGACGGCCTGGCTCGAGCGCGCGTGCTGACAATTATCGTCTGTGACGAAGCGGATCACGTTTCGATTGGCGTGCGCGATACCGGCACGGGCATATCGGACGAGGTTCGAAATCACTTGTTCGAGCCGTTTTTTACGACTAAAGACAAGGGCGAAGGGTTGGGATTGGGTTTGACGATTTCGATCGGCATCATCCAGGAGTTCGGAGGCACCCTGGTCGCCAAAAACAGACCAGACGGCACTGAATTCACCGTCAGGCTAAAACGGGCCACACTGTGAGAAGACAATGTCTAATAATCTAAAAGTGCTATTTGTGGAAGATGACGCGGCGGTGCGCCTTGGCGGCACGCAAGCACTTCGTTTGAGCGGCCTGGAGGTCCAGTCCTTCGAGCGGGCCGAACATGCCCTGCGTTATATAGAGTTTGGCTTCCCCGGCATTCTGGTTAGCGATCTCCGGTTGCCTGGCATGAGCGGCCTCGCATTATTGGAGCATACGGTTGGAACTGACGCATCGCTGCCGGTCATCCTCGTGACTGGTCACGGTGACATCCCGATGGCGGTCGACGCGATGCGCCGCGGTGCTTATGATTTTGTCGAGAAACCGTACTCGTCGGAACAACTCGTCGACGTATCGCAGCGCGCGCTCGAAAAACGTCGCCTGACGCTTGAACTCGCAACCGTTCGTCAGGCACTTGCGCATCGGGACAATATAGAAGCAAGGATTCTCGGACGTTCTCCAGCGATCGAACGCCTGCGCCGAATGATCCTGGAACTGGCCGACGCCGACGCAAATGCACTGATCCTCGGCGAAACGGGAACGGGCAAGGAGTTGGTCGCCCGTTCACTGCATGATTACGGGCATCGAAAGGCGAAGAATTTCGCGGCGATCAATTGTGCGGGTATTCCCGAGCTATTGTTCGAAAGTGAAGTGTTCGGCCATGAGGCTGGTTCCTTCACCGGCGCGATCAAGCGGCGTATCGGGAAGATTGAGTATGCCCGGGGAGGCACGCTGTTTCTCGACGAGATTGAAACAATGCAGATGTCGCTGCAAGTAAAACTGTTGCGCTTGCTGCAGGAGAAAAAGTTCGAGCGTGTCGGCTCCAACGATCTGCTTGAGATGGATTGCCGGATCGTCGCGGGATCCAAGGCGGATCTGTTGGCGCTGTCTTCAACAAACCACTTTCGCGATGACTTGTATTACCGGCTAGGCGTCATGGTGCTTGAGATTCCTCCGCTGCGGGAACGCCGCGAGGATATCCCCCTCCTGTTCGAGCACTTTGTCGTACGGGCTGCGGCTGAATACAACAGGCCGATACCGGAAATCTCGCCAGCGCAAAGGCACGATCTGATGTCGAGACCATGGGGGGGAAACGTAAGGGAACTACGTAACGTCGCTGAGCGCTTTACGTTAGGTATGCCGACGCGAGTAGACCCAGCCAGCAGCGACGACAATACCGGGAAACCCTCGCTTGAGACCAAACTTAATCTGTTCGAGCGCCAATTGATCGAAGAGGCGTTGCGCGGATGTTCGGGCCGCGCAGCTGTCGCGTGCGAGCGTTTGGGCGTACCCAAAAAAACTCTGTACGACAAGATGCGTCGCTTGGGCATCAGTACCGAGGAGTTCAAATGAAACGGCCTGGATCAGGGGCAGGAAGACCTTGACCATATTTCCAGCCATCAAATGGCCGTTTTTCTGGTTTTCCGCAATCAGGCCGAATGAACAAACGGCAAACGCACCTTAAATCAATCGCTTAGTGGTCGCACAGACTGGCACGCTGTTTGCGTAATTGTTGATGACAATTACAGTGACAACGGAGGCCCTTGAATGACTGCGTGACTGCGCGTGAGAGCGTATCGACGTAGCCGAATCCCTTGCTTTCCACTGCTTGAATCGCTTGGTCTGCCGATCCGTTTCACCGGGCGCCGCAGCGTCTTGCGTTGGCATTCCTCACAAATTAAATCGGTCTACTAACTGACTGGATTTATGGATTCTTATACCCATAATATCTTGGAGATTTTATGAGACGTCTCGCAATTTCGTGTTTTACCCTGACCATGCTGTCCACGGCTTCTATCGCCCAAGCCCAAAGCAGTGTCACGCTTTACGGCGAGATTGATGACGCCTTGGCGTACTACAACAATGTGGGTCACGCCTCCCTGGTTACGATGCAGGGTGCTGACCTGGCCACCAACCAGTGGGGCATTAAAGGCAAGGAGGACCTGGGTGGCGGTTTTCAGGCGATTTTCAACCTGGAAAACGGCTTTGACATCAACACCGGCAAGTTGAGGCAGGGTGGCCGCGAGTTTGGAAAGAACGCATGGGTGGGTCTGTCGAGCACTACCCTGGGCACGATCACGATCGGTCGTCAGCTGGATCCGACGGTTGATCTGGTTCAACCCTTTACGGCCGACGGTTATGGTCCCGCGTTTACGACCCCGGGAGATGCCGACAACAACGACAATACCTTCCGGGTTGACAATTCAATCAAGTACACGAGCCCGACTTATGGCGGCCTGCAGTATGAATTGATGTACGGTTTGGGCGGCGTGGCGGGCAACATATCTTCGCAGGAACTTTCCTCGGCTGCTGCGTCGTACACCAACGGCGGCCTGGGACTAGCCGTCGGTTATATCTTCACCAAGAACGACGGTCCCGGCGGTTTGGGCACGGCCGATCAGACTCAGAACAACTCCGTCACGCCGCTCTTTGGCAGCGTCGCGTTTGTAGGCTCACGGCTGATCACCCACGTTGCAGCTCAGTATGCTATCGGTCTGTTTACCGTTAACGTGCGATACAGCAATGCGCAGTGGAAACCCTATACAAGCTTCGCGGCATTCAACCGTACCGAAACCTTCAATACCGGAGCCACATCTCTCGACTACCAGGTGACGTCAGCGCTTGCGGTGAACGTCGGCTACACCTATACGAGATCAAGCGGCGCTTCTTCGGCTACGTACAACACTGTTGCGGCAGGCACGGAATACTCCTTGTCCAAGCGTACGACCGTCTACGCAATCGGCGGTTACTCGCATGCACACGGCACCACCTTCAGCGCAGACGGCAATAGCGTCGTGGCCGCTGGCGGTTCGGTGGGTGACCTCGAATCCAGCTCAAGCACGCCAAATCAGGTCGCTTTTATGATGGGCATTACCCACAAGTTCTGACGACGCATGCAGAAGCCACGAGCGTTTTGATAGTCACTGCCGCGGCGTCTCAGACGAAACGCTTGTCTTAAAAAATTATCCGACTGGCAAATGGAACCTGAGATTCACGAACACCTTGCAGGCAACGCGCGAAGGAAGCGGGTTCTTTCGATGCCGCCGCAAGGCACCACTCGTGCAAAAAAATCGGCTGTTAAATCTGAAGCAAGTAATGGCAGTAACACAAAAAGGATCGAGACGATGTCATACAAGCTAAAGTCGCTCGCGCTGCTCGGCAGCGTGTTTTCTTGTGTCCTGACCGGCCATGTCGGCGCCGCTGAACTCAAGATGATTTCCAAAGTGCAGGTTCCGGGCGCACCCCTGGATTCGTTCGACATCAGTTATGTCGACCAGAAGACAAATCGGTATTACCTGGCCGACCGAAGCAACAAGGCCGTTGATATTGTTGACGGAGCCACAGACAAGGTAGTTGGCCAGATCCCCGGTTTTGTCGGCTTCGACAAGGACAACGATACGGCAGGGCCTAACGGCGTCCTGGTCATTGGCAAAGAAGCCTGGGCCGGCGATGGGGATAGCTCGGTCAAGGTCATCGACCTCAAGTCCCAGACAATCGTCGATACGATCAAGACGGGCGGGAAAAACCGCGCTGACGAGATGGCATACGATCCCAGGCACCATATCTTTATCGTCACCAACGATGCGGATGATCCTCCTTTCGTGACGTTGATCTCGACCAGGCCGGGACATAAGATCCTCAAAAAGATCGTCTTCAATGACGCGACCGACGGAATCGAGCAGCCGATCTATTACGCACCGAAAAGCATCTTCCTGATGACGGTTCCAGAGATCAAGGGCGACAAGTCAACGGGCGGAATCGCCATGATCGATCCGCTCAAGGGCGAAGTCACGAATGTCATGAAGGTTTCCGACTGCACACCTGCCGGGCTGGCACGCGGGCCGGGAAAGAATCTGGTGATCGGTTGCAACGCCGGCGGCAAGAAATCGACGCTCAAGCCGGTTACGCTGATCGTCAACGGAGATAGCGGGGCAGTTGTCGCCTCGGTCCTCGATATGGGCGCAGCTGACGAAGTGGCTTATAGCGCCAAAAACGGGCAGTACTACATTAGCGGCCGGCAGATGCCGAATGGTCCGGTTCTGGGCGTGATCGACGCCAGGACCAACACGCTCTTGCAGAGCATCCCGACGGGCGGTAATGCCCACTCGGTTGCCGCGAGCGACGTGAATGGACACGTGTTTGTACCGCTTCCTAAGACAGGTGGTCCGTGCGGTGGTTGCATCGGCGTCTACAGTATTCAATGAGGCTAATCGTGAGGACAGTTCTCGTGAAAGTCAAAACGGGATTTTTAATCGGCGTGCTGCTCGCGGGGGTTCAGCCGGCTCACGCAGCGGATCTGGTAGTTTTTTCGGCGGCCGCGCTGAAGGGCGCTCTTGAGAAACTGCCAGAGCAATACTTGGCGGCGAGTGGCGACCATGTCCGATTGATCTATGGCACCGCAGGCCAGGTACACGATCGGGCAGTGTCGGGCGAAGCTTTCGATCTCGTCATTGTTCCTCCCACGCCGCTCGCCAATCTGGTCGAGCGTCATCTGGTGCAGGAGGGGTCGGAAAAAGACCTCGCTCGCGTGCGACTCGGTATGGCGGTCAAGACCGGCACCGGTGTGCCCTCGATCGGAGATGACCAGGCGTTCGCGCAGGTCTTGCTCGACGCTCCATCGATCGGTATGGCCGACCCGGCAACCGGAGCGACGTCGGGCATCTATCTCGCCAAACTGATTGACCGCCTTGGGATCGGTGACCGGGTAGACGCCAAGATCAAGTACTACGCCGAAGGACAAACGGCTATGGAGGCCATGGCGCGGGGCGAAGTATCCGTCGGACTGGGGCAGATCAGCGAAATCAAGCCCGTTCATGGCGTCACACTCGTCGGGCCTATTCCAGAGGACCTGCAGCTCAAGACGACCTACGCAGTGGGTATCGGCGCCAACAGCGGGTCACCGGCGTTGGCAAAAAAGCTGCTCTCTTATATCACCGGACCGGCAGTGCAGGCGTCATTGAAAGCGAATGGATTCGACGCTGTTTCACAGGCGAACTAGCTGGAAGCTGACCGCGTTGGCCCTACGTTGCCGGGCTTGCCACGCACTGCTATTCAGTTCTACTACTCCAAAGGAACGATCTTGGACAAATCGCGTCGCACTCTCCTTAAAATAGGCACGGGGTTCGCCCTCAGTTCGGCGGTAACCACTTGGGCTGGAGCGACTCCTGCAGCAATCAAGGTTCCCGCGGACTCGGGACTGGCTGGCGATGCGTTGCGGCTGGTGACCTATCAACATGCTGCCGCAGAAGCGCCGCGCCTTGGAGTGGTGACGGCGCAGGGCATGGTAATCGACCTTGGCGCGACTGCTCGTGAGTTGGGTATGACGCTGGCCTTCGACCCGGCGAGCATGGTCTCGTTGATAGCCGCCGGGCCCGATGCCGTCGCGCAGGCGCGTCGATGCGCGGCCTCCGGGCGAGCGCATGCGTCACTTGACGGCGTGCGGCTACTCGCGCCGATCCCGGTGCCTGCCCGCAACGTCTACGCTGTCGGCTGGAACTATCTGGAGCATTTTGGCGAGAGTCTGACCGCGAAGCAGGCAGCTCTGCCGAAGCACCCGGTGTTCTTTACCAAGGGCACGCATACCATCAACGGTCCCTTTGACCCCATCCCCTTTAATCCATCGGTGTCCGTGAAGATCGATTGGGAGGGCGAATTGGCGGTCATTATTGGCAAGCGTGGCCATAACATCGCGGAAGCCGACGCGATGCAGTATGTGTTCGGCTATGCCGTAATCAACGACACGACTGCGCGTGACATGCAGGTCGATCATGGCGGCCAATGGTTCAAGGGCAAGAGCCTGGACGGTCACGGCCCGATTGGCCCCTGGATCATTCCCGCCAGCGACATCGACTACACCAACCTGCAACTGACGACGCGCGTGAACGGTGTGGTGAAGCAGCAAATCAATACCAGCCAGATGTATTTCAAGGTGCCGCGCATCATCGAAGAGCTGTCTCTGGGTCTGACGCTCGAGCCCGGCGACATCATTGCAACGGGGACACCATCAGGCATCGGCGCCGCTCGTAACCCGCCGGAGTTCCTCAAACCTGGCGATGTGATGGAAACCGAAATCGATCGGATCGGCATGATCCGAAATGTGATTCGTCAGGTCACTACCTAGCGGCAGGTGTCGCGCGGGAATAGGGCGAAGCCACTCCCGGGGAAATTGACCTGAGCGGCAGCCTGATCGACGGGCCGGCGTTGGCGTGATGGATCGGAGCGCTGTGTGTCCTGCTCTGTGAGTGTGTCGGTTCGACTTGGCAGTTGATTGCTCATTCCATCAATCGGCAATACCAGAGAACCTTCAATATTGTTGGACAGTCATGGGAAATCAGAATGAATGATATGAACAATGTGACCGAAAAGCAGAACGCCTTGCAGCGACGTCGTTTTTTGCAAGGCGCAGCAGTGACGTTGATCACGACGACTGTGATGCCGGTAAGCGCCAGCGCTGCCACCATGCAGATCATTGCCGAAGATCACTGGGCGCAAAAAGGCGCGGTGAAACTATACCTGTACCGCAAGCGTCTCGCAGAC
Organism: Paraburkholderia aspalathi; assembly: GCF_900116445.1. GTDB lineage: Bacteria > Pseudomonadota > Gammaproteobacteria > Burkholderiales > Burkholderiaceae > Paraburkholderia > Paraburkholderia aspalathi. The sequence goes on from NZ_FPBH01000001.1 coordinate 259,796, forward strand.
GGCGCAAACGCAGATGCGAGCCCGAAGCCGGTATTGTTCCTGGTGCATGGCTCGTCGTTCTCGGGGCGGGGCGGTTTCGACCTGCAGGTCCCCGGATTGCCGAACTACTCGTTCATGGACGAGTTCGCAAGATACGGCTTTGACGTCTGGACCATGGATCACGAGAATTATGGCCGCTCCTCCAAGACCGAATCGAACTCAGATATCAGATCTGGCGTCGATGATTTGAAAGCCGCGCTGCCGGTTGTCGAGCAAGTTACCGGACAGAAGAAGGTCATGTTCTACGGCCAGTCGTCTGGCTCGATCCGTCTCGGTGTCTTTGCAATGGAAGAGCCGGAGCGGGTCGACCGCATGGTGCTCGATGCGTTCACCTATACCGGCGAGGGCGCGCCCGAGATCATGAAGCGGCGTGCGAACATTGCGAAGCTTACGGCCAGCAACTTCCGGCCGACCTCGCAAGCGAGCTTCGACGCCATTTTTTCGCGCGATGATCCGTCGACAGTCGACCCGGCAATACCGAAAGCCTTGGGTGACTACGAGCTGAAGTTGGTGAAGCGGACGCCGAACGGAACCTATGTCGACATGGCGATCCACATGCCGATGGTCGACCCCAAAAAGCTTCAGTGTTCCGTTTGCATGACGAGAGCCGAACACGATGGCAACGCGACGGATGCTGAATTACTCGATTTCTTCTCGCAACTGCCGAACAAAGACAAACAGTTCTGTGAGATCAAGGGCGTCGCCCACGTTGCGGTGCTTGGCATCAACCGCCACCGTATCTGGCACGCCATGCATGCCTTCTACACGATGCCGCCGCAACGTACCGCCACAAACGGGTGACTTGCACCGTCTGACGGCCGGGCGGTTACCAGGATTGACGCATTTCAATCAATCGCCGATGCCTTAAAGGAGGAGACTGCCGCGGAGAGCGTACGTGTGTGGTCGAGCATCAATGCTGGTTCCACATCGGCACGACTACTAAATCGAGTGCGCGAAAGCTGCGAGACGGGCGCTTCGATTCCGTGCATACGCAAAAATCGTTGATGTCAGTGGAACGCAAGGGATCTGTAGAAAACAAAAAACCCCGTAAGACTTTGATCTTACGGGGTTTCTCGGACTTCTTCGGCTTGAGTTGGGACTAAGCCGGAACAACTGTTGGTGCCCAGGAGAGGACTCGAACCTCCACGGTGTTGCCACCGCTAGGACCTGAACCTAGTGCGTCTACCAATTCCGCCACCTGGGCACGTCTTCAACCTAGACCGCTATTTTAGCGCGCTGATGCAGCGTGTCAATCCCTACATCCAAACTGACTATCGCTTCATCGACCGCCCGGTTGTGTCGTGCAGCGAAGCGAAACTTCACTGCTCAATCACCGCCAACTCACGTTGACGCAACCGTCTTGCCAACCACATGATCCGACCGAAAAACCGGAATCGGACCACATAGCCTCACACAAAAAGTAAAGCCGCCGATGCGAAACATCAGGCGGCTTTACTTTTGAATCTGGTGCCCAAGAGAGGACTCGAACCTCCACAGTGTTGCCACCGCTAGGACCTGAACCTAGTGCGTCTACCAATTTCGCCACCTGGGCAGGTGATGAACAGCAAAGAACGCCATTATAGCGACAGATTCAGGGCTGTCAAGCGTTTCTCAAAAGTCGCTTAAACATCGCCGCAGCGAGCCTGCGTGCGCCTCACAGCGACTATTGACGGGCCGCTTGGCGCACAAGACGGGTGTTAGAATGCCTCGCAGTAGTTCGTTGGCACGGTGCACACGCCCGTCGGACTCAGACTTGAACGAGCCGGACCCGAGCAGTCATTCCAGTGCAATCGCAAGTGCAACTTAAGCGCAAACCCAAGCGCCTCTTAAGCCCAGCCACATCGCCGACCGACGTCCATGCAACGAGAAAAAATCATCGACAAGCCCTTGAGCAAATTCCCGTATCCGATCCCGAGCCGCGAAGAAATCCTGGGCGTCCTGCGCACGAGTGAAGCGCCGCTTGCCGCGAACGACATCGCCGAAGCCCTGTCGATCAAGCGCCAGGAGCGCGAAGGATTTTTCAAGCGCTTAGGCGCCATGGAGCGCGACGGCCAGATTCGGCTCGATCAGCGCAATCTCTATCAGCTGACCCATCCGTCGAACTTCGTCGCGGGCCGCGTCCAGGGCCATCGTGACGGCTACGGTTTTCTCATTCGCGACGACGGTCAGGACGATCTGTTCCTGCCCACCGGCGAAATGCAGAAGGTCATGCACAACGATCGCGTGCTCGCGCGCATTGTCGGCTATGACCGCCGCGGCAGGCCGGAAGGGCATATCGTCGAAGTCACGGACCGCGCCAACAAGCGCGTGATCGGGCGCCTGCTCAACGAGAACGGGGCGCTGATCGTCGCGCCTGAAGACAAGCGCATCGGCCATGACATCCTGATCGCGCAAAACACCAAGAAGGCCAAGGTCGGCCAGGTGGTGGTGGTCGAGCTCACCGATTTCCCGAGCCGTCACTCGCAGCCGCTCGGCCGCGTGGTGGAAGTGCTCGGCGATATCGACGACCCCGGCATGGAAATCGAAATCGCGGTGCGCAAGTACGGCGTGCCGCACGAATTCAGCCAGTCGGCGCTCGACGAAGCCGCGCGGCTCCCCGACGAAGTCCGGCCGGTCGACGCGCGTCATCGCATCGATCTGCGCGACGTGCCGCTCGTGACAATCGACGGTGAAGATGCCCGCGACTTCGACGACGCGGTGTATTGCGAGCCGGTTCAGGTCGGCCGCGGCGAAGGCTTCCGCCTGATCGTCGCGATCGCGGACGTCTCGCACTATGTGCATCCGAAGAGCGGTCTCGACGCCGACGCGCTGGAACGCAGCACCTCGGTGTACTTCCCGCGCCGCGTGATTCCGATGCTGCCGGAAAAGCTGTCGAACGGTTTGTGCTCGCTGAACCCGAACGTCGACCGTTGCGTGCTGGTGTGCGACATGATCGTCACCGCGCGTGGCGAAGTGAAGGCGTATCAGTTCTATCCGGGCGTGATGCACTCGGCGGCGCGGCTGACCTATACGGAAGTGGCCGCGGTGCTGAAAAACACCAAGGGCCCGGAGGCCGCGCGTCGCGCCGCCTTGCTGCCGCAACTGCAGAATCTGTATGGCGTCTACAAGTCGCTGTTCGCCGCGCGCCAGAAGCGCGGTGCGATCGACTTCGATACGACCGAGACGTACATCGTCTGCAATGCGCAGGGCAAGATCGAACAGATCATTCCGCGCACCCGCAACGACGCACACAAGCTAATCGAGGAATGCATGCTGGCGGCGAACGTCTGCGCGGCCGACTTCCTCAAGCGCAACAAGCACCCGGGTCTGTTCCGCGTGCACGCCGGGCCGACCGCCGAGAAGCTTGAGAATCTGCGCACCTTCCTGCGCGGCATGGGCCTTTCGCTCGCTGGCGGCGACAAGCCGCACGCCAGCGATTACGCCGCGCTGATGGCGCAGATCCGCGAACGGCCGGACGCACAGATGTTGCAGACCATGCTGCTGCGTTCGATGCAACAGGCTGTCTACAGTCCGGACAACATCGGTCACTTCGGTCTCGCGTACGAGGCGTATGCGCACTTCACGAGCCCGATTCGCCGCTATCCCGACCTGCTCACGCACCGCGCGATCTACGCGATTCTGCAAGGCCGCAAGTATCAGCCGGAGCCGCCGCAAGGCGTCGAGTTGAACACGGCGCTGTCGCCGCGCGCCCGCGCGATGCAGCAGGCCGACGAGGAAAAACACGGCGTTCGCAACAAGTCGAAAGACGTGGCGATCTGGGAAGAACTCGGTCTGCATTGCTCGGCGAACGAACGCCGCGCGGATGAGGCATCGCGCGATGTGGAAGCCTGGCTCAAGTGCTACTTCATGCGTGACAAGCTCGGTGAAGAGTACGGCGGCATGGTGAACGGCGTGACGTCGTTCGGCATTTTCGTGCAACTCGATTCGCTCTTTATCGAAGGCCTCGTGCACGTCACCGAACTGGGCTCGGACTACTTCCAGTACGACGAGATCAAGAACGAGTTGCGCGGCGAGCGTACCGGTATTCGTTATCGCCTGTCGGATCGGGTGCGGGTGCAGGTGAGCCGCGTCGATCTCGATGCGCGCAAGATCGACTTCCGCCTCGTGCGCGATACGCCGATCAAGCCGCCGGCAAGTCGTCCGGCTCTCGCCGACAAGACATCCGGCGAAAGCGGCGGCGCGCGCGTACGCTCGTTGCCGCCGGTGGATAGCGGTGCAGGTGGCGCGGCAGCGCCGGGTGGCCGGCGCAAGAAGGCAGCGCCGGCGCAAACCGCAGCCGTCAAGGAAGCGCGCGCGGCACGCGGTGCAGCGAAGAAACACGGCGGCGCGCCGGCCAAGTCGGCTTCGAAACCGCAGGCCCGCAAGAAGCGCTGAAGTCGTTTGACGGCTTGAACCGCGCGCATCGGGTACGTAGAAACGTACCGGTTGCGCGCGGTCTTCGTTTCATCGCAATCAAGTCAGGTAGCGAGACACGCTACTCAGGCAGCACAGTAAGCAGGTTCGCATTCATCACAGCAGCGCGCTGTCAGGGCGCGCTCAATCAAAGGTTTGTCAGTCATGTCACGTCTCAAGGTTCTATACGGTTTCCACGCAGTGACCGCACGTATGCGGCACGATGCGTCGACGGTCGAAGAGGTTTACTACGACGCCACGCGCAAAGACCGTCGCATGACCGAGTTCCTGCACGCGGCGAAAGAAGCCGGCGTGCGCTTGATCGCCGCCGACGAAACGCGTCTGTGGGGCCTCTCGCATACCGAGCGGCACCAGGGCGTGGTGGCGCGTGCGGGCGATATGCCGCTTGCGCAGAATCTGGCCGAACTGCTCGACGGCATCAACGGTTCGCCGTTGATTCTCGTGCTGGACGGCGTGACCGATCCGCACAACCTCGGCGCCTGCCTGCGCGTGGCCGATGCGGCCGGCGCGCACGCGGTGATCGCGCCGCGTGACCGCGCAGTGGGTTTGAACGCGACCGCTGCGAAGGTGGCGAGCGGCGCGGCCGACACCGTGCCGTACATCACCGTCACGAATCTGGCGCGCGCGCTGCGTGAGTTGAAGGACGCGGGCGTGTGGGTGGTCGGTACCGCCGGCGAGGCCACCAAGAGCCTCTACGAGACCGAACTCGACGGTCCGGTCGCACTGGTGATGGGCGCCGAAGGCGAGGGCATGCGCCGCCTCACGCGCGATACCTGCGATGTGGTCATGCAGATTCCGATGGCGGGCACGGTCGAAAGCCTGAACGTGTCCGTGGCGAGCGGTGTTTGTCTGTTCGAAGCGGTGCGTCAGCGCTCGGTGAAGAAGTAAACTCCGGTAAACTTGTCGTTTTTACTGCTCGCCTGCATTCCCCATGACCCAAGACGAACTCAAGCAACTGGTCGGCCAGGCCGCCGCTGACTATGTGAACGCCAACGTGCCGGAAGGCTCCGTGATCGGCGTCGGCACCGGCTCCACCGCGAACTGTTTCATCGACGCGCTGGCCGCCAGCAAGACCCGCTATCGTGGCGCGGTGTCGAGCTCGCTCGCCACTACCGCACGTTTGCAATCGCACGGCTTCAAGGTGCTCGATCTGAACGAGATCGAAACGTTGCCGGTGTATGTCGACGGCGCCGACGAGATCGACCGCAGCGGCGCGATGATCAAGGGCGGCGGCGGCGCGCTGACGCGCGAAAAGATCGTCGCGTCGGTGTCGGACGTATTCGTCTGCATCGCCGATGCGAGCAAGCTGGTCGACACGCTCGGTAACTTCCCGCTGCCGATCGAAGTCGTGCCGATGGCGCGTACCGCGATCGGCCGCCGCGTGACGGCGCTCGGCGGCGTGCCGGTCCTGCGCGTGACGAAGGACGGTGCACCGTTTATCACGGACAACGGCAACGAGATCCTCGACATCAAAGGTCTGAAGATCGCCGATCCGCGTGCACTCGAAGCACAGATCAATGCATGGCCGGGCGTCGTGACCGTTGGCCTGTTCGCAGAACGCGGAGCGAATCTGTGTCTGCTCGGCACTGATACAGGCGTAGAGGCGATTCGCTACGCCCTCAGTTAACGCTGCGTATTCAAGGCATCGCACGGCGTCGAGCGCGGTGCGATGCCTTGTCTTATGTCTCCGGCGGCTGTTGCTGCCTCGGTGCCGTGATCCGGCTCCCCCCTCCGAGCGTTCGGGCTCACTACATATTCGCCTGGTGGCGCGAGCGCGCAACCCCAATGTCTCCGCCGCCTGGCGCTGCCTACCTTCCCGGTCGTCGGCCCGTGCTCTCTTGTGCGCGCAGGCCCCCCGATCCGTTTGTTGCCCCCGTTATTTGACGTTCTGGTTGCGGCCCACATGCTGCGCTGGTTTCGCTCGACTGTGACCATGGCGTGCTATCCGGGGCTGCGAACAGTGTCAGACCTTGGCGGCTGATCGACGAGCACGCACTTTTGGCCGTTTCTCGATTGCGGAGTGTGGCCGCGCGCACGCACTGCTGACGACACTCCTTTTAAACTCGGTTTCGTGGAGTTGGACTGCTGCGCGTAGGGCGACATCGTGAAAGTGACGATTGCCGCCGACTGGCTCATGGCGTCAGCAGAAGCAGAAGGCGTGCGCAAACAGATAGTCGAGAAATATCGAAATGCCGATCCATCCGATCGGCTCGACATCTTCAAGCACTGTGCGCCGATCACGCCAAACGGGTTGGATTGATAAAAGTGATTTTGAATTGTTAAAAATTCGTCTTACTAAATAAATTGAGAGATGAGCAATAGCAATTGCCGTTACTTGCGGAGATGGAGTTATGACAGAGCGGCACGGCATCACTGCGGGGGAGTCGCGTTACGGCATGGCTGGATTACCCAACACCGAAAGAATACGATCTTCTCAAAAGGAGAATTCAAAGAATATGAATGCCGATCGCCTTTTGGGCCAGGTCCCTGACATCGCAGAAGCTTGGGCTGCGTTGCAGAGCAAGGTGTCTATCAAACCCATTCGTACCGAGCAGGAATACGAGGAGATGACGCAACTCGCGAATGCCCTGACGAAATATCCCCAGGGTGACACGGGCAATCCGCTGGTGGATCTGCTCGGCGTTCTGTCCGCTCTGATCGACTGCTGGGAAACTCGTCATGTGGTTCTCCCCAGTGCAGAACCACGTGAAGTGCTACGCCACCTGCTGGAAACGCATGGTCTCAAGCAAAAGGACCTGGCGGATATCGCCTCGCCAACGGTGGTCAGCGATATTCTCGCGGGGCGCCGTGCGATTAGCAAGAAAGTGGCAAAGGCGCTAGCTGTGCGTTTTCGAACGGACGTCGGCGCATTTCTATGAGATCTCGCTAAATATAGAGAATCGACGGTGCGAAGTGGGAAATGTGTTTTCGCTATATATAAACAATATTAATTCGCATGACTAATAAAAATAATACTAAGGGATAGTTTACCCGCATCGCCTTTTTTTGGGCGAGCGCCAGGCTTCTGCCACGGCGCTTTGGATTTAAGTCGCCCGCCGGCTTTCATGATGTTACTCATCCAAAATGCGAACTTCGTCTAAACAACCTGATTGGTGTGATGCCGCACGGAATGTATCCGGTCGAGGGCGTAGCGTATTGCTGTGGACTGAAGTACTGCTTATCAAGTGGATAAGACCGTGACGTGAAGCGACACGAAATGCACATCGGACCAAGGTGCAGACTCCCTCCGCGCTGGGCGCGCGTAGACGAGTCGAAACCCTGGGCAGGCTGCCGTTCGCGATCGACACGGTGGCGGTCGAAGAGATATATCGGCGCGGACGACAGAGTGCGTCCCGCCGCTAGCGATGCGGGAGGCGAGATTTCCGTTGCTGGTCCTACGGCCGGTTCGACGGAAATCAGGCAGCCGTGGGCGGCGATGAGTCGGGAGTGATCGTCGCGGGGAACGTTAAGGTCTGGGGTAACAGAAATGTCAGTACTAGTCCATCGATTGACCGACATCGCACTGATCGTACTGGGTGCGTTTGGCGCGCTGCACCTGAACTTGCCGCAAGTGGGTCATCCACACGAGCTTGATCCGTCGCTCGTCGCGTTCGTTGCTGCCCTTGCTCTGTCCGTGTTTCCGGCTTGCGGAACCTACCCTGCGCGGCGTACGCGGGCGGTGTTCGGCCTTGCGAGCCGCACTGCATTCGCGTGGCTCGCTGTCCAGCTCTGCGGCCTTGGGTTGCTCTATGCAATTCATCGTGAGAACCAGTTGCCGTTGCAGTGGTTCCTCTATTGGACGCTCACGACCGGCATATCCCTGCTCGGCTCGCATACGCTCATCTTCGGCGAATTCAAACTTGCCCGTTTCGCGGGACTTCGGCTCGCCGGCACTTCGGGCTTCGATGCCGAAATCGATACGACGCCCCGCGAATATGGCCTGGACAGCGCTGGAGCCGTACGAAAGGTCGTCAAGCGCAGCTTTGACGTCGTGGTCAGTGCGTTGTTGATAGTCGCGCTGCTGCCGGTCCTCGTTTTGCTCGCGGCGGTCGTGTTGAGCGATGGAGGCCCGGCCGTGTTCGGACACGTCCGTGTGGGGCATAAAGGGAAGAAATTTCGTTGCCTAAAGTTCCGTTCGATGGTTGTGAACGCAGACCAGGTGCTCAAGACCTTGATTGAAAACGATCCGCAGGCGCGTGCCGAGTGGGAACGTGATTTCAAGCTCAAGAACGACGTGCGGGTCACCCGTATCGGCCGGTTTCTACGCCGTACCAGTCTGGATGAGTTGCCGCAGTTATGGAACGTGATGCGCGGCGATATGAGCCTGGTCGGACCGCGCCCTATCATCGACCAGGAACTGGAGCGCTATGGAACAAACGTCATGTACTACCTGATGGCCAAACCCGGCATAACAGGCCTGTGGCAGGTCAGCGGCCGCAGTACGACGGACTACGCGACGCGGGTGTCCCTGGATGTCGCCTATGTGAAGAACTGGTCGTTGCTCCGGGACGTCGCCATTCTTTTTAGGACTTTCAAGGTGGTCTTCAAGGGGAGTGGCGCGTACTGAATCGGAGGTGACGGGTTGATCGAAGGCTATAAGGCCGGGCGGCGTGGGGCGGCTGGGTATCGCCAGCAAAAAGTAAGAAAAAATTCTACATAGTGATGTGCGCGTTGCAACGGGGGCATCAGGTTGGACGCGCGACAGAGGGAGTAGCGATGATGTTACGCAACAAGTTGGGTTCGGAAAGGACCACGAACGCGCAAGAGTCAAATGTATTGGTTGAAGAGCGAGCAGACCCGGTGCACGATTCATTCAGGCGAACTCGTGCTGCAAGCTGCCGACAACAGGTCAGGACTGCGGTCACCGGCGCTGCGCTGGCGGTATGCCTGGCAGGGTGTGCATGGTCACCTGGGATGTCATTCAGTCCCCCATCCGGAACGTCTGGTCCGGGACAAGCGGAGGGGGGCAGCGGTCTCGCCAGCAGCAGCGTGCGCGCGACGGCAGACGCTCACCCGGGTAAGGGTGTGGATGCGGTCCCCACGGGCAGCCTGATCGAAATCACCGACGATCTGGTTGAAAAGGAACGCGCCGAACGCTCGAAGGCGGTGCCTGACGAAGTCACGCAATTGTTCGCGAAGCCAGCGCCATACACGTTAGGGGCCGGCGACATATTAAGCATTGTCGTATGGGATCACCCTGAGCTGAATATGCCGGGCTCCTCGCCGTCCGCCGGACCTGAAGCGAACAGCGCAGGTTCGATGACCTCGGGCTATACAGTCGACTCGGGTGGCATGATCCAGTATGCCTATATCGGTCCACTCAAGGTGGCAGCGCTCACCGAAATGGAGGCGCGTGATCTGCTGGCCCAAAAACTCAGCCGTTACGTGCGCCAACCTCAGGTGACGTTGCGGATTGAGACTTATCGGAGCAAGCGGATCTATCTGGACGGCGCAATCAGGAATCCCGGCGTGCAGGTTCTCAACGACATGCCGATGACCTTGCCCGAAGCCATCAATCGTGCCGGAGGATTTACGCCTACCGCGGACAGGTCGATGGTCGCAATTACGCGTGGCGACAAGACCGTGAATGTTGATATCCCCGGCATGATTGCAAAGGGCGTGAACCCCGACAACATCGAACTGCGCAGAGGCGATATGGTGCGCGTCTTCGCGCAGACCGACACGAAAGTGTACGTTTTTGGCGAAGTCCAACGTCCGGGGAGTTTGACGTTCAACAACGGCCGAATGAGTTTGAACGAAGCGCTAGGTGACGCCGGCGGCATCAGTCAAACCTCGGGAGATGCGTCGCAGGTCTTTGTCGTGCGCGGGCGCGACGTGGGTAAGCCGGTGGTCTTTCACCTGAATGCCGGGTCTCCGGCTGCGATGGCAACTGCGGATGGCTTTGAGCTAAAGCCAAATGACGTGGTGTTTGTCGATGCATCTGCACTTGTCAGGTGGAGCCGCGTGATCGGTTTGATTGTGCCAAGTACACAGGCGGCAGCTGCTGGCCGGGCCATCGGTTACTAATGAACCAAAAATCTGTTTGGCCTGGCGGCAGTGCATCCGGCAGAGCGATGGCGAAAGCAGGCGTTGCCGGAACGTTTGGGAATAGGGGAGAAGGCACATGAATTACCATGACCCGTCAATTAATACCATAGATGTAGTCCCCGAACAGGCGGACCATCTTGGTGTCTTTCTGGACGTCCTGTATCAGAACCGCGGCATGATCGCGCTGATCACCGCGTGCTTTCTTTTTATGGGTGCGGCTTATGCACTGCTCGCGGCGCCGGTGTATCAGGCCGATATTCTGATCCAGGTTCAGGAGAATCCGAATGCTGCCAAGGACGCCTTGGGTGACGTGAAGTCGATGTTCGCTGTCAAGACGGCTGCTTCGGCCGAGATCGAGGTGTTGCGCTCCAGACTGGTGATCGCGGGAGCCGTGACCAGTGCGCAACTCAGCCTCAGCGCGACGCCGCGGTATTTTCCGGTAGTCGGCCGGTGGATTGCTGGCCACCTGAGTGATCTGGCCCACTCCGGCATGGGCGGCTATGCATGGGGTTATGAGCGGATCAGCGTTTCGAAATTCGATGTGCCCGATGCACTGCAAGGCGTGACATTTATCCTGACACTGCACAAGAACGGCAACTATTTGCTGAAGTACAAAAGCATCGAGTTGCCCGGGCGCGTCGGTGAACTGTTGCACGCTGAAACGGCCGAAGGGCCAGTTGATCTCCTCGTGGACCAGATCGTCGGAAAGCCGGGCGTCGGTTTTGAACTTGTTCGGACTTCGGAGCTTGCTGCGATTCAGCGTGTGCAATCGGGCTTGTTGATTTCGGAGAAAGGTAAGGAATCTGATGTGATCGGCGTAGCTCTGGAGGGCACCGATCCGAAAAAGATCAGCGCTATTCTCGATGCGATCGGTGCGGCGTATGTTCGGCAAAATGTCTTGCGTACTCAGGAAGAGGCACAGAAGTCGATCACATTTCTCGATGCTCAATTGCCTGAACTGAAGTCCAAACTGGAGGTCGCGGAAAGCGAGTTCAACGCATTTCGGGCGAAGAACGGGACAGTGGATCTTAGCGCGGAAGCAGCCGCGCTTCTGCAACGGTCGACCCAGGCGAAAAGCAAGGTCGCCGACCTTGAGCAGCAGCGAGCGTTGCTTCTCGCGCGGTACACATCGGAAAACCCGGCAGTGATCGCCGTCAACGACCAATTAAGCGAGGCTCAGAGGGAGGTTGGAGGCATTGCTTCCGTGACCAAGCAACTGCCGCCGATGGAGCAGAGCCTGCTGCGGCTGCAGAGAGAGGTTCAGGTGGATACCTCCATCTACACGAACCTCTTGAACACCCGTGAGCAACTGCGTCTTCTCAAAGCGGGGAAGGTGTCGAATGTGCGATTGGTAGATACCGCTATCGTGCCGGATAGTCCGATTCGGCCGAAACGCGTGCTTGCGATTATCGGAGCCTTGATGGCGGGCCTGTTCGCGAGCGTCGTGTTGGTATTGCTCAAGCGAAGGCTCTTTGACGGCGTCACCATTCAGAACGAAATTGAAACCGGCACCGGGCTGTCCGTGTACGCGACGATTCCTCGCAGCAGAGTACAGGAAACGCTGGCCCGTAGTCTTCTACGCAACACCGATTCAAATCTTGTGCTGGCGCACGCAGCGGCGGGCGATGCAGCGATCGAAAGTCTGCGAAGCTTCAGAAGCGCGCTTGAGTTTGCTCTCGTCGACGCACCTAACCGGATTGTCTTGCTCGCCGGGCCGACGCCCATCGTGGGCAAGTCATTCGTCTCGGTTAATCTCGCGGCGTTGATCGGGGCGTCGGGGCAACGTGTGCTGCTGGTCGATGCTGATCTGAGAAGGGGCACGTTGCACCAATATCTTGGAGTTCCATGCAGCCCTGGCATTACCAATATCGTGACGCGTGACAAGACGTTCGAAGATGCTGTACACCGCGGCATTCTGCCAGGTGTCGATTTCATCGCGAACGGAGGATACATACAGAACGCAAGCGAAATTCTCAAGCATCGGAACTTCCTCGCGTTCGCCCAGCAGGTAGACAGCGAATACGACGTGGTCCTGATCGACGCGCCGCCTATTCTGCCGGTTGCCGATTCAGGCATTGTGGCTTCGATTGCGGGAATGGTGTTCGTGATTGCACGACACGGCGTGACAACGGTGGAGGAACTGCGCGAGTCGACGCGCAGGTTCGAGCAGATCGGTGTGCCGATTCGCGGTGTCATTTTCAACGACGCGATGTCGAGACCAGGTCGCTACGGGAAAGCGTACGCCGCCTACGGATATTCCAGCTACACCACCGGAGTACCCGCCAAGGGAACTGAGGCCTGACATTGCAAGGGGGCGCGAGCGCGCAGTATGTGTGTCGGTACGCGATTCAGCAACTAGTGGAGCTGATTCGCGGACGGACGCCGTACGGGGCGATACGCCCGTACACCCGTGGCTCGTCGCTCGAATCGGCAGCCTCGGGATAGCGGTCAGGCGCTGGCGAACGCGTTCAGGTTCCCGGCGTGTCCGCGAGTGTGACTTCGAGCAGAATGACGTGGTCAGGTACGTTCACGGTGAGTTGGCGCAAATCGCGATGGCTGGCGAGCGGCGCCGCCGAAACGAGCGGATCGTACAGGTCAACACGGCTCGCTTTCACGCCGAAGTCAAGTTCGACAGAGGCAGGCGGGCTGGTGAGCGGTGTCCCCGCCGCCCGGTCCCAGATCGGCGTTTCGTTCCATAGCGCCAGTACGAAGCGACCGTCCTTTTTCCGCAGCAGCAAACTGTTCGCCGATACCGGCATTTCGGAGAGTCTATAAGCGAGGGTGCCACGCACCGCGCCGGTTGTGCCGTTCGCGCGCAGTGTCGTGCCAGCGTTCAGTATCGACGTGAGATTGCGAATCGCGTGGGCCACCTGTTTGGGACTATTGTCGTTGCGAAAGAGTCCGTAGTGCATTTCGCCGCTCTTGTTCTGCGGATCGGGTTTCTGGTCGAGCAGTTCGTAGACAAAGGTCCGTTTTACGCCCGCCGCCGCCGCGTCCATGTAGCCGTTGAGAACACCCTTGGCCTGGGTCGGCTCGTCGACGCCGAGCATGTACCAGCCTGCCTGAGGCATCGAGAAGTAGCCGAATTCGGTGATGACGAGCGGCAGCTGAAACTTCTTGACGGCATCAATGGCCGCGCCCATCCACCTGTCGCCGTTCGCGTTATAGGTTGGTTGTTCGCCGTTTTGTGGGTAGACATGCTGATTCGCGTAATCGGCGGAATCTGCGCGCGTCTCGACTGACTTCTCGTCGTAGCCGGTGAGATCGTAGACGTGCACGCCCTTGAGTTCCGGCGTGGCGTGTACACGTGCGTAGATCTCGCGCTGCACGGCGAGCCCGGCAGCGGTGCCCGTGAGGCCGTGATAGGGGATCGGCCAGTTGTTGATCTCGTTGAAACCTTCGATGGCCGTGACACTGCCAGGCACTGTGACGTTCAATTTCGCAGCCTGTCCGATTGACTCCGCAAAGTTCGAGCCCGTCAGGAAGTTGAATTTGACGCCGTGTTGCGCGAGATAGACATAGCTTGAAAACGGCGGACTGCTGCCGGGCGCATAGTCGCGCACGTGATGGATGCCGAGCCATGCCAGATCGTCGGCGACGTTACGTACGTTGACATAGGCGCCATCGGTATAGTTGACGTGGGTAATGACAGCGAGTGTCTCGATGAAGGTGTCGGCAGGCATGGCTCGCACAGCATCGCTGGCTTGCACCGTCGATACGCACGCGAGCACGCAGATGCCTGCTGCGACGCTTTCGGCGGCGCGTGTGCCGAACCACCGGTATGTTTTCGTCCGGTTCGCGGATCGCGAACCGGACGAGACGGCTGTGTTGGCGGGCAGGACACGGGTGGTTGCTACGGGATGCTTCACGGCGGATTCCTTGTGTGAGAGGGCTGCCGGCTCCGTGCGCGTTGCGCGATGCCGGCATCTCGATGGTTTGGCCTCTGTTGGAGACGCATTCAAAGATCATCTTGATACGTTGTTGCGTCCTTCGTGTGTGCGACGGCGAACGGATAGGACGTGACATGCTGCGCGAAGGTGTGGGTCTCCGAGGCAAAGGGATATCCTGGCCCGCCCGGCCCGCCGCGGCGGGCTGCGTTTTTGTACGCGCGGGCGTTCCGGTTCACCTATGCGATTGCCGGCGAACGGGGCCCGGTGTGAAAACTGGCGTTGCATGAGCGACGGCGAACATTTTTCTGGCTGCGGGTCGGTCACACTCTGGGCCATATGACCTGTATGACGCGGTCTGTCGAATCTGGTTGTGTGCCGCGGTGACTTTGCGCACGCGTAACGACGTACCTTGAGCGATGCCCCGGAACCCGCCGATGAAACCCCTGCATACTCCGAATCTGGTAATCAATGGCCGTTTTCTGGGGCGCCGCGCGACGGGCGTCGATCGCTTCGCATTCGAGACCATTCGAGCGCTCGATCAGTTGATCGAACTGGACGATCCGCTCGTCGCCGGACTGAGGACCGAAATCGTCGTACCCGAAGCACTGGCCGGCATGGTCAATCCGTTTCGGCACGTCGGGCTGCGGGGGAGCGGAAAAGGCGGCGGCCTGCGCTGGGAACAACTCGCGTTACCACAGGCGGCATCGGGCCGCCTGTTGCTCAATCTCTGCAACTCCGGGCCGCTGATGTACGGCCGTCAGGTGACGGTGCTGCACGACGCGGCGCCCGCACGCGTGCCCGACAGTTACAGCCGTTCCTTTGTCGCCTGGTACCGCCTGATGGCACCACGCATCGGCCGGGTATCGCAGCGCGTGCTCACCGTGTCGGAATTCTCGCGGCGCGAGTTGTGCGACGCTTACCGGATTCCTGCCGGCAAGATTGGTGTCGTGCCGGAGAGCGGAGAGCACATGTTGCGTGTGCAACAGGATCAAGGCGCAGTGGAGTCCACGCTGAACGGACGTCCATTCGTGCTGGCGGTGGGAAGCCTCAACCGGCACAAAAATTTCCGTCTCGTGGCCGAGGCCGCGCACCTCATCAACGATGCGCAGTTCGACATCGTGGTGGTGGGCGGCGGGGATTCGAGGGTGTACGGAGCGGGCCGGGATGCGTTGCCCGCGTTCGTGAAACACCTCGGTTACGTGAGCGACGGCGAGTTGGCGGCGCTGTACCGGCGCGCGGCGTGTTTCGTGTATCCGTCACGTTATGAGGGCTTCGGGCTGCCGCCGGTCGAGGCGCTGGCTCTCGGCTGTCCTGTCATTGCTTCGAGGTTGCCGGCCGTGCTGGAAGCGTGTGGCGATGCCGTGCTCTACACCTCGCCGGATGATCCCGCGGAACTAGCGCACCTGCTTGAACAGATCACCAGCGACGCCGCGCTGCGTGCGAGTCTGCGCGAGCGGGGCCGTGCGCGTACTGCGGAACTGACCTGGCGTGCCACCGCAGTCAAGCTGATCGAGGAGATATCGCCGTGGCTAATGTAACGCTTGCCGCAACCCTTGCAAACGACACACGTCGCTTCGGCCGGGTAGCCCTCGTGCATGACTGGCTCGCTGCGTATGCGGGTTCGGAAAAGGTGGTGGAACAGATTCTTCAATTGTTTCCCCATGCCGATCTCTACAGTATCGTCGATTTCTTTCCGGAGTCGCAGCGGGGCGTGCTGGGCGGAAAACGCGCCCATACTTCGTTCATTCAACATTTGCCGCGGGCGCGCAAATCGTTCCGCAGCTACCTTCCGCTTATGCCGCTGGCGATCGAGCAGTTCGATCTATCGGCCTACGATCTCGTGATTTCGTCGAGCCATGCTGTGGCCAAAGGCGTGCTGACCGGGCCGCATCAGGTGCACGTGAGCTATGTGCATTCGCCGATTCGCTATGCGTGGGATCTCCAGCATCAATATCTGGCCGAAGCCGGCATGCAGCACGGCATGAAGAGCTGGATCGTGCGTCTGCTGCTTCATTACATGCGTATCTGGGACCATCGCACCGCACATGGTGTGGACGCTTTCGTCGCCAATTCGGCCTTCGTCGGAAGACGCATCCGGAAGGCCTATGGTAGTGACGCCACCGTTGTCTATCCACCTGTCGATGTCGAGCGGTTCGAGCTTGGCACGCAGCATGAGGACTTCTATCTGATTGCCTCGCGCATGGTGCCTTACAAGCGGATTCCGCTCATCGTCGAGGCTTTTGCGGCGATGCCCTCGCGGCGTCTCGTGGTGATCGGTGACGGCCCCGATTTCGCGCGCGCCAAAGCATGCGCGACGCCTAACGTAACGCTGCTCGGTTATCAGCCCGATGCGGTGCTGGTGGACTACATGCAACGCGCGCGCGCCTTCGTCTTCGCCGCGGAAGAGGACTTCGGCATTTCGGTAGTCGAAGCACAGGCCTGCGGCACCCCGGTCATCGCGTTGGGCCGTGGAGGTGTGCGGGAGATCGTCGTCGATTCGGCGGATCCGGAGCGCGGCACGGGGCTTTTCTTCGATGAGCAGAATGTGGCGTCCATCGTCGATGCGGTGGAGCGTTTCGAAGCGCGCCCGCTGTTTCGTGGGGAAGTCTGCCGCCGCAATGCCTTGCGCTTTACGGCGGAACGTTTCAAACACGAATTCATGGATGTCGTGGAACGCGCGATGCATGACAACAAAGGGTTTGCCGATACACCGCCGGCGCTCCAGTACCGACGCTCCGCATGAGACGGCGCAGCAACAAGATCGTTCGCGCATGAGCGTGCGGCGGACGGATAGGGGTTCAAGCAAGTGGAACTGACGATATTCGGGATCATTGTGTTCGTCACCGGAATGGTGGCGCTCTACACGTCGCATCGCGCCGTGATTTACGGAATGGCTGTCTACTCGCTGTTCGGTTGTGCGCTCGCGTTGGGATTGGGCGGTATCGGCATCTTGCCGCCACAACTCTTTCTCGCATTCTTCGCCTTGAGGGCTTTCAATCTTGTCGGCGGGAAGAAGCTTGGCGATGCGTTCTCGATGGACAAGCCGGGTTTCTGGCTGCTCTGCAACTGCCTGTGGGCAAGTGTGGGCGCCATCCTGCTGCCGCGCCTGTTACTCGGTACGACGTTCGTGTTTCCCGTCGATCGCAGTACCGACTTGATACTGCTACAGCCGCTCCGCCCAGTCTCGGGCAATCTGTCTCAGGTGGTGTATTGCATTGGCGATGTCGTGGTGTATTGCTGCATGTATGCATTTCTGAAATGTCGTGGCGCGTACAGGACCTTCGCGAACGCGATCTTCCTGCTCACTCTGCTCGACGTGCTCGCAGGCGTGATCGATGCCGTTTCGCACATTGTCGGCATTGATGTTCTTTCGCTCGTCAAGACAGCACAGTTCGCCGATCTGAGCGGCGAGGAATTGGGTGGACTGGTGCGCATCAGCGGCACGTTCAGCGAGACTTCCGCGTTCTCAACCTTCACGCTGCCGCTCTTTGTCTTTTGCCTGAATCTATGGCTGGTCGGGTGGCGTCCGAAACTGGCCGGCGCACTTGCTGTCGCGACGGGTGCACTGATGCTGCTGTCCACTTCGGGAAGCGCCTATGTCGGGATGGCTGGGTATCTGGTCGTATTGGTGTTCAGCAGGCCGCATCTTGTCGCGCGTGACGCTGCTGTGCGCAAGCATCGCATGTGGATCATCTCTGCTTGCATGGGCGTGCTGGGTGTGCTCTACGTCATACTCTTCCTGCCGGGAGTGGTGGATACGCTCGGGCAATTCGTCGACGCGGCGATATTGAGCAAAGCTGGTAGCTCATCCGGCGTTGAACGAATGAGTTGGAACACTCAGGGCATGACCAATTTCTTCGATACCTATGGGATAGGCGTCGGATTGGGCAGCATTCGCGCATCGAGCTTCCTGGTGGTACTGCTGGGGAGTCTGGGTATCGTGGGTGCGGTCTGCTATGGGATGTTCGTTGGCAAGTCTCTGCTCTCGCCGATGCCAGCCCATTACCCAATCACGGAACGCGCCGTCTGCTACGCGGCTCGGCATAGCATGATCTCGGCATTGATCGTCGCTTCGACTTCGGCTGGGGTGTTTGAGCTGGGTTCGTGTTTCTACCTGTTTGCGGCCGCAGCGGGGGCACTCTCGCCGCTTGCGTCAAGACGCGTATTCAGGCGTCAGGGACGGGTTGCCTCTTCTGCCTATGTCTGGCCCAGTCGTAACGTAGTAGAACCTGTCGACGTAGAGCCTGTTGAATTTGTGACGCAGCCGAAACGCCGCGGGTAGGGTTCTGGCGAAGAGCCGCGTGGGAGAGTGCGCCTGGCCTTTTAACCCCGCGCGGCGGCTTGTGCGGCGCACTCAACAATCACTCGACGATCCGCGGCTGGTACAGGAAGAATGCCGGCTTGCAATCTAACGCTATCGTCTTATGTTCGATAGTTTTCATAACTTTGCCGCTCGTTCAGGTGTCAGCCTTCCTCGTACGAAGTCCCAGAGGCCGATCAGATTGCCGCTCAGACGACCGCGACGATCGACCCAAGGCTCCGGTGCAATACTTCGTACAATATTGCTGGCAACATTTCGCAGAACGTGGTCGAGCGCAACGCGCAAAGGCATCGTTTTCTTTCTCACCAGATAGAGTGGATTGATGACCTGTGAATAGCCTAGCTTGCGCCCAGACACCCTCCCACGCTTGGCTCCCAGGTGCACTCCGAGTGCGGTATTAACGCGAACGACACGACGGCCGAGATTCCATATCTGGCCTCCGAAATCACGATCCTCCTGCCAGCCATAGAGAACAAGGCGCTCATCAAAGCGGAGGCCTGCAATGCTGCGGGCTCGAAACGCCATATTGCACCCGTAGGGAGCACCGGCCGGAGTTGCAATCAATCTTTCCGGGGTTTCACGCGTCCCGGCCAGGATAGCTCGTCCTTCTTCGAACGAATAACCCGGCCCATGGATGCCATCTGCGAGTACCGTTCCGGTAACACAGGCGATAGAGGGATCGCTATCCAGGACCTTGAGGATTTCCGAAATCCAGGTGCTGTGCATCAGGAAATCATCGTCCAGAAAGATCACGACGTCGAAGTCTTCCGGCACATGGTTCAATGCGGTATTGCGTTGCGCGGAACTGCCAGGCTTCCCCTTGATGACGAGCATGCCAGGTTGGCTTGGAAGGTCGCCAATATCCTCATCCGATACGCAAGAGACGATGATCAGATCCGGCTTGACAGTCTGCAGATCGACGAAGGCGATGACATGCTTAAGGAGCTCGGCGCGGCCCCGCGTGGCGAAGATCAGGCAAACTTTTGATTGCTTGCCGGCAGAGGGGCCTCTGTCGTGGCTTATTTTCACGGTTTCCATCCTCAGTGTTTCCGTCCTCAGTGTCTATGCTGGGGCCAACTGCCGTTGTCTGGCCTCTGGCTGAAAGTTGCGGATGCCGCAAGCAATTCCAGCCACCATGTAGAAGGCATGGTATTGGTCTGGCAGACGCAGCACTGCTGCCTACCGCACACGCAAATACACGCATATCGAGCGCTCGCGAATCGTGTCCCGTATGTGCGGTGCGCCACACAGGGTGCGAGAGCGTTTGGGATGTATGCGCTTGCGTGGGGTAGGTAGCAGTGCGCGTATGGCGAGCCGATACCATGTACCAGCAGCCTGAACGGCGCGCTGCGTCGCGCGTCGTCATCGAGCGGATTTGCCGTTGGCCAGGCTCGCAGCCACACGGACATTCGAGGGGAGACATCGATGAGCGTCACATCGCGCAAGCCTGTACAGGCTTATCGGCCGGACATTGATGGATTGCGCGCGGCCGCGGTTATTTCAGTGGTCATTTTCCATGCGTTCCCTGGGACACTGGCGGGTGGCTTCGCCGGCGTGGATATATTCTTTGCGATCTCCGGCTACCTGATTTCGCAGCACATCATCGAGACGCTCGATCAGGGACGCTTCAGCCTCATTGACTTCTACGCGCGGCGTATCAAGCGCATCTACCCGGCTCTCATCACCGTGATGGTCACCAGTCTCGCGGCTGGCATCGTGCTGATGGCGTCGGGTGAACTCAAGCAGCTCGCATCGGATGCACTTGCGAGCGTCGCGTTCGTCGCGAACATCTACTTTTATATGACGCGAGACTACTTTTCGCAGGGGGCATCGACAAGCGCGCTCCTGCATCTGTGGTCGCTCGGCGTGGAGGAGCAGTACTACATCGTCTGGCCGATCGCGCTCTTTCTGCTCTGGCGATTCGTGAGTCGGCGCGTGGCGACAATTGCGATCGCCGCGGGCATCGTGCTGTCACTTGCCAGCAGCATCTTCCTGAGCGGTACGCACGCCATCGCGGCATTTTATCTGCCGGTCACGCGTTTCTGGGAATTGCTGTTTGGCTCCACGCTTGCATGGGTGGAGTTTCATTCCGGCGAACGCCGCACCGCGCTTGCAAGGGATACGGCGTTGGCATGGCGCTTGACGCTGCGCGATTTCGCCTCGTTTGCAGGCGTCGCCCTCATTGCCGTCAGCCTTGCGTTGTTCGATCCGAAGATTGTGTTTCCGGGCTGGCGGGCGGCACTACCCGCCGGCGGCGCCACGCTCATCATTTCCGCAGGCCCGGCGGCCTGGTTCAACCGCCGGGTGCTTGCCCTTAAGCCGTTGGTCTACATCGGACTCATCAGCTACCCGCTTTATCTCTGGCATTGGCCGATACTGGTCTTTCTGCATCTTTTGAGTGGCGGCACGCCAACGGCGACGATGTTGGTCGCCGCCATCGTCGTCGCTTTTGCGTTGTCTTCCATCACACTCAGCTTTATCGAGACGCCCGCGCGCTTCAGCCGCACGGTGCGGTGCCACCCTGTGCGTGCTGCGAGCGTGCTAGTCGCGATGATGACGGGCGTTGGCCTGTCCAGCTACGCGATTTCGAGCGATAACGGCTTGCCGGACCGTTTTCCCGACGCGAGCTTCGGCGCGCATCAGCAACACTGGGTACTCACTGACACATGCAAGAAGACCTTCCCGGGTTCGGAATTCTGCGTCATTCCCGCGCCCAACGAACGTCCCGAGGTGGCGCTGCTCGGCGACAGTCACGCCAATCACTTGTACGAAGGGCTGCGGCCGGCATTGGCATCCAACGGGATTGGGCTGTTTGCGGTCGGTAGCGGCAACTGTCCGCCGTTTTCCGGCGTTGACATTTACCTTGGCGAGCACGTCAAGCATTGCGCGGCGCTGTTCGGCGGCGTGCTCGATTACGTCGTGAAATCGTCCGACATCCGTTCGGTGGTGCTGTCGAGCTACGCCATTTCGTCGATCACGGGCGGCTTCGACTACGGTCAGGGTGGCTATATCCGTCTCGTGGCTGCGGGCGGCGGTCGGGCGAATCCGACGCTGGGCCAGCGTGACGAAGAGAGCAACCTGGACGTCTATCTCGCCGGTCTTGAACGCACCTTGGGCCGGCTTACCGCTGCGGGTAAGCACGTGGTGTTCGTGCTCGACACGCCGGAGCTGGATTTCGATCCCAGCACCTGCGTACGCCGCCCCGTGCAATTTTCCGTGCGCTCGCCCTGCGCGGTCCCACGCGCAAAAGTGGAGAAGCGGCTGAGGGCCGTGCAAACGCGCATCCGAGCGGTGCTGGCCAGGTTTCCCGACGTGAAGGTGTTCAATCCGGTTCCGCTTCTGTGCGACGCGCAGAATTGCTACGCACGGCAGGGCGGGGCGTTTATGTACGCGGACCGGGATCACTTGACGTCCGATGGTTCGCGCTACGTCGTTAGGTGGCTCATGCAGGACATCGAGGGCGGGGGGCAAATCTGAGTGCTCCTGCCACGCATGAGCAGCTTCGATCTCGAACAGGGCGGCATAGCCGGAGTCGCCAACTGAGGTGAGGCCGGTTCGCGCCGGCTCCGATCACCTTTGATTGCCGTCAGTGCCAACCTCTCGCCAAGGTTCGCCAGTCAGCTCGCGTCCTGTTTGACGGGCACGTTGCGGGCCCGGGCTTCATGAGTGGCCATGACCGGCTGGTTCAGTCCTGCGTGGCCTGTTCCACGCAACGGTATCTTCGCTAGCCGCTGCAATAGCCGGCGCGCGTTCTTGTGCAGCGGTCGGTCGACGAACCAGTAGAGTATGCCGCCCACCGCTGTCGCCAGGACAATGATGGCCGCCACGCCGATGGGCGCAGTGACGTCAAAATCATTGATAGCCCTCGGCAGCAGTTTGCGCGCTGCTTCGACGCAGTATGGATGGCTCAGGTAGACGGCATAACTGGCATTGCCAACGAATATCGCGCCACGTGTCAACAGGCCCGACCCCATCTTCGATTCGAGACTCAGACTGCCAATGACCATCAGGAACGCCGGAATGCCGTAATACAGCAACGGGATATTCGCCATTGCGTGCCAGTCCACGAATGCCATCCATGCGTAGGCGCCTGCCACGATACAGCCCGCAAGGACCGGTATGATCCGGACCCCGAGCCTCCAGAGCCAATAACTCGCGAAGCCGAGCGGGAACTCAAATACGCGCTGATAGGAGTAGAACGTGGCAATCGCGCCGTGCGAGCCTGAGGCCTTTAATGCGCAAAAGATTGCGAAGATCAATGCCGACGCGAATAGCAGTCGATGGCGGCGCATCAGTATCAGCGACACTGCCGCAACCACGTAAAACATCATTTCGTAGTTCAGCGTCCAGCCGACGAACAACATCGGGAAAATTTCGCCGCTTTCCTTGCGGTAGGGAATGAAAAGCAGCGACTTGAGCAGGTTTCCGAAGTTGGCCGTCGTTGAATTGAACAAAGACGGGGCGATGAGGGTGCCGGCTAATACGCTGAATGTCAGCAGCCAGTAGAGCGGCACGATTCGGGCAATGCGGTCTGCGAGAAAGCGCCCTACGGTCATACCGGGGCTATCCAGCACGAGTGCGATCACAAATCCGCTGAGCACGAAGAAAATGTCCACGCCGAATTCGCCGAACGTGTGTCCGGTCGGCGCAAGGATGTGAAAAAAGATGACCGTCGTGGCCGCAATTGCGCGCAGCACGGTAAGGGAGTGGAGCTTGCTCATGTCTGGCTCGCAGTCTGCGTGTTCGACAATCCCGACCGGAGCGGACGCTCTGTGTCGGCGCGGTCATTCAGACATCGCGCGGGGAGGGAGTGCCCGTTGCCATGCCGCGTGATCATTGGCTTTGCGCCCACCGTCGCGTGTAGTTGCGCATCGACGCGACCAGCTCGAGCACACGTGCGTAGAACCGAGGTTCGGTGCGTGCGCTCCATGCGAGCGAGACGGCTGTCATACCGAGCCACACCACGATGCTTGGCCATGTGAGTGGAGCGAAGACGAGTGTGCCGACATACGCTGCTGTGACGATCAGCGCCGGCACGGCCAGCATGCGTGTTGGCCGCGCATCCAGACGCGCGGCATGGAGCAACAGCACGCCGTCGAGCAGGTTGCGCGCGCTCCACGCGAGCGCTGCGCCCAGCACGCCAAAGTGTTGCAGCATCCACCACAGCAAGGCAAGGAACGGCAACATTTCATAAGCCTGCAAACGCGCGACGATGCCTGGCCTGCCCGTTGCCTGCAGGTGGCAGGCAGCGATCCATGCGAGGGAGTTGATCCAGATGCCAACCAGAATCGTCTCACCAACCGACGCGGCACGTGAGGCGAATTCCTGGCCCACCCACAGTGAGAGAAAGGGATGCATAAGGAATATGCCGAACACCATCATCGGCGTGAGTGCGGCGGCGAGGCCGCGTATCACGCTGGAGGAGAGCGCCACGCCGCTCGCGGCGTCGAGTGCCGAGAGGCGCGGAAATAGCGTCCGGGCGATGACGGATGGAAAAAGTCGCGCGCGCGCGGCGAGATTGAAGGGCACCTGATAGTAGGTGACTGCCTGCGGCCCGAGCGCGTGGCCGATCATGAGGCGGTCGGCGGTCTCCAGCAGCGGCTGCGCCAGGCTCGTCACGCTGATCCACGCGCCGTAGGAAAACAGTTGGCCGACCAGTTCGCGGCGTGGGCCGCTGGCGAGGCGCAACGGAAAGACGCGCCAGACCGCGAATGCCGTCACCGTCAGCGCCGCTACCCCGGCCACTAGCGTGCCGAACACCAGAAAGCGCAGATTCGGCCCGAAGACGAGCGCCGCCCCGAGCGGCACAAGCTGATACATCAGCGTGACCGGGAGTGTTACCGCGTTGAGCGTGCCAAAGCGCTCGCGCCCCACGAGTGCGCCGTTGAACACGGAAATGAGATTCGAGAGCGGCACGAGACAGGCTACGTAGGGCAATGCGGGCAACAACTCGACGCGCAGGGCCTCCCCCATGTCGAAGTACGCGAGCAGCGCGTGCATGAGCGCATACAGTGCTACGCCGCCCACGAGACCCAGTGCTGCGTTGAGGATCATCGCTGTCCACAGGACTGCTTCGCGCTCGCGCTGTGGCGCATCGCCGAGTTGCGCGATGCGGTTGGACGTCGCCGAAGACAGCCCCAGATCGAGAAAGCCGAAATAACCCTGCACCATCCAGACGATGGCGAGTACCCCGTAGCGCGCCGCACCGATGTGGTGGAGATAAATCGGCGTCGTCACGAGCGCAACGAACATAGGCAGGATCCCGCCCACGAAGTTGAGCGTGGCGCTGCGTGTGAGACTGGGTTTTGCGGTCATGGGGTACTCCAGTGCGCGACTTGCACATTCTGACCGAGGCAGGCGAGAGCGTTTGTGTGTCCGCGTACGGAGAGACGGGGTTTAAAGGTTAAATCTATCGAGGCATGTTTTGCGTGCGGTAGCCAGCAGTGCTGCGTCTGCTACACCAATAGCATGCCCTCTCATATGCTGGCTGGAATGGCTTGCGGCTAGTCAAGTGCTGACGAGAGAGGCCTTGGACATCGGGTTCTGCCGCGCTTGCGACGTTGTCTAACCCTTTGGATTTACAACAATGATCCCTTCTGCCGACGCTCTGCTGACCGTTGATCAAGCCGTCTACAAGACCGCATTCAACAATACACCGTTCAGTTTCAAGCACTGTCTGCATCAGCTGTCGATGTTCCAGCCGGTGGCACTAGCGGAGTTGGCGAAGAAGTATGGTGGGAAACCTGCGGATTATTACGTTTCCAATTCGGCTTCCACGCCAGGGACCCGATTCTTCGATGTCAAATCAAAAACGTCGAAGCCGGATGAGGCGCTTGCTCAGCTTGCCACGGGGCCGACGCGCGTGCTTTTGAAGCGGCCCGAGAATTATGACGCCGGCTTTCGAGAACTATTGGACAAGCTGTTCGAAAAAGTGATCGAACTACGCGGCGGTCTCAATGGTGAAAAGGTCGTGCGGCTCGAATCGGCCATCTTCGTCAGCTCCGCCTCCTCGACCACGCCGTTCCATTTCGATCCGGAAATCAATCACTTCTTCCAGATCGAGGGCGACAAGCACTACCATGTCTATCGTCCCAGTGCCGTTCGGGAAGACGAACTCGAGGATTTCTACGTGCAGGGCATAGTCGAGATCGGCCAGGTGGATCTGGCCACGCGAGACAAGAGCCTCGAACATGTCTTCGACCTTGTGCCCGGTAGTGGTTTTCACCAGCCGCAGGACGCGCCCCATTGGGTTCAAACCGGCGCGGAACGCAGCGTTTCCTATGCGTTCGTCTATGAGACCGACGCGAGCCGGGCCCGTGGCCGCATCCTGGCCGCCAATCACATCCTGCGCAAACTCGGAGTAAATCCTCAGCCGCCCGGTGCGAACGCCGGGACCGACAATGCGAAATCATCGGTGATGAGGGTTGTTGTTCCCGTCCGCAGGCGTATCGTTCGCAATCTGAATCGGGGCCGTTGATCTGGCATTGCAGTCGTCATTTTCTCGTCTGATTCGATGGACTGAACCAACCAGAAGGTGCGCTAGCGCACCGAACCCCTGAAAGCTGGGTTTGATCGGCTTGGCCTCCGGTGTACGATTTCTGCAGATTCCACGCAATTGGGTGGCGTTCGGCTTTGGCACTAACGGATCTCGTTTTCCCAACGGTTATCAGACTATAAGGAGCGATCGCATGGACATCTCCACGGATTCCGCGGTCCCCGAAGTGACATTGCCAGACAAGTGGATCGACGCAGATTCTTCAGTGTTTCGAGAGCGTTTCGACCGGAAGAGCTTCGAGGTTTCCCACCGCCTGGCATCTCATCCACGCTTTGAAGTCCCTCAATTGATAGATTTGGCGGAGCGAACCCTGAGAACGCGCCCATCTGATCTCTACTACGACATGGGTGACGTCGCACCTGGTCAAAAATGGAGAGATACGAATCGTGCGTTCTCACCGCTGAATGCACTAAGGCAGCTGGAAGATTCAAACGCCTGGTTCATCCTCAGAGACGCGCAAAGAGATCCTGCCTACACCGAGCTGTACAGGCATGCGATTGCAGAGGTCAAGGATATGGTTGGCGGCGGCATCGAATCCAAGATCAGAAATGAGGAGATCATCATTTTCATCACGTCACCGAAGCGGGTGACGGCATATCACATAGATCGCGAATGCAATTTTATTCTTCAAATCCATGGGGGAAAGGATTTGTACGTCTTTGACCGGGAAGATCGGCAGGTTCTTCCAGAGGTGGAAATTGAGCGGTTCTGGACGAACGACAACAACGCGGCAAACTATAGACCCGAACTGCAGGACCGAGCGCGGCTGTACAGATTGGTCCCGGGAAATGGCGTTCACGTTCCTGTCAACTGCCCCCACTGGTTGAAGAACGATGACAATATCTCGGTGACTTTGAGCGTAAACTTCCAGTTTATTGACTCTGTGCGAAGGGATATCTATCGCGCCAACTATTACCTCAGGAAGCTTGGAATCAATCCCAGTCCGCCTGGACGAAGCGCGGTGCGGGATCGAGCCAAGGCCATGGCGTTTTCGACGGCGCATGCCGCCGGGCGAGCTATCAAGTCGGCTTTGCAAAGAGGCGGTTAGTCTCAAGCCGGTCGCTTAACCAATTGAAAATTGGCGTCGTCGCGTCGGCCCTGCAGGCTGATTCCCAAGGCCCTCGTGGAGACGAGGGCCTTTTCTTTGAGGGCGTTCATCGGTAAGCGCTGACCAGACAAGGTATCGGCATCAGTTCCGGCGATCAACTTGCCACGAGACTGCGGAAGGCCGGCGTATCGGCTGGAGCTGTCCGGTCAAGTTTTGGGCAAGCGCATGATTGCCCCTGGAAACCGGTAGCGCGCGGGCTTACCCGGTATGCGCGTGTTTGCGTGCGCTTGCGTGCGCTTGCGTGCGTTAGGCAGCAGTGCCGTGTTTGATACACCGATACCCTACCTGTCAGAGAAAACTGCGTTGTCCTGCGTAACGTCGCCAGCGACATCGTGCGCAGTATCGCGCCGGCGCTTTGAGGCGATCGTCTGGACCGTTTGAGCGGCAATCTGATTGGCTTCTGGGACTTTGTGCGAAGAATATTCACGCGTGAGCGTGCGGGAAAGTTATGAAAACGATCGCATCGAAGACGATAGCGTTCAACGGCAAGTTCTTCGGGGCAGCGCCGACGGGCGTGCACAGGGTTGCCGAGCAACTCGTCGCCGCAACTGATGCCTTGATTGCCGGGCAAGCCGGTAACGACGTTGATTATGCCGTCGTAGTCAGAGACAGCGTCGAGGTCCCGCCTTACCGCAATATTTCGTGCGTTCGCGAGAATCCCTGGGTTCGCAGGATACACAGAATCGCGTGGGAACAATGCTATTTTCCCTTGGCTCGCAGAAAGGACTTTATTCTCAACCTCTGCAATCTCGGCCCGCTGTTGCATCGCGATTCGGCGACGATGATCCACGACGCCCAAGTGTATTCTGCACCCGAATCCTATTCCCTGGGTTTTCGCTTGTGGTACAAGTTTCTCTTCTTTTTCATTGGCAAGCGGCACAAGATCATCTTTACCGTTTCGGAATTCTCCAAAAGAGAACTCGTACGCTATGGCGTTGCCAGTGCCGACAAGATCGTCGTCGTCTACAACGGTTGCGATCATGTTCTGCAGGTTCAACCCGACGAAGGGCAGCTTGCGGCATTGAGCCTCAAACCGCGGCGCTATGTGCTCGCGCTCGCGAACACCCAGAAGCACAAGAACATCGGCGTCCTGTTCAAGGCGTTCGCCGGTGCGGAACTGAATGGCGTCGAGCTCGTGCTATTCGGTGGCGCCACGCAAGCCGATTTCGAAAATCTCGGGCATGTCGTGCCTCCCAATGTGCGATTCGCAGGCCGGATTACCGATCCGGAGCTCGTGGGGCTGATGGCCAATGCCGGCGCGCTTGCCTTTCCTTCGCTAACGGAAGGGTTTGGTTTGCCGCCATTGGAGGCGATGGCACTGGGCTGTCCGGTGATAGCCGCGCCGTTTGGCGCGCTTCCGGAGGTTTGCGGCGAGGCCGCGCTCTATGCGGACCCTTTCAGTCCGGACGCGTGGCGTCTGAATATTCTAACGGCGCTCGACGACGAGGCAACGCGGCAATCGCTGATATCCGCCGGACGTCGGCAGGCTGGCGGCTTCACCTGGAAACGGGCGGCGCGCAACCTGTTCGAGACTGTGAAAGCTGTGACCCGCTAATCTGGAAAAAGATACAGGGGATACGCGATGTCTGTTGATGTTGATTTCTCGCTGGCACTCAATGATCGTACCGGGAAATTCTTTTTGGGAAACGATATTATTTCGTCGCTCGGCAGTCGAGTTGCCAGGGTCCGCTATGGGCGACTTCACGGATTTCCGCGCAGTGATTTCGTGCGCCGTGTCGCGGGTCGCCTGACTCACAACGAAACAATGGCGAGAGTATATTGGTCATGGCTGATTTCGCTTTTCCCGGTCATCCGCGACCCTCGTCCTACGCTGCATCTCGACCCAGTCAGCGTTGTGCGTCATCGGTTAGAGGCACGCGATATTGTGCTCTGCCATGATGTCGGTCCGATCACGCATCCCCAATACTTCGCACCGGGCGTGGATGAGTTGTATCTCCGGGCCTATGATCAGATCCAGCGAATCAAGCCCCACATGGTATTTGTCAGCAAGACGTCTCAGCGGGAATTTCACAGGCTGTACGGTAACGAATATGCCTCCTCCAATGTCATCTACATTCCGACGCGATTGGGCGCGAAGGAAGGTGAGGGGTGTCCGGTGGATGGCATTTCGCGCCCTTTCCTCCTGACGGTGGGGAGTATCGGTGACCGTAAGAATCAAGCCTGTTGTATCGAGGCATTCGCGGCAAGCGGGCTTGCGGAGAAAGGGTGGCAGTATGTCATTGTCGGTGGGGGCGAGCCTGGCGCCAGTACCGCTGTCGAACTCGCGAAGCAGACTCCGGGTGTCGTGTTGCCGGGTTACACGAGTGACGATGAGCTTCGTTGGCTCTACCGTAACGCATCCGGGTTCGTGCTCATGAGTCTTTTGGAAGGGTTCGGGATGCCAGTTATCGAGGCGATAGAGCACGACTTGCCGTGCCTCGTATCCAGTTCCAGCATATTGACGGAAATCGGGGGCAAAGCCATGCTGGACGCCGATCCGCTTGATCGGAAATCCATCGTGACTGGTATGAGGTCGCTAGCCGTAATGTCGGGCGAGGAGCGAAGCCGCCGAATTTCCCAGGCCCACACGCATCTCCGTAAATTTGCCCGTGAACCCATCCTGGCCAGCTGGAGAGAACTGATTGACAGGACTGGCTGAGTCACTCGCTCGTGCTGGCCACGGCGCGTGGCGTGTGTGAGCCTGAAACCGGTCCGGGCGGCAGGCGCAGTTCAGAACGCCATTGTCCGACACAGAGTGAACGTCGAAAGATTGCGTCGCAATGTGCGAGATTACAGGACAGGTGGGGCTGCGACGCGCGGAACCTGGACAGTTCGCAATGCCGCCATGCTTCGAGCGCTCGCTCGATAAGTTCGACAATCGGCAATCGGCCAGGGAGATGGCCAATATCGACGCCGGCCTCGATCTCTTTGACAATGGCTTGCGCAAACTGGCCGCGGCGGATCGCCATGTCTACTTTCTCGACGATCGCGCCTTGTTCAGGAGCCTGTGGGGCGAACGTGACGGCCAAGGTCGTCCGCTTTACAAGACATTGCATCTGTCGCCTGGCTGCGCCGTCACCAATACATCCGGCGACGATCCGCACAACGCTGTCGTTGCCGGCGGTCACTGCGGCGTGGTCTGGAATACCCTTTGGGCACAGCACCTTCACTTCCCTGAATGCCGCATTCGGATTGCATCTCAAACCGATCACGGATGCCGAGGTCATCGGCTTTCTGCAACCCAGCTTCGCTGCAAGCGCGCGATCGGCCCTGGCAATGCCGGCATCCTTATCGAAGTAGCGTGGCATGAGCGACGCCGAACATTCGCCAGGGCGGAGATCGGCAACACTCTACACCAGATGGATGACGTGGCTTGGCTTGTCGAATTACCTCCGCGACCGGATCCCTTGCATAAAAAAGATATTCGACATGGGTGGCAATGTCGGCAATCTTTTTTTATCGCGGGAAATCCCCCAGCTCTGCTGGGGGACTAACACGGTTTGACGTTTCCAGGAGTCGGCTTTTTCCCATGTTTTGTACCGCTTCTCACCCGGGCCACCGTCGGTCGATATTGGAGCCTTTTACCGATGGCGAACAGGCCCCTCTGAGGCGCCAGCCATCGAAAGCCACCGGCTCTGCCGGTGGATCGTTACTTTTGAGGACCGCGAACTGACACTTCGCACTCTCGAGCAAATCTTGGTGCGATGAGATCGTAAGTTATCCATCAGTGGGGGCATCGTTGCAAATCGCCATCGTCATTCCTTGCTACAACGCCTCTGCGTATGTCGACACTACGTTGCAAACTGTAACGTCACAGACGCATGACGAGGTTGAAATCCTGATCGTCGACGACGGCTCATCGGACGATACCGTCTCGAAGGCTCGGGAACACCTCAAGGGTTGCCGCCATCGGTGGACGATTCTCACGCAGCCCAACAAGGGGGTTAGTGCTGCCCGAAACCTGGGATGGCAATCGACGACAGCAGATTGGATTCAGTTTCTGGATGCCGACGATTTCCTGGCTCCTACAAAACTGCAGCTTCAGTCGATCGCCTGCCGGACTGCTGATCCGAGTGTCGCCTATGTGATGTCGCGATGGGAAGAGGTCGTCGTCGAACTCGATGCTGCGCGAAGGGTCCGCCTCGCCGAGTGCTCAGCGTTTTCTTCACAGCCAACCGAACTGGAAATTCTCGCCAAGGGACCTCTAATACATTTAGGTCAGAGCGTATTCAGAAGACGATGGATCGCGGATGTGGCCGGCTTCGACGAGAATCTCAAGGTAGATGAGGACCAGGACTTTCTACTAAAGCTCGCGAGAAAAGGCGCAAAGGTTTTGACGGTCGAGAGCGCAGACCCGCTCTTCGCGTGGAGGCAGCAACGACACCGCCGTCTTGGGCTCCGGGGAGCGCGCTACAACGCCATAGACCTCACAGAACAATATATGGAGAACTTCTTCAGGATCACTGAGGGACACCGGCATTCTTTAGACATGCTTTCAGAGGACGATCAGGAAATGCTCAAGCAACGCCTCTCGTCATACATGCGGCTGTTGTATCGATACGATATCGGGGCGTTCCGGACCCACCTCGCACAACTCGACCAGATGTTCGGACGCTTCCTGCCCTTAAGTCCATCCTATCTCAAGGCATTGTCGCGTTTCGTTGGTTTCGAACGAGCAGAGGATGTCGCCTCAATATACCGGCGTGGCAAAGCCATGGCCGGAGTCGGCGTCGAATAGATCAACTCTGGTCGACTAGACGCGCAAAAACGCGTTGTGATCTAAGGACAGCGGGATTGTGTGGAACCAGTGGCCGATGCCCGGTCTTGTGGCGGCGCCTGGTTCTCCATGAAGGGCCGTATTTCTGCGAACGGGGCTGGCTCCGTCAACAAAGGCTGATTCTCGCCTAGCAAAAAACGGGTGAAGAATGCAACAACGTAGCGATTGATCTCGGACCAGGTCTTCGCCCTGTTGATTGCAGTTTTGTCGAATGCGGCCTTCCATGAGGGCTTCGCGAGCTTGTCCGCGAAATCATCATGTACCGTACCCTTTACCGTGAAGGTCCAGTTGTTCGGGAGCGTGGCCTGGCGAATCTGGTGCGCAACTGACTCGACCGTCAGCACCGAGTTGATCCGCGTGGCGAAGTCACTATGCAGGAGTTCCTCGCAAGTCGGATAGGTCCAACCACTATAGAACATCATGTAAGGCACCTCGACATTGCCGCGTTCAGGGCGCCCATACAAGGAGCCGTCAAAATTCACGACGGCCTTGATGCGTCGATCGTCGCTACTCATCTGCGCTGCCGTCGCGCCTCCGAACGAGAACCCGACGGCACCGAGCTTCGCCATATCCACACGTTGTCCAAACACCGGAATATTCTGAAATGCGTCGATGATGGCAGAGCCCGATTTCGCCGCCAGTTCAGCCCGGAGGGCTGCGACGGGGCGATAAGCCTCGAAGCTTTCCATCGAATCGCCGGGTATCTCCGATGCCTGAGCTTCGCCCTCTCGTCCGGGAAGACGAGGGGCGTGCACGATGTCGTCCACCGTAGCGACGACGAAACCATGGCTCGCCAGGTTTGCGGGCGTAAATGTGCTCTGTTGGCGAACACTGAACCATGATGGAAAGTAAATGATGAGGGGATATTTAGCACGGGCCTCGGACAGCTTTCCATTTGGCGTGAACGGCGGCGAGGTAGGATGTCCGATTGCTGCGATCCACTGCAGAATTGACCGCCCAATGCCATCGCCGGGCGCCTGCGCGGGGTACCAGATATCGACCGGAAGCGAAGGGCCATCGCTCCCCGTTTTCACATCAATACTGGCGAAGCCGACGGCATAGGGCCCCTCCAACCGGGGCCTGTCTGTGTCGAGGAACATCACGGCACGGATCATTTCCTTCGGGTCGACAAGCCCTGCATACCAGCTGACGCCAATCACCGCCGCGGCCACGAGCGCGACAAGACTGGAAGCGGCAAGAGCCCAGGAAGAAGGTGCTCCAGAGATCATGCGGATGCCTCGTCGCTGTTAGGAGCCTAGGGAAAGGGACGTGTCCGTGTCGATTCCAGGGAAGTAACACGCTACGCAAACGCGACATAGTCCAACCGCCTTATCCAATCAGGTCCGAAATGTATGGTGTGCATCGCGGATCTAAGCCTCGGCACGGCTCAGGAATGTTGTCGGACCGTCCTGCTCGTCAGGGCTGGTTTCAACCCCGTTAGCTTCGATTCCGGCCAGACGCTCACGCAGTTGCTTGCCGATGACAGCGGCGCCGGCCGAGCGGAAAATCTGGTCATGCATGCCCGGAATCTCGGTGACAACCAGTTTGCCCGTTATCGCCTGATGCCATCCCAGGTCCCAGGCGAACAGGCGTCCGTTGAGCACCTGGCCGCTGCGGAAGATCTGGACGTCGCCGTCATAGGGAGCCGGACGGTACCGCGCCTGCTGAGCCAGCAGATATTCGATGTACCAGCGATTCTCGGAAACCATATGCTCGGAAGCATCGCCCCTGATCAGGCCGAGTTTGAGAGCAAGGTCTGCAATACCGAGCCAGCGAACGATCCGATACTGCTTGAGGAAGGAGACCATGGATGTCTCGCCCCGCATTGCCTTGCGGAAGTCGCGCGGGATGTTGTCCGCACGCACCTGCATCTTGCGCAACTGCCGGTCGTACCAAGGCATCAACTCGCGATAACCGGGGCACCAGGAATCGTTGAGGATGACGAGCTCCACCGTTTCGCCTTCGCGCCGTAGCTGATGTGCCGCCTCCAGCGCCATCGCGCCCAGCACGCAGTGCCCCATGAGGATATAGGGGCCTCTTGGCCGGGCCAGCCTGATCAGCCGCACGGCGTCCGCGGAGATATCCTGGAAAGCACGCTGCGGGAACTCGCGCGGGGCTCCTTCCGGCACCATAGAGATGTCGACGATCGGCCGATCGGAGCCGATTTGCTGAGCCAGTCCGAAGAGTACCGCCACGTTGTTGAGCGCGATGATGGGCGTTCCAGGCGCATCCTCGTTGAATCGCACGATATTGCGCGCTTTCGCCTCCAGCTCGGCCTGACTCATGAAACCACTAGCACCGACGCCTCCCGCCACGTTCGCCGTCGCTCTCCCGGCAGCAGGCGCCAGCGGCAGGTTCGCCTCGATTTCAACGGCTTCCAGCATTTCGCGCCACTTGGCCAGATGCCGGTCGATCGTCTCGACGTCGTAAAGGTCCGTGTCGCCTTCACAGGAGATGCGCCAGCCTTGCGGGCGCCGCACCATAAAGAAGTTGAGGTCGTAGAGTGCGCCTGCGTTGAAGGAAGGCGAGGTCGTCGCGGCGAAATCCTGCCGGCGAACCTCATCGCCCCCGCCGACGAAGCTTTGCTGCAGGGCGAAATTGACCGAGCATAGCGACGGGCGATCTACATCGGAGACCTCGCCCGCCATCTCCATCATCTCTTCGAACGGCAAGTGGAGATGTTCGATGGCGTCGCTGAGCTTTGCACCGCACTGCGCTGTGACAGAGGCAATGGTGCTGTTTCGAGGAACGTCGAGGCGAAGTATCACCGTGTTGATGAGCGGTCCGACCACCCCCTCGAGTTCCTGCTGATCCCGCACCGACATCTGGGTGCCCATGGCTACACGGATTTGGCCGGTTGCCGTTTGCAGCGCCATCGCGAGGCCGGCGGCCGCAACGCTGAACAGGGTGACGCCTTGGGCCTTGGCAGCCGCAATCAGGCGGTCGCTAAGCGCGCTGGGCAACAGAATGGAGCGAATGACGCCCTGGAAGCGTCGCTCCTGCGACCGGGGACGATCGCCGGGAACATCGAAGCGGCTGAAATCCTGAAGCTCCTGGCGCCAATGGGTGCGCGCGCGATCGAGCGCACCGCTGGCAAGGAACTCTTCCTTCCACAGCGCGTAGTCGCCATGGTGAAGGTCGACATCGGGGAATTCGGGATCATGGCCGGCATGCAATGCGGCGAGTCCTTCCACCAGTTCACGCACGAGGATTGCGAAGGACCAGCCGTCCATGACAAGCGAATGGAAGGTCAGTTGCAATTCACCCTGCGTGGTCGATCTGGGCAACCATACGGCCCGGAAGAAGGAGGGGGACGACAATTCGAAGGGCGTGCGAGCCTGCTCTCCACCGACACGCTCGGCCTCGGCTACGCCGGCCTTTTCCTCCAAACCGGTGAGGTCGACCACTTCGAGCCGAAAAGGAGCATGGCTCCAGACTTGCTGGCGTAGCCCCGCACCCGTCATCACGAAGCGGGTCCGCAATATCTCGTGTCGCGCGACCAGTTCGCCGAGCACCTGTTCGATGCTCGCGGCATCGAGCGGACCCGACAATTGCAGCCGGAAGGCGATGTTGAGGGCGGAGGCCTTTGGCGATGCCTTCTGCTCATGCCAGAACCGTACCTGGCAGGCGGTCGCCGGGAACAGGGCGTAGCCGGCTTCGATCTCGTGAGTCGGGGCGATATTCAAGGCTATCCCGTTCATCGCTCAGGCTCCTTCGGCAATTCTGCGTTTGAAGTTGAGGATCGATGGCCGGGCTACGGCAGGAGCCTCCATCAGTTCGTTCTCCTGCGTGCCGTCAAGGCTCACCGCCAATTCGGCGATCGTAACGTTCTTCATGAGTTGACGGGCATCCACACCCAGTCCGCGCTCGTTCATTCGTGCAACGATGCGGAACAGCTGGAGGCTGTCTGCGCCGAGGCTGAAGAACTGCTGGTCGATGCCGATATGCTGCAAGCCGAGCACTTCCCCCCAGATCGCCGCGATGGTGGCCTGAGTCGGCGTCACGGTTGCTGCTTCGGCCGGCACGGCCGGTAGTTCGATCGGCGTGGCCACTGATCCGGCCGGCATGGACGCCTGCGGAACCACCGTGAGAGCGGCGTGCGGCTGACGGACAGGTGTGGCCACCATGTCCGGTGTCGGCACGGGCAGGGCTTTACGGTCGAGCTTGCCATTGCTGGTCTGCGGCAGCGCGTCGAGCGTCATCCACAGGGTCGGCACCATGTAGGCCGGCAATTGCCCGGCAACATGCGCCGCGATCGCTCCCTGGTCGGTCTTGTCAAAGGCAGTCTCGACGATATAGCCCACGAGGCGAGGACTGTCGTTGACGGTATGCAAGGCGACGGCTGCCGCAGCAACGCCGGGCGCCTTACGCAAGGCTGCCTCGATATCCTCGATCTCGATGCGGAAGCCGCGCAGTTTGATCTGCTGGTCGCGACGGCCGAGGTGTAGCAGCGAGCCATCGGCAAGCCGCTTGGCAAGATCGCCGGTGCGGTAGAGGCGGCGCGGCGCAGCACCCTCGATGGCAACTGGCCTGAAAGCGGCATCGGTGAGATCGGGACGGTTGAAATAGCCCTTTGCCAGGCCTTCGCCGCCAATCCACAGTTCGCCGCTGACACCTTCGGGCGCCAGATGCAGGTCGTCGGTCAGCACATGCAGGTCCGTATTGGCGATGGGGGCGCCGATGACCACGGGCCCGTTCGCAACAACACGCAAGGCAGAAGACCAGATCGTTGTTTCCGTCGGGCCGTAGAGGTTCCACACCTGAGCGCCGGTCGCCAGCAGATCGTCGGCGAGATCGCGCGGCAACGGCTCACCGCCGCAAAGGATCTTGAAGCCCTTCGGTGCCTTGAAGCCGGCCTCGAGCAGCATGCGCCACAGCGATGGCGTGGCCTGGAGAACGGTGGCGGCCTCGTCCTTCAGCCGGGTCACCAACTCGTAGCCGGTGCGCACCTCTGCATGGCCTGCGATGAAGGTCTGCCCACCGACGATGAGCGGCAGGAACAACTCGAGGCCGGAAATATCGAAGGAGAACGTGGTGACCGCGACGACGCGGTCTCTCGCCGTAAAGCCCGGCGCTTGTGCCATCGACAACAGGAAGTTGCTCAGCGCGCGATGGCCGATCTCCACACCCTTGGGCTGGCCCGTCGAGCCCGAAGTGAAGATTACGTAGGCCGAATCTGCATCAGACACGACGGGCAAAGTCACGGCCTCGTCGCCGCTGTCCTCATCGTCGTCGTACTCCTCAAGGAGAGCCTCCAGTTCCAGCACGCGATGTTCACCCGGTTCCAGCACCGTCCGGCTTCCCGCATCGCTGAGGATGGCGGCGATGTCAGCACCATCGAGGATCTGGCGCAGGCGCGCAGGGGGCATCGTCATGTCGAGGGGCACATACGCGCAACCGGCGCGCCACACGCCAATCATGGCAGCCACGGTCATCGCAGTGCGGTCCATCGCGATGGCGACGCGTCCGCGCGGCGCTATACCCGCTGCCACGAGCCTGCGGGCGATCTGGCTGGCGCGTGCATCGAGCTCGCGATAGGCGAGGCTCTCCGCCTCATCCGACACGGCCGTCGTATCGGGGGTTTGGCGGGCCTGCGCGGCGATCATCGCCGGAACCGTCTGCGAGAGATCGTAGTCACGCTGGGACGCATTCAGCTCGTCGCGAAGGTGGTGAATCTCGGTTTCGCTCAACAGAGGCAGTGCCGCAACCGGCGTTGTGGCATCGTGGGCGATCGCCGCGAGCAAGGTTTCGTAGTAGCCGAGCCAACGCCCGACCGTCGACTCGTTATAGACGTCGGTGTTGAAGTCGCAATCCAGACGAAGACCCTGGGGCGATTCGATCACGTTCAGGAACAGATCGAAGTTGCTGTAGGCCTTCGCGTTCGGCGTAAAGTGCGTGGCCACGCCGGCCATGTCGAGCAGTTCGTCGACCTTCTCCAGATTGAACTGCAGATCAGTCAGCGGCAGTCGATTGAAATCACGCTTGATACCGAGATCGCGAACCAGCGCGCCATAGGTGTAGTTCTGCCGGTCTCCAGCGTCGAAGACGTGATCACGCACTGCCTTCATGTGCGCGGCGAATGGCTTGTTGCAGTCGAACCTGACGCGCAATGGCAGGAAATTGACGCAGTGCCCGACCAGAAGTGCCTCGCCGGCTTGAGACTGGCCAGCCATCGGTGCGGCGACGACGACATCGTCATTGCCGGATAGACGGCCAAACAACACCTGGAAGGCGCCCAACAGGGTGGCAAACAGCGAGCAGCCCTGCTTCGACGAAGCGGCTTTTACCTGCTTGAGAAGATTGGCACCCAGCTGGCGTGTCGTCGAGGCGCCGCGGAAGCTCTTGAACTCCGGGCGCGGGCGGTCGCCGGGCAAGTCGAGCTGCGGCGCGGGGTCGCGATGGAGGTTCAGCCAGAAGTCGCGCGTCTCCTTGTCGACACCGGCCTCATCCTGCGCCTTGGCGAAAGCGAGAAAACTCTGCACCTCGTCGAGCTCGGGCTCCTTGCCCGAAATCCCGGCCGCGTAGAGGGCCCCCAGGTCGCGCAGGATGATGTTGATCGACCATCCGTCGCAAACGATGTGATGCGCGGTGAAGACGAAGGCCCACTTCTGGGCTTCCAGACGCACCAGCGCGGCGCTCACCAGCGGAGCACGAGTGAGATCGAAGACCTCACGCGCTTCCGCATCGATGAAGGTCTGAAGTTCTCCGGTCGCATCGGGGTGGCCGGAAAGGTCGATCTTTTCCAGCGGAACGGTCGTCGCAGCATCCGCGAACATCTTGTCGCCGACGCGTGAGAAGCGAGCGCGCAACGCATCGTGGCGGGCAATCGTCGCCGCGAAGGCGCGTTCGAAAGCGGCCTCGTTCAGGTGGCCCGTGAGCTCGAGGGTGAAGGACTCATTGAACGCGAGCGATGCTTCATTGCCCAGTTGAGCCGACATCCAGATTTCTTTCTGAGGCTCGGTGAGCGGAGACTCCACGAGTGGCTGATGTCCGGCCGGCGATGTCAAAGCGAGGGCGTCCTTCGTGCCGCCGAGAATACCTACGCTTTGGAGTGCGGAAATACTTTCGACGAAGGCATCGCCGATCTTGCGGATGTCGTCATCCGAATGGCTGGTCGTCAGGAAGCATGGGAAGCCTTCCATGATGTGGACGCCGAGGTAGCGCATATAGGCATAGAACAGACTGCCCAGGCGGTCTTCGCCTGCAAAACTGATATAGAACCAGCTCGAGAAGGATTCCGCCCGCGTGGCGATGCCGACTTTCTCCAGGTGGGCATTGATGCGTTGGACGAGGCCGTTCATACGGGCGCCAAGCGATTCCTGCAGCGCCGGGCCGGCCTCCTTGAGGTGCAGGAGGACGGCTTTCATCGCGGCCAACACTACGGGATGGCGCACGAAAGTGCCGGCGAAGAAGGTCGGCGGGACTTCGGGAACCGAGGCGTCGCCGAATTGCCACTGGCCGCCGTCGAGCGCATCCATGAACTGGGCGGTGCCGGCGAGCACGCCGACGGGCAGGCCGCCGCCGACCACCTTGCCGTAGGTCGCCATGTCGCCCTTGATACCCCAATAGCCTTGCATGCCGGCCGGATGGACGCGAAAGCCCGTCACGACCTCGTCGACGATAAGGGCGGATTCGTTGGCCGCGGTGACTTCGCGCAATTGCTGCACGAATTCCTTCGGTCGCAGATTCGGATGGCGCGACTGCACAGGCTCGATCAGGACAGCGGCGATATCGTCGATATTGGCTTTGATCCACTCGAGGCTTTCGGACCTGGCGTAGGGCAGCACGACCATGTTGCCCACGGAGCTCTGCGGGATGCCGGGCGCGAGCGGGAAAGCACGCGGGACGCCCGCCTCGCTGCCGGGCTTGACGAGGACTTCGTCGAACTGGCCGTGGTAGTCGCCGTCGAAGCAGACGACCTTCTCCTTGCCTGTCACGGTGCGCGCGAGACGCATCGCTGCCATCACGGCTTCCGAACCGGTATTGCAGAAGGTGACGCGCTCATGCCCGGTCATTTCGGCAAACATTTGGGCGACCTCGCCCGCAAGCGGGGACTGCGGCCCGATGGCAAAGCCTTCCGCCATCTGCGCGTTGACTGCCTCCACCACGAAATCCGGCGTATGGCCAAACGCGGTCTGACCGTAGCCGTTGACTACATCGATATATTCATTGCCGTCGACATCCCAGATCTTCGAGCCCTTGGAGCGCTGGGCGACGATGGGATAGACAAGCTCCTTCCATTCCTCGCGGAAGCCGCTGGCGGTACGCGGATCGGCAAGCACAGAACGGTAGGATTGCGTACGAGATTTGGAGGTGGCAGTCCTCGCCGAGTAGCGAGCCGACAGATCGGCGATGAACGCCGTCTGGGCATCGGTGATCTGCGCCGAGCTCGTAGCGCCGGGCTTGTACGCGTTAAAGCGCGTCGGCCGGTTCTCCTCGAACTTGATCTCGGGGCCGGTGGGCTGCGCGGAAGCCGCGGCCAGTGCGGCCGACGCGGTCGACGCGAGCGCGGCGCTCGGAGCGGGGGCCTGGATTGCCGCTGCAGGCTGCTGGACCGCCAGCGGCGCGCCTTGCAGCACCTCGAGCTGACGCGACATCAGGGACTGCATCGCAGCGAGCTGGTCGCGGAATACCGATTGGATGTCACCCGTGGCCGGGGCAGCGGCCATGATGGGAGCGGCCTGTCCCGCGACGGCGACCGGCGCAGCCGCGATGGGAGCGGCTGATGCGGCAACGGCAACTGGCGAAGCCTCGGCCGCGGCAGGCGCGATTTGCGGTTCCGGATCAGGCGGCAACGCGCCATCGAGGAACTGCGCCAGGGCGGGCAGCGTCGGGTAGTCGCTCATGATCTGCCGGAAGCTGATCGTGACGTCGTAGCGGCGGCGAAGCTGCCGGGAGACTTGTCCCATGAACAGAGAGTCGTAACCGAGATCCCAGAAGGTCACGTCCGGATTGGACGTATCCGGCGCTTCGCCGGACATCTCGGCGAGAAGTGACGCCAGTTCGGCAATGAGACGCGGTTTGCGGTCGATTCGGACGGCTTGGGTCATGGCGGTCTGGGCAATGTGGGTTATGGCGTCGGACGAGACTGGAGCGGCAATCGCCGCCGTGGCCGTCGTCGGGTGGCTTGAAGAGGCAGTTGCAGGTGCGTCAATCCAATGCCGTTCCGGTTCGAACGGATAGGTCGGTAGCGAAACACGGTGGGCGGCTTCGGCCTGGACGGTTTTCCAGTTCGGCGTAACACCGTTCAGCCACAACCGCCCGGTCGCTTCGGCCAGGACGGAAAGTTCCCGGTCGCGCATTGCGAAATCAGGCAGGGAGGCAATCGCGCCCACATATCGGTCCTTGGGCAATCCCTGCATGGCAAACGTCGACAGCGTCCGGCCAGGGCCGATTTCGAGGAGTAGGGGCTTGTCCTGCGCTGTCACCGTGGCCAGCGCGTCACTGAAGCGCACCACGTTGCGGCAATGACTGGCCCAGTAACGTCCGGGCACCGGCTGATCCATCGCCGCCCACTCGCCGGTCACGGTGGACACGTACGGGATCTTCGGCCTGGCGAAAGAAAGGGTGTCCGCAAGCCTGGCAAGATCTTCAACGACGCCGGACATCATGCGCGAGTGGAAGGCATGCGAGGTATGCAGACGTCGATGCTCGATATCGCTTGCCTTCAGCGTGGCCTCGAAAGCCTCGATGGCAGCGAAGGGGCCCGCCACTACGCTGAGCGACGGCGCATTGACTGCGGCGAGGTCGACATCGTCGGGCAGGATGGGCACGAGATCGGCCTCCGACAGACGCACGACCAGCATCGCGCCCGGTTCGGCCGACTGCATGAGCGCGCCACGCCGGGCGATCAGGTACAGCGCATCCTCGAAAGCGATCGCCTCGGCCACGCAGGCTGCGACCAGTTCGCCGACGCTGTGGCCGATCATCGCCGTCGGCTTGATGCCGCGTGAGATCCACAGTTGCGCCAGCGCATATTCGACCAGGAACAGGGCCGGCTGCGCGTAGATCGTCGAACGGATGGGGTGCGGCGTGTCGTCGCCTTCCGGGGCATCGCTGAACAGCAGGGTCCGGATATCGAGTCCGACATGCGGAGCCAGCGCTTCGGCGCCCTTATCGATCCACTGGCGATACACCGGCTCGGTGCGATAGAGCGCTTCGCCCATGCCCGGATACTGGGCGCCCTGGCCGGGAAACATAAAGACCACCGCGGGCGCGGCCTGAGGGGCCTGGGCTTCGATGGCCCCCTTTTGGAGCTTCGCCTGAGCCTGATCGAGACTCTCGGCGATGACCACGGCGCGGTGGGTGAAGGAGCGGCGGCCCGTTTGCAGCGTCGCGGCCACGTCGGCGAGCGAAAGACCGGAATGGGCTGCCAGATGGCTGGCGAGATAGGCCTTGGTGCGTTCGAGCGCTGCCGCGCTCCTCGCCGAGAGCGGCAATATCTGCAGTCCCTCTTGCGGCGCTTCTTGCGACTCACAGGCGGCGTTGGCGCGGCAGGGCGCTTCCTCCAACACCACATGGACGTTCGTACCGCCGACGCCGAAGGAACTCACGCCAGCGCGACGCGGTGCCGGGCCATCGGCCCAGGGACTCGCAGCCGCGTTGAAAAAGAAGGGGCTGTTAGCCGAGTCGATGGCCGGATTGGGCGAACGGAAATGCAGCAGCGGCGGCAAGACACGGTCGCGCAAGGCGAGCGCCGCCGCGATGAAACCCGTCACGCCGGCAGCCGCATCAAGGTGTCCGACATTGGCCTTCGCCGAGCCGAGGGCACAGAATTGACCGCCCTCGACGCCGCCCAGGCGGAATGCCTGCACCAGGCCTGCGAATTCAATGGGGTCTCCAAGCGGCGTCGCCGTACCATGGGCTTCGACATAGCCAATGGAGGCGGGATCGATGCCGGCCTCGGCGTGCGCGATGGCAATGGCGCGAGCCTGCGCATCGACGCTGGGAGCGGTGAAGCCGACCTTGTCGGAACCGTCGTTGTTGATGCCAACACCACGGATCACGGCATAGATCGGATCCTCGTCGGCGATGGCGTCCTCAAGACGTTTCAGCAAGACAACACCGGCGCCGCTACCGAACACCGTGCCGCTGGCCCCGGCATCAAACGGGCGGCAAACCCCATCGGGCGCACCCATTCCGCCTTCCTCATAGAAGTAGCCGCGCTTCTGCGGGAAGGTGACCGACACACCGCCGGCCAGCGCCATGTCACAGCGTCCCGATCGCAGGTTCTCTACGGCCAGGCCAATCGCGGTCATCGAGGTAGAGCATGCCGTCTGTACCGATATGGCCGGCCCCGTGAGGCCGAGCTTGTAGGCGGTGCGGGTAGCGACGAAATCACCGGCCCCCACCAGCTTTTGATACTCGCCGATCTGAAACTGGCTCGTGAACTCGTCGATGACGCCACGATCGGACAGGACATGCTTGAGGAAGTAGGTATTCATCGAGGTGCCGGCGAATACCCCGACGGCGCCGGCGATCGTCGCCGGATCATATCCGGCGTCTTCGAACGCCTCCCAGGCGATCTGGAGGAAAAGGCGCTGCTGCGGGTCGGTCAGTGCCGCTTCGCGCGCTAGCATCCCAAAAAAACCGGCATCAAAGCGGTCGACGTCAGAGAGTATCGGCTTCGCCTTGACATAACGTTCTTCGCGGCGAGCGTTCTCGTCGAAGCTGTCTTCCAGTTCCGTCACGTCGAAATGCGTAATGCAGTCGCGCCCCGCGAGGATGTTGGCCCAAAGCTCGGAGACATTGCGCGCACCTGGAAACCGTCCGGACATGCCGATGACTGCAACGGCCCCGCCTTGCGTGTCCCGGCGCAGCCGGATTGCCTCATCCTTCACCACCCCGAGCGTGGCACGCAGATGCGTGGCCAGCGCCTC
This sequence comes from Paraburkholderia aspalathi, assembly GCF_900116445.1. Lineage (GTDB taxonomy): Bacteria > Pseudomonadota > Gammaproteobacteria > Burkholderiales > Burkholderiaceae > Paraburkholderia > Paraburkholderia aspalathi. Next base: position 303,826 of record NZ_FPBH01000001.1, read on the forward strand.
GACATTAGGATGGCGAAACAGATCTACCAGCGCAACCTTGGCCGCCACGTCGCGCATGATGATGGCGTGCGCCTTCATCAGATCCAGCGAGCGCAGTCCAAGGTCAAAGAAATTCGAGCGGCGATCGACGGGGTTGCCGAGGAGCCCCTCGAACACAGCCGCCAGCTTTGCGGCGATGTTGTCGTCTATCGGCTCGGGTGCGGCCGGTGCCGCGGCAGGTGTATCGAGCCCCGCAAGCAGGGCTTTGCGGTCGACCTTGCCATTCGGTGTCAGAGGGAAGGCCGGTAGGATTCGCAACTCCGCCGGCATCATGTAGTCGGGCAAAGCAGCCTTGAGATAAGCGCGTATTCCGTCCAGCAAGACAGCGGCGGTCGTCACATCGGCCTTTACGAAGCCGGCGATGGACTTTCCCCTGCGGCTCTCGAACGCTACCGCGACCGCATCGGCTGCGCCGGGAGCCGCACGCAGGGCATGTTCGATTTCATCGAGTTCGATGCGTTTGCCGGCGATCTTGATTTGCCGATCGTTGCGACCCAGGAAATCAATGGCTCCGTCCGGGCGACGGCGGACCAGGTCACCGGTGCGGTAGAGCTTGGCGCCGGGGGTGAAGACGTCGTCGACGAACTTCTCCGCCGTCAGTTCGGGACGGTTGAGGTAGCCGAGCGCAACGCCTTCACCGCCCACGACGAGCTCACCCACTTCTCCCTCGCCGACTGGAACAAACTTGTCGTCCAGAATGTAGACGAGCGTGCCCGCGATGGCGTCGCCGATGGGAATGGCGTCGCCATTTGCCAGGGCCTCGCCGCCGCGCGGAATGCGGTAGCAGCAGGAAAAGGTCGTGTTCTCGGTCGGACCATAGCCGTTGACGATCTGCAGCCCGGGATGGGCCTCCATGACTTTGCGTACGTGGACGGGCGACAGCACATCCCCGCCAGTCAGCACCTCCTTGAGCGGAAGAAAGGCTTCCAGCCGATAGTCGGCGAGCGCGTTGAAGAGGCCGGCCGTGAACCAGGCGCTCGTCACGCCGAGTCGCGCAATCTCGGAGGCGACGGTGTCAAGCGAGGGTTGAACCTCGTTGATGATAGCGGCACAGCCACCGTTCAGTAGCGGCCCCCAGATCTCCAGCGTACTTGCATCGAACGCGAGCGGTGCGAGGTTGAGGAACCGCGTCTGCGACGACAGGTCAGCGAAGTTCTGGCCATGCACCAGGCGCAGAATCGCGCGGTGCGGCACGATCACGCCCTTGGGTTTGCCGGTCGAGCCGGAGGTGTACATGATGTAGGCAGGGTCGTTGCCACCGGAAGCCTGGAGCGCAGCGGGATCGGCAGCCTCCGACGATGCCACGAGATCCGCCAGATCGACCAACGCCCCATTCAGGTCGCCAACGCTGGCGAGAGCAGCCTCTTCTGCGACGATGAGCTTGGGCAAGCAATCGGCAACGATGAAATCGAGCTGCGCCCGGGGATAGGCCGGATCCAGCGGCACATAGACGGCTCCCAGACGCAGGATCGCCAGAATCAAAGCCAGCGTGTCCCGACTGCGCGGAACCATGATGGCGCAGCGGTCGCCTCGCTCCAGTCCCATACGGTACAGGACGGTAGCAAGACGGGCCGAACGTTCGCCGAGCGCGGCATAACTTTCTTCACCCGTCGCGTCGATCGCAGCAAGATGATTGCCAAACGCCGCACATCCGGCATCGAAGCGCTCTGCCACACCAGGTACATGATCCGGCCCGCTCGGCAAGTCGCCTAAATATCCATCTCTGTGTGACATTTGCCGATCTCCAATAATTTAGGTGAAGGCCTTGTACTGAGCTACGCCTGGCGTTAAGCGCGCAGCGAGCGTACTTAGCGGCGGCCAGTCACAGGAGGCGCAAGCAGCACGAGGCCATCCGTGCCAGATCCGCGTCTCAAAACGCGAAATTTGCTGTAAGTGGAAGTTAATCTTCCGCGGCTTGCCTATCCGTACGCCGTCGCACACACGGACGATGCAACAACACATCGCCCCGAAGAGTTCGCGCGCCCAGAGCGTGTCGGGCACTTTCGCTTAAACCTGGAATGTGGCGGGAAGACAGACCGCACGCGATATTCGCGTCACGTTTCGGAAGAAGAATGGAGCTAAGCCGCTCGATATGGCGCAAGTAGATGCGTCGTGGCGCGCTGTGGCGTATACGGCTCTAACTATGCGCGCCAGTGCAGGTTATTGAGGCGCCTTCGCAGGGCGGGCCGTTTCTCTGACGCAGATGCCGTCCGTCAATTCATTTCGACAATCGACCAGTCCGTGCGTCGGGCCGCTACCGCTCCTGCGCAAGTCGGACTGGATGACAGGGTGCAAATGCGCCAATGCGTCGCTTCCTCCGCCTCGCCGCCGACGAAGCGAGGCATCGTGTCGCCACGGATGGAAAGATCGAACTCGAAATGGGCCGGTGGCAGGATAAAGCCGGTGCCGAGAGCTTTCAAGCAGGCCTCTTTGCGCGCCCAGCTTTCAAAGAAGACATTTTGCCGTTCTGTATCGGGCAACGCGGTGAACTCCGCGCGCTCCCGGGTGGAGAATACGTCGAGCGGCATACTCTCCTCGATTGGGCGGAGTTGTTCTACGTCGATGCCGACCTCGAAACCGCTCGAGATTGCGAGAGCTGCTGCGTTCTCGCTGTGACTGAGGTTGAAGCAGATCCTCCACCCAGGAGGCTGGCTCGTGCAGAAAGGTTTGCCATCCGAACCATAAGCTAGGGCGACCTCCCGCGGTGATAGCCCGAGATAGCGGCTGAGGAGCCGCCTGAGTTCGCCGCGTCCTGCCACGAAGCGACGGCGATGCCGTTCGAAGCGGAATTTGTCGGCGCGCTCGCGCTCTTGCGCCGATAGCATTTCCCAGTACTGGTCAACATCACCACTGCAGACATCGAGATCCCACTGCCAGACATGCACTTCTTGCGCAGAGGGCGGTGTAAGGAGAGAAGAGGACATTGAGAGCCTGGATTCGACTGGCGCTGGGGCTTCCTGATTCTACAGGATCAACATCAGCGGGCGGCGTGCCCCCTGATGTTGATCAGTCTTCAACCGCGACCCGTCGATCGCAATTTACGCGGGATTGTTGGGCAACCCACGGAACGTTGCGGGGAGACCGTTTTACGATTCGTCACAGCGTATCGCGCCGCCAGTTGCCGCGATGGCGCTGCACGGCTTGCGTCGCTCGAACGAGCGCAAGTACGTTGCGACAACGAACTCGAATCATGGCTTGCCGGTCGCGCCGAATCTGCTGGCGCGCAACTTCATCGCGATAGACGGGCTACATCACCTACGTGGCGGCGACCGAACGCTGGCTTTCCCTAAGAGCACTTCATTCTTGACGTACCTGGTCGTCGCCATCGACCTGTTCAGCAGGCAGATGATGAGCTGGTCGATGCACTCGCACACGAGGGCTTAATCCGACATTGAACTATGTCAGCACCATGTTGTTCGAGAAGAACGGGGTCGAAACTCAGTATTGGAAAGCGATTTGACAGTATTTATTTTGTAATTCGTAAAATATTGGAATGGCAAGTGTAATTAATCTGCCTGCCAGGTGAAACCGGATATTTTTTATTTGTGTGAGGATTTTTTCGAAATTTAGATTCGAGGTGTGGGATGGGGCGTGATTGTGATGATGTCTATGGTGTTAGTGTGATAATTCCGCACTACAATAGCCCTGATTTGCTTTGGGTGGCTATAGAATCAATATCTAGCCAGACAGTTGTTCCGCGAGAAATTATTGTTATAGATGATGCATCGGGGTTGCAGTTCGAGTTGCCGAGTCATTGTGGAGATGAGATTTCATTGCGTTTGATTCGCGAGCCCGTGAATCGTGGGGCGGCGTGGTGTCGAAACAGAGGCATTGAGGAAGCTACCGGTGATCTGATTGCTTTTGTAGACGCGGATGACCGATGGCTTCCGAACAAGCTTGAACGATGCATCGCGGCGTTCGGCCCCAAGCCTCCTGAGAATGAAGCGAAGGTGTTGTTCAGTAACGTGATGCTAACCGACGGAAACCGGCGCACGGTGGGCAACCGGTCTCCATATCATGGTCAATCGATGCTTGATTTCATTTTATTGGAGGGAGGGTATATTCAAACTTCTTCTATCATGATGTGGCGTCATCAATATCCGTTAATTAGCTTCGATGCATCTTTGCGTCGTCATCAAGATTGGGATTTTGCCATTAACGCTGAAATGGCTGGCTGCGTATTCATATATTTGCACGATCCTCTGGTGGAGTATTCTTTGAGTGGGGGTGCGAATAGAATATCGGGAGCGACTAATTGTGAGCCAAGTCTGGCGTTTTTTGAAAAATATAATAAATTTATGTCAAATGGGCATGTTTCTTCATTGGTGTTTAATGTTCTGATTTACAAGAACCTGAGTATTGTCTTAAGGCTTAATATCGTCGGAAGAATAATATTGAGGGAGATAAGAATTCCGAGCAAGGGGTGGATGTTGTCGTTTGTGCGTTTGGTTATCGGAAGGGGTGGTGTGAATTTAATAAAACAGGTGAGGCGGAAAATTCAGATTCCGAGGTCGTGACCGCTGCCGTGAGGCGCGGCGACGCGATCGCAACGCTGAATCCGGTGCTACGGGGCTGGACCGCGTACTTCCGGCTAACGGAGGTCAAAGGGGTGTTGCAGGATTTGGACGGGTGAATACGACGCAAACTGCGCTGCCTGCGATGGCGGCAACGGACGCGCCCGGCTACCCGAAACAGGACGCTACAGGTTCGCGGGCTGGACTCGCTGCGGTCGTGGAAATCGGCCAACAATGGCCGAGATCCCTGGTGGAACGCTAGCGCGAACCCTATGAACGCGGCCAGTAGGCAGTCACACGTTCATTCCTGCAACGGGTACTCGCCTGATGGCTGCGTCCGGGGACAGGGGCGTCCCCCTGCGAAGCAAGGATATTGAAGTCAATATTCGACAGGCATGATGTCGGCTTCGCTGCGGCGCCTGACGAAAGACGAACTTTACCGCCTAGCTCGCCGTCTCGGCTTGTTGCAGGCGCGGCAGCAGCCGGTCGAACTCGCGCTTCACGAGCCCATAACATTCGCATGCGCGCGATTCCAGCGCCTTGCGGTCGAGCACTTTGATATGGCCGCGGCTGTGATGAATCAGGCCTTCGTCATGCAGCTTGCCCGCTGCTTCGGTGATGCCCTCACGGCGTACGCCAAGCATATCCGCGATCAATTGCTGCGTGACGGTCAACTCGTTTGAGGCGACGCGATCGATCTCGATCAGCAGCCAGCGGCACAACTGCTTGTTCAGCGAATGATGGCGATTGCACGCGGCTGTCTGTGCCACCTGGGTCAACAGCGCATGCATGTAGAGCATCATCAGACGGCGCACCAGGTCGGAGCGTGTGAAATGCAGGCGGAGCGCTTGCGCTGTCATACGGTAAGCGAAACCGGCACTTTGCACCTGCACGCGGTTAGGCATGGTTTCGCCACCCGTCAATACCGGAACGCCTGTCATACCTTCTCGTCCAACCGCAGCAATTTCGACCGAGCTACCGTCTTCCATTGTCGACAACATCGAGATGATCGCGGTGGTCGGAAAATAGACGTGATGGATACGTTGCCCGGAGTCGCACAGGAGTTGCTCAGTGCGCAGATGAACGAGTTCGAGATGAGGGGCCATTGCTTGCCACTCGTAGGAGGGCAGTGCGCCAAGCAAATGATTGCCGTGCAGATCGGATTGAAGTGTGAGCATGATTGGTCCTCGCGCGGAGCCGCGTGAGGCAGCCCCCTGATTTTCTACCCGTCGCTGCGTCCGTGTCGTGCTGCCGCCTGGCGAGCGGCTATGGATACGCAGTGCGGGCCCCGTATGGCCTTTGTGCGCCGACGTTGTTTTGGGTTGTGTACGCTGGCGCTCGTGTTGCGCTTCTCATTTAGCGAGGATTGTGCCAGTGAGGTCGGAATCGAGCACTGGTGCGGCGCAGCGAAGCAAACAATGACGTGTCGCGCTGCAAAATATGCGTTTTTGTTTCAGTTCTGCACCAGGCCCCCGCCTGCCCGGTTCCTCGCCGGAGGTATTTTCCTGGCCCAAGTCATTGATCGGATTGGGATAGCACGTGTCAGACAGGTGGCGGCGCGGCGCGAATCAACGCCTGGACGCTAGCTGGACGGGCATCAAGCCCGGTCGTCCAGGATGGTTCAGAAATGATTCAGATGTGTTCCACGGGTTGAGTGGGCTGACGCACGGAAGCGATTTTTGGCGAGCTATTCGATGTCGACGCAACCTTTTCGGGGTGGCCGGAAAGAAACGTATAGAGCGAGGTTTTATGCGCGTTCCGGGCCAGTTGGGCGGTCCAGCGGATAGCGTCAGCGGTGGAAAAACGGTGCGTCAGTATTGATTCCGCCCACCTCGCGTTCGGGTGCGGCTTCTGTATCGTCCGCTTTAAACGGCGCCCGTGGGATCGTTCCCGGACACATAACGCGCGTTGCTTCGGCGATTAGTTGCCAGCCGCCAGCCGCCAGCCGCCAGCGGTCACTCCGAGCGTCGCCGTGAGGCGGGTGTGGTGGCGTTCAATAGGGCCTTGATTCTGCAGACGGAACGCTTGCGACCAGGTCCGTGCGTTGGCTGGATCGCGAAGTGTCGCAATTGTGACGCCATGCGTGCGCGGGCCGAAGCAGCATGCGTAGGTCAAGTAGAAGAACTGTCTGAGACAGTCGGTGGCGCTGATGCACTGTTTACTGCGCGGCGTGAGGCCGATCGTGCGGGTTGCCGATGCAACCTTGATCAACTCTGTTGCTCTGGCATACGAGCTCACGTTGCGCTCGCGACGGTGCGCTTGCGCACCGAGTTTGACAGGTTGGCCGGCGTACCTTGCGTGCATGGCAACGGCCAGCTTCTGTCGAATCGCTGGGGAAATCGTGATCAACTGGAAAACGCTCGAATTCGAACAGTGCACGGTACGTGAGTTGTATCTGATCATGCGTGCACGTAGCGCGGTATTCGTTATCGAACAGTCACATTTGTGTCTCGATGCCGATGGGCGCGACGAATACGCACTCCATATTTTTGCGGCCGAAGATATATCTCGCCCGATGCCCATCATTGCATACGCACGGGTCCGGCCTGGCGATACAGAGTACCCGCAGGTGGTGCTTGATAAGGTGCTGACAAGTCCGGCGAGGCGCGGCGACGGCACGGCTGAGGTGTTGATCGAGCGAGTTCTACGGGCGACGGCGGAGCGCTGGCCGGGAACCGTTGTACGAGTGAATGCACCAGTCAGCCTGTGTGCCTTCTACGAACAGTTCGGCTTTCGCAAGGTAGAAGGGCCGTTCCTCGACTACGGAGTGCTATCCGTCGGTTTGACATGCAGGGCGCGTAGCGATCGTGCGCCGCTGGCCTGCGGGCGGCGCCAGCGTGGCATATTGCCGGACGTTTGTACGTTCGAGAAACTGTAACTTCGCTGGGTTGGCTCGCATCCGGCGTGCCGTCTGGATACCACCCGTTCACGGCCTGTTCAGTCAGTTAGGAATATTGATTAATTTCAATGTCTGAGCGTAATCCATGGATGAGTGAAAATTGCGTCAAAAATCCTTCAGGGCGTTCCCGTCGATGAACGCTTAGCACGCCAGCGTGGCAGTGTTGGGGTGCGAACAGATATAGGCCGCTGATGCATGCTCCAATCAACATGTAATGCTTGCTGTGCCGGGTTCAATCCTCGTTGCGAGGGGCCCGGAGTCTTCTGCATTGGGAGAGATTTGAATGAACGATTTTGCATTGCCGGTCACGCAGCAGGCGCTGGCACACGAGGCGCTGGCGTACTGCACCGTCCAGCCGGTGATTCTCGCGGGTGGCTCGGGCACGCGGCTATGGCCGCTGTCGCGCGAGCAAAGCCCCAAACAACTGATCAGCCTGTTCGGTGACGAGTCGCTGCTCGAATCGACAGTGCATCGGCTAGACCGTCTGTTTGCGCGGGAGCCCAACACGCACGCTGCACCGCGTTTCGAGCGGGCGGCGCCCATTGTCGTGTGCGGCGCCGAACTGCGCCTCGCGACCGTCGAACGGCTCGAGCGGTGCGACGGTGGGCCTCGCCTCCTGCTTGAACCTTCGCCGCGTAATACCGCGCCCGCGCTGACGCTCGCCGCGCTCGCCGCGCAAGCCGATATGCCGGACGGCCCGGACCCCGTGCTCATCGTGATGCCGGCCGACCACATGATTGCTGATAACGCCGCGTTCGTCGCTGCTCTCGCGCAGGCTGTGTTTCATGCCGCGCAGGGCGCGATTGTGACACTCGGCGTGCCGCCCGAGCGGCCGGAAACGGGCTACGGCTACATCCGCACCGGCGTGCCGGTCGGGCGGCAGGGGGCGCGTGCGATCGATGGCTTCGTCGAGAAACCGGATCGAGAACTGGCCGAGCGATATGTCGCCAGCGGCGAGTACTGGTGGAACAGCGGCATTTTCATTGTGCGTGCTTCGGTGTGGCTAGCTGCGATCGCGCGTTGCTGTCCCTTGATCGCCTCGACATGTGCGGAGTCGTTTGCGCGGGCGTCGCTTGACGGCGCCGGCGCACTTCATCTTGATCGCGCTGCTTTCGATGCATGTCCCTCCGATTCGATCGATTACGCAGTGATGGAGCATCTTGGTTCTGACATGCGGCTGACCGGTGTAGTCGTGCCCCTGGTCGCCGGCTGGTCCGATGTCGGTGCATGGGATGCGGTCTGGCAGTTGTCCGAGAAGGACTCCGATGGCAACGTCGGCCGCGGCCGGGTGGTGTTCGAAGGCTCGACCGACAGCTTCGCGCATTCGGACGGCCGACTGGTCGCATGCGTTGGCGTGACAGGCGTCGTGGTGGTTGAAACGGCCGATGCGGTGCTGGTCGCCGCGAAGGAACGCGTGCAGGAGGTGCGCGCAATTGTCGGCCGTCTGAAAGCGGAGCATGGTGCGGAAGTCCATGAGCACCGCAAGGTCCAGCGGCCCTGGGGCTTTTATGATTCGATCGACCGCGGCGAACGCTTTCAGGTGAAGCGCATTGTGGTGCAACCGGGTGGCCGGCTCTCATTGCAGATGCACTTTCATCGCGCCGAGCACTGGGTGGTGGTGCGCGGCACGGCGCGTGTCACGCGCGGCGAGGAATCCTTTCTGCTGTCGGAGAATCAATCGACCTATATTCCGCTCGGCGTCACGCACCGGCTCGAGAATCCGGGCAAGACGCCGCTGGAAATCATCGAGGTGCAATCAGGCGGCTATCTCGGCGAGGACGACATCGTGCGTTTCGATGATCAGTATGGCCGCGGCCAGGAGACCGGCAAAGCAGGCCCGGGCATTTCCAGCTAGTAACCCACAGAAGTCGGCTGGCGCGCCGGTTGGCCGCCGGCCCATTCCCCACCTCGTGTTGCGGATCAGACAAATCGATTCACTACGTGCGTCTTCGCACTATGCAAATTTTGCAACGCAGGCACGCTTGATACGCAAGCTTTTGGCCCGTCAAAACATGCGGCGTTACATGAACGAAACAATTCTTCAGAGGGATAACCCTCTCAGGACGTTTCCCAACTGGCGCAACCGTTTCGAAGCTAGCAACGTATCGTAAAAGAACAATTACACCTACATAAAACGACACATGAGGGCTGCTTGATCAACAGGCTACGCGGGGGCAAACACCGCTTCGGGGAGAGTATCAAAATGGAACAGGCAAACAAGGATCGATCGCTGGTCAGCAAGGTCATGGATGGACTCGTGACCGGCATCGTGGAAGAGAAGTATGGCGCCATCCTGCCACCGCAGGATGTGCTGTCCAAGGAGTTCGACGTCAGCCGCACCGTCATGCGCGAGGCGCTGTCGATGCTGCTCGCGCGCGACATGCTGGACGTGCGGCCTAAGATCGGCACGCGCATCCGGCCGATGAGCGATTGGCGAATGATCGACGAGGACGTCGTGAACTGGCGTTTTCGCGCGAAGCCCGATCCGCTGTTTCTGCGCGACGTGATCGAGTTCCGCATCCTGATCGAACCGCGCGCCTCGGCGCAGGCGGCCGCGCGGGGTAGTGCGGCCGACATCGCGGCGATTCGCGAGGCCTTCGACGCGTTCCGCGCGATCCGGCCGGGCGAATCCGGCTATCAGGCCGCCGACGAGCTGTTCCATGCGCGCATCGTGGTGGCGAGCGGCAATCAGTTCTTCAAGCAGATGGCGGCCATCATTCGCGGCGCGCTGTCGACCGTCAACCCGATCGTCAATCAGAAGGACGGGATGTGGGAGAAGGCCGTGAGCACGCATCAGCGCGTGGTCGAAGCGATCGAACGGCGCGATCCGAAGGAAGCCGAAATCGCCTCGCTGGCGATGATCGACTACACTGCGGAAGAAATCGGCAGCAGCTTTACGTCGGAACCCCCGGTGCGCTGAGCACGGCCGCTACGGCGGCGACGGAGGTGCTTTCCTGCGAGGGGACCTTGCATAACGAACGGCGCGACAGCATGCCCGCGCATGCGCGCGTGGCTTGCGTCACAATAGCGCCTGTTCTGAACTGCACGGACTCGAAGGAACGATGACAATTGCAACGCAGGAAACCCCCGCGGGTGGCACGATTCGTTGGGGGATCGTCGGGACGGGCCGCATTGCCCGTCGCTTTGCTCAAGGGCTCACTCATGTGCCGCAGGCGTCGCTGAGCGCGCTGTGGTCACGCCGCGCCGAACCGGCCATGGCCTTCGCCGCGGAATTCGGCGGCGACGTGTGCGCGAGTTTCGACGCGCTGCTCGCGAGCGGTATCGACGCGCTTTATATCGCCACCGTCCAGGACAGTCACGCCGATTACGCGATCGCCGCGCTTAAAGCCGGTCTGCACGTACTGTGCGAAAAACCCGCCACCATCAACAAGCCGCAACTCGAGCGTGTGCTCGAGGTCGCGCGCGCCGAGCAACGGCTTTTCATGGAAGCCATGAAGCCGCCGTTTTATCCGCTCTACAGAAAGTTGCGCGCGCATCTGGATGCCGAACCGATCGGCGAGGTGGGTCTCGTGCGCGCCGGCTGTTCGGTGCCGGGCGTGCCGGACGATCATCCGTCGCTGTCGTTCGAGCATGCGGGCGGTGCGCTGCTCGATATCGGCGTCTACGAGATGTTTCTCGCGGTCGACTGGCTCGGTGCCCCGCGTGAGGTGCAGACGCTCGGGCGGCTCGGCTCGACCGGCGTCGATATGTTCGCGAGCCTGAACAGCCAGCATGAACGCGGTATCTCCCAGTTGTTCTGCGGACTCGATCTGCACGGCAAGGGCGACGCGTTGCTGATGGCCACGAGCGGCCATGTCACGATTCATGAACCCTGGTGGAATCCGTCGCGTGCGACGATCCGCTACGGCGACGGTCGTGTGGTCGAGCTCGACGAGCCGTTCGAAGGCGGCGGTCTGAACTACGAGACCGCGCATTTCTGCGAACTGATTCGGGCGGGGCAGATTGAGAGCCCGCTGATGCCGCACAGCAAGTCGCTGCAGATGATCGAAATGGCCGATGCGGCGCGCGCCGCGTTGGGGCTCAAGTTCGCCGGGGAGTGAGAGTCCGTCGCTGCGTTGCGTTCCGCGGCGGTGGTACGATTTGCGCGGGCACGTGGACTCGACAAAAAAGGGCCGCGTACCCTCAGCTTTCGATCACCTTCCACTGGAGCCGCCTGCGATGCGCATGCTTGGAAAACTGTGGCGCGACAACAAGAGCCTCGTCGCCTTTCTGTTCCTGATGGTGCTGTTCCGCAGCGCCGTGGCCGACTGGAACGTCGTGCCGAGCGGCTCGATGTTGCCGACGATTCGCGAAGGCGACCGGATTTTCGTCGACAAGATGGCCTACGATCTGCGCGTGCCGCTCACCCACATCACGATCGCGCATCTGCACGATCCGCAGCGCGGCGACATCGTCACGATCGATTCTTCGGCTGCGCATGAGTTGATCGTCAAGCGTCTGATCGGCTTGCCCGGCGACAGCGTCGCGATGCGCGACAACGTGTTGTACGTGAACGGTGTGCGGGCTGATTATCAGCCGCTCAAACTCAAGCCGCTGCCGGGCGATGGGACATCTCCCGGCGACTATCTGACTGAACGCTTCGACGGCGTGACGCACACGGTGCGGCTCGCGCCTGACGCGCCGAGTCCGCGCAATTCGTTCGGCCCGGTGGTCGTGCCGCAAGGCGAGTATCTGATGCTCGGCGACAATCGCGACAACAGTGCCGACTCGCGTTACTTCGGCTTCTTTCCGCGCAAGGAACTGATGGGCCGCACGCGTCATGTCGCGTATTCGCTCGACCCGGACCACTTCTACAAACCGCGCCTGGAGCGCTTTGGCGCGCCGCTGGATGCGGCGTCGCTAGCCGCGAGCCGATAGGCCGCGCGGCGGCATCGTACGTTCAGTGACGTGACGGCAGCGCCAGGCGTTTTTCGTACCAGTGCTGCACCCATTCGAGCACCTGGCACAGCACCCAGTAGACCGCGGCTGCCGCGAGGTACAGCGGCAGCGGCTGATAGGTCGATGCGATGATTTCCTGCGCGCTGCGCAGCAACTCGGTCACAGTAATCACCGACACCAGCGACGTATCCTTGATCAGGCTGATCAAGCTGTTCGACAGACTCGGCACGGCGATGCGCAGGGCCTGCGGCGCGATCACGTAGCGCAGCGTCTGGCGTCGCGAGAGCCCGAGGCTATAGGCGGCCAGCCACTGGCCGTTGGGAATGCCTAGAATCGCGCCGCGCATACTCTCCGACAGATACGCCGCCACGTTCGCCGACAATGCGATCACACCCGCGGGCGTGGGGTCGAGCGAAATACCGAGACTCGGCAAGCCGTAATAGATCACGAAGATCTGCACCAGCAGCGGCGTGCCGCGGAACACGCTCACATAGACGCGCGCGATCCAGTTCAGCGCGCGGTTGTGGCTGACGCCCATCACCGCGAGCACGGCGCCGGCAATCAGGCCGAAGATCATCGACAGAACCGCGAACTTGACCGTCAGGACGGCGCCCTGTGCGAGCACAGGAAGCGATTGGACGAGCAGGGAAGTGGTGGACATGAGCGGTGGGTAAGGTTGGCGCGCAGAGTGCGCATGGGCGCACATGATAGACAAAAGCGAAGGGCGGCATCGTCGACGATGCCGCCCTTCGTTTCATCCAGCGTGCGTTACTTGATCGGCTTGCTGACGTCGATGCCGAACCATTTGTCCGAAATCTTCGAGAACGTGCCGTCGGCTTCGAGCTGGGTCATCGCGTCGTCGATCGCCTTGGCGAACTTCGGATTGCCCTTCCTGAACGGAATGCCCGACGGGTTGCCCGCGCCGACCGTTGCGCCCGTGCGCAGCGGCAGTTGCGAGTTCTTCATCAGATACGCGAGCATCAGGCGGTCGTTCAGCGCCGCATCCAGACGGCCGGAGGCCAGATCGCGCAGGTATTCGGGTGCGCCCGGATACGTCTTCACGTCGATGCCCGGCACCGACTTCGCCATGTCCATGTAGTTCGTGCCCAGACCGACGCCGAGCTTCTTGCCCTTCAGATCGTCGAGCGATTTGAACTGGCGCGTGTCGTCTTTACGCTGGATCAGTTGTGCGGCCGAATACGTGTACGCCGGTGAGAAGTCGAGTGCCTGCTTGCGTGCGTCCGTAATGCCGACCTGGTTGACGATCACGTCGAACTTGTTTGCCTGCAGACCGGCGATGATGCCGCTCCACTCGGTCGTGACGAATTCCGGCTTCACGCCAAGCTTGGCGGCAACGGCCTTGGCGATGTCGACGTCATAGCCGACCAGTTCGCCCGACGGCGCTTTCGAATTGAACGGCGGGAAGGTGCCTTCCAGGCCGATGCGCAGCGTGCCGCGCTGTTTAACCTGGTCAAGCAGGTCGTCCGCATGCGCGGTGACCGCAGTAAACGACGCGCCGATCAGGCCGGCGACGAGCATCTTTTTCAGCAAGCCAAATTTCATCGAGTTCCTTTTTGTTCGTCCGGCGTTTTAACAGACGAAAGCATAACAAAGCAGACTATCGAAACCTAAATACCGTTTGTTTATGTCTATATTACGGAGGCGGGCCGGGGGCGGCTTAGCGCAGCGCCTGCGCGCATTCGGCCACCAGCGCGGGTCCGCGATAGATGAAGCCGGTATAGAGCTGCACCAGCGAAGCGCCCGCCGCGAGCTTGGCGCGCGCATCTTCGCCCGAGAAAATCCCGCCCACGCCGATGATCGGCACCGTTTCGCCGACTTCGGCGCGCAGCTTGCGGATCACTTCGTTCGACGCGTCGAACACGGGCTTGCCCGACAGGCCGCCGGCTTCGTCGCCGTATTGCATGCCGGTGACGGCGGTGCGCGACAACGTGGTGTTGGTGGCGATCACGCCCTCGAACTTGTGGCGCAACAGCGTATCGGCGATCGATTTGATCTGTTCGTCGTCGAGGTCCGGCGCGATCTTCAGGGCGAGCGGCACCAACTTGCCGTGCATGTCGGCGAGACGCTGCTGCTTGTCCTTGAGCGCGGCGAGCAGCGCGTCGAGTTCGCCCGCGCCTTGCAGCTGGCGCAGATTCTTCGTATTCGGCGACGAGATGTTGACCGTCACGTAGCTCGCGAACGGGTACACGCGTTCGAGGCAGTACAGATAGTCTTCGGCGGCGCGCTCGATCGGCGTGTCGGCGTTCTTGCCGATGTTCAGCCCGAGAATGCCGCGATAGCGCGCGGCCTGCACGTTCTTGACGAACTGGTCGACACCCGCGTTGTTGAAGCCCATCCGGTTGATCACGGCATTCGCTTCGGGCAGGCGGAACATGCGTGGGCGCGGATTACCCGGCTGGGCGCGCGGCGTGACCGTGCCCACTTCGATGAAGCCGAAGCCGAGCGCCGCCAGACCGTCGATGCACGCGCCGTCCTTGTCGAGACCCGCGGCAAGCCCGACCGGGTTCTTGAACGTCAGCCCCATTACGGTGCGTGGCGAATCCGGCACGCGTGGCGCGAGCGCGCTTGCGAGGCCGGTGCGGCCCGCGGCGCCGAGCGCACGCAAAGTCAGGTGGTGAGCGTCTTCCGCGTCCATGCGAAAGAGTTGGGCGCGTACGAGCGGGTAGAGGGAACTGAACACGGGACGAAGCCGGGCGGCCGGAAAATGGGAACCCGCCATTTTACCGGCTTTAGGGCGTTAATGAGACTAACTGGCAGGGACCGTTGCGGCCAGGTATGGCCACGCTAAGGTCAAATTAAGGCCGCAGCGGCCCGCGCCTGCCCTGAATCGCCAGATCGACTGGCGGCAGATCGATGCTGGTTGGATCAAGCACCTTCCAGACACCATCGATCAAACCTTCGAGCGGCCGGAAATTCGCCTTGTAGGCCATCTTCGGACTCTCGCGAATCCAGTAGCCGAGGTAGACGTAGGGCAGCTTGAGGCTCCGCGCCTGCTCGATCTGCCAATAGATGTTGTAGGTGCCGAAGCTGGTGTGCGGCAGACCCGGCTCGAAGAACGTGTACACCGACGAGAGCCCGTCGCCGAGGATGTCGATCATGCTGATCATGCGCAGAATGCCCGGCGCCGACGGATGGTCCGGCAGCGGCTCGCGGAATTCCACTAGCCTCGAGTTGATCCGGCTCTGCAGCAGGAACTGTTCGTACTGGTCGCGGCTGTCGCGGTCCATGCCGCCGCCGGCATGCCGTGCCGACTGATAGCGCATATAGAGCGCGTAGTGTTCTTCGTCGTAGTGCAGCGGGGCGACCGTTGCGATCAGTTCGCCGTGCTTCTTCCAGACCCGGCGTTGCGTGCGGTTCGCCTCGAAATGATCGACTGGCACGCGCACCGGCACGCAGGCACGGCAGCCATCGCAATACGGGCGGTAAGTGAACACGCCCGAACGACGGAAGCCGGCTTTGACGAGGTCGGTATAGACGTCGGAGTTGATCAGGTGACTGGGTGTGGCGACTTGCGAACGCGCGATGCGTCCATCCAGATAACTGCAGGGATAGGGCGCCGTTGCATAAAATTGCAGCGCTGAAAGGGGAGAAAGAGGCAGCTCGTTGGGATGAGTCACGTTGGCAGCTCTCGTCGAAGCGTCTCTGGTATTGCAAACCCGGCGCCTTGCGGTTTGAAACCCGCGGCTCGTGACCCGCGGCTCGGTAGGCGACGGATCCGGATTCGGCCTGATTCTTCCTACGCCGCCGGCGCGACGACATCGCGCAAGACGGTCTTGTCGAAACGCCAGGGAATCGGCGGTGCGTCGACAGACGCGCGAACATGCGCGATGAACGCTTTGCGCGCTATCTCGCGACCGCCCAGCGACGCCAGATGCGACGTGTTCTGCTGGCAGTCTATCATTTCTATTTCGTGACAGCGCAAGTGTCCGACAAGCGCGGCCAGCGCCATTTTCGACGCATCGGTAACCTCGGCGAACATCGATTCGCCGAAGAACATCCGGCCGAACGACACCCCGTATAAACCGCCTACGCGCTTGCCTTCGAACCAGGTCTCGATGCTGTGCGCATCGCCTACCCGGTGCAGAGACGAATACGCTTCGACCACGTCCGCGGTGATCCACGTGCCGCGCTGGCCGCGCCGCGGCGCCTGCGCACAGGCGCGCATCACGGCGGCAAAATCATGGTCGACACGGATTTCCCACGCGTCCTCGCGCAGCACGCGCTTGAGCGTTTTACGCAGCGACGGCGAGAGTTTGAACTCGGCAGGGCGCAGGATCATGCGCGGATCGGGACTCCACCACAAGACCGGCTGACCGTCCGAATACCATGGGAAGATGCCGCGCCGATAGGCGTCGATCAGCCGCGACGGCAGCAGGTCGCCACTGGCGGCGAGCAGGCCGGGTGCGCCGCTTGCCGCGCCGAGCGCGCGCTCGACGGAGGGAAACGGATCGTCAGGTCCGAGCCAGGGAACCATGCGCGCCGCTCAACCTTCGCGCAGCGAGCGGAAGATGTCGCCCGTGTGCAGGCCGTAACTACCGGCCGCACGGTCGGCGAAAAAGAAGCGCAAGGTCTGGCCGACGGTGGGGAAGGCGATCTCGTCCCACGGAATCTCGTGTTCCTCGAAGAGTTTCACTTCGAGGCTTTCCTCGCCGGCTTCGATGTCGAGGTCGAGCAGGCGCGCCATATAGAACAGATGCACCTGATGCACGTGCGGCACGTTCAGCAGCGAGAACAGGCTCTGCACCTCGACGCGCGCGCCGGCTTCTTCCAGCGTTTCGCGCGAAGCCGCTTCGGCGGTGGTCTCACCCATTTCCATGAAGCCTGCCGGCAGCGTCCAGTAGCCGTAGCGCGGTTCGATCGCGCGACGGCACAGCAGCACTTTGTCGTCCCAGACCGGGACGGTGCCGACCACGTTGCGCGGATTCTGATAATGCACCGTGCCGCAACTTCCACACACGAAGCGCTCGCGGTTGTCACCCGGCGGAATGCTCAGGCTGACGCCGTGGCCGCAGACAGAACAGAATTTCATAGGAAGGGGACGAGAAAGGGTGATGGGAGTTTATCACTGGGGCGAGCTTTGTCAGCAGCGGGCCATGGCGGTGTGGGCCAGTCGGTGCGGAGTGGAGAGATTTCGCTGATCAGGCGCGAGTAGACGCGACGGTATTGCGAATACCGCAGAGGAAAAATGCGGATATGTTTGGAGTCCGGATCAACGAGTGCAAAGCACGAGCGGGCGTGTGAGCGCGCGCAATCTCGAAGCGGAAAGCAGGAGGCAGAAAACAAAAAAGGCCTGCCGGTTGGGCAAGCCTTTGAAGTTTTTTCGACGTCTTCGAACCAATTTAGTGCTACTTGGTTGCGGGGGTAGGATTTGAACCTACGACCTTCGGGTTATGAGCCCGACGAGCTGCCAGACTGCTCCACCCCGCGTCCGTCGAAGAAAAGATTATAGAACAAAGCGGAGACCAACGCAATAGCTAGTTAAGGAGCGACTTCAATACGCATCGCTGGGGTGTGGACCTTAAAGCGGAACGCCGAAGCGCAGCAGCCTCCAAAGTCGCGGCATGAATTGCCGGCGTCGTGTGCCGGAAGGCCCGCGTAGCACGCTGCGCTAGAATCCAGGTTCTCTTCGCGCGCCGGGATGCATGTGCAACGGCCTGCGCTTCACTTCTTACCTTGTTCAGAACTCCATGGATATCGCTCACGATCTACAGGTGATTGCCGCTCAGGAACAAGCGCTGGTGTTCCCGCAATTCGATACCGACCGCGCATGGCAGATCGGCGCCTATCTGCACGAAGTCGCGAAAGCACGCGGCATTGCAGCGGCTATCGACCTGCGCACATTCGGTCAACCGCTGTTCTTCAGCTTGCTCGAGGGCGCGACGCCGGACAACGTCGACTGGGCGCGTCGCAAGGGCAACACGGTTGCGCATTTCCGCCGCAGCTCGTACGCGATCGGTTTGAAGATGCAACAGGCGGGCAGCACGCTCGCCGACAAGCACGGCTTGCCGGTCACGGAATATGCGTCCCATGGCGGCGCGTTTCCATTGACGGTGGCGGGCGCCGGTGTGATCGGCTCGATCACGGTGTCCGGGTTGCCGCAACGCGCAGATCATGAGCTGGTGGTGGAAGCGCTGTGCGCGCACCTCGGCCACGACTACAGCAAGCTCGCGCTTGCAAAGGCCTGAGGCGATGCGGATGCCTCCTTATGCATTGCTCGCTATTGCGATCGTTGCCGAAGTCATCGCGACTTCCGCGATGCGGGCCTCGGAAGGTTTTTCGCGGCTGCTGCCCGCAGCGGTCGTGGTGGTGGGCTACGGCATCGCGTTCTATTGCCTCTCGCTCACGCTGAAGACTATTCCGGTGGGCATCGTCTACGCCGTGTGGTCAGGCGCCGGCATCGTGCTGATCACGCTGGTCGCGGTCGTGATGTACCGGCAAGTGCCGGACGTGCCGGCCATCATCGGACTCGGGCTGATCATTGCCGGGGTCGCCGTGCTCAATATGTTCTCGAAGATGCAGGCGCACTGAGCGCCCACTGAGCGTTACTTGCAGCGCACGATCATCGAACGGTTTTTCACGTTGGCCGAGACGACGTTCGTGACGCTGCCGCCCGCGGTGCCGCCTTCGTCGTTGTCTTTCGACACGATGTCGTAGCCGGTTGCGCCACATGCCTTGCCGGCCTGCACGTAGCAGGAAGCCCAACTGGACGCGGCGTCGGCGCCGCTGCAGTTCACCGCAAAGCCGGTCTGGCCGTTCGGCAGATTGATCAGCGAGGTGGTGTTCGACGATGCGCAGCCGGTGAGACCCGCGCCGAGCATCACAGCGGCGGGCAGCGCGGCAGACAGGGAAGCCCTGCGCACGAGAGCAAGCGCGGCGCTGCTGGGTCGGAAGCGGCCGGAGCGGCGCAGTTGCGTCATGAAATGCATCGTGATGTTTCCTTTCAAATAGGTATCGAGACTCGCCACGCACACCGGCGGTGTGCCCACAAGGTTAAGGCGTTTCGATCGTGATGCCTGCCGCGCGGACCATTTGGCGGCTTTCCGAGCCGCTTTCGGTCGCTGCGTCTTCCCAGATGCTAATGGCTTTAGGAATGTCGATGCCGTGGCTTTCGGCGTAAGCAAACCAGGTGTTTGCCGCATCCGGCTCAGGCAGTTCGTGGTTCTGCAGAAAATATTTTCCCATACTGTGCTCGTTGACCTCGAAATGGCGTCATTGCGTCAGCACGGATCGTGCCGGTGAACCAGTTCGACAGGGGTAGTCGGCACAAGTGCAATCCGGTGTGTCGATTTGCATGCGAAGCTTACGGACATTGGGCGCGCGATGTTGATCGGGCGGGCGCTGGAGGGTGGACCGCGGTCCAGTCGCGCGAGTACCATATCGGGCATATCCGGGGGCGGCCGGTACTCCCCGGTGTCCATTTCCTGCCGGATCCTTCTGATGAGGCGACCATGGAAATTCGGTTTCCCGCGGACGCGCCCGCTTACCGCGACTCCAATCTGACGGTGGTCTTTCGCGCGCTCGTGGACGGCGAACCGGTGCCGTGCGCGATCTCCGTCGAGGCGCTCGAAGACCACTTCGGCGCGTACTCCGAGGATCTCGACGGCTGGATGCGCGCGTTCGACGCCGGGCGTCCGCGTATCGAGGCGGTTGCGCGCGAACATCTGCAGATCAGCAATGGCACGCCTGTCCTGCTCAAGAGCGGCCACTTTCCGCCCGGCAACATGGCGGGCTGATCCTGTTCGTTCGCACACGCACGAATCACGCGCTTCACATCCGCTCGCTTGCGAAAGCCGTCCACATCGGCAATCAGGCGGTTTTCGCGGCGTCCCGTTGCGTGTCCATATTCGCCGATGCCGCTGCGCGCGCGGCGTCGAACGCTTGCCGGATACCGTCTTTGTACGAGGTCTTGGCGATCGGGCCGATCAACTGTGTCAGTGCCGAGTCGTCGAGCACAACCGGCTCGGTCATCAGGTAGTTCATCTCCACCAGTTCTCGCATGATCGGATTGAAGAGGCCGAACACGCGCAGCAGCGTCTTGCCGGCCACCATCAGTTTCGGCTCGCGGCCCGCTAGCGCATAGGCCTGTCTCGCCACTTCGCGCTGCGTGATCGTGCCCGTGCCGGCCAGATGCCACCAGCGGCCGTACGCTTCCGGCGTACGTGTGAGTTTCTCGACCACCGGGCCGATATCCGGCAGGTAGATGAATTCGTGCGGCACATCGACCGGCCCGATTACCTGCGCGCGCTTGCCGTGCGCCGCGCCCTCGAATATGCCGTTGATCAGGCTGCGTTCGATGCAGTGGCCGTAGAAATCCGGCAGGCGCAGCACCAGGGTCGACAAACTGGTCGACCCGCTCGCGCGTCCGTGTGCCGCCAGCACCAGTTTTTCCTGCTCGAGCCGCATCTTGCCTTTGAACGTATGGGGCTCACGCGGATGATCTTCGTTAATCGGATTGCTGCGCGCGCGGCCGTACGGATACACAGTGCCGATCAAAATGAAGCGTTCGACGCCTGCCGCCGTCACGCCGTCGAGGGTTTTTTGCATGAGCGGCGGATGGGAGGCGAACTGATCGTAGGGCACGCCCACCAGGTAGATCACCGTCTGCAAACCGGCCGCAGCGGCGCTGATCGAAGCCGGGTCGTCCGGATTCCACGTGACGATTTCCGCATGCGGGTCGTGGCCGAAGGCCGCCTCGAGCGGCGCGCGCGAGCGGCCGACTACCCGATAATCCCGGCCCGCCGCGCTCAGCGCCGCCCCGGTGATTTGACCGGCGGCGCCGGCAGCACCGAATAAACCCACTTTCCCTGTAGCTTGCATGAACGACTCCTGAAGACGGCGCCGCATCGCGCCTGGATGAGCTTGTCTGACCGACGAGAATTTAATAAACACTGTTCAGTAAACGGTGTTCAGTTTAATTTGACTTTTCAGTTTGTCAAGCCGAAAATGCCCGGCATGGGAATCGTCGAACGAAAAAGCCGTCAGAAACAGGCGCTGCGCGAACGCATCCTCGATGCAGCGCGGCGCATCGTGATGCGCGAAGGCTTCGCCGCGCTGTCAATGCGCAAGATTGCCGATGCCATCGAGTATTCACCCGCCACGCTGTACCTTCACTTCGCGAGCCGCGATGAAATTGCGCAGGCCTTGTGTGCTGAAGGTTATGCGCAATTGCTGGCTACCTTCGTGCCGCTCGCGCAGATCGCCGATCCGGCTGAACGCCTGAAGGCGCTCGGGCGTGCGTATGTGGCATTCGGTGTTGCGCATCCGGAAACCTACCGGCTGATCTTCATGGAAGACCCGAGCTACACGGGCGCGGCGCTGGGCGGGGCGGCTGGTGCGGCTCGCAAGGGTGTGGATGGGGCGCTGGCAGCGGTCGTGGATGCAGGCGCTGGTGCCGCGAACGAAACGGCGGAGGCTACGGTCGCTGGGACAGCCGCAGCAGGAACAACCGCCTCGGGAAAAGTGAACCTCGCGCCCGCGAAACCCGACGACGATCCCGGCGACGCCGCGTTACACATCATGCTCCGCGCGCTCGAAGAGTTGAAAGCAGCAGGGCGCTTGTCTGCATCGATGGACGTGGCCGTGTGGGCGGAGGCGTTCTGGGCGACCCTGCATGGCATCGTCGCGCTCAACCTCACATGCCCCGTGTTTCCGAGCGCGCCGCTGGATACGGTGGTGGGCGTCGCGCTTGATACCTGGCTAGGTACGCAACCCGCCGGGCAACCGCAAGGCGCCGCAAAATCCACGCGTGCCGGCAAGAAAAAGTCCGCTGAAGCGCCAGCGCAATCGCACTCCGAAGCGCACGCAGAATCGCCCGCTGAGACGGGGGTCAAACCCGCCACCAAGCCCAAAGCCGCGAGCGCGTGATAACGTTCAGTTCCGGTTCATTTCGCGCCATCGCGCCAAGCTCTCCATGTCTATTTCCGCCTCGCCCGCCGTCAGCGACGAAGTCGCGACTTACGTAGCCAACGGCATCGGCTTCATCGAACTGGAAAGGCCGAAGGCGCTCAACGCGCTGTCTACCGGCATGATTCTCGCGATGCACGCGGCGCTCGAGCAATGGCGCGAAAATCCCGACGTGCTTGCCGTGGTGGTGCGCAGCCAGCATCCGCGCGCGTTCTGCGCGGGCGGCGATGTGCGCTTTCTGTACGAGTCGGCGCAGCGCGGCGAGCATGATGCGCGCGATACGTTTTTCACTGAGGAATACCGGCTCAATCACGCGATTTTCACGTACCCGAAGCCGTATATCGCCTTGACGAACGGTGTCGTGATGGGCGGCGGCATGGGCATTTCGCAGGGCGCGCATCGTACCGGCGGCCTGCGGGTGGTGACAAACTCGACGAAGATGGCGATGCCGGAGACCCGCATTGGCCTCTTTCCCGATGTCGGCGCGAGCTGGTTTCTGGCGCGCACGCCGGGCGCGCTCGGCCGATATCTGGCGGTCACAGGGGAGACGATCGGCGCAGCAGACGCCCTCTACGCAGGTCTCGCCGACGCCTATATCGACGACGCGGCATTGCCCGCGCTAGTGGATACATTGCGCAGCGAGCCGTTTGAACGAGGTGCAGACGTGGTGGCGTGTATCGAGCGTGAGGCCGCCAGGCATCAGGTCGTACCGGAACCCGACGCTTCACCGCTCGCGAGCACGCGCGCGTTGATCGATCGGCATTTCGCGTTACCCGACATGACGCGGATTCTCGCGTCGCTGGAGCAGGAACGGGAGCATGGCGGCGATTCTGCCGATTGGGCTGAGCAGACGATTGCCGTGTTACGCGAACGTTCGCCGTTGTCGATGGCCGTGTCGCTGGAGGTGGTGACGCGCGCGGAGGGTTCGATGGCCGACGTACTGCGCGGCGATCTCGATCTGACGCGCACGTGCTTCGCGCAGGGCGACACGATTGAAGGGATTCGCGCACGCATCATCGATAAAGACAACGCTCCGCGCTGGCGTTTTGCGCGCATCGAAGACGTGAGCGCCGCCGATGTGGCGAAGATGTTCGAAAGCCCGTGGCCGGCAAACGAACACCCGTTGCACGATCTGCGCGGTTAAACAGACACCAGGAAGACGCTCAGTCTTCGTCTTCGCTCGCCATGAATGCGCGCATGAACACCAGCGCGCCCCAGCCCCACATCGCGTTCGCCGCGAAACCCACCGCGAGGCGCGGCAGCATGTTGCCGCTCGGCCAGATGCCGCGCAACGGATCGACCACAAACACGCTCGCCGCCGTCAACGCAAGTCCGCCGAACACGAAGGCGGGCACCCACGGCGCGTGGCGCCCCGGTGCGACGCGCAACAGCCACGCCATCAGCACAGCCCAGAATGCGCTCCAGATCGCATTCGCAATAAACTCAGGCAGCCCGAGCGGCAAAAACGGCGCGGTTGAAAAACCGGTTGGGTCGATCAGACCGGCTGCGTGCAGCAGCGCCAGCGTCGATTCATGAAAAAACAGGGAAGCCAGAAAACCGGCGACGAACGGCAGGATGAGTTTTTGCATGCATTGCACCGCGAGAGATCAGGCGGCGTGGTTCACGCGGCCTGCACCGGATTATTGGAAACGTGGCGCCATTATATATAGGGGTACCCCGCTTCCAGCGTAGGTAAGGCGCAACATCCGTATGCTTTAGCGTCGGGCTAATCACGAAAGTGGAAAACCTAAGCTAAAAAAAATCGTTCAAAAGCCGCGCCTCGATCCATAGACTGTTTCTCCATGCAGACGGCGTTTGCCGCCGTCGCCCATTTAATCGAGCGCATCACGCGCACGTCTGGTCGAGGGAAGCCGTCGCGATGTCCTGCCTGATGCCGATCTTCAGCCGCTCCATGGCACACACGCGCTTGCGGATGCGCTGTCGGAACTAGTCCGCTTTTCGCCGCAGTTTTTCCGTTCCTTTTTTGCGCCTGCGTCTCCGGCTTTTGTGCCGGAGGGATGCGCGCGGCCGGCGTACGCGCGTTCACTCGACGCACCGTTTTCATTCAATCCAGTTCGAACAAGCAGGAGCAGCAAATGAATGTGTTCTGGTTCATTCCGACTCACGGCGACAGCCGCTATCTCGGTACGTCCCAAGGCGCACGCGCAGCGGATTACGACTACTTCCAGCAGATCGCCGTCGCCGCCGACACGCTCGGCTACGAGGGCGTGCTGCTGCCGACCGGCCGTTCGTGTGAAGACGCATGGGTCGTCGCGTCGAGCCTGATCGCCGCGACCAAACGTCTGAAGTTTCTGGTGGCGATCCGTCCGGGCATCTCATCGCCGGGTCTGGCGGCGCGCATGGCGGCGACTTTCGACCGCCTGTCGAATGGGCGTCTCCTGATCAACGTCGTGACGGGCGGCGATTCGGCTGAACTGGAAGGCGACGGCGTGTTCGTCGATCACGACACGCGCTATGAAATCACCGACGAATTCCTGCATATCTGGCGCAAGCTGCTGACGGCCGCGCATACCAACGATTCGATCGATTTCAACGGCAAGCATCTGACCTCGAAGGGTGGCAAGGCGTTGTATCCGCCGGTGCAGAACCCGCATCCGCCGCTGTGGTTCGGCGGTTCGTCGGCGGCTGCTCACGACATCGCGGGCGATCACATCGACACGTATCTGACGTGGGGCGAGCCGCCCGCGGCCGTCGCGAAGAAGATCGCCGACATTCGCGCTCGCGCCGAAGCGCGTGGCCGCAAGATCAAGTTCGGCATTCGGTTTCACGTCATCGTGCGCGAGACCGAAGAAGAAGCGTGGGCTGCCGCCGACAAGCTGATCAGCAAGCTCGATGACGAAACCATTTCCCGTGCGCAGGCTTCGTTCTCGAAGATGGATTCCGAAGGACAGCGCCGCATGGCCGCGTTGCACGGCGGGAAGCGCGGCAGCCGCGCGGAACTCGAGGTGTATCCGCATCTGTGGGCGGGTGTCGGTCTCGTGCGCGGTGGTGCGGGGACGGCGCTGGTCGGCAATCCCGAGCAGGTGGCCGCGCTGATGAACGAGTACGCGGCGCTCGGTGTCGACACGTTCATCCTGTCCGGCTATCCGCATCTCGAAGAGTCGTATCGGTTCGCTGAACTGGTGTTCCCGCTGCTGCCGGGTCATCAAAGCAAGGTCGCCGGCGGTCCGCTGTCGGGACCGTTCGGCGAGATCGTCGGCAACAACTATCTGCCGAACGCGGCAAGTTCGAGCTGAGCGCTTGCGCCCGGTTCGGCAATGACGCCCATCGATAAGCAACGAGGACAATCATCATGGCGCAATCCACTGTGAGTGCGGAACGAGGCACACAGGCAGGCTCGGGCGCGGCTTTCGGCGCGGGCCTCGTCGGCGCATTGCGGCGCATCGGCGCGCCTCTCGCGCCGTGGCTCGTGCCGCTGGCGATTCTGCTGGCGTGGGAATTCGCCGCGCGCAGCGGCATTCTTTCGACGCGTGTGCTGCCCGAGCCGCTCGCGGTCGTGAAGGCCGCATGGTCGCTGATCCAGTCCGGCGAAATGTGGGCGGACGTGAAGGTCAGCACGTGGCGCGCGGTGTCGGGCTTTACGATCGGCGGCGGCATTGGACTCGTGCTCGGCCTCGCGACGGGTCTCTTCAAACCCGCTGAAATCGCGCTCGATTCGACGGTGCAGATGGTCCGCAACATTCCCGCGCTGGCGATGATCCCGCTGGTGATCCTGTGGTTCGGTATCGAAGAAGAGGCGAAGGTGTTTCTCGTCGCGCTGGGGGTGTTTTTTCCGGTCTACGTGAACACGTTTCACGGCATCCGTTCGGTGGATGCCAACCTGATCGAGATGGCGCGCAGCTACGGCGTGAAGGGCTTCGCGCTGTACCGGCATGTGATTTTGCCGGGGGCGTTGCCCTCGATTCTGGTCGGCGTGCGGTTTGCGTTCGGGCTGATGTGGGTCACGCTGATCGTCGCTGAAACCATTTCCGCGCAGTCGGGCATCGGCTACATGACGATGAACGCCCGCGAATTTCTGCAAACCGATGTGGTGGTGGTGGGCATCCTGCTGTACGCGGCGCTCGGCAAACTTGCCGACGTGCTGGCCAAGACTCTCGAGCGTGTGTCGCTGCGTTGGCATCCTGCCTATCAACGAGGAGCGAAAACATGAGCGCAACGACATTGTCGGCTTCGTTCGGCGGCATCGCGGGCAGCGATCTCGAAGCCGAACTGGCGCAACCGCGTACTGTCGATCACAACGCGGACGAGGCTGCCGGCTTCGACCGTGCGGACCCGGCGCACGATCGCCAGCGCGCTGATGCCGTGCCTGCGGCGACCGGTGCATCGGCGCGCAACGACGCCAGCCGCTCTGGCGATTTTTCGGTCGAATTGCGCGGCGTCGGCAAGCAGTACGGCGAGCGCACGGTGCTGTCCGATTTTGATTTGTCGATCGAGCGCGGCAGTTTCGTGGCGATCGTCGGCCGCAGCGGCTGCGGGAAATCGACTTTGTTGCGCCTGGTGGCGGGTTTGGAGAAGGCGACGACGGGCGTGCTCGAAAAGCGCGCCGAAGACGGCCAGCCGCTCGACACGCGCATCATGTTCCAGGACGCGCGGCTTCTGCCCTGGAAGAGCGTGCTACAAAACGTGATGCTCGGCCTCGGCCGCAGCGCTCGTGAAGATGCGCGCGCCGTGCTCGACGAAGTCGGCTTGCTGGAACGCGCCAACGACTGGCCCGCGCAGCTCTCCGGCGGCCAGCGTCAGCGTGTGGCGCTCGCGCGTGCGCTGGTGCATCGGCCGCAATTGCTGCTGCTGGACGAACCGCTCGGCGCGCTCGACGCGTTGACGCGCATCGAAATGCACGCGCTGATCGAACGCCTGTGGCGCGAACATCAATTTACCGCGCTGCTGGTGACGCACGACGTGCACGAAGCTGTCGCGCTCGGCGATCGGATTCTGCTGATCGAAGAAGGACGCATCGCGCTCGATCAGCCGGTGCCGCTGGCGCGCCCACGGGCGCGTGCGTCGGCCGGTTTTGCCGCGCTGGAAGAACATGTGTTGCAACGCGTACTGAAGACGGCGCCGAACGACGACGCGCTGTCCCATCGCGCTTACGACGCACGTGACGAGGGCCGCCTCACGCGGCCGACAGACGTCCGCTGGGCCGTCTGACATCCCTTTTGACTGACTGTTTTCAATCGCTTTTCTGGAGTCACTCGATATGACCATTTCCGCAATCAACGTACGCAATCAGTTCAAAGGCAAGGTCAAGGAAATCATCCGCGGGTCGGTGGTGTCCGAGGTCGATGTGGAGACGCCGTTCGGTATCGTCACCTCGGTGATCACCACGCGTTCGGTCGACGAACTCGACCTGAAGGTCGGCTCGGAAGTGGTCGCGCTGGTGAAGTCGACGGAGGTGTCGATCGCGCGCCTGTAAGCGCGACTGCACTGGTCGCGCAGCTCGTACCGTCATGCGCGCCGACGCTATTTTGCGTTGGCGCCGCTGGCGGGCGGCTCGTGCATCATCTTGTCGTTGGTCGCCTGGCGCGGACGCTTGATGGGCATATTGTCCGGATTGCTCGAACCGCCTGAATCGGGGGCCGCCTCGGGCGGCTTGACCATCGAGGCGCCGCCGTTCTGCGACGCCGCTGGTGTTTTTGGCGCCGGGTTCGGCGTTTGTGCGAACGCCGCCGTGCCGACTGCGCCAAACATCGCGAGCGCGACGCCCGCCGTCAGCGCCGCCATTCTGTTTCTGTTTCGCTCCATCTCGTCCTCCTTTCCGATACCGCTTGCCGGTTTGCTGACGCGACACATCTGTACGGCACGCAACCCGTATGCCTCGACGCGCCCCTGCGTGCATCCGCGAAACTTGCTAGGATGAATTGAGCACCACGACGGAGACGGCCATGTCGAAGTCATTAAGTCCGGAAGCGGTTGAAGCGTTGCGGCGCCTGAATGCTGTCGGCGTCGGACAGCCCATGCCGAAGTTTGAGCAATCCGTCACGGCGGAGTTGCTGACAAACGGGCTCGCTGCAGAAGCAAGCGGCGGCGAAGTCGAAATCACCTGTAGCGGCCGGCAGTACCTTTCTGGCGATTGCGACTGATCGTCAGGCGAGGGTGGGCCGGTGCATGCTCCGAGCCGTAACGACGGCCCGGTGGAAAAGTATGGCCGCCAACATTCAAGGGCACGCAAGACACCAAGGAGGCGATCATGGAGCCGAAGGGCCTCGACATGGGCGACTACCAGGAGCGCTATCAGGACTACGAGATTGAAGTCGCGGTTGAACAGGTGCTCACCGGCGTCAAAGCGCATTTCCGGGTGTTGCGCAACGATGCGGTGGTCGTTGACTGGCGGCTTGTGCACATCGACACGCTGTGGTCCACCGAGCATGCCGCGGCTCTCGCGGGCTTCAAGGCGGCGCGCGAAACGATCGATGCCGGGTTCGCCTCATAGCCACAAGCGCCACAAGCACGTGGGCCGGCAAGCGCATTCGATTAAGCTGACGATCTTTCGCCTTGCTGGAGACCGCTGTGCACCTGTCGCCTGCCATTCCGATCATCCGCATCTTTTCTGAAGAGAAAGCCAGAGAGTTTTACGTGGACTTTCTCGGCTTCACCGTCGACTGGGAACACCGCTTCGAGGCCAATTTTCCGCTCTACATGCAGGTGCGCCGCTCCGACCTGATTTTGCATCTGAGCGAGCATCACGGCGACGCGACGCCGGGCTCGACGATTTTCGTGCGGGTGCAGGACATCGATGCGTTGCATGCCGAACTTCAGCGCAAAGATTACAAGTACGGGAAACCGGGTATTGAGGAGGTGCCGTGGGGCAAAGAGCTGGAGACGATTGATCCGTTTGGTAACCGGATTCGTTTTTCTGAAGCGCCGAGAGAGGAGGTGCGCGAGGCGTGATGACGAAAGGGGCGTGCCTTGATGCCGCGGGAGCGGCTGCCCCGTAAACGGAACTGGGCGCCGACATGCATTGCTGCATGCGCGGCGCCCAGTTCGGCGGCCGTCTTGTGAACGGCAACCTTCAACGGCGACCGATTAGTGGCCGAAGAAAACCGATTGCGGGCCCGATTCAGCCGGTGCACGCGTACCCGATTGCGACGACACGGTGTTCACGCCACCGTATGCATTCGAATCGGCATTAGCGCGTTCAGCTGCAACGGTTTGCGCGTTCTGACCTTGTTGCGAAGCCGGTGCGCCGACCGACGGACGGTAGAACGGTGCC
Source organism: Paraburkholderia aspalathi (assembly GCF_900116445.1). Taxonomy (GTDB): domain Bacteria; phylum Pseudomonadota; class Gammaproteobacteria; order Burkholderiales; family Burkholderiaceae; genus Paraburkholderia; species Paraburkholderia aspalathi. Next base: position 333,332 of record NZ_FPBH01000001.1, read on the forward strand.
GGGCCGTAGCCGCTAGCGAATGCGGGAGCAGCGATCGAGGCAGAAACAGCAACCAACAGGGCGGCGATGAGCTTGGTCTTCATGGTGTGACTCCGATAAGTTTCGATTTCATTCAGGAAGGCGTCGCAGGAGCCGGTGAGGTGTGTCTGCAACGTCGATGGGAGGCAGTGTATACCCCTACTATTGAAAATTTGTGCCGATAATCTGAAATTACTATTCTCGGTATTGAAATAATCGAGCGGAGGGTTGTGCGACAGGCATCAGCCGTGGTCCGACCCCGTCTGTCAAGCGTTTTCGGCTGGCAAAGGCCCGGTTGGGAGGGCGGGTTATTGGTGGTGTTTACTAGCCAACCGCGCTTGTATTCGACGCTTGGGATGCCTGCCGCCCGGCCATTAAATGCGCTGATTCGTATCACGCCGCTGCATCATGGTCGCAGCGCACGCCGATACCGCTTGCAGTTATTGCTCAAGCCCGATGTTCCCTTTCGTGCCCTGCTTACGTCCCAAAAAGATACAACTTAGATGTTGTGTTTTTTAGTTTTTTGATACAACATTTGTGTTGTATTCTTCCTCGTCTTGCTCAACAAGAGGAGGAACATGAAGTACAGCGAGTTTAGGAAGTGGCTGAAGAAACAAGGTGCGACTTTTGAAAAGCACAGGAGCGGCTCAAGTCACTACCGGGTCACGCTCAACGGCAAGACAACCATCTTCCCGGATCACGGCGCCAAGGAAATGGGCACCCATCTCGTCGCGGCGATCAAGAGGCAGCTTGGTATTAAATGAGCAGGAGAGGCGGACGGCCTCTCCCGATAATCGCAGGCTTTGTGTTTTTCTTGAAGCAGTCCCACTGGAGAACCGTAATGTTGTCGTACCCCATCGAGCTGACGCCGGATTCTAATGGCACGCTCCTCGTCACGTTTCCGGACGTGCCCGAAGCGATCACCGTTGGAGAGAACGAAGATGATGCAGACGTGCAGGCCCTCGACGCACTGGAGGCCGCACTTGAGATCTACTTTTCGGAAAAGCGGTTCATTCCTTTGCCGTCGAAGGCAAAGCGTGGTCAGCGAGTCGTAACGCTTCCTGCTCTCGTGACCTCGAAGGTCCTGCTTGCAAACGAAATGCTGCAACAGAACGTGCGTAAGGCGGAGTTGGCGCGTCGATTGAAGGTCAACCAGGTGCAGGTCGATCGTCTTTTGAATTTCCGCCATTCATCGAAGATCGAGATGGTCGAGTCTGCATTCGCCGTTCTTGGCAGGCGCCTGGAAGTGCGGTTGGTTTGATCCGCTTCTCTTTCCCAATTGAAACCCTCGCGGCGTGGCAAAGCGCGAGGTAAAACAAAAACGGCGTTGTGATTTCTCACAACGCCGTTTGGTCAAACTTTTTACTGCTTGAATTCTTTGGGGTGGCTGATGGGGCTCGAACCCACGACAACAGGAATCACAATCCTGCGCAAGAGGCGTTTACCGATGTTGATCAAGATTGATCAGACAATTTAAATTCAATAAAGTCAATGACTTATTGAAACAAGCACATTTCTTCAGATTGACCGAGATTGAGTGTTTACCTCATAATTTGCCTACATGGTGCCTACACGGATGCGGCCCTTATCGAGGCAAACGATGAACAAGACGAATTTCACAGCGGACCGGGTAGCATCGTTTCAGTGTGAGTCCGAAAAAAAACAGAGCATTTATTGGGATGCGAAAACGCCGGGTTTTGGCCTGCGCGTGACGGCAGCGGGTGCGCGGGCATACGTCTATGAGTCGCGCCTGTTTGGCAAGACGGTACGCCTGACTATTGGTGACGCTCGCGCGTGGACGCTGGGGAAGGCCCGTACCGAGGCCGCGAGGCTCAAGACGGTGATTGATGACGGCAAAGACCCGCGCGAGGTCAAGGCCGGGGAGCGCGCCGCCCATGAAGCCAGAAAGGCCGAGGCGCGGCGAAAAGATGTCACGTTGGGCGATGCATGGTTGGTATATCTCGAAGAACGCCGCCCAAGATGGAGCGAGCTTCACTACCGCGACCATGTAGACCTTTCCAGTGTTGGCGGACAGCCGAAGAAGCGCGGCAAGGGTTTGACCGAACCGGGGCCGCTTGCGCCGCTGATGCCGCTGAAACCGTCCGACCTGAGCGCGGACCGGATAAGCGCCTGGCTCAAAGCCGAAGCCGCGAAGCGTCCGGCGCGTGCCCGCCTCGCCTTCAATCTGCTACGCATTTTCGCGGGCTGGTGCGAATCGAAGCCCGAATATCGCGGCTTGGTGGATGCTCAGGCGGTCTCGACTCGCATCGCAAAAGACACCTTACCCAAGCGGCATGCTAAAGCCGATGTCCTGCAACGCGAACAACTCGCCGCGTGGTTCAAGGCCGTCTGGCAAATCGAAAACCCTGCCATGACAACCTATCTCATCGCGCTTTTGATTACTGGCGCGCGTCGTGAGGAAATGGCGGCACTCAAATGGGACGACGTGGATTTTAAGTGGCGCAGTCTGAGCATTGCCGACAAGGTCGAGGACACGGGCCGGATGATTCCGTTGACGCCTTTCCTTGCTTCGCTACTGGCCGAACTGAAACGCCTGAACGATACGCCGCCGAACATTCGGCAGCTTCGCCGCTTGCAACAACGTGGCGAATACTGGCGTCCGTCGCCGTGGGTATTTTCGAGCAAGACGTCCGCAGACGGACGACTGGCAGCCCCGAACCGGGCGCTGCATCGTGTCTGTCAACTCGTCGGAATCCCTCCCGTGACGCCGCACGGCCTGCGCCGCTCGTTCGGCACGCTCGCCGAATGGGTCGAAGTGCCGGTCGGGATCGTGGCGCAAATCATGGGTCACGCGCCTTCCGCCCTCGCCGAGAAGCATTACCGCCGCCGCCCGCTCGACCTGCTGCGCATGTGGCATGACCGAATCGAAGCGTGGTTGCTGGAGCAGGCGGGCATCGAGTTCGATGCGAGCGCCGCGCAAGCGGGGCTTCATGCCGTCAAGTAGCGCGCCCATGCGCCGGACGCGCAATGCGCTCGCGAGCCCGCTAAACTCTCTTTGCCCCTGCCCGCTCGACGGAGCGCAAAGCCGGACACCTTCACCAGCCGGGGGGGCATCCTAATTGAAGGCGGCGCAAGAAGGGCGCGAGCAATGGAAAAAGAACCGCACTGGATAGGCCACCGCACGGCTGACCGCCGTCAAACGGAGAATGGCTATTTGTACCGCGACCCGGACAATCAAAGCCTTGCCATCTTGATTGGATCTGATTTTCACAGGGGCACCCAGATTTTCGACGGCGCGAACCTTTGGGAGTTAGACCGGTTTGTCGAAAGCTTAGAGGCTAACGCCGACCCGGCGGCGGAGAAATTCCGCGAAGCGCTCAACGCCGTTCGGGAACTCTACAAGAACGGGGACCTGGTTGGGGAAATCGGTAACAGTAAGGATTGGAAATCATTGCGTGCCCATGCCGAAATCATCAATGCTGGGATGCGGGCGCAAACGCTATTGGACGCCGCGCCATCCGTGGGCAGCACGGCAAACAATGGAAAGGTTCACTCATTGATGCGGCGTACGAACGCTCTTGATGCCGTTATCAGGATGGCAAAAGCGAGCGCAGCGGAGCCGGACGACTATCAGTCAGTGTGGGCCGCGTTGGTCCAATTGGCCCAACGGAAGGAGCGTCCTGCGCCTCTGACGGGTTATGCGGAAGGCGAAGGTGTGTTGTATCAAGACGGCGAAAACCCTTGCAAATCGTTTACGAAGGCTGCGCTGCGGAAAAGGATGAATCCGCGCGCCCGCTAACGCCCGCCAACGCCCGCTAATGCCCGCATCTATCGGGGAAAGAAAAGACTCGTCAAAAAATCGGTATCACCTTAACTCAACGCCGCTAATCGCGGCGGGACGGTGATACGAAGATGACGACCGACCAACTCGCGGCGATTTCGAAGAATCGCCCACGTCTCTCGACCGAAGAACTTGCGGTGCTGCTGGCGCTGCGCCCGCAATCCATCCGCAAGCGCTACTGCCAGACCGGCGCTTACTTCTGCCTGCGCCCGGTCAAGCTGCCGAACGGCCGCTTGATGTGGCCCGCCGATTCCCTTGAGCAATTGGTGGAAGAGGCAGGCTAATGAAAAAGAAAAACGCCCAACCGACCAAAGGCCAATCGAGCGCGAAACGTCAACGCGACTTTACCGGAACCGATAACCCGCGTCATCTGCGCGCGGTTGCGGCGTTGCAACTCCGCCCGATGCCGCGCGAGGAACTAGACAGTATTGCGGTATGTAGTAACGGCCCCGACCTGATAGCGACGCTGTGCGCGAAGGGCCTGAATGTACTTTGCCCCAAAGTCCCTTACATTGACCCCGACGGCACCGAAGTGCTGCGCGGTGTGTACCACCTTTCCAACGCCGACTGCCGCAAGATTGTTCGCTGGCTGCGCAACCGCGCAGAGGGCGGCGCATGTTAAACGGTCACGATGAAAGCGAGCGCGCCCGCTCTGCACTTTTCACTCTCGACGCCGGTTGCGCCCGTGAACAGTGGGTGCGCGCTGCGATGGCCGCCAAAGCGGCGGGGCTGCCGGAAAACGACTTTCTGGCGTGGTCTGCGACCGGCGGCAACTATGGCGGCGAGCATGACGCCCGCTCTTTGTGGCGCAGCATCAACCTGAACGGCGGTGTCGGCCCTGGCACCTTGTTCAAGATGGCCCGTGACGTCGGCTGGAATGATGCACAACCACGCGCCAACGGCGCGCAAGGCGCTCGCGTGTCGAGCCCGATGCAGAGCGAACAGGCGAAAGCGAAAACCGTCTCGAACCCGATCTTTGATGTTGCTGCCGCGTTCGCAAGCTATCAGCCCGCGAGCGCCCAACATCCCTATATCGCGGCGAAGCGCGGCAACCCTGACGGATTGCGCGTCGTCCCGGCCGATGCCCCCCTGACGATCCAGGGTAAGCCCGTGGCGGGCTGGCTGGTCGTGCCGGTCCGCTCGCTGGACGGCGCATTGCAGACCATTCAATACATTCCCGCGCCGGGCAGCGGGAAGAAGCTAAATGCCCCGGGTGCATCGTTCGGTAATGGCTTGCTTGTGGTAGGCGAGATCGTGCTGGACGGGACGCTTTACGTTGTCGAAGGCATCGGTCAGGCGTGGGCGTGCTCTAAAGCCGACTATCAGGCCGCTGCCGTGGTGGCTTTCGGCTGCGGACGCGTTCGCACGGTGGCGATACTGCTGCGCGAGTGCTACCCAGCGGCACGCATCGTGATTGTCCCGGACAGGGGCAAGGAAGCGGACGCTGAAGCTATCGCCCGCGATATCGGCGGCACGTGGGTGGCGATGCCCGCCGATGCGCCCGGCAACTACGACGCGAACGACTACTAAGCGGAGCACGGCGTTGAGGCGCTGGCCGACCTGTTGCGCGCGGTGAAGGTGCCGCCGATGCGTTACCGGCTGCAATCTGCTGATGACCTGATGAACGCGCCGCCGCTGCGTTGGCTTGTGCGCGACGTGGTGCCCGCCGATTCGCTTGTGGCCTTGTTCGGTCCGTCCGGTTCCGGCAAGTCGTTTCTCGCGCTCGACCTTTGTGCCGTCATCGCGGGCGGCGGTGAGTGGTTCGGTCATCGCGTTACGGCCGCGCCGGTTGTGTATGTCGCGCTCGAAGGCGAGGTGGGTTTGAGCAAGCGTGCGAAGGCATGGAGCGCGCGCAACCGCCGCACGCTGCCGGATGACCTGCGCTTCATTATGCAGCCGTTTAACGTTAGCAATCTGTCCGACGTGGATGACCTCGCTCGTGCGGTGCTGGCTGGCGGCGGCGCGGACCTCCTTGTTCTCGATACGTTGAATCGCGCCGCACCCGGCGCCGATGAGAATAGCAGCCGCGACATGAGCCAAGTCATTAACAACCTCGGGACGCTGAAAGACCGGATCGGCTGTACGGTTCTCGTTGTTCATCATACGGGGAAGGACACGTCCAAAGGCTTGCGCGGACACTCGTCGCTGTTTGCAGCGCTCGACGCCGCGATTGAAGTACGTCGCGATGGTGACCGCCGCGAATGGTCGGATGCCAAGGTTAAGGAAGGCCCTGACGGGGAACGGCATCGCTTCGCGCTGCTGCGCGTGGACCTTGGCGAGGATGAAGACGGCGAATCGGTTACGTCCTGCGTCATCGCACCCGACGAAAGCACCGTCGCCGTCGCGCGCCCCATGCCGAGTGGCAAGACGCAACGCCTCGTGTATGCGGTCATGGACATGCTATTGAGCGAATCCAGGCACTTCGACAAGGCGGGCGCACCTTCGGGCCGTCCTTGCGTCGAGCTTGAGGCCGTCGTGCCGGTAATCGCCGAGCGCCTGTTATGTCGCCCCGACCAACGGGAATACCAGGTGCGTCGGGCGCTTACGTCGATGACCGGTAACGGGGAGATTTACCAGGCGCGGGGTGGGTGGTTATGGATGAACTGACGACCCGCACAAGCCGCACAAATCGTTCATTTGTGCGGCTTGTGCGCACAACACACACAACACCCTTTAAGGGTGTGTGTTTTGTGCGTGCCTCTCTGTGTGAGGTTTTTTCCGGAACGGCGCGCAGCTCGCAACGGGGAGTATGCGAATGATTGATGGGTTAATTGCGGGCAAGTTGTACGGCAAGCCGACGGAGCGCGTGGGCGCCAGCGGCAAGTCGTTCGTTACGGCAAAGGTGCGTGCCGCCGCAGGCGATGGCGAATCACTGTTCGTCAACGTCATCGCGTTCGACGCCGTTGCGAAAGCCGCATTGCTGGCACTCAACGACGTCGATTCCGTGGCGCTGGCCGGCGCGCTCACGCCGAAGGTATGGGTCGATAAGAACGGTGATGCAAAACCGGCGCTCGATATGGTTGCGCACGGCGCGCTGACGGCGTATCACGTGCAGCGCAGACAAAAGGCGATTCAACCCAACGATGCTGCGACGACGAGCGGCGCGAAACGCGCGATGTGCGGCGGCGACCTTTCCCACATGCAAGACGATTTGTAGGAGCGCGAGCCAGAAAGCCCGTGTAATGTAGCAATCGTAGATGTTTTGTTCGATAAATGAAGAGGATGCCTAATTATGGACACTGTAATGGTACCGAAATCATTGCTTGCAAAGTTCAGTTGGGATGGGCGCAAGCAGGAGTATTTCGCTTTGATTCCGAAGGACCGCCTGGACGGAACCGTAAGCTATACCCGCTTCCGCGTCGAATTCCCGCCCGAAGGTGGCTTCCTACTTATCCTGCAGTAACTACCATCCGTTTGAAAAGGATTGAGCTATGAAACCGCAAAACCAAACTCAGGCCGAACGCCTTGCAGAACTCGAATTGCTCGCCAACGAGACGGGGCTGCTTGACGAACTCAAAATGCGGCAGCGCGTGGAAATCGACAAGCGCCGCATGGAACTGGCCGCAAAACTTGATGCACTGCCCAATCCGGAGCGCGAACTTGCCACCCTCGCGAAAGAAGCTGCTCGCGTGCACGCTGCTCGTGAAAAGGCTGCGGCTGAAGATCGCGAAGCGGACCGTCTCGATAAAGAGACAACTGGACGTCTAGTGATGGCAACCATGATGAAGGCAGGCGAACGGCAGCATATCTTGACCGAACTCGAGCGCGCTGCACCGCCCGAGCTCGAAGATGCATTGGACGATTTGAGCCTTGCGGATAATTTGCTGCGCAGCGCCTTTCGGGTCGATGAAGTTGCGGGCCGGAACTGGTTGGGCCAGCGCGTCAAGAAGGTGACTTCGAATCTTGATGGCATCAGCTCCGCGCGCAAACAGATCGCAGATGCGCAACAGTCGATTCGTGAACTGGCGCGTGATGGCCGGACGCCGAGTGTTGCAATGGTGTCGCGCTGTGCGGAAATTGTGGAAGCAGCGCTGCAACTCGCCTTCGAATTTATTCCTGTGAAACTGTGGGACCTGCGTCGTTCGAAGCCGCTTTCCGATATCGTGGCCGAAGTTACAGGCTACGCAGAATAGTCGCAGCTTGGCGGCGCATGCCGGCGACAAACCGTCGCCGGCATGCGCTGCCTCGTCCGAAATAGGAGGCATATTTCTGGGGCGAGTGCATCAACATGTTGTACTCGTAAAATGCAACCACATGCGGTGCTACAGAGCTGACTTCGGAGTCGGTCCATCTCATCTGGAAGTATTTTGAACGATGCAGCCCAACCCTTTCGGCACTCCGCCATATGTCCAAGCGACCGGCGTGAAGCTCACGTTCGGCGCGCGTCCCTTATCAAGCTAGTGAGACATTCGCGGACGGCAATGAAGACTCGCACGAGCGCTTTCTTCGATTAACAATCAACCGCGCGCGGTTCGATATGTATCAGTCAAACATCGCAATTAACGATTCCACCAATCTACGCGGACTGTTGGTAACTATATCAAGGGTCCGATGCTGACGACGTAGCGCACCAACAAGCAGACATGCTGCGTAGATCCAGTATGTCGCGTCCTCTGGCAACGTCACAGTTCCAGTAATTGCTCTGATGCGCGCGGCAAGAGGTGGATATTCGAATGGAACGCCACCGTGCGTGGCGATCGGCGTAATTTCGTGGAGCATCAAACTGCCCAGCGCCATTGCAGCGGCACGCTTGTTGAGTACCTGAGAGTAGCTGTGTCCATGCGCCTGTGCGTAGGCGGCGAGCTTATTCGTCATGAAGTCGCGGGCCCAAGTATCACAAAGCAACTCTTCTTCCGCTGGATCGGCTGGCCGTTGACTATCCCGGTCGAGCATCACGTGTCGGAATTCGTGAAATAGCACGAAGGCAGTCGCAAGCAAAGTCAGGTCATAAGCCGATGCTGTCTCGATCGAGGCGCTCGAACGGTTTAGGCCAGGCTGTGGAACATCCTGCGGCCAAACGCTCGGGTCGGTATCGTTTGATTCAATGATCTCCCTAGCGGCCACGAGTCTTGTCTTGTAATGCATCTCAATCTGACCACGCTCTTCGTCGTCACCCAACGCATCCTCAAGGCGCTTCGACGTGCCAAGCGCGATGGCGATCGCTGGGCTGTACGTTGCAATAGATTCCCACGCCGAAAAACCGATAATCCATAGTACGTCGAGCGCTTTATGTTGAAAAAGAATGCGACGCTTGTTCGCATTGAAGGTAAAGCCGCGCGTATCGCCCGCAATTTCGACGGAAGGCGAGTAAGTCTTCCAAAGCCGACGGAACTCTGGAGTACGTTCAGGAACGGCTGCTTCAAGAAGTAACTGCACGGCTTGTGATGGGGTAATTATTTGGTTCATTTTTTGTCAGAAAGTGCGGTTTGTGAACGACGAGAAAAACATATTTTTCGAACTTGGTCGCTGACCAAGCACCCCTAGAGGGCCTCGGACCTCCGACGGGCAAGTGCCGGTGAACGTGGGGGAGCGTCATTTTTTTCGGCAGCAGAATCAAGCGAGGGGGTATCCGCGAAACGACGAAAAATTTGAACAGGGTCGCGCCGAATATAACCAATAGGAGAATCCGAACGTAGCGTCAATTCCGTCGTCAATCAATCCAGACGGCTCTGCTAGGCCGTTCTGCGACGATCGCGACCGGCCGAGTGTCGACTCATAGGCGGGAGTGCCCCTGCCATGTAGCCGTCATTCACAACCGCCGAAGTGGACATCCGGGTAATCATCGACGGCAACACTGTCGACGGCTCGCGCATCGAGCTACGCGAAATCGTCGGGCTGCAAGGTGACCTGTCGAGTGCAGAGGCAGCGACCTGATACGTTCGCCCAAAAAAGACCCACTGGAAAACGGCGAGCGGTGTAGGGACCTCTGTCCGCGTCGAGGCTTTCCTGCGGACACATCCAATTCTAGGTCCCACCACGATCAGAGGCGACGAAACACGTGGCGTATAGTAATGCAGCGATCGTCCGGCACGCTCACACCATGACCAAGAAGAATATGCTTCCGACTGAACTTACTCCTGTTCGAGACGCGGCCCGTCGAACTTTGGGCGAAGTTCGCCCAGGACAAATTACCGATTTTCGCGCTCTTTATGGTGGCCGCCGATCCAACGCCGGACGCGCCTTACCTGAATATTATCTAGTCTATTTTCTTCTCGTGGAATTGCTCGACTTTCAGAACCTTGGGCAGGGTGACAAGGTGGCGTGGTCGGTGCCGGTTGAATACAAGGGGCATACATACCTAATCGAGCATCGCAAAATGGGATTGGGCGTCTTCGCAGATGACGTTGAAAGCAAAGAAGATGCGATCCGCGAGATCGTTATTCGAATTAAAAAGGCGATAAAGAACGCTCAGCCTTATTTCGAATGGCTAGCAGATCAGGCTCTCGCGCGTTCCGCCGTGAACGTGACGAACAACAGTAGCGAACTGTTTGATCGCTACGAATTTTTAGCCGGGAGCTTCAAGGCAAAGGCAACCGAGGCACAGACGCGTACCCGTGAACGTATTGCAATCAAAGAGAGCAAGGAGCGTTATGTCGGTCCGATCTTCGTCAGCACCCAGTTGCGGCGAGAGGCCAGATGGCTGGCGCTTGCTGCCATTGATGCATTCTACAGTTGGACTGAGCACGTCTTCATCCATATCGCAATCCTGCTTGGCCGCGCTACGACCGCTGACGAAATCACCGTTTTGGCTCAGGCGGAATGGTCGGCGAAATACAGAGCGGTCTTTGATTTGCGCGATAAGGAAGCTAAGCAGTATTTTGATCAGCTAAGCGAAATCCGCTTCGAACTACGAAATTTCACCGCGCATGGTGCATTTGGAAAACGGGGCGAAGCTTATCGATTTCATTCAGGCGCAGGCGCGGTCCCCGTGTTTTTGCCTCATAAGGCGGGGAGCCGAAAATACCGACTAGGGGCTGGAATCGCTTTTCGAGAAGAGGACGCGCTCCTCCTCATCGATTCATTTATTGCCTATCTTTGGTCAGATGGGCGTGAACCTGCGCGAGCGTATCTGCACGATACCGAATTGCCGATCGTCCTGACGTACGCCGCCAATGGCACCTACGCCGCCGCGATGACCTCAGTCGAGGACATGAATGCATTCATAGAGCATGAACAAGCGGCTTGGGATCGCGCGGCAGACATGGATTTTTAGGTGTTCGCGCGCATCGCCGTAAATGACATTGGTATCTGCGGGAGTCGATACAATACGCGAACCTACCACGCTCGGGGTGACCTGCATGCGGCTTTACTATCTAACTGCAGAAAAGTGGGCGCAGAAGACTATCGAAGAACGCCGGATGAAAATCTCGCTCTTCGAGGAACTCAATGATCCATTCGAGCTATTACCTCATATTCTGCCGAGCCGCCAGCATCGAAAGGTTGCCGAGGTATTGCGCATGCACCTGTCTAAGCAGCGTGGAGTGATCTGCTTTTCGACTGATTGGCAAAATCCGGTCATGTGGGCGCATTACGGCGCGAAACACTATGGCATCTGTCTCGGGTTCGACATTCCCGACGAACTCGCAATGCGGGTTGGCTATGAGCCGAACCGGCTGGACTTCAACATTGATCTTTCGGCGCACAACGCTGGCGTCACTCCCGAGATAGTGAAGACCATGCTGCTCACGAAATTCGAAGCGTGGCGATACGAGAACGAATACCGGGTGATGGCGGAACTGCAAGATAAAGACGAGGATGGACACTACTACGCCGACTTTGGCGAGCTTTTGATGCTGCGTGAAGTGGTCATTGGGGTGCGCTGCGAAACCTCACAGCGAGAAGTTGCGGAGTGGATCGGAGAACTAGGCCATAACGTTGACATCCGCAAGGCACGGCTGGCGTTCAAGCAGTTCAAGATTACCGAACAGCTCATGCAGCCCGTCCTCGTAGCGGGTCATAGCAAAGCTAAGTAACGATATACCATGTCCTCGCTATTCCATTACACCTCAAACGTGACGTAGAAACGTCCGATCGTCGCAGCTCGTTGGGGATCGTGCCGATCAATGCTGGTGGCTTTGGTGCGACCAACACGGCCGCCGAGGTGTTCGGGGCGCAATGAAATCGAGCCGTTGTAACGGCGATTCGCGCAGCTCTACGACTGGATCGGCGATGAGGTTGCGCACTTCAATCCATATTCGATCAAGACGCCGAAGACGCCGCGTAGGCGACCGACACTTCGCCCCAAGGGGACATGTCACGAACGGCAATTGTGCGCGCCAAGCGCGTTGCAATGCATGCGGTCGAATGACTTTGATCATCCACTACGGTCGTTCGTTACGAGACCATGCCAATGGTCCTTCGAGGTACAACGGCCGTCGATGTCGACGCCGAGACAGCTGGCAGTTTGGCCAACACAGACAGATAATTGAGCAAACAGGTGAGACAAATATTTCGCCAAACGCCTATATTGGCTACTTCGGGCAAAGGGACCTGCTAACCCTACCCCGTTACTTCAACCAGTAGGTGACCTTTGGAACGCGATCAACCACACTACGTCCGGCGCTACATGGCTGCTCTTGCAACGCCAGCCATCGATCGGTGGCAAAACGATGAGGCTCATCGGGAGTTGGCCAAGAAGCGCAGCATGCAGGTGATTCAGACGCCCTCGGATACCGAACTTTCACTTTCCCCAGTCGGGGTGTCTCGGGAATTTGGATTTTTGCGCGACTTTTGGAATCTGTTTTACGAGTGCATTCAGTCATGTCAGGCTCTCGATCTCATTCGAGACCTTGCATCCAACTCCGTAGACGTCATCGAGCCGAAACGACATACTGCAACGGTAACTTTTTGGATGGAGAGCTATCTAAATGAGGTATATATCTTTCAGTGCAGGTTGCTTGATCTCATCAAATTCATCCAGCGCCGCTACAAGAGTGATGCCGACTTCACGGATTTCGTCGTAACAGTAGGAGACTCTCTCGCAGAGTTCGTGCAGGAGCAATTGGCTCCCCTGATTAAGGATCGCGGTACGCACGTTCACAAGAGACGCCATCGGCGGGCGGATCCTGAACTGGCAAAGCTAACGCTCCTAGACAAGATGATCGACGTTCTTGGTCACACAGAGCTCAACGCAACGCGGGAGCAATCGCGAAAGGATACGGCGTCTTGGCTGTCCACCCAAGTGCGACATTACTCCGACTTGGCGTGGCACCTCTTCGATGAGGTGTGCCGGGGTTTCGCTGATGGAATCCTTCTTGATATCGACAGGATCATCGTGCCCCTTCATCTCAAGGACAATCCACGTGCTTTACTTGAAATACTACGACCTGACACTTAACAATCATTCCAGCGGGCTACCTTCGCCGGTCGCTGAATCCACGCTTCAATGCCCGCATCGCGTCGTGAAGCGGCAGTAGATCTCCAGGGTAGTGAGCTTCGGCTTTGGCCGATAACGAATGCACATTACCTGCGCTCAACCGGCGGCTTTCAGAGCGAAGCAGTCGCACCGATGTCCATGCGGCAAACTTGCCAAATGACGCTTCCTGGCAGAACTCGGAAGTTTGATGAAGGACCGATCCGAAGCAGACGGTTATTTGTCCGATAGACCGCCATGCGGGCGGCTTCGGACATGGGAGCACAACAACTGGCAGTATCCGCCGGATACCGAGCACGATCAGATTGATACCTACCTGTATATCTGGATGCTCGGCAGATGCTACGCCCATAGGCCATCGGCGTGGAAACGATATCCATCCGAAAAGCTGGATTTCTGCTACCGCCCAACCGTTTCGTCCGAGCTTCTCGCTTTGTTCTGGCACAGCAGTTCAATGCTGACCGGTGCAGCATCCGCCGCGTATCCAAGAGGGTAATTCCCAATACGCATGACGACTACCGGGGCCGTTAGTACGTGTTGGGCGGCGACTGTCCGAGCGGTTGTTTCAGCAGAAAAGAACAAGGCGGAGAGGCGGTATGAGAAAGATTATTGTCCTGGGGCTCGTAGCTGGACTACTTGCCGGCTGCACAACGGAAGCGCAAAAAGAAGCTCAGGAAGACCGGCAAGCCTTCTTGCAGTGCAAGAAGGCGAACCCGACTAGTTGGGGCGACAAATGCAACGCGGAAATGAATATGTATTACACCACCGCAGGAGCAGCCCAGGCCGATTCCGCCCGCCGAGCGCAGACAGCGAATGCGATTGCATCGGGTCTCCTCGCGGGCGCGGCAGCCGTAGCGGCGGGAGCGGCAGCAGCGGAAGCAAGTCGGCCTGTCTATTATGTTCAACCAGTCGTTGTTCAGCCGGTCGTAGTTTGTCGGTGGGGTTGCTACTGACACGTTACCGTAGACGCCGCACCCTGCATTCGCCATACATGACTGCAATCAATTGAAATTGACCGGATGGCCTTAACGACGAGCGCGGCGGCTTGGGTCGCGCTGGCTTGGGTCTACGCCGAGTTCCTTCAACCGCGTCCGTAGTCGCTGGTTATCGGCAAACAACCCGCCAAACGCCAAAACGAACAGCAGCAGATAGAACCACTCGCCGCTGTAGTGAATCAGCCCCCACGCGGCACCAGCACACGCGATGGCAGCGAGCAGAAGCGCCGCTTTATCGAGTAGCCAGTTCATGCCGCCGCCCGCTGGCGAGACGCCAGAAACGCGTAGTTTCCGCGTGACGGACTATCCATCAGCACTTCGGGGTGGCGCTGAATAAACGCCAGCATCGTATCGGGAATCACCAGCCCAACGCGGGCTGCTGTAGTCCGTGCAGTAGCGGCAGCAGTAGCACCGCTAGTGCATTTCATGGCGGCGTTCGCGGCGACGACAAGCGAGCCAATGCACGCGCCTACATAGAACGATGCGCTCAATGCACCGACGACCGATAGCGCCTCAAGTGCTGTTGTCGCGCCGATCAACTCTGCGACGGTTGCGCCCGGTCCCAGCGTCTTGAGTGCGCCCAGCATCGTGGCGACATTCGAAGCCGCCGCCTGAATGGAGCCAAACAGGCTAGTGGGAGCAGGCAGGCCCAACGCACTCATGTTTTCTGTAAATGTCTTGCCGAAATCGCCGCAAGTCGCCATAGCGTGCTCTGTAATTCAACTAGGGAACGCCAATTTTAACCGACAAATAAAGCGAATTATCCAGCTCGCCGTAGTTGATGCGTCATGCATGGGCGAACCGGCGCGGGCTTATGCATTTGACTGGACGACTCACCGCGCACCGCCGCCAATTGCGCGAACTCTGCTGCTATGATCGTCAGCTGCAGTCGTTTGCAGGGATATCGCTATCAGAGCGAAACTTGGCCTCCGTTAAATTTTCGACCTGACTGGAAATGTAATGCACCCTTGGGAACGCCGACTGCGGGATCTTTCCGGACTTCTAAAAAATTGCGGGGATGCCTATTTTTCTCCCGACCTCTTTCGGCGAAACACCAATCAATTTCTTCAGACTTCCCGGACAGTTACCTTCATTATTCAAAAGAATAAAAAGGAGATTCCTGATTACGCAAGCTGGTACGAAAGCAACGTAGTAGCTCCGTGGTCGGCAGATACCGCGATGAAATGGGCGAAAGACGCGAGAAATGTCATTGAGAAAGAAGGTGATCTAGATCTTGCTAGCGCCCTTCATGTCGATCTTGTGATCTCACACAATGCATCCGAAGACATAGAAATATCGACGACCAAGGCAGAATTGCTAAAGGCCGATACGGGAAAGTTGCTCCGTCATGCCTTGGCCGCGCTTCCCGCTGCTACTCTCGATGTGGCGGTGTTGAAGATCGAGCGGCGGTGGGTAGCTAACTCCTTTCCTGCTGTTGAGTTAATCTACGTGATGACCTACGTGTATAGCCGAGTTTACGAGGTGTGCCGTGATCTTGCGATTCATCTAGGTGGCGAACTGGACACGTCAATTCCTCATCCTACGGCGCTTGATCCAACTTCGAACGATGTGTCGCGCACGAGATACATCAAGATGGGGCAATCCGGGCTTGGCAAGCTGGAGACCATCCGGATGGATGCAGACCCACATTTTAAGGCTTCACCGGAATTATTGAAAATAAAAGATGAATTCGAAAAAACCGGGAATCCGGGGAATGTGCGTGAAACAGTGGAGCTAATCGCAAAATTGGCGAAGGCTACGTTCGATCAATATAGAAATCATGTTCCCATGCTCTTTCTTTTTGACGAAAAATGGAAGCAGATTGATTTTATATCCGCCGCTTTTGCCGATCAGGCAGACAAATTTATATTTTGGCGTAACGCAGCTGATCGGGCAAATTACCTAAAGGCCTTCGGTTTTGTATGGGTTTGTGAATTCTGGATTCGTGACCTTAAAGGTAGAGGGGATGTTCCGTTCCGGCAACTGCCAATTGTCGGCGAAAGGCTGCATGTAATCGGAGGCGATGTGAGAGACGAACTATCGGCAATTACTTGGAATATTCGTCGGACGACTGCCGATGCGAAGCCCATTCTGGAAGAAGTCGAGCCGGATGATGAGTTTGCTGCCGATGGCGCGTTCTTGTTTTTGCATCCGATGGTCACCGCGATGAAAGCTGCGCGGAGAACGGGAGCCTAGGACCGCCTTTCCGCGCCCCACATCGCACAGCCCGTGGGTTTGTCTAATGGTGTTGCGCCAATGCAATTGATACAACGTCGGTCCAGCCTAACCTCAATCTACTAGCATAATCTCATCGTTTAGAAATTCCGTTAGTTCGGCTGGCGTCGGATGGCGGGGTTGGTCTGCACCTTGAAATGGGCTTACCCGCTGGTACAGCCCCTCCAGATCAACCCATATCGTTGAGTCGCGGTTACGTACTTCCGCACGGTATGTCTTGGTGAGGTGGTAGTAAGGCGAAAACCATTCGTAAAAGTCATGCCACACGAATTCGGTTTCGATTACGCCCCGCCGCTCAAAAAGCGCGACCCCTTCGATAAAATCCAGTACTGCATCGATATCTGCTGTCCCTTCTCCGGGGTGGTCCTTCAATGATTTGGCAGCGAGCGCTCGTTTGGTTCGCATACGCTGGCTGTCGAAATCATCGTTGAGCTTCATCAGCACTTCTACGCCGAGCGTGATCTTGCTTTGCTGTACCTGTGAGTGAAAACTCCACACCGCGACCCATACGGCGCATGCAGCAAACAAGGCGCTGGCACAGGTAGCGAAAGACCCCCAAAGAGACCATCTTTGAACCGCGTTAGCGACCTTGAGAAAGGTTCCGGTCTGGTAGACCGTAGCCAGATAGAAACCAATCGCAGCGGCTAGGACCAGGAACACGGCGAGGGAGTATTTGTCTTTAGTCATGGCGTTGGTTTTGGCGGTAAGCCGGGTTCAAGCGCCGTGTGATCATACTTCAGTTGCTTCCAGTGGTACCCCCGTCGCCTGACAGAAACGCCCTGATCGTCCAGTATCGCCGTCCATCGTTTCCGACTGAATTCGGGATCGTCCCGGCGTTCACCCGCTGGTATGACGTAGCCCCAGTGTCGTTGTCTGCCCCGCTAATTTCAAAGCATTGCGCAAAGTTGCGCTCCCCCCACTAGGATTGGCGCGTGTTTCGACCATCTGCTCAAGCGGGTTTCGACCGTCTGCTCAAAATTGAGCCGATGGTGTTCGCGGATTTCCGCGTGCTCGCTGTCGCGCATCGCGTGGATATCGCACAAAACGTTGTCGTGACGTTTGCCGAACGCGACCGCGACCGCGACGCGCGAAGCTGGGTTGCAAGGGCGTTGCAAATTGCGCCCCCCCTTGAACAGCAAACCTCACGCAAAGGGTCCATCATTTTGATGCCCCCTTTTACGGCAACGCTCACGAAAAGGAGGGGCAGTTTGGTCACCCCCTTTGCCGTACAGCGCGACGGCAATCTCGCTAAGCGTCAAGTGCGGCTGCCCGTTTTGCGGATCGGCGTAGGAGGTGTCGCCAAAATTGGCGACACCCCGTTCGCCCGCCTCTTTGCCCGTAAAGCCCATGGCGAGGAACATAAAGCCGTCTTTGGTCATGCGGCAAAAGGGGCGCGGTTTGCCTGTTCGTCCACGTATTTCGCTGGCGCAAAATTGCGTCGGCTGAAATCGTTGGGGCATTCGAGCCGGTCAAACACCTGCAGCACTTCGGTATGACCTCTGCCGAAATGGGCCGCAAGTCGGTTACGGGCGCGTAGCCCACTCTCAAAAATTTCGGGCGACGCGTTGACCGGAAATGCCTACATGGTGCCTACACGGACTCCAGAAAGCAAAAAGCCCAGTCGCAATGACTGGGCTAAGCGCTTGATTCTTTTGGGGTGGCTGATGGGGCTCGAACCCACGACAACAGGAATCACAATCCTGGACTCTACCAACTGAGCTACAGCCACCACTGACATCTGCTTGACTTGCCGGCAACTCATTGCTGAGAAACTTGGCTCGTCGATGAAGAAACGAGATTATACGAACAAGAATCCCGTTTGCCTAGTCCTTTATTCAAAAATTTCGACGGGCTCACGCAGATGCTGTCTTGCCTCATCGAAGATGGTCAGATCGCGCGCCGCAAGACGCTTGCTATCGGACAACACGCGACGCCATCCACGTGCCCCGGCTTCACCACGATAGAGGCCAAGCGCGTGACGCGTGATGGAACCAAGGTACGTGCCGCTTGCCATTTCAGCCGCGCAATATTCGATCAGCTTTGCCTCGATCTGCTCGCGCGTGAGCGGTGCATCTGTCGAACCATAGAAGCGTGCATCTACATCTGCGAGTACATAAGGATTGTGATATGCCTCACGCCCAAGCATCACGCCATCGATATGCTGAAGATGCGTCTCTACCTCATCAAGCGTTTTGATGCCGCCATTGATGATGATCTCCAGATGCGGGAAGTCGCGCTTCAACTGATACGCGTAGTCGTACTTAAGCGGCGGAATCTCGCGGTTCTCTTTCGGGCTCAGGCCCTTGAGAATCGCATTGCGCGCGTGCACGACGAATACGTTGCAACCGGCATCCGCGATCGTGCCGACGAAGTCGCGCACGAAGCTATATTCCTCGACCGCATCGACACCGATTCTGTGCTTGACAGTCACCGGTACTGACACCGCGTCGCGCATCGCCTTCACGCAATCGGCGACGAGTTTCGGCTCGTTCATCAGGCAAGCGCCGAACGCACCGCGCTGCACGCGCTCGGACGGACAGCCGCAATTCAGATTGATCTCGTCATAGCCCCATTGCTCACCGAGCTTGGCCGAGCGCGCAAGGTCGTCAGGCTCACTGCCACCGAGTTGCAAGGCGACCGGCGCTTCTTCGGGCGTAAACGCCAGATGGCGCGGCACATCGCCGTGCAGCAACGCGCCGGTGGTGACCATTTCGGTGTAAAGCCACGTATGACGCGATATCACGCGATGCAGCGAGCGGCAGTGGCGATCGGTCCAGTCCATCATGGGCGCGACGGAAACGCGGCGTGGACTGGGAGTTTGAGCTGAAGACATGGGGCGGACGGACGGCATCAATCAAAACCCGATTTTACCGCAAGGCATAAAATCTCCCGTTCGGTCCGCAGATTGGGCAAGGCGAGGGCAGGTCAACTGCCGCTCACCGCATCAATGCCCATGCCCTCCACTATGGCCGCCGCTGCTCCACGAACTGCCCCCGCTGCCGCCGTGGGAGCCCCCGCCGCCATGCCAGCCGCCGCCGCCGTGCCAACCCCCACCATGCCAGCCTCCGCCGTGCCAGCCTCCGCCATGCCCGTGGTAGTAACAGCACGAGCCACCCCAACCACCCCAGATGTCGACCGCACCGTAAGCCGGTCCATACGCCGGCCCGTAGGCATAACCGTAGCCGGGGTAATAGGGCTGCGCATAGGCATAGTCGTATCCTGGCGCGACCACGCACCCGGTGAGACTTGCCGCCACAGCTAACATCGCGATTGATGCAATAAGCCTGCTCACGATTTTCTCCCACGTATGTGAATGAGAAAAACGGCGCACCCGGGAGTTCAGCAGGATTTGTGTCCGCAAATTACTGCCCGCATTTACCGCCTGGCTTCCGCGACGCATGCACCGCAACCCAACGCCATAGCGGTCGCCCGTTACGCGATCCTTCCAGACTATGACGGATTCATCGTGCTGTAACAGTTGGTTAAATTTTCGCAACGTAACTGTAGGGCGCGCCTGATACTTTCCCGTCAGACAATTTCCCTTTGAATCCAGACTCATGCTGCTGCTGACGCTGGACGAAGAAGAACGCACTCCACATTGCCCGGGCCGCTTGATGCGAAGCCTGCAAGAACCTGGCCGTCAATGAAGCACGATCCACAGCCTGCGACCGCATCAGCATGGCGCGCCGAAGGCGACGCCTGTGCCGCTCGCGGCGATCTTGAGGCCGCACTCCAATGTTTCGACGCAGCGCGCTCGCTCGATCCCGCTGATGTCGTCGTGCTTGAGCGTCTCGCCGCGACGCTCGCTGCGCTGAACCGTTTTCCCGAAGCCGTCGTTCGCTATCACGAAGGGATCGGGCTCGATCCGCGCAACACCGATTTGCGTCACGGCCTCGGCTGGTCGCTCGAACAGATGCATCGACTCGAGCAGGCGGTAGACGCGTATCGCGAAGCAGTCCGGCTGAATCCCAAAGCCGATGGTTCGTACAACAACATGGGCAACTGCCTGCAGTCTCTCGGTCGTTTCGACGAGTCTCACGAAGTCTATCGCCGCGCGATCGAGGCCGCTCCGCGGGTGCCGCTGTACTACCGCAACTTCGTGCAGTCCAGACGCCTTGGCGCCGACGATCCGGTGTTCGCCGCGCTGGAGCAACTCGTCGGCGATGCCGCCTCGTTGACACCCGCCAATCAGGCGGAGATCCACTTCGCGTATGGTCAGGCGCTGTCTGATTTGGGGCGCAACGATGCGTCGTTCGAACACTTCCTGAAGGGCAACGCGCTGTACCGCACCGGCGTGCGTTATGACGAAGCCGCGTCGCTCGGTCTGTTCGCGCATTTGCCGGAACTCCTGACTTCAGAGGTGCTGGCGGCGAGGCGCGGTCAGGGCGATGCGTCGGACGCACCGATCTTTATCGTCGGCATGCCACGCTCGGGGTCGACACTGATCGAACAGATTCTCGCGAGTCATCCGCAGGTTTTCGGCGCGGGTGAGCGCACGGAATTCGGCGAGGCGTTGGTGAACTGCATCGGCCGCGATTTCGACGATCCCTTGCGTATCGATATCGAAGCCTTGCAGGGCGTCGGCCCAGCGCAATTGCGCACGCTCGGCGCCGACTATTTGCGCCGCATGCGGACGTCACTGCCGGAAATGCAAAACGCAACGCAAGGCTACGCACGCTTCACCGACAAATACCCGTTCAATTTCATCAACGTCGGGCTGATTCATCTGGCGTTGCCGAATGCGCGCTTCATTCATAGCAGCCGCTCGCCATTGCAAACTTGTCTGTCGATTTTTTCTCGAATTTTTCATGACGTGCCGTTCAGCTACGATCTTGGTGAACTGGGCCGCTACTATCGTGCGCACGGCGCGTTGATGGCCCATTGGCAACGCGTGTTACCCGAGGGCACGATGATCGAAGTCAAATACGAAGAATTGATCGACGATTTCGAAGGGAATGTCCGCCGCCTGCTCGCGCATTGCGGGCTCGACTGGGACGAGCGCTGTCTGGCGTTTCACGAGACTACGCGGCAGGTGAACACGGCAAGCGCGGCACAGGTGCGCCGTCCGCTCTACAGGACGTCGCTGCAGCGCTGGCAGCCGAAGCAGGCGCTGCTGCAGCCCTTGTTCGACGGTCTGGGGCCAGAGTTGGCGCCCGCCGGCAGCGTCAGCGGGCAGGGGCGGGCGCTTCTTGCAGATGCCGGGACAGCGGCCAACGGGACGGAGCGGAAATCGTGAGCGCAACGCGTGGAGCCGTCATCTGGATGACCGGCTTGTCCGGCGCCGGTAAATCGACCGTGGCCGAGGCCTTGCATCAACGTCTCAAGGAAGCCGGACACGCCTCGATCGTGCTCGACGGTGACGTGCTGCGGCGCGGCCTGACCGCAGGCCTCGGCTTCACTCCCGAAGACCGCGCCGAAAATCTGCGGCGGATCGCGCACGTCGCGGCGCTGGTCATGCAACAGGGCTTCATCGCGATTGCCGCGGTGATTTCGCCCGAGCATGAGAATCGGCGCATGGCTCGCGAGATCGTCGGCGCTGGTTTCGTCGAAGTGTTCGTGAATGCGCCGCTGACCGTGTGCGAAGTGCGCGATGTCAAAGGCCTCTACGTGCGTGCGCGGCGCGGTGAAATACCCAATTTCACGGGTGTTTCAGGACCGTACGATGTGCCGCTCGACCCCGATGTCATGATCGAAACCGATCGGATGTCGATCGAAGAGGCAGTAGGCCGTCTGCTGATGCATCTGAGCGCCATGGGTTGCCTGCCGAGGGAAGAAAGCGGGCTCGGCAGACCTCGTCTCGCGAAATAGTCGGCGCGTGGCATGCGTCTGTATTCGGCCGCGCAAATTTTCCACCCGGCGCGGCGCATTTCGCTATACCTTTTCGCCTACTCGTAGACAGAAAGGGTGATGCGTCGATGCCGACATTGTCGATACAAAAAATAAAGCCGAAAGTCGAAACGCTCGTTCTCGCGGCCGATCTGGCCGGCACGGTTGTTTTCGCAATCGAGGGCGCGGTGAGCGCGATGCGCGGCGGTCTCGATCTGCTGGGCGTGATGGTGATCTCGTTTGTCGCGGCGCTCGGCGGCGGGGTGATCCGCGACTTGTTGATCGGCGACTCACCGCCTAACGCGATACGCGACTGGCGTTATCCGGCCTTGACGTTCGCCACCGGTCTGCTCACGTTCATTTTCCATTCGACGGTGCAGCAGTTTCCTGTCGCGCTGATTACCGTGCTGGACGCCGCCGGCCTCGCGCTCTTTGCCGTCGCGGGCGTAGAGAAAGCGCTGCTGTTCGGAATCCGTCCGTTTATCGCGATGCTGATGGGCACCGTCACCGGTGTGGGCGGCGGCGTGATCCGCGACGTGCTGATGGCGCGCGTGCCGCTGGTGCTGCATGCCGACATCTATGCGACCGCTGCTTTTGCCGGCGCATTCGTTGTGGTGGTCGCGCGGCGAGCCGGCTTGTCGCCGGGCGTCGCGGCTTTAGCAGGCGGCGCGGCGTGCTTCGTCTTGCGCGTACTGGCAGTGACCTATGGCTGGCATTTGCCGAAGGTGTCGCTCTCAGCGCTTGCGTAACGGCTCGATCAGCGACGACAGACCGTTGTGATCGATCTCGTGCATCAATGCCAGCAGACGGCCGATTTCGCCCGTCGGAAAGCCCTGGCTCGCAAACCAGTTCAGATAGTGGCCGGGTAGGTCCGCGATCAGTCGGCCTTTGTATTTTCCGTAAGGCATCACGCGCGTGACCAGCAGTTCGAGGTGTTCGGGATTCATCGCAAGTGGGTCGACGGAAAGTTCATTGAGCGAGGTGGTGCGAGCGCCCGCTGAAGCAGCATTTTAGCTGCGCTGCAGGCATTGCGCCGGCATGGTAACGTCACCGTTTTCCGTTTTCACAATCAACAGGACAGGTTCGATGGAATACCGCAGACTCGGCGACTCGGATGTGAAGGTTAGCCTGATCGGTCTCGGCACCATGACATGGGGCGAGCAGAATACCGAGCAGGAAGCGCACGCGCAGATCGATTACGCGCTCGATCATGGCGTCAATCTGATCGACGCCGCGGAAATGTACCCGGTGCCGCCACGCCCCGAGACGCAAGGCTCGACCGAGCGCTATATCGGCACGTGGATCGCACAGCATCGCAGCGCGCGCGAGAAGATCGTGCTGGCCACCAAAATCGCCGGCCCGGCGCGTCAGCCGCACAATCCGCGTCATATTCGCGGCGAGGGCAACCAGTTCGACCGCAAGAACCTGACCGAAGCGCTCAACGATAGTCTGAAGCGTCTGCAAACGGACTACGTCGATCTGTATCAGTTGCACTGGCCGGATCGCAGCACGATGACGTTCGGCCGTCCGGCTTATCCGTGGGTCGATGACGAATATACGGTGCCGATCGAAGAAACGCTGTCGGTGCTCGCCGAATTCGTCAAGGCAGGCAAGATTCGCCATATCGGCGTGTCGAACGAAACGCCCTGGGGCGTCGCGCAGTTTTTGCGCGCGGCGGAAAAGCTCGGCTTGCCGCGCATCGTCAGTATCCAGAATCCGTATAGCCTGTTGAACCGCACGTACGAAGTGGGTCTGTCCGAATACGCGCATCGCGACAACATTGGTCTGCTTGCGTATTCGCCGCTGGCCTTCGGCTGGTTGTCGGGCAAGTATGAAGGCGGCGCGCGTCCGGACGGCGCCCGTATCACGCTGTTCGAGCGCTTTCAACGCTACAGCAAGCCGCAGGCGATTCAGGCAACCACGCGCTATGTGGAACTGGCGAAGCGTCACGGTTTGTCGCCCGCGCAGTTCGCGCTGGCCTTCGTCAATAGCCGGCCGTTCCTGACGAGCAATCTGATCGGCGCCACGTCGCTCGATCAGTTGAAGGAAAACATCGCCAGCGCCGAGGTGAAACTTTCGCCGGAAGTGCTCGCGGAGATCGATAAGCTGCATGAATTGCAGCCTAATCCGGCGCCTTGATGTAGCTGCTGGGGCGGCAAGGCGAGTCGATCCGCCTTGCTTGCCTCGAACTCAATCAACGTCGCCCAAGGCTCACCCAAGCTCGCTCAACGAATCTTCAGCGTCGAGCGCACTGCATTGAGCGCCAGCAAACTCACCACCGCGCAGAACATCAGATAGAAGCCGGGCGCGAGCTTGTTGCCGCTCGCGTCGATCAGCCACGTGATCACGAAGGGCGCAAAGCCGCCGAACACCGTCACGCCGATGTTATAGCTGACCGCGAGACCGGTTGCGCGTGTCTGCGTCGGGAAAATCTCCGACATCAGCGCAGGCAGTGCGCCGAAGTACGTCGCCTTCAATACGCCGATCCAGATCAACGCCAGCAGCATCGTGGCGAACGACGGATGCGCATTCATATACACGAAGGTCGGATAGACAGTCAGCAGCATCAACGTCGCGGCGACGGCCATGATGCGGATGCGTCCCAGGCTATCGGACAGGTGGCCGGCGAACGGTGTGAGCACCGTCAGCACGATTCCCGTTGCGAGCGTCGCTGAGAAGCCGGTCGAAGCGGGCAGATGCAGTTGCTTGATCGCATAGGTCGGCATGTACAGAATCATGTAATTGGCCGCGGTCGAAATAACCAGCGAGCCGACCGCGAGCAGCATGCGCACCTTCTGCGTGCCGAACAGATCGCGCAGCGGTGTGCGGGTTTTCGGCTCCGTGTTGAACTCGGCGCCTTCGTCCACGTAGCGGCGAATATAGAAGCCGACCGGGCCGATCGCGAGGCCGAACAGAAACGGAATACGCCAGCCCCACGATTCGAGTTGCGCCGATGTGAGCTGGCTCGTCAGCAACGCGCCGAAGCCGGAGGCGAGCAGCGTCGCCATGCCCTGACTGGCGAACTGCCAGCTACCCATGAAGCCGCGCCGCTCGGGTGCATGCTCGACCAGAAACGCGGTGGAAGCGCCGAACTCGCCACCCGCCGAGAAGCCTTGAACGAGTCGCGACAGCATGATGCCGGCTGGCGCCCATAGACCGATCGCGGCGTACGGCGGCATCACGGCGATCGTCAACGTGCCGATCATCATCAAGCCGATCGACAGCAGCAGCGACACCTTGCGCCCCGCACGATCCGCGAGCGAGCCGAGCACGAGTCCGCCGAGCGGCCGGATCATGTACGAGATGCCGAAGGTGCCGAGCGTGAGCATCAACGAAATTGCTTCGGTGCTCGCCGGGAAAAACAGCTTCGCGATCGTCACCGCGAAAAATCCATAGACGACGAGGTCGAACCATTCAAGCGCATTGCCGATCGACGCCGCGAGAATGATGCGATGGACCTTTGCGGCGGACGGCCGCGCGGCGCTGGCTTGCAAGGTGGACGTGCTCATCGTGGCGTGTCTCGTGGCGGATGCGGCTAACAGTTAACTGCGGGTTGGCGGCAGGCGTACTGCGTTGATCGCTCAGGCCGCGGCTTGTGGGGTCGTTGCGGTTGAATGCGGCGAGTTCTCGCCGAGATCCCAGAAGAGCCCAGCCATGATCTGCAGACCCTCGCGCACCACCGGTCCGAGCAGATGCTCGTTCGGCGCGTGCTGCGAGCAGGCCGGGTACGAATGCGGCACCCAGATGGTCGGCAGTCCGAGCGTGTCGGCGAACACTTCGTTGGGCAGCGTGCCGCCGAGGTTCGGCAGCACGGCCGTCTTCTTGCCGGTGGTCTGTTCGAGCGAAGCGATGGCCCACGTGACCCACGGGTCGTCGGGATTCAGACGCGTTGCCGGCGCACCACGCTCGACGCTGATCTCGACGAACGAGAAGCCATTCGCATCCAGATGCTTGCGCAGGTGCTGTTCCAGGTTTTCCCAGTCGGTGCCGACCACGAAGCGCAACTGGCAATGCGCGAACGCTGATGACGGGATGGCATTGACCGGGTTCTCGGGATTGCCAGCCTTGAACGCCAGCACTTCGAAGCTGTTCCAGCCGAACACACGTTCTGGCGGCGTGAGGCCGGGTTCGCCCCAGTTATCGTCGACGGCCGGATCGTTCGGACCGCCGCCTACCGTGATATCCGCCAATGCGCGACGCACCGCTTCCGGAATCGGCGGCGGACGCAAGCCGTCGACAGCGATTACGCCACGCGCATCGACGAGGCTTGCAAGTACGTTCGCCAGCACGGTGGCCGGGTTGCGCAACAAACCGCCCCAGTTGCCCGAGTGATGCGCGCCGTCGCGCAAATTCAGCGAGAGCTTGAAGTTCACCGAGCCGCGCGAACCGAGGAACACGGTGGGGCGGCGTGCGGCGAGACGGGGGCCATCGGAGGCTATCAGCACGTCCGCGGCCAGTTCTTCTTTATGTTTGTGGCAGATCGCGTCGAGCCCTGGCGAGCCGGTTTCCTCGCCCATCTCGATCAGCAGTTTTGCGTTGAAGCCGAGCTTGCCGTCGCGCGCGGCCAGCACGCTCGCTAGCGCCGCGAGATTGATGGTGTGCTGGCCTTTGTTGTCGGCGGTGCCGCGGCCATACCAGCGTTCGCCTTCGATCGTCACGGCCCAAGGTGTCAGCGGCGCGCGCCATTGACTGTCGTAGCCGCGCACGACGTCGCCGTGGCCGTAGATCAGTACGGTGGGCAGACTGTCGTCTTCGTGACGATTGGCGAACAGGAACGGCCCGAATCCTTCCGCCGGGTTATCGACGATGCGTGTGCTGAAGCCGAGCCCTTCGACTTCGGGCGTGATCTCATCGGTCAGATACGACAGCAACGTAGCCGCGCGATCGTTTTCCTGGCTTTCCGTGCGAAATCCGACGCGCCGGTTGAGGTTCTCGAGGAAAGCGCCTGATTCGAAATGATGCGTTGCGTGTTCGATGGCCTGGTTGCGGCTCATATCTGTCTCCGATGCGGGGTGCGGGGGATAGTGGCGACGCGGCGCCGGGCGTGGCACGTCCGGTTCGCGGCCATCAACTTCGAAACGATTCTAGGAGGCCGATATTTTTGTCACAATGATCGTCTTTCGAAGCTTCCGTTGCCGAAAAGGCAAAGCTCGATACATTGGCACACGGCCACATCCGCTTGCAAAAGGCGTCGCTCATGGCACTTTCATTACACGGCATCGCATTGCGCTATTTCGTCGAAGTGGCGCGCACCGGCTCGATTAGCGACGCGTCCGCGCGGCTGCATGTGGCCGTGTCGGCGATCAGCCGGCAGATCGCGCGGCTCGAAAGCGACCTCGGCGTCGCGCTGTTCGAGCGGCGGCCACGCGGCATGTCGCTCTCCGAAGCGGGCGAGCGTCTGCTCGCCTACGCACAGCGCAGCCTGCTCGAGGCGGAGCATGTGATGAAGGAGATCGGCGGCCTCGAGGCCTTGCATGGCAGCATGATCAAGGTCGCCAGTTCGGAGGGCTTCGCCGCGGATTTCCTGCCCAGCGCGATGGCGGCGTTCCGTCGCCACTACCCCGGGATCGACTTCACGCTCTCCGTGATGCCACCGGGCGAGGCCACTCGCCGGGTGCGCGATGGCGACGCCGATCTCGCGCTGACGTTCAGTCTCGCGCCGGAAAAGGGCGTCAAGGTTGAACACACCGAGCGCGCGCCGGTGCTGGCGTTGCTGCGCGCCGATCATCCGCTGGCCGGGCGCGCGAAGGTGTCGCTCGCCGACCTGCAGCGCTATCCATTGGTACTGCCGGAGCCTGGTACGACTATCCGGCAGCTGATCGACATCACCTGCGCGCTCGAAGGCGTGCTGCTCGAGCCCGATCTCACCTGCAACAATAGCGGCGCGATGTACCGTTACGCACAGAAGTCCGGCGCGATCATGTTCACGGGGCTGCTGTCGGTGCGCGACCGTTACGCCGGCGACGGCTTCGTCGCGATGCCGCTGACGCATCCGCAGTTGCGCCAGCGCAGCATCCAGGTTCAGACGATGGCTGGGCGGGAGTTGCCGCCGTCGGTGAAGGCGTTCCGCGACCACCTGATCGCAGAAATCGGCGGTGCCAGGCCCACGAATGCTGCAGTGCCAAAGCCAGGTCGAAAGCGCGGCGAAGCGCGTTGAAAGGCAAATCTCCCTGCCGGACGGCGAATCACGACCTAAACTGTGGGGACGGGGCGGGCTGGTCGGCCTCTGCTGCACGGCTGGCGGTGCTATGGCCCATACCAGTGGTAGGATTCAGCCCGAAAAATGGAGCACGGTGCGCGATGAATGGGCGTGCCGCCCACAACAGAGCGATAGGACTCAGGACATCGAATGGCGCAACAAAAAACAAACCCAAAACTTGAGCAGGCGCTGACGCGCGGGGATCTTGCAATTCGCCAGGCCAACTCGGCACGGGCGACGGCGTTGCTGCGCGCGTTGGGCAAGATGATCGTCGAGGCATCGGCGACGATTGGCGTAGAGGCATTCACGCTGATCCCGGACGGCGACAGGATTTACGATCCGACTGATGGGTTGTGGCCACAGGAATTGCAAGTGTCGCTTGATGGTCCTGTCGAGGAGCAGGACCCGGATGAGATTCGGACGGTGCGGTTGATCGCCGATGATCCGGCGACGGTCTTTAGAGTTGAATGGCAACGGGCTGATGGGAAGATCGGGCGGCAGGATGGGGGGCCGTTTGCGACGGTGGCTTTTATTTCTGATGTGGATATTCCTTGGACGGATGATGAGGATTGATGGTTGGGTTTTTTGTCTGCGCGACGCTTGTTGTCAGTGTGCTTAGGGCGTTGGCCTTTCCTTGTTTTGTTAGTGGTCTATTAGTGTTGCCCCTGTGCGGGGCGGCACTTACTTTCTTTGCCGCCGCAAAGAAAGATAAGCAAAGAAAGCGGCTAGAAGCCCCTGCTAAGTGGGCACCGTGGTTTGCCTGGGGTAGTGGTGCGACTGGAATCTGTGTTCGTGCCGCTGCTTAGGCTTGTGACAAGGGCGTCATACTTCCGGCGGCGCTGCGCGCGCCGAAGAGCCATTCATAAAACCGATCGCTGCGTTTTGGCGCTCATGCGTTGCCATCGAGCCGCGGCTCGTCATTGCACAGCCACTGTGATTGCAACCGCAACTGTGGCTGTGACTGCGATAGTGATCGTGCCCGCGATTGCGGCACACCGACATATGATTTTAAGTAGGGGTTCCCGGCCGAGTGCAGAGGCGCCTCGCCGAGGCGAAGCCGACGGCCCCCACAAAACTCAACCGAAGCCCGTGGTTTCCCATGCAGACCCGTCCGCGACGCACGCAGTGCGGAGTGGGAGCTGATGACTCCTTTGTCACTAGCGCGGAATGTGCGAGAACACGGATTCCAGTCGCACCACTACCCGCAGCAGACCACGGTGCCCACTTAGCATTAGCGGTTTGAGCCGCTTTCTTTGCTTATCTTTCTTTGCGGCGGCAAAGAAAGTAAGTGCCGCCCCGCACAGGGGCAACGCTAATAGACCACTACCAAATCAAGGAAAGGCACAACAGCCAGAACACAGACAAAAAGCGCCGCGCAGGCAAAAACCCGGCCGCAGGCCCCAGACCTTACTTCATCATCCTCCGCCGAAACAAAACCGCCGAAACAACAAACCCCCCTACCGCATAAACCACCAGCACGGCAACATGCAAAACCACACCATCAAAAGGCCGCTCCAGCATAGCCGGCCGAATCAGATCAACAGCATGCGCCAACGGCAAAAGCCCAGTCACTACCCGCGCCGCAGCAGGCAACTGTGAAACAGGAAAAAACACCCCAGACAACAGCAACATCGGCGTCAACACCAACGTCTGATAAAACATAAAAAAGTCATACGAGGGAGCCAGCGCCGTCACCACCATCGCCACACTCGCGAACGCGAGCCCCGTGAGCACAATCACCGGCAACGCCAGCAACATCGACGGAAAACTCGCGTAGCCGAGACCCCCCGCGACCAGCATGATCGCCGCGCCCGATAGCATCGACTTGCTGCCCGCCCACATCACTTCGCCAAGCACAATGTCGCCGAGCGTGAGCGGCGTATGCATGATCGCCTCCCACGTGCGCTGCACGTGCATGCGCGAAAAGCCCGAATACATCGACTCGAAACTCGCCGACATCATCACGCTCGATGCCACCGTGCCGGCAGCAAGAAACGCGATGTACGAGACGCCGTCGACATGCCCGACCATCAGCCCAAGCCCGAAACCCAGGCCGAACAGATAGATCATCGGATCGGCAAGATTGCCGAACATCGAAGCAATCGCGAGCTTGCGCCAGACCAGATAGTTGCGGCGCCACACCGCAATCCAGTTGACGGCGTTGGCCGGGAAAGCGGCGAAGGTCTCCTGCTTCGGCGGTGTCTCGCCGTGTGGTTCGTAAGTGCGTGCGTCCATTGCGTGTCTCTTGCCGTGTCGTTATAGCTGTAGAGGATTGCGAGCTGAGCCGATGTCGAGTCGCGTCAGTCCTGCATCTCGCGCCCAGTCAGACGCAGGAACACATCTTCCAGATTCGCCGGGCGATGCAGGTAGCGCAGATCGGCGCGTTGCTTGAGGCGGGCATGCACGGGTTGCGCGTCGTTCACATAGCAGAAGAGCGTCTCGCCACTGATCTCGGTGCGCTCGACAAGCGGCGCCAGTTCGTCGCGCAACGCAACCGGATCGGGTCCGAAGATTTCGATCACATCACAGCCGATCTCCGAAGCGATCAATGCACGCGGCGCGCCTTCGGCGATCTTGCGGCCTTCCTCGATCACGCACAGGCGGTGGCACAGTCGTTCGGCTTCTTCCATGAAGTGCGTGGTCAACAGAATGGTCTTGCCGCGTGCGAGCAGCGAGCGCAGCCGTTCCCAGATCAGGTGGCGCGCTTGCGGATCGAGGCCGGTGGTCGGTTCGTCCATGATCAGCACGTCGGGGTCGTTGACGAGCGCGCGAGCCAGCGTCAAGCGCCGCTTCATGCCGCCAGACAGTTCGCTCACACGTGCATCCGCCTTGCTCTCGAGACGCGCGAATTCGAGCAGCGACGGCACCATCGCGCGGCATTGCGCGGCGCTCAGACCGAAGTAACGGCCGAACACCAGCAGGTTTTCGCGGACCGTGAAAT
Source organism: Paraburkholderia aspalathi (assembly GCF_900116445.1). Lineage (GTDB taxonomy): Bacteria > Pseudomonadota > Gammaproteobacteria > Burkholderiales > Burkholderiaceae > Paraburkholderia > Paraburkholderia aspalathi. Next base: position 364,721 of record NZ_FPBH01000001.1, read on the forward strand.
CGGGATCGAGATTGTCGAACTGAGGCACGACGCCGACACGCGCCCGGGCCACGCGCGCGCGGCCGGGAATCGGTTCGCCGCACAGGCGGATCGTGCCGGCATCCGGTGCAGCGATGCCGAGCAGCATGCGCAACGTGGTGGTCTTGCCCGCGCCATTCGGGCCGAGCAGACCGAAACATTCGCCGGCGTTGACATGAAACGACAGTCCGTCGACGACCGTCTTATCGCCGTAGCTTTTTTTAACCTGATGGAATTCAATGGCGGCTGCAGACATGGATCGATCGAGGCTCCGGGAAAAGACGCAAATGGCCGGCAAGGCCGCTCATTCTATGGCATCGGCAGCGAGGAATTGATCGCCACCGGATGCGCCGGTGGCGTTTCTTGCGCTGCGGCAAAAGCTCAGGAGTGACCCAAACCCAGCCCAAACCCGCCACAAATCCAGCACGCACCTATTTAGGGCGCACTTAGCGTTTTCCATCCCTTGCAACCTGAATTGCGGCGCACCATGATTCATTCAGACCGCGTTCCTCGCGGATGGGAGAAAAATCATGGCGAGCTACCAGAAAATCCTGCTGTGCTACGACGGCTCGCGCGAAGGCCGCAAAGCGTTACGTTGCGGCGCCGACCTGGCGTTGGATCTAAAGGCGGAAACGCACTTACTATCAGTGGTCGACATGCGCTCGAGCATTGCGCAAAGCGCGGGCCTGCTGACCGATGTGGCATGCGGCAGCTTCGAAAAAACAGCACGCGACATCCTGCAGGAAGGGGTGGACTGGCTCACCGAGCGCGGTGTGACCGCGCAAGGGCATTTTGCGTTTGGCCATCCGATCGACGAGATCGCCAATCTCGCTAACGAATTGCATGTCGACCTCGTGGTGGTCGGCCATCGTTGCCGCACCGGCCTGTCGCGATGGTGGATGGGCGCGGGCAATACTCCGCTGCTCGACCGGGTCTCTTGCAGCATTCTGGTGGCGTGCTCTTCCGCGCAGGAGCAGCAGCAAGCAGCGGCGGCCTGACACAAGGCGGGGCAAAGCACGTGGACCGGGCTGAATGAGTTGAATGATCTTAGTGAGCCACGTGACCGAACAGTCGCCGCGTTCGCGGCGATCGCTTCGGCCAAACCGCGATTCGCTCATACGCTCAAATCGATAGCGACCGCTGGGTGATCACTCGTTCAGATTGACCGCAGCCAGCTTCCATGTGAACAAACCTTCGCGCCGCAAGATCGCCGAGTAACGCGCGTCACCAGCACCATGCTGATAGCTGACGACGAACTCATTAAGGCCGCGGTAGCCCGCCGTGGTTTGCGGCGGTTGGGGTGGCGTGGCGCTGTTTCCATTATTGCCCGCAGCAGGAGGCGCCGGTTCGGGCGCCGCCGCCGGTGCGGTCGGCGGATTTCCGGCGCCAGCCGGAACAGGAGGGCGCTCACCCGGGTTGCCGCGCGGCGGCATCCCATTCAGCAATGCCGCGACGCCGTCGGGTGTTGCATAAGCGTCGACCAGCGGGCCGATCAAGGCCACGCCGATCATCGCGCCAATCGCCGCGAGCGGATTGCCATTGCCTTGGACGTCGAGCCGGCGCGTCAACAGGCCGGTGACCTGCTGCTTCAGGCTCTCGCGCAACGCGGGAAAATCGACGTATTCATTGACGGTTTGTGCATCACGCGCATCCGCCGCGCGTTTGAGGGTATTCAGCGCCATGTAAGGCGACGCGTAACAGAACCCCAACGCGGCAATCACCACAATCACAATCAAGGTGACGATCAGTGGCCGGGCGGCGCTGCGTTTCGTGCGTGTTGAAACTGCCATCGAGTGGGACTCTCCATCAGGTGTGATCTAACGTGGACCGCGACCACGCAAAAACGATCCCAGGCGATGCGATATCCGAGAGGGCGCGGCTAGGTGAACGACCTTACGCCGGGTGTCGCGCGTCGTACAGCCGCAATGGAATGCGATGCACGCGCAATGCAGCTTATGACTCGAACACCGCGCCGTGCACGTTGGCTTCATCTGCGATACAACGATCGATCATGCGGCACACGGCGTCTACCGTGCCGACCATGATCAGCCGCGACGGTCCGTGATACACGCGCACCGGCGCACGACGCGCGGGTTCAGCCGTATTCAGCCCCGAATTCAACGACACGCGAGCAAAAGCCGGCAACGAGGACGGCAAGCCCGGTACGCCGACGGGCGCGTCGAACAGCGATAGCGATGGAGAACTGGCCGGGGACGCCTCGATCAGCGAACACGGCACCAGCTTGCGCAGATGACGCAAACGACCGAACTGGCGAAAAGGCAGCAGGCGGGCAAGGCGTTCCATGAGTCTCTCCAGGCGATTCAACGTTGGGGCAGCTTTGGGTTTGGCGTACAAGTGGGCGGTTAGAACTCGCCCGGGCGGATCAGCCCGACGGCTATGCCCTCGAGCGCAAATTCCGCGCTGCCGGTTTCAACGAAGATGTTGTCGTAATCGGGGTTCTCGGCAATCAGCTCGATACCGTTCGGGCGGCGCTTCAAGCGCTTGACCGTCACGTCGTCGCCAAGGCGCGCGATGATGATCTGGCCGTCTTTGGCTTCGCTTTTCTTCTGCACCGCGAGCAGGTCGCCGTCGAAGATGCCTGCGTCGCGCATGGACAGCCCGCGCACCTTCAGCAGGTAGTCCGGCTTGCTCGAGAACAGCGCCGGGTCGCAGGCGTAGTGCTGCGAGATATGTTCCTGCGCGAGGATCGGGCTACCCGCTGCAACCCGGCCGATCAGCGGCAACGACAGTTGCATGATGCTGGCGTGCGGCAGCGTGAACTGGTACGGCGAATCTTCGGATCCGCCCAGCAGGCGAATGCCGCGCGATGCGCCGGCTGCCAGTTCGATCACGCCCTTGCGGGCGAGGGCGCGCAGATGCTCTTCTGCCGAATTGGCCGAGCTGAAACCCAGCTCGGCGGCGATCTCCGCGCGGGTGGGCGGAAAGCCGGTGCGTTCGATGGCCCGGCGGATCAGATCGAAAACCTGCTGCTGTCGTGCGGTGAGTTTGGTCATGGCGCCACTGTATGTATGAACAGGTGCCTGTATTTTTATACAGTATTCCGCGCAATTCAAGCTTTACTTTAAGTTCGCGGCCCGGGGTGGCGTTCCAGCGTCGTAAATAGACGCTTCAACACCCGTTTTCGTGCCGCAACGCCTTATCCGGCCGTCATTACCACTTTTGCGTATTAAAGAATGAAGAAACATTATTTTTAATGATGAAAGCTCTTCGATAGACTGCCCTTCGAGTTGGCGCTCATGTGCACGTGACCGCGACGCAAAACAACACCACACGCTGTTTCAGCGGACTACAACGCGGAGAAAGTTGGCATGAACCATCAGGGCACGGGGCTGGCAGGCAAGACCAGAAAACTTATCGCGGCGCTCGCATTCGGCGCAGTCGGTACGATCGCCGCGGTCGGCGTCACGGCGCCGGCACATGCAGCCGACACGACGCTGCTGAACGTGTCGTACGACCCGACACGTGAGTTGTACCAGGACGTCAACCAGGCATTCGGCAAGGAATGGAAGGCGAAAACGGGCGAGACGGTCACCTTCAAGCAGTCGCACGGCGGCTCGGGTGCGCAAGCACGCTCGGTGCTGGACGGTTTGCAGGCGGACGTCGTGACCCTGGCGCTTGCCTATGACATCGACGCGCTGGCCAACAAGGGTCTGCTCGACAAGGGCTGGCAAAAGCGGTTGCCGGACAACGCCTCGCCGTACACGTCGACGATCGTGTTTCTGGTGCGCAAGGGCAACCCGAAGCACATCAAGGATTGGGACGATCTGATCAAACCGGGTGTGTCGATCGTCACGCCGAATCCGAAGACCTCGGGAGGCGCGCGCTGGAACTACCTGGCCGCGTGGGCCTATGCTGAACATCAGCCGGGCGGCAACGACCAGAAGGCGAAGGAATTCGTCGGCAAGCTCTATAAGAATGCCGGCGTGCTGGATTCGGGCGCGCGTGGCGCGACCACCAGCTTCGTGCAACGCGGTATCGGCGACGTGCTGATTGCGTGGGAAAACGAGGCGTTCCTCTCGCTGAAGGAATTCGGTCCGGAGAAGTTTGAAATCGTCGTGCCGTCGGTGAGCATTCTGGCCGAGCCGCCGGTTGCGGTGGTGGACAAGGTGGTCGACAAGCACGGCACACGCAAGGTGGCGGAAGCGTATCTGAACTTCCTGTACAGCGAGGAAGGTCAGGAAATCGCCGCGAAGAACTTCTACCGTCCGCGTTCGAACAAGGTGCCGGCCGAGCTGACGTCGAAGTTCCCGAAGCTGAAGTTGTACACGGTGGACGATTCGTTCGGCGGCTGGGCGAACGCGCAGAAGACGCACTTTGCCGACGGCGGTGTGTTCGATTCGATCTACTCGCCGCAGTAACGGGTAGTCAACCGGACGAGATGCGCAGTTAGACGCCGCAGTTGAACGCGTAGTCACACTTCGCCAGAAAGCGCGCCCGCGAGGCGCGCTTTTTGGCCAGCCAGGCGGACGGAAAAAGAGCCGCCGGCCTCAACCCTGAAAGAGTACTGAGCATGACGACGTTGACCTTCCGAAAACCGAGCGCGTTGCCCGGTTTTGGCCTGACACTCGGCATCACGGTGGCTTATCTGAGCCTCGTGGTGCTGATTCCGCTTGCGGCGACCTTTCTCAAGACCGCGACGCTCGACTGGCCTCAGTTCGTGCGCGCGGTCAGCTCGCCGCGCGTGCTCGCGTCGTATCGCCTGACGTTTTTCTCGGCCCTTGGCGGCGCGCTGATCAACGCGGTGTTCGGCTTTCTGGTCGCGTGGGTGCTGGTGCGTTATACCTTCCCGTTCAAGCGTATCGTCGACGCGGTGGTCGATCTGCCGTTCGCTTTGCCGACTTCCGTGGCCGGTATTTCGCTCGCGGCGGTGTATGCGGGCAACGGCTGGATCGGACAGTTTCTCGAACCGCTCGGCATCAAGATCGCTTTCACGCCGGCCGGCGTGCTGATCGCGCTGACGTTTATCGGTTTGCCGTTCGTCGTGCGGACCGTGCAGCCGGTGCTCGAAGAGTTCGAGCGTGAACAGGAAGAGGCGGCTGCGTGCCTCGGCGCGTCGCGTTGGCTGACGTTTCGGCGCGTGGTGTTGCCCGCGGTGTTCCCGGCTTTGCTCACGGGTTTCGCGCTGGCGTTCGCGCGGGCGCTCGGCGAATACGGCTCAGTGATTTTCATTGCGGGTAACGTGCCGATGAAATCGGAAATCACCTCGCTGCTGATCATTACCAAACTCGAACAATACGATTACGCTGGCGCCACCGCGATTGCGGTCGTGATGCTGGTGGTGTCGTTCCTGATGCTCTTGTTGATCAATACGCTGCAGTGGTATCTGCAGCGCCGCACGGGCCGTGGCGGCGCAGGCCCGGCGCCTGCCGCCGCGAGTGTGGCGGCGATCGGTGTCGGCGGAGGTGTGCAATGAGCCGCAACTCTCTGAATGGCGCGGATGCCACGACCGTCGCCGTGGCGCCGCGCGCGCCGCTCAATATCGCGCGCCGGCCCGATCCCGTTACCGAGCCCCCCGTCGTGCGCTGGCTTCTGACCGGGATCGCGTTGCTGTTTCTCGCCTTGTTCCTCGTCGTGCCGCTCGTCGCCGTGTTCTATCAGGCCTTGAGCAAGGGCATTGGCTTCTATCTGGAATCGCTGGTCGATCCGGACGCGTTGTCGGCCATCAAACTCACCGTGATCACAGCCGCGATTGCGGTGCCGCTGAATCTCGTGTTCGGCCTCGCGGCGTCATGGTGTATCGCCAAGTTCGAGTTCCGTGGCAAGGCATTGTTGACCACGTTGATCGATCTGCCGTTCTCGGTCTCGCCGGTGATCTCCGGTTTGATCTACGTGCTGATGTTCGGCGCGCAGGGCTGGTTCGGTCCGTGGCTGCAGGACCACAACGTGCAGATCATCTTCGCGGTGCCGGGCATCGTGCTGGCGACGATCTTCGTCACGTTCCCGTTCGTCGCGCGTGAACTGATTCCGCTGATGCAGGCGCAAGGCAACGACGAAGAAGAAGCCGCTCACGTGCTTGGCGCATCGGGTTGGCAGATCTTCCGGCGCGTTACGCTGCCGAACGTGAAATGGGGCCTGCTGTACGGCGTGATTCTGTGTAACGCGCGGGCGATGGGCGAGTTCGGCGCGGTGTCGGTGGTGTCCGGCCACATTCGCGGTCAGACCGACACGATGCCGCTGCACGTCGAAATTCTCTATAACGAATACAACTTCTCGGCGGCGTTTGCCGTGGCGTCGGTGCTGGCCTTGCTCGCACTCGTCACGCTCGGCCTGAAGCTGCTCGCCGAGCGCCATATGTCGGCGGAACTGTCGGCCGCGCGCGATGTGCCGGCGTATGCAGGGCCGGTCACGCCGCCGTCCGCTTCACAGTCTGCTTCACAGTCCGTCAATGCAACGCATGCATCGCATCAACACGCGCTCAAGCAAGGAGAGCTGTAATGGGTATCACCGTTCGTAACCTGCAAAAGCGCTTCGGCGATTTCGTCGCGCTCGACAACGTTTCGCTCGACTTTCCCCCGGGCGAACTGGTTGCGCTGCTCGGGCCGTCGGGTTGTGGCAAGACCACCTTGCTGCGTGTGATTGCCGGGCTCGAATACGCGGATGCTGGCCAGGTCGTGCTGCAAGGCCAGGACGTGGCGACGGTTGGTGCGCGCGAGCGTGAAGTCGGCTTCGTGTTCCAGCATTACGCGCTGTTCCGTCATATGACGGTGTTCGAGAATGTCGCGTTCGGCTTGCGCGTGAAGCCGCGCAAGGAACGGCCTTCGGAAGCGGTGATTCGCGAGAAGGTGCATGAACTGCTGAAGCTCGTGCAACTCGACTGGCTCGCGCAACGCTACCCGTCGGAACTGTCGGGTGGTCAACGGCAGCGGATTGCGTTGGCGCGTGCGCTCGCTGTCGAGCCGAAGGTCCTGCTGCTCGACGAACCGTTCGGCGCGCTGGACGCGAAGGTGCGCAAGGAGTTGCGCAGCTGGCTGCGTCGTTTGCATGACGATCTGCATATCTCGACGATCTTCGTCACGCACGATCAGGAAGAGGCGCTCGAAGTGGCCGACCGTATCGTCGTGTTGAATCGCGGGCATGTGGAGCAGGTGGGCAGTCCGCAGGACGTGTACGACCATCCGCAAACTTCGTTCGTCTACGAGTTTCTCGGCGCGGCGAACCGTCTGCACGGCAACGTGGATGCAAGCGGCTTCGTGGTCGACGGCGCGGCGTTGCCGGTCGCGATCACGGCCGGTTTCAGCGGACCGGCGTTCGCCTATGTACGTCCGCACGATCTGCAGTTGTATCCGCAAGCGTCCGGCCATCGCGAAGGCATTGTGGTCGACGTGCGGCGCGTGGTGACGCTCGGCGGCTCGGTGCGTGTGGAACTGGCGGGCCGCGAAGGCAATGTGCTCGAGGCGGAACTCGATCGCGAATCGTGGCGCGATCTGCAACTGTCGATAGGCGACGGCGTGACGGCAGTGCCGCGCGCCTTGCGCGTATTTCCGGCGCAATAGGCGGCGCCACGAGCATCAACACAGGCAGCAACACAGGCAGCGCAACAACACTCGGCGTTTCAATCAAACTCTAATAACTCAACTCTGGCTCAACCGGAGACATACAGATGAACTTTCAGCAATTGCGCTTTGTGCGCGAGGCCGTGCGTCAGAACATGAATCTGACTGAGGTGGCGAACGTGTTGTACACGTCGCAGTCGGGTGTGTCGAAACAGATCAAGGATCTGGAAGACGAACTCGGCGTCGATATTTTCATCCGGCGCGGCAAGCGTCTGACGGGCCTCACCGAGCCGGGCAAGGCTGTGCATCAGTTGATCGAGCGGATGTTGCTCGATGCGGAGAATCTGCGCCGCGTCGCGCGTCAATATGCCGATCAGGACAGCGGCCACCTGGTCGTGGCGACGACTCACACCCAGGCGCGTTACGCGCTGCCGAAGGTGATCCGTCAATTCACCGAGGTGTTCCCGAAGGTGCATCTGGCGCTGCGCCAGGGCAGCCCGCAGCAGATTGCGCAGATGATCATCAACGGCGAAGCGGACATCGGCATTTCGACGGAAGCGCTCGACCGCTTCCCCGATATCGTCACGTTCCCGTGCTATTCGTGGCATCACGTCGTGGTCGTGCCGAAGGGGCATCCGCTGGTGGGCCGCGAAAACCTGACGCTCGACGAGATTGCCGAATTCCCGATCGTTACCTACGACCAGGACTTCACGGGCCGCTCGCACATCGATCAGGCGTTCGCGAAAGCGGGTGCATTGCCTGATGTTGTGTTGACCGCCATCGATGCCGACGTGATCAAGACGTACGTCGAACTTGGCATGGGCATCGGCGTGGTTGCCGCGATGGCCTACGATCCGAAACGCGACACGGAACTGGTCGCGCTGGATACGCAGCATCTGTTCGAAGCGAGCACGACGCGGGTCGGCCTGCGCAAGGGCGCGTTCCTGCGCGCATACGCGTACCGGCTGATCGAAATGTTCGCGCCGCAGTTGAATGAAGCGGAAATCGCCGCACAGTTGCGCGAAGCGGTTTGAGGGATGCGCCGGATCGTTGCGGTTCGGCGCACGGCACGCAAGGCGCCGCGTGAATTCATTGCGGCGCCAAACGTGCGATCTTCAAGCGGGCTGTAGCCGGCCTTGATGTAAACGCCGCGCAAACGCGTGGCGCACGGAGCGCCGGCCTCATCCAGCTCCGAAACGAACGGGTATCCGTTTTTTCACGCATGGCGGCGCGCGGCGCATCGCTTACAATCGCCGCCATGAATACTTTGACTTCTTCCTCCGCCACGCCTTCAGGCGAAGGCGCTACGCCGCTGCTGCCGCGCATCGCCGTGCTGGCGACCGGCGGCACGATCGCCGGCGCGGCCGCGGACGCCACTAATACATCGGGCTACCAGGCCGGCGTGGTCGGCGTCGAGCAATTGCTGGCCGTGGTGCCGGCCTTGTCCACGGTGGCGCGCATCGCGCCTGAGCAGATTGCCAGCGTCGACAGTAAAGACATGGAAATGTCATTGTGGACCACGCTCGCACAACGTATCAACACGCTGCTCGCCGACGATGACGTCGACGGCGTGGTGGTCACACATGGCACCGATACACTCGAAGAAACCGCCTATCTGCTTCATCTGACGATCAAGTCGGACAAGCCGGTCGTGCTGACCGCCGCCATGCGCCCGGCGTCGGCGCTGTCCGCCGATGGTCCGCTGAATCTGCTGAACGCAGTGACGGTTGCGGCGCACGCGGGTTCGCGCGGGCAGGGCGTGCTGGTGGCGTTCAACAACAAGATTCACAGCGCACGCGACGTGGTCAAGACGAGCACGTATGCAGTCGATGCCTTCCAGTCTCCGGATATCGGCGCGCTCGGCTGGGTGCAGGACGGTCGCGTCGAATTCCAGCGCAGCGTGGTGCGTCCGCATACGCTCGCAACCGAATTCGTGATCGGCGCGAAGTGGCCGCATGTGGAGATCGTCGTGAGCTACGCGGGCGTTTCGCGCATTGCCGTGGACGCGTTGGTTGCTGCGGGTGTGCGCGGTATCGTCGTGGCGGGCACGGGTAACGGCTCGATTCACGCCTCGGTGCAGCAGGCGCTGGCCGATGCCGCTTCGCAAGGCGTCGTGGTGGTGCGTGCGTCGCGCGTGGGTTCAGGGCATGTGATGCGCAACGGAGCGGCCGCCGACGATGCACTTGGTTTCGTCAGCGCAGGTTCGCTGAATCCGTACAAGGCACGCGTGCTGCTGATGCTGGCATTGGCCGCGGGCGGCACAGGGCCGGTTGCGTTGCAGAAGACTTTCGATACGTACTGATTGATTTAACGCGCGCGGCCCGGTTCGAAGTCAGAACCGTGTCCCGCACATGAAGCTTGAATGACAACGCGGCGCCCAGGTCATTGACCGGAGCGCCGCGTTGTCGTTACAGCTTAACGTTGATCGCTATCGCCGGAAACAGGCGGCGCAGGCAAGCATTTAGGACGCCAGATCCGGAGGCAACTTCCCGCCGTTCGCCGCCAGCGCTAGCATCACCTGTTTGTGCAGCCAGATGTTCATGCTTGCCGAATCGTTCGTGTCGCCGCTGTACTTCAGTTCCTGGGCGAGTTGCTTACGATGCTCGAGGCTGCTGTCGACGCCGAGCGCTTTCAGCGTGTCGACGATCGACGTGCGCCAGTTCAACGTTTGCCCGCTCTCACTCACGAACTGGTCCATGACGACCGCGACGTCGACGTCAGTCAGCGGCGGCGGTGCCGGCGCAGCGTCTGGTGCGGCAGCTTGTGCCGCTGCCGGATCCGGTGTCGGCTCAACCGCAGGCGCAGGCTGGTCGGGCTTCGCTTTGCCGAAGAGCTTGTTTACGATGTCACCAAAAATGCTCATGCTGAATCCTTTGCAGAGGGGTTACCGGCGCAAGCACATTCCGCTCACGGGTTGAACTCTGGTTGCGAATCGGGCGAATAAAACTGAGCACATGTGCCGCGATAATCGGCGAGCCGCATGTGAACGCTGATACGCCAGCAACCAGACTCAACGAGTGTAGGAGAAAAGCGGGGAGGGATGTGTCAAAAAAGGTCGTGCCGCGGGCGCGGAGTTGCAAGCAAATGCAAGCGGACTTGCGAGCACACGTGCGAGGAGACCTGCATTGAGAGGTACTGGCAGGCGGCATGCATGATGCAGCCGCTGCGAGAGATTGGCGGAAAACGCATAAATTTGAAATCCGACAGCCGGACACCCGACGACGACGTCTGACCGACCAAGGCTTCCCCGGCGCCGCCGGGTGCCGCTGCGGACCCCACTTGCCGCTCTCAGCCCAGAGCGACACGATTTGCCCGTTCCGCCATGCACGCCGCACGACGAACCGGGCGCCCCACCTGCGGTTGCCACGACGGTCACGTTGAAACCGCAACCGTCACGGCAACCTTGTTGTTGCTTAAGCTGCCTTGGCTTCGCTACCCGGCGCTTGCGCGACTTCGTAGTTCGCCATGATTTCGAGCGCGCGCACCATGGCCGAGTGATCCCATGCCTTGCCGCCATTCGCCGCGCATACGCTGAACAGTTGCTGCGCGCTCGCCGTATGCGGCAGGGCGATGCCGAGCTTGCGTGCGCCGTCGAGTGCGAGGTTCAGATCCTTCTGATGCAGTTCGATGCGGAAGCCCGGGTCGAACTTACGCTTGGTCATACGCTCGCCATGCACTTCGAGAATGCGCGACGAAGCGAAGCCGCCCATCAATGCCTTGCGCACACGTTCCGGATCCGCGCCCGAGCGCGACGCGAACAGCAGGGCTTCAGCCACCGCTTCGATGTTCAGTGCGACGATGATCTGGTTCGCGACCTTGCACGTTTGACCCGCGCCGTTGTCGCCGATCAGCGAGATGTTCTTGCCCATCAGTTCGAACAGCGGCTTGGCGAGAGCAAAGGCTTTTTCCGGACCGCCGACCATGATCGTCAGCGACGCTTCACGCGCGCCGACTTCGCCGCCCGAGACCGGTGCATCCAGGTAGTCGACGCCCAGCGCGTTGATCTTCTTCGCAAAGGCTTGCGTGTCGAGCGGCGAGATCGAGCTCATGTCGATCACCAGCTTGCCCTGCGTGAGGCCGGCGGCGACGCCGTCGTCCGCGAACAGCACGTTAGCGACGTCAGGCGTGTCCGGCACCATGATGATGACGATGTCGGCAGCTTGGGCGACAGCGGTCGAATTGGCGACCACGGTGGTCGTCTTGCTCAGATCTTCCGGCACCGGATAAGCGCCATTCACGAACAGCGAATGACCGCCCTTGATGAGGTTGCGCGCCATGTGCGCGCCCATGATGCCGAGGCCGATGAAACCGATCTTTGCCATGTGTCTAAATCTCCAGTGTTGTTTGGGGTGATGTGCCTAGCCGATCGATGAGCCGATCAGGCAGCGGCGTGGGCTGCGCCGCGGGTTTGCCCGGCCACGCTCTGTACCCAGCCGAGGCCGGCGGCGGTGGTCGTGCGCGGCTTGTATTCGCAACCGACGTAGCCTTCGTAGCCGAGCGAGTCGAGCAGGTCGAACAGGAACGGGTAGTTGATTTCACCGGTGCCCGGTTCGTTGCGCCCCGGGTTGTCGGCGAGCTGGATGTGCGCGATCTGCGGCAGATTCTTCTTGATCGTTGCCGCGAGTTCGCCTTCCATCCGTTGCATGTGATAGATGTCGTATTGCAGGAACAGATTGTCCGAGCCCACCGCGCGAATCACGTCGAGGCCTTCGCCCGAACGGTTCAACGCGAAGCCAGGGATGTCGTACGAATTGCACGGCTCGACCAGCAGCTTGATGCCGGCTTTTTTCAGTTCGCCCGCGGCGAAGCGCAGATTGTCGACGATCGTCGCGCGCGCCTTGTCCGCATCGACGCCCGCAGTCGGAATGCCGACGAGGCAATTCAGTTGCGGCACCTTCAGGGCGCTCGCATATTCGATCGCGCGGCCGACACCTTCCTGAAACTCGCCCACACGATCCGGCAGGCATGCGATGCCGCGTTCACCCGCTTCCCAGTTGCCCGCGGGCAGGTTGTGCAACACGAGTTTCAAACGGTTTTGCTGCAGACGTTCGCTCAATTCAGCGATCTGATACGGATACGGAAACAGGAATTCGACGGCGTTGAAGCCCGCGTCCGACGCTGCCGCAAAGCGGTCGAGGAACGGGACTTCGTTGAACAGCATGGTGAGATTCGCTGCAAATTTCGGCATGGTGCTTTTTGTCTCGCTGGTCGGTCAGTGGAATAACTTCATGAGGCGATTCAGTGGCCTTGAATGGCTACGCCGCTGAATCGCGCTCATCTACTGCAAAGTCACAAAGCTCAGTCGAGCATGCTGATTGCCGTCGGCGCATCTTCGCGCTTCTCGGCCAGTTCTTCGAACTCGTTGATCGCGTCGATTTCGGTGCCCATCGAAATGTTGGTCACACGTTCGAGGATCACTTCGACGATCACCGGCACGTTGAACTCGGAGAGCATCGATTGCGCTTTCAGCAGGGCCGGCTTGAGTTCTTCCGGTTTGAACACGCGGATCGCCTTGCAACCCAGGCCTTCGGCAACCGCGACGTGGTCCACGCCGTAGCCGTTCGTCTCCGGCGAGTTGATGTTCTCGAAGCCGAGCTGCACGCAGAAGTCCATATCGAATGCGCGCTGTGCCTGGCGAATCAAGCCGAGGTACGAGTTGTTCACCACCACATGCACATACGGCAGCTTGAATTGCGCGCCGGCTGCCAGCTCTTCGATCATGAACTGGAAGTCGTAGTCGCCCGAGAGTGCGACGATCGGACGTTGCGGGTCTGCTGCACGCACGCCGAGCGCTGCCGGGATCGTCCAGCCGAGCGGGCCTGCCTGGCCGCAGTTGATCCAGTTGCGCGCCTTGTAGACGTGCAGGAATTGCGCGCCGGCGATCTGCGACAAACCGATCGTGCTCACGTAGCAGGTATCGCGGCCGAACACCTGGTTCATTTCTTCGTACACGCGCTGCGGCTTCATCGGCACGTTGTCGAAGTGCGTCTTGCGATGCATCGTCCGCTTGCGTTGCTGGCAATCGGCGACCCATGCGCTGCGGTCCTTCAGCTTGCCGGCAGCCTTCCATTCCTTCGCCACTTCAACGAACAGTTCGAGCGCGAACTTCGCGTCCGACACAATGCCGAGGTCCGGGCCGAACACGCGGCCGATCTGCGTCGGCTCGATGTCCACGTGCACGAACTTACGGCCCTTGGTGTAAACCTCGACGCTGCCCGTGTGACGGTTCGCCCAGCGGTTGCCGATGCCGAGCACGAAGTCGGAGGCGAGCATCGTCGCGTTGCCGTAGCGGTGCGAGGTTTGCAAGCCGACCATGCCGGCCATCAGCGGATGGTCGTCGGGAATCGCGCCCCACGACATCAGCGTCGGGATCACCGGCACGCCGACGGTTTCGGCGAATTCAACCAGCAGGTCTTCAGCGGCTGCGTTCAGCACGCCGCCACCCGAAACGATCAACGGCTTTTCAGCGTCATTCAAAAGCTTCAACGCGGCTTCGATCTGTTTGCGGGTCGCTTTCGGCTTGTAGACCGGCAGCGGCTCGTACGTGTCGATGTCGAATTCGATTTCGGCGAGCTGCACGTCGATCGGCAGGTCGACCAGCACCGGACCCGGACGGCCCGAGCGCATCAGATGGAAAGCCTGCTGGAACACGCGCGGCACCAGCGCCGGTTCGCGCACGGTGACGGCCCACTTGGTGACGGGCTTGGCGATCGATTCGATATCGACGGCCTGGAAGTCTTCCTTGTACAGACGCGCACGCGGCGCCTGGCCCGTGATAGCCAGAATAGGAATCGAGTCGGCCTGAGCGGAGTACAAACCGGTGATCATGTCGGTGCCGGCGGGGCCCGAGGTGCCGATACACACACCGATGTTGCCCGGCTGGGCGCGCGTATAGCCTTCGGCCATGTGCGACGCACCTTCGACGTGACGCGCCAGCACATGGCTGATGCTGCCTGCTTTGCGCATGGCCGAGTAGAACGGGTTGATTGCTGCGCCCGGAACGCCGAATGCGGTGTTGATGCCTTCTTTTTCGAGCACCAGCACGGCTGCGTCGACGGCTCTCATCTTGGCCATGAATGTCTCCTGAATGTCTTGGGTGGGCGAATAGGTCGGCTGACGAATTCGCTGACGGATATGCAAACCAAAGGTGTTGTTCGAACTGTAGGCTTCACCTAAAGGTTTGATAAGATCAGTCCGGGTCGCTTATTTCGAAACAAAAAGTATGGAATGGGCCTGGTGGTAGGAGAGGGGCACAAGGCGGTTGCAACCCGCTTGCGTGGGACCGGAGACAAAAATGGACCGCTTCAAACAAATCGAAACTTTCGTGCGCGTCGCCGATGCGGGCAGCCTCGCGGCCGCGGCGCTGGAGGAGGGGGTGTCGCCGGTGATTCTCGGGCGCCGCATCGACGCGCTTGAAAAGCGCCTCGGCGTGAAACTGATGTACCGCTCGACGCGGCGCCTCGTGGTCAGCGAAGAAGGCGCGGCGTTTCTCGAGCGCTGCCGTGGCCTGCTCACCGAGTGGGATCAGGCGGAAAACGAATTGAGCGCCGGACGGCGCGCGGTGAACGGTCATCTGATCGTGTCGGCGCCGGCCGCGTTCGGGCGCAAACATGTTGCGCCGCTTGCGCCGGCTTTTCTCGCGGATAAGCCGGAATTGCAGGTGTCGTTCAACCTGACCGATCGGGTCGTGGACCTGGTACGCGAGGGGTACGACTTGTCGATCCGGATCGGCGGCGCGGTCGATCCTAATTTCGTCGCGGTAAAGCTGGCGTCGAACCGGCGCGTGGTGTGCGGTACGCCAGAATATTTCAAGAAATACGGCAAACCCAAAACACTCGAAGATCTGCCGCAGCACAATTGCCTCGCGTTCAACTTGCAAGGCGGCCAGAACCGCGGCTGGTACTTCCGCCGCAACGGCAAACTAGCGACGGTGCGGGTAGGCGGCACGCTCGACTGCAACGACGGCGAGTTGTTGCACCGCTGGGTGTCAGAAGGGCTCGGGCTCGGCTGGCGCTCCACGTGGGAAATCCAGCAGCAACTGGCGCGCGGCGAACTGGAAACCGTGCTGGATGAATACGCGCTGCCCGACTACGACATTCTGGCGGTCTATCCGCAGCAGCGTTACGTGCCGGCCAAGGTGCGCTACTTCATCGACTACCTGAAAGAGGTGTATGCCAGCGAGGATTACTGGAATCGTCCGACTTACTGAGTGCGGGCTGACGGTAATTTTTCGCGGATTTCACGCGAAGCCGGGAATAAACTTGGTATGCAGCCGGTCATGTTGGATGACGAGTCAATAGCTTAGCCGCAATGCCCGGAGGGCCGAGGTGGGTCAACCCGATTCAAATGCCGCCCGCGCGCACGATGGCGCCGATGCAGCGAGGAACCGCCGTTTTCAGGAATTGGCGCTCCCGCATCTCGACGCCGCGTACAACCTTGCGCGCTGGCTGTGCGGTAACGCCAACGATGCCGACGACGTCGTGCAGGAAGCATTCATGCGCGCGTTTCGTTTCTTCGACACGTTCCGTGGCGACTCCGCGCGACCGTGGCTGCTGGCGATCGTGCGCCGCACCTGGTACACGGAATGGCGGCGGCGGGCGTCGTCGCACGAGGTGGTCGAGTTCGACGACACGATGGACGAGGCGACCTTCGACGGCTGGAGCACGGGCGGCGCGGATCCGCAGACGCTCCTGATCCGCGACGAAGACACGAAGCTCGTGCACGAGGCGCTGGCGCAGTTGCCGGTCGAGTATCGGGAGGTGCTGATCCTGCGGGAGCTTGAAGAAATGGGTTACCGGGAGATCGCGATGGTCGCCGATGTGCCGATCGGCACGGTGATGTCGCGACTCGCGCGGGGCAGGCGCAAGCTGGCCACGCTGCTGATGGCGAAGCAGGGTGGTGGCCTTCCGGGAGGTGGAAGTCCGCCGCGAGCAACACCGTCGGGTACCTCTGCGGCGCCCACGGCTTCTGTCACACCACTCCGGGCGGCCTCCAACGGCCGTCCATCCAACAACCCCGGCGCGAGTGCTGCCGGCTTAACTCAGGAGACGCCAGATGGACTGTAACGAAGCGCGGCCGCTCCTCGATGCGAACGCCGACCACGAATTGCCCGCGCCGGATGCACAGCGCGTCCAGCAGCATATCGAGAGCTGCGACGCCTGCCGGCGCGAAAGCGAAAACCTGCATACGTTGAGCGCCTCGCTGCGCGCACAGCCTTATTACCGGGCGCCGGATGCCCTGCGGGCGCGGATTCTTGCTGCCCTCCCGGAGGGTGACGTGGCCGCTGACGAGCCTATCGAAGCCCCGCGGGCCACGGCACAGCCGAGGCCGAAGCGCAGTTGGCTGGGCAACTGGCTGAATGGCTGGCTGCGTCCGCAAGGTGCGATGGGACGGCCGGGCGGCGGCGTAGGTTCAGGCTCAGGGGCAATGATCGGGCAGGGCTGGCTCGTCGCGCTGGTGGTCGCGCTCGGTGCGGTGGCGGTGGGCGTGACCATGAGCCAGCATCGTCCCGCGCAAGGTGGCGGGTTCTCCGATGAACTGGTCGAAAGCCATGTGCGGGCGCAAATGTCCGGCCACGACATCGACGTCATTTCGACTGACCGGCACACGGTCAAGCCATGGTTCAACGGCCGGATCGACTATTCGCCGCCGGTCGAGGACCTCGCGGCGAGCGGTTTTCCGCTTGAAGGCGGCCGGCTGGATTACATCGCGCATCAGCGGGTGGCGGTGCTGGTGTACCGCTATCAGAAGCACATCATCGACGTCTATGTGTTTCCGGAAGCGCACTCCGCCGATGCTGGACCAGAAGCCGCCGCCGGGCTTTCGATGGCGCAGACTCGCGAGGGTTACTCGCTTGCGCACTGGAACGCGCAGGGGATGACCTGGTGGGCGGTCACCGACGCCGCGCCGGACGCGCTCAGTGGGCTCGAAAAGGCGCTGAAAGCCCGTCTGGCGGGCGGCAGCGAGCAGACCGAGGGGGGCTGAGCGGGCTTCGTGTGCGCGCTCCGGGCGTGATTTTCCCGGGCGCGCACGCGTGGCGGCCTTGCGTTCCCGTTTGTTCCCCGTTTATCCGCTTCGTCCTAAACCCTTGAAAACACACCCGATTCGGGCGCCGGATTAACGGGATATCTTGCAACCCGGTCCTAATCGGGTTACACTCTTTGGCTTCTCACTTGCCACACCGGTTCAGACGCCCGGGTGGCTCTAATCCACAAGTCCACAAGGAGTGTGTATGCGTCATTATGAAATCGTCTTTATTGTGCACCCCGATCAGAGCGAGCAAGTGCCCGCCATGATCGAGCGTTACAAGAGCACGATCACCTCGCACGGTGGCCAGATCCACCGTATCGAAGACTGGGGCCGTCGCCAACTGGCCTACATGATCGAGAAACTCGCGAAGGCTCACTACGTCTGCATGAACATCGAATGCGACCAAACCACGCTCGACGAGCTGGAACACGCATTCAAGTTCAATGACGCGGTTCTGCGTCACCTGATCGTCAAGATGAAGAAGGCCGAAACCGGCCCGTCGCCGATGATGAAGGAAGTGCAGCGCGAAGAAGCCAAGAAGTCGGCTGCTACGCAACCGTCCGAAGCGCAGGCTTAAGACACACTATTTAAGCTACCAGACGAAAGCGTCGCTCTCGCCAAAGGCTACATGAATCGGCTGCAACTTACGGCCAGCGTCGTTGAACGCGAACCGGTGCGGTATACCCCCGCCGGCGTTCCGATTGCAGGCTGCACGTTGCACCACCGCACGGAAGTCGTCGAAGCCGGTATTGCCCGGCAAGTCGAACTGACCATGCAGGCGGTAGCCGCAGGTGAGGCGAGCGGTAAGCTGGAAGGCTGTCAGATGGGCGTAGAAACGCTCTTCACAGGCTTTCTGGCGAAAAAGCACCGCAACGCAAGAACTCTGGTATTTCACATCACAGAATTGCAGGACATTGGAAAGGACTGAACATGCCCCGCCCGACTGGTAAGAAATTCGACAAGCGTCGTCAGCAACAAAATCCGCTCTTCAAGCGCAAGAAGTTCTGCCGTTTCACGGCCGCTGGCGTCGATCACATCGACTACAAGGACCTCGAAACGCTGAAGGACTTCATCGGCGAAAACGGCAAGATCACGCCGGCGCGTCTCACGGGTACGAAGTCGCACTATCAACGCCAGCTGGATACAGCAATCAAGCGCGCACGTTTCCTCGCGCTGGTGCCGTACACCGACCAGCACAAGGCCTAACCCGACGACGCGATAAGGAGTATCCGAATGCAAATTATTCTTCTGGAAAAAGTCGTCAATCTGGGCAACCTGGGCGATATCGTGAAGGTCAAGGACGGTTACGCACGTAACTTCCTGATCCCGAACAAGCAAGCTCGCCGTGCAACGAAGGAAGCCCTGGCCGAATTCGAAGTTCGCCGTGCAGAACTGGAAAAGATCGCCGCTGAAAAGCTGGCTGCCGCTCAAGCTCAAGGCGAAAAGCTGGCAGGCTCGACAGTTCAGATCAATCAGAAGGCTGGCGTCGACGGCCGTCTGTTCGGTTCGGTGACGAACGCGGACATCGCTGACGCACTGGTCAAGCAAGGCTTCGCAGTGGAAAAGGCGCAAGTGCGTCTGCCGGAAGGCCCGCTGAAGCTGGTTGGCGACCACGCTGTTCAGATCTCGCTGCACACCGACGTTCTCGTCGATGTCAACGTGGCTGTGATCGGCGAACACGTCTAAGCATCAGTTAGCATCTGCCAGGTTGTTACTGGCAAAAGGCAGGGGCCGGGTGACCGGCCCCTGCCTTTTTTTGTTGCCCGTTTCCGATGTATCGAAGTATCGGTTTTGATTTCCCTCCGCGCGCATTTACCCGATAATTCCTCTCCATGAACGCACCGTCCAAAGATCCCCAAATCGAGTCGCTGAAAGTCCCGCCGCATTCGATCGAAGCCGAGCAGTCGGTGCTGGGCGGCCTGCTGCTCGACAACGCGGCATGGGACCGCATCGCCGACTTCCTGTCGCAGAGCGATTTTTACCGATACGACCACCGCATCATTTTCGAGCACATCGGCAAGCTGATCGCGGCGACGCGTCCGGCCGACGTGATTACCGTGTACGAGGCGCTCGGCACCTCGGGCAAGGCGGAAGAGGTCGGCGGTCTGGCGTACCTGAACGCGCTGGCGCAGAACACGCCGAGCGCGGCCAATATCCGCCGCTATGCGGAAATCGTGCGCGATCGCGCGGTGCTGCGCCGTCTCGTATCCGTGGCCGACGAAATTTCCGCCGACGCTTTCAACCCGCAGGGTAAGGAAGTCCGCCAGTTGCTGGACGAAGCCGAATCGAAGGTGTTTTCGATTGCTGAAGACGGCGCGCGTGGTACGCAGGGCTTCCTGGAGATCGGGCCGCTCCTGACCGAGGTGGTGGAGCGGATCGACACGCTGTATCACACCGCGAATCCGAGCGATGTGACGGGCACGCCGACTGGCTTCGTCGATCTGGATCGCATGACTTCGGGCATGCACGGTGGTGAGCTGATCATCGTGGCAGGGCGCCCGTCGATGGGTAAGACGGCGTTTTCGATGAACGTCGGCGAGTATGTGGCGGTCGAGTATGGCCTGCCGGTCGCCGTGTTCTCCATGGAAATGCCGGGCTCGCAGCTCACCATGCGTATGCTGGGCTCGGTCGGCCGGCTCGACCAGCACCGTATGCGGACTGGGCGTCTGACTGACGAGGATTGGCCGAAGCTCACGCACGCGGTGCAGAAAATGAGCGAGGCGCAGATTTTCATCGACGAAACCGGTGGTTTGAACCCGATGGAACTGCGCTCGCGCGCGCGTCGACTGTCGCGCCAGTGCGGCAAGCTGGGCCTGATCATCATCGACTATTTGCAGCTGATGAGCGGTTCGTCGTCGGGTGAAAACCGTGCGACCGAAATCTCGGAAATCTCGCGTTCGCTGAAGAGTCTCGCCAAAGAACTCGACGTACCCGTGATCGCCTTGTCGCAGCTCAACCGGGGTCTAGAACAGCGCCCGAACAAGCGGCCGATCATGTCCGACTTGCGTGAATCCGGCGCTATCGAGCAGGATGCGGACGTCATTCTGTTCATTTACCGCGATGAGGTCTACAACCCGGACAGCCCTGACAAGGGCACGGCGGAGATTATCATCGGTAAACAGCGGAATGGTCCGATCGGCCCTGTTCGGCTCACGTTCCACGGCCAATTCACGAAGTTCGACAATTTTGCCGGCGCGCAGAATTTCTACAGCGAGTAGAGACACAACTGCGGAGATAACTGTTGGGACTGTTGTAACGGTGCTTTCAAAAGTGCGGCATCGATCCCGGAACGGTACAATGTGGCGGTTTTATGTCAGCCATAATGTGACCAATTTTCGGGATCCCAATGTTCGGTCGATTCATGCCCACCGAGGGCAAGTTCTTTGAAATTTTCAATGCGCACGCAACGTGCATCGTCTCAGCAAGCCGCGAACTCGAACTGCTGATCGACAACCTGCAGGACGCCGAGACCCACAAGCAAAACGTGCAGAAGGCCGAAAAGGCCGCTGACAAGCTCACGCACGAAACCATCGACCTGCTGCACAAGACCTTCATCACGCCGCTCGACCGCGACGAGATCCACAAGCTGATCACCACGATGGACGACATCCTCGATCTGATGGAGGACGTCGCCACCGCTATCTCGCTGTACGACGTGCAGGCGGTGACCTCCGAGGCGAGCCAGTTGGCGCATATCTGCACGGCCACCTCCGAGCGTGTGCAGTTCGCCGTCAGCCTGCTGTCGGACATGAAGCAGGCGAGCCAGATCCTGAAGGCGTGCGAGGACATCGACCGTCTGGAATCGGAAGCCGACCGCGTGCTGCGCTCGGCAATGTCGAAGCTTTTCCGCGAAGAAGACAACGTCAAGACGCTGATCAAGCTGAAGGCCATTTACGAACTGCTCGAAACGATCACCGACAAGTGTGAGGACGTGGCGAACATCATCGAAGGCATCGTGCTGGAAAACGCATAATGCAATCGATACAACTCGCTATCTGGGTCGTTGCCGGCCTGGTCGCCGTCGCGCTGATTTTCGACTTCATGAACGGCTTCCACGACGCGGCGAATTCGATCGCCACGGTCGTGTCGACCGGCGTGCTGAAGCCGCAGCAGGCCGTGGCCTTCGCGGCGGCATTCAACGTTATCGCCTATTTCGTGTTCCACCTGAAGGTGGCGCAGACGGTCGGCAAGGGCACGATCGATCCGAATATCGTTGACCACTACGTCATTTTCGGCGCGCTGGTCGGGGCGATCGGCTGGAACATCATCACGTGGCATTACGGTATTCCGTCCAGCTCGTCGCATGCGCTGATCGGCGGCCTGGTGGGCGCGGCGCTCGCCAAGTCGGGCTGGGGTTCGCTCAACATCGACGGGTTGATGAAGACGGTTGCCTTCATTTTCGTCTCGCCGCTGCTCGGTTTTGTGCTTGGCTCGTTCTTCATGCTGGCGGTGTCGTGGATGTACTTCCGCACACCACCGAGCAAGGTCGACCGACGCTTCCGGCGTCTGCAACTGGTGTCCGCAGGCTTGTACAGCCTCGGCCACGGCGGTAACGACGCACAGAAGACCATCGGCATCATCTGGATGTTGCTGATCGCGACCGGCTACGCGTCGTCGATCGCGGATGCACCGCCGCTGTGGGTGATTGGTGGCTGCTATCTGTCGATGGGCGTTGGTACGTTGTTCGGCGGCTGGCGGATTGTCCGTACGATGGGCCAGAAGATCACCAAGCTGAAGCCTGTCGGCGGTTTCTGCGCCGAGGCGGGTGGGGCGATTACGCTCTTCACCGCGTCGTGGCTCGGCATTCCGGTGTCCACCACGCATACGATTACCGGCGCGATCGTCGGTGTCGGCGCGACGCAGAAGTTGAGCGCGGTGCGTTGGGGAGTAGCGGGCAACATAGTCTGGGCGTGGATTCTGACGATTCCGGCTTCCGCAGCGCTCTCCGCGGCTGCCTGGTGGCTCGGCCATCGCTTCCTGTAAATGCAGTGCGGACGACAAAGGCCGTCCGCGCGTTTTCAGGCTTCAAAGCTCTGTCTCGGAGCCCGGCGCCAAAAGCACCGGGCCTCACACCCCTAAAGCTGCAAATAAAGCGCGCCGCTCAGATCAGCGGTGTGCTGCCTCCATCCATCGGGACGATTGCGCCCGTCACATAGCTCGCGCGGCGGCTCGCCAGAAACAGCGCGACGTCAGCGATTTCCTCCGGTTTTGCATAGCGTCCGAGCGGCACCTTGGCCTGCCCGCGCGCCAGCGCGTCCGCGTTTTCGATGCCTTGCTGCGACGCTTCCAGCCTGACCGCTTCTTCGACGCGTTCGGTCAGTGTTGAACCCGGATTGATTGCGTTGATGCGGATGCCGTAGCGCGCGTAGTAGTGGGCGAGGCCGACGGTGGCCAGCATCAGCGCGGCGTTGGCGGCGCCGCCGGCGATATGGATGTCGCTAGCGATTTTGCCGCCCATGCCGATGATGTTGACGATCGTGCCGGGTGCGGCGCCGTCGCCGGCCTTGACGCGCTCGGCCATGCGCCGCAGCACTTCCTGCTGCGGGTAGATGTAGGGGAAATACTTGGCTTCCATGGTCGCGCGGAACGCGTCGGCGTCCAGCGTTTCTGGATCATAGCGGCGGGCTGCGCCGGCGCTGTTGATCAAGATGTCGATGGGTCCGACGGCGGTGCTGACTTCCTCGACGATGTCCGCAGCACTGTGCGGTTCGTGCAGGTCGGCACGGGTGCGATGCACGTGCAGACCCTCCTGCTTTAACTGTTCGTAAGCGCGCGCGAGGTTGGCGGGGTCGCGCGAAACGATCGCGACTTTTGCGCCCTCGAGGGCGAACGCCCGGGCGCAGGCGAACCCGATCCCTTTGCTGCCGCCCGTGATTAACACCACCTTGTCATTCAGCCCGAGATCCATCTTTATCACCCGCTGTCGGAAGAATATCGATGACGATAGCAGATCGGCAGCGCAGCGGGGATGGGCAGAGTCGAGGTGAGGAGTGTGCGCGCTACCGGGAGACTGAATTCGGGCGGCACGGTCATCGCTATGAGTGACGAGCCGTGCGTCACGCGCCACTGACTGAATCGTTAGTAACTGCCGTTGGCGAAGCGCGCGATCGGGTCGTCGGTGGTTTGCGTCGGGGCAGGGATGCCACGCGCTGCTGTCGAGGCGCGCATGATCTGCACGCCCGCATTCCCATCGGCTTGCTGCGCTTGCCGAGCCTGGCGCACGGCGACGGAAGCGGGAGGAGGCGGCTCGAACGCATCGGCAGCGGCGTCGATCGGATCAGGCGTACGAGCTGTAACCGTTGGCGGTTCAGTACGCGCAGCCGCCGTCTGCTGATTCGCTGAGCCGGCAGCAGCGTCATACGTATTCGCCTGAGCGGCCGACACAGACCCGGGAGACACCGCGCCTGCCGCACGCGCTTGCATCTGCGCGGCGCTCATACCAGGCGGCGGGGGTTCGAACGGATCAGCTAGCGGTGCCGCAGCCGCGGCCACCGTAGGTTGACCGCTTGCAGTCAGCGGCGGACGAGTGGTTGCCGCGACACGCGCCGTTTGCTGTGGCGCCACAGGGTCCGCGGTATAACTCGAAGCTTCCGCCGCAACAGGAGCTCCCGCATAGCCCGAAGGTCGCGTCGCCGCAGAATTCGCGGAGTAGCCCGAAGCTTGCGCCGCCACCGCGACACCTGCATAAGCCGGTGCCGACTGAGTCTGAGCCACCGGCGCGACACGCTCGGGTTGAGGCGCCGCAGCCTGATAGCTCGGCGTATCGAACGGCGCCGGTGTCGCAGCCGGCGCTGCTACCCGACGAATACCGTCGAAGCGCTTGGCCCAATAGGGATTGGTCAGGTAGTCGAGCCGCACGGTGCCACCTGTCGACGGCGCGTTGACGAAGCGCAGCTTGCCCACATAAATGCCGACGTGCGAATGCGCGCGTCCGGTGGTGTTGAAGAAAATCAGATCGCCCGGCGCAATTTCATCCGGTTCGATGGATTCGCCGCGGCCGCTCATATCCGCCGTAGTCCGAGGCAGATTCACGGAAGCGGCGCGCGATACCACATAGCGAACCAATCCGCTGCAATCGAAGCCGCTATCAGGCGTATTACCACCCCAGCGGTATGGAATGCCGACCAGACTCATCGCCTGGATCGAGATTTCCTCGCGCCCGATGCTGTGGTCGACGAAATTCGGGAAGCCCGGCGGCGGCGCATGATAAGCGCCGTTCGTAACCACGACAGATGAACCCGGCCCGCGCGACGTCTTTTGCGGCGCACCGGCGCAAGCGGCGAGCAGCAAAACGGTCAGCAGCGAAAAGGCGAGTCGGCGCATGAAGACGAAGGGAGCGGTAAACGCTCGTTTAATGGCGGACGATTTCCGGATGGTAGCCCGTCGAACCTGGCTCAGGCAAGAATTCTTGATAACTTACTTGAAGTTTGTGCGCTAAGTGTTGCCCAGCGGGAACGCGTGCCCAATAAAAAAGCCGCGTCCGGGCTGACCCGGACGCGGCTTCTAGCCGAAGCTAAAGCATTGAAACTTAAAGGATCTCCGACGCGTAATCCGCCAGGCGCGAACGCTCGCCGCGCGCCAGCGTCACATGCCCGCTGTGCGCCCAGCCCTTGAAGCGGTCGACCACGTACGTCAAGCCCGAACTGCCTTCTGTCAGGTAAGGCGTATCGATTTGCGCGATATTGCCGAGACAAATGATCTTCGTGCCCGGACCCGCTCGCGTGACCAGCGTCTTCATCTGCTTCGGCGTCAGGTTTTGCGCCTCGTCGATGATCAGATACTTGTCAACGAACGTACGGCCGCGCATGAAGTTCATGCTCTTGACCTTCAGGCGCGAGCGGATCAGCTCCTGAGTCGCGGCGCGGCCCCATTCGCCGGCGGCATCGTCGGTTTTCTGCAGGACTTCGAGGTTGTCGTCGAATGCACCCATCCAAGGCTGCATTTTTTCCTCTTCCGTACCCGGCAGAAAGCCGATGTCTTCACCGACCGGCACCGTGGCGCGCGTCACGATGATCTCGTTGTAGCGCTTGTCGTCGAGCACCTGGGCAAGACCAGCCGCGAGCGCGACCAGCGTCTTGCCGGTACCGGCCTGACCCAGCAGCGTAACGAAGTCGATCTCCGGATTCATCAACAGGTTCAGCGCGAAGTTCTGCTCGCGATTGCGCGCCGTGATGCCCCACACGTTGTTCTTGTGGTGGCCGTAGTCGCGCAAGGTCTGCAGCAGCGCCGTCTTGCCGTTCAGCTCGCGTACTAGCGCATGAAACGTCGGCTCGCCGTTCTGCGGCTCCAGATAGACGAATTCGTTGACCAGCATCGAGGCGCAGAGCGGTCCCGTCACGCGGTAATACGTGGTGCCAGTTTTGGTGTCCTGCCAGCTCTCCATGCCCTTCGCGTGCTTGGTCCAGAAATCCTGGGGCAGCGCGCGGATGCCCGAGTACAGCAGATCGCTGTCTTCGAGCACCTGGTCGTTGAAGTAGTCTTCCGCGGGCAGGCCGAGTGCATGCGCCTTGATCCGCATGTTGATGTCTTTCGACACCAGCACGACCTGGCGATCCATCCGGTCGCGCTGCAACGCCCGCACCACGCCGAGAATCTGGTTGTCGGCCTTGCCATCCGGCAGGCCTTCGACCGGCTCGATGGCGTTGAGCTTGGTCTGGAAGTACAGGCGTCCGGACGCCTCACGGCTGCCGAGACGCGCCAGCGAAATGCCGTCAGAGATGTTGCCGGCGTTCGCCACCAACGCGTCCAGCGTACGACTCACCTGGCGAGCGTTACGCGCGACTTCGGACATGCCCTTCTTGTGGTTGTCGAGTTCTTCCAACGTCATCATCGGCAGATAGACGTCGTGTTCCTCGAAACGGAACAGGCAGCTTGGATCGTGCATCAGCACGTTCGTGTCGAGCACGAAAAGCTTCTGCATTTCGAGCGGGTCGGTGGACGCGCCGCGCTTCTTGCTGGTGCCGCGCGTGCTGGGTGCCACGGCTGCGGGCGTGCTGGCGGCCGGGTCTTTCGCGCTTGGCGCGCGCGCGACGACCGGCTGCGATTTGGCCGCAGGCGTAGGAACGACTGCCGGCTCGGCTTGCGGACGGGCAGCGGGAACCGGTTGCAGCAATGCGGCGGTCTGCTTCGATTTGCGTCCACGCGCCGGTGCAGCTTGCTCGGCGGATGCAGACGCAGCAGGGGAGGCCGACGATGCCGGCACGGGCCGCAACGTGGTCGCGGCATTGGCGGCGTGCGCCATCGGTGTGGCGACGTTCGCGCGGCCGTAATCGGCCGACTCTGCTGATTCCCCTCCGACTGCCTGTTTCTTCGCGGCGGAGCGCGCCGGCGTGGCGGCTTTGGCCTTGTATTCGTCAGGCGGCAGGAGATTGCCGAGCTTGCTGGGGGGGGTAGGCAAAGGCATGGTTTCCCTCGAATTAATCGGGTCACATTTCGTGCGCCGCCTGTCGCATTCTGCCGGTGCCAGTGAGTGCGCACGCAGTTTGCGCCCGGAGGCGCGCATTCGGTCTAGAGATGCCGGTTCGCCTGGTTTTCGATCGGCTCCTTAACGGAAGCGCGTGGCCGAGTGAACGCACGGCTTAGCGCAATTAAAAAAGCCGCCGCCCCGGCGTACGGGACAAGCGGCTCGCCTTCGGTTATCGCGTTGCGCCTCATGACTTCGACGGAGCCGATAAAACGGCCGTCAAGTCCGGCGCAGCGACGAAAAGTGTGGGGTGGACAGGCACTCATTGGAAACCAATATAACGCGCCTCAAAGCGCTTGTACAGCCTCCAGAATGTCATCGACATGCCCTGGCACTTTCACGCCACGCCACTCCTGGCGCAGCACGCCTTCGGCGTCGATCAGGAACGTGGAGCGTTCGATCCCACGCACTTCTTTGCCATACATTTTCTTCAATTTCATGACGCCGAAGAGCGCACACAAGGTTTCTTCGGGGTCCGAGATCAACGGAAACGGCAGTTCGAGCTTTGCCTTGAAATTGTCATGGGAGCGCAGGCTATCGCGTGACACGCCGAGAATTTCCGCGCCGGCTTTCTTGAACTTTGGATACAGATCGCGGAATTGCAGACCTTCGGTCGTGCAGCCCGGCGTGTTGTCCTTCGGGTAGAAATACAGCACCACCTTCTTGCCCCGCAGCTTGGACAGCGTGATCTCGCCACCGGTTGCGGGGGCGGTAAAGTCGGGGATGGGTTGGTCGACTGCGATGGGCACGAGGTTCTCCGGTTGTTATGGCCGACGCCGCAGCATTTGCACTTGCAACTGCTGCGGCGTCGGCCTGGCATCGAGGCTTTCGGGGAGGGCGACTGGCGCGTGTGGTGGTCGCTCGCGCGGCCTGGTCGTCAGTGCCGGCGAGAGATTGGCCAGTCAGGGCTGGACAATCAACTCGCCGGAGCGACCTGGAATTTCGCCCCACGTAACAGGGTACGATGGCAGCGTGCTGCGGTCTAGCGTGGCGTAGTAATCACCCATGGTCGCGAAGGTATGACCTTGCGCCCGCCAGCCTTCCAGCAGCTGTTCGAAAATCGGCGCGAGCTTTTGTCCTTCGAGCTCCGCGTGCAGCGTAAACACCTGATCGTGCGGATTGTTTTCGGTGTGCTTCAACATCCATGCGGCGACGGTGTGCTCGTCGACCCCATCCACACCCAGCACTTCGTCGAGCGTGGGCAGCGTGGTGGGCATCTGTACGTGCGACAGTTGCCGGCCGTCGACCATCGGCAGATACGGCGAGTGGCCGCGCCCGTCGGACGCGTAGCGCATGCCCCACGCGTCGATCTGCTCGAACGCATGTCCGTTCATCTGCCAGCCCGCCGCACCGTGCGTGACGGGCGGCGCGCCGAAGATCGCGACGAAGCGGTTGAAGCTCTTCTGCATCTGCTTCTCGGTCCACTCCTGATCTTGCGAACGCACGTTGTCCTGCCAGTACACGTGGTCCCAGGTGTGGATGCCGCATTCGAAACCGGCCTCGTGAATCGCGCGCATTTCCGCGGCAGTTTTCACGCCGATATCCGGACCCGGCAGCAGCACGCCGTACATCAATTGCCTGATGCCGTAATGTTCGACCACCGAGGTACGCGACACCTTCTTCAGAAAGCCCGGCCGCAACACGCGGCGCATCGCCCAACCGGTGTGGTCGGGCCCGAGGCTGAAGAGGAAAGTGGCGCGCGCCTTGAAGCGGTCGAAGATGCGCGCGAGATTCGGCACGCCTTCGCGGGTGCCGCGCAGCGTGTCGACGTCGATCTTCAGGACGATACGAGCCAAGGATCAGGCCTTATTGTTGTTCGACGAGGGCGCGCGCTTCGGCGACATGGCCACGATACGCTTCGAAAATCTTGCGCAGCGCTTCGTCGAAGGTCGACTTCGGCGCCCAGCCGAGTTCCTGCATCGTGTTGTCGATCTTCGGCACGCGGTTCTGCACGTCCTGGTAGCCCGCACCGTAGTAGGCGCCCGAGGACGTTTCGACCAGCTGCACCTTCTTGGCCAGTTCGGCGTATTCCGGGAATTCGGCGGCCAGCGTCAACATCTTGTGCGCGAGCTCGCGCACCGAGAAGTTGTTGGTCGGGTTGCCGATGTTGTAGATCTTGCCCGTGGCGACGCCGTCCTTGTTCTCGATGATCTTCATCAGCGCGCCGATGCCGTCGTCGAT
Organism: Paraburkholderia aspalathi; assembly: GCF_900116445.1. Taxonomy (GTDB): domain Bacteria; phylum Pseudomonadota; class Gammaproteobacteria; order Burkholderiales; family Burkholderiaceae; genus Paraburkholderia; species Paraburkholderia aspalathi. The sequence goes on from NZ_FPBH01000001.1 coordinate 393,926, forward strand.
ATCCGTGAACGCACGCTTTTGTGCGCCGCCGTCCACGAGGCTGATGTTCTCGCCGCGCACAATGTGGCCGAGGAACTGCGTGACCACGCGCGAGCTGCCTTCCTTCGGCGTGTAGATCGAATCGAGGCCCGGGCCGATCCAGTTGAACGGACGGAACAGCGTGAAGTTCAGGCCTTCCATGCCGTAACCCCAGATCACGCGGTCCATCAACTGCTTCGAGCACGCGTAGATCCAGCGCGGCTTGTTGATCGGGCCGTACGACAGTTGCGACTCTTCCGGATCGAACTGCTCGTCCGTGCACATGCCGTAGACCTCGGAGGTCGACGGGAACACGAGGTGCTTACCGTACTTGACGGCCGAACGCACGATCGGCAGGTTCGCTTCGAAGTCGAGTTCGAACACGCGCAGCGGTTGCTTCACGTACGTGGCGGGCGTGGCGATCGCGACCAGCGGCAGGATCACATCGCACTTCTTGATGTGATATTCCACCCACTCCTTGTTGATCGTGATGTCGCCTTCGAAGAAGTGCATCCGCTCATGGTTGATCAGGTCACCCAGACGTTCGGTCTGCATGTCCATCCCGAAGACTTCCCAATCGGTCGTTTCGAGAATGCGTTTGGACAGGTGATGGCCAATGAAGCCGTTCACACCCAGAATCAGGACTTTTTTCATGAGTAACGGGGAGTTTCGAGGGGAGTTTGGATGAGCCGGGCGAATTCGGACGGGGTAACGACGGTTTCGCTGCCGTCGTGCAGGTGCCGCAATTCGTGGATGGCGATCGAGCGACCGTCGCCGCATATCGCAAAAACGGCATTATCGCTTACGTGCAGGCCCGGGGGCAAATCCGAGCGAAGCGCGCCGGGCGCGGCCAGACGCGCACGGGCGATGATGAAACGGCGGCCTTCGAGATCCGTAAACGCGCCGGGATAGGGCGGCGCGACCGCGCGGATCAGGTTGTAGACCTGCTGCGCGGCTTGCGTCCAGTCGATCCGGCCGTCTTCGGGCTTGCGCCCGCCATAGTAGCTGCCGTGCGTCAGATCGTTCGGCAGATGCGGCGCTTCGCCCGCGAGCAGCGCCGGGAGCACGCGCCACAAAGTCTGTTCCGCGGCCACCGTGACCTTGTCGAACACTTGCGCGGCGGTGTCGTCGGGCAGGATCGGCACCGGCGTTTGCGCGATGATCGCGCCCGCGTCGGGTTTGGCGGCCATTTCGTGCAGCGTCGCGCCGGTTTCGGTTTCGCCGTGGATCACCGCCCAGTTGGTCGGCACGCGGCCGCGGTACTTCGGCAGAAGCGAGCCGTGCATGTTGTAAGCGCCCCGAGCGGCGAGCGCCAGCAGGTCGACCGGCAACATGTGGCGGTAGTAGAACGAGAAGATGAAGTCCGGGCGCGCGGCGCTCACCGCGGCGCGCAGTTCCGGGTTCTTCGGATCGGCCGGCGTGACGACGGGAATGCCGTGCTCGGCCGCAACCGAGGCGACACTGCCGAACCAGATGTTTTCGGTCGGGCTGTCCTCATGCGTGACGACCAGCGCCACGTCGACGCCACGCGCGAGCAGCACCTGCAGGCAGCGCACGCCGACGTTGTGATACGCGAAAACGACGGCGCGCGGCTTCATGGATTTGGGTCCTGATCGATCAGCGGCGCGGCCTGCACGGCTTGCACAACCGCCTGACGCGGCGCTTCGGTCACGGTGGTGCCGTCGCGCTGCTCGAGAATCGTCTGCACCAGATAACGCGGACGCGCGCGCACCTGCTGATAAATCCGGCCGATGTATTCACCCAGCAGGCCCAACGCGAAGATGATCACGCCAAGCAGGAAGAAGATGACAGCGAACAGCGTGAACACACCTTGCACTTCCGCGCCGATGATAAAGCGCCGAATCAGCAGCAGCACGAACAGCGCCGCGGATCCGAGCGACAGGATCACGCCAATGAACGATAGCCATTGCAGCGGCACTACCGAGAAACCGGTGACGAGGTCGAAATTCAAACGGATCAGCGAATACAGTGAGTACTTCGACTCGCCGGCAAAACGCTCTTCGTGCGCGACTTCGATCTCGACCGGATTCTGCGAGAACGTGTACGCGAGTGCCGGAATGAAGGTGTTGATTTCACCGCAGCGATTGATCGTGTCGATGATGTGCCGGCTGTACGCGCGCAGCATGCAGCCCTGGTCGGTCATCTTGATGCGGGTGATGCGCTCGCGCAGACGGTTCATTGCGCGCGACGCCTTGCGGCGCCACAAGCTGTCCTGGCGTTGCAGTCGGATCGTGCCGACGTAGTCGTAGCCTTCGCGCATCTTGTTGACCAGCTTGCCGATTTCTTCCGGCGGATTCTGCAGGTCGGCGTCGAGCGTGATCACGATCTCGCCGCGCGATTGCTCGAAGCCCGCCAGAATCGCCATGTGCTGGCCGTAGTTGCCGTTCAGCAGAATCACACGGGTCGTGTCGGGCCGGGCGCGGAACTGATCGGCGAGCAGCGCGGGGGATTTGTCGCGGCTGCCGTCGTTGATGAAGATCACTTCATAACCGGTGCCGAGCGCGTCAAGCGCCGGGTAGAGTCGCGCGAACAGCGCGGCCAGCCCGGCCTCTTCGTTGTACACCGGGATGATGATCGACACTTCCGGTGCGACGGCGCGATGTTCCGAATAAATCATTTCCGCTTATTTTCCGTATTGTTCGCAAATTTCATTGACCGCGCGGCAGACCCGCTCCACGTCGCCCTCGTTCATCAGCGTGAACAGCGGCAGCGTGACCGTGCTGGCGCCATAGCGCTCCGCGTGCGGGAACATGCCCTCCTTGAAGCCCTTTGCGCGATACAGCGAGAACAGATGGATCGCCGGGTAGTGCACGCCCGAACCGATGCCGCGTTCCTTCAACTGACCCATGAAGCCGGCGCGGTCGATCGAGAGTTTTTCGAGCGGCAGCGTGATCAGGAACATGTGCCAGTTGCTGTTTTCAAAATCCGCCAGCGGCAGGCCGACGCCCAGTTTGGCCGCCGCGCCGCCTTCGAAGCCCGCGAAGTACGCGCGCGCCAGTTTCTTGCGCTGCGCAATGAAGCGTTCGAGATGCGGCATCTGGCCAAGGCCGACGCGCGCGGCAACGTCCGTCAGGTTGTACTTGCCGCCGAGCAAGTCGCAGTCCATGCCGTCAAAGCCGGTGCGGGTGATGCCTTGCAGGCGGTACTTCTGCGCGAGGATGGCTTCTTCCTCATTGTTCAGCACCAGTGCGCCGCCTTCGATCGAGGTCAGATTCTTGTTCGCGTGAAAGCTGAACGAGACGATATCGCCGAGCTTGCCGATGCGCTCGCCTTTCCACGTCGAGCCGAACGCCTGCGCTGCGTCTTCGATCACGCGCAGCTTGTGGGCGCGGGCAATCTCGTACAGCCGGTCCATGTCGACCGGCAGGCCCGACAGGTACACCGGAATGATCGCTTTGGTGCGCGGCGTGATGGCCTTTTCCAGCAGATCCAGGTCGATGTTGCGAGTCACCGGATCGATGTCGACGAACACTGGCGTCGCGCCGACTTCGTAGACCACATTGCTGGTCGCAACCCACGAGGCGGGGGTGGTGATGACTTCGTCGCCTTCGCCCACACCGGCGATGCGCAATCCGATTTCGAGCGTCGCAGTGCCGGAGTTGAAGGTGCGCACCGGACGGCCGCCGCAGAACTCGGACAACGCCGCTTCGAACTTCTGGTTCTGCGGGCCGGTGGTGATCCAACCGGAGCGGAGCACGTCGGCGACGCCCTGAATCGTTTCTTCATCGATCTCAGGTTTGACAAACGGCAAAAACGGGACTGTTGACTGGCTCATGAATGCTTCGCTCGATTGAAAGGGGCGCAACCCGAAGGGCGCGAAGTAGATCACAAACTACGCGCAAACCCAAGGCCACGACTAAAAAGGGCGCAACCGCCAAGCTTACCGCGGCCAAGCTTACGTTTTACTTAGCCGGCGGCGGTGCCCGGCTTACCGCATCTTTTTCCGCCGGCATTTTCGCGGCGCGTGCATCGGTGCAGCGCAATAAACGGTAATAAATCGTGCCCGGCACAGCGCTGCCGGGGCCGTGCCGCCTAGCTGCGCGCCAGGACGACCACGCCGATCAGGATGACGCCGATCCCCACCAGCTTCTGCACCGACATCACTTCGCCGAATAGATACCACGCCGCGAACGCGTTGACGACGTATCCGAGCGACAGCATCGGATAGGCGATCGACACGTCCACCCGCGAGAGTCCGATCACCCATACGCCCACGCTGATCACATAACAGGCTAGCCCGCCGATGATCGGCGGTTGGGTCGCGAGGCGAAAGGCGATGGGCAGGATGTTCGCACGGGTGAATTCGAAGTGTCCAACGGCATTCGTTCCGGCTTTGAGCAGCAACTGCGCACCGGCGTTCAACGTGACGCCTGCGAGGATACAAAAGAGCGAAATCGGGTTCATCGAACGGTCAGTTCCTGAGATGGGGTCATTGTTGTGGTTTTTCCACTGGCGCGGGTGCGTCGGGCGCCGGTGCGTTCTGCGTCGCCCCGCCGGATGCGGGCGCGGCCACCGCCGCGGGCTTCGCCACCACCACCCGGCGGGAGTCGCGAGCGATCACCTGCATCGGCAGCCCCTCTTTGAGCAGCCTGTCGTAAGTCGACGGCGGGATCAGCGCGAGCGCATAGCGATCGGCCTTCCAGCGCTCGACCCACGCGTCGACCGTCGGCACCCATTTCTGCGGTTCGACGGATATGCCGAACGCCAGTTCGTCCGGATGTTCGACCATGATCATCGTGTGGTCGACGTAGAACGGCATCGTATGATCGAGCACGCCGACCGAATAGAACGGCGTATCGGCCGGCAACTTCGCGATCTCGGCCTTGATCGCGGGCGCGAGCGGCGCGCCGGAACTCAGGCGGCCGAACACGTCGTGACCTGTGCCTGCGATTGTGCCGAGCAGTAGCCATGCCGCGCCAAAGCTCGCGACAGCGCCAAGCGTGCCGGCGCGGCTGCGGCGGTTCAGCCACAGCGCGAACAGCGTGACCACGAAGGCAGCGCCGAGGGCGGCCAGCACCCAGGTGCGGTATTCGACGTACAGCTCGGTCGGGTTGCGCGCGTTGCCGAAGCGCGCCATGAACAGCGCGGCAAACGCGGCCACGACGAGAAATAGCGCATAGCCGGCCAGATGGCGGCGCAACTGGTCACGGGTGACGAGCGGCAGGTACATACCGATCACCAGGGCAATCGACGGCGCGATCGGCAGCGTGTACGAGAGCAGCTTGGAGTGCGATGCGCTGAAGAACAGAAAGATGAACGCGGTCCACACCAGCATCAGCGTGACCGGCGCGAAGCCGTTCGGCTGGCGCGGCAGGCGCCACGCATGGCGCACGCTCTGGAAGGTCACCGACAACCACGGCAGGAAGCCGACCAGCAGCACCGGCACGAAATAGTAGAACGGCCCCGGGCGGTTCTGTTCAGGCGTCAGATAGCGCTTGAATTGTTGAACGATGAAGAAGAAGTTCAGGAATTCCGGGTTGCGCTGCTGCACCAGCACGAACCATGGCGTGACGATCGCGAAGAAGACGATCAGGCCGCCGATCAGATGCAGGCGCTTCCATACGGCCCAGTCGCGTGCGACGAGGGTGTACAGCACCAGCACCGCACCTGGCAGGATCACGCCGACGAGGCCCTTGGACAGTACCGCCAGCGCCATCGCCCCCCAGCACACCCACATCCATGCCCGCACGTTGGCCGTCGGCAGGTTGGCGCGCTGCGCGAGCAGCAGCGCGCAGAGCGTCAGTTCCATCCAGAACGACAGGCCCATGTCGAGCGTGTTGAAGTGGCCCATCAGGTTCCAGTACGGCGACGTGGCCAGCACGATCGCCGCGAACACGCCGGTCGCCGCATTGAACACGCGCGCACCGGTGAAACCGATCAACAGCACGCCGGCAAAGCCCGTCAGCGCGGTGTAGAGGCGCGCCTGCCATTCGCCGATGCCGAACCACGCGAACGTGAGCGCGTTGAGCCAGGTTTGCAGCGGTGGCTTCTCAAAATACTTGTAGCCGTTGTAGCGCGGCGTGATCCAGTCGCCGGTGACGAACATTTCGCGCGCCATTTCGGCGTAGCGGCCTTCGTCGCTCGGCAGCAGATGCCGCCAGCCGAGCGGCACGAACCAGATTACGGCGAGGGCCAGCACCAGCAGCAGGATCGTGGTGCGGTTGAGCGGTAGCCTCGTCGGCGTATCGTTCATGAATTTCAACCTTGTTGGCGACGCCGCGTGGGCAGCGAGGCAGTGTTATCTGAAAATGGCGATCGCCAGCATGGCGCCAATGGCGCGCAGTGTACGTTATCGGCCGTGGCGCGGCGAGGGCGCGCGGCCGGTCCGGCGATGCGCACGCGGCGGCTGCCATGCCTCGCGGCCGCTGTCGGCACGTCAGGCAAACGCTCGCTGCCCGCCGCCTCTAGCCTTCGATCAGCAACGCGGCCGCGACCTTGCGGCCCTCGGCCATCAGAATGTTGTAGGTGCGGCAGGCGGCCTTGAAGTCCATCGTTTCGACGCCGATGCGTTTGGCGGTGAGCGCGGCGGTCAGGCGCGGATGGGGAAAGCGCAGGCGCTCACCGCTGCCGAATATGACCACTTCGGGCGCGGCGTCCACCAGCATGGCGAAGTGCTCGGCGCTCAGGTCTTCGAACGAGGAGACGGGCCAGGGGATAACCGGGGCTTCCGGCAGCAGGAGAATGCTGCCGGCGTGGCGCACCAGATTGATTTCGACATAGCCGGCGCCGTAACCGGTGACAGTATTGAGGGCGCCGCTGGAATCCTGATGTAATTTCAAATTCGTTTTCCGAAGTCGTCGTGAGACATCATGCGTGTTGGCGGCCTGACCTGGCAGAACGGAAGCAGGGCGGTTTGACGCGAGTGGGACACGCGAGTGGCACAGCGAGTGACACAGAAGCGGCCGAAAAGCCTTGCCGTTGCGGTTGGTGCATTGCGGAAGTCGGCCAAAATCCGCTAAATTATAACTTTTTAGCCGCCTTGCGGCGCCCCTCGCTCGAGTGCCCCCTCATGTGCTGTCATAAGCCGCCCTGAGAGGACGGGCGCGGCCCATCGGCTACCTGCCCTGGTTTTGCCTGCATTTCGTCTGCTTTTCTCGTCTCTGGCGAGCGTGCCGCGTCATAATTCCCCGTATCGGCGGACTTGCCCGGGTCCCGGTTTTTCCGCCCCCGCTTGTTCGCCCAAGCCCATCAACAGGATGAAGTGCCCGCCGTGAAACCGATTCTCAAATCCAACAAGTTGTTGAATGTCTGCTACGACATTCGCGGGCCCGTCCTCGAACATGCGAAGCGCCTCGAAGAAGAGGGCCACCGCATCATCAAGCTGAACATCGGCAATCTCGCGCCGTTCGGCTTTGACGCGCCGGATGAAATCATCCAGGACATGATCCTGAATCTGCCGGGCTCGTCCGGCTACTCGGATTCCAAGGGTGTGTTCGCCGCGCGCAAGGCGATCATGCATTACACGCAGCAAAAGGGCGTGCACGGCGTCGAACTGGACGACATTTACATCGGCAACGGTGCCTCCGAGCTGATTGTGATGGCGCTGCAGGGCCTCCTGAACGACGGCGACGAAGTCTTGCTGCCCGCGCCGGACTACCCGTTGTGGACCGCGGGCGTCAGCCTTTCGGGCGGCACGCCGGTGCATTACATCTGTGACGAATCGAATAGCTGGATGCCCGATCTGGACGACATTCGCGCGAAAATCACACCGAATACGCGTGCGCTCGTCGTCATCAATCCGAACAACCCCACCGGCGCGCTGTACTCGGACGAACTACTGCTCGGCCTGATCGAGATCGCCCGCCAGCATGGCCTCGTGATCTTTGCCGACGAGGTCTACGACAAGATCGTCTACGACGGCAAGAAGCACACGTCAGTGGCTGCGCTCTCAGAAGACGTGCTCACTGTCACATTTAACAGCCTCTCGAAGAGTTACCGTTCGTGCGGCTACCGCGCAGGCTGGATGTTCATTTCGGGCCTGACCGGCGAGAATCGCCGCAATGGCAAAGACTACTTCGAAGGGCTCGGCATTCTGGCCTCGATGCGGCTGTGTCCGAACGTGCCCGGCCAGTACGCGATCCAGACCGCGCTCGGCGGCTATCAGAGCATCAACGACCTGATCGTGCCGAGCGGGCGCCTGTACAAACAGCGCGAACTCGCGTATGACATGCTGACGGCCATCCCCGGCGTGAGTTGCGTGAAGCCCGAGGCTGCGCTGTATATGTTCCCGCGCCTCGATCCGAAGATTTATCCGATCCAGGACGACCAGCAGTTCATCCTCGACCTCCTGCTGGAAGAGCGCGTGCTGCTGGTTCAAGGCACCGGTTTCAACTGGAAGACGCCGGATCACTTCCGCGTCGTGTTCCTGCCGAACGTGGACGACCTCGCGGATTCGATCAACCGGATCGCGCGCTTCCTCGACGGCTACCGCAAACGCCACACGGCTTGAGATGGACGGCGCGCCCGGCGCGCGCCGCTGTCGGCCCCAGTTTCCTTTTAATCCCTTACTCGAAAACACACGCTGCATGGAACCGATCAAAGTTGGACTGCTGGGCTTCGGCACGGTAGGCAGCGGCACCTTCACGGTACTGCGCCGCAATCAGGAAGAAATCAAACGCCGCGCGGGCCGCGGCATCGAGATTGCGCGCATTGCCGTGCGCAATCCCGCCAAGGCGACTGCGGCACTCGGCAGCGAAGCCGGCACCGTGGCGCTGACCGATGACTTCAACGCGGTGGTGGACGATCCGTCGATCGATATCGTGGCGGAAATGATCGGCGGCACGGGCGTTGCGCGCGACCTCGTCCTACGCGCGATCAAGAACCGCAAGCATGTGGTCACCGCCAACAAGGCGCTGCTCGCCGTGCACGGTACGGAGATTTTCGAAGCGGCGCGCGCCAACGGCGTGATGGTGGCGTTCGAGGCGGCGGTGGCGGGTGGCATTCCGATCATCAAGGCGCTGCGCGAAGGGCTCACGGCCAATCGCATCCAGTACATCGCCGGCATCATCAACGGCACGACGAACTACATCCTCTCGGAGATGCGCGACCGCGGGCTCGACTTCGCGACCGCCTTGAAGGCCGCCCAGGAGCTGGGTTACGCGGAAGCCGATCCGACCTTCGACATCGAAGGCGTGGACGCCGCCCACAAGGCGACGATCATGAGCGCGATCGCGTTCGGCGTGCCGGTGCAATTCGACAAGGCGTACGTCGAAGGCATCAGCAAACTGGCGGCAATCGACATCAAATATGCTGAAGAACTTGGCTACCGCATCAAGCTGCTTGGCATCTCGCGCCGTACGGACAAAGGCATCGAATTGCGCGTGCATCCCACGCTGATTCCGGAAAAACGCCTGCTGGCGAACGTGGAAGGCGCGATGAACGCGGTCGTCGTGCACGGCGACGCGGTGGGCTCCACGCTGTACTACGGCAAGGGCGCGGGCGCGGAGCCGACGGCATCCGCCGTGGTGGCCGATCTGGTCGACGTGACGCGTCTGCATACGGCGGACCCGGAGCATCGCGTGCCGCATCTGGCGTTCCAGCCGGACAGCCTGTCGAGCACGCCGATCCTGCCGATCGACGAAGTGACGAGCGGCTACTACCTGCGCCTGCGCGTGGCTGACGTGACGGGCGTGCTGGCCGACATCACGCGCATCCTCGCGGATCGGGGCATTTCGATCGACGCGCTGCTGCAGAAGGAATCGGAGCAGGTCGACGCGAACGGCAAGGGCGAAACCGACATCATCCTGATTACGCACGAAACGGTTGAAAAGAACGTCAACGCGGCGATCAAGACGATCGAAGCGTTGAAGACCGTTGTCTCGCAAGTCACGAAGCTGCGCATGGAAGCGCTGAACTAGGCCGAATATGAACTACCTCTCTACGCGCGGCGCCGGAGCCGGCGAGCGCCATACGTTTTCCGACATTCTGCTGGGCGGTCTTGCGAAAGACGGCGGCCTGTATCTGCCGGCGGAATATCCGCGCGTCACGGCTGACGAACTGGCGCGCTGGCGCACGCTGCCGTACGCGGATCTCGCGTTCGAAATCCTGTCGAAATTCAGCGACGACATTCCTGCTGAAGACCTGCGCGCGCTGACGCGCAAGACCTACACGGCCGAGACGTATTGCCACGTGCGCGACGACGAAAGCGCCGCGCAGATCACGCCTTTGAAGACGCTGGGCGTCGAGAACGGCGCGCCGCTGTCGCTACTGGAACTGTCGAACGGTCCGACGCTCGCGTTCAAGGACATGGCGATGCAACTGATCGGCAACCTGTTCGAGTACGCGCTGGCCAGACACGGCGAGACGCTGAACATCTTGGGCGCAACCTCGGGCGACACCGGCAGCGCAGCGGAATACGCGATGCGCGGCAAGAAAGGCATCAGCGTCTTCATGCTCTCGCCGCACAAGAAGATGAGCGCGTTCCAGACTGCACAGATGTACAGCCTGCAGGACCCGAACATTTTCAACATCGCGGTCGAAGGCGTGTTCGACGACGCCCAGGATATCGTGAAGGCGGTCTCGAACGACCACGCGTTCAAGGCGAAGTACAAGATCGGCACGGTCAACTCGATCAACTGGGCGCGTGTGGTGGCGCAAGTCGTGTACTACTTCAAGGGCTATTTTGCCGCGACGAAGTCAAATGAGGAGCGCGTCTCGTTCACGGTGCCGTCGGGCAATTTCGGCAATGTGTGCGCCGGTCACATCGCGCGCATGATGGGTTTGCCGATCGAGAAGCTGGTAGTCGCGACGAACGAAAACGACGTACTGGACGAGTTCTTCCGCACCGGCATCTACCGCGTGCGCAAGGCCGCTGAGACGTACCACACGAGCAGCCCGAGCATGGACATTTCGAAGGCATCGAACTTCGAGCGTTTCGTGTTCGACCTGCTGGGCCGCGACCCGGCGCGCGTGCTGCAACTGTTCCGCGACGTCGAAGAGAAGGGCGGTTTCGACCTGGCGGCAAGCGGTGATTTTGCGCGTGTGAAGGAGTTTGGTTTCGTATCGGGCCGCAGCAGCCACGAGGACCGCGTGGACGCGATCCGCGACGTCTTCGAGCGTTACGACACGATGATCGACACGCACACGGCAGACGGCCTGAAGGTGGCACGCGAGCATTTGCAGGCCGGCATCCCGATGATCGTGCTGGAGACGGCGCAACCGATCAAGTTCGGCGAAACGATCCGCGAAGCGCTACTACGCGAACCGGAGCGCCCCGCCGCATTCTCGGGCCTGGAATCGCTGCCGCAGCGATTCGAAGTACTCCCGGCAGACGCGCAGCGCGTGAAAGACTACATCGTCGCAAACACGAGCGAATAACACCGCGAGCATCGAGCGCGACGGTGTCACGCTCGATGCCGGGGGGCGATGGGGAGATTGGTTTAAAGAAATACTCGTCGGCGCGCGCAGCGCCGCCGGAAGTATGACGCCCTTGTCACAAGCGCATGCAGGTGCACGAACACAGATTCCAGATGCACCACTACCCGTGGCAGACCACGGTGCCCACTTAGCATTAGCGGTTTGAGCCGCTTTCTTTGCTTATCTTTCTTTGCGGCGGCAAAGAAAGTAAGTGCCGCCCCGCACAGGGGCAACGCTAATAGACCACTAACAATGCAAGGAAAGGCACCAAAGCCAGAACAAGGAAAGCCCCAAGCCCCAGGAACACGGACAAACAACCGCCGAGCAGGCAAAAAAACCACCATAACACCCACCCGCCACCGGCCCCCACGCTCGACCGCTACAATATTCCTTTAACCAGCGGCTTCGAGACCAGAAGATGTCCACCCCAACGCCCCGCGCCCCGATGCTCTCCACTGCCGAAGCGTTGGCGACCTTGCTCAGCGCAGCGAGCCCAATCCCCGGCACAGAATCGATCCCCACGCTAGACGCCCTCAACCGCGTGCTATCGGCAGACGTTATTTCGCCGCTCGACGTCCCCCCCATGAACACCAGTTCAATGGACGGCTACGCGATCCGCACAGAAGATCTGGCAACCGATGGCGACCGCCGCCTGCCAGTTTCGCAACGCATTCCAGCTGGCCACGCACCCGAGCCGTTAAAACCCGGCACGGCAGCCCGCATCTTCACCGGCGCTACGGTGCCGCCAGGCGCCGACGCCATCGTGATGCAGGAGCAAACCGAGGCCGCCGGCAACGAAGTCACGATCCTCCACAGCCCGGCACCCGGCGAATGGATCACAGCCCAAGGCGCGGACATCCGCAGCGGCTCGATCATCCTGCCAGCGGGCACTCGCCTGACACCGCAAGCATTGGGACTCGCCGCGTCAGTCGGTTGCGCCGAACTCAAGGTGCGCCGCCGCGTAAAAGTCGCCGTGTTCTTCACCGGCGACGAACTGACCATGCCTGGCGAACCGTTGAAACCCGGCGCGATCTACAACTCGAACCGTTTCACGCTGCGCGGCCTGCTGGAAAAGCTCGGCTGTGAGGTAACCGACTACGGCATCGTCCCCGATAAACTCGACGCGACTCGCGCGACGTTACGTGAAGCCGCGCAAGCGCACGATCTGATCCTTACCTGCGGCGGCGTGTCGGTCGGCGAGGAAGATCACGTCAAGCCGGCGGTCGAGGCGGAGGGGCGCCTGTCGATGTGGCAGATCGCGATGAAACCCGGCAAACCACTCGCCTTCGGCGCGGTGCGCCGTGCCGCGCAGCAGGCAGATGCGGCTGCGACAGCTTCAGCCGAAACCTTCTTCATTGGCCTGCCGGGCAATCCGGTTTCCAGCTTCGCGACCTTTTTACTGTTCGTTCGCCCGTTCGTCCTGCTTCTGGCCGGCATGCAGACAGTTGAGCCGCGCGCGCTGTCTTTGCGCGCGGATTTCACGCAGAAGAAGGCCGACCGGCGCAACGAATTCCTGCGCGCGCGCATCAATCCGGCCGGCGGCCTCGATCTGTTTCCGAATCAGAGCTCGGCAGTGCTGACGTCGACCGTGTGGGGCGACGGCCTGATCGACAATCCGCCGAATCATGCGATCAGCGCCGGCGAGACCGTGCGTTTCATCCCTTTTTCCGAATTGCTGAACTGAGGCCCGCCACAGCCGGCGGTTTCCCGATGAAGATTCAACTCCGATATTTTGCAAGCGTGCGCGAAGCGCTCGAAACCGCCGACGAAACGGTCGATCTGCCAGACGGCATCGCGACCGTCGGCGACGTGCGTGCCTGGTTGCGCGTGCGCGGCGGCATCTGGGCCGATACCCTTGCCGAAGGCCGCGCGCTGCGCATGGCCTGCAATCACGTGATGACCGATGCCGGCACACGCGTCACCGAAGGCTGCGAGGTCGCGTTCTTTCCGCCCGTCACCGGCGGTTGAAACGCGCTGGATCGCCGCTAAAAAACCTGCCGTGTCACGCTAAACCTCGCCAAGCCGCCCAGGAGCCAGAGATGCCCGTTCGTGTCCAGACGGAAGACTTCGACCTCACCGCCGAGGTCGCCGCGTTGCGCGCGCGCAATCCGAAAATCGGCGCGGTGGCCTGTTTTGTCGGCACCGTGCGCGATCTGAACGACGGCAGCACGGTCGAAACCATGGAGCTCGAACACTATCCGGGCATGACGGAGAAGTCGCTGGAAGCGATCGTCGTGAGCGCGCGCGAGCGTTGGCCGGGGATCGAGGTGCTGATCGTGCATCGGGTCGGCAAGCTTTATCCGCTCGACCAGATCGTGCTGGTGGCGACCACCGCCGCGCATCGGGGCGACGCCTTCGCGTCGTGTGAGTTCGTGATGGACTATCTGAAGACCCAGGCGCCGTTCTGGAAGAAAGAGAAAACCGAAGAGGGCGAGCGCTGGGTGGATGCCCGCGTCGCCGACGATGCGGCGCTGGCCCGTTGGGGCATCGAACCGGGTAACGAGGAAGAGGATTAGGCGGGCGCCCGGTCAGTCAGTCTTCCCCTTGCCGATGATCCTGGTCGGAAACGGCTCACCCGGTCGCCGCGCCGAGGCGCCCGGCGCATGCGCTTCGTCCGAGTCATCGTCCCGCCGCCGCTTTGGCGCGACCCGCTCCAGCAACGCCTGCTGCTCCGCCGGAATCTTGTAATCCCAGCCGAAGCGGCTCAGCTGCAAACTCTGCGCGATACGCAGCGCCGGCTCCATGAAGCGGACCGCGGCAGCCGGCTGATAACGCGACTCCACCGTATCCAGGAACAGGTACAGCCAGCGGCTGAAATGCTGCGGCTCGACGCCCTCGAGCGGCTGATGCGCCTGCTGCACATTGCCGCGGTATTGCTTTGCGCCCAGCACCAGACTGCCCCAGAAGGTGCACATCTTGGGCAGGTGGTCGTCCCAGCGGCCCGCCAGCGTCGCCTCGAACACGGGGCCCAGCAGCGGATCGGCGCGCACCCGGTCGTAAAAACCGTAGACGAGCTCGCGAATATTCGCCTCAGTAGGCTCGGCGGCGCGCTCGACAACCGGTGCGGCGGGAAAAGACGGATTCATGCAAATTCCAGATAAAGTCGTTATTCATTATGAATCGCCACATGGCGCCACAGACCGTCAGGAATGACCTCAAACTGTGTCCAAACAAAAGGAAGTAGGCCACGAATGCCCCGCTTTTCGTATGAATGGCCCGTGCGGGAAACGTTACCATTACTGCCGAAAGACAAACACCGACTGTCAGCGCAAAATAAGAAAACATGCGTAGCGCCAGCATCTTATGGCGAAGCGACGGCCCCCGGCAACCCTTGCATCGACGCGGTTATCCCCCGGATCGCGGCTTGCGCTCATCGTGGCACCTGCACTTATGAGACTGACCGACTATACGGATTACTCACTACGCGTCCTGCTGTACCTCACCGTCCGCGGTGAAGGCTTATCGACCATTCAGGACATCTCGGACGCGTACGGGATCTCCAAGAACCATTTGATGAAGGTGGTGCAGCAACTCGGCGAACTCGGCTGGGTCGAGACGGTGCGCGGGCGTAACGGCGGCCTGCGGCTGGCCGAACAAACCAGCGCGTTGACGGTGGGCGAAATCGTGCGGGCCACGGAAAGCGACTTTGCGCTGGTCGGCTGCTTCCCGGAGCAGCAAAGCGAGCGCCGGGCCTGTGTCATTACATCGCACTGCCGTCTGCGCGGCGCGCTCGAGGCGGCGCGCAACGCGTTCCTGGCCGAACTCGATCGTCACACCATCGGCGAGGTTGCAGAGCCGCACGGCCCGCTGGCTGCGCTGCTGGGTTTGAGCACCGTCATTCCGATCGTGCCGGTTGCTTCCACTGGCGGCGCCACGCCGGCTTCCTGAAACCTGCGGGCAAGTTCTCGCGCGTCAAATGTTAAATAGTTGTTGCTGATTGCAAAAAAACGCTTGAAACCTGCGTAAAACGCCTCAATTTGGTGGTAATTGAAATTGGAGGTCTCTTGATGAGAATCGACAAACTTACTACTAAATTCCAGGAAGCACTGGCCGACGCGCAGAGTCTGGCCGTCGGTCACGACAATCAATACATCGAACCGGTTCATGTCCTCTCGGCGCTCGTCGCCCAGCAGGATGGGTCGGCGCGTTCGCTGCTCTCGCGTGCCGGCGTGCATGTTCAGGCGCTGCAAACTGCGCTGAACGATGCCATTACGCGCCTGCCGCAAGTGCAGGGCACCGATGGCAACGTGCAGATCGGCCGCGAACTGACCGGCTTGCTGAACCAGGCGGACAAGGAAGCACAAAAACTCAACGACACATTCATCGCGAGCGAGATGTTCCTGCTCGCGGTTGCCGACGACAAAGGCGAGGCCGGGCGTCTGGCGCGTCAGCACGGCCTGTCGCGCAAGTCGCTGGAAAGCGCGATCGCGGCGGTGCGCGGCGGTTCGCAAGTGCATAGCCAGGACGCCGAAAGCCAGCGTGAAGCGTTGAAAAAGTACACCGTCGACCTGACCGAGCGTGCGCGGGCCGGCAAGCTCGACCCCGTGATCGGCCGTGACGACGAAATTCGCCGCTCGATCCAGATCCTGCAACGCCGCACCAAGAACAATCCGGTGCTGATCGGCGAGCCGGGCGTGGGCAAGACCGCGATCGTGGAAGGTCTCGCGCAGCGTATCGTCAACGGCGAAGTGCCGGAAACGCTCAAGGGCAAGCGCGTGCTGTCGTTGGACATGGCAGCGTTGCTGGCGGGCGCGAAATACCGCGGCGAGTTCGAAGAACGCCTGAAGGCCGTGCTGAGCGACATCGCCAAGGACGAAGGCCAGACCATCGTCTTCATCGACGAAATTCACACGATGGTCGGTGCGGGCAAGGCCGAAGGCGCAATGGACGCGGGCAACATGCTCAAGCCGGCGCTCTCGCGCGGCGAACTGCATTGCGTCGGCGCCACCACGCTCGATGAATATCGCAAGTACATCGAAAAAGATGCCGCGCTCGAGCGCCGCTTCCAGAAGGTGCTGGTCGACGAACCGTCGGTTGAAGCCACCATCGCGATCCTGCGCGGTTTGCAGGAAAAGTACGAGCTGCATCATGGCGTCGACATTACCGACCCGGCGATCGTCGCGGCAGCCGAACTGTCACATCGCTACATCACGGATCGCTTTTTGCCGGACAAGGCCATCGACCTGATCGACGAAGCCGCTTCGAAGATCAAGATGGAAATCGACTCGAAGCCGGAAGAAATGGATCGGCTCGACCGTCGTTTGATCCAGTTGAAGATCGAGCGCGAAGCCGTCAAGAAGGAAAAGGACGAAGCGTCGCAAAAGCGTCTGCAACTGATCGAAGAAGAAATCGAGCGGCTGGATCGTGAATATTCGGACCTCGAAGAAATCTGGACCGCGGAAAAAGCGGCTGTGCAGGGCAGCGCGCAGTTGAAGGAAGACATCGAAAAAACGCGCGCGGAAATCGTTCGCTTGCAGCGTGAAGGCAAGCTGGAGAAGGTCGCCGAGTTGCAGTACGGCAAGCTGCCGGGTCTTGAAGCGCAGTTGAAGGAAGTGACTCAGGCCGAAGCGAAGGAGCAGAACAATCCGACGCGTCCACGTCTGTTGCGCACGCAGGTCGGCGCGGAAGAAATCGCTGAAGTCGTCTCGCGTTCCACTGGCATTCCGGTGTCGCGCATGATGCAGGGCGAGCGCGAAAAACTGCTGCAGATCGAAGAGAAACTGCACGACCGCGTGGTCGGTCAGGACGAAGCGATCACCGCGGTGGCCGACGCGATTCGTCGTTCACGCGCGGGTCTTGCGGATCCGAACCGGCCGTATGGCTCGTTTCTGTTCCTCGGGCCGACCGGCGTGGGCAAGACCGAACTGTGCAAGGCGCTGGCGTCGTTCCTGTTCGATTCGGAAGATCATCTGATCCGTATCGACATGAGCGAATTCATGGAGAAGCATAGCGTCGCGCGTTTGATTGGTGCGCCGCCGGGCTACGTCGGCTACGAGGAAGGCGGTTACCTGACCGAAGCCGTGCGCCGCAAGCCGTACAGCGTGATCCTGCTCGACGAAATCGAGAAGGCGCATCCGGACGTGTTCAACGTCCTGCTGCAAGTGCTCGACGACGGCCGCATGACCGATGGCCAGGGCCGTACCGTGGACTTCAAGAACACGGTGATCGTGATGACGTCGAACCTCGGTTCGCAGGTGATCCAGGCGATGGTCGGCGAGCCGCAGGAAGCGGTGAAGGATGCGGTCTGGGAAGAAGTGAAGCTGCACTTCCGGCCCGAGTTCCTGAACCGGATCGACGACGTCGTGGTGTTCCATGCGCTCGACCGTTCGAACATCCAGTCGATCGCGCGGATTCAGCTGCAACGTCTGCACGAACGGCTTGCCAAGCTCGACATGCAATTGGTGGTGTCGGACGCGGCGCTCGAGCACGTCGGCAAGGTCGGCTACGATCCGCTGTTCGGGGCGCGGCCGCTAAAGCGCGCAATCCAGCAGGAGATCGAGAACCCGGTCGCCAAGCTGATACTCGCCGGCAAGTTCGGTCCGAAGGATGTGATTCCGGTCGAAGTGGAAGACGGCAAGCTGGTGTTCGACCGCGTCGTGCACTAAGCGAAACGCGTTGGGCTAAGGATGGAACGGCAGAGATGGGCCGTTCCATCCAACGTTAAAAAGCGGCAACGAAGGTGACTTCGTTGCCGCTTTTTTTCGCCTGCTTTCGTCTGCTACAGGGCGGTGACGGGTGACGAGCTTACTTACGCGTTGCCCTTGCCGAATAGCGCCGACAGGCCGCCGAGCGCGCCGAGCACGGTCGTCGAATTCAGTTTGCCTTCGGCGGGGACTTCGCCGTCGGGCGTGGCCGCGTTGACAACGTGCGGCAGAATCTGCGACAGCAGACCGGTGACCTGATCCGGTTGCACGCCGGCCTTCGCTGCGAGGTTGGTGACGACGTCCGACCCAAGCACGCTGTGCAGAGCGTCGGGCGAGATCGCCTGGTTCTCGCCGTTGCTGACCCACGACGACACGACGTCGCCGAGCCCCTTTTCCTTGAAGCTGCTGATCAGGCCGTTCAGGCCGCCCGGCTGGTTGTTGACGAATTCCAGCGCGGCTGAAATGAGGGCTTGCTGGCCACCGCCTTCAGGCGATTTGCCAACCAGGGAACCGATAGTGTCGAGTAGGCTCATGACGGTCTCTCTTGAATGCCGACCCGTGTTTGACGAGTCAGCGGGTGAAAACGCCGCACGGTCGCGCGGCGCCGGTGGAAGGAAGGTAGCCGGGAGCGGGGCCGCGCTTACGTGTGCATCACGCGCGTATCGCACGTGACCAGCGCGGCCGCCATGCGGCCGGTACTCAACCCGATTTACGCCCCGCCAGAGGCTGCCGCAGCCGATGCAGCCTTGCTCTTCTTCGCCTTCTTCTTCGAAGCCTTGGTGCCGGACGCGTCGGCCGGCGCGCTCGCAGCGGCCGCTGTGGCCGGCGCGGAAGCTGCCGCTGCGTCGGATGCCGCGGCCTTGCTCTTCTTCTTCGACTTCGATGCTTTGGTGCCGGATGCATCGGCAGGCGCCGCTGGTGCTGTTGTCGTCGCCGCGGTGGTCGCCGCAGGAGCGGCTGCCGGCGCCGCCTTGGTGCTGGCGGTGCTGCTGGACTTCGAGGCAGCCTTGGCGCCCGTAGGCGGCGTGGACGAGCCGTTGATCGTCAGACCGGCTGCTTCGAGATTGGTCACCGATTTGGTGCCGATGCCTTTGACGCGGGTGGCGAGATCATCGGCATCCTTGAACGGGCCGTTTTTGGTGCGTTCGTCGATGATCGCTTTCGCATGCACCGGCCCGATACCCTTGACCGATTCGAGCGCCGCCTGATCGGCGGAATTTACTTCGACGGCTGCCGCAAATCCGGCCGACAGCGTCAAAGCCAAAGCAACGCAAAGCATCAAAAGCTTCTTTAGCATGGCAAGCACTCCATTGAGGGCAAAAAAAGTTAGCCGCAAAGGGAAAACTCGGGACGACGCACCTTGTCAGCAGGCGCTGCGCTTAAGCATAGAACAAATTGCGCGCCCTTATTTGCAAACGCCGACGATTTATACCGATCGATTCATGACAAGTAAATCAGGCTGGACAATATTTGAAGCTTTTGCCTAGCGATTAAGCAGTTATGAGTTTATCGATCCTCCGTAAATAACGACAAGGCAGATAAATGACAGCGCCTTCTACTTGACTTAGAGTGCACTCGAAGTCCTAACCTGAGTTCCGTCATGTCGAAAATGTCAAAAGCACTCACCATCGGCGAGGTCGCCGCAACGATCGGCGTCTCTACTCACACGCTGCGCTATTACGAGCAGGCCGGCCTGATTCGAGCGGTCGGGCGTACGCAGGCGGGGCATCGCCTGTATTCGCCGGCCGATCTCGACTGGCTGCAGTTCGTGATGCGTCTGAAGGCGACCGGCATGCCGATCGCCGGGATGCAGGCGTTCGCGGCGCTGCGGGCAGAAGGTCAGTCTACGGTGGGTGAGCGCCGCGACTTGCTGGTGGCGCATCGGGATGCCGTTTTGGCGCGGATCGCCGAGTTGCAGAGCAATCTCGGCGCGATCATCGACAAAATCGCCTATTACGAGACCGCTGGGCGGACGCCCGCCGCGAGCACGCCGACACGACAGATCGACGAAACCCAATCACTTTCGCATTCGGACGAGGACTCACCATGGAACACGCACAAAACGATCGCTACACCCGAGGCTGGGACAAACTGAAGGAAATCGACGGCTCGACCGGCGAGCAGGTGATCGCCGCGCTTGCGCCGATCGCGCCGGATTTTGGACGGCTGCTGATCGAATTCGGCTTCGGCGATATTTACAGCCGGCCGCAACTCGATCTGCGGGCGCGAGAAATCGCGACGATTGCCTCGCTGGCGACGCTCGGCTGCGCGCAACCGCAGTTGAAGGTGCATATCGAGGCGGCGTTGAACGTCGGCTGCACGCGCGAGGAGATCGTCGAAGTGTTCATGCAGATGGCGCTCTATGCGGGCTTCCCGGCGGCGCTGAACGCGCTGTTCGCAGCAAGGGAGATTTTCGAGCGGCGGGATCAGGCGTCGGAGGAAGCACAAGCGGCTTGAGACAGGAGAGAAGGGCGGCTGCCGGGGGTGGCCGCTTTTTATAGGGCTCAAGATGCAACTAACGGTCAGCTATTGTGTGCCACTCCGATATGGCGCTGGCGGTATAGCCTGAAAACCTGGCTAGCATGGGTGGGGCCTTTTCCTTCGGTATTGCGCCGCAGCTGCCACAATCCGGTCAACCATTCCCGACAACCTGGTGGGCCCGGCAACCCCAGCAAGCCGATTGAGCCCAACAAGCCCCTCAAGCCGCCGAATCCACCCTGACCACCGCCTCAGCGCGCAAATACCGCTTGCTTACGCCACGCCAGTACAACAGCAAACCGATCCCGGCAATCGCCAGGCTCACCGTATTGGCGACCCAGAAACCGCGCGCGCCGGTCAGCCACTCCGGCGTGAAACCCGTGACATTGAAGCCAAGCAGATACCCGCCGCCGAGCCCCACGCCCCACAGCGCAACCGCATAGATAACGGTCGGCACGACCGCCACCTTGTACGCGCGCAGCACGAATGCGGTGGTGATCTGCAACGCATCGAACACGTGATAGCACACGACGATCAACACCAGCGGCATCGCCGCCGCCGCGACCTGCGCGTTCGGCGTATAGCCTTCGATCACGTACGGCCGCAGCACCAGCACGATCGCGCCGTAACAGAAGGCGATCGCCACCGCCATCATGATGCCGTGCCGCGACAGCGTGCGCGCTGCCTCCGGGCGATGCGCGCCGAGCGCCTGGGCGACCAGCGTCGACGAGGCAATCCCGATCGCCAGCGGCGTCATATAGAGCACCGCACCGATGTTGCCGGCGATCTGGTGGCCGGCGAGCGTCGTCGTGCCGAAGCGCGCAATAAAGAGCGCCATGAACGTGTAGGAGGTGACTTCGATCAGGTACGACAGACCCATCGGAATGCCGAGGCGCAACTGCGCCGCCTGCCGGCGCCAGACCGGCCAGCAGAAGTGCGCAAAGATCGCGAACGGCTTGAACACGTCGACGCGCGTCAACAGCAGCATCCCCACTACGGCCAGCCCCCAGTTGATCGTGGTGCTGGCAAGCGCGCAACCCGGTCCGCCGAGCGCCGGCACACCGATTCCGCCGAAGATGAACCATGTGTTGAGCGGCACTTTGAGCAGTAGTGCGCCGATCTGCAGGATCATCACCAGCCGCGGTTTGCCGACGGCATTGGTGATCGAGCTATAGACGCGAAAGGCAAGGCCGGCCGGCAAGCCAAACGCCAGAATCTGCAGGTAGGCGACCGTGCGCTCGTGCAGCGCTGCGGGCACGCGCGCGAGCTGCAGCACGCGTCCCGGAAAATAGAGAATCAGAAAGCCGATCACGGTCAACGCGAGCGCGAGCCACAAGGCCTGGCGCGCTTCCTCGCCGATCTCCGTATAGCGGCGCGCGCCATAGAGTTGCGCGGTGATCGGTTGCAGCGCGGTGAGGATGCCGGTCAGACCGATGTAGACGGAAATGTAGATCGATGAACCGAGGCCGAGCGCGGCGAGATCGACGGCCGAATAGCGCCCGACCATCGCCGTGTCGATCACGCCGAACGCGATGATCGCCAGTTGGCCAATCAGCACGGGCCATGCGAGCCCGGCGATTTTCCGTACGTCGGCGAACATGCTCAGTCCGGCTTCTTATGCCAGCTGCGGCGTTTGACGACCGGCGGCTTCGGACGGTCGATCCGCACATACAGGCGGAAGCGTTCGTCGCGGTCGGCCACGCGGCGGCCTTCCCACACCAGCTTCCACACGAAGTCCGACATCGCGCTCGGGTCACCGAAGTCCTGGGTGTCCTGACGCAGGATCACATCGCAATCCTGGTTGAATGAGAAATGCATATCGCCGAAATAGGCGAAGGTTGCGATCTGCGCATTACCGAGGCGCACCGGCGAGATGCAGGTGTAGTCCTCCGGCAGATGGCTCGCGATCTGCTCGGCGACGTCCTTATAGGTCCGGCTGTAGTTGACAACCGGCAACCACAGCGTCATCAGCAGCACCCACATCAGCGTCGTGCCGGCGCTCGAGAGCACCACGCTGCGCCACAGCACTTTCGGATGACGGGCCAGACGCCATTGCACCAGGACGAACCAGCAGATCGTCACGGCGACCGCGCACACGAACGACAGAACCTTGAACTGCGGCGCGAAACCCGGAGCGAGACGCGCGAGGTTGCGTGCGAGCGGATGCGGGAAACCGGTTAGCCCGGCCGCATAGACCAGCCAGACGAAGCTGCCGAGGATCGTGAAGCTCAGTAGCGCGAACCAGTCGATCGCATTGATCGCGCCGCGTTTGAGCGTGGGCAGTGCGAAGGTGGCCAGCACCGCGAGCGGCGGCAACAGCAGCATGTAAAGCCGGTTCGACTGATGGCTCTGCAACACGACCAGCACGAGCAGCGGCCCGATTACCGACAGCGGCATCGCCACGTGCGGCGCGCGCCGCAGGCCCGACCAGCTGAACCACGCCCACAGCGCCAGCGGCCAGGCGGGCCAGGTGAAGAGCGGCAGGTTCTTGAGCGCGTAGGCGGCTACCGAGCCGGGCGGCCCGGCGAACGACGACAGGCTGACGTGCACCCATTGATTCAGGTACCAGACGGCGTCGTCGGGAAAGGCGGCGAGTGCGGCGATCGGCCACGAGACTGACAGCGCGAGCGCCACCGGCAAACCGGCCAGCAGCAGCCAGCGCGTACGCGCTTCGCGCACGATCAGCGCCATTGCCAGGGTCCCGAGCAACAGCGCGCCGACCAGCACCGGGCTGCTTGCCAGGGTGACGAGGCCGAGCGCCAGGCCCCAGATCAGCGCGCCCTGAATGGGCTTGTCGATCATCCGCACGAGCCCGTACACGAGCATGGCGATGCCGAAGAACTGCGCGAGCTGCGGCGTGGTTTCGTGACCACGTTCGGCAAGGCCGAAGCAGGCGAGCAGGATCAGCAACGCGCCGTCGGCGAGGGTGCGCCCGTAATCGCGCGGCTCCGGCTCGCCGCCGAATGCATATTTGAACGGCTGCACTTCGGCACGCCGGCCGAGCAGGTAGGCCGCATACCAGACGAACCCACAGCCGGCGCAAAACAGCAGGCCCGTGAAGACGCGTGACGCGTTGCTCGCATCGACCCACGGCGCGAGCGCGCGGATCGCGCTGGCGCCGAGCCAGTAGCCGAGCGGGCCGTCTTCCGTCATGTATTTGCCGACCAGATTCGGCAGCAGCCAGTCGTGCGCGCTGCCGTTGGCCATCGTCCACATGACGCCGAAGCCGGCTGCGTCCTCGTTCTTCCACGGATCCCGGCCGAACAGGCCGAAAAATGCGTAGACGATACAGATGGTCAGCAGCAGCCAGCGCGGCAAAGCACTGGTCGCGGAGGCAGTGAGGCGAACGGCAGGTCTCATGCGGTGTGTGGATATCGGATAAGCGGTGCAGCCGGGACCGGATGGATTGTCCGGCGGGAATGGCCAATTTGGAGCATCCGGCATTGTAGTCGTGCCGTGCGATGCGCGTCACGGCTGGTAATGGCTCGCAACGTCATTGGGGTGCCTGTAACACGGCGCCGCGGTGGGCGACGAGGTGCGACGAGACGTCCGGGGTAAAAGGACAAAGAAGCGAGACAAACAGGCGCTACGAACAAGCGGAGACAAAAAAGGGCAGCTCGCGCTGCCCTTTTTTGCTGCTGCTTCGTTGCGGGCCAAGGCCGGCGACGAGGCGGGTATTACTTCGCTGCTGCCTTGCCGGTAGCGCGCGAGCCGAACTTCTTGTTGAACTTCTCGACGCGGCCTGCCGTGTCCATGATCTTTTGTTGGCCGGTGTAGAACGGATGCGATTCCGACGATATTTCGATCTTGGCGAGCGGGTAAGTCTTGCCGTTGAATTCGGCGGTTTCACGCGTCTGGATGGTCGAGCGCGTCACAAACTTGAAGTCGATCGACATGTCGATGAACAGGACTTCGCGGTAATCCGGGTGAATGCCTTCTTTCATGGTCTTTCCTTTAATCTGGCGGTAGCCAACCCGCGAGCAGCCGCTACGAATGCGGACAGCATCTAGGCGCGAGCCACTTGCCTATGGTCGAAAAACGGCGATTATGCCAGAAAATCAGTCGCTTGACGACCTTTCTGCCAGCTTTTTGGCAGCCGCTTGCCTCGTTTCCGCCACGTTTTGGGCGCCGCCGCGCGGGTTCGTATCGGGTGGGTCGGCGGCGCGGCAGCCCTTATCCGGCGGGCGCTTGCGCGGCGGCGGCTTCAGGTTGGAGCGAATTCCAGCCCGATCCGCGCCGGATCCTGCCTGTAATACCGCGCCAGCAAGCGGTATAGCTCGGGATACTCCGCCTCGAAGGCCTGCGGCTGGACGAACAGCGCCTCGCTGCAAACGGCAAAAAATTCCGATGGATGGTCTGCCGCATACGGATCGATCAGCGAATCGCGCTCGAAACGTGCCCAGCGGCGCTCCGGCACGGCGTCGACTTTGGCGCAGAAGTGGTCGTAGGCATGATCGAAAACGTCCGCCCACGCTTGCGTGTCGAGCGGTGCGTGCCAGCGGCGTATGAGCGGCGGGTGGCCGTCCGCCTCGCCGGTCAGCATGTCAATCTTGTGCGCGAATTCGTGAATCACGACGTTGTAGGCGTCCGAGCCGTCCGTCATCTGCGCGTCTTCCCACGAGAGAATGACGGGGCCGCCTTCCCACGCTTCGCCGCTCGCGTCCTGTTCGACCTCGTGAACCACGCCGTCTTCGTCCTCGACCGTCTTGCGGATCACGAACTCGCCCGGATAGACGATCACGCCGACCCATCCACGATACAGATCGAGGCTCAGATTCAGCACTGGCAAACACGCTTGTGCGGCGATCGCCACGGTCATGGCGTCGGTTAGTTCGAGTTCGTGCGCGGTCGAAAATTCTTTTTGCGCGATGAACAGACTGGTCAGCTCGCGCAGACGCACGCGATCCGGCGCCTCGAGGTGGGCGAGGAACGGCAGGCCGTCGAGCGTGGCCTGCCAAAGCGCGTCGTCGATCGCGTAGTCGCGCAGCGCGCGGTCGCGGCGGCGCGTGCCGAACCATTGGGTGAGTTTCGAGAGCATGGCCTGATGAAACCCTTAGTCGATCTGTTTTTGCCACGCGGCGAACAGGCCGCCGCATATCGCGATGCCAACCAGAAAGTAGAAGCCGTCCAGCGACGCCAGAAAACTGGCCTGCTGCGCAACCGTCCGGCTGATTTCCACTATCGCAAGCGAATGCGCCTCGGACGCCGAGCGGCCGGCTGCGCTCAAGCCGCGGGTCAGCGCCGCGAGCGAATTCTGGAACAACGGATTGTACGGATTCACGAACTCCGCAAGGCGCGCTTGATGCAGCGCCTGCCGATGTTGTTCGACGATGATCACCGAGGCCGTCGCGAATGAGATCGTCAGTTGCCGCACGATGTTTTTCAGCCGGTAGCCGTGCGTGAATTCTTCAATGGCGAAGATTCTAAACGTCAGATTGGCGACCGGCAGCACAATGAACAGTAACAGCAAGCCGCGCAGCAGCATCGGCACGATCAGCGCGGCTTCGCCCACGCCCGGCGACATGCGCGTCATCCATGCCGCGGCGAATGCGGCCACCGCGAAGCCCGGCACGATGATCCACTTCTTGCGCGGCAGGAGCTTCGCGTAGCGCAGGTAGACGAACAGCGCGCTCGCCGAAATCAGCGACGTCACGCCGACCAGCCGCCCGGCATTCTCGACGGGATAGCCGAGGCCGCTCTCGAGAAAGCGCGACGTCAGATAGCTGAACACCGTCGAGATGTAGTAGTAGAACATGTACAGTACGAGCCCGACCTGAAACACCTTTTCGCGCAGCGCGTGCAGGCGCATCAGCGGCGCCGGATGGTGCCATTGCTGGTACGCGAACCAGCCGAGCGCGACGATGCCCGCGACCGTCAGCAGAATCAGTCCGGGCGAGGCGCTGAACAGTTGGAACCGCACTTGTTGCATGACGATTTGCAGCGCGCCTTGCGCGAACGCGAAGATCAGGTAAGGCCAGAAGTGCGCTGCGCCGCGCTCTTCCGGGAGGCGGTTGCCGGTGTCGGGCAGGGCGAGCAGGGCAAGGATGGCAAACAGCACACCTACCGGCGCGGTGCAGGCGAACAGCGCACGCCAGTCGAAATGCGCGACCAGTTGACCGCCGATCAGCGGCGCAAGCGCACTGCTCAACACGATCAGCACCAGAAAAGCGCGCGTCGCCGCGGGTCGCTGCCGCGGCGTAAAGCTCATCTGGATCAGGATGCGGCAGGTGCCCATCATCGGGCCAATGAAGTAGCCCTGAAAGCCGCGCGCGAAGGCGAGTTCTATCGATGACTCGCACAGCGTGGCGGCGATCGCGCCCACTGAATAGAGCAGCATGCAGCCGGCCACGTAGCGCCGGTAACCGAAGCGCTCGACCCACCATTGCTGTTGCAGGATGCCGAGCACAGCCGCCACCGCGTAGGCGCTCGACGCCCATACCAGCTCGTCCGGCGACGCATTGATGCCGCCCGCGATGTAGCTGGTGAAAAACGAAAAGATCGCGTTGTCGAAATAGTCGAGGCCGGTGACGACGGCCAGTACCCACGGGAAAAAATCGCCGCGCAGTTTTGCGGCGCTAAACAACGGTACGCGAGAAGACGTGGCGCTCATGCGGATTTGTCAGGCTCTGCGGCATCGGGTGCTGCTTCATCCTGAGTCTTCCGGCGTTTCGCGGACGGACCCGCCGCCGCCGCGGCGCGCGCGTTGCGCCGTTGCTCGAGCAGAACGTCGGCGTTTTCTCCTGCGAGGCGGCGCTCGAGATAATCGAGGTCGGGCGCCAACTCGGTCCGCAGCTTCTGTGCTTCCTTGAGTTCGCGGCGCATCGCTTCAATGCGCGTGTCGAGGGCGCTGACCTGTTGCGCGAGGGCGTCACGAATCTGCTGCAGCGATTCCTGCGAGTAACGGTGGCCACCGTCGACTGCTTCTAGCGGGCGTTTGAGCATCTCGGTGACGCTATGCAGCGAGAAACCGAGTGAGCGCAAACGCAGAATGCGGCCGAAGCGCTTGAGGTCTTCCTCGTCGTACAGCCGATAACGGCCCTCGCTCCGACTCGGCGAAACGAGGCCTCGCTCCTCGTAGTATTTCAGCGTGCGCGGCGTGACGCCGAGGCGCTCGGCGGCGTCACGCACGGTCAGCAGGGTGGGCGAGTCCTTTGACATGGGAGTTGGTGGGTTAGATAGATTAATCGCATTATAGTACAACGTGTACGTTCACGTTCAGGTTGGCAGGGGCGCTCGCAATTGAATGAGCGCGGTACTTGTATGTCATTGCAGGTGCTACAGACGAAAAAAAGCCGCTCGTTTGCGGCGAGCGGCTTTCTTGTACGGTGCGCTTGGTTACTTCTGGTGCAGCCTTGAGGCTTAAACCTTAGCTGCCGCCGCCACGGCGCATCATGTCGAAGAACTCGGAGTTGCTCTTCGTCTGGCGAATCTTGTCGAGCAGGAATTCCATCGACTCGACTTCGTCCATATCGTGAATGAACTTGCGCAGCACCCAGATCTTTTGTAGGACTTCGGGCTTGATCAGCAGTTCTTCACGGCGCGTGCCGGACTTGTTCAGGTTGATCGACGGATAGACGCGCTTTTCAGCCAGGCGACGCTCCAGGTGCACTTCCATGTTGCCGGTGCCCTTGAACTCTTCGTAGATCACGTCGTCCATGCGGCTGCCGGTTTCGATCAGCGCCGTACCGATGATGGTCAGCGATCCGCCTTCCTCGATATTGCGCGCCGCGCCGAAGAAGCGCTTCGGACGTTGCAGCGCGTTCGCGTCGACACCACCCGTCAGCACCTTGCCCGAGGCCGGCACGACGGTGTTGTACGCACGCGCGAGACGCGTGATCGAGTCGAGCAGAATCACCACGTCGTTCTTCATTTCGACGAGGCGCTTGGCTTTTTCGATCACCATTTCGGCGACTTGCACGTGACGCGCAGCCGGTTCGTCGAACGTGGAGGCGATCACTTCGCCGGCCACCGAACGCTGCATTTCGGTCACTTCTTCCGGGCGTTCGTCGATCAACAGCACGAACAGCACGACGTCAGGGTGGTTCTGCTTGATGGCGTGCGCGATGTGCTGCAGCATCACCGTCTTACCGGACTTCGGCGACGCAACCAGCAGGCCGCGCTGGCCCTTGCCGATCGGCGCGATCATGTCGATGATTCGGCCCGTGACGTTTTCTTCGCCACGCATTTCACGTTCGAGCAGCAGCACCTTGTTCGGGTGCAGCGGCGTCAGGTTTTCGAACATGATCTTGTGCTTCGAGGCTTCCGGCGGCTGGCCGTTGACCTTGTCCACCTTGACCAGCGCGAAATAGCGTTCGCCGTCTTTCGGCGTGCGCACTTCGCCTTCGATCGTGTCGCCCGTGTGCAGGTTGAAGCGGCGGATTTGCGACGGGCTGATGTAAATATCGTCCGTGCTGGCGAGATACGAGGTTTCCGGCGAACGCAGGAAGCCGAAGCCGTCCGGCAGCACTTCGAGCGTGCCGTCGCCGAAGATCGTGTCGCCCGTTTTGGCTCGTTTTTTTAGAATGGCAAACATCAATTCCTGCTTGCGCAGGCGGTTTGCACTTTCGATCTCGAGGCCATTGGCCATCTCGATCAATTCGGACACGTGCAGAGTCTTAAGCTCGGATAAATGCATACGGAGAACCCGCAGGAGAAGGTGCGACGAAATGAAATCTGGGAGGAGAGTGAGCGGAACCGCTCAAGGACTTACACGTCTTTTCGACGTTTTGCGGATTCTAGCATAGCACAGGCCAATTTCCGTCAGTACGACGGTTTGGCATCTTTCTTATTAAGCGTGTTGTCGCCGGACAACACGCCTATAGCAGCGCGCCTGAAGGTCCCGAGGGCCTCACGCGCGCCGATGCGGCAGTTTTACAGGTTGCCGTCGAGGAACGCGGTGAGTTGCGACTTCGACAATGCGCCGACCTTCTGCGCGGCGACAGCGCCGTTCTTGAAGAGGATCAGCGTGGGGATGCCACGCACGCCGAACTTGACCGGCGTCGATTGATGTTCGTCGACATTGATCTTGGCGATTTGCAGGCGATCGGCGTAATCCTTCGCGACTTCGTCGAGGATCGGCGCGATCATCTTGCACGGACCGCACCATTCAGCCCAGAAATCGAGCAGCACGGGTTTATCGGATTTCACGACGTCCTGTTCGAACGATGCGTCGCTAATATGCTTGATTGATTCGCTCATTGTATGAATACCTCTATCGGTTCGAGGCCCGCCTGAATTGCTCGCCACGATACGTCAAAATCTAAGGAAACTTCCGTTCGCTTTGCCGCAATCGGAGTCTTACCTGCGCACGCCTGAAATGGTCGAAAAACCCATTCTGGAATGCGCGGAAAGCTCGCGTCTGCGGGTCATCCGTACCGGAGTTTAGCTTAATTCGCTATGCGTTGCCGGTGGTGATAGTACTCATCAAGGGCAGTGGGGCCAACGGCTGCCGGTGAAGCACCGCTACGTTCTGATAACCGCGACGCAGCTTATCTGGTGGCGGGCGGCGCAAACTCAAGTGACCCGGACGCGTCATTCGAGGGTAGTGTCTATATGGTACGAAGCGCGTGATTCGGCGCGTCGATGTCGGTTTGGTCGTATTAACAGTCGCGCGACGGGCCAAGCGGTGATAGAATGTTTCGTGACGGGCCTCCTCGCATGGAGGGATGGTCAACCTGGTCAGGTCGGGAACGAAGCAGCCACAGCCGTTTTCCACCAGTGCCGAGGGTCGGGCTCGTCACCTTCCTTTCTTCTGTGTTTTTCTGCCTTACCTCCCATTTTCTGTTTACCCCAAGCGCTGTCACCCAGACGCCGCAGTGGCATTTCTCGCGCGCTTCATCTATTTTTTTCTATCGGTCCGTTAGCCTGTTTCAATGAAGCGGCAACACGCGTTCGCGCGCCGTCTCGATTCGGTTTTGCGCGCCATCGTTACTGATACAATTTCCGGATGACCTATCAAGTTCTCGCACGCAAATGGCGGCCGAAGGATTTCGCTTCGCTCGTCGGACAGGAGCACGTGGTGCGCGCGCTCACGCACGCGCTCGACGGTGGCCGTCTGCATCATGCCTATCTGTTTACGGGTACCCGCGGCGTCGGTAAAACCACGCTGTCGCGCATCTTTGCCAAGGCGCTGAATTGCGAAACCGGCGTGACCTCCACGCCGTGCGGCGTGTGCCGCGCGTGCCGCGAGATCGATGAAGGCCGTTTTGTCGATTATGTCGAGATGGACGCGGCGAGTAACCGCGGTGTCGACGAAATGGCGGCGCTGCTGGAGCGTGCGGTTTACGCGCCGGTCGACGCGCGCTTCAAGGTCTACATGATCGACGAAGTGCACATGCTGACCAACCACGCTTTCAACGCGATGTTGAAGACGCTGGAAGAGCCGCCTTCGCACGTCAAATTCATTCTTGCTACCACCGATCCGCAGAAGATTCCGGTCACGGTGCTGTCGCGCTGTCTGCAGTTCAATCTGAAGCAGATGCCGGCCGGGCACATCGTGTCGCATCTCGAGCACATTCTCGGCGAAGAGAAGGTGCCGTTCGACGCCCAGGCATTGCGCCTGCTCGCGCGCGCGGCCGACGGCTCGATGCGCGACGCGCTCTCGCTGACCGATCAGGCGATCGCCTATTCGGCCAATCAGGTGAATGAAGAAGCGGTGCGCGGCATGCTCGGCGCGCTCGATCAAAGCTATCTGATTCGTCTGCTCGAAGCGCTTGCCGATGGTGACGGCGCTGCCGTGCTGTCGGTCGCGGACGAGATGGCGTTGCGCAGCCTGTCGTTTTCGACGGCGTTGCAGGATCTGGCGAGCCTGTTGCACCGAATCGCGTGGGCGCAGTTTGCGCCGTCGTCGGTGTTGGACGAGTGGCCGGAAGCGGGTGATCTGCGTCGTTTTGCGGAAGCGTTGAGCGCCGAGCAGGTGCAGCTGTTCTATCAGATTGCGACCATCGGCCGAAGCGAACTGGGTCTCGCGCCTGACGAATACGCCGGTTTCACGATGACGCTGTTGCGCATGCTGGCGTTCGAGCCCGCGCCCACCGGTGGTGGGGGCGGCGCGGCTGCGGCGCGAGCGGCAGGGCCGGCCGGGGCGGGTGGCGCTAAACGTACCGGCTCGCCGGCAGTCGCTGCGCAACAGGCGATGGCGTCGTCGCGTGCGGTTGACGCGGCCGCCGCCGTACCGGTGCGTTCGGCAAATCCCGTGGCGGAAGCGAAGCCTGCGATGCCGGATTCGCAGCACGTAGCGTCGGCGGAACCTGCTGAAAGTGTTGACGCGCCGAAACCAGCTATTGGTGAAGCGCCGATTGTTTCCAAGTCTGCGTCCTCGCCAGCTTCTAGCGAAGCGAGCACGGCGCCTGACGTCACCGCCGCGCCGGCTTTAGCGCCGTGGCAGGAAGAAGCGTCCGCCGAACCGGTTTTGAGCGATTCGGCACCTGCACCTACGGACACGAGCTTGCCCCAAGCGGCACCGATGCCCGAAGCGATGTCCCCGGCACCGGCGGCCGAAGCGATGGAAATGATCGCAGCAACAAAAGTAGCGGCTGTGACGGCGACCGAAGTGGCCGAATCGACCGCAGCAACGAAAGCAGCAGCTGCACCGGCCTTGGCACCATGGGACGACGTGCCCACCGAGCCAGCCTGGAACGAAACCCCTGCTGCCGCCGCGCCTCAGGAATCGGCGCCCGCGTCTCCGCTCACTGCTCCGGCCGCAGCCGCGTCCGCGCGGGCAGAAGAGGCCGCACCCGCGAGAGCATCGCAAGAATTGCCGCCCGCAGCCGACATCCCGCCGCGCCGCGCAGGTGGTGCGAGCGACGCGCTCAACGTATTGCGCAGCGCGGGCCTGAAGGTGTCATCCGACCGTGGCCGCGCTACAGCAGCAGCTTCCACCGCCAAACCCGCAGCAGCCCCAGCCACGCCGAAGGCCGTCGCACCCCGCGTGGTCGTCAATGTGCCGACACCGGGCGCCCCGCGCCGCGCGCCGCAACAGGACGCCGCTCCGGCCGCACGTGCGCCGTCGCCGCAAGCCCAGGAGCAGAACGGCTCGTCGAGCGCACCGTGGGACGACATGCCGCCCGATGAATACATGCCGCTCACGGCAGCGGACGAAGGCTATTACGGCCTGCCGGACGACAACTACATGCCGGTGTTCGACAGCGGACCCGACGACGTCCGCGTGAACGCCACGCCTGCGTCGGCCCCCGCACCCGTAGTCGACAAGCGGCCGTTGCCGCCCGCCGTGCCGCTCGATCCGCTGGGTTTTCAGGGCGACTGGCCCGCGCTCGCCGTCGACCTGCCGCTCAAGGGCATTTCGTATCAGCTCGCGTTCAACAGCGAACTGATGGCGCTCGAAGGCAGCACGCTGAAACTGAACGTGCCGGTGCCGCAGTACGCGGAAGCCTCGCAGGTCGCTAAACTGAAAGTTGCGCTTGCGGAAAAGCTCGGCCAGAACGTCGACGTCCTGGTCGAAGTCGGCCCGGCACGCCGCACCGCAGCCGCGCGCGACGCCGCCATGCGCGCCCAGCGTCAGCAGGAAGCTGAGCGCGAAATCGGCGCCGATCCATTCGTGCAGTCGCTGATCCGCGAGTTCGGCGCGAGCATCGTGCCCGGTTCGATCCGCCCGATTACGCAGGACGCCGGCCCGAACGGCGCGCCGTCCGCTCACTGATTCGCCGCGCCGTGCGGCGCACCCGATTTTTCGGATTTCACGCTTTCAAGAAGGAGCATGTCCATGATGAAAGGCCAACTCGCCGGGCTGATGAAGCAGGCCCAGCAGATGCAGGAAAACATGAAGAAGATGCAGGAGCAGCTTGCATTGATCGAAGTCGAAGGACAGTCGGGCGCCGGTCTCGTCAAGGTGACGATGACCTGCAAGAACGACGTGCGCCGCGTATCGATCGATCCGAGCCTGCTCGCCGACGACAAGGACATGCTGGAAGACCTGGTCGCCGCTGCGTTCAACGATGCCGTGCGCAAGGCCGAAGCCACCGCCCAGGAAAAGATGGGCGGTATGACCTCGGGTCTGCCGCTGCCGCCGGGCTTCAAGCTGCCGTTCTGAGCGGCGTCGCTGCAAGAAGGGGCTCATGCCGCGGCTTTGAGCGCGGCATGAGTTGAATACACGAGCCGGGCTCGTTCCAATACCTGCTCAGTTCGCAGGTCCCGGTGCGTGCAAGTCTGCATCGGTGCAGTTCAGTTCAGCTCGGTCGTCGAGCTGATAGCAGCAACCAGAAACAACCGCATCGCCACCCGCATACCGGGCCATACCGCGCAACACCCACTTCGACACCGCCGATCCGCATGAAACAACCTTCCGCCTTGTCGGCGCTCGTCGAAGCGCTGCGCGTGCTCCCCGGTGTCGGGCCCAAATCCGCGCAACGCATGGCGTATCACCTGATGCAGCACGATCGTGACGGCGCCGAAAAACTCGGCCGTTCGTTGCTGTTCGCGACTGAGCATCTGCAGCACTGCGAGAAGTGCAACACATTTACCGAAGCGCAGATCTGCGAGGTCTGCCTCGATGAGGAGCGCGATCCCGCGTTGTTGTGCGTCGTCGAGACGCCCGCCGACCAGATCATGCTCGAACAGACGATGACCTATCGCGGCCTCTATTTCGTGCTGATGGGGCGGCTCAGTCCGCTCGACGGCATCGGCCCGAAGGAGATCCATTTCGACCGCCTGGTCAAGCGCGCGTCGGATGGCATCGTCAAGGAAGTCGTGCTCGCAACCAATTTCACGAACGAAGGCGAGGCCACCGCGCATTACCTCGGGCAGACGCTCAAGGCGCGCGGTCTTGCCGTGACGCGCCTCGCGCGCGGCGTACCGGTGGGCGGCGAACTCGAGTATGTCGACGCCGGCACGATTGCCCGCGCGATGCTCGACCGCCGTTCGATGTAGCGCGACGCAACCGGCAGCGCCATGCCGCGGCGCCTGCAATTCCTGAGCGCGCCGGGCGGGACCGCTCCGCAACGCTTCCAGCCGCGCCGCGCCAAGGCAAGTACAGAACACAGAGGAGACACATGAGCGTCAATCCCGATCCCAACGCCACCGCCACGCCGAAAGGCCCGCTCGCCGGCGTCAAGGTACTCGAGCTCGGCACGCTGATCGCCGGCCCGTTCGCCGCGCGCTTTCTCGGCGAGTTCGGCGCCGACGTCATCAAGATCGAAGATCCTAAAGGCGGCGACCCGTTGCGCAAATGGCGCAAGCTTTATCCGGAAGTCGGCGGCACGTCGCTTTGGTGGGCCGTTCAGGCGCGCAACAAGAAATCCGTCACGATCAATCTGAAAGCCGAAGAGGGCAAGGAAATCGTGCGGCGTCTGGCGAAAGAAGCTGACATCGTCGTCGAGAATTTCCGACCGGGTCTGCTGGAGAAGCTCGGCCTCGGTTATGACGTTCTGTCGGCGGAGAACCCCGGGCTCGTGATGGTGCGTCTGTCCGGCTACGGCCAGACCGGGCCCTATCGCGACCGGCCCGGATTCGGCGCGATCGCCGAATCCATGGGCGGCTTGCGCCATATCACCGGCTATCCGGATTTGCCGCCGCCGCGCATCGGCATTTCGATCGGCGATTCGATTGCCGCGCTGCACGGCGTGATCGGCGCGTTGATGGCGCTGCATCACAAGCAGGTGAATGGCGGCAAAGGGCAGGTGGTCGACGTCGCACTGTACGAAGCGGTTTTCAACATGATGGAGAGCGTGGTGCCGGAGTACGGCGTGTACGGCATGGTGCGCGAGCGCACCGGCGCATCGCTGCCGGGGATCGTGCCGTCGAACACCTATCCGTGCCGCGACGGCAGCATTGTGATCGGCGGCAATAGCGACCCGATCTTCAAGCGCCTGATGATCGCTATCGAACGCGAAGATCTGGCGAACGATCCAGCGCTCGCGCACAACGACGGCCGCGTGCCGCGTACCCAGGAAATCGACGGCGCGATCGCCGCGTGGCTCGCCACGCGCACCATCGACGAAGCGCTCGCCGTGCTGAACGCCGCCGACGTGCCGGTCGGCCGGATTTACAGCGTCGCGGACATGTTCACCGATCCGCAATACATGGCGCGCCAGATGATCCAGCGCTTCAAATGGCAGGACGGTCAGGAGATCACGCTGCCGTCGGTGACGCCGAAACTCTCGGAAACCCCCGGCGAGACACGCTGGTTAGGCCCGGAACTGGGTGAACATACCGATGAAGTCCTTCAATCACTGGGTTATGATTCTGACCACATTGCAAGGTTGCATGCGCAACAGATTGTGTGAGTGAGCGCGCGGCAAAAAGACAACAAAAGTTCGGAGACTAGAGACCATGCAACGCAGAACCTTCCTCGCCGGCAGCGCGGCGCTCGCGGGCGCCACGTTCGTCGCCACGCCGTTCGCTTTCGCACAGGGCAAGCCCGAAACCACCAAGGTGGCGATCGCCGTCGGCGGCAAGAACCTGTTCTATTACTTGCCGCTCACGATTGCCGAGCGCCGCAATTATTTCAAGGACGAAGGGCTCGAAGTCGAAATCTCGGATTTCGCCGGCGGCTCGCAAGCGCTGAAGGCAGCTGTGGGCGGCAGTGCGGATGTAGTCTCCGGCGCGTTCGAACACACCTTGCTGTTGCAGGCGCAAAAGCAGGCGTTCCGCGAATTCGTGCTGCAAGGGCGCGCCCCGCAGATCGTGCTAGCTGTGTCGAAGAAGGCGATGCCGAACTACAAGTCGATCGCCGATCTGAAAGGCAAGAAAATCGGCGTGACCGCGCCGGGTTCGTCGACCTCGATCATGGCGAGTTTCGTGCTGGCGAAAGCCGGACTGACCGCGAAAGACGTTTCGTTTATCGGCGTGGGCGCAGGGGCTGGCGCGATTGCCGCGCTGCAGTCGGGCCAGATCGACGCCATCGCCAATCTCGACCCGGTGATGACCAAGCTCGAACGCACCGGCGAGATTCGCGTTGTGTCGGATACACGCACGTTGGCCGATACGCGCAGCGTGTTCGGTGGCGACATGCCGGCCGGGTGTCTGTACGCGTCGCAAAGCTTCATCACGAAGAATCCGAACACCACGCAGGCGCTGACCAATGCGATGGTGCGCGCACTCAAGTGGCTGCAGACGGCGACCGGCAGCGAGCTGATCAATACCGTGCCGGAAGGCTACCTGCTCGGCGACCGTGCGGTGTATCTGGACGCGTGGCAGCACGTGAAGGAGGCCATGTCGCCGGACGGTCTGATGCCCGCCGATGGCCCGGCCACGTCGCTGAAAACCCTGCAGGCGTTCGACCCGAACGTGCAGGGCAAACCGATCGATCTGTCGAAGACGTGGACCAACGACTTCGTCAAGAAAGCGCTGACCACGGTCAAGGCCTGAGTGCTGTCAGTCAGTATGGGGCGAAGGACGGCGCGTGCCGCATTCGCCTCGACCACCGTCGTCATGACGACGTGACAAACCGAAATCGATCTTCGAAGCGAGTCGAACGATGACCGTTGCCGCCCTGGCGCTCGACAACATCACCTGCACCTTTGCTGCGCGCGACAACCGCGCGCAGCGCTATACAGCGGTCAAGGACACGACCTTGCGCATCGCGCCGGGCGAATTCGTCTCGGTGGTCGGCCCGACCGGTTGCGGCAAATCCACTTTGCTGAACGTCGGCGCGGGTTTGCTGGAGCCGTCGTCGGGAACGGTCAGTGTGTTCGGCGAACCGCTCAAGGGCATCAACCGGCGCGCCGGTTATATGTTCCAGGCCGACGCGCTGATGCCGTGGCGCTCGGCTATCGACAACGTGATGGCGGGGCTCTCATTTCACGGCGTGCCGCCGGCCGAAGCGCGCAGCAAAGCCGACGAGTGGTTGAAACGCGTGGGCCTCGGCGGTTTCGGCGACCGCTATCCGCATCAACTGTCGGGCGGCATGCGCAAGCGCGTCGCGATGGCGCAGACGCTGATTCTCGATCCGGACATCATCCTGATGGACGAGCCGTTTTCCGCGCTCGATATCCAGACGCGCCAGCTGATGGAAAACGAGTTGCTCGACCTGTGGGCCGCCAAACGCAAAGCGGTGCTGTTCATCACGCACGATCTCGACGAGGCGATCTCGATGTCCGACCGCGTGGTGGTGCTGTCGGCGGGGCCGGGCACGCATCCGATCGGTGAATTCACAATCGACCTGCCGCGTCCGCGCGACGTCGCCGAAATTCGCGCGCATCCGCGTTTCGTCGAGTTGCATGCACAGATCTGGAGCGTGCTGCGCGATGAAGTGCTCAAGGGTTATCAGCAGCAACTCACGGCTGTTTAAGCGGGGTGCGCAGTTGCGTTGTGTAGTTGCTGCGAAGTGGCGGCACGTACGGATATCCGTAGTTAAGTCCTGTTTGTAGCGTCTTGTATTGGCGTCGATCAATCGTCTAAGGCAAACCGAGTCATGTGGAAGACGTTGCGCCCGAATCGGGCGAACCTGGTGATCTGGCAGTGGCTGCTGCTCGTGCTGTGCTTCGTACTGTGGTACGTGCTGACCAGTCCGACCTTGCTGCCGGCGTTCTATTTCGACGACCCGAACAAGGCCGCGTTCTTCTTCGGCGAGCCGCAGAAGGTGCTGCAGCGCATCTGGGAGTGGTTCACGGGCGGCGAAATCTATCTGCACCTGTGGATCACGCTGGTCGAAACGGTGCTCGCGTTCGTGCTAGGCACCGCGCTCGGGCTTGGCGTCGGTCTGTGGCTTGCACTGTCGCCGCTCGCGAGCGCGCTGTTCGATCCGTACATCAAGGCCGCCAACTCGATGCCGCGCGTGATTCTCGCGCCGATCTTCGGCGTGTGGTTTGGCCTCGGCATCTGGTCGAAGGTGGCGCTGGGCGTCACGCTGGTGTTCTTTATCGTGTTCTTCAACGTCTACCAGGGCGTGAAGGAAGTGAGCCCGGTCGTGCTTGCCAACGCGCGCATGCTCGGCGCGAATCGCAAACAGTTGCTGCGCTTTGTCTACCTGCCAAGTGCGATGAGTTGGGTGTTTTCGAGCCTGCACACGTCGGTGGGCCTGGCGTTCGTCGGTTCGGTGGTGGGGGAATATCTTGGCTCGGCGCGCGGCGTCGGCTACCTGATTCTGCAAGCCGAAGGCACCTTCGATATCAATACGGTGTTCGCCGGGATTCTGGTGTTGACCGCGTTCGCGCTGATTCTCGACGCCATCGTCGGGATTGGCGAGCGGCGGCTGATGAAGTGGCAGCCGAAGTCGGGCGATACCGAAAAGCTGTAGCCCCACATTCCTGAAGGCTCAACAAAAACGGCGTGCGGTTTTAAGCCGCCCGCCGTTTTCCGTTTTCTTGCCGCTCGAAAGAGCGGCTGCGTCAGAGCATGGCGCCTAAGGCGTAATCACGATCTTCCCGATCACCCGGCGCTCCGCCATATCGCGCAACGCGCGACCGGTGTCTTCGAGCGAATAACGTTCCGATACGTAGGGCTTGAGCTTGCCCGCGCCGATCCATCCGGTCATTTGCTCGAACGCGGCGTGATTGCGTTGCGGCTCGCGTTTCGCAAAGTCGCCCCAGAACACGCCGACCAGACTCGCGCCTTTGAGCAGCGTCAGGTTGAGCGGCAACTTCGGGATTTCGCCGTTCGCAAAGCCGACCACCAGATAACGCCCGCGCCAGCCGATGCTGCGAAACGCCGGTTCCGCATACACACCGCCGACCGGATCGTAGATCACGTCCGGACCCTTGCCGTCGGTCAGCGCCTTGATGCGTTCGCGCAAGTCTTCGGTGCTGTAGTTGATGGTGGCGTCCGCGCCGTGCTTCACGCACGTGGCGAGCTTCTCGTCGGTCGACGCCGCCGCGATCACGCGCGCGCCGAGCGCCTTGCCGATTTCGACTGCGGCGAGTCCGACGCCGCCCGCCGCGCCCAACACCAGCATCGTCTCGCCGGCCTTCAACTGGCCGCGATCGACCACCGCGTGATGCGATGTGCCATAGGCGAGCGTGAACGCGGCGGCCAGTTCGAAGTCGACGCCGTCCGCCAGCGGCACGCACGCCGCGACCGGCGCCAGCGCCTGCTCGGCAAAGCCGCCCGAGCCGGTGAACGCGACTACCCGCGAGCCCGGCTTGAACTGCGTCACACCGGCGCCGACCGCGCGCACGACACCCGCGACTTCCGAGCCGGGCGTAAAGGGCAGGGGCGGTTTGAACTGGTATTTGTTCTCGATGATCAGCACATCGGGAAAGTTGACGGCCGCGGCCTTGACGTCGATCACGACGTGGCCGGGCGGCGGCTCGAGGTCAGGCAGATTTTCGACGACCAGGCTCTCCGGCAGTCCATATTGATTACAGCGAATCGCGCGCATCGTGTCTCCATATCGATCAGGGGTTCGCAACTATTCTGAGTGTAAAACAATCCGCACGACCGTGCGTTTTTATTGTTCGAAGCCGGTTCGTGCGCGATCGATACCCATCGGCGCGCGGCCCGGCGCGTGCGCTTTGCATGGGATACGCGCACGGCCTGCCGTGTCGTTCGCGTGCCTTCTTTCCTCGGTTACAATCGCCGCATGCGAATCCTACTCAGCAATGACGACGGTTATCTGGCGCCCGGCCTTGCCGCGCTTTACGAAGCGCTCAAGCCGATCGCGGACGTCACCGTGATGGCCCCCGAGCAGAACTGCAGCGGCGCGTCCAATTCCTTGACGCTGTCGCGTCCGCTTTCGGTGCTGCGCTCGGCGAACGGTTTCTACTACGTGAACGGCACGCCAACCGACTCGGTGCACATCGCGCTGACCGGCATGCTGGACCACACGCCAGACCTGGTTGTCTCGGGCATCAACAACGGCCAGAACATGGGCGAGGACACGCTCTATTCAGGCACCGTCGCCGCCGCCACGGAAGGCATCATGTTCGGCGTGCCGGCCATCGCTTTCTCGCTGGTCGACAAAGACTGGGTGCATCTCGAAGACGCTGCGCGCGTGGCCGCCGAGATCGTCGCGCACTACCTCAAGCAGCCGTTGCCGGGGCATCCGCTCCTGAACGTCAATATTCCGAACCTGCCGTACGAGCAACTCGACGGCTGGCATATCACGCGTCTTGGCAAGCGGCATCCGTCGCAACCGGTGATCCGTCAGACCAACCCGCGCGGCGAACCGATCTACTGGATCGGCCCGTCGGGCAGCGCGCGTGACGCGAGCGAAGGCACCGATTTCCACGCTGTCGCCAACGGCCAGGTGTCGATCACGCCGTTGCAGCTCGACCTGACCCACACGCAAATGCTGCCCGCAGCGCGCGACTGGGCGCGCGCCGGTAGCGGCGCTTCATGACGAGCGAGCGCGCAAAGCGCTTTCCGCTCGGTCTCGAGGATCTGGTGCGCGAGCCGCGCCGGCCCGAAGGACGTCCGGGCGAAGTGCGCGCAGCGGCACTTGCCGCGAGCGCGGCGCTGAACGCACGCCAGCAACCGGCGAAGAACTCGCCGCTTGGCTCTGCGGGGAAGACCCAGGCGAAGTCGCCGGCGAGAGCGCAGACCCAAGCGCAAGCGACATCGCAAGCAAAGCCGCAGGCGAAGGCGCCGATCAAGACGCCGGTGAACTCGACGCTGAAACCGCCTGTCAGCGCCCAGGCCAAGCCACAAGCCAAACCACACGCAACAGCGGTCGGACAAAGCTCGCCTGCGCGCGCCGCGCCAAAACCGGCGCCGGTGAACAAACCCGCCGCCAAACTCAACGAGCGCGCCTCCGTGCCGAACGTCGCATTGAACGGCGCTTTGGCACTGACTTCGGAACGGGTTCGCGAACGGATGGTCGAACGCCTGCGTGCGAATGGCGTAACCGATCAGCGCGTGTTGAACGCGATGTCGGTGGTGCCGCGCCACATGTTCGTCGACCCGGGCCTCGCCGCTCAGGCCTACGAAGATGCCGCGCTGCCGATCGGCCATCACCAGACGATCTCCAAGCCCTCCGTGGTCGCGCGGATGATCGAACTGGCGGCCGCCGGCCGCGCGTTGAACAACGTGCTCGAAATCGGCACCGGTTGCGGCTATCAGGCGGCGGTGCTGAGCCAGGTCGCGCGCGATGTTTACTCGATCGAACGCATCAAGCCGCTGTCCGAACGCGCGAAGACAAACTTGCGTCCGCTGCGCATTCCGAACATCCGGCTGCACTACGGCGACGGTCGCCTGGGGTTGCCGTCGGCGGCGCCGTTCGACGCCATTGTGATCGCCGCAGCAGGACTCGACGTACCGCAAGCATTACTTGAACAACTCGCGATCGGCGGCCGTCTGGTCGCGCCGGTCGGCTCGCAGGAAGGCCAGAACCAGGTGCTGACTCTGGTCGAACGCCTCGGACCCGCGCAGTGGCGCGAGTCGCGGCTTGATCGCGTTTTCTTTGTACCCTTAAAATCCGGAGTGATTTGACACCGATGAGTATGTTGCGCGCGATGCAAAGAACCAGACTGACTATCCCTATGACCGTAACCCAGCGTAGCGTGTGCGTGCTCGCCTTGTCCCTGTTGATGTCGGCCTGTGCGACCCGCCTCGATCAGGCGCCGGTCGTCGACCGTTCCGGCAGCGGTGCGCTCGGCACGCAAGCCGCG
The DNA here is from genome assembly GCF_900116445.1 of Paraburkholderia aspalathi. Classification (GTDB taxonomy): domain Bacteria; phylum Pseudomonadota; class Gammaproteobacteria; order Burkholderiales; family Burkholderiaceae; genus Paraburkholderia; species Paraburkholderia aspalathi. The sequence goes on from NZ_FPBH01000001.1 coordinate 435,942, forward strand.
CAACAGCCGGCCGTGCCGCTCGGACCGCCGCCGCCGGGCTACTACCGCGTGAAGCCGGGCGATACGCTGTATCGGATCGCGTTGGAGAACGGCCAGAACTACCGCGACATTTCGACGTGGAACAATCTCACTAACCCGAATCAGATCGAAGTCGATCAGTTGCTGCGCGTCGTGCCGCCAGGTGCGAACACCGCCGCGCTGACGCCGGGCGTGTCGACGGCGCCGATTGGCGGTGGTGGCGCTGTGCAGAGCGCACCGCTCGGCAGTACGCCGCCGACGGCAGGCGTCGCGGCGCCGCCGATCTATGGTTCGGGTGCGAACAACGCTTCGCTGACGCCGCCGGCCAACCCGGGCGCAGCGAGCGATTCGAGCGCCGGCGCGTCCGGCAACGTGGCGTTCTCATGGCCAGTGCGTGGACCAATGCTCGGCACGTTCAACGATTCGACCAACAAGGGTATTAATATCGGCGGCGCGGCTGGCGACCCGGTTAAGGCTTCTGCGGATGGGCGCGTGGTTTATGCCGGAAATGGGCTGCGTGGTTACGGCAATCTCATTATCATCAAGCATGATGCAACTTATCTCACGGCGTATGCACACAACCGCGCTTTGATGGTAAAAGAGGGAGATGCGGTAACCAAAGGGCAGAAGATCGCCGAGATGGGCAATAGCGATTCCGACCGCGTGATGTTGCATTTCGAAGTTCGCCGCCAGGGTAAACCTGTCGACCCACTGAAGTATTTGCCGCCGCAATAAGCGATACGACCATGCCGAAATCGAAGCGCCGCCTGCCGCAAGCCGAGTCTGAGACGATTAGCCGCGTCACGCCCGCTTCGGTGGAGGAAAGCGGCGCTTCGGAAGTTGAAGAAGAGATCGCAGAGGAGCGCGATCTCGACGAACGTCAGGGCGGCGCGGAAGAACCCAGCGAGGCCCGCGAAGTCCCTGCCGACGCAGACGACTTTCGCGCGCTGCTGCAAGCCGAGCTGACGGCCGACACGATTCAGCACTACCTGAACCGCATCAGCGTCAAGCCGCTCCTGACTGTCGAGGAAGAGCAGAAGTATTCGCGTCTGGCGAAGGCGGGCGAGTTCGAAGCGCGGCAAGTGATGATCGAGCGCAATCTGCGGCTCGTCGTCAGCATCGCAAAGGGTTACCTCAACCGCGGCGTGCCGCTGCTCGATCTGATCGAAGAGGGCAATCTCGGCCTGATGCACGCCATCGAGAAATTCGATCCCACGCGCGGCTTCCGTTTCTCAACCTATGCCACATGGTGGATTCGCCAAAGCATCGAGCGCGCGATCATGAACCAGGCGCGCACGGTGCGTTTGCCGGTGCACGTGATCCGTGAGCTCAATCAGGTGCTGCGCGCGAAGCGCCATCTGGAAAAGAATTCGATGAATTCCGGCGAAGCCGCCGAACGCCGCGACGCGAGCATCGACGACATTGCCTATCTGACCGGCAAGACCACAGACGAAGTTACCGACATTCTCGCGTTGAACGAGCACACCGCGTCGCTGGACGCGCCGCTCGATCTTGACCCGGCGAGCAGCCTGCTCGACCTGCTGTCCGACGACCAGAGCCAGTCGCCGGATGCCGAAGTGCAGCACCGCGAGCTGGAAACGCTTACACGGGCATGGCTCGCGCGGCTGTCGGACAAGCATCGTCATGTGATCGAGCGCCGCTTCGGGCTGAATCACATCGAGCCCGCCACGCTCGAAGAACTGGCCGACGAAATGGGCCTCACGCGCGAGCGTGTGCGCCAGATCCAACAGGAAGCGCTGGTGCGGCTGAAGCGCTTCTTTGCCTCCAACGGTGTTCGGAAGGACGCCGTTCTATAACCTGATGACACCGATTCTTGTTTTCGACATCGAGACGATTCCCGATGTCGTCGGCATTCGCCGCCTCGAAGATCTGCCTGCCACGCTGAGTGACGCCGAAGTCGCCGAGCACGCTTTTGCCGCGCGCCGCGAAAAGACCGGCAGCGATTTCCTGCCGCACCACCTGCAGCGGATCGCCGCCATTTCCTGCGTGTTCCGCGACAACAACGGTTTCCGCGTGCGCTCGCTCGGCACGCTGGAAGACGGCGAAGCCGCGCTCGTGCAGTCGTTTTATCGCGTGATCGAAAAATACACGCCACAGCTCGTGTCCTGGAACGGCGGTGGGTTCGACCTGCCGGTCCTGAACTACCGCGCGCTGGTCAACGGCATTCCCGCCTCCCGTTTCTGGGACCTCGGCGAGGACGACCGCGAGTTCAAGTGGAACAACTACATCAGCCGCTATCACTCGCGTCACACCGATCTGATGGACGTGCTGGCGATGTATCAGGCGCGCGCCAATGCGCCGCTCGACGCGCTCGCGAAGATGTGCGGCTTCCCCGGCAAGATGGGCATGGACGGCAGCCAGGTGTGGAACGCTTACCAGGAAGGCCGCATCGAGGAAATCCGCAACTATTGCGAGACCGATGTCGTCAATACATACCTGCTGTATTGCCGCTTCCAGCTAATCCGCGGCGCGTTTTCGGCCGAAGAGTATGCTGACGAGATCAACCTGGTCAAAAATGCGCTGGCGTTGGAGGCGGCGCCGCAATGGGCCGAGTATCTGGCCGCATTCGATCAGTAAGCGGCTTGCTTATCGGTCTTGTTGAAACGAAACCGTTCGCCGCACACTAACGCAGTTGAGCGTCTGTTGGTAGCCGCCGTAGTGCGAAGCCGGGCGCAAGCGCCAGGCGTCGCCGTATGCTGATCGTGATCGAAGCGATCGGTGTGCGCGGCGCTTCGTCTACAATCTCGCCTTTCCCCAAGTTTGTCAGGAAGTCGCAGGTGTCCCGAACTGCCCCCCAACGCCGCTCGCCGAAGCGCCAGAAGGTGCCCGCTCCGGCGAAAGCGCACGTCATTACCGGCAATGAGCCGATCATCGAAATCGTTTCGCTCGACATGGAAGCGCGCGGCGTGGGCCGCATCGAGAGCGAAGACGGCACGCCCGGCAAGGTGATTTTTGTCGAAGGCGCGTTGCCCGGCGAGCGTGTCAGCTACTCGACGCATCGCAGCAAGCCGAAATTCGAGCAGGCTGAGGTCGTCCAGGTGTTCCGCGAAAGCGTGCTTCGCACCAAGCCGAAATGCACCTACTTCGATATCTGCGGCGGCTGTTCGATGCAGCATCTCGATATCCGCGCCCAGATTGCCGTCAAGCAGCGCGTGCTCGAAGACAATTTCCAGCATCTGGCGAAGCTGCGCCCGGAGACCGTGTTCCGGCCGATTCACGGTCCGGCCTGGGGATACCGCTACCGCGCGCGTCTGGCGGTGCGCTATCTGCCGGAAAAGGGCGGCATGCGCATCGGCTTCTACGAGAAGAAGAGCAGCTACATCTCGGACATGAAGACCTGCGAGATACTGCCGCCGCACATTTCGGCGATGCTGATGCCGCTGCGTTTCATGGTCCGCAAGTTGTCGATCTACGATCGTATGCCGCAGATCGAGCTCGCGGTCGGCTCGTCGGTCACCGCGCTGGTGCTGCGCAATCTCGCGCCGATCACCGCCGCCGACGAGCAGGTGCTGCGCGATTTCGCCGACGAACACAATATCCAGTGGTGGTTGCAGCCGGGCGGTCCCGACACGGTTGCGCCGTTCTATCCGCTCGACGCGCAGCTCGACTACACGCTGCCGGAATACAACATCCGGATGCCGTTCAAGCCGACCGATTTCACCCAGGTGAATCACGCCATCAATCGCGTGCTGGTGAGCCGTGCGCTGCGTCTGCTGGCCCCGTCCAGCACGGACCGGGTGCTCGACCTGTTCTGCGGAATCGGCAACTTCACGCTGCCGCTCGCGCGGATTTCGAAAGAAGTGATGGGGATCGAAGGCAGCGAAGTGCTGACTTCGCGTGCGCTTGCCAATGCCGAGCTGAACGGTGTGGCCGGCCATACGTCGTTTGCTTGCCGCAACCTGTTCGAAGTCACCGCCGACGACATGCGTGCGCTCGGCCATTTCGACAAAATCCTGATCGACCCGCCGCGCGAAGGTGCGCTGGCTGTCGCCAAGGCGCTCGCGGAGATCGCGCAGAGCGGCAATGGGCCGTTGCCGAAGCGTATTGTCTATGTGTCGTGCGCGCCGGCCACGCTCGCTCGCGATGCGGGCCTGCTGGTGCATGAGGCCGGCTACCGGCTGGTGGGCGCGGGTGTGGTGAACATGTTCCCGCATACCTCGCACGTGGAGTCGATTGCGTTGTTCGAGCGGGACTGAGGGCGCTGGTTGCCGGCTGGTGCTTCATAGGCTGGGCGGCGACTGCGCAAACAAAAACGCCACGACCGAAGTCGTGGCGTTTTTGTTTAAGGCAGCGAGTCGAGGCTTAGAACTGCCACCACGACTTTTCCTTACCGGGCCTTGCGTGACCCGTGATATACGGGCTGTCAGGGAAGGTGCCGGCCAGAATGCGCTTCGTGTCGTCAGCCAGTTGCGGCTGGTTCAGCTTCTCGTACGACAGCATCATGATGTGCAGTGCGTCTTCGATAGCCGGTGCGTTCTTGTATTCCTTCAACGCCAGTTGCGCGCGGTTGATCGCGGCGACATACGCGCCACGACGGTAGTAATAATCCGCCGCATGGACCTCGTGCGAGGCCAGCGCATTCACGATATAGCGCATGCGTTGCGCAGCGTCCGGCGCATACTTGCTGTTCGGGTACTTGTCGACCACGACCTTGAACGCGTCATACGACTCGCGCAGCGACTTCGGATCGCGCTCGCTCATGTCCTGGCCGGAGAAGCGGCCGAACAGACCGAGGTCGTCGTTGAAGTGGATCATGCCCTTCAGGTAGTACGCGTACGCGATGTCCGGGTGATCCGGGTGCAGCTGGATGAAGCGGTCGATCGCCTGGTCGGCGGCGGCGTTTTCGTTATCTTTCCAGTTGCAATACGCGACGTTGATCTGCGCTTGCTGGGCAAAGTGGCCGAACGGATCGCGGCCTTCGAGCATCTCGAAATACTTGGCGCACTTGCCGAAATCACCACCGGTCAGAGCGTCGTTCGCCTCCGTATATAATTTGTTGTTGTTCCACGCAGCCGTCTCGTCGGTCTTTTCCGGCAGGCCGTGGCAAGCCGCAACTACGGCGACGGCTGCGGCGCACGCAATGTATCCGGCCACTTTCCGGGCCATCTTCTTGATGACCGCCAAATTGATCGCCGCTTTAGTGATGGTGTTCAAGGCTCGCATTTTCCAGTCTAGCTTTACGTCCAGGTGACCCAGACTCAATGACCCGCTCAAATACTCCAGGCGCCGCAACCGGTGCCGGGAATAGCAACAAAGATTATAGCGTAAGCGCTGACCCCTCCGACGCGTTGGGCGTCGATTCACTCGACGACGATCTCGGCAGCGACGCCCTCGCGGCCGCCGGCCCGGACAGGGTGCCAACCGTGGCGAGCCCCGTGGCGGACGAGTCGCCGCGCAGCGTCGTCGTGCCCGACGAACTGGCCGGCGAACGCCTCGACAAGGTGCTTGCCCGAATCTTTCCGGAGTTTTCACGTAACCGGCTGCAAAGCTGGATCGAGTCGGAGCGGGTGCGCATCGACGGCAAACCGGCCAAAATCCGTCAGCCGGTGCCGCTTGGGGCGACCATCGAGCTCGTGCCCGATCTGCTGCCTGAGCAGCTCGCGTTCACGCCCGAGCCGGTGCCGCTCGAGATCGTCTACGAGGACGACACGCTGGTGGTCATCAACAAGCCGGCCGGCATGGTCGTGCATCCGGCGGCCGGCAACTGGAGCGGCACCGTCCTCAACGGTTTGCTGTACCGCTATGGCGATGCCGCAGCCGGCTTGCCGCGCGCCGGTATCGTGCATCGGCTCGACAAGGAAACGTCCGGTCTGATGGTGGTGGCGCGCACGCTCGAGGCGCAGACGGATCTGGTGCGCCAGCTGCAGGCACGCACGGTGAAGCGCCGTTACCTTGCGCTGGTATGGGGCAACATGCCCGAAGAGGGCACGATCGACGCGCCGATCGGCCGCGATCCGCGCGAACGCACGCGCATGGCGGTGGTGACGAGCGCATCGGGCAAAGCGGCGCGCACGCATTTCCGGCGCGTGGACACGGCGATCTGGCAGCGTCAGCCGGTCACCGCGATTCATTGCGATCTGGAAACCGGCCGCACCCATCAGATTCGCGTGCATTGCGCGCATATCGGCCATCCGCTGCTCGGCGATCCGGTTTATGGACGTGCACGCGGCAAGCGCTCGGTGACGCCGCTGCCGGACGGTTTCGCGCGTCAGGCGCTGCATGCATGGCGCCTCGGTCTGATTCACCCGAAAACCGGCCGGACCATGCAATGGCGCGCCGATGCACCGGAAGACATGCAGGTGCTGTCGGCGGCGCTTGGCCTGGGGCGTGACGATGCGGGCGAGTTCGACGAGACGTACTACGAGGAAGACGACTACGACGCCTCGCTTGACGACGATATCGATGAAGACGGCGACGGCGAGCACGACGAAGACCAGGATCACGACGACGAACACGACGAGGACGGTCACGCATGAGTTTGCCCGAGCTGAGCTTTGCCGATGTTGTGCAACCCGCATGGAACGTATCGCCGCGTGTGCGTGCGCTCGTCACCACCCGCAACGGCGGTGTGAGCGAGCCGCCGTTCGGCCGTTGGCAGGATGGCGCTGATCAGCCTGGCGGCCTGAATCTGGGGATGAAAAGCGGCGACGATCCCGCCGCGGTCGCAACTAATCGCGCACGCTTGCTGAGTCTGGCAGGTGTAGGCGAGGCCGCGTGGCTTGAACAGATTCACGGCGCCGGCATCGTGCGTGCGGAAGATGCGCTCGCACAGACTCAGGCAAGCGGTACGCCGACACGAGCGGACGCCAGCGTCACCGATCGGCCGGGCACGGTGTGTGTCGTGATGGTCGCCGATTGCATGCCGGTGTTGTTGTGCGACCAAGCAGGGCGCGCGGTCGGCGCGGCCCATGCCGGCTGGCGTGGTCTGGCAGCGGGTATCGTCGAGCAGACTGCACAGCGTGTGGCCAGTCTCGCCGGCGTGGAGGCCGCATCGTTGCATGCCTACCTGGGTCCGGCGATCGGACCGGACGCATTCGAGGTGGGTGCAGATGTGCGTGACGCCTTCATGAATGGCGTGGACGGCGCACAACGCGAAGCCACCGCGAATGCATTCATTACGCATCCGCAAAATCCTGGCAAATATCTCGCCGATCTCGCGGCGCTGGCGCGCTTGCGCTTGCAACGGATTGGTGTGACGCGCATTGTCGGCGGCGATCTGTGTACGGTCACGCAACGCGAACGTTTCTATTCCTATCGCCGTGATCGCGAGACAGGGCGCATGGCTGCGCTGATCTGGCTGGACGATCAGGCTACGCGTTAGTCCGGCACTCAATCATCCACGCACGGCCGCATGATGGCGCTTCGATTTATCAGCGCCATCATGCGGCCGTGGCGTTTCTCGCCGTTGCCTCGATTAGCGCGATGTGTTCCCGCAAGCATCCGTATGAGGGTTTATTCGGAGATACGTTGCGTGCTTTTGCTGCGCTGCCGGAATTTGTCGCGCGCACGTTAATCTGCCGCTCAAAGTGCGCGCGAGTGAACGGATAAATACGCATAAATATGCACAAGCCCATGCAATAGGGGAGTTTTTTTGCTTATGCGAGCACTTATCAACCCATGTTCCAAAAGCGCGATCTGCTATACAGGGAAAACGATAATTAAAAAACTATCGCACTGCGGCAAAATCGGGAACAAGCATTGACATGCCTTGCGATGGGGAGCAAGAATGTTCCTCACAGCTCCTCGTACATGGGACAGGGCGTGACGAGGTCGCGAGCAATCGCCCACGTGCGCATGAACCTGCCTCTCAACCCGTCCGCAAGGACTCACCGGTCAAAAGCAGGTATGGCAGCATCACATTCCTCAGCTTCTCCCAGCACGGACTCCTCGACGGAGCACACGCAGCAGGCCGGTACGAGCGGCGCATCACCAGCCGCAGGCATGCAGCAGTTACTGGACGCCTGGATGAACGCATGGCGTTCGCTGGGCACGCCGCCTGGTGGCAGCGGCATACCTTTTCAGATGCCGCAGGTGCCCCAGATGCCGCCAATGGGCTTGCCGCAGATACCGTCGTTCCCCGGCATGCCTGATTTCAGCAAACTGGCTGCGGGATCCCTGCCGTCAATGCCTTCATTCGCCGGACTCAATGTCCCGAGCGCCGCGATTCCATCGGAGCGTTTGCAAAAGCTGCAAGCCGATTATTCGCGTGAGGCGATGGAGTTGATCCAGCAGGCGGCCACCTCCACGACGAAAGCCCCCGAACTCAAGGACCGCCGTTTCAGTTCCGACGCGTGGAGCGCGACGCCGGCCTATGCATTTACCGCTGCGTGGTATCTGTTGAACGCGCGTTATCTGCAGGAAATGGTCGACGCACTCGAAACGGAACCGAAGATGCGCGAGCGCGTTCGGTTCGCGGTTCAGCAATGGACCGCAGCCGCATCGCCGAGCAACTTCTTCGCGTTGAATCCGGAAGCGCAAAAGACCTTGCTCGATAGCAAGGGCGAGAGCTTGCGCCAGGGCGTGATGAATCTGCTGGGCGATATGCAGCGCGGCAAGATTTCGCAAACGGACGAATCGCGTTTCGTGGTCGGCGAAAATCTCGCGAACACCGAAGGCTCAGTGGTGTTCGAGAACGACCTCATTCAGTTGATTCAGTACAAGCCGCGCACGGCCACCGTGCGTGAGCGACCGCTGCTGATCGTGCCGCCTTGCATCAACAAGTTCTACATTCTCGATCTGCAGCCGGAGAATTCGCTGGTCGCGCACGGACTCGATTCGGGTCATCAGGTGTTCCTGATTTCGTGGCGCAACGCGGACGCATCGATCGCCGGCAAGACGTGGGATGACTACGTGAGCGAAGGCGTCCTCAAGGCGATCGAAACGGTCAGCAAGATCAGCGGCCGCGAGCAGATCAACACGCTGGGTTTCTGCGTGGGCGGCACCATGCTTGCCACGGCGCTGGCAGTAGCGGCCGCGCGCGGCGAACATCCCGCCGCGTCGATGACCCTGCTCACCGCGATGCTGGATTTCTCGGACACGGGCGTGCTCGACGTATTCGTCGACGAGGCGCATGTGCAAATGCGCGAGCAGACCATCGGCGGCAAGAACGGCGGCAAGCCCGGCTTGATGCGCGGCATCGAATTCGCCAACACGTTCTCGTTCCTGCGGCCGAACGATCTGGTGTGGAACTACGTGGTTGACAATTACCTCAAGGGGCGCACGCCAGTGCCGTTCGATCTGCTGTACTGGAACAGCGATTCGACGAGCCTGCCGGGCCCGATGTATGTCTGGTATCTGCGTAACACGTATCTCGAGAATCGTCTGCGCGAGCCGGGTGCGGTGACCACTTGCGGTGAGCCGGTCGACCTCTCGAAGATCGACGTGCCCACCTTCATCTACGGTTCACGCGAAGACCATATCGTGCCGTGGCAAACCGCCTATGCGTCGGTGCCGCTGCTCTCCGGACCGCTGAAGTTCGTGCTCGGCGCGTCGGGTCATATCGCTGGCGTGATCAATCCGCCGGCGAAGAAAAAGCGCAACTACTGGGCGCTGGAAGGCGACGTCAAGACGTTGCCGGAAAGCCCGGACGAATGGCTCGACCAGGCGACCGAAGTGCCCGGCAGTTGGTGGCCGGAATGGACCACGTGGCTCGATCAGTATGGTGGCAAGAAAGTGAAGCCGCGCGCCACGGCCGGCTCCGCCGAATTCCCGGTGATCGAGCCGGCGCCAGGGCGTTATGTGCGGCAACGGGAGTAGGCTTCAGCGCGCCTGAGGGCGCGGTGGTGTGGCGGTATGAGTGCGCGTCCTGATAGACGCAAGGGCGCATTGGCAACAAGATTTTTAACTTGACGGGCAGCGGCGTATTTAGCCGATGTCCCGGAGGATATGGAAATGACTGATGTTGTGATCGTATCGGCCGCCCGTACGGCAGTTGGCAAATTCGGTGGGTCGCTGGCGAAGATCGCTGCGCCCGAACTCGGCGCTACCGTGATTCGCGCCGTGCTCGAACGGTCTGGTCTGAAGCCTGAGCAGGTCAGCGAAGTCATTCTGGGGCAGGTGCTGACGGCAGGCTCGGGGCAGAACCCGGCACGTCAGTCACTGATCAAGGCGGGGCTGCCCACGGCGGTGCCCGGCATGACGATCAACGTGGTGTGCGGCTCGGGCCTGAAGTCCGTGATGCTGGCGGCCAACGCGATCATCGCGGGTGATGCGGACATCGTGATCGCCGGTGGTCAGGAAAACATGAGCGCCGCGCCGCACGTGCTGCCGGGCTCGCGCGACGGTTTCCGCATGGGCGACGCCAAGCTGATCGACTCGATGATCGTCGACGGCCTATGGGACGTCTATAACCAGTATCACATGGGCGTGACGGCAGAAAACGTCGCCAAGGAATACGGCATCACGCGCGAGCAGCAGGATGCGTTCGCGGCGCTGTCGCAGAACAAGGCGGAAGCCGCGCAGAAGTCGGGCCGTTTCAACGACGAAATCGTGCCGGTCGAAATTCCGCAACGCAAGGGTGAGCCGCTGCGTTTCGCAACCGACGAATTCGTACGTCACGGCGTGACGGCTGAATCGCTGGCGGGTCTGAAGCCGGCATTCTCGAAGGAAGGCTCGGTGACAGCGGCCAATGCGTCGGGTCTGAACGACGGCGCGGCGGCGGTGCTGGTGATGTCGGCGAAGAAGGCCGAGGCGCTCGGCCTCACGCCGCTCGCGCGCATCAAGGCGTACGCCACCTCGGGCCTGGATCCGAAGGTGATGGGCATGGGCCCGGTGCCGGCCTCGCGCCGTTGTCTCGAACGCGCGGGCTGGACGCCGGCCGATCTGGACCTGATGGAAATCAACGAAGCGTTTGCCGCACAGGCGTGCGCCGTGAATCAGCAAATGGGCTGGGACACGTCGAAGATCAACGTGAACGGCGGCGCGATCGCGATCGGCCATCCGATCGGTGCGTCCGGCGCCCGGATTCTCGTCACGCTGATCCATGAAATGCAGAAGCGCGATGCGAAGAAGGGTCTGGCGTCGCTGTGTATCGGCGGCGGCATGGGCGTGGCGCTGGCGCTCGAACGCGCTTGATAGGCCTCGCTCTCGTTTTGGGGTCCCAAACTCGGGCCCTCAGGATGGCTCAAGCAGGCTCAGACAGGTTTTAGCAGGCGGTAAGCAGGGTTGCCGCGCGCCACATTGCAGCAGGTAGCGCGCGGTGAGCAATGGCCTCGTCGGCCGGTCGCCCGGCGGCAGCGGAGATGAAGCACAGGCGAGGGAAGAGGTAGCCGGTCGGCACCTCGAAAACGAAAAACGGAGTGTAGTTTATGACACAGCGAATTGCGTACGTAACGGGCGGGATGGGTGGCATCGGCACAAGCATTTGCCAGCGTCTGCACAAAGAGGGCTTCAAGGTGGTCGCCGGCTGTGGCCCGAACTCGCCGCGCCGCGTGAAGTGGCTCGAAGAGCAGAAGGCACTCGGCTACGATTTCATTGCGTCCGAAGGCAATGTCGGCGATTGGGAATCGACCAAGGCGGCGTTCGACAAGGTCAAGGCCGAAGTCGGCGAGATCGACGTGCTGGTGAACAATGCCGGCATCACGCGCGACGTCGTGTTCCGCAAGATGACGCACGAAGACTGGACGGCGGTGATCGACACCAACCTGACCAGCCTCTTCAACGTCACGAAGCAGGTGATCGACGGGATGGTCGAGCGCGGCTTCGGGCGGGTCATCAACATTTCGTCGGTGAACGGCCAGAAGGGGCAGTTCGGCCAGACCAACTACTCGACCGCGAAGGCCGGTATTCACGGCTTCACGATGTCGCTGGCGCAGGAAGTGGCCACCAAGGGCGTGACGGTCAACACCGTGTCGCCGGGCTACATCGGCACCGATATGGTCAAGTCGATCCGCCCGGATGTGCTGGAAAAGATCGTTGCGACGATCCCGGTGCGCCGTCTCGGTCAGCCGCAGGAAATCGGCTCGATCGTGGCATGGCTCGCCTCGGACGAATCGGGTTTCTCCACGGGCGCGGATTTTTCGCTGAACGGTGGTTTGCATATGGGCTGAGTCACCGGCGCGCCGCTCACAAGGCAGCGCGCTTCGACTCGGATGGTTCCGGCGGCGTCCCGGTTGCACAATTGCCCGATTGTGCGCCGGCATGACGCCGTTTCCGCGCTCAACTCGCGCTCAAAGGCGTTACATGACCACTACTACAAAGAAAACAGCCGAACGACTGATCAAGAAGTATCCGAATCGCCGGCTCTACGATACCGAGACAAGCACGTACATCACGCTGACGGATGTTAAGCAGCTCGTGCTGGATCAGGAGGATTTCAAGGTCATCGATGCGAAGAGCAACGAGGATCTGACGCGCGCCATCCTGTTGCAGATCATTCTCGAAGAGGAGAGCGGCGGCCTGCCGATGTTCTCGTCTTCGATGCTGTCGCAGATCATCCGTTTCTACGGCCATGCTATGCAGGGCATGATGGGCACGTATCTGGAGAAGAACATCCAGGCCTTCATCGACATTCAGGCGAAGCTCGCCGACCAGTCGAAGAATCTGTACGAAGGCAAGGCGATGAACCCCGAAGTCTGGTCGCAATTCATGAACATGCAGGCGCCCATGATGCAGGGCATGATGACCAGTTACATCGAACAGTCGAAGAACATGTTCGTGCAGATGCAGGAGCAGATGCAGAACCAGGCGAAATCGATGTTCGCTACCTTCCCGTTCACGCCAGGTGGACCGGTGAATGCGGCAGGCGGACCGGCCACGCCGGCTACGCCGCAAACCAATCCGGAGCCGGAGAAGAAGTAACGGCGCGACGCCGACGCGGCGACTGGGTCTTTACGCGTCGGCCCCATGGCCAAACAACGGTGCAGGAGTGGTGTGCCCGTCGCTCGATGAGGCGGCGGGTGGGCCACGGCGGCCTGCGTGCCGGGCGCAAGCGGACGGGCGCGGTACAATTACGGGTTGCGTGCGCTGGTGCTGTTGCAGGGTGTGGTCTTCGTGATCTTTTTGATCCCGTTACCCCTCAGGCCGCGGCGCAGCATCCCATTTGTCGCCGTCGCCACCGCTGTATCCCAGCCCCACCTATGTCACAGACCCGTTTCCCTACCATCCCCACGCTTTCGATTCCGAAGGCCGGATTTGTCAGCTTTGGCTGACCGTACGATTCGCAGAAGCAGCTTAGGCGTCGTTCCCACATGAGCCAGCTGTTTCTTGCGCCCATGGAGGGGCTTGCGGACTACGTATTGCGCGACGTGCTGACCAGCACGGGAGGATTCGACGGGTGTGTCTCCGAATTCGTCCGGGTGACGGGTTCGGTGCTTCCCGAACGTGTCTACGAGCGGGATACACCCGAAGTCCTCCACGGAGGCTGCACACCCGGCGGCACGCCGATGGTGATCCAACTTCTTGGCAGCGATCCTGAATGGATGGCGCTGAATGCGGCCCAAGCGGCCAGTTTGTCGCCGCATGGACTCGATCTGAACTTCGGCTGTCCAGCCAAAGTCGTCAACCGGCACGGTGGCGGCGCGATGCTGCTCGCGCATCCTGAACAACTGAACCGGATTGTTTCGTCCGTTCGCGCCGCGGTGCCTGCCGGCATCGCCGTGACCGCAAAAATGCGGCTCGGCGTGTCCGATACGTCGCTTGCGATCGACTGCGCCACGGCGCTGGCGGAAGGCGGCGCGGCCTCGCTCGTCGTGCATGCCAGAACGCGCGACCACGGCTACCGGCCGCCGGCCCACTGGGAGTGGATCGCGCGTATCGACGACGCCGTGGACGTGCCGGTCACCGCCAATGGAGAAGTCTGGACGGTTGCCGACTGGGAACGGTGCCAGGCGGTCAGCGGCTGCGCGGATGTAATGATCGGGCGGGGCGCCGTGTCGGATCCTTTCCTGGCTTTGCGCATACGCGGACTGATGGAGCAGACGGCTTCCGGCGAGGAATGGCCGGCTGTACTGGGTTTACTCGCCGACTACCTGAGAAAATTGCAAGCCCGCGTCGCGGCCCGCCATGAGCACGGACGCGTCAAAATGTGGCTCAGCTATCTGAAGCGGACGTGGCCGCAGGCTGCCGAGCTGCATGCGGCCATCCGGCGCCTGCATGATTCGCGCGATATTCTTGACGTGATCGAGCGCGTTCAGGCACTCAATGGCTTGATCCCGTTGCCGGCGCATCAATACGCGGCCCATGGCCTCGCCGATCCGGCAACGCCCCGCTACGTGGCCGACTGCACGGTCGCCGGCGCGGTACAATAAAGGGTTGCGTGCGCGGGACGCTGTCCGGGCCGTGGTCTGACTGACCATTGGCCCTTGGCCTTGCCGCACCGTCCCCATTTGTCGCCATCGTCACCGCTATACGCCGGACCCATCCTATGTCGCAGACCATTTCCCCCGCCGTGCCGACCCCTTCGACTCCGAAGGTCGGTTTCGTCAGCCTCGGCTGTCCTAAAGCGCTTGTCGATTCCGAGCAGATCATCACGCAGCTGCGCGCCGAGGGCTACGAGATCTCCGGCACGTACGACGGCGCGGACCTCGTCGTCGTCAACACGTGCGGCTTCATCGACGAAGCGGTGCAGGAAAGCCTCGACGCGATCGGCGAAGCGCTCAGCGAAAACGGCAAGGTGATCGTCACGGGCTGTCTCGGCGCCAAGCAGAGCGCGAGCGGCTCGAATCTGATCGAAGAAGTGCATCCGAAGGTGCTGGCCGTGACCGGTCCGCACGCGCTGGGCGAAGTGATGCAGGCGGTGCACAATCATCTGCCGAAGCCGCACGATCCGTTCATCGATCTGGTGCCGGCTGCCGGCGTGAAGCTCACGCCGCGTCACTACGCCTATCTCAAGATTTCCGAAGGCTGCAACCACCGCTGCACGTTCTGCATCATCCCGTCGATGCGCGGCGACCTCGTGTCGCGCCCGGTCGCCGACGTGATGCTCGAGGCGGAGAACCTCTTCAAATCCGGCGTGAAAGAACTGCTCGTGATTTCGCAGGACACGAGCGCATACGGCGTCGACGTGAAATACCGCACCGGCTTCTGGAACGGCAAGCCGATCAAGACGCGCATGACCGATCTGGTCGGCGCGCTCGGCGAACTCGCGGCGCAATACGGCGCATGGGTCCGTTTGCATTACGTGTATCCGTATCCGAGCGTCGACGAAGTCATTCCGATGATGGCCGAAGGTCCGTTCAAAGGCCACGTGCTGCCGTATCTGGATGTGCCGTTCCAGCACGCGCATCCGGAAGTGTTGAAGCGCATGAAGCGTCCGGCCAACGCCGAGAAAGTGATGGAACGCGTGAAGGCGTGGCGCGAAATGTGCCCCGATCTGACGATCCGCAGCACCTTCATCGCCGGCTTCCCGGGCGAGACTGAAGAGCAATTCCAGACGCTGCTCGATTTTATTCGCGAGGCGGAGCTGGATCGGGTCGGCTGCTTTGCTTATTCGCCGGTCGAAGGCGCGAGCGCCAACGAACTCGACGGTGCGTTGCCCGACGAAGTGCGTGAAGAACGCCGCGCGCGTTTCATGGAAGTGGCCGAAGAAGTGTCGGCCAAACGGATTGCGAAGAAGGTTGGCAAGACGCTGAAAGTACTCGTCGACGAGATCAATGCCGACGGCGGCATCGGCCGTACCGCGGCGGATGCGCCCGAGATCGACGGCGTCGTGTACATCGCACCGGCCACCAAGGCGTCCAAGCGTTATAAGGTCGGCGATTTTGTCTCGGTAAAGATCACCGGCGCCGACGGTCACGATCTGTGGGGCGAGGTCTAAGCAATGACGGTGAGCACCGCCGGCACGCCGGCAACCCGGCCTCCGCGTCCGGAGATCCTCGCGCTCGGCGAGGCGATGATCGAGTTCAACCAGTCCGCTAAAGATCAGCCGAACTATCTGCAAGGCTTCGGCGGCGATACGTCGAACTTCTGTATCGCGGCAGCAAGGCAGGGCGCGAAGACGGGTTTTGTGTCGGCCGTGGGCAGCGACCATTTCGGGCGTCTGCTGATCGATCTGTGGGAACGCGAACAGGTTGAGACGTCGCTCGTGCGCGTCGATCCGCACGCGCCCACCGGCGTCTATTTCGTCTCGCACGGTCCCGCAGGTCACGCGTTCGACTATCTGCGCGCGGGGTCGGCCGCGAGCCGCTACGCGCCGCACGATTTGCCGCTCGATGCGATCGCCGCGGCCAAAGTCATCCACCTGTCCGGCATCAGTCTCGCGATCAGCGTAAGCGCCTGCGACGCCGCGTTGGCGGCGATCGAACATGCGCGCGCGAACGGCGTACGCGTGAGTTTCGACACCAATCTGCGTTTGAAGCTGTGGCCGCTCGCAAGAGCGCGCGCGGTGATGCTCGAAGCCATTCGTGGCACCGACATTTGTCTGCCGAGCTGGGACGACGTAACCGAGCTCACCGGCTTGACCGGCCGTGACGAGATCGTCGACTTTCTGCTGTCGCACGGTCCGCGTGTCGTGGCGCTCAAGCTCGGCAAGGAAGGTTCGTACATCGCCACGCCGGATGAGCGGCGCGTCGTGCCGGGCCACGTCGTCAACGCGGTCGATGCGACTGGCGCGGGGGATTGCTTCGGCGGCGCATTCATCGCGCGCATCGTCGCGGGTGACGATCCTTTTCAGGCGGCGCGTTATGCGAACGTCGCCGCGGCACTGTCCACGCAAGGTTACGGCGCGGTCGCGCCGATCCCTTCGCGCGCGACGGTCGAACACATCCTGGCCGGCTGACAGTAACGCGCTCCGAGGCGCGCGCCGCAGCCTGCCAGGACATGATTATCTTGAGACACTAAACAGGAGCGAGCGATGCAACGAGACGTGGTGGTGGTAAGCGGGGTGCGTACGGCGATCGGCGGTTTTGGCGGCAGTCTGAAGGATTTTCCGCCGACCGATCTCGGCGCACGCGTCGTGCGTGAAGTGCTGGCGCGTGCGAACGTGTCGGGCGACGAAGTCGGTCACGTGGTGTTCGGCAACGTCGTGCATACCGAACCGAAAGACATGTATCTGGCCCGCGTGGCCGCGATCAACGGCGGCGTTGCGCAACATGCGCCCGCGTTGACCGTCAACCGCCTGTGCGGCTCGGGCCTGCAGGCCATCGTCTCGGCCGCGCAAAGCGTGCTGCTCGGCGACGCCGACATCGCGATCGGCGGCGGCGCGGAAAACATGAGCCGTGCACCGTATTCCATGCCGGCTGCGCGCTTTGGCCAGCGCATGGGCGATGCGCGCCTCGTCGACATGATGGTCGGCGCGTTGAACGACCCGTTCCAGTCCATCCATATGGGCGTGACCGCTGAGAACGTCGCCCGCAAGTACGATATCTCGCGCGAAACGCAGGATGCGCTCGCGCTCGAATCGCATCGCCGTGCGGCCAACGCGATTACGAGCGGCTACTTCAAGGACCAGATCCTGCCGATCACGATCCCGTCGAAGAAGGGCGACGTCGTGTTCGATACGGATGAACACACGCGTATGAACGCAACGGCCGAAGACTTCTCCAAGTTGAAGCCGGTGTTCGCCAAGGAAAACGGCACGGTGACGGCCGGCAACGCCTCGGGTATCAACGACGCCGCCGCGGCGGTCGTGCTGATGGAACGCAGCGTCGCCGAAAAGCGCGGCATCAAGCCCTTGGCGCGGCTGGTTTCGTACGCGCATGCAGGCGTCGATCCGGCCTACATGGGCATCGGCCCGGTGCCGGCGACGCGCAAGGCGCTCGAACGCGCCGGCCTGAC
The DNA here is from genome assembly GCF_900116445.1 of Paraburkholderia aspalathi. Classification (GTDB taxonomy): domain Bacteria; phylum Pseudomonadota; class Gammaproteobacteria; order Burkholderiales; family Burkholderiaceae; genus Paraburkholderia; species Paraburkholderia aspalathi. Next base: position 453,693 of record NZ_FPBH01000001.1, read on the forward strand.
GGTCGCCGATCTCGATGTGATCGAAGCGAACGAAGCGTTTGCCGCTCAGGCGTGCGCGGTCAGCAAGGAGCTCGGTCTTGATCCGGCCAAGGTCAATCCGAACGGTTCGGGTATTTCGCTCGGTCACCCGATCGGCGCAACCGGCGCTCTGATTACCGTCAAGGCGTTGTATGAGTTGCAGCGAGTTGGCGGCCGCTATGCGCTGGTGACGATGTGTATCGGCGGCGGGCAGGGCATCGCGGCGATCTTCGAACGGATCTGAAGCTGAGGCGGCGCAACGTGACGCCACGCGAGGCGTCGCGCTGGCCCCGCCGAACTGAGCCCGGTAGCAAGCGGCTAGCAAACGAGTATCGAGCAGTATCAGGCAACAAGGAAAGAACGGATGCAGGAATCCAAAGCGATGAAGGGTGTGACGCGCCGGCGCGGTTGGGCAGTCCTCCACGGGCACTTCCTTCGGGGTTTAGTGAGCGCGGCCGCATTGCTGTGTGTCGGCGCCGGGGCTGTGCTGCCCGCGCAGGCATGGGCGGAAAGCGACGCGGTGAAGGAACTGGCGGCGCCCCCGCCGATTCAGTTGCCGCTCAAGCCGAGCCCCGAATTCGCGAAGTTTCCGCGTTACGCCGGCATGCTGGGTTCGCGTCAGATCGTGCTGCGTCTCGGCGCGAAAACCGACGATCCGGCCGGCGTGCACGGCGAGTATCAGTACACCGACACCGGCGAGGTGATCCTGATCGCGGGTGACCGCGACGGCGATACGCTCGAAGTCGAGGAGTCGAACGACGGCACACATATTACCGGCAACTGGGTGGGCAAGTTTGCCGCCGACGGCTCGGTGGCGGGCGACCGGATGAACGTCGACGATTCCGACCCGCAGCCATTCGATCTGAAGCCGCTGGCAGCGGGGCAGGCTGTGCCGGCTGCTTCAGCGAGCGCCGGTGCTGCCGCTAACAAAGCTGCGTCCGCCGGCAGCGCAGCAGCGCCTGCCTCGGCGACAGGCGGTGGTCACGCCGTTGGCGGGGTGAGCAACCTGCAAATCGGCGAATAAGATCTACCTACACCATGACCCAATCCAAACTCAAACGCGGCCTGCAAACTAGCATCGTGCGTCACGAAGACCAGCTTACGCCGGGCTTCGAATCCTTCTCGACGCCGGTGACGCGCGCTTCGACCGTCGTGTTTCCCGATCTCGCGACGATGCGCGCGCTCGACTGGAAAAACGACGCGCAATGGCGCTATGGCCTGCACGCCACGCCGACTTCGCTCGCGCTGGCGCAGCGGCTTGCCACCATCGAAGGCGGCAATCACGCGTTGCTGCAGCCGTCGGGTTTGTCGTCGATTTCGAACGTGTACTTCGGCCTTGTGAAGACCGGCGACGACGTGCTGATTCCCGATAACGTCTACTCGCCGAACCGCGATCATGGCGACTGGCTGGCGCGCGATTTCGGCATCACCGCGCGCTACTACGATCCGATGATCGGCGCGGGTATCGCGGATCTGATCCAGCCGAATACGCGTTTGATCTGGCTCGAAGCACCCGGCTCGGTCACGATGGAGGTGCCCGACGTGCCCGCCATCACCGCGGTAGCGCGTGCGCGCAACGTCGTTACGGCGATCGACAATACCTGGTCCGCAGGGCTCGGTTTCCGGCCGTTCGACCACGGCGTCGACATCTCGGTGCAGGCCTTGACCAAGTACCAGTCAGGCGGCGGCGACGTGCTGATGGGCGCGACGATCACGGTCGATCGCGACTTGCATCTGAAGCTGAAGGCCGCGCGCATGCGCACGGGTATCGGTGTGTCAGTGGATGACTGTTCGCTGATTCTGCGCAGTCTGCCGAGCATGCGCTTGCGTTTCGAACAGCATGACCGTGCAGCGCTCAGCCTCGCCCACTGGCTGAAGACGCGTCCGGAAATTGCCGCGGTTCTGCACCCGGCGTTGCCCGACTGTCCGGGGCATGAGTTTTTCAAGCGCGACTTTACCGGCGCCGGCGGACTGTTCTCAGTGGTGTTCGACGCACGTTACAGCGCGGCGCAAATCGACACGTTCTGCGAGTCGCTCGAGCTGTTTTCGCTCGGCTGGAGCTGGGGCGGTGCGCACAGTCTCGCGATGCCGTACGACGTCGCCTCGATGCGCACGGAAGGTCAATGGCCGTATCGCGGCACGCTGGTACGGTTCTATATCGGCCTGGAAGAAGAAGCCGATTTGCGCGCGGATATCGAACAGTGTCTGACGGCGCTGAGTTGAGCGTCTGAGCGCTGGCTGCTGATTGCCGGCGATTGCAGAAGGTTGAGAAAGCCCATTGTGACGTGTTCACGATGGGCTTTTTGTTTTGTCAAGATGGCCAGTAAGCCTAACCATTCGGACGAGTGGTCGACGCCGGATCCCGACGCTACGATGGTGCGCACTTTACTAACGGTTGCCGCACTATGGTGAGTTTCGATGAATCTATTTTTCTGGATGTTACTGAATCTTGGCGTGCCGATTGTCGGCCCGATCTTTACGCTAGCGCTCGTCGCACCCACGCACGGCTGGCGCGTCGCGAAGGCGTTGATCGCCGCATCAGTGAAAGACGGCCAACTGTTCTGGTGTGCGATCGGGCTGTGCGCAACCGCGGTTTATGAGGCGGTGACCGCGCTGGAGCGGGGAAGTGGCGTGGTGCCGATCCTGGCCTTCGCCATCGCCGGATTCTGCATCGTGGCGTTTTCCTGTTCCACTATCGTCATGTCGGCGCTGGTCAATGCGCATCATGACCGGGCGGGCACGCAAGCTCACAATCGGCGGACACCGGACGTTGCCGGTTTGTTATCGCCCGTAGCAATTGGCGCCTCTATTTTTGCAACGGCCGTCGCCGCAGTTCTGTTTGCAATCCTACACGTGCGCCTGATTTAGTTTTTTTAGATAACGCAGCAATTATACTAATCAGCTTAAGGAGGCACTCATGCACAAACTATTCACGTTTCTGGAATCCGACGAAAATTTCGCTCGTGTTGTGAAGTGGGCTAACGTTGTGAACGGCACCGTTGCGGTCAGCGTGTTAGGCGTGTTCCTGATCAGCTATCTCAACAAATAATGCTCTTGTCAGCGCTGGCCGCCATCGCATCGGCCAGCGCAAACCCGGCTTCAGAACAGGCGCAGCAAACCATCCAGCCCAACGTGGTTGAACGCCACACTGGCTGCTTCGCGCACTACCGGCTTCGCACGGAACGCTACCGAAAGTCCGGCAGCCGCCATCATTTTCAGATCGTTCGACCCATCGCCCATCGCAATCGCGCGGGTTGACTCGATGCCCAGTTGGGCGCATGTCTCGCGCAACGTGCGTGCTTTCACGTCGGCGTTGACGATCTCGCCGATTACCTTGCCGGTCAACTTTCCATCCACGATTTCGAGCGTGTTCGCGTGCGTGAAATCGAGGCCGAGCCGGGCTTTCAGTTTTTCGGTAAAGAACGTGAATCCGCCCGACACCAGCAGCGTTTTCAATCCGGCCGCTTTCGCGCCGGCCAGCATTCGTTCGGCGCCCGGCGAGAGTTGCAGCCGCTCTTCATAAACGCGTTCGAGCGCGCCGGCGTCGAGCCCCTTGAGCAGTGCCACGCGGCGAGTCAGGCTCTCATTGAAGTCCTTGATTTCGCCGCGCATCGACGCTTCTGTGATCGCGGCGACTTCCGCTTTCAATCCGCAGAAGTCGGCGATTTCGTCGATGCATTCGATCGTGATCAGCGTCGAATCCATGTCCATCGCGACGAGGCCGAAATCACGCAACTGGCGGCCGGGTTCGACAAACGCGTAGTCCAGTTGATGCGTGCTGCAATAGACCTCAAGGTCGCCGCGCTGCGCAACGTTCGCGTCGGCGATACGAATCGCGTTCGCGTCGATAACATTGGCGCGTGAGCCGCGCGCAAGCGCGACGAGCGTTTTGTGGTGGTCGGCGGAAAGAGGCGCGGTGCTTTGGATGACGAGGTTCATGGACGACGCATTGAAGCAGAAAAGGGCGGCCGCGCGAGGCGCGCGGAAAATTCCGTCATTGTAACGGTTCGGCGGCATGCGGCCCGCAGGGGCAGCCGACAAAGGGCGACAGGTATCCGCGGGCGGCACTCGAGCCGACGGGCGGCAATTGGCCAATAGACAAACAAACGACCGGCCAGGAGGCCCATCGCCTGGCGCATCGCGTATCCATTCGGGCAATCCACCGTGCAACGATCAGGCGCCCGCGTCATACTGGCGCTTCGAACGACGCCTCGCAGCCTATCGAACCCGCCAAGCCCGTCGCGCCCAAAAGGCGCGCAGCACACCCGCACGTGGCTAGCCTCGGCAAGGTATCGGCACCCATGACGAGGCGCACTACCACGGAGACAAGCAATGCCCCCTGCGACAGTCAGCGACGCGTCCGCCCTCGCACGCGATTTCGATCTGCGGCAACTGAGCGCCGCGTTCTATGCCGACCCATACCCGGTCTACCACGCGCTGCGCACCCATGAACCGATCAAACGCATGCCGGACGGCTCGCTGTTTCTGACGCGTTTTCGCGACGTGCAGGCGGTCTATCGCGACCCGAAAACTTTCAGTTCCGACAAGACCGTCGAATTCAAACCGAAGTACGGCGACTCGCCGCTCTACACCCACCACACCACCAGTCTCGTCTTCAACGATCCGCCGCGTCACACGCGGGTGCGCAAACTGATCGCCGGCGCGCTGACGGCGCGCGCGATCGCGGCCATGGAGCCGGGGCTGATCCGCCTCGTCGATGGTTTGCTCGATGCAGCCGCCGCGCGTGGCCGGATCGATCTGATCGGCGAGTTCGCGTCGGCGATTCCGGTCGAGATCATCGGCAATCTGCTGGATGTGCCGCACGCTGAGCGCGAGCCGTTGCGCGACTGGTCGCTGGCGATACTCGGCGCGCTGGAGCCGTCGCTGAGCGAGGCGCAGCTCGAACGGGGCAACCGTGCGGTCAGCGAGTTTGTCGACTATCTGCGCGATCTGGTGGCACGGCGCAGGCGCGAGCCTGGCGATCCGCAACATGACGTGCTGACACGCCTGATTCAGGGCGAACAAGGCGAACAGGGCGGCGAGCAATTGTCGGAAGCGGAACTGCTGCAAAACTGCATCTTCATCCTGAACGCCGGTCATGAGACCACCACGAATCTGATCGGCAACGGTCTCGTTACGCTCACCGGCTGGCCGGAGCAGCGCGCCGCGTTGCTGCGCGAACCGTCGCTGATAGAGTCGGCGGTCGAAGAGTGTTTGCGGTTCGAGAGCTCGAATCAGCTGGGTAACCGGATGGCCACCGTCGACACGGAGATCGGCGGCGTCGCGGTGGCGCGCGGTACGCCCGTCACGCTGTGCATCGGCGCGGCCAATCGCGACCCCGAGCAGTTCGCGGAGCCGGATCGCTTCGACATCCGCCGTGATCCGAACCGGCATCTGGCGTTCGGCTTCGGCATTCACCAATGCGCGGGGTTGTCGCTCGCGCGACTCGAAGCGCGTATCGCCATTGGGCGCTTCGTGCAGCGCTTCCCGGCGTATCGGCTCGACGGCGGGCCAACGCGCGGCGGACGGGTGCGGTTTCGCGGCTTCGCTGCGGTCCCGATCGAACTTGAACCGGCAAGCGGTGGTTGAAGATCGGCGCTTGCCGAGCACCGTTAGACGAGCCGACAAGCGCCGTATCTTTTGCCGACATGACGCAAGACTTACAGCCGATGCCGGCGGCAACCTGCACGGCGCCAAGGCGGCAATAGCGCCCAGAACCGTGGCAGCCACCGCCGTGCCGCGCGAGCGAAAGCGCGCAAAACCGTGGCACGCTTGCTGCTTCACCAAAGGTCTCAGGCCTTGGGGAGCGCACGATGGCACACATGATCTGGAAGGGCGCAATCAGCTTTGGCCTCGTCCACGTTCCGGTGCAGTTGTATCCGGCGACGCAGTCAGAGAAAGTCGGCTTCAATCTGCTGGACAAGCGCTCGATCGATCCGATCGGCTATAAGCAGATCAACAAGCGCACCGGCAAGGAGGTGGCGCGCGAGAACATCGTGCGCGGTTTCGAGTACGAAAAGGACAAGTACGTCGTCCTCTCCGACGACGAGATTCGGGCGGCCAATCCCGAGTCGACCCAGACGGTCGATATCCTCGCCTTCATCGACGCACCCGACATTTCGTTTCTCTATCTCGACACGCCATACTTCCTGACGCCTGACCGCAAGGGCGAAAAGGTGTACGCGCTGCTGCGCGAAGCGATGAAAGCGTCGGGCAAGATCGGCGTGGCGAGTGTCGTGCTGCACAACAAGCAGCATCTCGCGGCACTTATTCCGGTCGGGCCGATGCTGGCGTTGAACACGTTGCGCTGGGCCGTCGAGGTGCGCGACTTCGACGAATTCAAATTGCCGCCGGAAGGAATGAAGGCGGCCGGCGTGACCACGCGCGAACTCGACATGGCGAAAAAGCTGATCAACGACATGAGTGACAAGTGGGATCCATCGCAGTATCACGACACCTTCCACGATGACATCATGGCGCTGGTCGACCGAAAGATTCGCGCGGGTAAGACCGAGGAAATCACCGAGGTCGAGGCGCCGCGCGAATCGCGTCAATCTGCCGACATCCTCGATCTGTCCGATCTGCTCAAGCGCAGCCTCGGTCGCGGCAAAGGCAAGCCGGCGGCGGGCGCGCGCAAGCATGCCGCGGACGATGACGAGGAGGGCGACGATGCCGAAGCCGAAGCAGCCGCGCCAGCCCGCAAGAAGCCGCGTGCAGTGCGCTCGGCGGCCACGGGCCGCAGCGGTGGCAAGACCAGTGGCGCCAGCGCCAAGTCAGCCCCGGCTGCACGCAAACGGCGTGCGGCCGCCTGATCGCTCGCTTGATCGATAACACCGCACCAGCTCGATCCACGACGAGTTCATCTCCATGAACGACAGGCTCGATCTCTACAGCCGCAAGCGCCGCTTCGGCGAAACGCCGGAGCCATCGGGCACGGCTGCGCGGAAGAAAGCCGGCCGCAAGAGCGCCGCGCGCATCTCGAACGAGGCGCTGTCATACGTGATTCAGGAGCACGACGCGCGGCGCTTGCATTACGACTTCCGCCTCGAACTGAACGGCACGTTATTGTCGTGGGCGGTGCCCAAGGGGCCGAGCCTCGACCCGTCGGTGAAGCGGCTCGCGGTGCATGTCGAAGATCATCCTGTCGAATACGGCTCTTTCGAAGGTGAGATCCCGCCTGGCAACTACGGCGCGGGAACCGTGATCGTGTGGGATCGCGGGACGTGGGACCCTGTCGGCGGCGCGGCGGAGGCGGAGGAATCGTACAAGGCGGGCAAGCTTAAATTCCGGCTTTTTGGTGAAAAGCTGCACGGTGGCTGGACGCTGGTGCGCAGCCATATGCGCGGCAGTGGCGACAAGGAGCAGTGGCTGCTGATCAAGGAGCGCGACGCGGAAGCACGCGATCAGAACGACTACGACGTCCTGAAGGAGTGCCCTGGCAGCGTACTGGAGGGCAGTGGGTCGGCGGGCAAGCGCGCAAAGGCCACGAGAACCGCGACAAAAACGGCTGCGAGCGAGTTCACACGCCAGAGCGCAAGCAAGACCGGAGCGAGGACTGCAATCAGGGCCGCCAGGACTGCAAACGTCGCCAGTGCCAAAGCAACAGTATCGAACTCGAACATCACTGGCAGGAACCGCGCGAAAGCCAGCTCTTCAAGCCGTCCCGACCCGAAAAAAACCGACATCGTGTCGACCCGCAGCATACAGTCACTGCGCGAGCTTGCCGCATCGCCCTCGATTGAAGGCGCGGTCAAGGCCGCGTTGCCCGCCACCTTCAAGCCGCAACTGGCTACGCTCGTCGACGCCGCGCCACCCGGCGATGAATGGGCATACGAAATCAAGTTCGACGGCTATCGCGTGTTGACCCGTATCGATCGAAACGCAAAGACCCGTACGCTCAAGGTGTTCACGCGCGCAGGCAACGACTGGACCGCGAAGTTCGGCAAGCAGGTGAAGGCGTTCGAACGACTCGACATCGAAAGCGCCTGGCTCGACGGCGAAGCGGTGGTGCTAGACGACAACGGCGTACCGAGTTTTCAGGCGCTGCAAAACGCATTCGACGCGGACCGCCCGCAGGACATCGTCATCTATCTGTTCGACGTGCCGTTCCTTAACGGCTACGACTTGCGAGGCGTGCCACTCGAACAACGCCGCGCGATTCTGCGCGCGTTGCTGGAAGGCACGGATGGGCACGACGACAGCGTACTGCGCTTCTCGAACGACTTCGCGTTCAGCGCCGACGATCTGCTGAAGAGCGCGTGCGACATGGCGCTCGAAGGCATCATTGGCAAACGGCGCGATAGCGGTTACACCTCGGGGCGTTCATCCGCATGGATCAAATTGAAATGCCGACGCCGCCAGGAATTCGTGATCGGCGGCTATTCAGAGCCGGCGGGTAGCCGTGCGGCGTTCGGTGCGTTGTTGCTTGGCATCTACGACGACAAAGGCAAACTGCAATACGCCGGCCGCGTCGGCACGGGCTTCGACGCGGCGTTGCTGCGCTCGCTCAAGAAGGAACTCGACGCGCACGCCACCAGCCGCATGCCGTTCGCCAGCACACCGCGCGAGCGCAGCCGAACGCCGGTGCATTGGGTCGAACCGGTGCTTGTCTGCGAATGCAATTTCGCTGAATGGACGAGCGAGGGCATCGTGCGGCAGGCGTCGTTCGTGAGTCTGCGCAATGACAAACCGGCGCGGCAGGTCGTCAGGGAAGCATCCCGTAAAGGAGCCGATGTGCAGGAGCAAACCGATACCGCATCCGACACCGTGGCGAAGAAGCGCACGACGAAAAAGAACGCTGCGAGTGCCGCATCCGAGTCCGCTAAAAAAGGTGCAGCGAAGACGCCCGCAACAAAAACCACCGCAGCGAAATCAAAAACCGCAGCAACGCCAGCCGAAGTCGCCGGCGTCCGCGTATCCCATCCCGACCGTGTCATCGATAAAAGCACCGGCACCCGCAAAATCGATCTCGTGCGCTACTACGAATCGGTCGCCGACTGGATGCTGCCGCATCTGCAGGACCGGCCGGTGTCGCTGGTGCGCGCGCCCGAGGACATCGGCGGCGAGCTGTTTTTCCAGAAGCACAGTCAGAAACTGTCGATCCCCAACGTCACGCAGCATCCCGGACTCGATCCTGGTCATCCACCGCTGATTACCGTCGATACCCTCAAGGCGCTGGTCGGCGCCGCACAGATGGGCACGATCGAATTTCACACGTGGAATGCCGTGGTGTCGAACATCGAAAAACCCGATCGCATGGTGTTCGATCTCGACCCGGACGCATCGCTCGGTTGGGAGCGGATGATCGAGGCCGCGCAACTGACGCGCTCGCTGCTCGAAGAACTCGGCCTGACCTCGTTCTGCAAGACGAGCGGCGGCAAGGGGTTCCATGTGGTGGTGCCGCTCGCTAAGCATGCCGGCTGGGACGAGGTGAAGACGTTTTCGCAAGCCGTCGCGCAGCGTATGGCGACGACGTTGCCCAAGTACTTCAGCGCGAAGATGGGCGCCCAGAATCGCAAGCAGAAGATCTTTGTCGATTACCTCCGCAACAACCGCGGCTCGAGTACGGTGGCCGCATTCTCGGCACGCGCCCGACCGGGGCTGGGCGTTTCAGTGCCGCTCTCGTGGGATGAAGTCGCCACCACCACGAACGGCGATCAATGGACCATCGAAAACGTACATGAGCGTCTCGCAGACCTCAAGCGCGACCCGTGGGCGAACTACGCAAAGACACGTCAACGCATCACCGCAGCGATGAGAAAGCGTCTGGATGAAGCGGAGTGACCGCGCCCCAGCCGACCTGATTCAATCTGAAAAAGGAGCAAACCATGAAGACCTCAGCGCAATCGTCCGACGGCGAGAAGCAGGCCGACCCGCATGCAAAGATGACTCCGCGTTCACGCGAGGAAGCGTCGGCGCCGCTGCCGCATGAAACCGATCAGGACCCGGAATCGCAACATGAAGACGCTCCGCGTCGTGTCGGCAAGCAGGCGCATCGCGACATCGAGCGCGGACTGAAGGACACGGACCGCCGCGGCGGTGACGAGTATCAGCAAAAGACGCAGAACGATGCGCACGTGGACGTCAACTCCGATGGCAAAGCAAGTGGTGGCAGGCCCAGCAAGCGCTGATGTTAGGTGCGCGCTGAGCCGCGTAAAACGTTGCGTCGTGCTGGTCCGGCGTGTCCGCAATGAGCCGTCGCGGCCGCACTTTGAACCGAATCCTATGCGCTCGCACCGAGGCCATCGGTGATCACTCAGCGCTTTGGTGCGGCCCAGCGTTTGGCCCACCGGCCCACCCCGGCTCCACATCCCAATAAGGCGGATCGCCGAAATGCGCGACAAGGAACTCAATAAACGCGACCGTCTTCGGCGGCACGAACGCACGGCTTGGATAGACCGCCCAGATCGCCACTTGCTCCGCGAGCGGATAGGTGTCGAGCACGCTGACCAGTTCGCCGCTGCGCAGATACGGCGCCACGTCCCAGGTCGACTTGAGCGCGATGCCGAAACCGGCCAGCAAGGCGTCGCGAATCACTTCGCCGTTGTCGACCACGAGGCGTCCGCTCACGCGCACCGTAAGCGGTCCGGCGGGCGTCACGAATGCCCAGTCGCGCTGGTCCGACAGGATGATGCATTCGTGCTGGGCGAGGTCCGAAGGATGGTGCGGCGCCCCACGCGCGGCGAGGTAAGCGGGCGCCGCGCATAGCACGCGGCGGTTGACGGCGAGGCGCCGCGCCACCAGCGACGAATCCTTGAGCACGCCGACACGGATCGCCACGTCGATACCCGCATCGACCAGATCGACCATCTGATCCGTCAGACGCAGATCGACGCTCACGCCGGGATAGCGGCGCAGAAATTCGCTGATTACTGGCGATACATGCTGCCGCCCGAACGACGATGGCATCGACACCCGCAAGCGCCCCTGCGGCTCGGCCTGCGCGCGGCCCACCGAGGCGCGCGCGGCATCGGCTGCGTCGAGCAGCGCCTGAGCGCGTGTCATGAACACTTCGCCGTCCTGCGTGAGACTGATGCGACGGGTGGTCCGATGCAGCAGCCGCGCGCCAAGGAGCCTTTCGAGCTGCGCGATACGCGAACTCGCCACCGCCGCCGACAGGCCGAATTCGCGGCCGGCCGCCGACACGTTGGCGAGCAGGGCGGCCCGCACGAACAGGGCGACGTCTAGCAGATCGAGTCGTTCCCGTTCGCCGGACGAGGGCTTGACGGCGGGTTCCACGGGGTCGGCAGGATGGTTCATTCTTCTGAAATTCAAAAAGATGTTTCAGTCATTATGATGCTTTTATGAGAATAAGAACCGCCTTAGGATGACGGCAATGCGATCGAATAGTCCTGCACGGCGCGAGGCGCTGTCGGCACCGATCACCGGTTTCTCAACCTCATCAGAAAGAACAGGAGCTGTGATGAAAGCTGTAGGTCTCCATCGTTACTTGCCGATCGATCATGCCGAGTCGCTGGTCGATGTCGAAATTCCCAAACCCGAAGCCGCCGGCCGTGACCTGCTGGTGAAGGTGGAAGCCATCTCGGTCAATCCGGTCGACACCAAGGTGCGCGCCCCGAAAGACACCGTCGAGAAAGCGCCGCGGGTGCTCGGCTGGGACGCCGCCGGCACGGTAGTGGCGGTTGGCCCCGACGTCACGCTGTTCAAAGTTGGCGACCCGGTTTTCTATGCGGGCAGCATCACCCGGCCGGGCGCGAATAGCGAGTTCCATCTGGTCGACGAACGCATTGCCGGGCGCAAGCCGGCGTCGCTCGATTTCACACACGCGGCCGCTTTGCCGTTGACCGCGATCACGGCGTGGGAAGCACTCTTCGACCGCCTCGGCGTGTCACCGCAAGGCGCGGATGAAGGCCGCACGGTGCTGATCATCGGCGGGGCGGGCGGGGTGGGTTCGATCGGCATTCAGCTGGCCAAGCAACTCGCGAAACTCAAAGTGATCGCGACTGCCTCGCGCCCTGAATCGGCGAAGTGGGCGACGGAGTTGGGCGCGGATCATATCGTCGATCACTTCGACCATATGCCCGCGCAATTGAAAAAGCTCGGGATCGACCAGGTCGATTACGTGCTGATCTTCAACGATACCGACAATAATTTCCCGGCAGCCGCTGAAGTGGTCAAGCCGCAGGGCGGCATCTGCACGATCGTCGAAAACAGCCAGCCGGTGCCTGTCGAACTGCTGAAGGCGAAAAGCGCCGCGTTCCACTGGGAGTTCATGTTCACGCGTTCGATGTTCGGCACGCCGGACATGATCGAGCAGCACAAGCTGCTCACCGAGGTGGCGCGTCTCGTCGATGCAGGCACGTTGCGCACGACGGTCGGCCAGAATCTCGGCACGATCAACGCCGACAATCTGCGCCGTGCGCATCGACTGCTCGAAGAGGGGCGCGCGATCGGCAAGCTGGTGCTGACGGGCTTCTAGCCAGAGCTGGGGTTGGCGTTCCTGTCACGTCGCACGCGCAGAAAACGCCTCAACGCAAGCGGGGTAACACCCGATTCGTATGAAGCGCGCGCAACGCCGCTTGGCGGTAGACTGGTGGGGCATCATGCTAAAACAGTTGCGCGTCTCGCAGCTCGTCTGGCAGGGCCTCAGCCACGTGTTTACCAGGTGCTACCAGGTATTAACTCGGCGTGAATCAGGCTCCAGTCAGGCAGTGCATTGGCAGTAGCGCTAGAGCGGGCGCGCAGCGGTACAACAACGAGGTGACAGTATGAGCTCAAGCTTCAAACTCTCCGCCGTTTCAGTTGTTGCTTCTCTCGCATGCGCGCTCGCGCCCGGCATGCTCGTGACGACAGCTCACGCAGCCACGCCGATCACAGTGACGTCGCAGTCCGCCCTCGACGGTCCGATCCGCTATACGGTCCGTGTCACGTCGAAGCAGTTCGGCAATTCACAGGAAACGCGTACGATCCGCTCCGGCGAATCAGACGACTTCACGTGGAAGACGGTGCCCCCAGGCGGCCCCGTGCCCGCGACGGATAGCTGCCCGAATTACTCGTCGCTGCCAACCGATACCAACGGCGCGATGATTCGCCAGACGCAGATCCGTTTTGCGCCGGTCGTCGGCAGTGACGGCACCGCGTCAGTGCAATTGAGCTTCCAGGCGCAGACCCCGCATGGCGTCAAGACGGTGACGAGCGGTGGCAAAACGCTCAAGTGTCCGAACAGCGTGGCCGTCAGCCAGATTCTGCGTTTTACGATGCCGACCAACGGCAGCACGAAAACGTTGACGCTTAGTGACGGCACCGAAGTGGCGGTCACCGCGAAACGCTGAAGGCCACGCGTGAGGTCTGCGCGATGAGCGCAGACCTCACGCGCGCGGCCGATGAGGCAAACCGCGAACGGGCGACGCCAGCCGCGTCGCCCCGTGTACTGTTTGCCCCATCAACGCTGCGCCGCGGGCCGCTCCACCAGCCGCGCCGACAGAAACCGGTGCTCCGCCGAGAAGAGCCGCCGATACGTGAGCAGCACCGCGCCCACCGTCCCCAGGGCTGAGGCCGCGGCGATCAGGAACATGATCACGATCTGATAACGCACTGCCTGCAACGGCGACTGACCGGCCAGCACCTGCCCGGTCATCATGCCGGGCAAACTCACCACGCCGACCACGGCCATCTGATTCAAGGTGGGCATCATGCCCGCGCGCACCGCCTGGCGCGCCGGCGCCTGCGCCGCTTCCCAACGGGTCGCGCCGAGTGCGAGCGCCATATCCACACGGTCGCGCCGCGCGGTCAGTTCCTCGGTCATCCGTTCGATGCCGAGCGACACGCCGGTGAGCGTATTGCCGAGGATCATGCCGAGAATCGGAATCGCGTACTGCGGCTCGTACCATGGATGAATGCGGATCACGACGAAGAGTCCGACCGCGGCCACCAGCCACGAACTGACCCAGATCGACAGCACGCTGTCCGCACGCTGCCCGGCGTAGGTGCGGCTGCCGCGCTGTGCGCCCGCGAAGCCGGCGATCAGCGTCATCAAGACCATCAAGGGCAGCACCACGAACCAGTGGTCATAGCGAAACACCCAGCCGAGCACATAGCCGATCGCGAGCAATTGCACGACGGTGCGTACCGCCGCCCACGCGAGCTTGCGTTCGAGATCGAGCTTGAGCGCCACCGACACGGCACCGTTCACCACGATCAGCAATGCGGCGATCGCGACGTCCCAGAGACTCAGATTTTGCAATGTCATTGGCCGAGCTCCTGGTGCGCGGGCGTCACGGGGGATTCGTCGAGCACGCCGGCGCGCATCGTGAGGTGCCGCTCGCTCATGCGCGCGGCTTGCGCGGGATCGTGCGACACCCACATCGACGCATGCCGGCCGGGTTCGGCCGCGAACCACGCGTGCACCAAAGCCTCGATCGCGTGCGACGACTCCGGATCGAGCGAAGCGGTGGGTTCATCGAGCAGCAGCACTTCAGGCGCGAGTTGCAGAACGCGAATCAGCGCGGTGATCTGCGCTTCTCCGCCGGACAACTCGCTCGCGCGCTTGTCGAGAAAATCGTCGCCGCGGCCGGCCTGAGCGGCGAGGCCTGCAGCACGTGCGCGATCGAAGCGCACGTCGCGATAGGTCCGCAATTCGAACGGGTAACGTAGGTTGTCTTCGACGCTGCCGTCGAGCAGCGCGGGTCGCTGCCGGATATACGCGACGTTGCGCCGGTAACGCGGAATGGCGGCGCGCTCGACCGCCGCGCCGTGCCACATGATGCGTCCCGCATCGAGCGGATCGAGCAGGGCGAGGGCGCGCAGAAACACGCTCTTGCCCGAACCTGACGGCCCGGTGACCGCGACGCGGTCGCCGGCGCAAAGGGCGAAGGTCGTCGGCTGCAGCAGCGTTTGTCCGCGCAATGCATCGCGCCGGGCGATGCCTTCAGCGAAGACGAAGGGAACATCTGACATGAGTTGGATCGTGGTGGATTTTTTCGTGGATTCGGAGGCCGCCATGACATTTCCTTACGTTTCCATGGCCGGGAGACCTGTGCCGGCGCTGTGCGGCATGATAAAACGACCCCTATTAGACAATACCACCGGGCACGATACGTGCTGGTCCCCATGCACAACGAAGAAAAAAGACGGAGCTTTTCAATGGCAGTGTCGAGCACGATTGGAAGACGGATAGGAAAAATCATCGCATGGTTGCTGGCGATCATCGTCATTCTGATTGTCGCCCTGGCAATCTTCATCCTGACCTTTGACTGGAACCGGGCGCGCCCCTACATCGACGACAAAGTGACGCAGGCGATCGGCCGGCCGTTCGCGATCAACGGCGATCTGAAAGTAGGCTGGCAGCATCCAGTCGGCGAAACCGGCTGGCGGGGCTGGGTGCCCTGGCCGCGTTTCTCAGCGGCCAATATCACGGTAGGCAATCCCGACTGGGCCAAACAGCCGCACTTCGCGACGCTGGACGAAATCGACTTCCAGGTCAAGGTGCTGCCGCTGCTCGCGCATGACATCGTGATTCCCGCGATCAACCTTGTGAATCCTTCCGTCGACCTCGAACGACTGCTCGACGGGCGCAACAACTGGACCTTCAAACTGGCGTCTTCCAGCGGCCCTTCCGAATGGAAGCTCGATCTGCACGACATCGCCTTTGCCAAAGGCAATATCGCGCTGTCGGATCAGCAGCAGAAGGTCGAGATGCAGATGGCCATCGATACGCTCGGCCAGCCGATTCCGATCGGCGAAGTGATGAAGCAGCAGGAGACGGCGTCGCGCAGCGCATCGGCGGAGGCGGTCGGTAAAGCGGGTGCGAGCAAGCTGACGGCACAGGCTAACGCGCAGGCTGCATCGGAAGCGGCGGCAGCGTCCGCGGCGGCGGCTTCCGGTGCTTCGTCGACCGATATCAACGCGTCGGGCGCGCTGATTGCCGGCGGAGCGAGCGAGGGCGCAAGCGGCGCCGCCGTAGCCTCGGCGCCGAACGCCAGCGAGGCAGGCGGGGCAATCGGCGCAAAGCCGACGATCCCGCCGTACGCGATCGGTTGGACCGTCAAGGGCACCTACAACAAGACGCCGGTTTCCGGCAGCGGCAAGGTGGGCGGCGTGCTGGCGTTGCAGGACGCGAACCGGCCGTTCCCGGTCCAGGCCGACGTGAAGGCCGGCGATCTGCGCGTCGGCCTCGTGGGCACGATTACCGATCCGGCGCATCTTGCCGCGGTCGATCTGCGTCTCTGGCTGCAAGGCAACAGCCTGGCGCGGCTGTATTCGCTGACGGGCGTGACCTTGCCCGACACGCCGCCGTATGCCACCGAAGGGCGCCTGGTCGGCCAGTTCAAGCCCGGCGCCAACGTCTTCAAGTATGAAAATTTTACAGGCCGGGTGGGTGGCAGCGATCTGAATGGCTCGCTGACCTACACGGCGCGTGAGCCGCGTCCGCTGTTGCAGGGCGAACTGGTGTCGCATCTGCTGCAATTCGCCGATCTGGCGCCGGTCATCGGCGCGGATTCGAAGGCCAGCAAGGCCAAACGCGGCGATGCGACCGCGCAGCCCGCCAACAAGGTCCTGCCGGTCGAAGAATTCCGCACCGATCGCTGGAAGGCGATCGACGCCGACGTAAAGTTCACGGGGCGCCGCATCGTCAAGGACGCCAATCTGCCGATTACTGACCTGTACACGCACGTCGTGATGACCGACGGCGTGCTGTCGCTCGAACCGCTGAAGTTCGGCGTGGCGGGTGGCTCGCTGTCATCGGATATTCATCTGGACGGCAGCACGACGCCGCTAAAGGGCCGCTTCGCGACCTCAGCGCGGCATCTGAAGCTCAAGCAGCTGTTCCCGGACTTCAAGACGATGCAGAACGCGCTCGGCGAAGTCAACGGCGACGCCGCGCTCACCGCGACCGGAAATTCGCCGGCGGCATTGGCGGCGACGTCGAACGGCGAGGTGAAAGCCTTGATCACCGACGGCACGGTAAGCCGCCTGCTGATGGAAGCCGCGGGTCTGAACGTGGCGAACGTGGTCTATGAAAAGCTGTTCGGCAATCGCGACGTGAAGATCAACTGCGCGGCGGCGGATTTTGTTGCGACGAACGGTGTACTGGATTCGCGTGTGTTCGCGCTCGACACGGACGACGCGGTCATCAATATCGACGGCAACGTGAATCTGCGCGACGAATCGATGGATCTTGGCGTGCATCCGCATACCAAGGGTTTCCGGGTGTTTTCGCTGCGCTCGCCGCTGTATGTGAAGGGGACGTTCAAAGACCCGCACGTAGGCGTGAATGCCACCGCGCTGGCGCTGCGAGGGGGCGCCGTGATCGGGCTCGGGTTGATCAATCCGTTTGCGGCGCTGATTCCGCTGCTGGCGCCTAGCAATAACAAACCGCTGCCGTGCGGGGAGTTGCTGGCGCAGGTTCGTCAGGCGCCGACCGCGCCCGCGCCGGGTATGAAGCAAGCGCCCAAGCCCGCCATTTCCCTCGACGGCGCGCCGGTGAACAAGTCTTCCGCAGGCGCTTCCTCACCGGCTGCGGGCGACAGGAAGCCTGCGGTCACGTCGCCGCCCACGGGAGCTGAATACAAGGGGAGTTAATGTTTTCTGCTGCGTCGGCGGACTGGTGGAGTTGGTTCTTCGGGTCCGGCCTTGCCTTTATTTTCTTGTGGCTGATTAGCGTTCCCCCAATACGGAGCGAACACTAATCAGTCGCAACAGGCAAAGGAAAGAAAAGAATTACCGTAGCGAGCGCGGAGCAGCATCTCCCGCCGCGTCCTGCCTGCGAACCCCTCGCCGGGCGCCGCCAACGCGGGTGGCGCCAAACTCCGTCAGAATCTTGCCGCGGGCTCGGCTGGCAAAGACCAGGAACCCGAATCCGTCGGCTTCATACCAATACCCGCCGTTCTCGAGACCATCGAGCGGCTGTTCCAATGCATTGGTAATGGATTCGATACAGCGCCGCCGCAATTCGGCGGGCGCGGGATAGGGCGGCTGGGCGCCGCGGACGCTGCACAGAAGAACGTCGAGGCCGGGCAGCACATGCGCATAGAGCACCGGCTCGTCCTGTGCGCGAGCGCGCGCAATTTTGGTGTCGAGCTGACCGAACGGCTTGAAATGCCGTAGTACCGCGAGGAACGACTCATCGCCGTCCACCTTCGCGCGTCTACGCTTTTTCGGGAAGGACATAAAAATTCGCCTGAAAAAGAATTGCAAGAAACGCAGCGTCCTCATGCGACAACTCCCGGCTTCGCGCGCCGCACGTCGATCTTTTATAGCATACGACAAGGCCGGATTCACGATGATTCGGCTTCTACGCCGTTCTCACCGCCTCCCGCACGAATCATGCCGAACCGCCTCGCCGCGCGCTTTCGCTTCCCAGCACATCTGTCTCCATCATAGACGCACGCGCCGCCGAAAAAACAACTCGTATCAATAAAAAAGTCATTTTTATGTGGGCGAGCGCATCTAGCCGCTACGTTGAAATATCTCACATTCACGTCGATAATGGCCCGTCCGGCTGCACCGCGGCGTGCTGGCCAGTCCTGCACCGCAACGGCCCGCCCGCATGCCGAGGCGAGGCGCATGGTCCGTGCGTACTGCCGTGGCTTGAACGACCCTTCGGGCGAACATGAAACTATTCACCAAGGGTCTGCTGCTGATTGCAGTGCCGAGCGCGGTCGAGCTGGCGCTTCTGGGCGTCGTCTTCGATACCCAGGAGCAAACAGCGCAGGCCGCGCGGTGGGTCAGCAACAGCAAGCAGATCCTTTATCAGTCGTCGGCCATTGTCGATCCGCTGCTGCGTCAGGCCGCGCGGGTCCGCACGGGTATGGTCGTCGGCGATCCGTCGTTTGTCGACCGCCATACTGTATGGGTCGATCTCGGCGACCGCCTGTCGAATCTGGAAACGCTGGTGGCCGATACGCCGCAACAGGTCACGCGTGTGCGCAAGATGCAACAGGCGATCGACGCGTATCGCATGCAGGCCACTGAGATCTCGCAGGCGCTGCGTGCCGGACACAACCTGAATTCGTTTGCCGCGCAGGACACGGGCGCGCTGCCCCAGCAGATCGCACTGTTTCGCGATCAGCTTACCGAGTTCGGCAACGAGGCTTCGCGGCTCGACACCGAGCGCGGCGCGGCCCTGGCACGGCGCCGCGAACGCCAGCAATATGCGCTGATCGCCGCGGTGTTGGGCTCGATGCTGATCTGGGCGGCCACTGCGGTCGTGTTCGCGCGCAGTATTGGCCGGCGGCTGGAGGTATTGACCGGCAATGCCGAGCGCCTGGGCAGTGGGCGGCAGCTTGCGGCGCCGCTCTCCGGCAGCGACGAAATTGCCGCGCTCGACGCCGTGCTGCATCAGACGGGTGAACGCCTGCGCGAGGCCGAAGGCGAGCAGGCCAAGCTGAAAGTGCGGCTCGAGGCGCGCGCGCGGGAACTGGCAGGCGTCAACGAGGAGCTGCGTCAGGAGACGCAAGACAACGAAATGTTCATCTACAGCGTGTCGCACGATTTGCGCTCGCCGCTGGTGAATCTGCAAGGATTTTCGAAAGAATTGCAGGTGTCGTGCGACGATCTCGACAGCCTCGTCGAGGCGGCCAAACTGCCGGAAGCCGAACATCGGCGTATGACGCATATTCTTGACGGCGACGTGCGCGAGTCTCTGCAATATCTACGCACCGCGGTGACGCGGGCGGCGGCGATCATCGACGCGCTGTTGCGGATTTCACGCGCCGGGCGGCTCGAATATCAGTGGCAGCGGGTGAGCGTCGGGCGGGTGGTGGGCAAAGTGGTCGATGCATTGCAAGGCGCCATCAGCCAGCGCGGTACGGTGGTGACCGTGCGCGAGTTGCCGCCTGCATGGGGCGACCCGGGTGCGATCGAGCAGATTTTCGGCAACCTGATCGGTAACGCGCTCAATTATCTCGACCCGGCGCGCAACGGGCGCATCGAGATCGGCGCGCTGGAGCCGGAACCGGTCGACGAAACCGAGCCGCGCGCGTTGCGCACGCGCACCTATTATGTACGAGACAACGGACTCGGGATTCCGGCGGCGTATATGTCGAAGGTATTCAGGGCGTTTCAGCGCCTGCATGGCGACGTTGCGACCGGAGACGGCATCGGCCTCGCGGTGGTGCGGCGTATGGTAGAACGGCATGGCGGCCGCGTTTGGGTCGAGTCGGCCGAAGGTGCGGGATCGACTTTTTTTGTCGTGTTACCAGAACAGCCTGCACGCAATTGAACCGCGACCGGCGCGAGAGAAAACGGTGGGGATAGTTAAAAGCATGATGCAAAAACGGATTGTCAGTACGGAGGGCATATGAGTCACGGGGAAACGGTCAGTATCGTGCTGATCGAAGATGACGACGGCCACGCCACGCTGGTCGAGCGCAATCTGCGCCGCGCCGGTATTTCGAATGGTTTCGTGCGCTTTCGCGACGGCCAGCAGGCCCTTGATTATTTCTTTGGCCCTGCGCCGGCGGACCCCGCTGCCAGTCCTTACCCACCTCGCGAAGATCTGACGAATTTCGTCGTGCTGCTCGATCTGAAAATGCCGCGCGTGGATGGCTTCGAGGTGCTGCGGCGTCTGAAGGATTCGCCACAGACAGCCGCGGTGCCGGTGATCGTGCTGACCACGACCGACGATCCGCGCGAAATCGCGCGCTGTTACGAACTCGGCTGCAACGTCTATATCACCAAGCCGGTCGAATATGATGCGTTCATCGAAGCGGTGCGCCGTCTGGGCTTCTTCCTGCAGGTGGTCAAACTGCCCTCGGGCCACCGTCTGGCCGCGCCGTGACAGAAGATTCACATGAAGGCGCTCCCAAAGCGACCCATGACAAGACAGCCACACCAGACCTAGCCAGAGAAGACTCCGCATGACCGAAGACGTGTCCACGCAGCCTGCCGCGTATGTGCTGGTCGTCGATGACGACGAAGGCATCCTGCGGCTCGCGCGCAAGTCGCTCGAACGCGCCGGCTGCCGGGTTGCCATCTGCGCGCAGGTCGAAGCGGCCCGCGCGCGTCTCGCCGCGGGTGCGCCCGACCTGCTCGTGCTCGACTACCAGCTCAGCGGGCCGGAGACCGGCCTCGATTTCTTTCGCCGCCTGCGTGCGGAAGGCGTGCGGATCCCCGCCATCCTCGTGACCGGTTTTACTGACGAATCGCGTGTGATCGAAGCCTTGCGCGCGGGCGTATCCGACGTTGTGCCGAAATCCGGCGACTACCTCGATTACCTGCCCGAGGCGGTGGAGCGGGTGCTTTCCCAGGTGCGTTTGCAGAAGGCCTCGGACGAAGCCTTGCTGCTGCGCGATCGCGAACAGCATTACCGAACCTTGTCAGAGGCGTTGCCGCACCTCGTGCTGACCTGCAACGCCGCGGGCGATTGCGATTTCCTCTCGAAGCAGTGGTTCGACTACACCGGGCTGGCGGAAAGCAGTTCGCATGGTCTCGCGTGGCTCGAAGCGGTGCATCCCGACGATCGCGAAGAGATTCGCCGCACCTGGCTCAAAGCGGTGACGGGCGGCGCCGGTGACTATCGGCACGAACTGCGGATTCGGCGCCACGACGGCGCCTATCGCTGGTTCGACATCCGCGCGGTCGCCATGCGCGACGCCGAAGGCAACGTCAGCAAGTGGTTCGGCAGTTGCACGGACATTCATCCGCAGCGCGAGGCGATCGAGGAACGCGAACGGCTGCTCGCCTCGGAGCAGGCCGCCCGCCAGATCGCCGAAGAAGCCAATCGTGCGAAAGACCGCTTCCTCGCCATGCTGTCGCACGAATTGCGCACACCGCTCACGCCTGTTCTGGCAGGGGCTAGCGTGCTGGAGATGATCCCGGGTCTGCCCGATCAGGCGCGTGCGAGCGTGCGCATGATTCGCCGCAATGTCGAACTCGAAGCGCGCCTGATCGACGACCTGCTCGATCTCACGCGCGTGGCGAACGGCAAGCTGCGTTTGTCGCTTGAAACCGTCGACGTGCACGAAGTGATCGACAGCGTGCTCGAACTGTTTCGCAGCGAGATCCAGGTCAAGCAGCAGGACGTGCACGTCTGCACGAATGCGCAGCACCATTACGTGCTCGCCGACCGCGCGCGGCTGCAACAGATGCTGTGGAACCTGATTCGCAACGCCGCCAAGTTCACGCCGGACGGCGGCCATATCTACGTGCGCACGCACGATGAACGCATGCATGTGCAGATCTCGGTCGAGGATACGGGCATCGGCATCGAGCCCGAGCAGATCGGCAAACTGTTCAACGCGTTCGAGCAGGGCAACCAGAACATGACGCGGCAATTCGGCGGCCTGGGTCTCGGTCTCGCGATCACGAAGGCCCTGACCGACGTGCACGGCGGCACGGTGGTCGCACAGAGCCCGGGCGCACACTGCGGCGCGACTTTCACGATCACGCTGCCGACCGCCGCCGCGCCTGAGGAGCTCACGCCCGTTGCAGCGCCTGATGAGGTGCGTCATCACGCCCAGCTGACCATTCTGCTGATCGAAGACCACGTGGATACCGCCGAGGTGATGGCGCAGCTGATTCGCAGCCTGGGTCACGACGTGACCATGGTGGGCCGTGTGGACGATGCGCTCGCCGCCACCCAGTCGCAGACGTTCGATCTGGTGATCAGCGACGTGGGCTTGCCCGATGGCACGGGCCTCGATTTCGTCAAAGCGTTCCGCGAGCGTTCGGATGCGCCGGCAGTCGCGTTGACCGGCTTCGGTACTGACGACGATGTGCGCCGTTGCCTGAGCGCCGGCTTTACTTCGCATCTGACCAAGCCTGTCAATTTCGGACAGCTCGAGACGATGATCGAAAGCGCGGTGAATCAGAAGGCAGAAAAGAACGAAGGGGACGAAAAGAACGCTTAGTGTATTCGCCACGTCAACTCGACGCAGGTGGCGTAATCTGCGCGCGGTATGAAAAAGGCCTGTAGCGATTTCCTCGCGACAGGCCTTATTTATTTGCGCCGCTTAATGTGTCGACGCGAACGTTTAACGTGGTTCAGGTTGATCCAACTTGGGTGACTTAACTCCAGCGGCTCAACGCGGCGACGAGCTCTTCAGCGAATCGCGGATTTCACGCAGCAGCACGACTTCTTCCGGCGTTGGCGCCGGTTCTGCCGGCGCGGCTTCAGCCGGCTTGCGCAGATTATTGATGAACTTGACCATCAGGAAAATGATGAACGCGAGGATCACGAAGTTGATGGCCACGGTGATAAACGAGCCATAACCGAACACTGCCACGCCTGCCGTCTGCAAGTCTTTGTACGACTCGGGACTGCCTTTGAAGCTGGCGGGAATATCGCCGAGGCGAACGAACTTGTTGGAGAAATCGAGGCCGCCAGTGGCAACGCCGACAACCGGCATGATCAGGTCTTTAACAATTGAATTGACGATGGTGGAAAATGCGCCGCCGATAATCACCCCGACGGCGAGATCCATTACGTTGCCTTTGAGGGCAAATTCCTTGAATTCCTTGATCATGCTCATATACGTTCCTCCCAGAAGTCGATTATCGAATCATACCAATCTGAGAAGGATAGGCTAGTCTTTTGGCACGGAAAGGAAGGATTGCGTTTATTCTGGAAACTGTGACTGGCTATGACGCGCCCGTTCGATATGCGCAGCAAAACTGACCGGATCGGTATTGGTGCCGCACAGCAGCACGCCCACGCGTTTGCCTTGCAGCGTTTCGCGCAGCGGTCCGAGCAGTGCCGCCGTAGCGGCGGCGCAGGCGGGTTCGACAGCTAGCTTCAGTTGTCCGAACAAGGTCAGCATCGCCGCGCGCAACTGGTCGTCGGATACGGTGACGAGCTGGTCGATATGGCGACGGCACAACTCGTAGCTGTATTCCTCGGTATGCGGCGATGCCAATGAATCGGCGATGGTGTGCATATGGCCCATCTTGACCGTGTGATTGGCGGCAAAGCTTTTGCCCATCACATCCGAACCTTCCGGTTCGACACCGTACAGGTGCACCCGCGGATTCGCGAGCCGCATGGCGGTGGCCACGCCGGCAGCGAGACCGCCACCGCCGATCGGCACGATCACCGCTTCGAGGTCGGGCGTTTGCGTGGCCCATTCATAGCCGAGCGTGGCTGAGCCGAGCACGGTGCGATAGCCGTTGAACGGATGCACGAAATAACGGCCTTCCTCCGCCTCGATACGGCGCACAAGCTCGAAGGCTTCGGCGAGGTTTTCCGCGAAGACGATGTCGGCGTGATATTGCCGGCACAAGGCGACGCGTGCCGGATTGGCGGCGCGAAACAGCACGACCTTCGCGCTAACGCCGAGACGCATGGCGGCGTACGCGACCGCCACCGCATGATTGCCGCCCGACACACAGGTGACGCCCGCACTGCGTTGCGCTTCGTCGAGCGCGAGCAGGTTAGTGAACGCGCCGCGCGCCTTGAAGCTGCCACCCGCCTGCAGCAACTCGAACTTGAAGTTCACCACCGTGCCTTCCAGCGACGGAAAATCGAGCCGGTCGAACACCGGCGTTCGCGTTACCCACGGCGTCAACGCAAAATGCTGTGTGGCGATGTTGTCGAGAGTGGGGATCGGCTCGCCGTTGATCGTGTGGTCGGTGTGCTGCGGTGTGGCGGTTGACATGGCGTGGGCGTGTTTTTCCTCGATATGGCTAAGACCGTTTTTACCGCGCTCAGTTTCAGTGCGCGTGCGCTTCCACCGACATGCTGTGGATGAATTTTTGCAGGAAGCGCTCGCATGCCACGAGCTGATCCAGCGCGACGAATTCGTTGGCTTTGTGCGCCTGCTGGATGTCGCCGGGACCGCACACAATGCTCGGAATGCCCGCCAGCGAGAACAGTCCCGCCTCAGTGCCGTACGCGACCTTGCGCTTGTCCTGGTCAGCGGTCAGCGCGCGCACGAGTTGCGTGATCGCGGCTTGTTCAGACGAATCGAGGCCGGGCGCCGCGGCAATCTTTGTGATCTCGATGGCGGCAGATGGATGCTCGCGCAACATTTTCGGCAGCAGCGTTTCGCGTGCGTATTGATCGATGCGCTCGAAGATCGGTTCGGGATCGAGCGTGGGCAGATTGCGGAATTCGAACTGGAACTTGCATTCGGCGGGCACGGTATTGATCGCGTTGCCGCCGATGATCGTGCTGGTTTGCGCGGTGGTGAAGGGCACGTCGTATAGTTCGTCGAACGGGCCTTGTGCGCGGAATTGATCGGCCATATCCCGGATGTAGCAGATCAGGCGCGCGGCGTATTCGATCGCGTTCAAGCCCTTCGGTGTGAGCGACGAATGCGCGGCCTGGCCGCGCACGCAGCACTGATACGCGTTGATGCCTTTGTGCGCCACGATCGGGCGCATGCTGGTCGGCTCGCCGACGATGCAACCGTCCGGCTTCACGCCACGCTTCATCAGATCGGCAATCAGGAGCGGCGCGCCGGCACAGCCCACTTCCTCGTCAAACGACAACGCGAAGTGAATCGGCCTCGCGAGCCTGGTGCGCTGCATCTCGGGCACGAGTGCGAGCGCCGCGCCGATGAAGCCTTTCATGTCGCAGGTGCCGCGGCCGTACAGCTTATCGCCGCGAATTTCCGGTTTGAACGGATCGCTGTCCCATTGCTGACCGTCTACGGGCACAACATCTGTATGGCCCGACAGCACCACGCCGCCGTTGGTCTCGCCGTCGTGTGCGGGAATCGTTGCGAACAGATTCGCCCATTTGCCGCTTTCGTCGTGGGTGAGCGTGGCTTCGATGCCGACTGCGCGCAATTCGTCGCGTACGGTTTCGATCAGGCCGAGATTCGGATTGCGGCTCACCGTGTCCATCGACACGAGACGGGTCACCCACGGAAGCGAGGCAGGCAACGAGGAATTCGATTCAGAGGCGGGCGTTTGCGAGGACTGCGCTGTTTCAGCGACGTGAGACATAACAAGACTCCGGCATTTGAGTCTTTCGATCATACCCAAAAAAAACGCACCCGTATGCTGCGGCGCGCATTTGCGCACCGCAGCATAAACAAAAAAACGGCTAGACGTACCCCGTTTTTTTAATGGTGCCGCCGTTGGTTCCGTTGGCGGCGCCGGTGTTGACACCGGTGTTGCCGCGACACCGGCGTGCGGGTACGCAACGGTGCGCAGCCTTAGCGCGCGGCAGCCGTGGCCGCTGTGCCGCGGCTGGGCGTGCCGAGTGCGCGCAAGGTTTCTTTCACCGTCGCTACACGCACGGCCAGATCCGGGCTGCGCGTTTCAATGCGCAGCTTGTCCTGGCCCGCGAGCTTGATGTGTTTGTGTTTCTGCACCATCTCGATGATCCGCATCGCGTCGATCGGCGGATTGGGGATGAACTGCAAGCCGATCACCGTTTCGCCTGCATCGATCTTCGAAATGCCCAAGGGTTTCGCCGCCAACCGCAGGCGATGCGTCTCGACAAGCGCATGCGCTTGCGGCGGCAACTTGCCGAAGCGGTCGATCAACTCCTCCTGAATGCTGTCGATCGAATCGTTGTGTTCGCAATTAGCGAGGCGCTTGTAGAGCGACAGGCGTTCCTGCACATCGCCGCAATAGTCCGCCGGCAGAATCGCGGGGGCGTGCAGATTGATCTCGGTGGTCGCCGCGAGCGGCGCCGTGAGGTCCGGTTCCTTGCCTTCCTTGAGCGCCTTCACGGCGTCGTTCAGCATGTCGGTGTAAAGCTGGAATCCGATCTCCTGAATCTCGCCCGATTGCTTGTCGCCGAGCACTTCACCCGTACCGCGAATTTCGAGGTCGTGCATCGCGAGATAGAAGCCCGAACCGAGTTCCTCCATCTGCTGGATCGCTTCGAGGCGGCGCTGCGCCTGCTTGGTCAGTCCTTGCGGGTCATGCACCAGCAGATACGAATACGCCTGGTGATGCGAGCGGCCCACGCGGCCACGCAGCTGATGCAATTGCGCGAGACCGAACTTGTCGGCGCGGTGAATCAGAATCGTGTTGGCGCTCGGCACGTCGATACCGGTTTCGATAATCGTCGTGCACAGCAGAACATTCGCGCGTTGCGCAACGAAGTCACGCATCACGCGTTCGAGTTCGCGCTCATGCATCTGTCCGTGCGCAACG
Source organism: Paraburkholderia aspalathi (assembly GCF_900116445.1). GTDB lineage: Bacteria > Pseudomonadota > Gammaproteobacteria > Burkholderiales > Burkholderiaceae > Paraburkholderia > Paraburkholderia aspalathi. The sequence goes on from NZ_FPBH01000001.1 coordinate 480,723, forward strand.
GCGATACGTGCTTCCGGCACGAGTGCTTCCAGCATCTGCCGGCGATTCTCGATCGTTTCGACTTCGTTGTGCAGGAAGTACACCTGACCGCCACGCTTCAACTCGCGCAACATCGCTTCGCGAATCACGCTGTCTTCTTCGCGACGCACGAAGGTTTTGATCGCGAGGCGCTTTTGCGGCGCGGTGGCAATCACGGAGAAATCGCGCAGGCCTTCGAGCGCCATGCCGAGCGTACGGGGGATCGGCGTCGCAGTCAGCGTGAGCACGTCGACTTCGGCGCGCAACGCTTTCAAAGCCTCTTTCTGACGCACGCCGAAACGGTGTTCCTCGTCGATGATCACGAGCCCCAGCCGCTTGAACTGCACATCCGACGACAGCAGCTTGTGCGTGCCGATCACGATATCGACCGTGCCTTCGTTGATCTGCTGGATCGCCGCGTTGACTTCCTTGGTCGACTTGAAGCGCGACAATTCGGCGATCCGCACCGGCCAGTCGGAGAAGCGATCGCTAAAGGTTTGCGTGTGCTGTTCGGCGAGCAGCGTGGTGGGCGAGAGCAGCGCAACCTGTTTGCCGCCCATCACTGCGATGAACGCCGCGCGCAAGGCCACCTCGGTCTTGCCGAAGCCGACGTCGCCGCACACGAGGCGGTCCATCGGTTTGCCGCTCGTCATGTCGCCGATCACCGCAGCAATCGCGGCGGCCTGGTCCGGCGTTTCTTCGAAGCCGAAGCTCTCGGCGAACTTCACATAGTCTCTCGGTTCGAGCGCGAATGCATGGCCTTCGCGCAGGGCGCGGCGAGCGTACAGGTTCAGCAACTCGGCCGCGGTGTCGCGGATCTGCTGCGCGGCTCTTCGCTTGGCCTTTTCCCACTGGCCTGAGCCGAGCGAATGCAAGGGCGCGCTTTCCGGATCCGCGCCGCTGTAACGCGAGATCACGTGCAATTGCGCGACCGGCACGTAAAGCTTGCTGTCGCCCGCGTATTCGAGATGCAGGAACTCGGTTTCGCCTTCGCCGAGATCCATCGTGACGAGGCCCATATAGCGGCCGATGCCGTGCTGCGAATGCACGACCGGATCGCCGAGCTTCAGCTCGGACAGATCCCGCACCATCGAATCGACGTTGCTCGCCTGCTCCTGACGGCGGCGCCCGGTGCGGCGCGCGAGCGGGCCGTAAAGTTCGGTCTCGGTGATGATCGCGATGCCGTCGATAGGCACCGCAAAACCGTTCGCCAAAGGCGCGACGCCTAGCGAAAAACGTTCGTCGCTCGTGAGCCAGTCCTGGAAGCTGTCGCTCGATACGGGCCTGAGGTGATTGTCGGCCAGCAGTTGCAAGAGCGTTTCACGACGGCCCGCCGATTCCGTCGCGAACAGCACGCGGTTCGGCGTGGTCTCGAGATAGGTGCGCAAGGCCGAGACCGGATCTTCCGCGTGACGGTCGATCGCCAGATCCGGCAGCGGGGTCGACCAGCCGCCGCCCGCATTGGCGGGCAAGGCGAGCCGCGCGAACGGCTTGGCGAACGCAAAGAAATCCTCGTCCGAGAGGAACAGACGCTGCGGCTCCAGAATCGGCCGGTCGCGATCGTGCGACAGGAAGTTGTAGCGCTGTTTGGTGTCGTTGGTGAAGCGCCGGATCGCCGCGTCCAGATCGCCGACGAACGCCAGTTGCGCGCCTTCGGGCAGGTAGTGGAACAGCGTCGCCGTTTCTTCGAAGAAGAGCGGCAAATAATATTCGATGCCCGCCGACGGCACGCCGTTGCCGATGTCCTTGTAAATCGACGCGCGGCTCGGATCGCCCTCGAAGGTCTCGCGCCAGCGGCTGCGGAAAGCCGTGCGCGCTGCTTCGTCGAAGGGGAATTCGCGGCCGGGCAACAGACGCACGTCCTTCACCGGATAGAGGCTGCGCTGGGTGTCCGGGTCGAACGCGCGGATCGAATCGACCTGGTCGTCGAACAGGTCGATCCGGTACGGCAGGGGCGAGCCCATCGGGTAGAGGTCCAGCAGCGAGCCGCGCACGCAGTATTCGCCCGGACGCACCACCTGGCTCACGTGCTCGTAGCCGGCGAGCGTCAACTGCGCTTTCAGCTTGGCCTCGTCGAGACGTTCGCCTTGCGAGAAGGAGAACGTGTAGCCCGCCATGAATGAGGCGGGCGGCATCCGGTACAACGCGGTGGTAGCCGGCACCAGCAGGATGTCGCAGCGGCCTTCGCCCAGATCGTGCAGCGTGGCGAGGCGTTCCGAGACCAGATCCTGGTGGGGCGAAAAGGTATCGTAAGGCAGCGTTTCCCAGTCGGGCAGCAAACGCACGCGTGCCTCGGGCGCAAAAAAGCTGATTTCCTGCGCCAGCCGCTGCGCGTCGACGGCGCTTTCGCAGACGACCGCCAGGAGCGGCACCTTCTCGTGGTAGGCGAGATGGTAGCGGGCGATCAGCAGCGCGTCGGACGAGCCGTGCGTGCCGTCGAAGGCGAAACGCTGGCCGGCTTTGACGAGCGCGACGGGCGGGGAGTACTGCGATGATGCGGCGATGTCTGGCATAGAAGAGAAAAAGCGGCCTCGGGCTCACACGTGATCGGCAAGTTTACGCGTGTCGGGGCGTAGATGCGAAGGACCTATTATAAAATCCGTCCTTTACTTTGACCTCGCGGCATCCGCACTCGTGACTTCCCGTCTATTTGCCCTGATTCCGTGCGCTGGCACCGGCAGCCGTTCCGGCGCCGCGATGCCCAAACAATATCGCACTGTCGCCGGTCGCGACATGTTGCATTACTCGCTGGCGGCTTTCGACGCCTGCAGCGAGTTTGCGCAAACCCTTGTCGTGATTGCCCCCGACGACCAGCACTTCGACGCCCGCCGCTTCAGCGGCTTGCGTTTCGCCGTGCGCCGCGCCGGTGGGGCGTCGCGCCAGGCGTCGGTGCTGAACGGGCTGCACGCGCTGGCCGAATTCGGCGCGCGCGACGACGACTGGGTGCTGGTGCACGACGCCGCCCGGCCGGGCATCACGCCTGGCTTGATCCGCACGCTGATCGGCGCGCTGAAGGACGACCCGGTGGGCGGCATCATGGCCTTGCCGGTGGCGGACACCTTGAAGCGGATCGACCCAGCCTCGTCGGACGGGCGGATTGCCCGCACCGAGGCGCGCGATGGCCTGTGGCAAGCGCAAACGCCGCAGATGTTCCGCATCGGCATGTTGCGCGAGGCGATTTTGCGCGCGCAAGCGGACGGCCACGATTTGACCGACGAAGCAAGCGCGATCGAGTGGCTGGGGCACGCGCCCCGCCTGGTGCAGGGGAGTTTGCGCAACTTCAAGGTCACTTATCCGGAAGACTTCGATCTGGCCGAGGCGATTTTGTGCCGACCGTCTTCGGCTTCCTGAATGGATAAATCAGATTTTAATCAATGGGCTTGAGGACTTGACGCATATGGATTTCAGAATTGGGCAGGGTTATGACGTGCATGCGCTGGTGCCGGGACGTCCGCTGATTATCGGCGGCGTGACGATTCCTTATGAGCGCGGGCTGCTCGGGCATTCGGATGCGGATGTGCTGTTGCATGCGATTACCGATGCTATTTTCGGCGCGGCCGCGATGGGCGATATTGGGCGGCATTTCTCCGATACGGATGCGAAGTTCGCTGGTGCGGATAGCCGGGTTTTATTGCGGGAGTGTTTTGCGCGCGTTAAAGCTGCCGGGTTTTCCATTGCCAATGTGGATAGCAGCGTGGTTGCTCAGGCGCCCAAGCTGGCGCCGCATATCGAAGGGATGCGGGCTAATATCGCTGCGGATCTTAACCTGCCGGTCGAGCGGGTTAATGTTAAAGCCAAGACTAATGAGAAGCTGGGCTACCTCGGACGAGGCGAGGGCATTGAAGCGCAGGCGGTGGTTTTGTTAATCAAGAATTGATATTGGATTTTGGTTTTGGTGTTTGCGGTGCATCCACAAAAACCATGAGCGCGCAGCGAAAAAACTTAATCCCGCTGCGCGCGAAAAAAACCTGTCCATCTTCAGCAGCAATACGCGGCTTTACAGCGTTGCACCGCCGATCGGGCGATTGCACGGGCACTCTTCGTTCGTTTGAAGAGCGTCGAGAATACGCAGCACTTCTGTCGGGTTGCGGCCGACATTCAGGTTGTTCACGGAAACGTGTTGAATCGTATTGTCCGGATCGACGATGAACGTTGCGCGCAGCGCCACGCCGGCTTCCTGGTCGCGCACACCGAGCTGGTCGATCAACTCACCCTTCACGTCACCAAACGAATAGTGGTTTAGCCTGCTCAGCTCCTTTAGCTCGCGGCGCCAGGCCAGCTTGACGAATTCATTGTCCACACTGCCGCCGAGCAGTACGGCATCGCGCTCTTCGAAGTCCTTGACCAGCTTGTCGAACTCGACGATTTCGGTCGGGCACACGAACGTGAAGTCTTTCGGATAGAAGTAGATGATTTTCCACTTGCCCGGAAACGACTGCTCCGTGATCTCTTCGAACGCGGACACGCCATTTTCTTCATGATTGTTGAAGCCCGGCTTGGCCGCAGTGACGGTGAACGCTTCGACTTTATCGCCAACGGTTTTCATGCAAGAGCTCCTTCGTGAGATTGGAAAGCAGCATGTTCGACGCTATCAGCTCGTCGTAACAGGCACGTTGCACGTTTTCGAGTATGGCCCTATGAGGTTATGCGCTCAATAGTGTTTGGCTAGCGCCTTGGAGCGATATGACTCAACGCGGTCGACCGTCTCACGGGCTGCGCGACGCCCAGCCGGTCAGGCGCCTTTTGCGAGCGGAAACTCGATTGTGACCTCGAGGCCCGGACCTGGTGTGCGGTTGCGCAGACGCAGCGCGCCGCGATAACGGCCTACCAGCCGCTGCACGATGGCCATGCCGAGGCCCGTGCCGTTCGCCTGGGTGCGCGCGGAATTCACGCGATAGAACGGTCGCGTGACAAGCGCCAATTGGTCTTCAGGAATTCCTGGCCCTTCGTCGACCACGGACAACTCGACCCGCGAGTGCGATACCCGGGTTTCCAGAATCACGTGCGGTATGCCGTCGCCGTCGCTCAAACCGTACTTGCGCGCGTTTTCCAGCAGATTGCCCACCACGCGCCGCATGTCGGTCTCATCGGCCTCGATCACCGCCGAGGGCGCGAGACGCGTGATCAGCCGCATGCTGTCCTCGCTTTGCATCCGCGCGGCAAGCTCGCCTGCAATCACCGACAGGTCGACGGGCTCCGGCACCCGCTGCACCGGACGCGCGTAATCGAGGAACCGGCCGATGATCATGTCCATCTGCTCGATGTCGTCGACCATCGCGTCTTTGGTGATCTGGTCGGACGGGCTCATTTCGGTTTCGAGCCGCAGCCGTGCGAGCGGCGTGCGCAGATCGTGCGAGATACCGGCGAGCATCAGCGCGCGGTCGGCCTCGAGCTGTTCGAGGTCCTGCACCATCTGGTTGAAACTGCGATTGGTCTCGGCGGCCACGCCCATGCCGCGCTCGGGCAAGGGCTCTGGCGACTGGCCCGAGCCGACCTTGCGAGCAGCCATGGCGAGCCGGGCGAACGGGCGGTTCACGAGACTGGTGATGAAAGCCGCGCCGAATAGTGATAGCGCCAGCGCGAACACGCCCCAGCCGGCCCATTGCAGGCCCGTCGCGTTGTCGAGTTGATCGCGGTCGAGCGCCACCCAGTAATCGTCGTCGTCGATCTTGAAGCTGATCCAGACGCCGGGGATGTCATTCACGCTTTGTGCAATGACCGTGTCGTCGCCGAGGCGGCCGCGAATGTCGTGTTCGATCAGCCGGTTCAGCGACTCGTCGGGTTGGAGCTTGTACTTGTCGGTGGTTTCGCGCGGATACACGCGCACCCCTTCATTGCTCTCCAGGTCCTGCAGCAAGGCGCGCCGCAGGTCAGGATCGGAATAGAGGAGTGCGGTGCGCGTGAGCTTGACGATGGCGACCAGCTGCAACGCCACGCGCTGCGCGCGCGGCTCGCGTTCGATCACCCGAAAGCTCTGGAACCACGCGGCGAGACTGACTGCGATCAACAGCGCGATCAACAGAAAGGTCCGCCAGAAAAGGCCGCCGAACGCGAGCGTCAGGAGGCGCCGGTCGATCCGCATGGGCCCTTCTTATCTGGAACTAGCTTGTATGGGACCGGAGTAGTCGCGCTGACGCGCGAACTCTGGTCGACCGCTTTGCATAGGACCAGAGATAAGGCGCTAAAGCGCCAACTCTGGTCGACCGCTTTGCATGGGACCAGAGATAAGGCGCTAAAGCGCCAACTCTGGTCGACACTGGGGTGGGAGAGCAAACTCAGGCTGCACCGTCAGGAATGAACACGTAGCCGAGGCCCCAGACGGTTTGGATGAAACGCGGGCTGCCCGGATCCGGTTCGATCAGCTTGCGCAGACGCGAAATCTGTACGTCGAGACTGCGGTCGAACACTTCGTATTCACGGCCGCGTGCCAGTTCCATCAGCTTTTCACGCGACAGCGGCTGACGCGGATGGCGCGCAAACACCTTCAGCACCGAGAACTCGCCGGTGGTCAGCGGAATTTCCTGGCCGGCCTTGGTCAGCGTGCGAGTGGCGAGATTCAGCGCAAACTCGCCGAACTCGAACACTTCGGTGGTTTCGGACGGCGCACCCGGCAGCTCCGACGGCGATTGCCGGCGCAGCACCGCGTGGATCCGCGCGACCAGTTCGCGCGGGTTGAACGGCTTGGGCAGGTAGTCGTCGGCGCCCATTTCGAGGCCGACGATACGATCGACGTCTTCACCCTTGGCCGTCAGCATGATGATCGGCGTGCGGTCGTTGCTGCCGCGCAGGCGGCGACAGATCGACAGGCCGTCTTCGCCTGGCAGCATCAGATCGAGCACCAGCAAGTCGAAGCGCTCACGCACCCAGAGCTTGTTCATGGACGGCGCGTTCTCGGCAACGTAGACATTGAAGCCCTGTTCACCGAGGTAGCGGCGCAGCAGATCGCGCAGGCGCGGATCGTCGTCGACGACGAGGATTTTCGAAGGGTTTTTGGTTTCCATGGTCGGCATCTTAGCGCGATTAGAAAGTAGCGCGCGGTTGCATCATTTATCGGGTTACAGTCAGTTACAAAATTTACCCGCACTGTGGCACGACGTAAAGCATGGGCAGGTAGACTCCTTTACTGAATGCGGCTGTTCGGTGGATACTTCACACGACTAAAACTCTCGCACCCGGCTCGCTACCGGGGTTTGTATACGCATTTGAGGTAGCCGGTTGCCGCGCCACGAAGGGAACAACATGAAGGGAGGGGTTTGGCCGAATGTGCGCCTGAGCGTAATTGCACTGGCGATTGCCGGTACGCTTGCAGGCACACTAGGACCAACGCTCGCCCACGCCCAGCCTTCGGCCGACAGAGCTGCGAGCGAGCGCGGCCCCAAGCCGCCTAATTCCAAAGCGGGCCGCCACAACCCCAGCGTCACTAACGACCGCCCTGCGTCAGACGTGATGTTGCGCACTGCAGTTCCCCCCGATCTCGATCAACGCCGCCGTGATGGTCATATGACGCCCGACGAGCGGCGCCTGTTACGGCAGCACATCGAAGACGCTGTCCGCGAGCTCTATAAGAGGTAGCTATTTTCGTGCCTGCTCCTGGGCACGCTGGTCGTCAGCCGGACCCCGTTTCTCCGCGCATGAAAGATTTCGTTGCACTTCCCCCGTCAACTTTCCCGTTCCATCTGCCGTTGAGTCGCCAGAGCACAGCGCGTGCATAGAGCGTTTTTCCATGCGCGAATGCCTTTCCGTGATGCCCCGCAACCGGATGACCGATGATGAAAGTGCTGACAGGCGGTAAAGATGGGCGCTGGCTGGCAGTCATGGCCACGGCGTTAGTGGTCGCGACGTGGTGCGCACCGGCGCCGGCCGTGCAGCAGGGCGCCTCTATCTCTCATGCTCCCCACAACAAGCATCGCGCGCCGTCTGCCGCGTCAGCCGTTTCCGTGGCCGACCAGGACACCCTCGACGCCGACGATGCCCGCTTTTTCCTGACGCGCGTCGGCTTTGCGCCCGATAGCGGCGAGGTCGCGCAATACGTCGGCCTCACGCGCGAGCAGGCAGTGGACAAGGTGCTCGCAACAGCCCGAACCGAATCTGTCACGCCGCTGCCGGACTGGGTGCTCGAACCCATCCCGACGCGCGACATTCGCAAGACATGGACGGATGATCAACGCCGCGACGAGCAGCGGCTGCGCGGCCAACGTTACGAACTATTACGTGCGTGGTGGGTGCGCGAGATGCTGGGCACGCCGTCGCCGTTGACCGAGCGCATGACGCTCTTCTGGCACAACCACTTCACCTCCGGCCAGGACAAGGTCCAGTATCCGCAGCAGATGGCGCAGCAGAACATACTGTTGCGCCGCGACGCGCTGGGCAACTTCGGCGAGTTGTTGCACGACGTCGCGAAAGATCCGGCGATGCTGCAATACCTCGACGGTGCCAGCAATCGCAAGGGCAAGCCCAACGAAAACTTCGCGCGTGAAGTGATGGAGCTGTTCACGCTCGGCGAAGGGCACTACACACAACGCGACGTATCGGAAGCCGCGCGTGCCTACACGGGGTGGAGCCTCGACCCCGACACCCAGGCTTACGTGTGGCGCGCCAACCTGCACGACGATGGCGACAAGACCGTGCTCGGTCAAACCGGTCCGTTCGACGGCGATCAGGTGCTCGATATCCTGCTTGCGCGACCGGAAACCGCGACATTCGTCACGACCAAGCTGTGGCGTGAGTTCGTCTCCGACACACCGGACCCCGCTCGCATCGCCCCGATCGCCGCGCAGTTCCGCGCGAGTCATTACGATATCAAGGTCGCGCTGCGCAGCCTTTTCATGAGCGACGCGTTCTGGGACGACGGCGATCGCGGCGTGCTAGTGAAATCGCCGGTTGAATTCGTGGTCGGGACACTGCGTGCGTTCGACATTGGCTACGACAACACGGCGCCGTTCGCCGCACAGATCCGCACGCTTGGCGAGAACCTGTTCTACCCGCCCAACGTCAAAGGATGGCCGGGCGGTACGATATGGATCAATAGTTCGACGCTGCTGGCGCGCAAGCAATTCGTCGAGCAACTGTTTCGCGCGACTGAAACTGCCCGTCCGCAGCACATGAACAATCCGGTGGGCCCAAAGATCGCGGCGAGTGGCGCACCAGGCAATATGCCGGCGAGTCAGCCGATGCAGCGTGCGATGGCGCGTGTCGGGCCGGTCAGCCAGGGTGGCGTACGCTTTGATATCGACACGTGGCTTGCGCATTACAACACCGCGCCGACGGCGAAGCCGGGGCTGTCGGCGGAGCTTCAGTTGCAGCACGCGGTCTTGCCGCTCACGCCAGTCGACGCGATCGAAACCGATTCGACCGCCAGCGCTTATCTGGAGGCGCTGCTGATGGACCCGGCTTATCAGCTGAAGTGAGAAAGTGAGCAGCGCGGACGGGCGACGGAATTGAGCCGCTCAACCGTATAACGCCGATGAGCAGCGCAAATAAACGATCCGTCGAAGGCGGCAAGACACGCGCCATGACAATCGAACGAGGTGCAGGATGAAAAGACGCAGCTTTCTCTCGATGGGCGCAGCCGCCAGCGCAACGCTCTGGTTGCCACGCGCGTTCGGTGCGCAGGCGGCAGAAGTGGGCGGCTCAGCGAATCGAGGCTACGGCAACCTGCTGATCCTCGTCGAACTGAAGGGCGGCAACGACGGTTTGAATACCGTGATTCCGTTTGCCGATCCCACTTACTATCAGCTGCGTAAAAACATCGGCATCAAACGTGAGCAGGCGATCCAGCTCGACGAGCGCACCGCGCTGCATCCGTCGTTGCAGCCGCTGATGCCACTTTGGCAGAGCCAGCAACTGGCGATCGTGCAGGGCGTCAGCTACGCGCAACCGAACCTGTCGCATTTCCGCTCGATCGAGATCTGGGACACCGCCTCGCGTTCGGATCAATATCTGCGGGAGGGCTGGCTCACACGCGCGTTCGCGCAGACGCCGGTGCCCGCCGGTTTTGCCGCCGACGGTGTGGTGATCGGTAGCGCCGAAATGGGACCGCTTGCCAACGGCGCACGCGCGATCGCGCTGGTCAATCCGGCACAGTTCGTCAAGGCTTCGCGCCTCGTCACGCCGGTGTCGCTGCACGAGCGCAATCCGGAATTGGCGCACATTCTCGACGTCGAGAACGATATCGTGAAAGCCGCCGATCGTCTGCGTCCCACGCAAGGTCAGGCGCAATTGAAGACGGTGTTTCCCGGCGGCGCATTCGGCGGTTCGATCAAGACGGCGATGCAGGTGCTCGCGGCTGGGAATACGCCGCAAGGACAGCCGAAGAGCGGGCAGGGTGTGGCGGTGATCCGTTTGACGCTGAACGGTTTCGATACGCACCAGAATCAGCCGGGTCAACAGGCGGCGCTGCTCAAACAACTGGCCGATGGGTTTGCGTCGATGAAATCGGCGCTGGTGGAACTCGGCCGCTGGAACGAGACGCTGGTGATGACCTATGCCGAGTTCGGCCGGCGCCCGCGTGAGAATCAGAGCAACGGCACCGATCACGGCACCGTGGCGCCGCATTTCGTCATGGGCGGGCGAGTGCGGGGCGGTTTGTACGGCGTGCCGCCGGTGCTCGCGCGGCTCGATGGCAATGGCAACTTGCCGGTCGGCGTCGATTTTCAGCAACTCTACGCGACCGTGCTCGGGCCGTGGTGGGGGCTCGACGCGTCCGCGATCCTGCAGCAGCGGTTCGAACCGCTGCCGTTGCTACGCGTCTGACGATGGACAGCGTTGCCTCATCAGCATGAGCCAACGGCCGTTGTGTCGCTCGCCTACCTCGCGCGCCACGCGATCCAGAGTTTGCGGATCGGCGTCAACGCAATGCGCTGATGCAGCACGTGATAGCCGTCGCGTTCGATTTCATCCAGCAGCGCCAGGGCGAGCGCTGCCTGCGCCACGAGCGTGCGCTGCGAGCGGCGCTCATTTGCGGGCATGGCGGCGAGCGCTGCTTGCAACGCGTCGCGCGCACGCTTGGTCTCGAAGCGCATCAGCTCGGTAAACGCGTCGGAATATTTCCTGTTGATCAGATCCGCAGCGGTGACGTTAAAGCGCTGCATTTCGTCGATCGGAATATAGATGCGGCCGTGGCGCGCGTCATTGCCGGTTTCGGCGACGAACTGCGCAAGCTGCAGCGCCTCGCCGAGCGCCGCGGACCAGGTCGATGCCTGCGCGCTGTCTTTCGCCGAAGCACGCGCGACCAGCGACGCGAAGGTGCCGCCGACGCCTTGCACATAGCGCCTCAGATTCGGGTAGTCGAGATAGCGCGCCTGGTCGAGGTCCATTTCGAAACCGGCGAGCAAGGCCTGCAACTCGGGATATTCGGTTTCTACGTTGGGCAGATAAGCCGCCAGCGCCTTGGAAACCGGATGTGACGGTGAGCCCGAAGCCAGCGCGGCGAGTTCGTTTTGCCACCACGCGAGTTTGGTGCGGCCGATGGCCGGATCGCTGGTTTCCTTAACGGTTTCCTCGAACTCGCGACGCAGCGCGAACAGCGCGGTCAGGAGCGGTTGGCTTGCCGCGGGCGCCCGCCGAAGCGCATAGTAAGTGCTCGATCCGGGCGGCGCCGCTTTTTGCTGGCAGTATTCGTCGAAATTCACGGGATAGGAATGTGGGGAAGGGCGGGCGAACAAGGGCACGTCGTGCGTGCGTTTAGCCAAAAATTGTAGCATCGACGCCCAATGGGCCGATGCACGAGCAAATGCAGACAACTGCGAATCAATCGGTTAGAATCTCGCGCTTACGCTTTCGGGCGCGGGTTTTAACGCGGCCGTGGGCATGCAGGACATCGGGCACAACGCACAGCGCTTTGCCCGGCTGCGAGGGTGGCGAAATTGGTAGACGCACCAGGTTTAGGTCCTGACGCCCGCAAGGGTGTAGGGGTTCGAGTCCCCTCCCTCGCACCAACAAATATGTAGCAGAGAACCCCGTTAAGTCTTTGGACTGACGGGGTTTTTTGTTTTTCTTGCGACCTGGTGCCAGGCCTGGTGGGCCCGGCAGCGCTCAGGCGTCCGGTGCTGGCGGTTGCGGTTCGGCTTGCGTGCCTGGCAACTCGGCTTGCACGGCGCCTTCGAGAAAGCGGCGGGTCGATTCGAACGCCTGTAGCATCGGATCGGGCCACGGCGTTTGCAGCATGACGGCCTGGTGGTTTTCGAACGCCGACGACAACAGTTTCGCCAGCTCGGGCGAGCGCAGATGACGCAGCACGACACTGACGGCGATCGCCGTCGCCTGGCTCGCGCCGGCGGTTTGAAGTTCTGAGGCGGTGAGGGCCGCTACCTGTTTGTTGATGTCCACTGAAGCTTCCCTGGATGAAATGGGGGTGACTGAAGGCCTGGCGGCCGATTCCGAATTTTGACATGGTTGACGGGTTGCCGCGAACGCGGCTGCCTCGCCGGGGCTGCCGTGTTCGCGGCGGGACGATGGTTTTCAGCGCGGTCAGTCTATTGAGCAATATGGAGTCGGACACCGCTGCTGGATTTGTCCAGGTAATTGGTGTGCCCGTCGAACTGCGCCCGAGATTGGGTGGTATCCGTTGTCATCCATATTGCGTAGATTGTTAATGCACGCGATGCGCTCATGCCTACCCGCCGGCGGATTAATCTCTGGAAATAAGCGCGCAAAGTTGGGAAAAATCGATATGCATCAGCAAATAAGCGTCACGATCCGACAGCGCTCGCCCGATGGCTCAAAAGCGCGATTTACGTGGTATTCTGCGCGCCGATTTTCGCTGTATTGCCGACGCGATATTCTCGGATTAATTCGAGCGACAAAGGGATCTCGCAACAGAAGACAATAAAAGAGGGATGCGATGAGCGTGATATTTGCCGTGATCGGCGTGGTGGTCGGGATAATCGCCGCCGTGTCGAACGATTTCTCGATCGGCTTCGGTGCATTGGTGGGTGGGGTGGCCGGCGTTGCGATTGCACGGCTGTTGCAAAAGAAGCGTCCGGGTGTCGCGAACGAACCCACATCCAAGCCGGCTGCGGCCTATAGCTTGAGCCAACCCGGCAGCCCATCCGGCACATTGGCCGAGCGCGTCGAGCAACTCGAGCGCGAGATCGTCGCGCTGCGCGGCGAGATCCACGAATTGCGGGCCAGCGTTACAGGCGTATCGGCGACTGAAAGCGTGGATGGCGAGCCTGCGACGTTCAAACTGCGTCCGGCCAATGTCGTGCCGCGTCCATACGCGATGCCGCCTGCAGTGCGGCAGAAGTCGCATCCCGAGCCTGAGGCAATGCCGGCGCAGCCAGCCGCTGTGCGCCCGACGGCGAGCGCCACTGCGGTCACGCCACCCGTGTCGGCCGGCACGCCTGCATCGAGCGCTTCAGGTGCATCAAGCACGCTGAGTGCTCCGCCAACCAGCCCGATGACGCTGTCGCCATCCGCCGGGCCCGCGCTTTCCACCGAACAACTGCCAGCGCAAACCCCGCCCGCACCACCGTCTCCGCCGCGCGGTCCCAATCTCGCCGAACGCCTCTTCAAAAGTGGCCGCGATTGGCTATTCGGCGGCAACACGGTCGTGCGGGTCGGCATCATCGTGCTGTTCTTCGGCATTGCGTTCCTGCTCAAATACGCAGCCGACAACAGCCTGCTGCCGATCGAATTCCGCCTTGCCGGCGTCGCGCTTGCTGCAACCGTGCTGATCGGACTCGGCTGGCGTATCGGTGAACGCCGCGGCGCGTACGGGCTGATTCTGCAGGGCGGTGGCGTCGGTGCGCTCTATCTGACCGTGTTCGCCGCAACCAGGCTCTACCATCTGCTGCCGGCGGGCGCCGCCTTGCCGCTGATGATCGCGATCTGCGGCTTGAGCGCGTTTCTGGCGGTGCGGCAGAACGCGTCGTCGCTGGCCTTCATGGGCAGCGCGGGCGGCTTCCTCGCACCGGTGCTTCTCTCGACGGGCGGCGGCAGTCACGTGATGCTGTTCAGCTACTACGCGCTGCTCAACGCGGGCATCTTCGCGATTGCGTGGTTCAAGGCGTGGCGGCCTCTCAATCTGCTCGGCTTCGTGTTCACGTTTTCGATCGGCGCCGCGTGGGGCGTGACGGCCTACCGGCCCGAGCTGCTTGCCAGCACCGAACCGTTCCTGATCCTGTTCTTCCTGATGTATGTCGGCATCGCGCTGCTCTACGCGGTGCGCCGCGAAGTCGCGCTCAAGCATTACGTCGACGGCACCCTGGTGTTCGGCACGCCACTCGTCGCGATCGGTCTGCAAGCGGCGCTGATGAAAGGCACCGAATTCGGTCTCGCGTGGAGCGCGGTGGCGCTGGCCGCGTTCTACCTCGCGATCGCGGGGTGGCTCGCGCGGCGGCGCGCGCACCTCGGCATGATGTTCGAAGCCATGCTCGCGCTGGCCGTGATCTTTGCAACGCTCGCCGTCCCGCTCGCTTTCACCGGACCGACCACGAGCGCGACCTGGGCAATCGAAGGCGCCGCGATCACCTGGCTCGCTGTGCGTCAGCGGCGCCTGATCGCTTTCGGCTTCGGCTTGCTGATGCAACTGGCCGCGGCGGGTGCGTATGTGGTCGGCACGCTTGCGCAGATCGATGCCGCGCATGCCTGGCCGGTGCTCAACGGTGCGTACATCGCGAGCGTGCTGATCGCGGTCGCGGGCATCTTCACGGGATGGCGGCTGCATGGGCGCAGCGAGGCGGGCGCGTGGCACGCGTGGATGCCTCAGATTGGCCTTGTCGCCGGCGTGTGGGGGCTGTCGTGGTGGATATTGGGTGGTCTCAGCGAAATTAACACGTATGCGCAGACCCATCTTGCGTATGACCGCGATCGCTTCGAGACTGCCGTCGTCGCGTTGTTCGCCGTTTTGACAGCGTGGCTCGCGCACGGCACGCGCCGCAAGCTGCGTTGGCCGCTCGTCGAACTTCCGGCGCTCGCGCTCGTGCCGGTTCTCGCTCTGCTGACCTTGGGCCTGTTCATGTTGAGCATGGCGCCGGTCAGCGGTTACGGTTGGCTGGTTTGCGCGGTCGCCGCCGCGTCCACCTACTTGCTGCTGTGGCGTCAGCAACGCGATGTCGGCGATCGTGTGCTTGCGCCGCTTCATACGCTGATGTTCTGGACCGCCGGCGCGCTCGTCGCGCTCGAAGGCTATTGGGGCCTGCGCGCCTACGTGCCGGAAGGCGCATGGAGCTGGAGCGCGTGGGCTTATGGCTTCGGCATTCTGCTGCTGTTGGTGGCGGGCGTCGGGCATCGTTTGCGCTGGCCGGTCGCGCGTTTCGTAATGGCCTATCAGGTGTGGGCCGCGGCGCCGCTCGCCGCCTTGCTGTGGGCCTGGAGCATCGCGAGCGTGACGAGCGACGGCAGCGCCGCGCCGCTCTTCTGGCTGCCGATTCTGAATCCACTGGATGTCGCGCAGATCCTCGCGTTCATCGCCTGCGCCGTGTGGCTGCGGCGGTTGCGCGCACTCGGTGTGCACTGGCATCCGCGGGCCTTCGACTATGCGGTGCTCGCTACGCTGTTCCTATGGTTCAACGCGTTGCTGCTGCGCACGCTGCATCATCATTTCCATGCGGCGTACGATGTCGATGCCGTGCTGGCGTCGTTCAATTTCCAACAGGTGTTTCTGGTCGGCTGGAGCGCGTTTGCATTTGCCGGGCTGTGGCTCGCGCGTCGCGACAGCATCGTGCGCTTGTGCGCGATTGCATCGACGCCGCTCGTTCTGGTGATGTGGGTGTGGACGTTCTACGCGAACCTGACACAGGACGGCGGCGCGTGGGCGCAGCTGCCGCTGCTCAATCCGCTCGACCTGGTGCAGGCGGTGATTTTTGCGCTGGCGGCGTTGTGGCTCGTGCGCATCAGCCGTCTGGGTGTGCCGGTCGGCGAATACCGTGTGCCCTTGCAGGTGGCGGTCGGCGTGACCGGATTTATCTGGCTCAATGCGATGCTGCTGCGCACGCTGCATCATTGGATTGGCGTGCCGTATCAGCTCGACGAGATGTCACATTCGATGCTCGTGCAGGCCTCGGTATCGGTGTTCTGGACAGTCTGCGCATTGGCTATGATGATCTGGGCAACGCGCCGGGCCAGCCGGATATTCTGGTTCATCGGCGGCGGCCTGCTGGCGGCGACCGTCGTCAAGCTGTTCCTGTTCGATTTGTCGCACGTGACGGGTATCGAACGGATCGTGTCGTTCATCGGTATCGGCCTGATGCTGCTGCTGATAGGCTACTTCTCGCCGTTGCCGCCGAAAGCGGCCGTTCTGGAATCTGAGCAATGAAGCGTGTCCTGATAGCGACGGGGTGGTGTCTCGCGATCTCGTCTGTGTGGGTATCGACGGCGACCGTAGCGGCCGATCGTTTTGCCCAGCGTTTTGCGCTCGAACTCGAAAGCGGCGCCGCCTATTACAGCGTGCCGTTGCCGGCAGCCGTCTACGCTGCCAGCCAGCGCAACGATCTCGGCGATGTGCGCGTATTCAATGGCGCCGGCGAGCCTGTGCCTTATTCGCTCGACGCGCCACGTGAGTCGGCCCGCGCGCCGGCGACATTGCGAACGGTGCACTGGTTTCCCTTGCCGCCCGCCGCTTCCGGCGGCACCGGTGCGCCACTCGGCGTGACGATTGCTGCTGACGGATCGCTGCGAGCAACCTCAGCGCCGCCTGATCGCTCGCAACATGACACGGACCTGATCGACGTCGCGCGCGAGGCGCGGGGCGAAGCGCGGGTCGATGCATTGGTCGTGCATGTGCGTGACGACAATTACCAGGGGCGCGTCAGCGTCGAGTCGAGTGACGATCTGCGCAACTGGCAACCCGCGGGCGAGGCGCAACTGCTCAAGGTCAGCTACAACGGCAGCACGCTGAGCCAGGATCGCATCGAGCTCAATGGGATGCGCGCACGCTATCTGCGCTTGCACTGGCTCGACGGTGCGCCGTATGTCGAATCGATCGACGCTCAGGTGCAGGTGGCCAGCGCCGGCGCGGCGCAGCGCGCGGATATGCAACGGCAATGGCGCGAAGGGATCGTCGCCCATCCGGGGCCGAAAGCCGGCGAGTATTTCTTCGAGAGCGGTGGGCCGTATCCCGTCGATCGTTTGCGCCTGAATCTCCCGCAGCCGAATACGGTGGCGCCGGCCGTCGTCTATTCGCGCTCGGGTCTGGAGACGGCGTGGCGAGAGGTATCGAGCGCGACGCTGTTCCGCTTGCATAACGGCACGGTGGAACAGAGCAATCCATCGCTTGAAATGGAGCCCGACACGGATCGCCACTGGCGCGTGGTGGTCGACACGCGCAATGGCGGTTTGGGAAGCGGTGCGTTGACCGTCGCCGCGGGCTGGCGTCCGGCGACGCTCACCTTTGTCGCGCGCGGCGCGGCGCCGTTTACGTTGGCGGTGGGGAATGCGGCTGCGGTGTCGTCGGCGGTGAGCCGCGCGGATCTGCTGATGGGCGCTTCGTCAGTTGCGGTGATGGCGCGGGTGGGTGAGGAATTGCCCGTTGGGCCGGAGGCGGATGCGCAGTTGTCGGGCAAAGACCCCGATGCAATGCGGCGCTATATGTTGTGGGCCGCTTTGTTGTTGGCCGTTGGCTCGCTCGGTGCGATTGCCTGGCGGCTTGCGCGTGGCGCTCAGGGGCAGGCTGCGGCTCAGGCTCACGGCGTGGCCGACGGCGGCGGTGGAGTGGCCGGCGCGGCCGACGCTGGCGGATTGGCCGGCGATGGCCTCGGCGGCGGGTCAGGCGCGGCGAGCGCTGCAGCTAAGGACGCAGGCACCGCTAGCGCTGACGGTCAAAGCACGGAAAAGAAGTGACTTCAGTGCGAGCGTACCTCGGCGTAAAGGATTGCAGGAAGTCGTGCTATTGGAACGTGCCGAGGGGCTGCGCTGTAGCGTGGCAATCGCGCCGAACAGAGCGATCGCGGCGCCAGAGGATTGCCCGTCACGGGCGCCCCGCGCCTGCGCACGCCGTTGCTTACTCCTCGCGCTCCGACATCGTGTTGATGATCTTGTCCAGCGCTGCGCCGAACGCGAGTTTTTCCTGTTCGTCGAGGCAGTCGAACATATCCCCGTTCCACTTGCGCGCGATCGGCATCACCTTGCGATAGAGCGCGCGGCCTTCAGGGGTCAGCGACACCAGCACGACGCGCCCGTCTTCGGCGCTCGGCTCGCGCTTGACGAGTCCTTGTTTGATCAATGCCTCAGCCGCACGGCTCGCCTGACTCTTATCGAGGTTAGCGTGCCGCGCCAGTTCCATGATCGAAAACGGTCCAAACGAGCCCACCGACGCCACCACTCTTGCTTCAGGTAATGTCACGCCCAATTTGTCCTGATAGCGCTCGCTGATGCCACGCTCGGCGAGTTTGTTCAGGACGTGCAGACGGTACGTGAGGAACTGTTCGAGTCCGGTTCTGGCGGATGCCTTCATTGTCTTCCCGTTGTGAGTGGGTGCGGTCGTGGCGCTGTGATTGTTGCCGCAACCGTTCCGCCGGTCAACGCGCGCCGTATTTCAGGCGCGTCAACTGTTCGGCCGCGTCCGCCAGCAGACGCGCTGCGTCGCGAATCGCAACCTCGAGCGTGATCGGCCCCGGGGCCGGAGAGAAGCAGCCACTGAAGTATTCGGCGAGACGCGGTAGCGCCGCGGAGTCGACCGCGCCGGAAAGCAGCGTGGCCGGTACGCCCGCCGCCTGCGCATGACGGCACGCGATGAACGGCGCCTTGCCGTGCAGCGTTTGCACGTCCGAGCGGCCTTCGCCGGTGATCAGCCAGTTCGCGCCCTCGAGCGCAGCGTCCAGACCGATCTGGCGCGCGACGGTTTCCGCACCCGGCTCGAACTGCGCGCCGAGCATGTGCAGCGCAAAGCCGAGACCGCCGGCCGCACCCGCGCCGGGTTGGTCGCGGGCTGTGCGCCCGAGCGCTGCCTCGAGCAGATCGGCGAAGCGGGCGAGGGCGGCGTCGATCGCAGCAACCTGTTCCGGCTTCACGCCCTTTTGCGGACCGAACACCGCGGTTGCGCCGTGATCGCCGGTCAGGGGATTATCCACGTCCGACATGCCGACGAATTGTGTGTCCGCGAGGCGCGCATCAAGTTGCGACACGTCGAGACGCGCCACGCGCGCGAGTTGTTCGGGTGTGGCGTCGAGTTCTTTGTCTTGTGCGTCGAAAAGTTTCAGCCCGAGGCCGGCCAGCAGGCCGGCGCCACCGTCGTTCGTGCTGCTGCCGCCGAGCGCGACGAAAAAGCGCCGCACGCCTGCATCGAGCAGCGCGCGAATCGCTTCGCCCATGCCGCGCGTGCTGCGCGCCTCGACCGGTACACCCATGCCGACCGGATCGGTAATGCCGACGATTTCCGCAGTTTCGATGATCGCACTGCCGTCTGCCAGCAGGCCCGTGAGTGCCTCGCGCATCGGACCGGCCGCGCCGCGCACGCTCAGCTTGCGGCGTTCGCCGCCACTCGTGAGCATGGCGTCGAGCGTGCCTTCGCCACCGTCGGCCATCGGACAGATGCGCACGCTGGCGTCCGGCCGGGCGCGCTGGATGCCGGACGCAATCGCCTGGGCGACCTGTTCCGCGCTGAGCGAACCTTTGAAGGAATCGGGGGCGATGACGACGACAGGCGAGGACGGCAAATTCGGCATGGTGTCTCTGAATGGTTGGAGTCGTTGCGAGGGCGGGTGAATTGACCAGATGCGTGCGCAGCCCCGAGCGCGTCCGTAAGCTTATCAGCATGGGCGCGCCGACTGAATATGTCGAATGGCATAGCCGGGATTGTCCGTGGAGGCGCGCGCGAGATCCATCCGTATGAACGCGGGCGGCGGGCGCGAGGCATATCGGTCATGCGGGCGCTTCCGACACAGGCGCGGCAGGGAAAGGGGTCGTTAACACGCCGTAAGCGAGCTGAAAACTGGCAGGGGATGGGCGTGAAGCGTTCAGCGAACCGCCGCCAGGCAACCTGCAAACAGGCGAAAAACAGCGCGGAAAACGGCTCGAACACCGATAAAAGCGCACGCAATCATCGAATCCCGGCTAAGCGCGCAAATAGTTTGCTAAAATATTCGGCTCTTTGGACCCAACCGTGCTGCCGGCGGCCTGCAAGCCCGCGGCGCAGGCGCGCAATCGATGCCAGACGACGCAAATGCGACATCGGCGACATCGAAAAGCGGCACGGAGAAGATAACTGATTCGCTCGAATAATTTTAGGACGATTGAAGCCATGGCTAACGTTGTTGAAAACCTCGGCAAGCTCGAACGCCGCGTAACGATTTCCCTGCCGAAGGACACCGTGCAGAAGGAAGTGGACTCGCGTATCCGCCAACTGGCAAAGAACGTGCGCATGCCGGGTTTCCGGCCGGGCAAGGTGCCGCTCAAGATGGTGACGCAACAGTATTCGGGCCAGGTTGAAGCTGAAGTGCTGAGCGACAAGGTCGGCAAGGAATTTTTCGACATCAGCCGCGCCGAAAACCTGCGCGTTGCCGGTCAGCCGAGCTTCGCGCCGAAGGCCGACGCTGCTGAAGGCGATTACGCGTTCGACGCGACGTTCGAGGTGTATCCGGAAGTGAAGCTGGGTGACGTCGCCACGGCTGAAATCGAACGCACCACGACCACCATCAGCGAAGCGGAAATCGACCGTACGCTGGACATCCTGCGCAAGCAGCGCGTGCACTTCCACGCTCGCGGCGAAGCCGGCGAGCACGGTGATGGCGGCGCGGACACGGCGGCTAAAGACGGCGACCGCGTGACGGTCGACTTCGTCGGCAAGATCGACGGGGAAGTGTTCCAGGGCGGCAGCGCTGAAGATTTCGCTTTCGTGCTGGGCGAAGGCCGCATGCTGCCGGAATTCGAAAAAGCAGCGCTGGGCCTCGCGGTCGGCGCATCGAAGGAATTCGACCTGGCTTTCCCGGCTGACTATCACGGCAAGGATGTCGCTGGTAAGACTGCGCAATTCACGATCACGATGAAGAAGATCGAGTGGCCGCATCTGCCGGAAATCGACGCCGAATTCGCCAAGTCGCTCGGTATCGAAGACGGCGATCTGGTCAAGATGCGCGCTGAAATCAAAGACAATCTCGAACGCGAAGCGAAGCGCCGCACGCAAGCCATCGTCAAGAATCAGGTGATGGACGCGCTCTTGAAGATTTCGGAACTCGACGTGCCGAGCGCCTTGATCGCACAGGATCAGGAACGCCTCGTCGGCATGGCGCGTCAGGATCTCGAGCAACGTGGCGTGCCGAACGCCGCCGACGCACCGATCCCGGCTGAAATGTTCAAGGAACAGGCTGAGCGTCGCGTGAAGCTGGGCCTCGTGC
The DNA here is from genome assembly GCF_900116445.1 of Paraburkholderia aspalathi. Taxonomy (GTDB): domain Bacteria; phylum Pseudomonadota; class Gammaproteobacteria; order Burkholderiales; family Burkholderiaceae; genus Paraburkholderia; species Paraburkholderia aspalathi. The sequence continues at coordinate 502,013 of NZ_FPBH01000001.1, forward strand.
TGGCCGAACTGGTCAAGGCCAACGAACTGCAAGCCAAGCCGGAGCAGATTCGTGCCGAAGTCGACGAATTCGCGAAAAGCTACGAAGACCCGAAGGAAGTCGTCCGCTGGTATTATTCCAATCAGCAACGTCTTGCAGAAATGGAAGCGTACGTCGTTGAAGCCAACGTCGTCGATTTCGTCCTCAGCAAGGCCAAGGTGACGGACAAGGAAGTAAGCTTCGAAGAACTGGCAAGCGCAACGGCGCAAGCGTAAGCGTCGCTGCAACGGCGTGCCGGCTGTCGGAGCGACGGCCCGCACGCCGTTTTTTTGTGCTGTGAAAGTGCGGTGCGTTTTGCATGGCGTGTTTTACACTGCGTCGCACGCCGCGCTCGCACTGATCGGGCACTTGAATACGGGCTCGTCGGCCACACCTGTCTAGCATCTAATATTTAGAATATTTCCAGACAAGGATCCATTGCATGACCTTTCGCGCCCAAATGCTGGACACGTTGACCTCCCAGTCGTCCCGGGATCTCGAAGCGCAGGCGCTCGGACTGGTGCCGATCGTCGTGGAAACGAGCGGCCGGGGCGAGCGCTCGTATGACATCTATTCGCGTCTGCTGAAGGAACGCATCGTGTTCCTGGTCGGTGAAGTGAACGACCAGACGGCCAACCTCGTCGTCGCGCAGATGTTGTTCCTTGAAAGTGAAAACCCGGACAAGGACATCAGCTTCTACATCAACAGCCCGGGCGGTTCGGTTTCGGCCGGGATGGCGATCTACGACACGATGCAATTCATCAAGCCGGACGTGTCCACGTTGTGCATGGGTCTCGCGGCTAGTATGGGCGCATTCCTGCTGGCAGCGGGCGCGAAGGGCAAGCGTTTTGCGCTGCCGAATTCACGGGTGATGATTCACCAGCCGCTGGGCGGGGCGCGCGGCCAGGCGTCGGACATCGAAATCCAGGCGCGTGAAATTCTGTACCTGAAGGAACGTCTGAATCACCTGCTCGCGCACCACACCGGCCAGCCGGTCGAGCGTATTGCACGCGACACCGACCGCGACAATTTCATGTCCGGCGATGACGCGCAAGCTTACGGTCTGGTTGATCAGGTGGCGCACAAGCGTCCTTGAAGTGTCCTTGAAACGCCGGTGCGGTCTTGCCCCAAAATGGGGCGAGGCCGTCGTCGGATCGGTTGTGAAATAATCAAGACTCGTCCGAGTGCCTGCGGCAAACGCCGTCACCTTGGCTCAAGCCCTGCCGCGCCCAAACTGCGAGGCCGGGGCAAACGGCGTATCATGTAATCGAGTGTCCGGAGGCTCACACATCTATGGCGGACAAGAAAGGTTCTAACAGCGAAAAGCTGTTGTATTGCTCGTTCTGCGGCAAGAGCCAGCATGAAGTCAAAAAACTGATTGCCGGCCCGTCGGTGTTCATCTGTGATGAATGTATCGACCTGTGCAACGAAATCATCCGCGATGAGGCTGCAGGTGCGGGCATCGAGGCGGGCTTGTCCAAGTCCGATCTGCCGAGTCCGCAGGAAATCCGTGAAATCCTCGACCAGTACGTGATCGGTCAGGAACGCGCGAAGAAGATTCTCGCGGTCGCGGTGTACAACCACTACAAGCGCCTCAAGCACCTCGACAAGAAGGACGAAATCGAGCTGTCCAAGAGCAACATTCTGCTGATCGGCCCGACCGGTTCCGGCAAGACCTTGCTCGCACAGACGCTCGCACGCCTTCTGAATGTCCCGTTCGTCATTGCCGATGCAACGACGCTGACGGAAGCCGGCTATGTCGGCGAAGACGTCGAGAACATCATTCAGAAGCTGCTGCAGAACTGCAATTACGAAGTCGACAAGGCCCAGCGCGGCATTGTCTACATCGACGAAATCGACAAGATCAGCCGCAAGTCCGACAACCCGTCGATCACCCGCGACGTATCGGGCGAAGGCGTGCAACAGGCCCTGCTGAAACTGGTTGAAGGCACGATGGCGTCGGTGCCGCCGCAAGGTGGCCGTAAGCATCCGAATCAGGACTTCATTCAGGTCGACACCACCAATATTCTGTTTATTTGCGGTGGCGCATTCGACGGCCTCGAGAAAGTCATCGTCGACCGTACCGAGAAAACCGGTATCGGCTTCGGCGCAAGCGTGAAGAGCAAGCAGGACCGCGACGCCGGCGAAGTGCTGCGCGAAGTGGAGCCGGAAGATCTGATCAAGTTCGGCCTGATCCCTGAACTGATCGGCCGTCTGCCGGTGGTGGCTACGCTTGGCAAGCTCGACGAAGTGGCGTTGATGAAGATCCTCGTCGAACCGAAGAACGCTCTGGTGAAGCAATACCACAAGCTGTTCAATATGGAACGCGTCGAGCTCGAAATTCGCCCGGCTGCGTTGCAGGCTGTTGCACGCAAGGCGATCCGTCGCAAGACGGGCGCTCGCGGCCTGCGCTCCATCCTGGAACAGGCGTTGCTTGATGTCATGTACGATTTGCCGCAGATGAAAGGTGTTAGCAAGGTCATCATCGACGACAACGTGATTGACGGCGACGGGAAACCCCTACTGATCTACGAAGACGCGCCCAAAGTGGCGGGTTCGAACTGATCGGCTTTCGGGTTCTGCAAAAAAAGCCGTTCATGGCAACGTGAACGGCTTTTTTCGTTTATCGTGTGGTCAGGATGGTTGTTTTCACTATGGAGTCACTGAACCTTCGGAGTCACTGAACTTTTCCCACACGCGGAGGCTTGCAATCTTTTCTGCTGGCCTCACCTATCGAACGAACTGATTCCACTCATGGGGAAATGAAATGTCAGGAACCCAACTCCTTCCGCCGGAACGCATTACGCTCCCGCTGCTCCCGCTGCGTGACGTAGTCGTCTTCCCGCACATGGTGATTCCGCTCTTCGTAGGCCGCCCGAAGTCGATCAAGGCTCTCGAAGCAGCGATGGAAGGCGGCAAGCACATCATGCTCGTCGCCCAGAAAACGGCTGCGAAAGATGAGCCGACCGAAAAGGACATGTACGAAGTAGGGTGTATCGCCAACATCCTGCAAATGCTGAAGCTGCCCGATGGCACCGTTAAGGTGCTCGTCGAAGGCTTGCAGCGCGCGAAAACGCTTTCCATCGAAGAACAGGAAACGCAGTTCTCGTGCGAAGTCATGCCGCTCGAACCCGACCACGCCGACAGCGCTGAAACTGAAGCGCTGCGCCGCGCGATCGTGTCGCAGTTCGACCAGTATGTGAAGCTGAACAAGAAGATCCCGCCGGAGATCCTGACGTCGCTGTCGGGCATCGACGAGGCTGGCCGCCTGGCCGACACGATCGCGGCGCATCTGCCGCTCAAGCTCGACCAGAAGCAGCACATTCTTGAAATGTTCCCGGTCATCGAGCGCCTCGAGCATCTGCTCGCGCAACTCGAAGCCGAGATCGACATCCTGCAGGTCGAAAAGCGCATCCGTGGGCGTGTGAAGCGCCAGATGGAGAAGAGCCAGCGCGAGTACTACCTGAACGAACAGGTCAAGGCGATCCAGAAGGAACTGGGCGAAGGCGAAGAAGGTGCGGATCTCGAGGAACTTGAGAAGCGCATCACGGCTGCCCGCATGCCGAAGGAAGCCAAGAAGAAGGCCGACGCCGAGCTGAAGAAGCTCAAGCTGATGTCGCCGATGTCGGCTGAAGCGACCGTCGTGCGTAACTACATCGATACGCTGATCGGCTTGCCGTGGCGCAAGAAGAGCAAGGTCAACAACGACCTCTCGAATGCGGAACGCGTGCTCGACGAAGACCACTTCGGTCTCGAGAAAGTGAAGGAACGCATTCTCGAGTATCTCGCGGTCCAGCAACGTGTCGACAAGGTGAAAGCGCCGATCCTGTGCCTCGTTGGGCCTCCGGGTGTTGGTAAGACGTCGCTGGGTCAGTCGATCGCTCGCGCTACGAACCGCAAGTTCGTGCGTATGGCGCTCGGCGGCGTGCGCGACGAAGCCGAGATTCGCGGTCACCGTCGTACGTACATCGGTTCGATGCCCGGCAAGATTCTGCAAAGCCTGACCAAGGTCGGCGTGCGCAATCCGCTCTTCCTGCTCGACGAAGTCGACAAGATGGGCCAGGATTTCCGCGGCGATCCGTCCTCGGCTCTGCTGGAAGTGCTCGATCCGGAACAGAACCATACGTTCGCCGATCACTACGTCGAAGTCGACTTCGATCTGTCGGACGTGATGTTCGTGGCAACGTCGAACTCGCTGAACATTCCGCCGCCGCTGCTCGACCGGATGGAAGTGATCCGTCTGTCGGGTTACACGGAAGACGAGAAGGTCAGCATCGCGCAACGTTATCTTTTGCCCAAGCAGAAGAAGAACAACGGCCTCAAGGATGGCGAGGTCGATGTGACGGAAACCGCGATCCGCGACATCATTCGTTACTACACGCGTGAAGCGGGTGTCCGTTCGCTCGAGCGTGAAATTTCGAAGATCTGCCGCAAGGTGGTGAAGATGCTTCTGCTGAAGAAGGCGGAAGGCGCGGTGACGGTCGACGGCAGCAATATCGACACGTTCCTCGGCGTGCGCAAGTACGACTTCGGTCTGGCCGCGAAGGAAAATCAGGTTGGCCAGGTCACGGGTCTTGCGTGGACGGAAGTGGGCGGCGATCTGCTGACCATCGAAGCCGCGGTGATGCCGGGTAAGGGCAATGTGATCCGCACGGGTTCGCTCGGCGACGTGATGAAGGAATCCGTCGAAGCCGCGCGCTCGGTGGTGCGCTCGCGTTCGCGCCGTCTGGGTATCAAGGACGAAGCGTTCGAGAAGCAGGACATTCACATTCACGTGCCGGAAGGCGCGACGCCGAAGGACGGTCCGTCGGCTGGCATCGCGATGACGACCGCGCTGGTGTCGGTGTTGACCGGTATTCCGGTTCGTGCCGATGTCGCGATGACGGGCGAAATCACGTTGCGTGGCGAAGTCTTGCCGATCGGCGGCCTGAAGGAAAAACTGCTGGCGGCGCATCGCGGCGGTATCAAGCTGGTGCTGATTCCGGAAGAAAACGTCAAGGACTTGACGGAGATTCCGGACAACGTGAAGAACGCCATCGAAATCATGCCGGTCCGCTGGATCGACAGGGTTCTGGAGCTGGCGCTCGAACGTGTGCCGCAGGCGTTGCCGGACGAAGAGCCCAAGCCTGCTGCGCCTGTCGCGGCGGCTGAGCCGGGCAAAGACGCCGGTGCAACGGAAGTCGTGAAGCACTAAGCTGGTCAGTAGCGAAAGCTGTTTGCTGTACGAAAACCCGCGGCCTCGGTCGCGGGTTTTTTATTGCCTGCGAGATACATGAAATCACGTCTGGAACGCACGCAATCCCACTTTTTGAGTAAAGGACGTTCTGAGCCGGCGACTGGTTGTGCGCACATCGATCTGTAACAAGATTTGGTGACAGAGGGCGCCCTCCAGAAGCGCTTAAATCAGGCTCAACCCCGCTTGACACAAGGGTTTCGGCCAATTCTAATGAGTCGGCTCGGCGTTACCCGCCGGCCGCGTGATGCCAGGCGCTACAGAGCGCCGTCACGGTTGCCACAAACATTCTCGGGGGTTGGAATGAATAAAACGGAATTGATCGATCACATTGCACAGCAAGCCGATATTTCGAAGGCGGCGGCAGGTCGTGCACTCGACGCGGTGATCGGTGGGGTCAAAGGTACGTTGAAGAAGGGCGGTTCGGTGACGCTGGTGGGATTCGGTACCTTTGCCGTGGGCAAGCGTACCGCGCGTACGGGGCGCAATCCGCGCACCGGCGCCGCCATCAAGATCAAGGCAGCGAAGGTCCCTAAATTTAGGCCTGGCAAAGCTCTGAAGGATGCGCTAAACTAATGGGCTTGCTGCTTGAGGAATTGCAGGTTCGTTAGAAAGAAGTGCAACGAATCGTGCGTGATCTGTGTGACTTGGCGTCGCACTAGTTGATACGCAAGTTGATCAATCAGGCAGCAAAAGCAGGAGCACGCTGAATCGCGAAACGGGTGCTTAGCTCAGTTGGTAGAGCGGCGCCCTTACAAGGCGTAGGTCGGGAGTTCGAGCCTCTCAGCACCCACCAGTTTCGTGATTCCCAGTTGTCCAGCACAGTCTGAAAAAGTAGGTTGCAGTCCCTGAAACCCGCGTGGCCATTGGCTTTGCGGGTTTTTTGTTGCCTCCGGCCTGTCCAGGAACGTCCACGGTCGGCTATTAGAACCCGCACTTTTACCGTTGTATTTTCCGATGTATGTTGTGTCCTGTGTCAGTTCCGGATGCGGAATACAACGATGGCTCGATCTCCTCTCCACCAGCTCACCCGGCTCGAGATTGTCAACGCGAAGCCGGCAGCCAAACCTTACACCTTGTCAGACGGCGGGCGGCTCTACGTGCTGGTCAAGCCCGAAGGTGCCAAGCTGTGGCGCTGGAATTACGATTTCGCTGGAAAAACCAGGACGATGGCTTTCGGTAGCTGGCCGGAGGTCTCCGAAAAGGAAGCACGCGCCGCTCATGCAGCCGCACGGGAACTGTTGCGCCAGGGCATTGATCCCATGCAAAAGCGGCGCGAAGACAAGCGTCGTGCAAGATTCAGCGCGAATGCGACCTTCGAAGCTGTCGCAAACGCGTGGATCGCCGAGCAGAAAGCGCACTGGTCCGGCGACTACCTCGACAAGATCGAACGGCGGCTCGCGAAGAACGTCTACCCTTGGCTCGGCAGGCGGCCGATCGCCGAGATCACCACACCGGAATATGTGGAACAGGTCATTCGTCGCGCGCGCGACCGTGGCGTCCTCGACACGGCAAGAAGGGTGAGAGAGACGTGCAATTGCGTCTTCCGGCATGCGGTCGAGAACGGCCTCATCAAATCGTCCGAAAATCCCGCGATCGATCCCAAGGTGGGCGGCGTGAGAACGCCGCCGGTGCAGCACTACGCAGCCATCACGGACCCCGGGGCGCTGGGGCAGTTGATGCGGGCGATTCAGTCATATAAAGGCACACCGATCGTGCGAGCCGCGTTGCAGTTCGTGCCGTTAGTTTTTCAGAGGCCTGGCCAGATAAGAACCGCTAGATGGGAACAGTTCGATCTGGACAAGGCACTCTGGACCTGCCCGGCGGCAATGATGAAGGGAAAGCTGGCGCGTAAGAAGGGTGGTCTGCCTCACCTCGTGCCGCTGTCCCGCCAGGCCGTCTCAATACTTCGGGATCTTTATCCGCTAACCGGCCCGGAAGGCTATGTGTTTCCAAGCCGCAAGGCCGGCCTGCCCATGTCGGACGGCACGATCAATGCGGCTTTGCGGACTATCGGGTATTCGGGTCACGAAATGACAGGGCATGGCTTTCGCGCCACTGGCCGTACCCTGATTCGGGAGCGCCTGGGTTACGACAGGGAAGTCGTTGAACGGCACCTTGCTCATGGCAGCGACGAGGAGCTCGGAGACGCATACGATCGGGCTCAATTCTTCGACCAGCGGCGACGGATGAGCCAGGATTGGGCCGATTACCTTGATCGGCTAGCGGGCGACAACAGTCAGGACGGTCTCGCCCAGTCGGACATGCCGGCCGGGGAAAGGACGGCGTTCCTGGAGGAGGCGACGACGGGCGGGAAGCTGCAATCCACAACTGCACAATGAGTTTCCCGCTAATAGCCAGAGTGCCGACGAGGGGAGGTGGGAAAAATCTGTTCTACTAAATGACCGTCGCCACATGACCACGCGGATCCGCATCCCCCACGAGGGTTTGGTCTCTTGATTGGCAACTTGAGCGGAACGGACTTCGAATTGTTCACGCGCATGATCTGCGAGGAGCGACAAGCACACGCCGGGCAAGATGCGCGACGTTGCCTCAGCAACAGCAGAAACGCGCAAACCTGGCGTTCTCCGGCGACATTCCCGCCGTGGTGCAGCGCATCAGTTGTGATCTGTTTCTGGCCGATTTGGACACGCATGAAGCACGTATTCATGGCGACATCGCTGCCGATTTCGACGAATCGGCCTACGCACAGAGCATCTGGCAGCGCGACCGTGCCGACGTCGCCTGACGTGAGTCCAGAAGCGGGCGCGAGTTCACGTTAGCGCAACTACGCAGGAGGTTGGAACCTTTATGTCCATTCAGTTCGAATCGACCGCGACGCGCGCTCCGGCTATCCGCGCAGCCTCACAATGCCGAGCGCGCCGTGGCGCGGCGTGGTCTCTCACGCAGCGTCTGGATCGCCGGTCTCGCGGCGCTGGCATGGCTCGGCAGCGCCGCGCTGACCGAATGGTGATGAACGCCCGCGTTCCGGCATTCACCCCTGGCTCGGTAGAGATCCAGAGAATCGTCGTGCCAGGCCTGTGTCCAGAGGGGTACATGTCAATCCTATGGTTGCCCGCTTGCGGGTACCTCGAATGGTTTGCCATCACGCATCACGTAATAGGCCGCACGCGCCAGCTTGTGCGCAAGTGCCTTCATCGCGACTACCGGAAGATGCCTTTTCCACTGCGCAAAAAGCCTTGCAGGTCGTGCCACTAGCCGTGTTTTTTGACAACTCACCTGATCGTGAAGACGGGCGGGGCACCCACTGACCTGTGGCCATTATCAAAAACGGCTCGGTACTCGCTCAACACGGCGACATGCCAACGTGGTGGTCGATGATCATGCCATAGCCATAGGGCGTGTGGCCACGCGCATTCGCGCAAAAAGAGTGCACCGGCGATGCGATCATTAGCGCTGGGGAACCGAGTACGGGGATTTGCGAGCGTCCGATGCTGGACGTCCGGACGCTTACACCGTAAGCATTATGGAGTTCCGCAATGGCAAGGTCATTCGCGTGACACAGTATTTCTCGCATCCGTTCGAAACGCCTGCCAGTGGGTTCAGCAGATCGCGTGAAAACGCGTTGTCCGGAGCCAGGAAGCACGTGCTGCGTATGCCGGTTGCCCGAGACGGCGGCCGGTTATCAACCGAACCTTCGAAGGCGTGCAGGTGCACTACCTGCACGCCGATGCGTCCTCGTTCAGACTGAACCTCGCTCGACTTGTGGCAACGGCTTGATCTCCTTGCGGCCACCTGCCGCCCACGCCTCGTAATCGGCATAGGTCTGCTGGCTCGGCGGATACACGCCCCACAGCGCCTCGCCCGCAGCAATTCGCAACCCCAGATAGGTTTCGATGTCGTCCTGCTTTTCGCAGATGTCGGCGAGTTCTTCCGCGAGATGAGCGGGGACGAGAGTCAGTCCGTCTGCGTCACCAACGATGATGTCACCCGGATACACGGCCACGCCCGCGCAGCCGATCGGCACCTGCAGATCGGCAACGTGGTGATACGAAATGCGCGTCGTTGCGGTGATTTCACGCGAGTAGGCCGGCAACGGCATTTTCGCGATTTCACTTCCGTCGCGCAATGCGCCGTCTGTCACGATCGCGCGCGCGCCGCGGGCGAGCAGGCGTGTCACCAGGATATTGCCCGCCGACGCTGCGCGGGGATCATCGCGGCTGTCGATCACGAGCACGTCGCCTTCGCGAACCTGTTCGACACCCTGCCATTGCAGATTGTCGGCGTTCGGGCGCGTCGTCATCGTGCCGTAGGTGTCGATGTCCTCGCGCGCCGGAATGAAGCGCATCGTGAAGGCGCGGCCCGCGAACGGCTTGACCTCGTGATTGACTGCCTTGAGGCCGACCAGCGCCGGTTGGCGAAAACCGCGCTTGAAGAGTTGCGTCGTCAGCGAGCCGCTGCTGACTTTCGCGAGGCGCGCGAGCGTGGCGTCGCTGACCTCGGCGCTGCGTGTCGTTTCACGGTCGAGACCCTCGGCGTAGGCATGAAGTGTCATTGCGCTTTCCTTAACGATGGAAGAGAGAAGTGGCGGGCTGGTTCCAGTATATGGAACTGGAGGCATGTCAGTGCTCCAATGAAGCCGATCCTACTGCTAAAGTCGCAGGTGGAGACGGAGCGCGCGGCACGCGCAGACCCGCGAATTCCAAAAGGTGGAAATATGGCTACAGGAGACGGAACCGCAGCACTCTCGAAGGCGCTCACGGTGCTCGAAATGGTCGGCGCGACGCCGTATGGTTTGTCGAACGCGGATCTGCTCGAATCCGCGGGTTTGCCTAAGACCACGCTGTATCGCATTCTCGCGACGCTGATTGAGCACGGCTTGCTGCGGCGCGATTCCACGCATCGCGTATACCGGCTCGGATTCCGCTATCTGGAACTGGTGCGCAATTCGTATCTGATGCCTGACCTCGTCGCGGCCGCGACGCCGGAGTTGCGCACGCTTCGCGATCTCACTGGCGAAACCACTTACCTTGCCGCGCTCGACGGCAGCGAAGTCATCTCGCTCGAACGATGCGATGGCGCGCATTCGCAGCGCTCGGCGGCGGCGCTCGGCCGTAGCAAGCCGATCTATTGCACGGGGCAGGGCAAGGCGATCCTGTCGTGCATGCCGCGCGACGAACGCGACACGCTGTTGCGCGGCGTAACGATGACGGCGCTCACGCCGCGCACTATCACCGACCGCCGCCGGTTGCAGGTCGAGTTGCGCATCACGGCAGCACGCGGCTACGCAATCGACGACGAAGAGATTGTACTGGGAGTGCGCTGCGTCGCCGCGCCGATCGTCGATAACGAAGGGCGCGTGCGCGGGGCGTTGAGCGTGGCGGGTCCTGCGTTCCGCATGTCGCTCGCGCGGCTCGAACTGCTTGGGCCGGAAATGGCCGACGCGGCGCGCCGCGTGGGCGCACAGTTGCAATCGCACGCGAGCCACGCGGAAGCCGACGAGGTCGGCGCAGTGAGCAGCGGGTGGGCCTTCCATGGCGCGTTTCCGGTCTGGTCGGCCGCGCGCGGCACGCTCTTCTGGGCCGACACGCTCGCGCCCGCGCTTCATGCATTCACGCCCGGGCCCACTAACGCGCGGGAGCGCATGGTATGCGGGCTCGATGCCCCGATCGTCGGCCTGCAACCGCGACCCGAAGGTTTGCTGATCGCGCAGGCGGGCCGCCATCTGATTCTCGCCGACGACGACACGCTCACTGTGCATGAAGGTTCGCGCGTGTGGAACGACCCGGACATCACGTTGCTGGGTACGGACGCCGCAGGCCACACATGGGCGTGGTTCGAGACCGGCAATTCAGGCCATCTCGGCTTCATCACCGACGTCCAGCGCTTCGAGGCCGTGTGGAAGTTCAGCGAAAAGATCGATTCATTGACGTGGTCCGCCGACGGTGTGACCGCCTACGCCGCCGCGTCCGCGTCGGGCACGCTCTACATGCTTCGGCGCGGTTCGTCGAGCGTGCGCCGCTTTGCATCGATGCCACCCGGTTCGGGCCGCCTTTCGGGCATCGCACTCGACGACACCGGCGGCATCTGGACCGCGCTGCGCGACGGCTGGAGCCTTATGCGCTTCGGCGCGGACGGTGCGCTCGAGCGCGTCGTCAGCCTGCCGGTCGCGGCGCCCACCGGCCTTGCATTCGTTCCCGGCGATGCCGGCCGCGCGTCGCTCTACATCACGAGCGACCGCAATCATCAGTCCATCGAATCGCTGGCAGGCGCGCCGCTCTCGGGCCATCTGCTGCGCTTGCAGTTCGACGCCTGACATCACGCATTTCTTTCCAGTCTTTTCGCCATGACCGAATCATCCCGTCTTCTGCTTTCAAACGGCACGCTGCAGGCCGAAATCGCGCCGCACCTGGGCGCACGTATGTGCCGCCTGCAGGCGCTCGACGGCGACATCGATCTCGTTATGCCCCTCGGCGAATGGCGCGCGCCCGAGCATGACTGGCCCAAAGCGGGCGCCTACCCGTTGATACCGTACTCCAACCGGATCGCCGGATCGTGCCTTGCCTTCGGCGGTGAAATTCACACGCTTACACCGCACCCTCTGGATTTGCCGAACGCGTTGCACGGGCACGCGCAAAGCTGCGCATGGCAGGTGCTGGCGCACGATTCCCAGCACGCGAAAATGGCGCTGCGCGAGCGCGCATGCGGGCATTGGCCGTGGCCGTTCGAAGCAGGCCTGAGCTTCGCGCTGCGCGCGAACGCACTCGACGTGTCGTTCACCCTTCGCAATGAGGGCGATAGCCCGATGCCGGCCGGCCTCGGCTGGCATCCGTTTCTTGCGATCGACGCGGATTCGACGCTGCGCTTCGACGCACTGAAGCGTTGGGAACTCGATGCTACCTTCCTGCCGACCGGTCGCACGCAGCGGAACCCGCAATCGACTTCGCTAACGCGCGGCGACTGCGAAACGAGCAATCTCGCGATCTACGCCAGCGAATGGGACGGAACCGCAATGCTGGAGCGCCGCAGGGGCACCTTGCTCATCACGGCTGCCGCGCCGTTCACGCATCTCGTTGCGTTTGCGCCGCGCGGTGCGCCGTATTTCTGCGTCGAGCCAGTGACTCACGTTGCGAACGGTTTCAATCTCGCCGCTCGCGGCATCGAGGGAACCGGCCTGAAGGTGCTCGCGCCGGGCGAAGTGTTCGCAGCGCAGCTCACGCTAGCTTGGGAACCAAATCGCTGACGGGCGCGCGACAGCTGTCCGGTTCCATAAGGTGGAACTCGCGTCGCTGGCGCGTCTCTAGTGGTCCGAAATCCGCATCGATGCGCCACTAAACTGGTGACCACACTCAGTTCAGCGTATCGCACGTGCCATTTCCGGCGCGACTCTGGCGCGAACTTCCCCCAGGAGGAGCATCACTGATGGCCCATTCCGATCAGGACCGCTACGCGGCACTCATTCGCCGCTACTTCGACGCCTGCAACAAAGCCGACTACGACAAACTCGTATCGTGCTTCACGCCTGACGCCGTGCATTATTTTCCCGCCGGCCTGCCCGACGTGCCGTGGCGCAGCGCCGACATGATCGCGCGCAAATGGCAATGGTGCGTCGCCGAGTTGGGCTCGCAATGGACCATCGAGAAAATCCTCGTGTCGCGCGACTCGGATGAAGCCGTGATCGAGTGGACGCACTGGAAGACGAAGCTCGGCACCGCGTTGCGCGGCGATGAATGGTATGTGTTCGATCGTGAGACCTGCCGCATCAAGGAGATTCGTGCTTATTACGCGTCGCCCGCCGACAAGCGCGTCGCGATCAACGAACTCGTTGCATTCGACTACCAGGAACGCGGTTACTACCTGGAGGCGCAAACCACGCCGCCGGCGAACGTGAAAGCGGAGGTGCAGTCGTGAGCGCCATGCTTGAAGCAGGAACCTCTAACTTCGCTGCCATCGATGCCGCCGTCGCGCGCTCATACGGAGCGCAAGTGGACTACGCTGCCGCGCCGCATGCGGTACGCAGCACTCTTCTGCGCGGTCTGGCCGACGCGCTAGGGCGCGACGCCGCGTCGCTCGTCGCGCTCGCCAACGAAGAGACGTCCCTCGGCGCCGGACGTCTAAACGGTGAACTCGCGCGTACTGCGTTCCAGCTGCGCGGATTCGCGGATCGCGTCGACGCAGGCATCGCCGCGCGCACCGTCGACGATGCAGCCGTTGCCGGCGCACCGCCCGCAGGCCGTCCGCATCTGACGCGCGTGTTCGCTCCGCTCGGTCCCGTCGCGATGTTCGCCGCGAGCAACTTCCCATTCGCGTTCTCGGTGCTGGGTGGCGACACGGCATCGGCGCTCGCAGCGGGTTGCGCTGTGATCGTCAAGCCGCATTCGGGCCATCCGGAGTTGTCGCGCCGTGTGCATGCGCTAGCGGCCGGTGTGCTGCGCGAGCAGGGTCTGCCCGAAGGCGTGATCGGCTTCGTCGAGGCGTCGCGCGAAGCCGCAGTGCACCTCGTGAGCCATCCCGACGTGGGCGCGGTGGCGTTCACCGGTTCGTATCAAGGCGGCGTGGCGTTGTGGAAAGCGGTGAATGCGCGTGCGCGCCCGATACCATTTTATGGCGAACTCGGTTCTATCAATCCGCTCGTCGTAACGCCGCAGGCGCTCACGCAAGACGTCGAAACACCCGCCGCCACGCTCGCGGCTTCGATCGCGCTCGGTTGCGGCCAGCTCTGCACCAGCCCCGGCGTGATCGTGGTTCGCGCCGACGGAACCGGCACGCGTTTCGTGGAAGCGCTCGCGCGCTCGCTCGCCGCTCAGAAGACCCACGCGATGCTCACGCTGGCGATGCACCGCGGCTTCGAGAGGGCAACTGAACACATTGCGGCGCAGCCCGGCGTAGTGACACGGCTTGCCGCGCAAGCTGGCTCCGACGACGCTGACCATGCGCCCACGCCGCGCCTCTTCGAGATCGACGCCCAGTCGTTCGTGACGAATGCCGCGTTGCATGAGGAAATGTTCGGCCCGGCCGCGCTGGTCGTGAGGGCTCGTCACGACGCAGATGTGCTCGACGTGCTGACGGTGGTGGAAGGTACGTTGACCGTCACGCTATGGGGCGCCGAGGCCGACACTCCCGCGAATCGCGCGCTCGCCGCGGCGGCACAGCGCATCGCAGGGCGTGTGCTGTTCCGCGGCGTGCCGACCGGCGTGGCTGTGTGCGACGCGCAGCAGCACGGCGGGCCGTGGCCCGCGTCGACGCAGCCGCAGACCACATCGGTCGGTTACGCCGCGATCGAGCGGTTTTTGCGGCCCGTCGCGTTGCAGGACGCGCCCGCCTGGGCGATCGACGCCAACCGTGGAGGAGCCACGGTATGATGCAGCACGTCGTGATGTTTCGTCGCTTGCCCCATATCGCCGAAGACGCGCAGCGCGAGGCAACGCTGGTCGACCGCATGCGCAACCTCGAAGGCGAAATCGACTTCATCCGTGCGTGGCGCGTTTCCGCGAATGAACTGGCGCGGCCGATCTGCTGGGACTATCTGCTCGAAGCGACGTTCGACGACTCGGAGGCGGTCGAGCGCTACCTGTCGCACCCCGCGCACCAGGCGCTCATCGCCGATCTGAAGACCTACTTCGAGTGGGTCGCATGCGATTACACCCGCTGAAACAGGACACTGTACTTCGATGAAAACCCTTCTGGTGACCGGCGCGGCCGGCGGCGTCGCGACCCGCGTGCGCCCGTGGCTGCGCGAGCATTACAACCTGCGCCTGCTCGACCTGCGCGAGGCCACCGACCTTGCGACTAACGAAACCGCGATCGTCGGCAGTATGACCGATCGGGAAGTGGTGCGGCGCGCGGCGCAAGGCGTCGACGGCATCTTGCATCTGGCGTGCGCTTATAGCCTCGACATCGACTTCGAGGCGACCCTTGATGCGAACTATCGCGCGCAGCTGTATCTGCTCGATGCGTGCGTCGAGTACGGCATCCGGCGCTTCGTGTTTGCAAGCAGCCATCATGTGCTCGGTCAGCATCGCGTTGACGGCTTCGCGGGCGACCATGCGAGCGTCGCGCCCGACGGTTTCTATGCGCTCAGCAAGGTGTTCGGCGAGGCCGCCTGCGCGCTTTACGCGCATCGTCACGGCATCAAGGCACTGTCGATCCGCATTGGCAATGCAGATGATCGAGTGAGCGACGGCCGCCGTCAGCACATCTGGGTAAGCGGGCGCGATCTCGCGCAACTCGTGCGTATCGGCTTCGAAAACGAAGACATCACGAGCGACGTCGTCTATGGCGTATCGCGCTGTCCCGCGCCGTTCTTCGACAACGCGCGCGCCGTCGCGCTCGGCTATGTGCCGCAGGATTCGGCGCTCGATAATCTGGCGCCTGATTTCGTCGCTCGTGACGCGATGCCGGCTTCAGCCGGGCCGGACTTCGTTGGCGGCCCTTACGTGCCGCAGCCGCTGACCGTAAAATCGCCGCGATGAAGATCCGCTCGGTCGAGACCCGGATCGTCGACATTCCGTTTGAAGACGGGCGCCATGCGCTCGGAGGCGTTGCTTCGGCGTGGAGGTCGCTGGAAACGGTGCTGGTTCGCGTCGAAGACAC
Organism: Paraburkholderia aspalathi; assembly: GCF_900116445.1. Classification (GTDB taxonomy): domain Bacteria; phylum Pseudomonadota; class Gammaproteobacteria; order Burkholderiales; family Burkholderiaceae; genus Paraburkholderia; species Paraburkholderia aspalathi. The sequence continues at coordinate 517,818 of NZ_FPBH01000001.1, forward strand.
CGACGGCAACGTGGGCTGGGGCGAGGCGTTCGGCTATTTTGTCGCCGACGCCGTGCGCAGCCTGATCGACACGCGTGTGAAACCGCTGGCCGAAGGCGCGACGATCGAATCGATTGCCGAATGGACGCGGCAAACCCAGCGTCATTTGCATATCTTCGGCCGCTACGGCATCACCATGTTCGCGATTTCTGGCGTCGACATGGCCTTGTGGGATCTTGCCGCGAAACGCGCAAAGGTGCCGCTGTGGAAGCTGCTCGGTGGCGATGAACCCACGCGTCTATCGACGTATGCGAGCCTCGTGCGTTACGGCAACGGTGCGGCGACGGCGGCGATGTGCCGCCGCGCGCTTGATCAGGGTTATCGCGACATCAAGCTGCACGAGATAGATTTCGCGGTGATCGAAGCGGCGCACGCGGAGATCGCCGGCCGCGCCCCGGTCTCGGTCGACGTCAACTGCGCGTGGGACGATGCGCAAACGCTTCGCGCCATCGCGCGCATGCAGGAGCTGGGCGGATTTTCATGGGTCGAAGAGCCGATCTTCCCGCCCGAGGATTTCGCGCGTCTCGCGGGCCTGCGCCAGCACGGCGTGCCGATTGCAGCTGGCGAAAACTGGTGCACCGCCGTCCAGTTCGCGCAGGCGGTGCACGCCGGGGCCGTCGACTATCTGCAACCCAGCGTGACCAAGGTAGGTGGCATCACGGAGTTCATCGACATCGTCGCGCTCGCGCGCGATGCGAGGGTCGGTGTGCTTCCGCATAGTCCGTATTTCGGTCCGGGGTTCATTGCCACACTGCATCTCGCGACGGCGTATCAGGACATGTTGCAGGTCGAATACCATTACGTCGAACCCGCAGGCGAACTGATCGGCCTCGCGTCGATTCGCGACGGACATGTGTTCATACTGAACGATTCGCCGGGCCTTGGGCTTGCGCCTGACGAAACAGTCGTTGGACGGTTCGTTAGGCCTCGCTGAACACGGTACCTGATCTTTGCGCGGCCAGCAGATCAGCAGGTGAAAAAACGGCGGGCCGCGCGGCTCGCCGTTTTTACTCAGGCTGACGATACGGCGCGACGCCACGTCCGGTCAGAAAGGCTGCAATTCGGTCGTAGGCGATCGCCACTTCGGGCAGTTGCGTCGCGCGCAGTCCTGCATGGACGAGGCCGTCGCCGTGCCACACGTCGACCTCCACGCCCGATTCGCGCAGGCGGGCTGCATACTCGATGCACTGATCGCGCAACACGTCCTGCATCGCCACCATCATCAGCGTGGGCGGCAGGCGCGACAAATCACGGGATTCGAGCGGCATGGCGAGAGAAAGCCGCCGGTCGGATTCGTTCGGTAGATATAGTGCAATCGAATCGGCAAGGCCACGAGCGGAAAGCATGGGCGCTTGGGCGAATTGTTCCAGCGAGGCGAAAGTCTGGCTCGCGCTCACCACCGGATACATCAGCACTTGTGCCTGCGGTTGCGTCTGCGCCTCGGCATCGACACGATCGCGCAAGGCTATGCACAATGCGGCGGCTAGCGTGCCGCCCGCACTGTCACCGGCCACCGCGCGCCGCTCTGGGTCGATCTGAAGCGAGGTGGCCGCGTCGCCCAGCGCATCCCACACGGCAAGACCGTCGTCGAGTGGGGCAGGGAAGCGCGCTTCGGGCGCAAGCCGGTAATCGACGGCCACGATGGCCAGATCGGCGCGTTGCAACAACGCGTGAGCAAACCAGTCGTGCGTCGTATGACTCCCCACGGTCCAGCCGCCGCCATGGAACAGCACCAGCACCGCCCAGCCGTCGCGCGGCGCGCGACGGGCCGGCCGATAGCAACGCGTCATCACGCCACCGATCATCTGGTCGCTGACGACTAACCTATCCGGCGCGTGCGGTGTGAAATGCGCGCATTGACGCACGAAGGCAGCACGTCGGCCCGGCCAGTCGTCGGTCGCGCTCTGGAAGGTAGCGACGGTCCGGATGAACACACGCATACCTTCGCTGATTCCGGCTTCCGCTTCGTTCATAAAGTCCGTTAAACAAAATAGCGCATGACCCGACAGGACATGCGCATAAGACAAGCAGCGCGTGTGGGGCGTTAGCAGACCGAGGCCGGCTCGGGCTCCAGCGCGCGATCCGTGCCGTCGACGAACCATGCGAGAATCAGCGAGCCGACCAGCCCGACCGCTCCCGCGAGCACGAACGCGCTCGCATAGCTGCCGGTGGTCTGAATGAGCATGCCTGTAATTGCAGGTCCTACGATACCCGAGCAGTTCGCGAGCCCGTGCATGAACCCGCTCGCCGTGCCTACCTGATGGCGCGGCACGCTGTCCTGAATGATCGCCCAGTACGCGGGCGCCGCAAGCATCAGCAAGCCGATCGCTACCGTCATCACACCTACCGCCGTCCAGACCGAGTCGACCACGCCGGTCAGTGCAATGCACGCAGCCGCGATCAGAAGCGACGTCACCAGCACGACCTTGCGGGAGAACATGCGCTTGCCGGTGCGCCGATAAATCGCATCGATGAGAAAACCGCCTGAAAGAAAACCGATCGCGCCGGTGATCCACGGCAACGAGCTGACAAGACTCATGTCCTTGAGGCTGATATTCTTAGCATCGACGAGATAACTCGGGAACCACGTGATGAAGAAGAACAGGATGTAGTTGTAGCAGAAGAGCGAGATGCCGGTAGTCAGCACGGCGCGCGTGGTGATGACCTCGCGAATGGAGACCTTCTGGCCTGTCGGCGCTTTTACCGCTTCCTGACCGGACTCTATGTGTGAAAGCTCCGCCTTGTTCACGCGCGGATGCTGTGCCGGCGTTTCGGTGGCGAGGAAGCGCCAGGTGATCGCCCACGTGATGCCAAGCACGGCCATCACGAGAAACGCTGCCCGCCAGCCGAACGAAAGCGCGAGGAAGCCGACCACGGGGCCCGCGAGTGCGCCGCCGATTGGACCACCGGCCTGGCTGATGCCGGCGGCGGTCGCCCGTTCGCCGAGCGGAAACCACGTGTTCACGACCTTGTTGGCCGTCGATGCATTTGGTCCTTCGCCCATACCGAACGCAATGCGGACCAGAAGCATTGACCAGAAGCCGGAGACGGCGGCCGTCAGTCCACACGCAATGGACCAGCCGGCCATGGAGACGGTCAGCACGCGGCGTCCGCCAAATCGGTCGGCGAAGTAACCCCCGAGGAAGTTGAAGACCGCATAGCCGATCGAGAAGGCGCCGAAGATGATGCCTTTCTCGCCTGCCGTGAGATGAAAATCACGCGTGACGAACGGCATGGCAATCGACAACGCAGAACGGTCGATGTAGTTGATGACCGTGGCGAGCAGGAGCATCGCCAGAATGATCGTACGGTATTGTCCGCGGAATTTCATCGCTTCTTGTCTCCAAACTTTTTGTCGTGTCCGGCGCCACGCTTCGCGACGGCTTTGATGTTCATCGTACTGGTTGACCTGAACCGCGGGGCCTGCCGCCCGACGGATCCAAGGGCCTCATTCCCAGGCAGTGGAACTGGCCCGCAACGAGTTGCATCGGCTCGCGCCGTTGGGCGCAGCGGATAATTTCGATCAGAACTTGTGACGCAGCCCGACAACGGCACCAACCTGGCGGTTCGAGGACGACGCGGAAAGCGCCCACAGTTGCGCGACCGCGTTGCGGCCCGTGGAATCTCGCCCTGATGCCTGCTGCCCCATCACCATCGCGTACATGTCGGTTCGCTTCGAGAGGAAGTAGTCGAGCGAGACATCGGCTTCGTGATAAGTCACACGGCCTGAATCGCCGCCGTTCACTGGAGCGCCGTGGATGTACTGATACGAAGCGCCCAGTTTCAGCGAAGGCGTGAACGAGTAGCCCATCGCGACTTCCGCTGTATTGAATGACGCGGTCCCGCGATAGCCGTTCGAGTCGAGCGCGGCTATCGCGCCAAGGCCTTTGAAGCGCACGTTCGTATATGTGGCGGCGAGACTCCACGCGCCGGCCGTGTATCCCGTGGTGGCGGCGAAGGTTTCCAGGGAGCGCGCGGACGCATAGCCGGAAAAGACCCGGTATGACGACATGTTGGATGCGGTCGTGCTCGACGACGGGTTGTTGCCGTAGTACGAGAAGTTCGGATCGCGCGCGTTGAGATAGGCGAGGCCGAAGAATAACGGGCCACGCTTATACGACGTACCGAGCGACCACGCGCGATTGCGCTCGAAACTTCCCGCTACGCCTCCTGCGCTGAACAGCCCGCCGAACTTCAAACCGCCGTAATCCACGCTGGCAAACTTGACGACGTTATTCAGGCGGTAGTCGTTGCCGAGATTGTCGAACTCTGCCGGATGATTGATGAGCAGCGCCGTGCTCGCACGCGCGGGTTCAACATAGTCGACGATGGAATCGTATTGCCGCCCGAGGGTTACCGCTCCATAGGGGCTCGTCACTCCCACAAAAGCTTGCCGCCCGAACATGGAGTTGCCTTGTCCCATCGCGCCGGTCAACGGCGAGAAACCGCTTTCCAGCCGGAAGATGGCCTGGTAACCACCGCCGAGATCCTCGATCCCCGTCATACCCCAACGATTGCCCTGGTACCATCCGGCTTGCGTCGCGTACAGATGGGAGCCGCCGACATTGTTTGCGAAGATGAGGCCGGCGTCCAGTACGCCGTAGAGGGTCACGCTACTCTGAGCCTGAGCGCAGATCGGCAGTCCCAAAGCGAGGGCAAGAAAAACGGTGTTGCGTTGATTGCTCACGGCAGTCTCCAACTGTTCATTTGTAGTCCCAGCCGATCGTCGGCTGGTGATTCATGCTCAGCGCCGCTTTGTGCGGGCCGCAGAGCGACATACGCAGGGGAGCATGCTAGGGACAAGCGCGTGGGAAGGGTATGCAGCGTCGGACCTGCCCAGACAGCGATTTCCACACGTTGGAACTTCGAGGTCAATTCTTGTCCGTCGCGGGTTCCGGTCCAGGATGTAGGTGCCAGCGGGGGTTGACGCGCTACAGTTACAGTGCAGTTCCTTATCCAGACGGTGGACTGCTTATCCGCAATGTGCGGATGCCGACCTCCTCTTGGCAGGTCGCTTGTCGTCCATGCGCCGCTTGCCTGCGACGCCCCGCGAACCGGCGCGATTCGCCAGGTGGGAACCGTGAACGCGGGCTGGCCCGCGAGAGCGGATGTTGCGATTGCAAGGCGCAAGGGTAGCGGACTCGTCGACGGAGTGACACTCGCGACCAACGGTGTGAGCGCCAACAGTACTTACGCGCGCTCGCTCGCGCGCTGGGGGATTCAGGCCGAGGCGCTGAACCGTTCCGAAAGCAACCCGCCGGGCTTACCAAAATTCTGACCCAGCTCCAATGATCTTCCGTTCCGTCCATCCCGGTGCGCCGCTGCCGCGCGTACTGTTTCCCGTTCCGCGCCTCGCCGTCCGCGTGGTTCTGATCGGCGCACAGACGGCCGCACTGCTGCTGGGCGGCATCTCCGTCATGCGGCGCCTGCCGGCATGGATGCGCTATCGATGTGTCGCCACACCCGGTTTCGCGCGCGAACATTTCGCCGGTGGTCTGACCTTGCCGGACGTGCTCGAGGCCACCGCCATCCTGTTTGACCGCAAGGACGCCCTGCACGATGTGTTTTTCGGGCTGCGTCTCGGGGCGGCGGTCGGCCGGTACCCCCGACACTATTTTCCTTCGCCGACTGCGTTGCTCAATGCGATCCTGGACTAGCTCGGTTACGGGCAGGTCCCGGCCATGCAGGTGGAGCCGATGATCCGTGAGGGCAGGCTGGTGGCGCTCGCCCCCGAGCGTGACCTGATGATCGATCTGTACTGGCCTCACTGGGAGCAGGAGCCCGAGCCGCTCGCGACGATTAGCGCACTGGTTATGAATGCGGCGCGGCGGAGCCTGGTTCAGTCGGTTCCGACGGCAGCGCAAGCCGGTTGACGCAGCGTGGCGACTCGCCGACACGATTCTGTGCGTCCAATCTTCTGAGCGCCGTAAGCACGGCGCCCGTCATCGCCGGCATTTTTTACAGGGGCGGTAGCTGACCATGATGCTCGCCGCGCCCTCTGCGATCGAGTGATCCACGGCAGTGATCGCGTCCATTTGAAAATTGTCGTTACGCTCAACATGCTTCTGCGCGAAAAGATGTAGGGTGGCCGCTGGACGACGAGATCGTCCAGCGCGCGGTGGTAGGGACGGGGGCTGAATGTGATCTGCTGAGGACGACTTTCTCGGGTTCGGTCGCTTTCCGCCCAAGGGGTCGTTCGCTACCGCGCTAGCTCGGACATCCGGACGTCAATTCATGACCGCAAGCGGCCGCGTGGCTTCCTTTGTCTTGGTCAATACCTGTGTCAGGCGGCCGTATGTAACGGTTGGACCTCGTTCTCGGTGTCGATTGGCGCAAAGCCGCGCTCGCTGGACTATGACGTTGGAAGTTGCGGACGACAACGACCAGCGGAGCGAAAGATTCGCACGGTCCGACCATTACCGGCTGACTGTCTGTTCGTTGTCAGCGGAACAAAGCGTCGATGACGCGTCGATTTCATCACTGTCCGATGGTTGAGGCTTATTCATCCATCACTTGATGATCGATCTGTTGTCAGGGCCCCGATGTCATGTCAAATTGGCTCATCGGTGACACTCCGTTGAGGGCGGAAAGGGCCACTTCTCCTGCTTGTGACGACAGGAGTGTCATTTATTTGGAAACGAAGAAATTATGATCGCAGGCAAGTCTATTCATGATTGGCAGCAAACCCACCCATTGATTGCGGACCTCATCGCACTAAAGGAGACAGCATGGTTCAACCCTGCCGTGCTTCCTGCGGAACATGCGCTGGCTGACGTCGGGCTCACCGAGCAGGACAAAGACGCGGCCAGCGCGAGGCTTGACCGCTTCGCGCCATACATCGCACGTGTTTTTCCGGAAACTGAAAAAACGAAGGGATGCATCGAATCTCCACTGAAGTCGATCCCAAAATTGCAGATATTATTGGAGAGCCGCTACGGCTTCGAACTTCCGGGGAGCCTGTGGGTCAAGCTCGATAGCCACCTGCCGATCTCCGGGTCGATTAAGGCCCGAGGCGGGATTTATGAGGTTCTGAAGCATGCTGAAGATCTTGCAATCGCGAACAAAATACTCGACCTGGAGGACGACTATGCGAAGCTGGATAACAATGAAGCCCGCGCCTTCTTCAGCAACTACAGAATTGCCGTTGGTTCGACGGGTAACTTGGGCCTATCGATCGGCATCGTTGGAGCAACACTCGGCTTTGAAGTGACCGTTCATATGTCGTCGGATGCGCGACAGTGGAAGAAGGATCGGTTGCGTGAGCACGGCGTCATAGTTGTTGAGCACGCTTCTGACTACAGTGCGGCGGTCGAAGAAGGTCGAAGACAGGCAATGCAGGACTCGAAGTGTCACTTCATCGACGACGAGAACTCTAAAAATCTCTTTCTCGGATACGCCGTCGCAGCGGATCGACTCAAGCAGCAACTAGCGTCGGCCGGGGTGCTCGTCGATAGAGACCATCCACTGTTTGTGTATCTTCCATGCGGCGTCGGAGGAGGCCCGGGAGGCGTCGCATTCGGGCTTAAATTGGCGTTTGGGGACTCAGTACATTGTGTCTTCGCCGAGCCGACCCATTCTCCCTGCATGTTTCTCGGCGTGTATAGCGGCCTGCACGACGCGATATCAGTGCAAGACGTCGGTATCGATAACGTCACTGCGGCTGATGGCCTGGCGGTGGGGCGCCCTTCAGGCTTTGTCGGTAAAGCGATGCAACGCCTTGTCGATGGATACTATACTGTGAGCGACGACGAGCTCTACGCCCTTCTGGCTCTGTTCGACCGGGCAGAAGGTCTCCGACTCGAGCCGTCTGCGCTGGCTGGCGCGCCGGGTATTGCACGAATCCTCTCTCGGGACCAAGACGCTTACCGTACGCGGATGCAGCTGACCCCAAGCGTTTTGCAGAGCGCCACGCACCTTGTATGGGCGACTGGTGGCAGCATGGTGCCGGAGACGGAGATGAACGCTTATCTGTCGCGCGGGAAGGCCATCCTGGCCGCGTAATCATTCATGTCCGCTACGAAATGGTAGCGGTTCTCTAACCGCCTTCGCTGTGAAGGTAACGCAAGTCTGATCGGCGCGTACACTAAACGCATATCAATGTATAACCTGCCGCCGAGGATTGCCGATCGCCTTGACAGTGGGCAATTTGCGAATCTCCACACATTTCTGATCGTGGCTCGCTACAAGAGCTTTTCACGCGCGGCAGATGAATTGTGCTTAACCACGAGTGCTGTCAGCCATCGAATCAAGCGCCTTGAGATCGCGCTTGGCAGGAGTCTGTTTATCAGACTCACCCGAAAAATCGCCCTGACAGCCGAGGGTGAGCGCCTCTTTCTGATTCTGCAACGAACGATGGGTGAACTTGCCGACGCGCTTGAACCAGCGAGCGAAGAACGTGTTGAGGGGCGCATTACAGTTTATGCCCGTCCTTCAGTCGCAGCCTGCTGGCTTGTGCCTCAATTGGCGGGTTTCTCCGACAAGTATCCGGGAGTTTCAGTTGACCTCAGGGTTGGCAATGAGGCGCTCGATTTCCGATCGCAAAACATTGATCTGGCCATTGACTATTCGCACGGACCGTTCCCCGGCCTAGTTAGTCATAGGCTAATGGATGAGAGCACGGCACCCGTATGCAGCCCAGAGTATGCAGAGGCGCACGCTTTGATCGGGCGACCCTTGAACATCGTTCAATGCATTCTGCTCCACGATTCACTGGCCTGGAACCACGCATCGCATGATGCAGAATGGGCACTTTGGTGCACCCAGAACATTCCAGGCACAGTCTTGCCACACCGGACATACACGTTTGACCGGTCCGATCTATGCATCGTCGCCGCAGTCAACCACCTCGGCATTGCCATGGGACGACGGCACCTGGTTCAAAGCCACATCGATAATGGCGGACTTGTTTTGCCTTTCGGATCGTTTTCGCAATCCGGTCCATATAGTTATTATGTTGTGCACCAAGAGGGTGTGTTGCCTCGACGGACTGCGGTGTTTTTGGCATGGCTACGCAGAATCAGCCATAACGAATGATGCTTTCAAACTTTTGAACGGTAAAGAGCCGCTCCGGTGCAAGGCTAGATGCCGGCGGAGAAAACCTCGCCAGGTCTCGCGGTCGAGCAGAAGACAAGGATGTCGGTCGTGTGCCACCAGGGGTGCCTATCGTGCGACCTGCATTTGGGGATGCCTGGCCTGGGCATCCCCGTTCGCTCGTTCAGTGCAGTTGAATCCAGATGGACTTCGTTTGGAGATACTGGTCGTGTGCTGCGATACCCTTATCGCGCCCGCCAAAACCCGACTGTTTGTAGCCACCGAATGGCACACCCATGTCGCCTTCCGAGAAGCAATTGACCGAGACGGTCCCCGCCTTGAGTGCCCGGGCAACCTTGTGGGCGACGTGAAGGTTATCCGTGTACAGCGATGAGGCGAGACCATAGTTCGTGTCGTTTGCAACACGAACGGCTTCGTCTGCATCAGCCACTTCAATCACGGACAGGACGGGTCCGAAAATCTCTTCCTGCGCGATTCGCATATCATTGCGCACACCGTCGAAAATTGTCGGCTCGACAAAGAAGCCGCCTGTATCCGTCAGCGCCCGTTGTCCGCCTAGCAGCACCCGGGCTCCGCCTTCCCGGCCAGCATCAATATAGGAGAGCACGCGTTTCATGTGTGCCTCTTCAATCATCGCCCCTACCCGCGTAGACGGATCGAGCGGATTACCGACAGTCCATTCTTGAAAGGTTTGCGTGAGTGTATCGAGCAGCCGATCCTTGACTCCTTTCTGCACGATGAGCCGAGAGCCCGCGCTGCAATTCTCACCCTGGCAGAACAGAATGCCGGTAGCTATCTGGTTAGCAACCGCCTTAAGGTCACCCACATCCTCCATGACAATCGCCGGACTTTTCCCGCCGAGTTCAAGCACTACCCGCTTTATATTCGATTCGGCAGCGTAACGCAGGAAATATCGGCCGACCTCGCCGGATCCGGTGAAGCTCACGCAATCAACGTCCATGTGGCGACCGATTGCCTGACCTGCAGTTTCGCCGAATCCCGGGACAACGTTGAGCACCCCATTCGGCAGACCTGCTTCAGCAGCGAGCGCGGCGAGCTTGATCGCCGTAAGCGACGTTTGTTCGGCGGGCTTGATGACAATCGAGTTGCCACCAGCGAGAGCCGGGGCAAGCTTCCACATTGCAACGAAAATGGGGAAGTTCCACGGTAGCACGGCGCCCACGACCCCGATCGGCTCTCGCACGATCATCGAAACCACGTCCGCCGACGTCGGCGATACCTGGTCGTAAATCTTGTCGATGGCCTCCGCATGCCATCGTAACGTCTCAATAGCGTCCGGCACGTCCACAGAGCGCGCGTCGGAGATTGGCTTGCCATTGTCAAGAACCTCCAGTAGCGCAAGTTCTTCAGTCTCTCGCTCCATCAAATCAGCGAAGCGAAGCAGTATCTTCTTCCGGGCCTTTGGCGGCATGGCAGACCAGACGCCGCTGTCGAAGGAGCGGCGCGCGGCGATCACCGCAAGATCAACGTCGGCGGCATCACACTCTGCCACTTGCGCGAGTTCCTTGCCGGTAGCAGGGTTGATCGTAGCGAATGTCTTTCCGGAACGCGCGGATACAAACCGGCCGTCAATGAAGGCGCGGGTTTCGGGCTTGAGCTTCGCGGCAGCGGCCGTGAACTCAGAAAGGGTGAACTGTTGCATCCTGGACTCTCCTTTGTCGACGATGGCTTTAGTCGGCTAGCTGTACGATGTTTGCAGCCTTGAAGGCCTCGTATTTCTCGAGGAAGTTAGCCTTTTCCGAGTTAGTCAGGCCGAGGAGCGGGGCGCGGACCTCGCCTACCGGGAATCCTGCCAGTTCAGTACCGTATTTCACGTACTGGTTGAATTTGCCACCCTGTTCCAAGATGTAGGTGAGGGGCATGAGCGCCGACATCATCTTATGTGCGAGATTGAAATCGCGCTTGACGACCGCGACTTTATAGATCGCCACATGCTCGGCTGGCAGGAAGTTCGAAGCGCCGGATATCCAGCTTCGCGCACCCCATAGAAACGCATCAAGCGCCTGGTCGTCCGCGCCGACCACGCGTTGAAGTTCCGGGAAATTCAAGACATGTTCGATCATTCGCGCGAACGATCCGCTCGATTCTTTGATCCCGTTGATATTCTTCAGATCTCCGATGCCTGCGAGGAATTCAGCATCCAGGTCAACACCGGTGCGTGCAGGGAAGTTGTACAGGATGATCCCAAGTTCCGTCGCCTCAGCGATGCGACGGAAATGGGCAATCAGTTCCTGAGTGCTGGGCAGGGAATAGGGAGGGGCAGCCAGCATGACAGCCTGATAACCGAGCTTGGCGGCCAGGTTGTTGAGGGCCAGCGTGTCATCCTGTCGCATCGAATTAGTTCCAGCGATCAGCTGTGCTTTCTTGCCGGCTCGTTCAGCAACAAATTCCAAAACCTTCTCGCGCTCTGACAGCGACTGCGCGTAATACTCGCCTGTGGAGCCTCCCTCAAGCAGCGCTGTGATGCCGTTCGATAGCAGGAAGTCGATGTGGCGACTGAGAGTCGAGAAATCAACGGCACCATTCTTGTCGAATGGCGTGGTAAGTACGGTGATAATGCCTTCGTAATTTGGGAGAGACATGAGGGCTCCAGTCTTGACGGAAAAGTGGCGAATCATCCGCTGATGTTTCGCCGTGGGATGGACGTTCGGTTGGGAAAGAGGCGATGTGGACCTGCAATGCTGTCGTGGCGGTCCGCTGGTTCGGGAACCACACGTCTTTGAGCGCGAGGCCGGATTTGACGATCCTCATGCAGGTCTGTTGATTACCACGTTGGCATTTCGTTTTCCTAATGGAAATCCATGGGGAAGCGTTCGCGACTCTTCCCATATCGCCCGGCTAGTGCGTCTGTTCGCAATCGCAAGTTCAGCGACGACAAGTAACAGTTGTGCGAAGCTGCGGCAGCGCGAGTCTAGTGTTCAGATCCATGCTGCTGATTGTAGATAGCGGAAAGATTACGAACAATTGCCATTTTTTGTTTTAAATTCGTGAAAAAATCCGCGTAATTGCTCCCGCCAGACTGGCACGTTCAGCGCATCCAGGGAGGCATGGGGTCGAATTTCTCGAGCAGATAGTCCACCAGAACCCGACACTTCAATGACCGGTTGTCGGTTGTCATGTAGACGAGGTAAATTGAGCGCCCGTCGTCCGGGGCGTAATCCGCGAGCAGCCGCACCAGGCGGCCTTCCCGAACGTCTTGCTCCACGAGAAATTGCGGGATGCGAGCAATGCCGACCCCGGCAAGGGCAGCCGAATGGATCGCCGTTCCGACGCTCCCCAGGTTTCCCTTCACCCAGACAGAGAAGCGACGTTGGTCCTCACGAAACATCCACTCCGCTTGTGTGATACCCCGTCCGTCCATGGTTAGGCAATTGTGCCGCCCAAGATTTTCTGGCCTGTCCGGCTTCCCGTTCTTTTCCAGATATGCTGGCGACGCGCAGATTACCAGGGGATTGGCCGCAAGTTTGATGCTCAAATGATCTTCAGAGGGCGCGAGGCCCGAGCGGAACGCGAGGTCGACGCTCCGGTCGTCCGGTTCAATTGGCACGTCCCCAACAACAATCTCCACTTGAAGGTCTGGATACCTGGCAAGAAACTCCGGCATGAGCGGCACAAGCTGCCTGTCGACAAATCCTGCGGCGGCTCGGATACGCAGGACGCCGTGCGGGACCTGAGGCCTCTGTGCAGTGGCCGCTTCAGCCGCCTCGATTTGTTCGACCATGGATTTGATTTTCGAATAGAAGAATTCGCCCTGTGCGGTCAGGGAGAGCCGCCGCGTTGATCGAACAAAGAGCTTGGTACCCAATCGATCTTCCATCCGCGAGATTACGCGGCTGACACCAGAGGGTGTCAGGCGGCATTTCTCTGCTGCTGACACGAAATTGCCGTGAGCGACCACTGCCGTGAACACATAAAGCTCGCTACTCTTATCCATCTGCGCTCCAAGATCCTGCCCTGTTTTGAAAACAGCTTTGATTGCCGACATATTTTCAGGAATATAAGTCAAAAAACAGGAATTGTTTGCAAAATTTCTGCTATCTACAATTCAGTTCAATGTTCGACCGTTTGTGCAGGAGGTATGCGCTCTCTTCCTGGGCCTTTGGCTCGAGTGTTTAACGCCGACGGCGATAGAGGTCAGGCTTCGCGCTCCGTCGGTCCGCAGCTCGCTTCTCAACGGTCACATAACGCGATACCGTTCTTACTTTTTTGCAGCCATGCAAGTGACCAAGCAAACATTGACTGTTGGGATTGTCGGCGCGGGCATCATAGGGTGTTCATGGGCAACGGTCTGGGCGCGTGCCGGACACCGCGTTGCGATTTTCGATTCGAACGCCGCTGTGCTTGAACGCGTCTTTGAGCACCTGACGCGGCACATACGTGACAGCGAGCGCGTTGGACAGGAGTTCCACCCTGGCCTGGAGTCGCGCGTGACATTGCACCTCGAATTGAAAGATGCAGTGGCACACGCGGATTTCGTACAGGAGTCGGTGGCTGAAGACCTGGAAATCAAGCGGGATCTGTTTCAGCGATTGGATCGCCTGACCCGGCCTGAAGCAATTCTCGCAAGTTCGACGTCGGCAATCCCGATGTCGAAGTTCACAGAAGACCTGGAACGGAGGCAACGTTGTTTGATCGTTCACCCGGCGACGCCTCCTCACACCCTACCGGCGACGGAGGTTGTACCCGCGCCATGGACGGATCGTGCCGTGGTTGAACGGACCCTAGGGTTGCTAAAAGACGTGGGCCAATCTCCGGTGCTGGTGAAGAACGAACATCCAGGCTTTGCAATGAACCGCTTGCAGGGAGCGTTGCTTATCGAGATGTTCCGACTGATCGAGGCCGGTGTCATCACTGCCTCTGATGCCGACACGCTGGTCACCGACGGTTTCGCCCTCAGGTGGGCCGTGTTGGGACCGATCGAAGCAATAGATCTCAACGCTGACGGAGGCATTGAAGAATATCTAGGTCGGTATGGTGATATCTACGACCGTATGGCTCAGGAAAAGCATGAAACGGGGCGGCTCATGGCCCCTTCGCTGGTTGATGGACTTGTCAAACAACTACGCGAGCAACTACCACTCGAGCAGATCGACATCAAGAGGTCGTGGCGCGATCAACGGATCGCGATGCTAAAGCGGCTTCTGACGAAAAAGGGCAACGACGCATAACTGCGCAACCCGCTCGGCAAATGCTGAATCTGAGCCGGCTGCTCCGACAAGAAACTTGGGACTTATAGATGAGCGTTGTAAATGATTCTCTGCCTGCGAAGGCCATTGACCAGGGCCTGGTCGGCACCATAGCTGTCATTGGCGGTGGCGTGGTCGGCGTCTGCTGCGCCCTCTATCTCCAACGGAGCGGTTACAAGGTCACGCTGTTCGATCCCGCGAAAGCGGGCGAGAGCACCGGAAAATGGAGTTGCGGACAACTGGCGGTCGGAGAGGTCATGCCCCTTTCGAAGCCGGGCATCCTGAAGAAAATCCCGGGTTGGTTGATGGATCAGGAGGGACCGCTCGCACTGAGGCCACTTGCTCTTCCTCAGATGTTGCCATGGATGATTCGCTTTCTTTTGTGCGGCCGGCAGTCGCGACTTGTCGAGATATCTCGCGATCTTGCGTCGCTCACCCGGCGGGTATTGGAAGATTATCGGCCGCTTCTTGACGCGTGCTCCAGCGAGGCGCTGCTCACCCAACGCCCGGTGATGCAGGTTTTTGACAGTGCGAAGGGCCTTGAGCAGGACTTGCATCAGGCAGACCTGCCGCGCTCGCTCGGCTTTGCTTTCGAGAAGCTCAGCGCAGGGGAGATCGGCGAGCTAGAACCAACGCTTGCTGGCAAGTTTTCGCACGGCATCCTCCTGTCAGACTGGCGTTTCGTGACCGACACGGAGAGATTCATCGTGGCGCTCACTGAAAGCTTCGTGTCGCTCGGGGGACGTCGGTTGCAGGCGGGAGCGAATCGGATCAATGAGGAAAACGGCCGGGCGACGGGTGTCCAGCTTTCCAATGGCGAGTCCGTTGCAGCCGACCACGTCGTTGTAGCCGCAGGTGTTGGATCACGAAAATTCTTCCCTCAGCTGGACGTCAACATTCCACTTGAGGGCGTAGCGGGCTACCAGGTGCTTCTCAAAGACCCGGGCATCGCGCTCAGGCATTCCGTGATCTATGCAGATGGTGGCTTCTGTCTGGCGCCGATGACCCGTGGCTTGCAGGTCGGAGGCACGATTGAATTCGCGCAACGAAGTGCCGCCCCCAACTTTCACCGGGCACAGATCATTCTTGACAAGACGAAAAGGATCTTTCCGGAACTACAAACCCAGGAACAGGAACTCGGTGTTGGGTATCGCCCCTTGCTACCCGATACCAAGCCGGTCATTGATCGAACGCGCAAGCTGCCGAACGTGATACTCGCAACCGGGCATGGACAACTCGGGCTGACGCTCGCAGCGACAACCGGCAGGCTGGTCACCGATCTGGTGTCGGGAACAACCCCCCCGGTCGATCTGGCTCCGTTCAGTGCGTACCGGTTCTGACCGGAACGAAAATCAACATCTGGAGGTCACTCATGCGCTGGAAAAAGACATTGCAGGTAGTTGGCGTCCACGCCGAAGGTGAAATTGGCAAGGTCATTACGGGAGGAGTCGGAAAAATTCCGGGTGACACCGTTCTCGACAAGATGAACTACATCAATGAGGTGGACGACAGCCTTCGCCGACTCGTCGTGTTTGAACCACGAGGTGCGCTCGCAATGTCGTTCAATCTACTGCTCCCGCCAACCCGGCCCGAAGCGCATGCGGGCTTCTTTGTGATGCAAGCCGATAAGGCGCATCCAATGTCGGGCAGCAACTCGATCTGCGTGGTCACAGCTCTGCTGGAGCTAGGCATCGTTCCAATGCAGGAGCCAGAAACGACAGTCGTGCTCGATACGGCGGTCGGGCTTGTGACGGCGCGTGCGCGTTGTAGCAATGGACGCTGCGAAAGCGTATCGCTGGAAATGATGCCAGCTTTCGTTGAGCTACTCGACCTTGAGATCGAGACGCCCGAGTTCGGGAAGATCAAGGTCGACATTGCGTTCGGCGGTGTCTACTACGCGCTCATCGACGTCGAACAGGTCGGAATGGCCATTAACGCAGAAAACGCACGTCGATTGGCTGATCTTGGTGTGAAGCTTGCGGACATCGTGAACGGACTGGTTCGCGTCCAGCATCCGCTTTATCCGGCAATCAACAAGATCGCATACGTGATGTTCCGCAATCGTGTTGCCAGCGACGTCTATCAGACCTGTACGACTCTGGTGCCAGGACGAATCGACCGTTCACCTTGCGGAACCGGTAGCTCCGCTAACCTGGCCACGCTGGCTGCCCGCGGTTTGGCCGATGTTGGCAGTCGCCTGGTTTCGCGGTCCGCGATCGGAAGCGAATTCAAGGTGGAAATGCTCGGGCGAACCGAGATAGGCGGACGGCCGGCGGTACTTCCAAGGATCGAAGGACGGGGCTGGGTATTCAGCGTGGAACAGCTCGGCGTGGATCCGACCGACCCGTTCGGCAATGGGTTTATGGTCAGCGACACGTGGGGTGAGGGGTTCCCTCAGGGCTAACGTAAGTCGTTGTTGAGCCAATTGAAGGAGGACACATGAGTATGCCTGACCCAAAGAAAAGCATCAGAGGCGAAAACTTTCTGATCACGCGCCCTGAGGACGCGGAGAGCTACTGGCAGCCACTTCCAGCAAATGGATTCGTGGCGGTCCACGTCGCGCCGCATCTAACCAGGATGGACGCGCCAATGGCAGCAGGCACGCAAACGCTCGGCAAAGGCTCGTACGTGCGAGATCATAGCCACGATAAAAACGAAGAAGTGCTTCACTTTTTGCGCGGCAAGGGCAAGGTGGTCATTGACGGAACCGCGACCTATGAAATTACCCCCGGTACGACGCTTTTCCTCGGGAAAGGGTGTACGCACACCTTCATCAACGAAAGCGAGACTGAAGAGATGCACTGGGTCTGGTTCATGAACCCAGCCGGACTCGAATCGTTTTTCAGGCAGATTGGCCGTCCCCGGGTTGATGGCGAACCGCAGCCGGAACCTTTTCCGAGGCCCACGAACGTTGCCGAGATCGAAGCAAACACGGTTTTTGCCGCACCGAAAAAGGAACGGGAATGAGATCGTTCCTGACCGATGCCGGAGTGGCAGGCGCGACCGCCGGGAATGGCTCAGCGATACTCTTCATCTCCGGTCTCGGCGGACGCGGCACCTTCTGGCATCGGGTTATGGATATCCTTTCCCCGGATTATCAAACGATCACTTTTGATCATCCAGGAGTTGGCGCCAGCGAGCGGGTTGATGAACAAAGCATTCCCAACGTCGTCGCTGCGGCGTTAGACGTGCTCGACACCCTCGGAATTGATCGAGCCACGATCGTGGGCCATTCGACGGGAAGCCTTGTAGCCCAGGCGATCGCACTGGAGTTCCCACAGCGCTGCGTGCAACTGGTGCTGAGTGGCGGATGGGCTCGCCCGGACGGAAGATTTCGTGACTGCTTCATCTTGCGCAAACAGGTGCTCATGAAGGCAGGAAGCGTCGCTTACGACCTGCTATCCGATCTCCTCGGCTATCCCAACGCTTGGTACAACAGCGCGATCGCACGATCACAGCAGCCGGAATTCGATGGGCCGCATCAGACAGATGATGCGATCGTGGCGGATCGGATTGACATGCTTTTGCATTATTCGCGTAGCGATGAGTTACACCGGCTTGACCTACGAACGCTGGTCATTGGGGCGCGCGATGACATGGTGGTGCCGATTGAACATAGCAGGGAGCTTTCGTCACTTATCCGGGGCTCGGTGCTGGTCGAGATGGACGGCGGTCACTTCTTTCCGAAGGTCGAAACGAGCAAATACGCTCGTCACCTTCTCCAGTTTGTAGGTCAAACATGAGAGATAGTCGCTTTTTTCGCGTCGCCGTGATTGGCGCGGGTGCGATCGGTCAGAGCTTTGCCGCGTCCCTGTTCAAGGAACACATCGATGAGATCTCCTTCCTTGATTTGCGCGAGACGCCCGGGTTTCTGACGGATGAACGATACGGCCGGTTAAGCCGTATTCATGAACTGGTCGCTTGGCGCCCGGACGTAGTAGTCGAATGCGCCGGCCATAACGCCGTGGCAACAATCGTTCCACAGGTGCTAAGGGAAGGATTCGATGTGGTTCTCTCATCAGTCGGGGCGCTCGCGACACCGGACGTCCGTGCCTCGCTCAGTAGTAGTGCCCGTGTGGGCGGCTCGCGCCTGATTCCGATCGCTGGGGCCGTCGGCGGCATCGACGCACTGTCCGCCGCCGCGCGAAGCGGACTTGATGTGGTGACATACACGGGCCGGAAACCTCCGATAGCTTGGAGCGGAACGGCGGCAGCGCAGGAAGTCAACCTTGACGAACTGACAAGTCCACAGGTTATTTTCGCCGGTACAGCAGAAGAAGCTGCGATCAAGTATCCAGCGAACGCAAACGTCGCCGCCGCCGTTGCTATACATGGATTGGGCTTCGAGAAGACGACCGTAACGCTGATTGCTGATCCTACAATTCGATTGAACTGCCATGAAATCTACGCGAAGAGTAAAAGCGGCGAACTGCGAATCAGCATGTCGAATGAGCCATCGCCTGGAAATCCAAAGACGTCATGGCTCGCTGCACTGAGCCTGCAGCAAACTGTAGTCAACAAGGTGTTGGGCGTGCAATGGGTTACTTAGTGCGAGCCGAAGGGGAAATTTAGGTAATTGTTGAAGACGGCGAACATATCCAGAAATGTCATTTAGGATAGCAAAATGAAAAATGGCCTGAATAGGGCGTCCTGGGGACGCGGATCTGAAGAGCAGGCGCCATTTCCGGACGACGACCGAAAGCACGGCCCTCTGCTTGCGATTGCCGACAAATGAAAATTTGCAGCGGCCACTAATCAGCAAGCATCGGGGGTCTCATGTGAATGAGACCTCAGTGTGACGAGTGGGGCAGAACATCTTTAGTAGCTCTAGGAGGAGACAAATGGATATTTTTATCCAGCAGGTCATCAACGGACTTGTGCTTGGAAGCGTGTACGCCATCATTGCCCTCGGGTACACGATGGTCTATGGGATTCTCGGAATTATCAATTTCGCTCATGGCGATGTGTTGATGGTTGGGGCGATGGTCGCGCTTTCCGCCATAGGCGTGCTTCAGAACCACTTCCCCGGCCTTGGCAACGTGCCGACGCTCATCATTGCGCTGATCACCGCAGCTGTGGTTTGCGCGATCGTCGGTTATACGATCGAGCGCGTGGCTTACCGGCCGTTGCGCAGGGCGCCGCGTCTCGCCCCGCTCATCACCGCAATCGGCGTGTCGATTCTGCTGCAGACGCTGGCCATGATGATCTGGTCGCGCAATCCGCTGCCGTTCCCGCAGTTGCTGCCCACCGATCCTTTGAGCGTGGTGAATGCCACCGACACGACGCCGGGTGCTGTGATTTCGATGACCGAGGTCGTGATTATCGTCGTCGCGTTCCTCGTCATGGGCGGCCTTCTGCTGCTCGTGCACAAAACCAAGCTCGGCCGCGCCATGCGCGCCATCGCTGAAAACCCGGGCACTGCGTCGTTGATGGGCGTGAACCCGAACTTCGTGATCTCGGCCACCTTCATGATCGGCTCGGCGCTCGCCGCTCTCGCCGGCGTGATGACCGCATCGGAATATGGCAACGCACACTTTTATATGGGCTTTATCCCAGGTCTGAAGGCCTTTACCGCGGCGGTGCTAGGCGGGATCGGCAATCTCGGCGGGGCCATGGTGGGCGGCGTGCTGCTCGGCCTGATCGAACAGCTGGGGGCGGGTTATATCGGCAACCTGACGGGTGGTGTGTTCGGCAGTAGTTATCAGGACGTGTTCGCGTTCATCGTGCTCATCATTGTGCTCGTGTTCCGCCCGTCTGGCCTGCTCGGCGAGCGTGTCGCCGATCGTGCCTAAATCAGGAGACACGAATCATGACTTCCATCCAACGGATTGAACCGCCGGTGACCGCTATCCCTGAACGGCACCCCGCCAAGACGCTGACGGTCGGCGTCATCACGGCGGTCTTCGTGATCGCGGCGCCAATGATCATTGGCGCCGCTGGCGGCAACTACTGGGTCCGCGTGCTCGACTTTGCGATGCTTTACGTGATGCTAGCGCTGGGTCTTAACGTGGTGGTCGGCTTCGCCGGCTTGCTCGACCTGGGCTATATCGCGTTCTACGCGGTCGGCGCCTACACGTCCGCGCTGCTGAGTTCGCCGCACCTGTCGTCGCAGTTCGAGTGGATCGCACACCTCGCGCCGAACGGGCTGCATGTGCCGTTCCTGCTGATCGTGCCGTGCGCGATGGCGGTCGCCGCGTTCTTCGGTGTGATTCTCGGTGCACCGACGCTGCGTCTGCGGGGCGATTACCTCGCCATCGTGACGTTGGGCTTCGGGGAAATCGTGCGGATCTTCCTGAACAACCTCGACCGCCCGGTGAACATCACCAACGGCCCGAAGGGGATCACGGCGATCGACCCGGTGCACTTCGGCGACTTCAGCCTCGCGCAAACGCACACGCTGTTCGGCTTCCAGTTCCCCACGGTGTACTCGTATTACTACCTGTTCGTGATCGCGGCGTTGGCCGTGATCTGGGTGTGTTCGCGTTTGCAGCACTCGCGTATCGGCCGTGCATGGGCCGCGATCCGCGAAGACGAAATCGCCGCCAAGGCGATGGGCATCAACACCCGCAATGTGAAGCTGCTGGCGTTCGCGATGGGCGCGTCGTTCGGCGGTCTGTCGGGCGCGATGTTCGGCTCGTTCCAGGGCTTCGTGTCGCCGGAATCGTTCACGCTGCCGGAATCGATCGTGGTGCTGGCGTGCGTGGTCCTGGGCGGCATGGGCCACATTCCGGGCGTGATTCTCGGCGCGGTGCTGCTCGCGGTGTTGCCGGAATTCCTGCGCGCGACCGTAGGTCCGCTGCAGCACATGCTGTTCGGTCATGAAATTGTCGACACGGAAGTGATCCGTCAGCTGGTCTACGCACTCGCCATGGTGCTGATCATGCTGTATCGCTCTGAAGGTTTGTGGCCCTCACCCAAGCATGAAGACAAGATTGCGAAACTGACGAAGCGTGGCGGCAAGAAGCCGGTTCGCGCCTAAGCCGGGGAGAGAAAAAAATGAGCGACAACATTCGACTGTCGGTGAAGGGTGTCAACAAGCGCTTCGGCGGCTTGCGGGCGCTGTCCGACGTCGGGCTTGAAATCAAGTCCGGCCAGATTTACGGTTTGATCGGCCCGAACGGCGCCGGCAAGACGACCTTCTTCAACGTGATCACGGGCCTGTACACGCCGGATTCGGGCGAGTTCAAGCTCGACGGCACGCCGTACACGCCGACCGCGGTGTACCAGGTGGCGAAGGCCGGTATTGCGCGGACGTTCCAGAACATCCGTCTGTTCGGTGGCATGACCGCGCTGGAAAACGTGATGGTCGGCCGTCACGTGCGTACCAAACACGGCCTGCTCGGCGCGGTGTTCCAGACGCCGTCCGAACGCAAGGAAGAGCGCGAGATCAAGGAGCGCGCGATCGAACTGCTGGAGTATGCGGGCATTGCGCAGTACGCGGACTACACGTCGCGCAACCTGTCGTACGGCCACCAGCGTCGGCTGGAAATCGCCCGTGCGCTGGCAACCGATCCGAAGCTGCTCGCGCTGGACGAACCGGCGGCCGGCATGAACGCGACCGAAAAGGTCGAGCTGACCAAGCTGCTCGACAAGATCCGCGCCGACGGCAAGACGATTCTGCTGATCGAGCACGACGTGAAGCTCGTGATGGGTCTGTGCAACCAGATGACGGTGCTCGACTACGGCAAGGTGATTGCGCAAGGGCTGCCGCAAGACGTGCAGAAGGATCCGAAGGTGATCGAAGCTTATCTGGGTGCGGGAGTCCACTGATGTCCACGACGCAAGCAATGTTGAAAATCAAGGGCCTGCAGGTCAATTACGGCGGCATCCAGGCTGTGAAGGGCATCGACCTCGAAGTTGGGCAGGGCGAGCTGGTCACGCTGATCGGCGCGAACGGCGCGGGCAAGACCACGACGATGAAGGCGATCACGGGGCTCAAGCCGTATGCCGCAGGCGACATCGAGTACATGGGTCAGTCGATCAAGGGCGTGCCTCCGCACGAGCTTCTGAAGCGCGGCCTCGCGATGGTGCCGGAAGGTCGCGGTATCTTCGCGCGCATGTCGATCGTCGAGAACATGCAGATGGGCGCGTATCTGCGAAGCGACAACGACGGCGTGAAGGCCGACGTTGATCGCATGTTCGGTTTCTTCCCGCGTCTGAAGGAGCGCGCCACGCAGTACGCGGGCACGCTCTCAGGCGGCGAACAGCAGATGCTGGCGATGGCGCGTGCGATCATCTCTCGTCCCAAGCTGTTGCTGCTGGATGAACCGTCGATGGGCTTGTCGCCGATCATGGTCGAGAAGATCTTCGAAGTGGTGCGCGCAATTTCCGGCGAAGGCATGACCGTGCTGCTCGTCGAGCAGAACGCGCGTCTTGCGCTGCAGGCGGCGAATCGCGGTTACGTGATGGACTCGGGTCTGGTCACGATGTCGGGCGACGCGAAGAAGATGCTGGATGATCCCAAGGTACGGGCGGCGTATCTCGGAGAGTAGGGCGAGCAAAGCGTTGAAACAAAGAGAAAAGCAGCACCGAAGCCTGAGCGATGTTTTAACCGGGATTAACCCGAACCTCACGTCAAAGGAGTAGCACATGCGTAACTTCAGTAGCCTGTTCGTGCGTAGTCTGTTCGCCGCAGGGATTATCTCTGCGGCTCCGAGCCTTGCATTTGCCGACACCACGGTAAAAGTAGGGTTCGCGGCACCGTTGACAGGTCAATATGCCGCCTATGGAAAGGACCTGCAGTATGGTGTTCAACTTGCCATTGAAGACGCCAAGGCAAAGGGCATCAGGATCAATGGCCAGCCGGTGAACTTTGAATTGGTCGCCGAGGATGACCAGGGCGATCCGCGCGTGGCGGTGCAGGTGGGCCAGATGCTTATCGACAAGGGTTGCAACTTTATTGTCGGGCACTTCAACTCCGGTGCAACGATTCCGGCTTCAGCTCTATACGAAAAGGCCGGTATCCCGGACGTCAATCCGACTTCGACCAATCCGTCTCTGAACCAGCGCGGGTTCAAGAACCTTTTCTCAACGATTACGAATGACGCCCAGAACTCGGGAGCAGCTGCGCGCTACGCGGTCAATGTGCAGAAGGCCAAGCGCATCGCCATCATCGACGACCGCACAGCGTTCGGACAAAACCAGGCAGACGACTTCGAGCGTATTGCGAAGGCTGCAGGTGGCAATGTCGTAGCTCATGAGTATACCTCGAACACGGCCGTCGATTTCCGGCCGCAATTGACGAAGATCAAAGGACTCACCCCCGATCTCTTTTATGTGTCGACCAGCAATCCGCAGGCAGCGCTGATCTTCAAGCAGATGCGCTCGCTCGGCCTACGGGCAACGTACGTCGGCGGTGGCGGCGTGAATACGAGCGAATTCGTCAGCCTCACGGGAAGCAGTTCGGAAAGCGCCTATGCATGGGAGCCCGGCCGTCCGCTCGAGTCCAACGCGGCAGGTAAGGACTTCGCTGCTCGCTTCAAGAAGCGCTTTGGAGTAGACGTTCTGGCGTACGCGCAATTTGGGTACGACTCTGCCTCGGTTGCAATCAAAGCCATGCAGGAAGCTAACGACACATCGCCTGCTGCCATTCGCGGCAAGTTGCAGACCGTTCAGTATGAAGGCGTAACAGGGCCGATTAGCTTCAGTCCAGACGGCTCCCGAAAGGATGCCGCATCGACGCTGTACCAGGTGAAGAACGGTAAGTGGGTGCCGGTTCATACCGAAACGGCTGGATCCTAAGAAATACGCGATAGTCACCATCGCATGACATCATAAAATTAAGGATAACAAAATGAAAGATTTCAGGTTTGGAACCTGTGTCGCCGGCGTGGCCATGTCGTTGATTGGCAGCGTGGCCCATGCACAATCGTCCGTTACACTCTACGGCGTTATCGACGAAGGCATTGACTACGTGAGCAACAGTGGCGGCCACTCGCTTTGGCGTATGCGCGACGGCACATACGACGGTGTTTTCGGGAGCCGTTGGGGTTTGCGGGGCACCGAAGATCTCGGCGGCGGCCTGAGTGCAATTTTCAAGCTGGAGAACGGTTTCAGCTTGGAGAACGGCCAACTAAGACAGGGTGGGCTTGAGTTTGGCCGACAGGCATACGTTGGTCTATCGCACGCAACATATGGTACTTTGACCATGGGCCGTCAATACGATTCGGTTGTAGACTTCCTTCAGCCAGTCACCGCGCCAGGCACCTTCGGCGGCTACTTCTGGCACTCGGGTGATATTGACAATACGGCCAACTCGTTCCGGGTGAACAACTCCGTGAAGTACGCCAGCCCAACTTTCGCCGGACTCCAATTCGGAGGGATGTACTCATTCACAAACACAAACGCCCCTGGCCGAGGCACTACCGGCATGTGGAGCATTGGCGCCACGTACTCACTTAGCGGTTTGACTATTGCCGGTGCTTACGAGTACGCCAAGAATCCGGCGGTTTTGTTTGCCGATGGCAACTTCGTGGCCAACACGACTGGTGCCGCCATCGGGGCTGCCGGGCCTTTCAGCTATGTTGGCAATCCGGCAAACGAACAGATCTTTGGCGCTGGTGCAACATATAAACTGGGCAAGGCCTTGCTTGGCCTTGACTATACGAACACCAAGTTCAATGACGCTAATGGCTCGACAGCAATTGTAAGGTTTGAAAACTATGAGGCGTTTGCGCAATACAACCTTACTCCTGTCTTATCGGTAGGAGGAGCATACACTTACACTCATGGTAGTGTTGGCTACAACCAAACCGTTCCTGTCTATCACGAGGTCGCTTTGACGACGACGTACTCGTTGTCGAAACGCACTAGTTTCTATGCGATGGCAGCGTGGCAAAAGGCGGCCGCTGGGGCTACACAAGCGGCCCTGTTCGACGGGGTCGTTGGGGACGCGTCGACCAATAACCATCAGATTGCCGCACGTATCGGGATGTACACGAAGTTTTAAATTCATAGCGATTGTGATCGGCCGGTCCTGCATCGGCCGTCTTCCTTGACCGGACGTTGTCCGACGGCAATGAGAGAATTCACGTTTGTGCATTTCCAGTTCGGGGTACGGATGAATCGCCATTTCTTGTTGGCGCGTTGGTTGATGTGATCCCGGTGGATTTGCCCCCGTACTTCCGGACACCACCTCACACTTGAGTTGATGAATCGGTTCTGCGCCTGAACTCGCGTGGCGAGCGATATTTCAGTGCACTGTGGGGATGCTGCTCGTTGTAATGCTCGAACGCGACGGCGAGGTTGCGCGCTGCGGTCGCGGCGTCCGGCTTGGGCATGAATGCCACGTAGTCACGCTTCATCGTCTTCACGAAGCTTTCTGCCATGCCGTTACTTTGCGGGCTGCACACCGGTGTAGTCAATGGCTTCAGGCCAATGCCAGACGCGAAGGCCCTGGTCCTTTCCGCCGTGTACCCCGAGCCGTTGTCCGTCAGCCATTCGATTTCCGACGGCGCCTTAAGGACGTTGCCAAAGCGGTTCTCGACGGCAGCCAGCATCACGTCACGCACCACATCGCCGCTGTGGCCGCCGGTCGTCGCCGCCCAACTCATTGCTTCACGGTCACAGCAATCCAGCGCAAACGTCACGCGCAATGGTTCGCCGTTGTCGCAGCGAAACTCAAAGCCGTCAGAACACCAGCGCTGGTTGCTCTTCGCCACTGCGACCTTGCCATCATGCCGACGTTCAGGTCGTGGGGGAGCGGGTCTGCGTTGTAGCAGCAAGCCGTGAACGCGCATCACCCGATACACACGTTTGGCATTGACGGGAGCAGCACCTCGGCCCTCCCGCTGACGACGCAACATGCCCCAGACTCGACGATAACCATAGCTCGGCAGGTCAGTGACGGTCAGCCGTATATCTTCGACCAGCCCGGCATCGTCCGTCTTCCTTGCGCTGCGTCCATCCTGCCAGTCGGCAGGACGTGCAAGCCTCGCCGTCACGTTTGAGCGCGCTACACCGAGAACGTCGCAGACCTGCTTCACTGGTCGTCCCCCGGCAATGATGGTGAGCACGCAATCCATTTTCGCGACTTCGCTACCTCCACCGCTTCACGAAGAATCTCGTTCTCCATGGTCTTCTTTCCTAGCAAGCGCTGCAGTTCCCTGATTTGTTTCAGCGCATCGCTCAACTCGGACGCCGGGACCACTTCCTCGCCGGCGCTGACTGCCGACAGGCTGCCGTCCTGATACAGCTTGCGCCAGTGAAACAGCTGATTCGGATTGACGCCGTGCTGGCGTGCAACCATCGAGACCGATTTGCCCGGCTCGAAACTCTCTCGTACCATCGTCAGCTTTTCTTCCGCTGACCATCGCCGCCGGCGCTCCGGCCCCGTCAACACTTCCATCACTTCTTGCTTGTTGTTAGTCAAAAACACAGTCGTATGCCTACCCGCTATTGTAAGTGGGAGACTGTGTCCGGAGTTTCAGGGGGCCGCTCCACCCGGGGGGGCAGTGGGTCAAGCAATGACTCTCCGCAGCCAATAGGCGTGTAACGATCGGGACCGAACCTCGAGCGGTTCTCATAGACTGCAGACCTTGTTTTGCGCATCGGCGCGAGTTCTCGGGTGCCAGCAATGCGATCCACGAACGACGCCCTTCAGAGGCTGGTGGCGGGGGGCGTGAGTTGTGATAGTGATGCGGGTCAGCGGAGGTCCGCCGGCATTTTCCAGGGAATATGCGCAAGTAAAGAACGATTTCCTGATACTCGCAGGCTGTGTTAAAGCGGACACCCGCACAAACACAGCAGAGGATCTGGACGATGACGGCAAGACGAACGACCATCCGGCAATTGCCGCTGACCGAGGTCGTTGACCGCGACACGCCCGGCGCGACGCCGGTCAGTATCACCACACCCGAGGGCGGCACCATCTATCACACGGTCCCGCTCGCAGACTTCTACACCGGCAAGCGACGCGACGCCCGCCCGCAGTGGGTCGCAGGCACCTTCCCTCTCTTTCCTGTTGTCCGGCTCACTGACGGCGCGCCATGGGCCGAGGCGAACATCTGGCTCATCGATATGATGGAGTTGAAGGCGTCGCCGAACATGCTGACGTTCGCCAGCATCGCTGACGACCTGGTGGCGTTCCGTCGTTATCTGGATGACGAGGGCATCGACTGGCTGACGTTCCCCGTGAACAAGCGGCAACGTCCGACCTACCGCTATAGCGCCTCGATCAAGCTCGCCGTGCAGGCAGGCGAACTGTCTCCTGGCGTCGCCAGGCGTCGTATGGGCGCCGTGGTGCGCTTCTATCGCTGGCTCGTGACCGAAGCAGCCTTCCGCCCGGCGAACGCGCCGTGGGTCGAATCTGACCGGCTCATCGAGTTCAAGGACAGGAAGGGCTTTAGCAGCGTGATCGAGGTCAAGACCACCGACCTGTCGATCAGTGGTCGGCGCGCAGAAGACCCGTGGGACGATCACATTCAGGATGGCGGCCGTCTGCGCCCGCTCCCCGCGTCCGAGCAGTCAGTGCTGCTTGAGTCGTTAGCCGCTCTCCGCAACACGGAGATGACGCTTGTTCATCTGTTCGCGCTGTTGACGGGCGCTCGCACCCAGACTGTACTGACCGTGCGTGCGAAACACGTGGCGCGCAAGCCGGGCGAGTTTCATGGCGACGACGTCCGTCTCGCCTGCGGGCCGGGCACAGGCATCGACACGAAGGGCGCGGTCAAGGGCGTATTGCACCTGCCGCGCGGTTTCTATGAGCGGCTGTACATCTACGTGCATAGCGATCGTGCACGCAGGCGTCGCCAACTGGCAAACGGCGGCGATCACTTCGACCAGCCACTCTTTCTGAGCCATCACGGTGCGCCGCTCTACGAGCATCGCGAGTCGCGCGCCCCGGTCAGCACTGGCCCGCAGGTGCGTCGCCACGTCAAGACCGGGCAGGCCGTGCGCCAGTTCATCAGGGACGAACTGTTGCCCATGATGCGCGTGCGGCTCGCCAACCCCAGGTACGAGTTCAGCTTCCACGACCTGCGCGCGACCTTCGGGTTGAACATGGTCGACGCCATGACAGCGAACGGGACGAAGTACACGCGGGCGCTCGATCAGTTGCGGCAGTTGATGTGGCACGTACAACCGTCAATGACCGAGCGCTATCTCGCTTACCGCGAGAATCGCAAGCTGTTCGACGCAGTGCAGGATGGCTGGGGCGCACACCTGTCGACGCTGGTCGCGCGCACGCTCGACACTATGGTGGCAGCATGAGCCGCCAGTACGAGGAAGTGCGCATGCCGCTCGCGGAGGGCGCGACGCTGCTGCACCCCGAGCGCGCGCTGCTCAGGTGGGAAGGCATTGATGGCCGTGCCGATATCGGGCAGATCTGCTACCTGAAGCGTGACACGTCGAGGCCGCAGCGCTCGCGACGCATTTTCGACGTTACAAGCTTCAGTAGCGAACGCGCCAGGGTCGTACGCCTGCTGGTGGCGCAGCTTTCCGGGCGGATGACACTTGGCGCGATGCGTCCGAAGACAGTTCACCGCGCTCTGCGCGTCGTGCTTGATTTCGCGAACTGGTCCGACAGGCAGGGCTTGCATCAGGTACTCTGTGACGAGAAGGCTACCGCGGAGGCGGTTCATCGCTACTTCCGTGAGAAGCGAGAACAGGTCTCGCTGAGTAACGTGAACCGCAATTCCGTAGCCATCGATCAGCGTAATCTGTTGTCGATGCTACGTGAGTTCTTCAGCAATGACGACTTCTGTGCCAATGTGTTAGTGCTGCGCCAGCAACGGGAAGCTTCTGTGCCGACCGCTGTGCCTGACGCTCAAGCACAAGCCGACCTGCTCGCGTGGGCTGACGCGCTCTTCAGCAGCATCAGCAGGTTGGTGCTCGACTTCAAGCCATACCCGGTGCGCGTGACCACGGTGCGAGGTGAGAATCTTTGCCTTGTTCCGCACATCTACGGCCGTAGTGACGGAGACGACTCGCGCGGCCTCTTTGGCTGGAATCTGGAGACAGGAGAGCCGCGCACACGGGAGGAACTCAGGACGCGTATGGCTGGGGCAGGAGCTAAAACTCCTCGCGAGAGTTCGTGGAGCATCGCCAGGCTAACGGCTAAAAATCTTGCGGCAGCGAACGCGGACGCGCAGTCGCCGATCCGACGCTCGCACGCTTCGATAGCGGCATCTTGCTTCGCCGCGCTGTTTCTGGCCGAAACGGGCATCAACCTCGCACAACTGCTGGCCATGAAGTGGAGCCCGGAGCTTGCCGCGAGCCTTATGGATGCGTCGATTGCGCGTCAGAAGTTTCGTGAGGTCAAGTATCGGGCAGGCGGGAAGGAAGTGACGTTCACCGTCTCGCTGGGCTTCATGCCAAAGCTCAAGGCGTATCTGGCGTTGCGCGAGTATCTGGTGCAGGACGCAGACTGCGACGCGTTGTTGGTCGTAGTCGGGCATCATGCCCAGTTGCGGCGGCTAACTGGTCTCTCAACACAATTCCTGGAACGGCTTTACCGTCGACTCGACACGCTCGGGATCGTGCTGCCGCGTATTAGCGCACGTCAGTGGCGTGCGGCAAAGCAGGATTGGGCGGTGAGCAACCACGACCCTCTCGTCGCAGCCAGGCTGATGGGGCACTCGCTGGCCACGGCGCTGCGCTCATACTCGAACGGCACGGATGCTGTGAATTTCCGGCATATAGGCGCCATTTCGTTTTCGGCGTAATGGCGCCACCGGATTTCCGGCGTAATGGAGCCACGGCGTTTTCGGCGTAAAGGCGCCAGTAGTTTTCCGGCGTAATGGCGCCACCCAGATGACGAGCAGCGAGGGTTCGAACTTCATTGATCGGCTAGACTCCCGGCCTTTTGCCGGGAGAGGCCGTGGCCAATCGGAGGTTCGAGATGTACCAATACCGACAGATCCTGGTGCGCATGCGCCGAGGCGACTCTGACCGGGATATCGCACGATCGAAGACCATGGGGCGCAAGAAGATCGCGCAGGTGCGGGAGATTGCCGCCAGGAACGGATGGTTGGCGCGTGAAGCGGTTTTGCCCGACGAACACGTAATGGCCGCTTTCCTGGATCGCAAAGAGGCTCCGCTACCATCGAGCTGCGTCTCAACATTGGAACCGTGGCGGGAGCAGATCACCAGGTGGCGGGCAACCGGAGTTCAATGCACGACGATCCACGCCACGCTGGTTCGCAACCACGGGTACGGCGGCAGCTATTCGTCGGTCTATCGTTTCCTTCTGCATATAGACGCATCGCGCACGCCCGACGTGCCGCTGCGCCTGGAATTCAAGCCGGCCGAAGCGGCACAGGTTGATTTCGGCGCCGGTCCGATGATGACCGACGCGCTCACCGGCGAGATCCACAAGACGTGGTTCTTCGTCATGACCCTCGCCTGGTCGCGCCACCAATATGTTGAGTTTGTCCGAGACCAGACGGTAGCGACCTGGCTGGGATGTCACCGGCGCGCCTTCGAGGCATTTGGTGGTGTGCCGGCTCGGGTCATCATCGACAATTGTAAATGTGCGATCACGCGCGCGTGCTATTACGAGCCCGAGGTGCAACGCGCGTACGGCGAGTGCGCAGAAGGATACGGTTTCAAGATTGATGCTTGTCCGCCAAGGGATCCGCAAAAAAAAGGAATCGTGGAATCGGGCGTCAAATTTGTGAAGCGAGGCTTCTTGCCCTTACGCGAGTTTCGTGGCGTGGCTGACGCCAATCGCCAGGTACACGCGTGGGTAATGAACGAAGCCGGCAACCGCATTCACGGTACGACCCGCGAGATGCCCCTCAAGCGCTTCGCGGAAGTCGAACGAAGCCTGCTGATCAGCTTGCCGGACGTGCCGCCGGAGCTCGTCGTGTGGGCGAAGGCCAAGGTGCACCGCGACGCTCATGTCCAGTTCGAGCAGAGTTTTTATTCGGTCCCGTATAGGCTGGTCGGCGAGGAACTGTGGCTCAAGGCGACCGACACCATGGTGACGCTGTATCGCGGGCAGGAATCGGTCGCAGCTCACGCCCGCCTTACTCGCGCAGGCGGCCGTCGCACGGTAGACGATCATCTGCCATCCGCTGCCCAGGCGTGGCAACTGCAGGACACCCAGTGGTGCCTGGCAGCTGCGGAGCAGATCGGGCCTGCCTGCTATGCCCTGGTTCAGGCGCTCTTCGGCGATAAAGTCTTAATCAAGATGCGCTCGGTGCAAGGCGTTTTGCGGCTTA
The DNA here is from genome assembly GCF_900116445.1 of Paraburkholderia aspalathi. Lineage (GTDB taxonomy): Bacteria > Pseudomonadota > Gammaproteobacteria > Burkholderiales > Burkholderiaceae > Paraburkholderia > Paraburkholderia aspalathi. The sequence continues at coordinate 549,277 of NZ_FPBH01000001.1, forward strand.
AACAGAAGTATGGAGCAGTCCGCCTTGAAGCTGCCTGCTCGCGCGCCAACCACTACGGAACGCCGCACTACACGGCCGTTAAAACCATTCTGCAAAAGGGATTGGATCAGCTGACGCTGTTAAATGCCTTTGATGCGCTGGCGAGCACCTACACCGAAGGGGGCCGTTTCTGCCGCAACACACAAACCATTCTCCAATAAGGCCGGCCATGCATCCCATTCCTGAACTGACTCCACTGCTTAAACAGCTGCGCTTGTCCGGCATCCTCGATTCGCTGGAAGCGCGAAACCGCGAGGCCATCGATCGCAAGCTCGCCTTCACCGAATTCCTTTCGCTGCTCATTCACGACGAAGTAGCCAGGCGCGATAACAAGAAGCTCAGCCTGCGCATGCGACGCGCCAACTTCCGCAGCCAGAAGACGCTTGAAGGATTCGACTTCGACCGGCTACCAGGGCTGAATCGATCCGCTATCCATGATCTCGCCACGTGCCGATTTATTGACGAGAAGGTGGCGGTCCTGATTGCCGGGCCTTGCGGAACGGGGAAAAGCCATCTTGCGCAAGCCCTCGGACACGCTGCAGCTCGGCAAGGACACGATGTGCTGTTCTCAACACAAAGCCAATTATTAGCAAGCCTGCGCAGCGCGGCAGCCGTGGGCACTTACGACCGTCGTTTCCAGTATCTCGCCAAGCTTCCACTTCTGATCATTGACGACTTTGGTCTTAAGCCGCTGCGTTCGCCAGACGATGAAGACTTCCACGACCTGATCGCCGAGCGTTATGAGCGCGCAGCAACAATTTTAACTTCGAATCTGGACTTTCCAGAATGGGGGGAAGCATTCCCAGGTAACAAGATGATCGGCGCGGCAACCCTCGACCGCCTGCGTCACGGCGCTCACAAAATCGTCCTCGACGGTGAGAGCTATCGCGGACTAAAACCGGGCGTCGAAACACTCAGAACCGAGCTTGCAAAAGGAGGCAAAATCAAGCAACCTTGATCCCCGTTCGAGCCCTCGAATTGCGCGTTTCCAGTGGCGTCATTACGGCGAAAATGCCCGGCGCCATTACGCCGAAAGGTGACAGATGCCGCGCACAAGGCCGAGATGGGCGCGTTCCTCGCTTCGGTCGAGAGGACCGTGCTCAAGCCCGGCAACGACCCGGCGGGCAGCATCAGGAGCGCGGTGGGCGTCTGCATCGAGTTCCACAAGCCTGCGCCGATCGCCGCATCGGTCTCCGTCCAGCCTGACTGCCGCTCGACCGAAGGGTGTCTCTTCTGCGACCAGTACCGCGTGCACGCTGACGCCGCCGACATCCGCAAGCTGCTGAGCTGCCGTCACTGCGTCAGGCTCGTGAGCGGGCGTGCTGACTCGATCGAGCAGTACGACACATCGTTCGGCGCCGTGCTGCGGCGCGTTGACTTCCTCCTGTTTGAACTGCGCAAGCGCGACGCCGCGCTGGTCGATCACATCGAGCAGGACGTTGATGTCGCAGGGAATCTGGACGCTTTCTGGTCGGCCAGGCTCGACCAGCTTTTCGAATTGGGAGTGGCATGAACAACACACTGATTGTGCCGATCGCTGACCGCCCCGACTGGTACCGTGTCGAGGACGATACGGTCGTCACGCGCGATACGGCAGGGAAGACTGTTTCGCTGTTTGGTGACGACGCATGGAACGTCCGTGCATACGCGGTTGGGCTGCGCTGGACCCATATCTATTTCAGAGGCCACCTGCCTGACGGCGCGAGCCGTGCCCTTTCAGAGGCGACGACGCGTCAGTGGAAGCAGGTCATGTACTTTCTGATGCACGAAGCGACCGATACGGTACCTGCGTCCAGTACGCTTCAAGTTCGTTCAGCATACCTGAGGGAGTTCACGTTCTTTGCCGCCGTACGTCAGCTAACGCTCTACGAGGGTTTGTGCAACGTCGCCGTTGTTCTGGACTATGCGGCGCGACCCGCGATGGAGGCGAAGGCCGTGCGCCTTCATTCGATCCTGGTGAAGCTTCACCGTCTGGGCGTCGAGACGACGGGGCTGCGCGTACCATTGGCCCAACTGCACAAGCCGCTGCTCGAACGCTTCGCGCAACACGCTGGATACTCGCAACACCCTGTCATCCCGACGCGGATCTACCAGCATTTCCTATCAACCTGTGAGCATGACCTCGGCGTCGCTGAGGGTGTCGCTGACGTGCTGTCGGACCACCTCGCACGACTATACGGCGGCAAGCGTCCCGGCGTGCCTGCGGCGCTGGCAACTGCTGCTGCGCACTTCGGGTGCAAGGACTCCCCTTACGTCATGCGCGCGCTTGTGGCGTCGATCAGGGCGTTATGTCAGCTTGTCATCCTGTCATTCACCGGCATGCGTGCGATGGAAGCGGAGAACCTCCCGTACGACTGCCTGAGCGAGACCCGGCTGGATGGCGTGACCCACTACGCCATCGAGGGCATCACGACCAAGCTGTCGGGCGGTCGTCCCAGGCGCGCATGCTGGGTGACCAGTCCGCTCGCTGCCCGTGCTATCAGGCTCGCGCAACGGCTGTCGGGCGAGGCGCACCGTGCGCACGGCGCACACGGCTATGCCGAATCGACGGACGGTTCGCACCTGCTGTTCTGCCGGATGGGTCTGAGTCAGAGTTATGGGTACGTGGCAAACCGGGCGGCAAGTAATGTACATGACGATATCGAAGCCTTTCGTGAGCGCGTCTTCCCGACGATCACGGCCGAGGACATCGCAGAGCTGAAGCGTGTCGACATGCACCGCGCGTGGGAAGACGAGTCGAAGTATGCGCTTGGGCAGCAGTGGCCGTTCACGCGCCATCAGCTTCGCCGCGCGCTCGCGCTGTACGCGCACCGCAGCGGACTCGTGACGCTGCCGACGCTCAAGCGTCAACTGCAGCACATCACGCAGGAGATGAGCATGTACTACGCTCGTGGCTCGGCATTCGCGAAGGGCTTCATCGACACCGACAAGACCCACTTCGCGAAGGAATGGGCCGGGGCACAGGGCCTGTCCGAGTACCTTGCGTACGCCGAGCAGGTTCTGTTCTCTGACGAGCGGCTGTTTGGCGGGCACGCCGCGTGGACACAAAGCCGTGCCGTGCAGGCCTCGCCTGTGTCGGTCTACTCGCGCGAGCAGACGGTCAGGATGTTCGAGAAGGGCGAGCTGGCGTACCGCGAGACAGTGCTGGGCGGCTGCGCCAGTGTCGAGCAGTGCAAGTCGACGCCGATCGACTGGATCCGTCTGGATTGCCTTGAATCGAACTGCCGTAACCTCGTGGTCGTGCCGTCAAAGCTTCAGCGCGTGATCAAGGCGCAGCAGACTACGGTCGAGAAGCTGCGCGCGGTCGATGATGCGAGCGTCGAATACCGTATCGAGGCCCAGACGCTGCAACGACTGCTTGACGCGCAGAAGAAACTGATCAAACCGGAGGCGGCATGAGCGACGCCGTGACCGACTACTACGCGGCCCTTGAGCGGCTGAAGAAACGCAAAGGTGTGCGTATCAACAATGACACCGTGGCGATCGAGGCGGGCCGCAAGAAGGGCAGCATCAAGAAGTCGCGCGCGCAGTTCACCGAACTGATCGCAGCGATCGACGCGGCCAGCGCCGTAGCCGAGCGCCCGAAGCTCGAACTGACCGACCGTCTGAACCGCGCGAAGGGTGACGCGAAAGATCTGCAGGCACAGCTTGACGAGTCGCTGGCTCGTGAACTCTCACTGCTGCGCCAGGTGTTCAGCCTGCGCAAGGAACTGGACGCACTGCGTGGCGGTAGCGTCCTGCCCTTGCAGCCGCGCTAGATCGGGGGCGGGCGTCTTCGCTTAAAACGGGCGCCTGGGCTGCTTCGTCGGCAACGACTTGATGTTCGGGAAGGTTCCCGGTACGGCTCACCTCACGTAGTGACGCATCAAATTCCATTGCGGTTCTGTGATGACACCGCTGAACCGGTCAAGGGCGGGCGCAGCCCGGCGAAGTGAACCCTTGACGCGCGATGGTTTGACACGCTCTAGCATGGTCGGACGTCCGGCTTTATCGGGCTTCCGACCATGCGAAACTTGCGGCGGAAGATGGACACTCCGACAGTCGTCGCGTCCACTTTTTTGGCTGATCTGATGGACACTCCGCAGACGGCGGATCCCAGCATCGTCAAGGCTCCGGCTGATGTCCATTGTTTTTTTCTTGCGCGTAAAGGGAGCAGCGCGCCGTATTCATCGACGGTTTTCGCCAGAGGCAGGCGTTGGAACAGACAGGTGAGGTAGCGATAGGGATCAATGCGGTCGGCGCGAAAGGTCTCCACGTAGCGATGTGGCAACAAACGCATCTCGATTCCAGGCCGTTTAGCCGAGTAATTTTTAAATAGAGCAGGTGTTTCGGATGAAGAGGTTCTGCCGCTGAACGCGGTGCGGGCGTTCCGTGCAGGTTGCGCGCGAACGCCGTGTGACGCGCACCGCCAGGAGTCCGGGCATCACGCAGGGTTCGGTGAGCCGTCATCTCGCCGTGCTGGGAGCGTATCTGGGCGCGAAACTGATTGAGCGGCGCGGCAGGTTCAGTGAACTCACCGAATTTGGCCGTCTGTTTGGGGAAGCCGCGACAGAGCCGCTGGACACGATTCTCTTTACAGCCCAACGCATGCGACGACGCGATGATCGGCCCCGTGGAGCTGGAATACCTGTTTGGCGAGATCAATGCTGAGAATATAGATTTCCATGATGAACCTCCATTCAGACGTCTAATTGACGTCCGTCAGTGTCGCCCGAAGGGAGGCGTCGAGTCCATCTCAGTAAAATCTGGCGGTTTGTTTCTAGAAATCCTTATCGAGCAATGGCTTGAAGAATCGCACTTCAACACGATCAGGTGATATCGCAAAGCCTTGCTGGACGCGGTTGGGCGGGAGGTGACCGCCAGGTTTCGCACGAAAAGTACGACGACCCCATCAGCGCCTGGCGAGCCCGTCTCGCAGCAACAGGCACTTCGGGTGGGGCACCTCTGCCAGACGCGCCGTGTCTGATGAAGTCACACGTGGCTCGCCGGACCCTGAAAAGACGGGCGCACACCATTTCAATGCCGCTAACTGCTGTTAGCGGCATGGCGGGTAATGGATAAAATAGCGGAAAGCCGCGTTACGCATTGCCTTGAATAAGGGATAACCCTTTACACTTAGCTAACTGGGAGAGGCGGATGCTCACGGTCAACATGCACGATCCCAAGTCGAAACTCTCGAGCCTGGTCGAGCGGCTCGAGGTCGGTCAGGAAAACGAGGTCATCATCGCCCGCAACGGCACGCCGGTCGCCTGGCTGGTGCCGTTTGCCGCGCCCCGGCGCATCGGTGCCGCGCGGCATCTGCTCGCCGGCCTCGCGGTGCCGGCCAGCGTCGAGGCGTTCAACGCCGGTGACGACGCGGTTGCCGCCGATTTCGAGGCCAGCGCGCAGCAGGGACTGGCGCCGTGAGGGTGCTGCTCGACACACACATCGCCCTGTGGGCCGCCGAAGGCGCGTCGCTGCTGTCATCCCAGGCAGCCCGCCTGATCGAGGATCCGTCCAATATGCTGCTGGTCAGCGCCGCAGCGATCTGGGAAATCGCCATCAAGCACGCGAAGGGCAACCTGCGCGTGCATCCGCGCGATGCACGCTCGGTGTTCGCCTCGCCGGTTTCGTCGAACTGCCGGTCACCGGCGACCACACGCAGGCCGTGGCGCTGCTGCCGTCCCACGCGGATCACGCCGATCCCTTCGACCGGCTGATGATCGCCCAGGCGCTGCACGAGGGGATGGCGCTGCTGAGCGCCGACCCGAAGGTCTGGCGCTATCACCCGACACTGATGCTGCCCGCCTGACGGCCCCGGATCCGCGTCATGGCCAACCGTCCTTAGCAACTGACCGTGCCGCCGCCGCGCACGTATTCGCGCACCGAGTTTGCGGCGCTACGTGCGTGCAGGGCATCCCCATCGCGAAAATCGCGCGGCTGTATTTCGACAGCGACACCACGCCGTATCCCGACGACCCCGAGCAGATCGAGCGGTTCCTGCGCACGATGCGCGACGATCTCGTGCAGCTGGCCGTCTCCATGGCTCGCCCGTGCTGGCCGCCCACCTGCGCGCCTCGATCGCAAAGCACGGCAGTGCGCGCCTCGCTCGTGCCTCGCTGCAGATGGTCGAGCAGGCAGCCGGACTCGCCGTCGCGGCGCCGCTGACCGGCCACGCCCTCGGCCTGTGGTTCCACCCGCTGATCGCGCGCCATTTCACCGTCGCGGGCATCGGCACGCTCGCTGAGCTGGCGACGTAAGCGACCGCCGCGGCGGCAGCCGGTGGCGATCAGTGCCGCGCATCGGCTTCGGCCGCGCGCGCGTGATCGTCGCGTGGCTGCGACGGCACGCCGGGACTGGAGGTGACGGTGGCGGCCGACGTCGATGCCGCGGAGCCCCTCGTGGCACCGGGCGATACCGTGGTGATCGGACCGGCCAGCGGGCAGCCCGTGCCACTCGAGCGTATGGCCCTGCCGCACCCGCTGTCCGGCGCAGACGGGCCCCACCTCGGCGCCGACCGTGCGCCCGTGTTCCCGTACAACCGGGCCCGCCACGACCTCGACGCGGTGCGGGCGTATCTCGCCGGCTATGCCGGACAGACGGCCACCCAGCGCGCGTATGTGCGCGAGCTCGAGCGGCTGGTGCTGTGGGCGACGCCGAAGCGCGGCGTGGCGCCGTCGTCGCTGACGGTTGAGGACTGCGAGGCCTACGAGGCCTTTCTGGCGGCGCCGGCGGCCCCCTTTACCGGCCCGCCGGTGTCGCGCCAATCCGGCCGGTGGCGTCCGTTCGCGCCGGGCGGCCTGTCGGCGGACAGCCAGCGGTACGCGGTCCGTGCGATCCGGGCCGCGTTCGACTGGCTGGTCGACGTCTGGTATCTGGCCGGCAATCCGTGGCGGGCCGTGAAGGATTCGCGGGCCGTCCGGCGCGCGCAGAAAATGAAGACCGATCGCGCGCTGCCGATCGACCTGTGGACACGCGTGCGCGTCCTGCTGGCTGACCGGAGCAATGACCTTGGGCCCCAGGCGGAGCGCTGGCCCGCGGCGCGCGCGCTGCTGCTGCTGCTGATGGGCGATGCGGGCCTGCGGATCGCCGAGGCTGCGGCGACCCGGCGTCCGGCGCTCGGGTGGCTGCTGGCCGACGTAGAGGTGCCCGCAACGTGGCTGCCGCAGGTCATCGGCAAGGACGACCGGGAGCGGTTCGTCCCGGTGAGCGAATGGGTGCGTCGCCGCGCAGCAGGCGCACTGGCGCGATCGCGGACTCGACTTCGGTGCGAACCTCGATGCGCCGGACGCGGACGCCGCGCTGGCCGCGCCGCTCGTCATCCCGGGGACGACCCGGACCCGTAGGAAGTTCGAACTGGAAGCGGGCAGGGAGGAGGGCCCGGGTGGTGACCCAGGCGCCGCTGGCGGACCGGTATTCCGTGCGCGGCGCAAGGGGACTCACCAGCAGGGAGATCCGTCAGGTATTGAACACCTGACGGATCTCGACGAGTGCGGGCGCCGGCAACTCGCCCGCACGTCACCGCATGCGCGGCGGCATACGTTCGACACGCAGCCGGTTGCCGCCGACGTTCCGTTCGATATCGTGCACCGGATCACGGGGCACGCGTCACTGCAGACCACCACAATCTACGTGACCGCCGAGCAGAGGCGGATGCGCGCGGTGGTCGCAAAGTATCATGCGCGGCTGACCGGCTCCGGACAGAAATAACCGGCCCGGTGGGTTTTGCCAGGGTCACCCGGCCGGGGTGCCCTTTCATGATGCGTGAGCCAGTTCGTCAAGGACCCTGACGATGCTCTGCTCATAGGAAGGTATTCCGTATCCTTCGCGCGGGTTATGGTACGGAAAAGTACAGGCGCAGATTGATCACCTGCTCGTCGATAATGACCAGTACCGTCGAACCCTTACGCGTGGTACGCGGCGCGGAGGACCATCCCGGCAAGTCCCGTGGCCCTCATCTCCTTGCCCGGGGCCCGGCAAGGCGACGGTTAGCCAAAGTCAAACCGTTTTACCAGGAACACCTGTCCGTCACGAGGTCAAGAACCTGACCAATGCAGCCGATATCAGGCTCATGCGTTTCACGAAGTGCCCTCATCCGAACGATTGACTTTACAACAGATGCGCCTAGAATGTACATAACATGTCCATGTACATAGGAGCAAAGAAATGGCAACTGCAACAGAGCGGATCGTCGTCCAGGTGACGGCGGTTCAGAAGCGGGCGATTGCGAATACCGCGAAGCGCCTCGGGCTTAACGTAAGCGAGTTGATGCGCCAGGCGGCACAAGGCTTCACACCGTCCGAGGATGAGCAGGATATGCATGCGTTGATCGCGCGCGTGAACGCGTCCACACGCGAAGCGAACGAAGCGCTGGACGACGCGCTTGCGTTCGTCGCGGAGTCGAACAGACGAATCGCGGCGATGGCGGAAGGCGAGCACTGATGGGCGTGACAGACAAGGTGTGGGACGCGCTCACAACCGTTATCAAGATGAACGACAAGGTGGTGTCGCTGGCTGGCACGGTAAAGGATCAGCAGGCCAGGATTGAGGGCCTGACGGAGCGGGTTATCCGACTCGAAGCAACGTTAGAACTCATGATGCGCGCCGGCGGCGACACGAAAAAACTGCCACGCTGACAGGAAAAGATGAAAGCACATAGCAACGCTGAGAAGTTGGTTCGCTGGCTGCGGCAGCATCAGCCTGCCACGGTCGCGCAGATCGCAGCTAACCGCGTGCTGAATTCGCGAGACGCCTCGGATGCGATCCAGTACGGCTTGCGTCATGGCGTGTTCGAGCGTACGGCGCGGCCAGGCATGCGAGCGAACGAGCGTGTCCAGTACCGCTTGACGGGACAACCGTTGCCGGCACGCAAAGCAGCGCCGGCTCCTTCTTTCGATGGATTGCTCGAAGCGTGGGGCATTGCCAGCACGCCGCCGCGCCTGGCAGCCCCCACTTCCCGGAAGCTGCAGTTAACCGACTAACACTGACTGGAAAGGAGCGATCGACTCGACTGAACCCGGCACCGTTGTCCCTGCCGTTCTGCCATCGATTCGGCCCTTTCGATCCCACAGATCAACTTTGGTCCAGTGGTCGTCGTCGAAGTCGAAGTACGCCATACGTATTTCCGGATGCGCCCCGGCTACGAACTTCTGTTGACTGTTTAGCACGCTCGCGTGTGCGGTTTGTTCGTTGGCGGGATCCTTGACCGTCTTTATCTCGCTCGAATGTTCCGGGAATTCAGCCTCCAGCCATTTGTATGCCGTGGTCGATGCCTTCTTCGCGTCATGTTTTTTGCCGCTCGCCAAATCATCGAAATAGATGGTCGACGTGAACAAGGGAGAATGCAGCATGTGCAGTCGATTCCAAGAAGTAGCGCAGATTCATCTTGGCCTGAATCCGATGCTGACGATGACGTAAGGCCAAGGGTATGGTACGTCGTCATCTGCGACAGGAAACGAATGAAGATTCACATTTTTTCGTCGGCCACTGCATGATGTTCGACAGCAGATACGTAGCATCGCGGGCGTTCGCGAAGGAAGCGCCGTAACGCGTTTCCGCCTCCGTGACCATCACATGTTCCCGCTCCGAGTAACTTTCGATGCCCATGGTCTCGTCGTCTTCCTACACAAAAATACACAGATCTGTCTTCGGGAAGTCGAGTCCCAATGCCTCGCGGAAAGCCGCCACGGCCGCAGGTTTATCGGATCCCACATCCTGGATCCGCTGCGTCATCTTCTCGGCGGCTGAGTACCAGCCGTTCGTGTGGAGGGCGTCACGGTAGGTCTGCGCGACCTGTGACTGCGACAGCGCGACCGGTAGCACCATCCATCCTCTGGGAAGCGTCAGCTTTAACTGCAGAACGCCGACCGGGACGTTCGTCATTCCAAGAACAGCGGGGAATCTTCCGCCGAAGTCACGCTTCCAATAGTCCCCCACCTCTGGGTAGGCGGCTATTTCTCGCGGGACAACGTGTGCATGGTCGAAATCGTTGTTTAATTCAGTGATATTGCTGGTCATGCGCGTCGGCATCTGCCCGGGCGGAAAGACTCGGTGCGTTCTCTAAGTGACGCCAGCGCACGTGCAGCAATTCGTGATAGACCTGATGAGCGTCGCAGCGAGCGGGATAATAAATCTTCCCGATCTGCTCGTTGTGGTGCCAATCTGCGGTCGCGAGTTGATCGCCGTTCCCCGTATATGGGCTGGTTTTACCCGGAAAGCACTCCACCCGTGCGCCGGCCGCTGAGATCTCCGTGAAGCGCGACAGCACAGGGTCCATTCGGCCCGTCAACCCATCCCCGAGTTGATCGATGTCAATGTTCTTCCTTTGGAGTTTTCCGGCTACGAACGATGTACCTTGAAGCGGCTGAGCGACCCCCTGAGGCGGCGTCTACCAAAGTCAAGGACGTGCACGCGTTCGCCTTTGGTCGCGACATGTCAAAATCGTCTCAGGTGGACGCCCCGGCTTTCAATGTTAATCGCCTGTTCTTCAAAGACTAGCTCGTACACCGCCACGTCACCGATCGTAAAGAGCGGTGTGTCGCCCACAGCCACGTAGAATCCAAGAACGTTCTGTGGCCAATCTAAGAGTTCAGGTTTCTGCATCGTTTTCCGATCCAATAAGTACTTCAGCGCGAATTTTCAATTCGCGATTCAAGCGGCGAATCATCGAGAGGCTTAGTCCGCGTTTCCGACCGAGTACTTCGTAGACCCGATTCAGGTTGCCTATAAAGGGTTGCATGTCGCTGGCCGAGAGCCAAGCCTGCTCCATGCGAAATTTGATGGCCTCGATAGGATCGGGAAGATCAAGCGGAAAATGCTCAGCCTCGTAACGCTCGACCCGGGTCGCCAGAATTTCGAGCCGATCTCCATCTGGCGTACCAGGTGCGGGGTCGGCGTCGACCAGGTCAGATACGATCTGCAACGCGTCCTTGTAGTCGCGTTCGTTATGGATTGGGCGGATTTCCATCTTGGCTACTCCGGTTCAACAGTTTCGGCATCGATCCTGTCGTACTCACCGTGCGTCCCAATAAACTTGATGTAGACGACACCGATGCGATAAGCGACTGCGACGATGAGCCTGTAGTCGTTTCCCTTGATGTTGAATATCACGTCCACGCCGCGTTGGGCATCGTTTCGAGCAGATCGCCTCGTCGTATATCTCCGGGCACACCAGATGCCCGCCGGTCACATACAGCTCCTCGTCGAACAACGGCATAACCGAGATGCCGCGCGTTTCCGAATCGCGGAACAGCATCGCGAGATCGAGTCGGCCGTTGGCGAGCAATTCGCTGATGTAGCCGCTCATGCTCTCGAAGATCTGCAAGCGGATGCCGGGATACTGCTCGCGCACGCGTTGGAACAGAGGCACGGCGAGGATCGCGGCAATCGTTGTCGGAAAGCCCACCGCGACCGGCCCTGCCTCGCTGCCGCTGCCGTCGCGCACCTCTTCGCGAATCTGCTCCATCTGCCGCAGCACGAGGCGCGCATGGCGATATAGCGTCTTGCCGGCCGCGGTCGGCGTCACGCCCTGTGCGCTGCGAATCAGCAACTGCGTCTGCAATTCCTCTTCGAGCGTGCGTAGCTGCTGACTGAGCGACGGCTGTGCGATCAGCACCCGCTCGGCCGCTTTCGACAGGCTGCCGTTATCGACGATGGCGACGAAGTTGCGCAGTTGCCGGATATCCATGAGCGAAGGGGCTAAAAGAGAAAGTCATAGCGTACTGCTATACGTGCCGCGACGGAACGCCGAAATACGCGCATTTTTTTGGCCGATGAGAACATCTCCAGCACCGTCCCATAGGTCATCCATATACCCGTATCCGAATTCACTATTTCCTCTTGGACGCTTTGCGCGCCTATAGTTAGCGCCAGAAAATGCATAAATCGGAGGCAAAGCAGATGCAGATGCGCGAACGCACCCGGCTCGGCGCGACCGAGCATGCGCCCTCGAGCGACTTCCCCTCGACCGGCACGGCGCGCCCGTTGCGCCATGCGTGGTGGCGACTGATGGATATACGCATCGGCATTGTGCCGCTGCCCGTGCACATGGTGCTGGCCCTCGCTCTGATCGCGACGGCGATATCCGGCAAGCTCTCGGCCGAACTCTCGCCGATCATCGCGTTGCTTGCAGTGTGCAGTTTCACGTGCATGGAGATCGGTCAGCGCATTCCGGTGTTCCGTAGCATTGGCGGCCCGGTGATTTTGGTGACGTTTCTGCCGTCTTACCTGGTCTTCACGCACGCCTTGCCGACGTCAGTGGTAAAGCCAATCGTCGACTTCTGGAAGGCAGGCAACTTCCTGTACCTGTTCATTCCCGCGATCATCGTCGGCAGCATTTTGAGCATGGACCGCAAGGTGCTGATCGACGGCTTCGTGCGTATCTTTGTGCCGCTGGGGGTAGGCTCGCTGGTCGCAGGTGTAGTCGGCACAGCGGTCGGCACGATGCTCGGCATGGACGTATTCCATACCGTCTTCTTCGTCGTGATCCCGGTCATGTCAGGCGGTCTTGGCGAGGGCGTGATTCCGCTCACGCTCGGCTATTCGGAAGTGCTGCACCAGCCGGCTGGCGAGTTGCTTGCGCAGGCGTTGCCGGCCGTGATGCTCGGTAACGTGTCGGCGATTGTGTTCTCGGGCGTCCTCAATGCGATCGGCAAGCGCTATCCGTCGCTGACCGGCAACGGCCAGCTGATGCGCTCGGGCAACGACGGCCTGCCTCAGGCCGCAAAGTCCACCGCGCCGATCGATGTGACCGACATCGCCGCGGCAGGCATGATCGCCGTGTGCCTGTACTTCGTCGGCACGCTCGCGCAGAACACGCTGGGCCTGCCGGGTCCCGTCTTGATGCTGGTGCTTGCGGTTGCGGCAAAGGCGTTCTTCGTTTTTTCGCCCCGCCTGGAACAGGGCTCGGGCGTGGTCTACAAATTTTTCGCGACGGCGGTAACGTATCCGCTGCTGTTCGCAATCGGCGTGGTCATCACGCCATGGCAGAAGATCATCGCTTCGTTCAACGTGCCGACGCTCGTGACGATCGTCGCGACCGTGGCTACGCTGATGGCGACCGCTTTCGTTATCGGGCGCCGCATGAACATGTACCCGATCGACGCTGCCATCGTCGTGGGCACACACAGCGGCATGGGCGGCACCGGCGACGTCGCCATCCTCACCTCCGCTAACCGCATGCGCCTAATGCCGTTCGCCCAGATTGCCACCCGTATCGGCGGCGCAATCACGATCACGCTGAGCCTCATCGTGCTCGCCAAGATCGTCTGAGGCCGCCAGTCTTTCACTCTCATCCGGAGATTGTCGTCATGAGGCCCCTCGATGGCATCAAGGTCATCGCGCTCGAACACGCCATTGCGGCGCCGTTCTGCACCCGTCAACTGGCCGACCTCGGCGCCCGCGTAATCAAGATCGAACGCCCCGGCGTGGGCGACTTCGCCCGCGCGTACGATGCGCGGGTCGAAGGTATGTCGTCGCACTTCGTGTGGACCAACCGTTCGAAGGAAAGCCTTTCGCTCGACCTCAAGCAGCCGGTCGCGCAGGACATGCTGCACCGCCTGCTGGCCGACGCCGACGTGCTCGTGCAGAATCTCGCGCCGGGCGCCGCCGACCGGCTCGGCTTGTCGTACGAAGCGCTGGCCGAGAAGTATCCGCAGATTATCGTTTGTGGCATTTCAGGCTACGGCCCCGACGGCCCTTATCGCAACAAGAAGGCGTACGACCTGCTGATCCAGAGCGAATCTGGTTTCCTGTCGGTGACCGGCTCGCCCGAAGCATCGGCAAAGGCCGGCTGCTCGATTGCCGATATTGCGGCCGGCATGTACGCGTACACCAATATCCTGTCCGCGCTGCTGCAACGTCAGAAGACCGGCCGCGGCTGCCGTATCGACGTATCGATGCTCGAATGCATGGTCGAGTGGATGAGCTTCCCGCTGTATTATGCGATCGACGATCAGACTCCGCCGCTGCGCGCAGGCGCCTCGCACGCGACGATCTTTCCGTACGGGCCTTTCCCTGCCGGCGACGGCAAGACCGTGATGCTCGGCTTGCAGAACGAACGCGAGTGGAAGGTGTTCTGCGAGAAGGTGCTCGAGAAGCCCGAACTGGCCGACGACGCGCGCTTCCGCTCGAACCCGCTGCGGATCGATAATCGCGATACCTTGCGCAGCATCATCAACGACGTGTTCATGCATCTGAGTGCGGCACAGTTGGTCGCGCGTCTCGACGCGATCGGCATCGCCAACGCCAATCTGAACTCGATGCACGACGTGTGGCAGCACTCGCAGTTGGCAGCACGCGGCCGCTGGGCACAAGTGCAAACGCCAAACGGTCCGGTCGCTGCGCTGCTGCCGCCAGGGATACCGGCGTCGTTCTCGCCTCGCATGGATCCGATTCCCGCAGTGGGGCAACACACCGACGCGATTCTCGCCGAGCTGGGCCTGACAGCCGCACAGATCGCCGCGATGCACGCAGAGCACACGGTCTGATGCCGAAACAGATGCCGACCATGTCATACCGTTCTTGGTTGTTCGTGCCGGGTAATCGCCCTCAGCGTTTCACGAAGGCGCTCGCCGCCGGCGCAGACGCGGTGATTGTCGATCTCGAAGATGCCGTGCCGCCCGCCGACAAAGTCGCAGCACGCGCGCAAGTCCACGAGTGGCTTGCTGAAAACGCGCCCGACGACCCGGCATCGGCCACGCCAGTGTATGTGCGTATCAACGCGGTCACGACCGACTGGTTCGTCGACGACGTGCAGCGCGCTTGGCGCGCTGCCGCGCGTGGCCGGTCTGGTAGTGTCGAAAGCGGAGGATGCCGCCACGCTGATTGCTGCGCTCACCGACGCCCACGACGCCTTGGGTATCGTGCCGTTAATCGAGACCGCGCGCGCGTTTGCCGCGCTCGATGCGATTGCGGGCGCGCCACGTGTCGAGCGCCTGATGTTCGGCACGATCGATTTCCAGCTCGATATAGGCGTCGAAGGCAACGGCGACGAGTTGCTCTACTTCCGTTCGCGACTGACGCTTGCGTCGCGAATCGCTGGCATTGCCGCGCCCGTCGATGGCGTTACCACCGTGTTCGATGACGTGACCGTCATCGAGCAGGAAGCGCGGCGCGCGAGACGCTTGGGATTTCGCGGCAAGCTATGTATACATCCGAAGCAGATTGCCGCTGTGCATGCCGCGTTCGCGTGGCGTGACGACGAGGTGGCGCAGGCACGACGTGTGGTCGAAGCGGGCGAAGCGAGCGGCGGTGCGGCCGTCGCACTCGACGGTAAGATGATCGACACGCCCGTCCTTATAAAAGCACGCGAGATTTTGGCGAGCTTGCCGCACTGATTCGCTAACCTATCCACCGGAGCTGCCCCCGGCCCGCAGACTGAGAAGACTTTCGGCCGACTCGACGCGTATGGATCTCAGCGCCAAGGACCGGTGTGCTCCTTCTTGCTAGGGTCAACTCGGGACTGAACGGAAGGCGGCTTGGGGTCGAACCCAGCCTTTCGGCAAATATTGAGCACTAGAACCGAACGACTTCAGTGCTACGCCGTGTCCGGCTGGCGTGCAAGCGTTCGATAGATGGTCGGGCGCATCCCGTCAACATGCCAGCAACGTGACAGTACCGTTGGCGCACACAACGCGCTTTTCCACCAACCTTGGCAGTCGATTCAGCGGGCTGCGCAGGCCGCAGCCAAGTCTTCCAAGGCAGTCCCTACCGCCTTGTACACCGTGATTTCGTTTGCCGACTTGCGACCGATGCTGCTTTCTGCAAAGTTGCTCAAGTCGCGCGAGAATTTTTTCTGCACCGAAGACGCCGGCATAAGAGGCTCAGGCAGGTCACCGGCCTTAGCGAGGGCCTCGTCCGTGTCAATGAAGACGGATGTGCCGAGGTAGCAGTCGTTGTCGCTTTCCCGCATGGCAGGTATAAAGGCGCCGATCAGGTCGAGGTGAGTACCAGGGCGCAACCAATTCCCGTGAATCAACGGACTGGTCGAAAGCGTGGCGCAGGAGACAATGTCAGCTTGAGCTGCTTCAGAACAAAGAGCGCCTCTGCAGCGAACCTCCGCGGCACGGTTCGGGCCGGGTTTAGCCACGGCGCCGAAGCCGCGTCGGTGGCGCGCCAGGCCCCACCCATTCGACGGCACAGCCCGGGTAGCGTGCAGGTCCTCACCGCGCCCGCCGACCCAATCCCAATGGCGGCAGGTCGCCGAGGTGTATCCTGACGAGACGCTTGCGGCGGTAGAACGTTGCAGCCCATAGCGATGCCCTCGCACCACTTGCGTTTCGAGCGCACTCGGTCCGTTTACGCGGACATTAACGTCCGCTTAATCATCAATAGGCGGCAGTCTGACGGCAGAGTGCGACAGATAAACGCCTACGTACGGTTCCGACGCGATGCATAACAGCTTTCAGATCCTGTGGGACGATGGCGAGCGCGTCTTCACTCGAGGACGCCGGCGCCCGGACGATGGCGATGGCGGCGGCGACGACAACGTCCTGATTGCGCGGCCCGCCGCCGAACATCCTCCACTCGGCGTCCTCGAACGCCTTGCGCACGAGTTTGGATTGAAGGGCGAACTCGACGGCGGGTGGGCAGTGCGGCCACTGGAGCTCGTGCGCGAAGGCGGCCGGACTCTGCTGGTGCTCGAGGATCCCGGCGGTGAGCCGCTCGCGCGGCTGCTCGGCGCGCCCATGGAAGTGGGAAATTTTTTGCGGCTCGCCACCGACATCGCTGTGGTGCTGGGCAAGCTCCATCAGTGTGGCCTCGTCCATAAGGACCTCAAGCCGGCCCATATCATGGTGAACTGCGCGGACGGCCAGGCGCGGCTCACCGGCTTCGGCATCGCCTCGCGGCTCCCGCGCGAACGACAGGCGCCCGAGCCGCCCGAGACCATCGCCGGCACGCTCGCCTACATGGCGCCCGAGCAGAGTGGCCGGATGAACCGCTCGATCGATTCGCGCAGCGACCTCTATTCGTTTGGCGTCACGCTCTATCAGATGCTCTCCGGCGTGCTGCCATTTGCGGCCGCCGACCCCATGGAATGGGTGCACTGCCATATCGCCAGAAAGCCGGTGCCGCCCAGCGAGCGGTCGGAGAGGATCCCGGCTCGGGTCTGCCAGATCGTCATGAAGCTGCTCGCCAAGACGGCCGAGGCGCGCTACCAGACCGCGGCCAGCGTCGAGCGCGACCTGCAGCACTGCCTGGCCGATTGGGAGCGTCAGCACCGCATCGATGACTTCCCGCTAGGCGAACACGACACCCCCGACCGGCTGCTGATTCCCGAGAACCTGTATGGGCGGGCGCGCGAGATCGAGAGCCTGCTCGCGTCCTTCGACCGCGTCGTCAGAGGCGGCGCTCCGGAGTTGATACTGGTGTCGGGCTATTCGGGAATCGGCAAATCCGCGCTCGTTCATGAGCTGCACAAGGTGCTGGTGCCGTCGCGCGGGCTCTTCGCCTCCGGCAAGTTCGACCAGTACAAGCGCGACACTCCCTATTCGACGCTGGTGCAGGCTTTTCGGAATCTCGTAAGGCCTCTTCTCGGTAAGAGCGACACCGAACTGGCGAGCTGGCGTGACGCGTTGCTGGAGGCGCTGCGCCCGAATGCACGCCTCATGACCGACCTCATCGCCGAACTGAAGCTCATCATCGGCGACCCACCGCCGGTCCCGGAGCTTGAGCCGCAGCAGGCGCAACGCCGTTTCCAGCTCGTGTTCCGGCGCTTCATCGGCGTCTTTGCCCGACCGGACCATCCGCTGACGCTCTTTCTCGACGATCTGCAGTGGCTCGACGCGGCGACGCTCGACCTGCTCGAGGACCTGCTGAGCCGATCGGACCTGCGACACCTGATAGTGATCGGTGCTTTCCGGGACAATGAGGTCGATGCCCAGCATCCGCTGATGGGCAGGCTCCAGGCGATCAGGAGCACGGGCGCCAGGGTCGATGAAGTCGCGCTGGCGCCGCTTGCCCTTGAGCACATAGAGCAGTTGATTGCGGATGCCCTTCACGGCGAGCCCGAGCGCGTCGCACCGCTGGCGCAGCTGGTGCATGAGAAGACCGCCGGCAATCCGTTCTTCGTGATTCAGTTTCTGCACGCACTTGCGGACGAGGATTTGCTCACCTTCGATTATGACGCGGCGTGCTGGTCCTGGAATCTCGATCGCATTCACGCCAAGGGTTACACCGACAATGTCGTCGACCTGATGGTTGGCAAGGTGACCCGCCTGCCGGCCGACACGCAGCAGGCGTTGCAGCTACTGGCCTGCCTCGGCAACACCGCCGCGATCGCGATGCTTGCGATCGTTCTCGGGACTTCGGAGAAGCAGGTGCATGCGGCGCTGTGGCCGGCGGTCCGTGAGGAACTGATCGAGCGCCTGGAAGGTTCATACCGATTCATCCACGACCGGATCCAGGAAGCTGCCCATTCGCTGATCCCGGAAGCATCCCGCGCCGAGGTCTACCTCCGGATCGGTCGCTTGCTCGCGGCGCACACACCTCCCGAGAAGCGGGACGAGGCGATCTTCGACATCGTCAGTCAGCTCAACCGCGGCGCCGCGCTGATCACCGGGCAGGAGGAACGGGACCAACTCGCGGAGTTCAACCTGATCGCGGGCGAGCGCGCCAAGGGGGCCACTGCCTACGCCGCGGCGCTCGTCTATCTCGTCGCGGGTGGGGCGCAGTTGGCGGAGGATTGCTGGGCGCGACGGCATGCACTGATCTTTGCGCTGGAGCTGAACCGGGCCGAATGCGAATTCCTCACCGGCCAGTTATCGGTCGCGGAAGAGCGATTGGCGGCGCTGTCTAGTCGCGCCACGACTACGGTCGAACAAGCCAAGATTGCGTGCCTGCGCATGGATGTCTGCGCGACCCTCGATCAGAGCGACCGCGCGGTCGCTGTGGGTCTCGACTACCTCCGGCATGTCGGTATCGAGTGGTCCCTGCATCCGAAAGAGGACGCGGTGCCAGGCGAATACAGGCGCATCGGGTCACTGCTAGCGGGCCGGACCATCGAGTCTCTGATCGATTTGCCGCTGATGGAGGACGCGGCAACGCTTGCGACCGTCGAGGTTCTGGGTAAGCTCTTGCCGCCGGCCTTGTCCGCGGATGCGAACCTGGCTTCCCTGACGATCTGCAAGGCGGTCAGTCTGAGCCTTGAGTGTGGCAACTGCGATGCTTCATGTGTCGCCTATGTTAGGCTCGGCATGGTCGCCGGACCGCGTTTTGGCGAGTACCAGGCCGGAGTCCGTTTCGGCCAGCTCGGCTACGAGCTCGTCGAGCGCCGCGGGCTAAAACGCTTCGAGGCGAGCACCTATCTTTGCTTCGCGCTTTTCGTCGTGCCCTGGATGAAACACGTGCGGGCTTGCCGCGATCTGCTGCGCCGCGCGTTCGAAGCGGCGAACCGGATCGGAGACCTCACGCATGGGGCCTACACATGCAGCAATATGAACACGGACCTGCTCTTCGCCGGCGCGCCGCTGCCGGAGGTGCAAGGCGAAGCCGAACACGGCCTCGCATTCGCCGAGAAGGCGCGGTTTGGCCTTGTCATTGATACTATCACCACGCAACTCGCGCTGATCCGGATGCTGCGCGGCTTGACGCTGAAATTCGGCTGCCTTGACGACGCGCAGTTCAATGAGCTTCGTATCGAACAGCATTTGTCCAGCAATCCGGCCTTGAAGCTCGCTGCGTGCTGGTACTGGATCCGGAAATTGCAGGCGCGCTATACGGCGGGCGACTATGCGACCGCCCTGGACGCCGCATCGAAGGCGCAACGGCTGCTCTGGACCTCAACCTCAAACTTTGAGGAAGCCGACTTTCACTTTTACGCCGCACTGGCCCGAGCCGCCAGGTGCGACTGCGCACCAGCCGAGGAGCGACTGCAGCACCTGGACGCTGTGGCTGTGCATCACAGGCAACAGGAGATCTGGGCGGAAAACTGTCCGGAGAATTTCGAGAACCGCGCCGCGCTGGTCGGTGCCGAGCTCGCCCGCCTGGAGGGGCGCAATTTCGATGCTGAGCGTCTGTACGAACAGGCTATTCACTCGGCCCAGGCAAACGGCTTTGTTCACAATGAGGCGCTCGCCAATGAACTCGCGTCCCGCTTCTACGCGGCACACGGTTTTGAGAAAATTGCCCGTGTGTATTTGCAGGACGCCTGCTACTGCTACATGCGTTGGGGAGCCGACGGGAAGGTACGGCAACTTGAGGAAGCGTATCCGTACCTTAGGACTGAAAAGTCCGCGCCCGCCCCGACGAGCACAATCGCGACGACGGTTGAACAGCTCGACCTCGCCACTGTGATCAGGGTGTCGCAGGCTGTGTCGGGCCAGATCGTGCTGGAGAAGCTGATCAAGACGCTCATGCGCACGGCGATCGAACAGGCCGGCGCCGAGCGCGGCCTGTTGATTCTGCCACGCTGCGGTGAGCAGCGCATCGCCGCAGAAGCTACGACCGGAGGCGACACGTTCAACGTGCAACTGTACGACGACCCCGTCACCGCGACGGTGCTGCCGGAGTCGGTCCTTCACTATGTCCTGCGCACCCGGGAGAGCGTCATTCTCGACGATGCCACAGCCGAGCCCCCGTTTGCTTCGGATCCTTACATCCGTGGGCAACGCGCCCGTTCCATTCTCTGCCTGCCCCTGATGAATCAGGCGAAGCTCATCGGTGCGCTGTACCTCGAAAACAATCTGACCACGCGCGTCTTCGCGCCTGCCCGGATTGCGGTGCTTCGGCTCCTTGCTTCCCAGGCGGCGACTTCGCTCGAGAATACCCACTTGTACCGCGACCTCGAACAACGCGAAGCGAAGATCCGGCGCCTCGTCGACGCCAACATCATCGGTATTTTCATATGGGATTTCGACGGTCGCGTTCTAGAGGCCAACGACGCGTTTCTGCGCATCGTGGGATACGAGCGCGAGGACCTCATGGCGGGCCGGCTGCGCTGGACGGATCTCACCCCACCGGAATGGCTCGACCGTGACTTGCGCCAGTGGATACCAGAACATAAAGTGAACCGGCGCCTGGAACCGTTCGAAAAGGAGTATTTCCGCAAAGACGGCAGCCGCGTGCCCGTGCTGATTGGCGTCGCCACGTTCGAAGAAGGCGGAAAGGAGGGCGTCGCTTTCGTGCTCGATCTGACGGACCGCAAGGAAGCGGAGCACCGCTTGCAGGAGTCCTACGAGATGCTGCGGGAGCTCACCTCCCGTCGCGAGACGGCTCGGGAGGAAGAGCGCAAGCACATTGCTCGGGAAATGCACGACGAACTGGGACAACACCTGACCGCGCTTCGTATGGGGGCGTCGGTATTAGCTATGCGGTTTGGCGACGGCCACCCCCAGCTCGTCGAACAGGTCCGGGCATTGACCTCCCTCGTGGACACCACCATGCAGGTTGTCCGGGGCGTCATCGCGTCGCTACGCCCTGCTGCACTCGACGCAGGCATTGTGGCTGCGCTCGAGTGGCTCGCTGCCGAGTTCAACCGCAATCCGTGCACAGTGTGTCGCCTCCACTTGCAGGATGAGACTCTCGTGCTGAGCGAGGACCGGGCTATCGTGCTGTTTCGCGTCGTCCAGGAGGCTCTGACCAATGTTGCCCGTCACGCTGCGGCCACGCAGGTCACCATCACGCTCGAGCGAACGCCGGATGCCTGTCTGCTGGAAGTACGGGATGACGGAAAAGGATTCGATCCTCTGGAGATCAGAAAAAGATCGTTCGGGCTGGCGGGGATGGGGGAGCGCGTCCTGATGCTGGGTGGTCAAATCGATCTTGTCAGTTCGCCGGGAAACGGCACCACAATCAAGGTATGTCTTCCCTTCAATAAGGGTGTGCTCGTTCCCGACCGATGAGGCCGTCACCAAACTGTTTTACCTGGCCCTGAACAACATCAGCAAGAAGTGGACGATGCCGATCCGCGACTGGAAGGCCGCACTGAACCGCTTCACGATCCAGTTCGAAGAGCGGCTGGTGCCGGGTTAAACCTCAACCCGTTTACACAAAATTCCGGACACCTCCACGAGAAATGAGGATCGCCTTGCCCAAGTTCACCACTTCGCCGATCGTCACAACTCGATAACGTCGTGCCAACTCCCGCGCCCTGATCCAAAACAAGACTTTTTCAACACAATCCAACCGGCAACTGCCTCTCGTCGCTTCGTTAAACGACGTCGACCTTCGAGCATCGGCCGAAGGTTTGCAGTCGATCTCCTCATCTGAGACGAACGTCTCAATGAGGTCGATGGTGCATTGCGGTGTGATCTCTGCGAAAGCGCGTGGTACAACACTTGAACCAACGAAGTATCGATGTGCCGCGCAAAATGCGCGCGCCGCTATCGGACCGCCGGAGACTCGCCATGCCCTATGTTCCGCAGACCCGACATATCGAACGCGTGCGCAGTGCAATCGAGGCGCGTGCGCCCCGCCCGGGCGACGGTGCGTCGCCCCGACTCGTGTCATCGTACCGGCGTTCGCTCGAACAACATCACCTCGATCCGGGTGCCACGGTCGGGCCCCGTATCCTCACGACGCCGGAGCTTCGCGATGTTCGCCAACGCGAGGAACGGGTGCTGCGCGCATCGGGGCAGTGCCTGTCGCAGCTGCACGAGATGGTGCGAGAAGCTGACTATTGCGTGATGCTTACCGACGCGGCTGGAGTGACGATTGACTATCGCGTCGACCCTGACCGGCGCAACGCGTTCAAGCGCGCGGGGCTGTACCCGGGTTCGTGTTGGTCGGAGCGCGAGGAAGGCACCTGCGGCATCGCGACCGTGCTGCTCGACCGCGAGCCGATCACAGTGCACAAATTCGACCATTTTCGCGCCGCGTTCACTACGCTGACGTGCAGCGCTTCACCGATCTTCGGCCTTTCCGGCGAGCTGATTGGCGTGCTGGACGCATCGGCCGTACTGTCGCCGGACGAACGCGAGAGCCAGCGCCTCGTCAACCATATCGTGCGACAAAGCGCGATTCTGATCGAGAACAGCTATTTTCTCCACGCCACGGCGAACCGCTGGGTGATGCTTGCACACCGCAATCGCCACTACGTGGAATCGCAGCCCGAGATCCTCATTGCCTTCGACGAGCGCGGCTGGGCTGTTGCCGCGAACCGCCGGGCAAGGGAATGCGTGCCGGGCCTCGATCGCTTGCCGTGTGATGCGTCGGAACTCTTCAATACCCGCGTCTTACGGCTGCTCGATGCCCGCATGGGAAGCGACTTTATATCGCTGCGGCTCGCGCGCAGCGGCGAGCCGCTTTTCGCGCGGGTGCGCCAGCCGGTGTTCCAGACGCTGCACCGGCACAGCACACCGGCCGCGGCCCTTGGCGCGCCGAAAGCACCTGTATGCGAAGCCGATATGACCGAACGGCGACGTATCGTCAACGCGCTCACGACGGCCAAGTGGCGCCCGATCGAAGCGGCGAAGCTGCTCGGCATGTCGCGAGCGACACTCTACCGGCGCATCGCAAAGCACGACATTGTGCCGCCGCATCGGCGCTGATTCACTCGGCTTTTAGCGCCCCAATTCCAGTGCGGCCGAGAAACCCGCCTTCAGCAATGTATTGACCATCCGTTCTAATGGAGGAGTAACCGTGGCCGAAGCCAATCCTATCTCTGTCGTAGCAGGCATGCTCGAGCGACTGAACACTGCGCTCGCGAACCGGGACATTCCCGCCGTCGTCGAGTTGTTCCAGCCGGACTGTTATTGGCGTGACCTCGTGAGTCTCACCTGGAACATCAAGACCATGGAAGGTTGCGAACAGATCGCTGCGATGCTGGACGCGCAACTGGATAGCGCCGAACCCTCGAATTTTCGCGTCGCAACGGGTGAGCCCGAAACCGAAGCGGATGGGATCGCGCAGGCGTGGATCACGTTCGAGACGGGCGTTGCGCGCGGCAATGGTTTCATCCGCCTGAAGAACGGCCGGATCTGGACGTTGCTCACGGTGATGAGCGAACTGAAGGGCCACGAGGAGCCGAAGAATTTCAAGCGGCCGATGGGCGCGGAGCACGGCGCGCGCGCTGGCCGAACGAGCTGGAAGGAACATCGCGAGCATGAAAGTGAAACGCTGGGTGTGACGAAGCAGCCGTATTGTCTGATCGTCGGTGGCGGACAGGGCGGCATCGCGCTCGGTGCGCGGCTGCGGCAATTGAACGTGCCGACCATCATCCTCGACAAGAACGACAAGCCGGGCGACGCATGGCGCAAGCGCTACAAGACACTGTGCCTGCACGATCCCGTCTGGTACGACCACATGCCTTATCTGCCGTTTCCCGACAACTGGCCGGTTTTCACTCCTAAGGACAAAGTGGGCGACTGGCTCGAGATGTACACGAAGGTGATGGAGCTGAACTACTGGAGCTCGACCACCTGCAAATCGGCGCGCTACGACGAAGCCGCGAAAGAATGGGTGGTGGAAGTCGAGCGTGGCGGCGAGACGCTGACGCTGCGCCCCAAACAACTCGTGCTTGCAACGGGCATGTCGGGCAAACCGAATATTCCCGCGTTCAAAGGCCGCGACGTGTTCAAGGGCGAGCAGCACCATTCGTCGCAACATCCGGGACCCGATGCGTATCGCGGCAAGAAAGTGGTGGTGATCGGCGCGAATAATTCGTCGCACGACATCTGTGGCGCGCTATGGGAAGCGGGCGTGGACGTCACCATGGTCCAGCGCTCGTCGACGCATATCGTGAAGTCGGAATCGCTGATGGAGCATGCGCTCGGCGATCTTTATTCCGAGCGTGCGGTCGCCTCGGGTATGACGACATGGAAAGCCGACATGACCTTCGCGTCGTTGCCCTACAAGATCCTCCACGAGTTCCAGATTCCCGTCTACGAGAAGATCCGGGAACTCGACGCCGAGTTTTACGCGCGGCTCGAACGCGCGGGTTTTATGCTCGATTTCGGCGACGACGGCTCGGGTCTCTTCATGAAGTATCTGCGGCGCGGCTCGGGCTATTACATCGACGTCGGCGCGTCCGATCTCGTCGCCGATGGCAAGATCAAGTTGAAAAGTGGCGTCGACGTGGTGGAGCTGAAAGCGCATTCGGTGCTGCTGTCAGACGGCACCGAGTTGCCGGCCGACCTCGTTGTCTATGCGACGGGTTATGGATCGATGAACGGCTGGGCCGCCGATCTGATCTCTCGCGAAGTCGCCGACAAGGTGGGCAAAGTGTGGGGCCTCGGCTCCGCTACGACGAAAGACCCGGGACCGTGGGAAGGCGAGCAGCGCAACATGTGGAAGCCGACGCAGCAGCAGGCGCTGTGGTTCCACGGCGGCAATCTGCATCAGTCGCGCCACTACTCGCAGTATCTGTCGCTACAACTGAAGGCGCGCATGGAAGGCATTCCGACGCCCGTATTCGGGCTTCCGAAAGTTCATCACCGGTTGTAACGCGACCGAGGACATTCGGCGCTGAACACAGGTCAAGGTGTCGACAGAGATCAGACATAAAAATTCACTCATGAGGCGATAGGCATGGCGGAACAGCAGTGTGTTTCGCGCATGATGAAAGCGACGGTCCGGCAGCACATTCTTCCTGAGGCAGGGAAATAGGGCTGCCGGATCAAATTTCTACGAAAGGAAATCAGATGACCATTCATACGAAGGTGGCGCTCGTCACGGGCGCCGGGCAAGGTATCGGCCGCGGCATTGCGTTGCGGCTCGCGAGGGACGGTGCCGATCTTGCGTTGGTTGACGTCAACGTAGAGAAATTGGAGGTGGTTGCTGCCGAGATTCGCGATCTCGGCCGACGGGCGACCATCTACGTGGCCGATGTGTCGAAGCGGGACGAAATCTATGCTGCCGTCGAACATGCTGCAGATGAACTAGGCACCCTCGACATCATGGTGAACAACGCCGGTATCGCTCAAGTGCAAGCCCTTCTCGATGTCACACCGGCGGAGGTAGAGCAGATTCTGAAGGTTAACATCGAGGGCGTTCTGTGGGGCATTCAGGCTGCCGCGAAGAAATTCAAGGCGCTTAAAAAGAAAGGAAAAATCATCAATGCGGCTTCAATTGCGGCTCATGATGCATTCGCATTGCTTGGCGTCTATTGCGCAACGAAGTTCGCGGTTCGTGCGTTGACGCAAGCGGCGGCCAAGGAATTGGCGAGTG
The DNA here is from genome assembly GCF_900116445.1 of Paraburkholderia aspalathi. Lineage (GTDB taxonomy): Bacteria > Pseudomonadota > Gammaproteobacteria > Burkholderiales > Burkholderiaceae > Paraburkholderia > Paraburkholderia aspalathi. The sequence goes on from NZ_FPBH01000001.1 coordinate 575,398, forward strand.
ACGGGATCACGGTCAATGCCTATTGTCCAGGTGTGGTCGGGACGGACATGTGGGTTGAGATAGACAAACGCATGGCCGAAATAACAGGGGTGCCCGTCGGCGAAACATACAAGAAATACGTGGAGGGGATAGCACTAGGTCGCGCTGAAACACCAGACGACGTTGCTGGATTGGTTTCCTACCTGGCCGGACCCGATGCCGACTATATGACTGGACAGGCACCGATGATCGACGGAGGACTGGTGTACCGATAGCGTGCTGGCGCCCGGGTATCTGGCCCGATCGGCCAGTCGCCGGTCGACGCCCGCTCACTCCAAAGCGCCACGTTGACCGACGCGGCTGCGCTCTTTTCGTCCGATTTTCAAGCGCGCGATTGACCATAGTGGGTCCAGCGCGCTATTCGATCGGACTTTTATCGTATTGGATATGCCGATCATGGAACCCATCAGCTCCAACATTGCTGCACAAGAGGAACTCTCCGTTGCGCCTACGGGATTAGTACTGCAGCCTTTCGTGTTCTCAATTGCCGTGTTTTTTGTTGTGCACGCCATAAGCCTTGGCATATGGCGTCTGTTTGTCGACGCAAAATTCGCCGTCTGGAAGTATTCCCCGCAGCCGTTCGGCATGTACCTGTTCTGGGGCATCCTGGTGCTCGTTTTCATCGGTTTTAATTTCGGTATGGCCGGGTTCTCGACGTTCAAACAACCTGCCCGGGGCTGTATCGCGACCGTTGTTACGGTTGGGCTTGCATTCCTCTTGCCGGGCGTACTCGTCTATGGCTATGGCGCATTGGACCCGACGTTTACCTCAGTCGGCGGTGTCGGATATGGCGCGGCCGGCCTTATCGTGTTGATCGGTTTTTATGGCTTCGGCATTCTGGCTACAGGCATGTCCGGATGGCCGTGGTCAGATAGCGGGGTGAGACCTGTAGTTGGCAGTGTCGCGCAATTGGCCGGCGGTTGTTGCCTCACGGGACTCGGTTATTTTCTGCTTATATACCCGAACCTGACGACTGCTTCTGAGCCTCACGCGCCCCTGCTTGCCCTGCCGGTGGCGATCGGCTGGTTCTATTCCGTTATCGTCGCGTGGCTAACGACTTTCCTTATTTTCGACAACTGGCCGTGGAGCATGCTGAAGCGAAAAAGTCAGACGGCGCTTGCGGCACTGGTCGGAAATTTTCTACTGGGGACAGCACTCTACGCAGGACATCTCGCGCTGCTCAGATGGGTTCTCATTCCTTCCAGCGCTCTCGAAAAACTCGGTACAACGCTCCCAATCTGGCCCGCTCAGTTGGGTGTGTGGATCGCTTTCTGGCTGATCTTCTGGGCCAACGTTGCGGGCAATTGGCCGAACCGGTTTGGCATGTTGACGAATCGTGTAATACGCGCATCGATTTGCTGGGGCCTTGGTTTGATCTCTTTTGAAATCTATACGCGATGGTTTGCCGTATCGGTACTTCATGAAGCGGAAATAGTACCCGGCTTTGGCGGTGACCCGCTCACCTGGGTTGATCTACTCAACTACGTCATGCTGATTTATGTCGTCTATTTTGAATTCTATGGCCTTTCAAAAGAGAAATCGGCGAATTGATCAAAGAGCCAGACAAGCTCAAATTTCTTGAAACCATATCGACCGGGACGGCGGTTTTCCCATTCGGTTGAAATGAACCTTCCAGGAAGTGTTTCAGGCTAATCGAAAGAAAGACCACCACGTTGGTAGCCGCCCACTACTCTGCGGGCAAAGAGTGTCGCATTGTGACGTGCGACGTGAATTCTGTATTTAACAGAAGGAGTCGTTCACTATGAAAGCTGCTGTCTACTATGGTAATCGCCAAATCACAATTGACGACGTTCCAGAGCCGTCGCCATCGAAAGGCGAAGTGAAGATCAAGGTCAGTCGAAACGGCATCTGCGGTACTGACATCCACGAATACTACGACGGTCCGGTCCTGATTCCAAAGACTGAGCCACATCCACTGACTGGCAAGACCTTGCCCGTCGTGATCGGGCATGAGTTCTCGGGAACTGTAGTGGAAGTGGGGCCCGACGTCACCGGTATCGAGGAAGGGGACAACGTCGCGATCGAACCGGTCATTCGCTGTGGCATGTGCAGGCCATGTAGATCCGGCTTTTACAACGTGTGCCGATGTGTCGGATTTCAGGGACTCTCGTCCGATGGTGGGATGGCGGAATATGCGGTCGTACCGAGTCACATGGTTCACAAGCTAACCGGCAACGTTCCCGTCGAAATGGGCGCATTGGTCGAACCAATGGCGGTCGCCTACCACGCGGCCACCCTCGGAGATGTGACCGACCAGAGTCGTACGCTTATTTTCGGCGCGGGTCCGATTGGCATAGGTCTGTGGTTCGCTTTGCGCGGTATGGGCGTAACCGAGATCGACGTGGTAGAGCCATCGGCGATCCGTCGCAAAGCAATTGAAGGGCTAGGAGCGCGCACTATCGATCCGACGAGCGTTGACGTGCCGGCCTTTATCGCGGATAGAACCAACGGTGAAGGAGTCGATGCCGCGTACGACGCCGCTGGCGTCCCGGCTGCAATCTCGTCTGCGTTGAAATCGTTGGGCGAGCACCGGACTCTTGTGAGTGTTGCAATCTACGACAAGCCAATGCTTACACCATTGCTCGAGACTGTCATGCGGGAACGGCGCATACAGGGGACGCTCTGTTACACAGGCAAGGACTACAAGAGCGTGATCGACCTGATGGAGCGCGGACACTACAGGACCACGGGTTGGGTGGAAACCGTGCCGCTGGAGAATGTACTCTCAGAAGGTTTCGAGGAACTGCGGGCTGGGCGGAAAATGAAAGTGTTGGTTGACCCGGCACAATAGAAACCAGTCGCGGAAGGGGCCGTTGCTGACATGGGGCACACTCCGTTCTATGGCAGCATGCGGCGCTCACCGACCTTAGGCGGTGCCGGGTACCCGTTCTCCAGAATCAGACTTGTATCCCAGCGCTTGCGAGGAACTGTTTGTTCGTCGCGGAAGCGCCGCCGCTACCTTCGATGAACGCACCACTAGATATCGTTCCTGCTGCGCCGGTGACGTGCGATCTGGCAGCGGGCAGCGGCGTTGCCGATGTTTGCCGTGCACGCGCTCGTGCATCGAGTTCAGGCGTGTCTGCGGCAGCCCCGAAGGAAGCCGTGCCGCCCCATCTGCCACGCGAAGAACGCGTGCTCGAGCCCGACTCGACGTGCCCGAAGTGCAACAACGCCATGGAGTTGCTCGGCGAGGACGTGTCCGAGCAACTCGCGCGCGTCACGGCGATGTTCAAGGTCATCCGCAGGATCCGTCGCAAGCGGATCTGCACCGGTTGCGGCCATATCGTGCAACCACCCATGCCGGGGCTGCCGATCGAGCGCAGCATCGCGCATCCGAGCTTGCTGGCCGACATCGTTGTTGCCTATGCCGCCTTCCGGACTATGCCGCACAGTCGACAGCGATGGGAGACGTACGATTTTGTTCCGTCGTTCGCGCGGCATAGTTCAGGCCTATAAGGACTCGAGGAACCTCAGAAGTGGATCGGGAGGCCGATACTTCCCGCGACGCGCGCTCGGTACCGTGGTCTTGGCTAACACCGCTGACTTCATCTCGAGATCAGCGTCAAGATACATCTGGGTTGTCTCCGCCGACTCGTGGCCCAGCCACAATGCGATCACAGTTCGACCAACACCTGCGCGCAGCATTTCCATTGCTGTCGTGTGTCTCTTATATCGCTGGGTAAATATGGGAGAGGATTTTTTGGTTACCGATCGCGGCCGCGGAGGCATAACGGAGCCGATCAGGATCAGCCCGCGAGCGGTAACCAAAAAATCCTCTGCCCTATTCCGCTTTCGGAATAGCGTGGCGAAGTATGCGAACCACACGCCGGTGCATCGGCAATCCGAGATCGCGGCACGCGACGGCGTGCGTCTCGATCGGGCCACCATTGTCAGCGTCGGATAGGTACTCCCCGCCGAACGCGTTGAACCGCAACTCCACACCGGCCGAGCCCAATCAGGTGTTCGCCTCGGACATTACGCACATCTGGACCGAGGGGCAGGGCACCAGCTTGAGCAGTATCGCATCCAGCCTATCAGGACGGTCACGACCTCCGGTATACCCACGGGCACGCTGAGATTCTCGAAACGTGGGCTAAGCGGCGGTCAGGCCGTCGGTCTGACTGAGTCCCGTCACGACTTGCGATGTGGTGGCGGCGTCTGCGGCGCCACAATATCCAGCCACGCTGTGATTTGCTGAGGCGCGGCGCCGTCCGTACGAATATCAAATAACAGGTCTGTGCGCGTGCGGGCATAACACGGCGTGAACGCCTGAGACAGAGCCCGGCTGTTGTCGACAAGCACCGCTGCGTCCGCGATGGTCAATGCGGCACCGATGGCCCGTTGCGTGCGGGGGAATCGTGCAAGGATCTTGTCTGATGCTACATTGTGTCCACCGGCCGCAACGCGCGTGGACACACGCCCCAAGGAGAGTGCTGCGCTGCTCAAACCCACAAAGAGCAGCATGACGAAATAGCCCGCCGCCTGCAGATTGAGGATCAGCCCAATCTTGCTCTCGTATTCGCCGTCAGGCAGGGCCTTCCAGTGAGAGAAAACCGTTTCAGTGGCAAAGGGCACCTGATTGGCCATCGCCTGGGCAACAAAGCTCTCAACGCCCTTTTGCGCGACCTGCATCCACATGGTATCGGTGTCGCGCAGGATCTGCGCCCAAGGGCGCAAATGGCCGTCACTGTCCTTTTCCGGCAGAATGGACAGCATCATCCGGTCGGCGTTGATCAGCGGAATACGGAGGTCGTCGACGATGTGCTCATACCACATGGTCGATTTCCCCGAACCATTGTGGCCTGCCAGGACGATGGCGAGCGGTTTGCCGGAGGCTACGGCGAATTTGACGATATCGCTGACTGATTTTTGTATTGGAGTTTTTCTCGCCATACGAAACTACGCGGGGGATTTTTCGGGTTCGAACTGGCCATTCACGAAATGGCCTCGCTCCACCTTGCCATGAAGACGCCGTACCACCCGTTGTGGGTCGCGCGGATCAGCAGTGAAGACGGGCACGCCCGGCGGGTGGCGCAAGCTCACACCGGGTCTGACAAGGCGTTCACCAAGACCCTTTGCGACCTTTTTGCTCGCGGTGACTGCACGCTTGACGTCGGCCGCGGTCGGCTTCTGCACTGAAACCGAGACATGTCCGAATCTGACTTCCACGATAGGCATCACGCCCTTTGCTGCACGACGCGAGACCAGCACAGCGCCGCCTAGGGCCGTGCCCGCACGTTTTCCCGCGACAACAACGTCTGCAGTTTTGCCCGCCCGCTTGGCTGGAACGACGACGTTTGTGATCTTGCCCGCACGCTTTCCCTTCGCGACGACGTCTGCGGTCTTGCCCGCGCGTTTTGGTGCCGCAACGGCGTCCGCGCTCTTGCCCACACGGTTCGTCGTCACAATAACATCCACGTTTTTGCCCATGCGCTTTGCCGCGACAGCACCGCCCGTGCTCTTGCCAGTCTGTTTCGTCGCAACGCCTTTGCCCGCACCGATCTTTCCGGATCTGGGCGCCGCCGTTGCCATTTGCTTGATTCCAGGCACGATCAACCTCCACGCGTTGCTTACCCTTAGAGCTATTTTAGCCCTCAGGAAGATACTAGCATCAAGTGTGTGGTGGCCAGCCTCTCATACTTGGCCAGGTTTCGTTTCGCCCTGCGGGTACGACGAGATGAAAGTATGTGTAAGCCAGGCGTGGCAAGAGGAGGTCGGTAACCAGGAAGGGGGCGTAGGGACGTGCCCTGATCGACGTTGCACCGGCTAAGGCGACCCTTCGAGCGCAGGACTAACTCGCGGCGACATCCTCGATCGCCGCGACCAGACGGTCAAGGTCTGCGGGGGACGTGAACACGGCCGTCGTCACGCGTACACAATCGCCGGCCGCAATCCCGCCGCGCCGCGTTGTGAAAACCTTGTGCTGGTCATACATCTGGTTCACGATCCTGACATTGTCGTTCTTCGTCGTCTTGTCCTTGATCCGGAACGACGTAATCGCGCCGTAGCAACGCGGGTCATCTGGTGTCAGGATCTGAACGTTTTTTACGTCCCGCACACGGGAGACCCAATACTCTCGCAGGTACCGCAACCTTGCGCATTTGTTCTGAATGCCGATGCTGTCATGGAAGGCCAGTGCAGCGGGAATTGTCATCACATTCGCCGTGTTCGTGGTACCGGAGTGCACGCGGGAACGGATATCGTCCGGAGGATTGTCTTCGTCGCAGAAGGCACGGTCGATGTCGGGCAGTCGCTCCTTGCGGATATACATGAATCCGACGCCGAGCGGCGCACCCATCCACTTGTGCAGATTGAAGCCCACAAAATCTGCGTGCAGATCGGTGACCTTGAAATCAATCTGCCCCCACGTAAGCGCGGCATCGACGATGACATCGATGTCCCGTGCTTTCGCCATTTGCGCAATCTCCGCTACCGGCATGATGAGGCCGGTGCGATGACTCGCGTGAGTCAGCAGAAGGAGCCTCGTCCTCGGGTACTGCGCAAACGCTCTCGCGTACGTGTCAAGAACCGCCTGTCGGGTCGCTGGTTCGGGGATATTGATCCCCGGCGGTCGGTCAAATTCCCCCGGGCATGGTCACTTCAAATTCCCCCATCTGACGACCGTCGACTGAGCTGACGGGAGAAGTGTTGCAGGACGTCTATCTTCGTCTCCTTCGAACAAGAAGTAGTTCAGGGAGTGAACGTCTTGAAGCCGCACCTGCAAAGCACCGTATTCATGCTACTCGAGCGTAACAAGAGCCAGCGTCTTACGGGTATCGACCGTAAGACGATCCGCCGCATGCCATCTTCGAGTCGGAGAAGTCTGGGTCGGCAAACTCCTCCATGGTGACCACCGGCTTTGAATCGACCCTCACGCAAACTCCCCCACTGCCGCGACCACCGGCTACTGGCATTTCCAGCAAGGCCACAACGCTCAATTTCGCCCGCTCGGCAAGCGAACCGCATCGCGAATGGATCGAACAGCAGGTCCGGCTGAGGCGCAACGCGCAAGCGAATCAACACCCCGTTGCATCGATTCCGGGTCTCGTGATGACGAAAGTGATCGCGCGGCTGGACCGTGGGCAGTCCAACCCGAAAGACGCGGCGGACTTCCGGTATCTGCTGGAAACTTATGCTGCTGCAGGGAACGTTGACAGGCAGTATGGAGAAGAGCACGAAACCGTATGGCCAGCATTTTGAATACGTAGACCGCCGCGACCGCACGGGCCTGCTTCCCTGGTTCAGCGCGACGGCCGTCCGATTGTCCGCGCGCGTTGCCGTCGTTCCTCTCCTTCTTGAATACGGAGCCCATGACACCTCCAGCATTGCGCCAGATGCGTGCGGCATCGCGGCTATGCAGGCATGCGGGAAGGCCGTACTCGGTGTCATTAGCCATCTCAATCGCTTCGTCATCTTTATTGGAATGGAACGGCGGCGCGACAGAACCGAGCGTCTCCTCGCATGCAATCAGTATGGCGGGGATGACGTCCACCAGCACGGTGGGCTCAAAGAAGAAAATCCTCCGAGCGCGAGCCGCTGACCCCGTGCAGCAGCTAGCGGCTTGGCCGGCCGCTTCGTGGGAAAGCCGATCGACAGCGATTTCGTTGTAGCGGTTGCTGGATGTTGAAGACACGGCTTGCTCGCTACAAACTTCCGTTTGGATTGGCACCGCACGATCGTCCCTCAGCAAGAAACCCATCGCTGCGCCGCCGCTTTTTGATTATTGCGCTTCATAAGCGTTTCCTATCGTGCAAGAACGAAGCCGTCTTGGCGCGATTCGTAGGGGCGATATACCGTTATATCCGTGCCGCAGCGGCGTCGTGCCGGGTCGTTCCTGACCTGCACGAGCTGCTCCCCCTTACATCCGGAAGCGAAGATCGACCATGTACAAAGCCATCAGGAAGAACCCGTCGGCGGCTCAGGCTGCCGACACGATCCTTAGCGCATTGCACGACATCCCCGTCTCTGCGCTCAGCGACAACATGCATCGCAGCATCGGCAGCGTGGGCCTGCACCCGTATCAGCGGCCCGGCAAAAAGACGATGGCCGGCACCGCGGTCACAGTGCGCTCACGTGGCGGGGATAACCTGACTTACCTGCGCGCCCTGGAGTTTTGCCGTCCCGGCGACGTTCTCGTTGTAGACGCGGGCGGCGATCTGAACAACGCCGTGGTCGGCGGGATTCTGTCCTTCTATGCCGCTCACGTGGGCGTCGTCGGGCTGGTGGTGGATGGCGCAATTCGCGACGTCGCGGAAATCCGCGAGCGGGACTTTCCTGTGTACGCGCGTGGCGTCACGCATCGCGGTCCGTATAAGGACGGTCCGGGCGAGATCAACGTGCCGGTGTCGGTCGGCGGCATGGTGGTGAATCCGGGCGATATCGTCGTCGGCGATCAGGATGGCTTGCTGGCCATTCCGCAGGACGATGCCGCGCACGTCATCGAGAAAGCGCTAGCCGTTCTCGAAGCAGAGGCCAAAACCATGCGGGCGATGAAGGAAGGCCGCTGGAACCGCGCGTTTATCGATGCACTCGAAGCGCGATGCAATAACTGAGCAACACAGAGAGAGAAGGGCGAGAGCCGACGTCTGCAATGGGACGTCGGCTCTTTCATGATCAACGACGATTGCGCTTCGCGCGTGCTGGTAGCAAAAGATGACGTGACCGACACAGATGACGTGAAGCGGCGATCACGCATGGCTGCGCAATCGCCGCGTCGTGCGCAATCAATCGAAGCTCACCAGCACCTTCATCGACTTTGAACGATCGCCCGCTGTCTGGAACGCCTTGACCGAATCCTGATACGGGAAAATACCCGAGATCAAGGGCTTCACGTCGATCAATCCCTTGTTCAGCAGTTCGACGGCAATGGCGAATTCCTCGTGGAAGCGGAATGCGCCGCGCAAATCGAATTCCTTGGCGACGATCACATTAATCGGCAGCGATATGTCGCCACCGAGACCGACCTGGACGATCACGCCGCGCGGTTTGAGCACGTCGAATGCACCGCGCAGTGCCGCCGCGTTGCCGCTCGCCTCGAGCAGAACGTCGAAGCTACCCTTGTCGACCGCGAACGGCTGGAGCGCGTCTGGCGTCTCCGCGATGTTGAACGCGAGGTCGGCGCCGACTTTTTTCGCGCTGTCGAGCGGTAGCGTATTCACGTCAGTTGCGACGATCATCGCTGCTCCGGCTCTGCGCGCGGCAGCCACGATCAACGCGCCGATCGGTCCGCATCCTGTGACGAGCACCCGCTTGCCGAGCAACGAACCAGCGCGCCGAACGGCGTGAAGGGCGACCGAAAGCGGTTCGGCCATCGCGGCTTCCGCATCGCTCAACGAGTCCGCCACGACGTGCGCCTGTGAACGGTCGATCACGATCTCCTGCCGGAATGCGCCCTGCACGTGCGGCGTGCGCATGGCGCTGCCGTAGTAGCGCATATCCAGGCAGTGATTCTGCAGGCCTTGCTGACAGTATTGGCACAGACCGCACGGTCGGCTCGGGCTGATGGAGATCCGGGTGCCGGCCGACATATCCGTCACACCAGATCCCACGCGCGCGACGGCGCCGGACACTTCATGACCGAGCACCATAGGCTCCTTGATGCGAATCGTGCCGAAACCGCCATGATTGAAGTAGTGAAGATCCGAACCGCAGATACCGCCGGCACGAACCCGTACGAGCAACTGGTTGGCTTCCGGTTCAGGCGTGGGAACGTCCTCGATGCGCAGATCGAGTGGGGCGTGAATGACAAGTGCATGCATGGAGAGGGCCTATAACTGTGAATGCGGGATCAGCACGCTATACGGTAGCGTCTCAAGGCCCAGTCGACAAAGATCAAAGTTGTCTGGGCCGATAGTCGGCGCTTATGGATGCTCATTCGAGCGCCTTGGTCATGTTCTCGATGACCTTCCTGGCGTCCGAGAACACCATCATCGTTTTGTCCATATAGAACAGATCATTGTCGAGACCGGCGTAGCCGGACGCCATCGACCGTTTGTTGACGATCACGGTGCGCGCCTTATAAGCCTCCAGAATCGGCATGCCGGCGATTGGCGACGTGGGGTCGGTCTTTGCGGCGGGATTGACGACGTCGTTGGCGCCCAGCACGAGCACGACATCGGTCTGGCCGAACTCCGCGTTGATGTCGTCCATTTCGTATACCTGGTCGTACGGCACTTCCGCTTCGGCGAGCAGCACGTTCATGTGACCCGGCATGCGCCCGGCCACCGGATGGATCGCATAACGGACGTCGATGCCCTTGTTTGTAAGCTTTTCGGTCAACTCCTTCAGCGCATGCTGTGCGCGCGCAACCGCGAGACCGTAGCCCGGAATGATCACCACGGATTCCGCATTGCCGAGCAGGAATGCGGCATCATCGGCGGAACCGGATTTGACCGGCCGTTGTTCCCGCTTTGCGCCACTTTCAGCCGCGGCTTCAGCACCGAAGCCACCGAGCAGCACGCTGAAGAACGACCGGTTCATCGCCCGGCACATGATGTACGAAAGAATTGCGCCGGAAGAGCCGACCAACGATCCGGCAATGATCAGCATGGGGTTGTTCAGCGAAAAGCCGATGCCCGCGGCGGCCCAGCCCGAGTACGAGTTGAGCATCGAGACGACGACCGGCATGTCGGCGCCGCCGATCGGGATGATGATCAGCACGCCGAGCGCGAAGGCGATCGCCGTCATGACGATGAAGGGCAACCATGACTGGGTCAGGAAGAACGCGATCCCGAAGCCGACCATCGCGATCGCAAGTGCAAGATTAAGTGCATGCTGCCCGGGATAGACGACCGGTGCGCCCTGGAGCAGGCGGAACTTGTACTTGCCCGACAGCTTGCCGAACGCGATTACTGACCCCGAGAACGTGATGGCACCGATGAAGGTGCCGATGAACAACTCGACGCGATTACCATAAGGCAGTTCGCCGCCGCTTGCGGCCAGTCCGAATGCGGACGGCTCGGAGACCACCGCATAAGCAATACAAACTGCGGCCAGCCCGATCAACGAGTGCATGGCCGCGATCAACTCGGGCATTCTGGTCATCTCGACGCGCGCGGCAACAACCGTGCCGATCGCCCCGCCGACGATCAGCGCGACGACGAGCACCGTCAGTCCAAGCATCAGGTCCGAGCCGAGCGAGGACGCCTGCTTCACGATCAACGCGAGCGTCGTCAGAATGGCGAGCGCCATGCCGACCATGCCGAAGGCATTGCCCAGGCGGGCACTTTTCGGATTCGACAGCCCTTTGAGGGCCTGAATGAAACAGACGGAGGCAACCAGGTACAACAAGGTGACGACATTCATGCTCATCGCGAAACTCCGTTGGCTTCGGTTGCGGCCGGTTTTCTAGTGTCTTTTTTCCTGAACATCTCGAGCATGCGGCGGGTCACGAGGAAGCCGCCGAAAACGTTGACGGCCGCGAGCGCCACGGCGAGTGCGCCGAACGCTTTGCCGGTGCCGCCCACGGTCAACCCTGCCGCCAGCATGGCGCCGACAATGACAATGGCGGATATCGCGTTGGTGACGGCCATCAGCGGCGTATGCAACGCCGGGGTCACGTTCCACACAACGTGGTAACCGACGTAAATCGCCAGAACGAAAGTGATGAGATTGGTGGTGGTGTGAGTGATGAGTTCCATTGCGTCTCCTTATGCCGTTTTCAGCATCGAGGCGTCGTGACCCAGCAAGGTGGCCGCCACGATATCGTCGCTGGCATCGATCCTGGGTTTGCCGTCGGTATCGATGACCAGTTTCAAAAAGTCGAACACGTTGCGCGCGTAGAGCGAAGACGCATCCGTTGCGACCATGGCCGGCAAATTCGTATAGCCGGCGATGTGGACACCGTGGCGCAGCACCACCGCATCCGCTTCGGTCAGTGGGCAATTGCCGCCGCGCCTGTCGCCCACGCTTGCGCCTTTGCCCGCGGCCAGATCGATGATCACCGAGCCGGGTTTCATCTGACGTACCGTCTCTTCATTAAGCAGCGTAGGTGCGGTACGCCCCGGAATCAGCGCGGTCGTAATCACGATATCCGCCAGTTTGGCCCGCTCATGGACTAAAGCGGCCTGACGTGCGATCCACGAGACCGGCATCGGGCGCGCGTAGCCGCCCACACCCTGGGCGGTTTCACGTTCTTCGTCGGTTTCACACGGGACATCGAGAAACTTTGCGCCCAGCGATTCGATTTGCTCCTTGACGGCGGGGCGCACGTCCGACGCTTCGATCACCGCGCCCAATCGCTTTGCCGTGGCAATCGCCTGCAGGCCCGCGACGCCCGCGCCGAGAATGAGTACGCGTGCCGCCTTGACGGTGCCCGCAGCGGTCATCAGCATGGGCAGGAAGCGTTGGTACAAACTCGCCGCCAGCAGCACAGCCTTGTAGCCGGCAATATTGGCTTGCGACGACAGCACGTCCATGCTTTGCGCGCGCGTGGTACGCGGAATCGATTCGAGTGCGAATGCGGATAGGCCTGCGGCGCGAATTCGGGCGACCTGATCGACGTCGAACGGGTTGAGCATGCCGACGAGCATCGCGTCACGCTTCATGTGCTGCAGTTCGGTTTCTGTCGGGGTCTGTACTTTGAGAACGAGATCGGCGGCAAAGGCTTCGGCCGATTCGACCAACGTTGCCCCGGCCAGTGCGTAGGCGCTGTCGGGGAAGTGGGCACGCTCGCCTGCCGTGCTCTGCACCAGAACGGTATGCCCCTGTGCGGTGAGTTTTTTGACTGTTTCCGGCGTGCCGGCGACACGCGTCTCGCCGGCACGGCTCTCGGCAGGGATACCGATTCTCATGAGTGTTCCTTCAGGAATGGATAGACGGAATTGGCGGGTCGAGGCCCGCCTTTTGATGCCGGGGCCGTGCATTGACGATCGGGACACGATTGCGCGTCCCGATGCTGTTTGGCCTTCAGAGAGATATGTTCGGCGTCAGGAGACGCCGAACATATCTTTGGGACCGCAGATTAGAACTTGTGGCGCAGACCGATCGTCGCTTCGAACAGCGAGTTGAAGCCATAGAACGGCTGGTTCGAGCCGGAGGCGGCAGCGAGAGTCGTCCATGCGCCGGTCAGGTGGTTGTAGTCCACGCCGACATAGACGTCGGTGCGCTTGCTGAGGAAGTAGTCGAACGTCGGACCGGTCGTGATGCGCGTACCGCTCTGGCCTGCGTGATGAACGAAGTCGATGTAGAACGGCAGATCGAGCACGAGTGCCGGCGTGATGAAGTACTGGACCGCGGTGGAGAAGGAGTCGTTGCGATAGTCGGCGGGATAGACGTGGCTGTAGATATACGAGCCGAACACTTTCGCCGCGCCGAACTTATACGTTGCGCCCGCGGTGAAGATCGTTTGCGAGCTGTCCGGGATCGTCACGCCGAAGTAGGTGCTGCCGTAGGTGCTGGTCGCAGGCGTCAGGCCGCCGATATTGTTGACGACCTGGTAGGCCGCCCCGACGCTCAAGGGGCCTTTGTCATAAGAGAGGCTGAC